>NZ_JALDYF010000037.1:0-6766 GCF_032154225.1 Psychrobacillus sp.
CCTACGTAACCGATCAAACTTTCATCCTTCACTTCTTTTAGTTCAGAAAGCACACAATCAATCATCGGTTTACCACCACGATTTAAGTTATACTTGCCCCAATTCCGAATTGCTATCTCTCTTGTTTCGGGATTATAAACGACAATCTTATGATGTTTAACAAACCGATCGAGCAAAGAATTAATACTTTCTATTGAGTAACCAGTATCAAAAGACATTTGCTTCTTAGTAATTTGATAGATACCGATCTGAGTTGCGTTGGAATTAGTTAATAGGTACAGGAAGAAGTATTTATCTTCCGGCGTCATTTCCTCAACAACTCGTGGATCGTTCCAAAACTCTGTATATACCATTCTGAATTTAGCCATTCTTTTCACCCTTTTTATGAACTTTCCTGTGGCAAGGTTCGCATAACGTCTGTCCGTTACTAACTTCAAACCTTAATGCTTCATAACGGGCAAACGACTTGATGTGATGGGCGTTAAGCGATCCACCTACTTGATTACACATTTGACAGGTATATTTATCTCTTTCAAAAACGTCGGCTCTCCACAGCTTATATTCCGGTGAATTGCGCAACTCTTGATTAGTACGCCAAAACCGATTAATTTCTATAGTGTCACCATCTATTTTCATTACACCTACTTCAGTAAGTGCTGAAATCATTCCCCTAATAAACTGGATGTCTTTTTTCAATAAAACCGAAAGCAGCTCTTCAATAGAATGAGTATTATTAGCAAAGTTTTTCACTTTAAAGCTCCCATCCTTTGAAGACATAAGAAGCAATTTGAACCAACACACTAATATAGTGTCAGCTTCCGGCATATTTTCAATCAGACGGATCTTCTCGTCTTCAAACATTTGAGTGCTTAATTTAATCCATTTCACGTTCATAATTTTTCACTTCCTGTTTATTAATTCTTAGAAGCGTGTTATACTTTCGGTAACTTATTTTTTGTTCGTAGTCTGATGTTGGCGCATCAGACTTTTTCTTTGTTTAATAACTTGTTAATAAAGTACGCTTGTCCTTTTCCAGTAACTTTAGGAGTATATTTTGTATAAAACTCCCCATCGCTGCCAGAGTGTAAATGTGTGCTGATTTCAAACAACTTCATGTCCATTGCACGTTGTGTGGGCTTATTCCGCATCGTCTTCCCTGCACATAGATAATCGTTATTCCTTAACCATTCAAACAACCTATTCTGTCCAATATCAATGCCGTTTTGCTTTAATAGAGTTGCTAAATCTTTTACTAGAATGGCATTTTTACTAACTTCTACAGCTTCAGCAAAGAATACCTTGCTTTTATTTCTATCAATATTTTCTTGAAGCTCTAATACTTGTTTTTCAAGAAATTCATGTGCGCGTTTAATAATCATTTCTGGACTGTTCCACATTTTTTCAACTTGTAAGAAATACCGTCTAGCTTGCGCACCTCTTTCATTGCGTTGGATCATGGATATTTCTTTTGCCATATCAATTGTTAGTTCATGATCATCTAAAGTTCTCAAAGCACCATTATTTACAACCGTACTTTTTTGACCGCTTGTAAAATCGACACCTTCTACAAATCCATAGGTAAGCATTCTGGAAAACCATTTCGAATAACGTTCGTTCGATTCCAGAAATTTGTGTAATTCACGACCGCTGATAATAATTTCCCCAGAATCATTGTGATTCGTTTCGATTAATTGATTCATCTTCATCCTCCTTTAATACTGCTACATATAAACTCCCGACACCGAAACTGATAAACATCAACATGAGTGTTTCGATTGCCCCAAACTCCATTGACTCACCTCCTTTCATTTAGGAAAAATACTCATTTCTTTACAATGCTCCAGGTAATCAATTCTTTGCTTATGTTCTATAATTTCCTTTGTTTTGATCGGCACTGGTATTTCAAATAAATTTGTACTTTTTAACGGCTTGAATGGATCTGCCAATAAACGCTCGTCCACTTGATATGCGATAATCGAAGCTTGTAATAACTCAAATACATACATGTAATGAATCAATTGCCTTTTGTAGTTAGCTGGTACCTTTTCTTTTAAAAACCATTCAAACGCTTTACCTGTAGCTTTAACATCAGAAACTTTGTTGCCTATGATATAATCCGTGTTGGCTCTTGCGATACCTTTTATCTTCTGTCTATCTCGCAATCCTTTAACGCCGTTAACAGATTCATATAAATCAACAATGTCATGTTCTAGGATCGTACCCACTGACATATGTTTATTGGTAAATGATTCTGACGGAGATTCAGATAGCTTCGCTGACCACCACTTAACAAAACTATTAGTCTCGTAATTCATGTAAATCATATTTGCTTCTGATCCACCTATAAATTGATTCCTATCGTCAACTGTTGTTATCATTTAGAATCACATCTAACTGACTGATCAATATTTTCTTGGCTGCATGGTCATTAGACTTGTACAATTTATGAATCTCCTCTTTAGAGCTTTGTAGTATTGTATAAAGAGAGTCTTTGTCACCTGTCTTTTGTAAAGCCTTGGCGAATAACGTTGTTACCTGGTCGTTCAAAGTAGATGTTTCATTTTGGCTTAACTCACGTTGGATTTCTTTATCATTATTAATGACATGTTCTTCTTTAATCCATAAACCTAGACCTAAACCAGTATTGATTGCCACTGCTTTAACAAAACCTCTCTGCTTTGCCTTATTTATGTCTAGTTGATTAGGATTAGAAACTGGATAAATTCCATTAACCACAGGGTAATCTTCTTCATAACGCTCACCGTCAACTTCTACCCACACTGTCACGAATGCACTTTCTCCATTTTGATTGTAAAAACAGGGATAGCTATTCTCGTTTTTAACCATTCCGTACCTTACTTTTTCAGCACCATTTTCATAAAGTAATTTGATACAATTAGCCCATTCCAAGTAATCTAAAGTTAAATCAGAGTTTTTCTTTACTGGTCGTTTAGCAACTTCATTGGACAAATCTAGTTCAAATAATTCGTTGAAAGATTTCAGTGTCATTCTTCGTCTTCCTCCCTCTCCTGTTCACGCTCATACTCTAGATATTCATTAGTTGGGTAGCCTGTACGTTCAATTTGTTCGATCATCGGATGATCCATTATGCTAACCTCCTATTCTCGCAATCTTCAATGGCTCGGGATAAATGTTTAATGTTTTAGCCAGACCATGCTCGACCTTCCTTTCGATTTTCGTTGGATATGCTTCTTCCAGTTTTCGAAAGCATTCAGCTTTATTTTCTCCCGTGGCGTAAACATCACCAGTATGCAATCCTTTAGCGACAATCATGTATGCTCACCACCTTTGATATATGTGTTAAATCGTCCAACATTTTCCGCACCAGGCTTAAAAAAATATGCCGGTTAAGGCAAGTACTCTTAGTGGTACTATCGAATGAGAACTGAAAGTGGATAGTTTAATCGAACTGTTAATTACTTTATATCTACATAGCGTTCTAAATAATCGTCGTCATCATCTATAGGTTGTAAAACAACTTCTTCTACAGAACCCCTGTAATAGAAATGTGTTTCATTTTCATCTTTTCTAAGCACACGTACAGTCGCATATTCCGGGAGCTTTTGTAGCTTCTCGATTAATTCATTAACTAGCACATTACCCTCTCCTTTACTCCATATTTTGTGTCTACTCAGCAGCTTCCAACTCAGCAAGTTCAGCGAGTAGTTGCTTTTTGCGATCTTCTTTAGCCTTTTTGTAGAAGACGGTCATTCCGAATCCGTAGTCACCAGACGTTAACCATGTAGACCCATCGCTTTCTATTTCTTGTACAGTTCCTAACTTTTCAACTTTCTCTAAAGCTTTTTCTTTCGTGAATTTCTCTGCGCCATAATAACTAATTTCTACTACAGCCCCTTCTTCTATTGCACGTTCTAATATTTCTAGCTTTTGTTCAGTTGTCATTTGATTCCCTCCTTTTTTCTTTTTACGCTAAATTCTCTTCACCTGATAACCATTCATCAATTTTATTTAAGTCGAACAATAATACTCCTGGTGACGGTCTGTTAAAAGGTATTTCTTTTTTGCGAACTAGTCTGTACAATGTTGATTCACTTATTGGGCAATCAATGGATTTAAGATAGTCGACTAAATTCTTAACACCTCGTATCTTTCGCAAGAATTACACCTCACTTTCATTTATGTTATTTACACCGCCCCAATTTCCCGTTTTTGGAACGGTGATGTTAAAAAAAAATCATCGGCAGAGATATTTAGTTCATCACAAATCAATTTCACCTCATCGATTGTGAAGACACTACCGGATCTATTTATCTTTTGAGAAAAACTTACTTCATTCATACCTATGCGCATAGCTATTTCTCTTTGTTTGATTCCATTTTCTGCAAGGTAGCCCTTGAATTTATAAAACGGTTTTTTATTCTGATTCACCCTATTCACCTCCACTTCCCATATTTGGGACGTTGTAAATATAATAATACACCCAAAAATTTAAAAGTCAATTAATAATTTCATATTTGGGAAGTTTTTTTAAAATGTGTTGTATTTTCGGGAAAAATATATTAAGCTATAATTAAGATATTAAATGAAGCGTTTTTCGGGGGAGTTTAAAAATGACTACTTTTTCAGAGAAAATAAAACAATTAAGAATTTCTAATAAAATGTCACTTGAACAGTTATCAGTAGAATTTTTAAAGAGATACGGTGCTAAAATAAGTAAAAGTTCGATCAGCCGATGGGAAAATGGACAAGCGAAACCGGACATTGATGATGCCAGTTTGTACGCAGATTTATTTAAAGTATCTTTAGACTCGTTAATTGACAGACAACCATCAGAAAAAATTGAAACTATTGCTGCTCACATAGATGAAGATGTAACTGAAGAAGAAATGGAAGAGATTAGAAGGTACATCGAATTTATTAAAACAAAACGTAAATGAGGTGGTTACATGCCGTACGAAGCTTTAATCTCGCAATATCCACATATTAAAATTAAAGAAGTTACTAATTTACCTCGAGGACTTGCTGGGCTTTATCTCGATAATGAAATTAGGATAGACAAATATAGAAGTAAGTATGAAAAACATGGCATTCTTGCTGAAGAGTTCGGGCACTACGAAACTTCACATGGTGACATTGTAGATCTGTCTCACATTCAAAATATGAAATTAGAAGTAATAGCACGTCGCTGGGGCTATAAGAAGATAGTTCCTTTGGATAAGTTAATTGAATGTTACATAAAAGACTACACTACATTAGAAGAAGTGTGTGAACACCTTGAGATCACATCCAATTACCTCCAAACCTCATTAAATTACTATAAAGATCGACACGGCTTATTCGTGCTTCGCAAAAACTTTAAAATCTCCTTTGATCCCCTTAATGTCGAAAGGTGTTAAAAAAATTTAACCTAATTAAGAACATACGCTCTGTTTAGGAGGTGATATAAGTAAAATAAGGTATCGGAAAATAGAAGGAGTGTAAAAATTGGCAAGTTACGAAGAGTTAAAACCAACTAAAACTGGTGTACCTGGTATTAAAATAACTGTTGAAAAAGGATATGACGAAGAAACTGGAGAAAGGTTACGCTTTTTTAAAACTGTCCGTATGAAAACATTGTCTGACCGAGCTATAAAAAAAGCGATCACTGAATTTGAAATTGAAGTGGCGAATAAAGATAAAACGGTGAAGTTAGAAAAAATAAATTTTGGCAATTTTGTTGAACGTTGGATGGTAAATTATGTGGAGATTGATTTATCTGTAGCGACAAAAAATGATTATAAATATCACTTGGATGGTGGTATATTAGATGAACTGAAAGACCGTAAGTTAGCGAGTATCAAAACCTTCCACCTAGTAGAGTGTATAAACAAATGGAAAGAAAATAGTGTTTCTATGGCCATACAAAAATACGTTGTGCTTAAAAGCATTTTTGCTAAAGCTGTAGAATGGGGGTTGTTGAAGGAGAATCCTATGAAAGAATTGAAGCGTCCTCGAGTAGAAAAAAGACATAAAGAATTAGAGTTTTATGATGAATACCAACTAGAACGATTATTCGAAGTGCTCGAACATGTGAATAAAAGGCATAAAATCCAAATTAAATTAACGGTTCTTACCGGTTTAAGGATAGGCGAACTAGGAGGTATGCGTATTGAATGTATAGATTTTAACAAGAATACCATTTTAATCAACAAATCCCTACAGTATGACAAAGAAAAAAAGAAACTGGTTTTAGGGTCAACAAAAAATAAAAAAGCTCGTGTTGTGGACATTCCCGATAAATTCATAGAAGAACTGAAAAGTTATGTAGTTGAACAAGAAACAATCAAAAATAAAATGGGTAGAGCGTGGAGTCCCATGATAGGGGAAGATGGAGAAGAAATTAACTTTTTATTCTGCCGAGATAATGGATATCCGCAAAACCCAAGATCAGCAGCCGCAGCCTGGGATCGCATTGTCAAAAAATACGAATTACCGAAAATAAGCTTTCATAATTTAAGACATTCTTACGCATCTTATTCCCTTAGTAAAGGTGTAAATATTAAAATAATCCAGGAACAACTTGGACACAGCGACATCAATTTAACGATTGGCACATATAGTCACTTGACCGAACGTGACAAATCTAATGCGAGTAATATTTTTAACAATTTACTCTAGTGGTCACTTTTCGGTCACTTGTTGAAATAGATGCTTCACGAATCGTTGTCGTGCCAACACTAGATCGCTAACGTTGCACTATTATCAAAATATATAAATTCAGATGTCATTAGATTTCACTCACTTT
>NZ_JALDYF010000038.1:0-6765 GCF_032154225.1 Psychrobacillus sp.
CTATAATTTTTAAGTTCCAAACAAACAAGTTTTTGGACTAAGAAATTGAAATATAATTATCACCTTTAATTTAAACAAACTTAACATATTTTTGTGGCTTTCTTCAAGTTGATTACCTTTTAAGCTAATATCTGAATTAGAAACAGTGCTGAAGTTTCTTAGATCACTAACGGGTGCTTTAATAGAACAAGAGACTGCCTTTGAGGGTATCTTTTTATTGTTGAAGTAACGAAGCAGTTTAGTTGAAGACGGGAAGAGACTGGAAAGTGAACTCGGAGAATACACTCTATTTGTGAAACAGGATGTAACAACTCCAGAGGATTGGCAGAGTGTAATTGAAGAAACTGAAAAAGCATTCGGACCTGTTAATGTATTAATAAATAACGCTGGAATTGATGTTCCTGAACAGAGTTTAGACGAGTATTCAGAGGATACGTATAGAAAAGTAATTGAAGTGAACCAGACTTCTGTTTTCCTCGGAATGAAATATGTTGTTCCATCCATGAAAGAAGCAGGTGGTGGTTCCATCGTTAATATTTCCTCACTTGCAGGGATTATTGGAACATACAAAAAGATTGCATACACCGCTTCAAAATTTGCTGTAAGAGGAATGACGAAAGCTGCGGCACTCGAACTCGGTGACTACGGAATTCGTGTCAACTCAGTTCACCCAGGCTTTATCCGTACTCCAATGACGGAGCATCTAATTAACGATGAGCTGGAGCAAGTATTTCCATTACGTAGAGCCGGAGAGCCAGAAGAAGTTTCTAACTTAGTTCTATTTTTGGCATCTGAAGAATCGAGCTATTCAACAGGAGCGGAATTTGTCATCGATGGCGGATTGGGAGCACATTAAACAACATAGATAATAAAAAAGAAGTAAAAGAAACCAAACGTTTGAGGACTCAGCAAGCGTGAGTGCAATTAAACAGATTTTAAAAATGGGTTAAGGGAGAAACAGAGAAAGAGACAAATGAACTTTGTCTCTTTCTCTGTTTCTTTTCGTAATTTTATCAACTAGGCTTCTTTGAATTTAAGTCTTCTGAATTATAGATAACTCTATAAAGATAAAAAAGGATTTCTGATTTTAGTAACAGGCTCCATGATGAGTTACACCGAGCTAAATCTCAGGCTAATAAAATGAAAATCGCTTCATAGTTCATCAAAAACGAAACTTGGTTTAGATTCCTCCTTAAACTACGCACCCATTAGTTTAAGTGTAATTCTTCACAAACTATTAGTAGCTAATTCTATTGTATTTTTGATCGAAGAGAGAGAAATTGCTAATTCCACTCTTCCTATTCATGTTAAAATTTGATAACTACTTTTCCTTTAGTATGTCCACTATCGACTAAATTCAGTGCTTCATTAATGTCCTCGATTGTAAAATTGGTAGGGTCTATGGCTGGAACAATATTGTTTTCTTCAATGATTTTTGTAATTTTTTCTAATTGTTTTCCATCAGCTCTTACGAAAATGAAGCGATATTGTATACCTTTTTTCTTTGCTTTCTTATCAAACTTTGAGCCAACTAATCCAAAGATTATTTGCTTCCATTTAGGAAGACCTTTATCTATTGCAAACTGTTTATTTGGTGAAGTACGAAGACTTAGTAACCGACCGCCTGGTTTTATAATGGACAACTCTCGTTCGAATTCATCAGCACCTAGAGTATCGATTACAAAATCAACTTCGTCTAGTATTTCCCAATAATTTTCCCTTGTATAATCAATATATTGATCTGCACCAGCATTCAAAGTTCTCTCTTTAGCGGAAGGACTACCAGAAACAATAACATTTAATCCCATTGCTTTAGCTATAGGAACAGCCATTTGGCCAAAACTTCCTGAACCTCCTGGAATAAACACTGTTTGTCCCTTTTTTACATCTAACTCTTCTATTAAGCCTTGATATGCTGTCAAACCAGTTAAAGGTGCTCCAGCTCCAGTAACGAAATCTAAGTTTTTCGGCAAATGCCATATGGATTTAGCATCAACTGCAACATATTGTGCAAATGCCCCAATTTTTTCAATAGGGAGTCTTGTATAAATAGGATCTCCAACCTTAAAACCATATACATGATTACCCACTTTTTCGACAATCCCTGTTAGTTCATTTCCTAATACAAGAGGCATACCATAGTCTTGTATTAATTTTACACTTCCTGTAATATTTAATATTTCAAGAGGATTTATTGCAGCAACTTTTACTTTTACCAGTACTTCATTATCTTTAATACTTGGTATAGGGATGTCAACAATCTGCGCTTCAATGTTTTTCGAGTATTTTTGTATTTGAGCAGCTTTCATATTCTTTATCTCCTTCTAAAAAAACCACCAACTCTTACATTGATGGTTTTTATCATTCGCTTATTTCATTCATTGTAGTCTAGTCTTGCTAACAGTTAAACCTTGCCTATTATTATTTTAAGAAAGGATAATCTGTATACCCTTCTGCTCCCCCTGCATAAATGGTATTTCTATCAGGAGTATTTAGTGGGGCGTCCAATTTCAATCGTTCGACAAAATCTGGGTTGGCTATCATCCAAGTCCCTACAGTTATAACGTCCGCAAGTTCATTATCCAAGTCTATCGTAAGTTGGTCTAAAGTACGTCCTGCTCGGTTAACAAGAAGTGCTTGTGACCAAAGTTGACGGATATCTTGTAATAATGATTCGTTTCCGAAGTGCATGATGTGTAGATATGCAAGGTTGAGCTTGTCTAACTCGCTGATTAAATAGCGGTACATTTCACTACTTGATTCTCCCTCTTCTATTCCATTTAGTGTTCCTTGAGGAGAGAGGCGTATGCCTGTTCGTTCTGGACCAATCTCATCAACAACTGCTTTTGCTACTTCAATGGCAAATCGCGAGCGATTTTCAATCGTTCCACCATACGCATCCTGCCGTTGATTAGCATTTTCACTTAAGAACTGTTGAATAATGTAACCATTTGCTCCGTGGATTTCAACCCCATCTGCCCCAGCTTCTACCGCTGCTCATGCTGCTAGTCGAAACTCATTTATAACGCCTTTTATTTCTACTTCACTCAACGCTCTAGGTGTAGGAATCTCCTTCATCCCTTGTGCTGTAAATATTTCTGTATTAGGTGCAATAGCAGAAGGCGCAACAGCTTGACGGTGATGAGGCTTATTGTCAGGATGAGAGACACGGCCTACATGCATAAGTTGAACAAAGATTCGACCTCCTTCGTTATGCACTTTTGATGTTACCTTTTTCCACCCCTCCATGTGTGATTCTGTATAAATACCAGGTGTATTTGTATATCCCTGCCCATCCTCTGAGGGTTGAGTACCCTCACTTATTATTAAACCAACCGATGCACGCTGTCCGTAATACTCTGTTGCCAAATCACTAAGTGTGCCATCTGGCAGTGCTCTACTTCTTGTCATTGGTGCCATACCTAAACGGTTTTTTAGTTCTATGTTTCCAATTTTGACTGATTCAAATAACTTGCTCATATAATTTCCTCCTTTTTAATTGTATTCAATTTATTATAGAGATGTTGAATTCAAGAATGAATTGACGTTCTCAGCAAATAGCTCTGGAAATTGGAATAGGTGTCCGTGACCAGAATCAGGATATATAATGAGTTGGGCTTTTGGTAATTGCTCAGCTAAAATATAACTATTTTTAGTCGGAACCATAACATCGTTATTACCATTTGTCACAAGCACAGGGTGTTTAATGTTCTGTAACCAATTGTAATCATTATTGGATTTAGGTTGAGACCACGTTGCCAAAGCCTTTAATTGGGCTTGTTGTACTTGGTCAGAACTTTCAACCTTTTTCTGATTGATAATTCTTTGCAAAGATGCCATTCCCGCAGATTTACTTGTTTCAGTTGAACGATAGAAGAAAAACATGAAGTCATCTAAAGCATTCTCTGCATTCCCACCGTGTCGATTCATTCTTTCAAACACCTCCATCTCTGGATTAATTCCAGATTCTGGTCCAGTACCTGCCATAATGATTCGTCTAATTAAATTCCCTTCTTGTAATGCCAATTCTTGTGCAACCATTCCACCAATTGAAAAACCGAGAATATCGACTTGATTTAAACCAAGTGCTTTAATAAATTTCCCTGCATCTTGTGCCATCTCAGCTATCGTAGCAGGTGTTTGCCCATTCGTCTCACCAACCCCTTTGTTATCAAATAGGATTACTGGACGTTCCATCGCTATTGGACCAACCATATTAGGATCCCAATTTTCCATCGTTCCTCTAAAGTGAACTAGAAATACGACAGGTACTCCTGTTTTTTTACCAAACCTTCTATAAGCATAACTAGTATCTTCAACTTTAATAAATTCTGATTCAGATGGGATAGTACATATTGTCATTTGAATTTCTCCTTCGAACATTGAGTTCTTAAATTTTCATATAAATTAGTTGTACTACAACTTTTCTAGAATGAACATTCTAGAATGGGTGAAAAGAAAGCTAATCCAGCACTGAAAGTGTCAGATCAACAATGTTTTCTATATTATTTGAGTTGTAATTGGTTTTTACTAAGACCCTTAGACCTACCAGCGTGTTATTAAGATAAAGGGAGAGTAACTCAGGGTTATGTTCATTTGAGATATCACCCTTATTCTGTCCTTGTATCAGTAGATTGTAGAAAAGATTTTCTGTTCTGGTGAACATATCTGAGATTATTTGGGCAATTTCTTCGTCTAACAACGATAATTCGACGGCTGTGTTGACAGTCAGACACCCTTTGGGATAGTCACTATCTACTTTTGAGTTAATAACAAACATAAATACTTCTTGTATCTTTTGTTTGGTTGGTAAATCACGTTCAAGCCTCGACATTAATTTGTTTGTAATAAACTCTTCATAATACGTTAAAGCACTTAGAAACAGCGTACGCTTGTCTCCAAAAGTATCATAGATGCTTCTTCGATGAATGCCCATATGATCTACTAAATCTTGCATTGACGTTTTTTCATATCCTTGTTTCCAAAAAAGTTCCATTGCTTTTTTTAATGTTTGTTTTTCATCGAACTCTTTACTTCTAGCCATAATTCTTCTCCTCCCATACAAGAACATTTTATATAATGGAGATAGAATATTAATAAAAATATCCCATTTAAATACAAGAACGTTCATTCTAATTATTTCAAATTGTACTACAACTAATTTATTTTTATATAATATCATTTCTAGAACGATTAGTAAAGAATGATTAATTCTTTAGAATAACATCTACTTTACTTATATAAGAAATTGTTTATCGATGAACGCAAACATTGAGTTAAATCTCTTTTATTGTTCCGTTCTTGTGTCATTGCAACATTAACCCCACCTACACTTCTTCAACTAATCTGCTGCGTTAATTTAAGAAGAAACAAGGTTTTACTCCTTCTTGAAGTAAAACACTTGTTAGTCATACATGTAGCTCGAAAAATAACTTGCTTCACCACAGAAAATGAAAGAATTTTACGTTCTTCATGGGAGTTAAGAAGGAAATATTACTTTATTCCGCCAATTTGCTGATATTCTGTATCTCTAGATTTATCTTCCGTATTTGCTTGTCAATTTCATTAATTTGAAGGTCACTGGAAACTTGTTTTCTTTTTTCCACTAGCTCAACTCGTAATCTTTGCAAAAAAACGACTCTCCCTAACAAGCCCATCTCTTACCCACCTTGTTTATGAATTTTCTTTACCAAAGAAGACTAATATCTTTATTACCCTATACATTACCTCCTTTATAAATAAACACTTTTATAACTACTCTACTATCCGAGATTTAGACTGACTTAATAAATGGAATTTAGAGGGAATTAATTCACCTTGACATAGAAATTATCCATATCTTTGTATTCTAGAAGTCGAGATGATACTCCTTCTTGAAGTAAAGCACCCGTTCGTATTATATGGTCAGCCAGATATTTCTGGTTGACCATTTTTTATATCGATATATGATTGCGGTAGCCGGGGTAGAACGTAAGCACCCGTGGGGCTAATGTTCCCGTCAACTAATCAGTTCACCCCCTACTTGAAGAAACATGATTGAGGCTAGTTGGGACTCTGATCTCGTATAACAAGCGAAGCTATAATACTACATGGAGGAATAGGGGGTACCGGTTAATTTTACGACAAAGAAGGAAAAAAATGATGAATCCAGTAATTGGTCTTGGTGTGGCAAAAGGCGAAAGTCAGGTTCAAGAATTCAAAACAACCTTATAAAAAGAGCTTTAAAGTAGCACAAGCACACACACTCGAAGGCCTGACAATTCTTTTAGAGTTTATTTGAGAAATAGAAGTGGCTTCTGGAGAGGCCCCCATTGTTTTGGAATCTTCTACTGGCCTTTAACATACGCCAATTGTCCAATTTTTCGAAGACAGAGGATATTTAATAATCATGGTTAATCCACTCGTTTCGTATCGTGCAAAGAGTTCAAGTTTACGTAACCTTACTGGATTTGACTGTATCAAGTAAAGATTTTAATTTGCGTTAAAATGTTACATGAGGAGCACCCCTATCCAAAACACACAAAAAAGCGTATTTCCCACTAAATCAAATTAGTGGAATATACGTTTTATTTAGGTTTAGTTTGTCCAGTTTAATTAATATACTCCTTATTCAAGTAAACTGGGCTTTATTTCAATAAGAAAAAAAGCTTTACTCCTTCTTGAAGTAAAGCACCTTGTTAGTTGAAGAAGGATTAAATGCAGATGAGGGTGAATATAAATAATAGTCAATATGTAAAGGGGATTACGCTTATGAAAAATATTTTT
>NZ_JALDYF010000006.1:0-209947 GCF_032154225.1 Psychrobacillus sp.
ATCTGTCTAGCTATATTTCTTAACGTTTTGCATGTTCAGTTTTCAATGTTCAGTTGTTATAAATTGTCGTTTTGTTTTGGCGACTTCTCTATATTATCAAGTTTTAATATAAGTGTCAACACTTTTTTAAAACTTGATAGGAAGAGCCTCATGACCTATATCTGCCAAGGCAGTTAAACGCTGAAGCTAGACAAATTAAAACTCTTTTCTACCATTTGAAGAGTAGAAAAGAGACAAGTTTAATTCAATATGCTTTCAATATATAAAACTCTTTTAGCTGCTAAATCTATGATTTGGCCACTCTCTGTTAATCGAATCATTGGTCTCACTGGAGAGTCTCTATGTAAGAACACTACTTCTCCTTCACTTTCATCCGATAAAAGAACACGTGTAGAAATAGGTAACTCTCCTACTAAAGAAAGTAATGTATTTACAACTGTAATATTGTACTTACCGAACTCCTCTTCTCTTATCATCTCTAAAACTTTAAAAGATGAACTCTTCGTACGGAAAACTCGTTCAGACGTCATTGCATGATAAACATCTGAAACAGCTATTATTTGTGCCACTACAGAAATCTTATCCATTTTTTCACCTTTAGGATAACCACTTCCATCTAATCTTTCATGATGTTGAAATACTGCAAGTTTCATCTCTGGCTTTATTAATGGGCTATCTTTGATCATTTGGAAGCTATTCATTGGATGTTTTTTAATTTCAGAGAAATCTGCTTCTGTTAAGAAAGACTTTTTCTCTCTAATTTTCACATCAACTTTTGCCATTCCACAATCTGCAAGTAATCCAGCAGTTGCAATTTGAATAATTTGTCCTGCAGGGTAGTCCATCTTTTTCGCAATTGCTCCTGAAATTATTCCAACTGCTATAGAATGGTGAGCATTATACTTACTTATGTTAGAGTACTCATTCAACTGTGAGAAAACTTTTGGCTCTTCCAGTGCTCTTTCTACTAATGGCATAATAATATTACGCAGTTTTGTAACATCTACCTTTGCGCCTGCTTCCCATGAAGAAAATTCTTTATGGTATTTTTTCACAGAATCCATATATAAGCTTTCAAAACTTACTTTTTTCGGCTTAGATGTCTCTTTGCTAACGGATACAATCGCTTCTTCTTCCTCTTTGAGTTTCTTTAATTCTTCTTCTGTTCTATTAAAAATGTTTTCAATTTTAACCGGGACTTTACTTATTTCAAAGGCACGTAGTACTTGTATATGTTCTCTTGTTATTTTCGTATCTTTTCGAATAATGGGAGTCATGGTATTAGCCAAGATGTCTTCTGCAACAACACTTCCCAACTTTAACTCGTCTAAGTTTTCTACTGCTTGTTCCATATAGCACCTTCCTTTGAACAGTGATTTTCCTAATTATACTAATAAATAAGATAAATGCATATGCAAAAAGCACGTTTAAACAAAAGGTCTTGTTTAAACGTGCTTTTTCTTTAGTTTTTACTCTTCTTCTATTGATGATGATGAATCATTTTCATCCGTTGAATCTTCTTCTATTACTTCATCATCTTCTTTTTCAACTTTTGCTACTGTTGCTATTAGTTCGTCTCCTGCCAATCTCATTAGTCGAACGCCTTGAGTACTTCTACCAGTAACAGAAATATCGTTGACGTCCATTCGGATAAGCATTCCATTTATCGTAATTAACATTAAGTCCTCAGATCCATCGACTGCTTTCACTGCAGAAAGCGGACCATTTTTGTCTGTGATTTGACAAGTTTTCACACCCATACCACCGCGACTTTGTAGACGGTACTCTGATTCTGGTGTTCGTTTTCCATAACCATTTTCAGTTACAACTAGTATTTCTTGTCCTGGTTCGATGATTTCCATTCCTACAACATAGTCATCATCTTTTAAGCGAATACCTCTTACACCGCTTGCTGTTCTACCCATTGAACGAATATCTTCTTCTTCGAAACGTACAAGCTTACCTTGACGGGTTCCAATAATTATGTCCTTGCTTCCATCCGTTAATCGAACAGATATAAGTTCATCTTCTTCACGTAACGAAATAGCAATTAGTCCGTTCGCACGAATATGTGCAAATCCAGAAACTGGTGTACGTTTTGTAACACCGTATTTAGTTGTAAAAATAAAGTAATTATTTTCTTCAAAAGAAGCCATTGGAATCATTGCAGTTACTTGCTCATCCTTATCAACGCCTAACAAGTTAATAAGAGGTAAGCCTTTCGCGGTTCTTCCGTATTCTGGAATTTCAAACCCTCTAGCACGATATACTTTCCCTTTATTGGTAAAGAAAAGAATTGTATCATGTGTCGAAGTAAACAACAAATGTTCTACGAAATCATTTTCATTTGTACCCATTCCTTGTACACCACGGCCACCACGTTTTTGACTCTTATACGTATTTGCTGGTAGACGTTTAATATATCCTTTGTTTGTTAGAGTAAGCACGGAATTTTCTACAGGAATTAAATCTTCATCCTCTAAAACCTCTGCTCCTCCTGAAACGATTTCTGTACGACGTTTATCAGCAAATTTTGCTTTAATCTCAGAAATTTCTTCTCTTATAATTTCAAGTACTCTAAACTCATTCTCTAAAATAAATTTAAGCTCTTCAATTAACGCTATAAGTGAATTGTACTCTTCTTCTATTTTATCTCGTTCTAATCCAGTTAATCGTTGTAAACGCATATCTAGAATAGCTTGTGCCTGACGATCAGATAAATCAAATGTTTCCATCAAGCCATTCTTCGCTTCTTCTCCCGTTTGAGAAGAACGAATTAACTTGATAATTTCATCAATATGATCTAGGGCGATTCGCAAGCCTTCTAAAATATGTGCTCTATCTTCAGCTTTTTTCAACTCGAATTCGGTACGACGACGAATAACTACTTTTTGATGTTCTAAGTAATGATAAAGCATTTCTTTTATATTCAAGACTTTTGGTTGATTGTCCACAAGTGCAAGCATGTTTACACCAAAGCTTGTTTGCAATGCCGTTTGTTTGTATAAATTATTTAATAAAACATGCGAGTTTGCATCTTTACGTACTTCAATTACGATACGCATACCAGTACGATCGGATTCATCCGCTAAGTGTGTAATACCATCTATTTTCTTATCACGGACTAATTCTGCAATTTTCTCTATTAGACGCGCTTTATTTACTTGATAAGGTAACTCTCTAACAATGATTACTTCTTTGCCACTTGCTTTTTGTTCAATTTCGACTTTTGCACGAATTAAAATAGAACCTCTACCTGTTTCGAATCCGCGGCGAATACCACTACGCCCTAAAATAATTCCTCCAGTAGGAAAATCAGGACCTGGAATAATCTCCATTAATTCCTCTATGGTAATAGCAGGGTTTTCTGATAATGCTAAAACTCCATCTATTATTTCTCCTAAGTTATGCGAAGGAATGTTTGTTGCCATTCCAACCGCAATTCCGGAAGCACCATTTGCAAGTAAATTAGGATATCTACTAGGTAAAACAACTGGTTCTCTTTCCTGCCCGTCATAGTTATCTTTATAATCTATCGTATTTTTATTAATATCACGCAACATCTCTAACGCAATTTTAGACATACGAGATTCTGTATAACGCATCGCAGCTGCTCCGTCACCATCGACAGATCCAAAGTTACCATGGCCATCTACTAACATGTAACGATAACTAAAATCTTGCGCCATACGTACCATTGCTTCATAAATAGATGAGTCACCATGTGGGTGATACTTCCCCATTACATCCCCAACAATACGAGCTGATTTTTTATGAGGTTTATCTGGTGTATTTCCTAACTCTTGCATTCCGTATAAAATTCGACGATGCACAGGCTTTAGCCCGTCACGAACGTCTGGTAACGCACGAGATACAATTACGCTCATGGCGTAGTCTAGAAAGGAAGTTTTCATTTCCTGACTAATATTGATCCCTTTGACACCTTTATTCGGTATTTCTGACATCCTAAAGACCTCCAGTCACACACATTCTTATATATCTAGATTTTTCACGTACACAGCATTTTCTTCGATAAATTGACGACGTGGTTCTACTTCTTCGCCCATTAGCTGTTCAAATATTGCATCTGCTTCCATTGCATTATCAAGGTTTATTTGAAGGAGAGTACGATGTTCCGGATCCATTGTTGTTTCCCACAGTTGTGTAGCATCCATTTCTCCTAACCCTTTATATCGTTGAATATTTGGTTTTGGAGTGCTAGATAAACGAGCCATAATTTCTTTTAGCTGTTCATCATTATAACAATATTCAACATGTCTCCCTTGTTTCACTTGATATAATGGTGGCTGTGCTGCATAAATATAGCCAGCTTCAATTAATGGTCGCATAAAACGGAAGAAAAATGTCAGTAGTAAAGTTCGAATATGTGCACCGTCGACATCTGCATCCGTCATAATAATAACTTTATGGTAACGGGCCTTTTCTAATGAAAACTCTTCTCCAATACCGGTACCAAGTGCCGTTATCATCATACGAATTTCTGCATTTCCTAAAATTCTATCTAAACGTGCTTTTTCCACATTCAAGATTTTTCCACGCAAAGGAAGAATTGCTTGGTAGTGACGATCACGACCAGATTTAGCAGATCCACCAGCTGAGTCACCTTCAACAATATATAGTTCACTTTCTGCCGGGACTCGTGAAGAACAATCAGATAGTTTCCCTGGTAGGCTAGAAACTTCAAGTGCTGACTTTCTACGTGTAAATTCACGTGCTTTTTTAGCTGCAACACGTGCACGAGCTGCCATTAACCCTTTTTCTACTACTTGTCGAGCTATGGATGGATTTTCCAACAAAAATCGCTCAAAGCCTTCCGAAAACAAACTATTAGTAATAGTACTCACTTCTGAGTTACCTAGCTTTGTTTTTGTCTGTCCTTCAAATTGAGGATCCGGATGTTTTACAGAAACGATTGCTGTTAAACCTTCTCTTACGTCGTCTCCAGTTAAATTCGTATCCGCCTCTTTTAATAACCCATTTTTACGAGCATAGTCATTTATCACACGAGTAAGTGCTGTTTTAAACCCTGACTCATGTGTTCCACCTTCATAAGTATTAATATTATTTGCAAACGATAAAATATTTGAAGCATATCCTGCGTTATATTGCATAGCAATTTCTATAGAGATTCCATCTTTTTCTCCCTCTACAAATATTGCTTCTTCTGTGATTGGTTCTTTGGATTTATTTAAGTCTTCAACGTATGATTTTACTCCGCCTTCGTAAAAATACGTAACGGATTTTTCATCTTCTCGCTCATCAGCAATTGTAATAGATAAACCACGATTTAAATAAGCTAATTCACGTACACGATGCGCCAATATATCAAATTCATATATAGTTGTTTCTGTAAAAATCTCTGCATCTGCTTTAAATCTAGTCATTGTTCCTGTTTCTTCTGAGTCACCAATAACCTCTAAAGGAGTACTAACGTCGCCACGTTCAAACTTAATACAATGAATTTTCCCATCACGTTTAACATATACTTCTGTAAACTCAGAAAGGGCATTTACAACAGAAGCACCAACACCATGAAGTCCACCTGATACTTTATAACCGCCGCCGCCAAATTTACCTCCGGCATGTAGAACGGTCATGATGACTTCAACAGCAGGTTTCCCCATTTTTTCTTGGTTACTTACAGGGATACCACGTCCGTTATCTTCTACTCGAATCCAATTGTCCTTTTCGATCGTAACAATAATGTGATCACAATGGCCAGCTAATGCTTCATCAATACTGTTATCGACAATTTCCCAAACAAGATGGTGAAGTCCTTTTGAACTGGTAGTACCGATATACATTCCTGGACGTTTTCTTACCGCTTCTAAGCCTTCTAGTACTTGTATCTGATCAGCATCATAAGATGTTTCTAGCTCTTTTTCTTCCATTGCCAACTTGCTCACCCACTCTTTCATTACTTCAATACTGGAAAACTAAACTGTTATTTATGTATAACACTTTATTTTACATGACAGCCTTCTAACAAATCAGTTTGAAGTTATAATATTTTTACTAATTTATTTTTAACTGAAACTAACTAAAAGTTATTAATCAATTTTAACTGCACCTTGTTCCACATGAAACATTTGTGCACGCTTCATCGTTTCATGTGCCAATCCATCTACACTTGTCGTAGTAACGAATGTTTGAACTTCGCCTTGAATTGTATTTAATAAATGAGATTGCCTATAATCATCTAGTTCAGACAAAACATCATCTAGCAATAAGACAGGAGTTTCCCCTACTTCTTTTTTAATAAGTTCAATTTCTGCAAGCTTTAATGATAAAGCAGTTGTTCGCTGCTGACCTTGTGAGCCATATGTTTGAACATCATAGTCATTAACGAAAAACTGAAGATCATCTCTATGAGGACCTATTAAAGTTACTCCTCGATCTAGCTCTCTTTTTTGATTTTCAAACAGTTTGATTTCTAGGAAGTTCTTCATTTCATTTTCGGTCCAATCAGCTTTTATACCTGATGCAGTGTGATAGGATACAGTCAATTTTTCTAAGCCCCTAGAAATACCAAAGTGAATTGGTTCTGCCCATCTTTGTAATAAATCCATAAATTGAAATCTCTTTGATATCACTTTTACGGCAGCATCAATATATTGTTCTGTATAAACTTCAAACATGACATCTTTTATAAAGGATTTACTTTGATTCTGTTTTAAAATACTATTTCGTTGTTTTAAAAGCTTTTGGAAATGAAGTAAATCATGTAAATAAACCGGGGAAATTTGACCGATTTCCATGTCTAGAAATCGTCTTCTAACTTGTGGACTACCTTTTACTAAGTACAAATCTTCTGGTGCAAACATAACAACATTAAATTGACCAATATAATTGCTCAGTTTGGTTTGTTCTAAATGATTAATTTTTGCTTTTTTTCCTTTTTTTGATAAAACTAATTCCAAAGGTAAACGACCGTACTTTTTTTGAATATCACCTTTTATTTTACCATAGTCTGATTCCCAACGTATTAATTCTTTATCGTTCGTAGTTCGATGAGACTTTGCCATCGATAAAACATACAATGATTCCATTAAGTTAGTTTTACCTTGTGCATTTTCACCAATAAAGACGTTTATTTTTGAGGAAAAATCCAATTGAATTGAATCATAATTACGGTAATCTTTTAATTCTAATCGTTCGATGTACATAATTAATCCCCGTTCTCTGATCCAACCAATTGAAATTTCCCTACACCCGGAATATTCACTATGTCCTTATCGCGAAGTTTGCGACCTCTTCTTTGATCAACTTCTCCATTTACATAAACAAGATGTTCACTTAAAAACCATTTAGCCATTCCACCTGAATCAATTGCATCTGTCATTTTCAATAACTGACCAAGTGTTATAAATTCTGTATCAATTCGAATCTGTTCCAAAAATAATCCTACCTCTTCTCGTTTTCATTATCCTTTCATTTTACTCCAATTAACGAGATAAGTAAAAAAGATAGTCACAAAAGTGACTATCTCCGAATTTCTTAATATGTTCTGACTGGTAAAATAAGCTGCAAAATGGAATCATCATGAACTGATTTCAGTACAAATGGTCTCATTGCACCTGAAAATAAAATCTTCACATCTTGTCCATCAATTGCTTTTAAAGCATCCATCATGTATTTGGCACTGAATGAAATTTTTAATTGTTCCCCATCGATCGACTCTGCTTGAATTTGTTCTTCTACATTTCCAATTTCCGGTGAATTAGAAGAAACCTCGACGAAACTTTGATCAATTGTTGAAAAACGAACTACATTATTTCTTTCTTCTCTTGCAAGTAATGACGCACGATCAATAGCTTGTAGAAGTGATTTTCCATTTACTAAAATGGTTGTTTTATATTCGTTCGGTATTAAACGAGATGTGTCAGGATAGTTACCTTCTAAAAGTCTTGAATAGAATAATACATCTCCAGTTTTAAATAAAATTTGTTGTTGTGTCATAACAATCGCAACTTCTGAAGAAGTTTCTTCTAAAATTTTATTTAAATCATTCAAGCTTTTCCCTGGAATTACTACGCTATATTCTTCTTCTGGTAAATCCTTCAATGCTGTTTTTCTTTTGGCTAGACGGTGACTATCAGTTGCAACGCAATGTAATTCTCCATCTTTTACTTGCCAATTAACACCCGTTAATACAGGACGACTTTCTGATGTTGATACAGCAAATACAGTTTCTTTAATAATCGATTTTAATAAATCAGAAGGCATGATGAATTGTCGATCTTCTTCGATTTGTGGAAGTAATGGATATTCAGATGCATCTAATCCAATAAGACTAAATTCAGATTTACCTGATCGAATATGAGTTTGAAATTGGTTGGTAACTTCTATTTCTACGTCATTTGTAGGCAGTTTACGAACAATTTCATTAAATACTCTAGCTTGTAAAACGATTGAACCAGTTTCAACTATTTGAATTATTTGTTCTCCATTTTTTTCAGTAGGTATAAATGTTTGAATAGTAATATCAGAATCACTACCTGTAATATATAATCCTTTTTCAGTAACTTCCAGTTTCAATCCAGTTAAAATAGGAACTGTTGTTTTTGAACTTACTGCTTTCATTACATCGTTTAATCCATCAAGTAAACTATCTCTCATTACATCGAATTTCATTTTTGTACCTCGCTTATATAGTTATTATTTATTTAAAAGATTAATAGATATAGTAATAGGGCTTGTGGATATGTTGATAAGTATGTTTAGCTTGTTTATTCTCAACTATCCACATGTTTATAAGTTGTGCATAAGTTTTATGGGAACTTTATTACTTATCCACATTTCAACTTATCTCCCAAGTATCGATTTTATTTGTTTAACATCATCTTGTAAATTAGCATCTTCTTTTAACATTCTAGAAATTTTCTCATGTGCATGAATAACTGTTGTATGATCTCTTCCGCCAAACTCCTCACCTATTTTAGGTAAAGAAAAGTCTGTTAACTCTCGTGAAAGATACATTGCAATCTGCCTTGGAAAAGCAATAGACTTAGTTCGTTTTTTCGCAGTAAAATCTTCTAATTTTATATGAAAATACTCTCCAACGACTTTATGAATATCAAGTATAGTGATAATTCTTGGTCTTACATTAGGCAAAATATCTTTAAGAGCTTCTGCTGCTAGATCAGCATTTACGTCTTTATTAACAAGAGAAGAATAAGCAACAACTCTTATAAGAGCGCCCTCTAGTTCTCGAATATTTGAATCGATTTGATTTGCAATATAGGCCATTACATCATCAGAAATATCTAGGCCATCTGCTCTTGCTTTTTTACGTAAAATTGCAATTCTTGTTTCTAGATCAGGAGGGGCAATATCTGTTATTAGTCCCCATTCAAACCGTGAACGTAAACGATCCTCAAGTGTAGGAATTTCCTTAGGAGGACGGTCACTTGAAATGACAATTTGCTTCGATTCTTCATGTAAAGCATTGAATGTGTGAAAAAATTCTTCTTGCGTTGATTCTTTTCCAGCAAGGAATTGAATATCATCTATTAATAACACATCAATATTTCGGTATTTATTGCGAAATTCGATTGTTTTATTATCACGAATAGAGTTAATGAATTCATTTGTGAATTTTTCAGAAGATAAATAAACCACTTTGGCATTTGGGTTATGTTCTTGTACATAGTGACCAATTGCATGCATTAAGTGGGTTTTTCCTAATCCTACTCCCCCATATATAAAAAGAGGATTGTATGCTTTTGCCGGTGCTTCTGCTACAGCTAGCGATGCAGCGTGAGCAAAGCGGTTTCCAGATCCAATAACGAAAGTATCAAATGTGTATTTAGAATTTAACATTCCCGGAGAAAAATCAGGTTGATCTCCTTGATTTACTAAAACTTTAGGTTTGGGAATTTCAAAATCATCCATATCTTGATTTTTCGGTACGACAAAAGAAATTAGTAATTCATTGCCAGTTAGTTCAGTTAAAATGCCAGCAATTAAATGAATATAATGATTTTCAAGCCAGTCCCTTGCAAAGGAATTGGGAGCAGCGATGGTTACGGTTTCTCCTTTATATGAAAGCAGTCGGGTTGACTTTAACCAAGTTTCAAAACTAGGTTTAGATGTCTTCTTTTCTACTTCAGAGAGAACTTTAGTCCAAAGTTCTTCTAAATGTTCCAATTATCTAATCTCCTTTATATTTATGATTATAAAATATGTATAAATTCAAGATATACACAAATCCACTACCTGTGGATAAATATTATAAACGTATGTGGAAAATCTTATCCACAGATTATCAACAACTGTGGATAAGGTTTTTCTTTAAATTTTCTCAGAAAGAGTAAAACACAGATATCGTATCAAAAAAGCGAGGAGATTACAAGAGTTTTGAGGCTTATCCACATAAAAAGAGTTATTAACAAAGTAAGTTGTCCACAACCTATTAATATGTTTAGAACATGTTAATAAGCTATGTGGATAATTTTTTTCGTGAATTTCTTTATTAACAGTTTTGCAGAGAAGGAAATATGGATTGTGGATAACATTGATTAGCTGCTAATATTGTTGCTTAAAAAAAAATTGACAAATGGTGTCCTTCTTATATATAATATCGTAGACTGTCTAAAGTAGAATTTAAGATGATCACTCAGGAGGTGTCATATAGATGAAACGTACATTCCAACCAAATAGCCGTAAACGTGCCAAAAATCACGGATTCCGTGCACGTATGAGTACTAAAAACGGTCGCCGCGTTATTGCAGCGCGTCGTGCAAAAGGAAGAAAAGTATTATCAGCATAAGTCCACTGAACATTTCAGTGGTCTTTTTTTCTTTTAAAACGATTAGTTAGAGCAGGTGAACAGATGAACAAGAGACAACGGGTGAAAAAAGATGCAGAGTTTCAGGCAATTTTTAAACGAGGGAAATCATTCGCTAATAGACAGTTCGTTGTATATTGCCTAGAAAAAGATCAAGATGATTATCGGGTTGGTTTATCTGTAAGTAAAAAAGTAGGTAACGCAGTAGTCCGAAACCGTATAAAAAGGTATATTCGCCAAACCTTCTTAGAGATAAATGATCAAGTATTTAAAAATATGGACTATATTATTATCGCCAGAAATCCGGCGGCCAAATTAGACTTTCATGAAACAAAGAAAAGTCTTGAACATGTATTAAAAGTGGCAAAGGTTATAAAAAAGAAAAGCTAGTGAAGACTTTCTTTTGAGTGGTAATATAGAATGACTATATATTTAAGCATTAATAGGGGGAAGAAGGTTGAAGAAAAGATTATATTTAGTATTTTTACTAGTAGTTGTAACCGCTTTTTTAGCAGGTTGTTCCGAATTCAATGAGCCAATTTATTCAGATTCCGAAGGTTTTTGGAATAAATATATTGTTTGGCCATTGGTTTCAGCTATTACCTTTTTTAAAGGTGTATTAGGTACGTATGGTTTAGGTATCATTACGGTAACTATTATTATACGTTTAGCAATACTACCATTAATGATTAAACAAACGAAAAGTTCTAAAAATATGCAAGAAGTGCAACCTGAATTACTAAAACTTAAAGAGAAGTACAGTTCAAAAGATGCGGTAACGCAACAAAAGTATCAACAAGAAATGATGGCTTTGTTTAAAGAAAAAGGTGTTAATCCAGCAGCTGGCTGTTTACCTGTATTTATTCAAATGCCGATTTTAATCGGTTTCTATCATGCAATTAGTCGAATGAATAATACACCGGAGATCAATTTAGGAAGTTTCTTAGGCTTTGCATTAGCAGAACCTAGTATTATTCTTGCAGTACTTGCAGGATTGATGCAATTGATCGTTTTACGTACTGGTCCAGCAATGGACAATCCTCAAATGAAGATAATGATGTATATTATGCCATTTATGATCATGGGATTTGGTATCGTTTTACCAGCAGCATTAACATTGTATTGGGTTATCGGAAATATTATTTCTATTCTTCAAAACTTATTCATCTATAAACCTTGGAAGAAAACAAAAACTGAGCCTGTTAAATCGGGAGGGGCAAAAAAATGAATCAGATTACGCAAACTGCACCTACAAAAGAAGAAGCTATAAATGTTGCACTAGAAAAGCTTGGAGTAACAAGACAAGAAGTGTCGATTATAATAGTAGATGAAGGTAAAAAGGGTTTTTTCGGATTTGGAGCAAAGCCTGCAGTTGTTGAAGTAACTGTTTTAGAAAATGAAGAGGTAATAGAGGAAGTAACGATAGAAAAAGAAGTAGAAATAACGGAAGTTCCTAAAGTTTTAGAAGAAAACCCAAGTAATATAGTCAATATCGGAGAAATAGTGTACACAGAAGGCACGAACGATCATGCAATTGAAGAAGCTACCAAATATATTCACAAAATAGCTAAAGAGATGAATATAGATGATTTAACAATCAATCAAAGACGAGAAGGTAAATTTATTCATCTTCATTTAGATAGTAAAAAAGCTGCTTTGTTAATAGGAAAACGTGGTCAAACATTAAATGCATTGGAAAATTTGACTCAACTTGTCGCAAATAAGTTTTCTAATTCGTTTATGATTATTAAAGTAGATGTTGGAAATTACAGAGAACGTCGACAAGAAACTCTGGAACAGTTAGCTGATCGTATGGCTGATAAAGTTGTAAGTACAGGAAAAAAAGAAAAACTTGAGCCAATGTCATCTTATGAAAGAAAAATAATTCATAATGCATTATCAACTAGATTAGATATTGAAACTTATTCAGTTGGAACAGATCCAAATCGTTACTTGGTTATTGAACCAATAAAATAATTATCAACGGATTTTAGCTGTTTTTTAGCTAGAATCCGTTTTTATGTGGATAAGTTTTTCACAAGTAAGAAAAGTATCATTACTTCTGATTTAGATGAATTTGTGTTATTGTTATATGTTAGATAGTCATGTTCGTTATACTTATTCACATGTGGATAAGTATAGATTTGTAAGGAGGTGGACACTAGTGGAATTCGATACAATAGCTGCAATTTCAACTCCACTTGGAGAAGGAGCTATCGCAATAGTAAGGCTTAGCGGTCCGACTGCAATTTCTATTGCAAATAAAATTTTTCAATCACCAAACGGAAAAGATTTATTGGATCAAGCATCCCATACGATTCACTATGGACATTTGGTAGATCCAAAAACAAGTGAAACAGTAGAAGAAGTAATGTTATCCTTAATGAAGGGTCCAAAAACATTTACTAGAGAAGATGTTGTAGAGATTAACTGCCATGGTGGGATTGTGTCAGTCAATCGTGTCTTACAACTTATTTTAATCAATGGCGCTCGTCTTGCAGAACCAGGTGAGTTTACAAAACGTGCATTTTTAAATGGTAGAATCGATTTATCACAGGCTGAAGCTGTAATGGATTTAATAAGAGCAAAAACAGATAAAGCGATGAATGTTGCTTTAGGGCAAATGGATGGGCGGTTATCTAGACTTATTAAAACATTAAGGCAAGCACTACTAGAAACATTAGCACAAGTGGAAGTGAATATTGATTATCCAGAATATGATGATGTAGAAGAAATGACGCTTCCACTTATGATTGATAAATGCACGTGGGTGAAAGAAGAAATAGATAAATTATTACTTACGTCATCGCAAGGGAAAATTCTCCGCGAAGGTCTTGCAACTGTTATTATAGGAAGACCAAATGTAGGGAAATCTTCTTTACTTAACAGCTTAATCCAAGAAAACAAAGCAATTGTGACGGAAATTGCTGGAACAACTAGAGATATTATAGAAGAGTATGTAAATGTTCGAGGAGTTCCGTTAAAATTAGTAGATACAGCTGGAATTCGTGAAACGGAAGATATAGTAGAACGAATTGGGGTAGAGAAGTCTCGCCAGGTGTTAAAAGAAGCAGATCTTATTTTACTTGTTTTGAATAATGCGGAGCAATTCTCAGAAGAAGACGTTAGATTATTTGAGGCAATTGAAGGTATGGACTTTATTGTTATTATCAATAAAACTGATTTGCCAGCTCAAATTGATATAGATAAAGTAAAACAAGCGGCAGGAACTAGACATGTCGTTACAACTTCGTTATTGAGAGAAGAAGGTATTGATGAATTAGAGGAAGCTATTGCTTCTCTATTCTTTGAAGGTTCTATTGAATCCTCTGATTTAACGTATGTTTCAAATGCACGACATATTTCATTATTGCATTTAGCTAAAGCAACGATTATTGATGCTTTAGAAGCAGCCCATAGTGATGTTCCTGTGGATATGATTCAAATAGATGTGACACGAACTTGGGAAATATTAGGTGAAATAATCGGAGATACCGTAGAAGAAAGCCTAATCGACCAGTTATTTGCACAGTTTTGTTTAGGAAAATAATATATGAAGGGAAGAAACGAACATGCCAAAATTTGAAGCAGGCAAGTTCGATGTGATTGTTGTTGGAGCAGGGCATGCAGGTGTTGAAGCGGCACTAGCGGCTGCTAAAATGGGTGCAAAAACCCTAGTTTTAACAATTAATCTTGATATGATTGCATTTATGCCATGTAATCCATCCATCGGAGGACCAGCAAAAGGAATTGTTGTGCGTGAAATTGACGCACTAGGCGGGGCCATGGGGAAAGTAATAGATAAAACACATATTCAAATGAGAATGTTGAACACAGGGAAAGGTCCTGCTGTTCGAGCACTTCGCGCACAAGCAGATAAGGTTTTATATCAAAATGAGATGAAAAAACTTCTTGAAGAACAAGATAATTTAACCGTTCATCAAGCTGTAGTAGAGGAATTACTTGTAGAAAATGAAGAAGTTATTGGGTTAGTAACACAAGTTGGAGCTATTTATCGTGCGGAAACAGTTGTTATTACTACAGGAACTTTTTTACGTGGGGAAATAATAATTGGAGATTTGAAATATTCTAGTGGTCCAAATAATCAGCAGCCATCCATTAAGTTGGCGGATAATATTCGTGATTTAGGCTTTGATTTAGTTCGTTTTAAAACTGGAACTCCACCTCGTGTAAATAGTAAAACAATTGATTATAGTAAAACTGAAATTCAACCAGGGGACGATGTACCAAGAGCTTTCAGTTTTGAAACAACTGAATTCATTATGGATCAATTACCTTGTTGGTTAACATATACAAGTGAAATGACTCACCAAATTATTAATGAAAATCTACATTTATCTCCTATGTACTCAGGGATGATTAAAGGTACTGGTCCAAGGTACTGTCCGTCTATAGAAGATAAAGTAGTTCGTTTTAGCGATAAACCGCGCCATCAGATTTTCTTAGAACCAGAAGGAAGAAATACACGTGAAGTATATGTTCAAGGGTTATCAACGAGCCTTCCAGAGCATGTTCAACGTAGATTGATAGCTTCTGTACCAGGTCTTGAACATGCAGAAATGATGCGTGCTGGCTATGCTATCGAATATGACGCTATGGTTCCAACGCAACTATGGCCAACGCTTGAAACAAAAAAAATCAAAAACCTTTATACTGCTGGGCAAATTAACGGGACTTCTGGTTATGAGGAGGCAGCTGGCCAAGGATTGATGGCTGGCATTAACGCAGCACTTCGAGTGTTTAAAAAAGAAGAAAAAGTATTAAGTAGATCAGATGCATATATTGGTGTCTTAATTGATGATTTAGTAACGAAAGGGACAAACGAACCTTACCGATTATTGACATCACGTGCAGAATATCGTTTATTATTACGTCATGATAATGCTGATTTAAGGCTTCTTGAAATAGGTCATGAAATTGGCCTTGTTCCTCAAGATCGTTATGAAAAATTCTTAGGTAAAAAGCAGCGTATTGAAGATGAATTAGCTCGACTTCGTACATTAATGATTAAACCAAATGAGGTAACTCAACAATTAATTAGAGATGTAGAAGGCAGTGAATTAAAAGATGGTATTCGTGCAGCAGATTTACTTAAACGTACGGAAATGAACTATGAGTTAGTTGCACAATTAGTTCCTTCAGAAGTGGAGTTAACTTTTGAAGAAAAAGAACAAGTAGAAATACAAGTAAAGTATGAAGGGTATATTGAAAAATCTCTTCAGCAAGTAGAAAAACTTAAAAAAATGGAAGACAAAAAAATTCCTGATCAAATTAACTATGATGCTATATCTGGTTTAGCAACGGAAGCTAAACAGAAGTTAATGCAAGTACGACCACTATCTATTGCACAAGCGTCAAGAATTTCAGGAGTAAATCCAGCAGATATTTCAATTTTACTTATATATATTGAACAAGGAAAAATTGCGAAAATTACTGGATAGTCTAAAATGACAAGGAGAACTACATGAACGAAGAACAATTCATTCAAGCCCTTCATGAAAAAGGAATTGAATTAACTACAAAACAAACTCAGCAGTTTAGAAGATACTTTGAGCTACTTGTTGAATGGAACGAAAAGATGAATTTAACAGCAATTACAGATGAACCTTCTGTTTACTTGAAGCATTTTTTTGATTCCATAAGTGCTTCTTTCTATGAAAACTTCACAGACTCATTTTCAGTATGTGATGTAGGAGCGGGAGCTGGTTTCCCAAGTATTCCTTTAAAGATTTGTTTCCCTGATTTAAAAGTTACAATTGTCGACTCATTAAACAAACGAATCCAATTTCTAACTCACTTAAGTAAAGAGTTAGAATTAACAAATGTTCATTTTGTACATGCAAGAGCAGAAGAGTTTGGACAAAATAATGAGTATCGCGAAAAATTTGATATTGTCACTGCGAGAGCTGTAGCAAGACTATCAGTATTATCGGAACTATGTATCCCGCTTGTAAAAGTGGGTGGGAATTTTATAGCGATGAAAGCAGCTAGTGCTTCTGATGAGTTGAAAGATGCAAAGAAAGCACTTCAAGTACTGGGATCAGAAAAAAGTGCAGAATATTCTTTTCTTTTACCAATAGAAAACAGTGAAAGAACGTTATATGTCTTTTCTAAAACAAAAAGCACTCCGAAAAGATACCCTCGAAAACCAGGTATTCCAAACAAAACACCTATTATTTAATGAGGAACGTTCCACGTGAAACATTTATAGTATTGTAATTTTTATCGTGAATATTTAGTTTACAGAGTTTCTAAAAGGTGGTGCTTGTTAGATGAAAAGTCCTTTTTCACGTTTTTTTGGTAGTTCGGAAAAGCAAGGGCAAGATGAGGTTGTGGCGACTACGCAATCTCATTTAGAAGAAGTAGTAAATGTGGCAATCAATCAAATAGTTCCAAATAAGTATCAACCAAGAACTGTTTTTGATGATGAAAAAATAGAAGAATTAGCAAGAACAATCCATACACATGGTGTTATTCAACCTATTGTAATTCGTAAAATAGAAGATGGAAAGTACGAAATAATCGCTGGTGAACGTAGATTTAGAGCAATGTCGAAGCTGAAGTGGGCTGAAGTTCCAGCAATTATTCGTAATTTAAGTGATAAGGAAACTGCATCAGTTGCGTTGATTGAAAACTTGCAACGTGAAGAATTAACGGCGATAGAAGAAGCTGTTGCTTATCAAAAGCTATTAAAATTACATGAATTAACACAAGAAGCTTTAGCACAACGACTTGGAAAAGGACAATCTACAGTAGCAAATAAACTGAGATTGCTGAAACTACCAGAAGAAGTGCAAGAAGCTATTATGAAAAGAGAGCTATCTGAAAGACATGCAAGAGCTTTAATGCAAATTAAAGAAAAAGAACATCAATTAAAATTAATGCAGATGAGTATTGAAAATCATTGGAACGTAAAACAATTAGAAGAAAAAGTAGAAGAGTTTCTTAATCCTCCTATCAAAGAAGATAAGAAAACCGCTAAGCCTAAACGAAAGGCTATTAGTAAAGATGTACGAATAGCGCTGAATACGATTAAACATTCTTTGTCGATGGTAACTAAAAGTGGAATAAACATAAAAACAGAAGAAGAAGATACAGAAGACTTCTATCAAATTACAGTAATAATACCTAAAAAGAAGTAATTATATATATATATTTCTATTTAAACTCTCACTATTTAGTGAGAGTTTTTCTTTTGTCACATGAATAATACCCAAAATTATATAAAAATTTGATAGAATGGAGTATAGTTAAGTAAAAGTTGATGAAAGTAGGTGCAAGTGTGGGAAGAATTGTTGCAATTGCTAACCAAAAAGGTGGAGTAGGAAAAACAACTACATCTGTTAACCTGAGTGCCTGCCTTGCTTACTTAGGTAAGAAGGTATTGCTTGTCGATATAGATCCACAAGGAAATGCTTCAAGTGGTGTGGGAGTAAATAAAGGTGATGTAAATCAATGTATATACGATGTATTAATAGATGATGTAGCAGTAGTAGAAACAATTTTAGAAACAAAAGTTGAAAATTTACATATAGTACCTGCAACTATTTCATTAGCAGGAGCAGAGATTGAATTAGTTTCTACAATTTCTAGAGAAGTTCGATTAAAAAAGGCGCTACAGGAAGTAAAAGGTGACTATGATTATATTATCATCGATTGCCCCCCATCCCTTGGATTACTTACAATTAATTCACTAACAGCAGCAGATGCAATTATAATTCCAGTACAGTGTGAATTTTATGCTTTAGAAGGCTTGAGCCAGCTTTTAAGTACGATTCGACTTGTACAAAAACATTTAAACAAAAACTTAGAAATTGACGGCGTTTTATTAACGATGTTCGATGCTCGTACAAATCTAGGAATTCAAGTAATAGAAGAAGTGAAAAAGTATTTCCAAGATAAAGTATACAAAACAATTATACCTAGAAACGTTCGTCTAAGTGAGGCACCAAGTCATGGAGAACCAATTATTATTTATGATCCAAAGTCAAGAGGGGCAGAAGTATACTTAGATTTAGCGAAGGAAGTGATTCGTAATGGCTAAAGGTTTAGGTAAAGGAATCAATGCACTTTTTCCAGGAGAAGATTTAGAAAAAGCAGAGCAGGTTGAACAACTAACTTTAGTTACATTAAAACCAAATCCATTTCAACCACGAAAAATATTTGATGAAGATGCTTTGACGGACCTTTCTGAGTCAATTAAAGAACATGGGGTTTTACAACCAATAATTGTTCGGAAAAAAGGATCAAAATACGAAATAGTTGTTGGAGAAAGAAGATTTCGTGCATCAGAATTAGCTGGTTTAGACAGTATTCCTGCTGTTATTCGTGAACTAACTGACCAGCAAATGATGGAGCTGGCTATTTTAGAAAACTTACAACGTGAAGACTTAACAGCTATAGAAGAAGCAGAAGCGTATCAAAGCTTAATAGAAAACTTAAATTTAACGCAAGAACAGCTTGCGTTTCGACTTGGGAAAAGCAGACCGCACATTGCAAATCATATAAGACTATTATCATTACCAGTTGAAGTGAGAGATATTATTTCTAGTGGAATACTAACGATGGGTCATGGTAAGGCATTATTAGGTTTAAAAAAGAAGAAAAACATTTCTTTAATAATGGAAAAAACAATTAAAGAAAACTTAAATGTTCGTCAGCTAGAAGCTTTAGTCCAGCGTTTAAATGAAAATGTTCCACGTGAAACAAAAAAAACAGAGAAAAAAGATATTTTTACTGTAGAGAAAGAATCTGATTTAAGGGAAAAATTTGGAACTGCTGTTTCTATTACGAAAAATAGTAATAAGGGTAAAATAGAAATTGAATTTTATTCGGATGACGACTTAGAAAGAATATTACAACTATTAGAAAACTAAAATAAACCTATTTCTAGATTGTCCTAGAAATAGGTTATATTTTTAACTAAAGGATGAGGATGTCGTTATGGTTTTACTAGGAACTCTTATAAATGCAGTGTTAATCGTTATAGGGTCTATTATAGGGAGGCTTTTAAAGGGCATTCCAGAGAATATGAAACAAACAGTCATGAATGCAATTGGTATTGCTGTGATTGTTATGGGGATTCAAATGGGTTTTGAGAGTAGCAGTTTTGTTGTTGTGATTATTTGTTTAGTTCTTGGCGGGGTAATAGGAGAATGGATTGACGTAGATAAAGGACTAAATAGACTTGGACATTTTATAGAGAGTAAATTTGGAGCTAAGGCACAAGGTGGAAGTATTGCTCAAGGATTTGTAACAGGTACATTAATATTTGTTATTGGAGCTATGGGAGTACTTGGAGCATTGAATAGTGGGCTTCAAAATGATCACGAATTATTAATAAGTAAAGGCATAATTGATGGATTTACTTCTATTATACTTTCTGCAACATTAGGTATAGGTGTGTTGTTATCGGCTATACCAGTTGCGATTTATCAAGGCTTGATTGCTTTATTTGCTACACAGATAACAAAACTAATTCCAGAAGCTGCACTTGAATTGTTTATTCAAGAAATGACAGCTACTGGAGGGATTATGATTATTGCAATTGGATTAAACTTATTAGGTTTGACTAAAATTAGAGTAGCTAATCTTCTTCCAAGTTTAGTTGTTGTTGGGGTTGCCGTTGCTTTTATTTATACCTTTTAAGTTGTAGCGATGCCATGCTAGAAGTAATGAACGTGAAATGACTTTACCCATCTCGTAAGTAATATTCAGGCGAGTACTTTGCAAAACATTGTACTCCATGAATCCTCCGATATTTACTACAGCTTTAATCGATATTTCTCCAATTGGGGGCAATTCTTTTTTTACCGCTTTTCCGGGATAAAGTGGACCAGGATGAATAATAATCTGCCCAATATTATTTACATTACCTAAGCAAGCGTCGATAGCGATAATATAAGGTTTATCAGGCGAGTTGTTTAATTCTTTTGTAATTTCCTCAATATTTAAAGCATGCAATGGATTATCGAGTGTACCAACGATCTGGAATGGAAACGAAAATAGTTGAGTTAAAAATGAACCTGTCATGGGCCCGAGTGCATCGCCTGTAGAGCGATCGGTTCCAATGCAGCAAAACACTAAGTTGGGGTGGTTAAAAGGAATTTGTTCTAAAAAGTAGTTGCTTAATCGCCAAATAACACCTGTTTCTTTATAATAGATAGTAGATGGATTTTGAATCAATGCCGCATTAGAATTCATATATAGACTCACTCTCTTTTTGACATAGTATATGCAAGTAAGAATTTATTTATTCAGCGAGGTGGACAATGGATTTTAAAAATCTAAACATTATGTGGGAAAAGGTATCTATGTACTTATTCAAAGAAGATACGTGGATAGACTTAGGTACTGAAGTTGTTAAAGTAGTTTTTATATTACTGTTAACAGCATTAGTTGTGAGAGTGGGGAAGAAGGTAATAGCAAGAGTATTTTTAATGAAACAGAAGAGTCCTTTGGCATATTCTGAGCGCAGACAAAATACTTTACTAAAGTTATTACAAAACGTTCTATCTTATGTTGTTTATTTCACCGCTATTTTAGCGATTTTGCCAACGTTTGGTATAGATATTAAAGGACTGTTAGCAGGAGCTGGAATTGTAGGTCTTGCAGTAGGTTTCGGTGCACAAAGCTTAGTGAAAGATGTAATTACCGGTTTTTTTATCGTGTTTGAAGATCAGTTTGCAGTCGGTGATCAAGTACAAATTGGTCAAGCAAATGGGATCGTACAGGAAATTGGTTTACGTACAACGAAAGTGAAAAGTTATACAGGAGAGCTTCATATTATTCCTAATGGAAGTATTTTAGTTGTTATTAATTATTCCATATATAATTCATTAGCTTTAATCGATATTAATGTTTCCGCAGCAACTGATATTCAAGCATTAGAAAAAAATATTGGTGAGTTTCTACAAGTTTTACCGAGTAAATACGAAGAACTTGTGAAGCCTCCAAGTTTCTTAGGAGTACAAAGCTTCGATGCATCAGGTATTGTAGTTAGAATCGCAGCAGAGACTATTCCAACGAAACAAAGTGCTGTTGCTAGAGAAGTACGAAGAGATTTAAAAGAGTTTCTTGAACAAAAAGGCGTTAAAATTTCATAATCCCAAACATTTGTTTAACAAAGTAAAAATAAGTAGGTGAATGAAATGGAAAATAAACAATTTCAATTAAATGATGTTGTCGAAATGAAAAAACAACATCCTTGTGGTACAAATGCGTGGAAGATTATACGAATGGGAGCAGATATTCGGATAAAGTGTGAAGGTTGTCAGCATAGCGTGCTCATACCAAGAAAAGAATTTGAAAAAAAGATGAAAAGGCGTATTGTTCAAACTGAAACAGAGTAAGGATAGACTTTTAACATTGAAATCAATATAATGAACAGGTTATATAAAATTGATAGGTTTAACTAAAAAGAAGGGTTGTGTCATACATGGCGTTAACGGCAGGAATCGTAGGATTACCGAACGTAGGGAAATCCACATTGTTTAATGCAATTACAAAAGCAGGAGCACTTGCAGCTAACTATCCATTCGCAACGATAGATCCGAATGTAGGTATAGTAGAAGTTCCAGATGCACGTTTAGATAAATTAACAGAACTAGTAACTCCAAAGAAAACAGTTCCAACTGCATTTGAATTTACAGATATTGCAGGGATTGTAGAAGGAGCTAGTAAAGGTGAGGGACTTGGAAATAAGTTCTTAGCTCATATTCGTGAAGTAGATGCAATTTGTCAGGTAGTTCGTTGTTTTAAAGATGACAATATTACACATGTATCTGGGAAAGTAGATCCAATTTCTGATATAGAAGTAATTAACTTAGAGTTAATTTTGGCGGATTTAGAGAGCGTAGATAAACGTTTAGCACGTGTTTCTAAAATGGCGAAACAAAAAGACAAAGACGCAATGGTAGAAGAACCAATTCTTGTCCGTTTGAAAGAAGCTTTTGAAGCAGGACAATCAGGTCGTTCAGTTGACTTTACAGAAGAAGAGCTTCGTGTTGTAAAGGGACTTCATTTATTAACAGTGAAGCCAATGCTATACGTTTCGAATGTATCAGAGGATGATATTATGGCCTCTGAGGAAAACGAGTATGTGCAAAAAGTACGTGAGTTTGCAGCTGCAGAAGGAGCACAAGTAATTGTTGTTTGTGCGAAAATTGAAGAAGAAATGGCTGCGCTGGAAGATGATGAGAAGTCAATGTTCCTAGAAGAGTTAGGAATAGTGGAGTCTGGTTTAGATCAATTAATCAAAGCTTCTTATTCACTACTTGGGCTTGCTACTTATTTTACTGCGGGTGTACAAGAAGTGCGCGCGTGGACATTCAGAAAAGGGATGAAAGCACCTCAATGTGCAGGAGTTATTCACTCAGATTTTGAAAAAGGGTTTATTCGAGCTGAAACGGTTGCTTATGATGATTTGGTCTCTACGGGTTCTATGGCATTGGCAAAAGAAGCAGGTAAAGTTCGTTTAGAAGGAAAAGAATATATTGTACAAGACGGAGATGTTATGTTATTCCGTTTTAACGTATAAAAAAGAGAGTTAGCGATATCTATTGCTAACTCTTTTTTAATACGTATAATTTGGGTTTCTCTGGATCATCTTTAATATATACATCAGAAGGGTACTTACGCAATTCTTTGTACATAGCAAAGTCTCCTGCAGCTCCCGCGATTAACCAGGCACCTAAAATTATGAGCAACGGTGATCCAATCAAGTATCCAATCACCATTGGAGCAACTCCGGTTGTCCAAAATGGTAATAGTAAGGCTTTCTTCATAGCGTGATTTGGTAAAGGAAGAGAAGTAGTTGCATATGCAACCCCTAGTTTAAGATTAATGCCATAACTCACACTACTCCAAGGGACTTTACCAAAAAACCAAAATCCAATTAAATGAAAACATTCATGCAGAAATATAAGTACTACATATCCGATGAGGAAGAATAAAATATCTAGAAAAGTAAAACTAAATTCAGAGGTGCTATAAAGTAACGTGTAAATTAGCATGCCTACGAAGGATAATACAATGGTCATAATAAAACTTGACCAACCGACTTTTTTTAAATCAATTTCAATGATTGAAAAGATATTATCTTTCTGTCCCATCAATGACACCTCCATTTAAAATAAATATACATGAATAGAGAAAATAAAGGAACTTAGTTATTGAAGTTAGGAATGCACTGTGGTATAATTCATGGATGTGAGTAATGATATTACTTGCTCCTTGTCGACTGGCAACAGTTGACCAAAGACCATAGGGAGGTGTAAATAGATGAGAAAGTACGAATTAATGTACATTATTCAACCAGCAATTGAAGAAGATGCAAAGAAAGCTTTAGTAGAGCGTTTCCAAGAAATCTTAACTTCAAATGGTGCAGAAATCATCGAAGCAAAAGAGTGGGGTAAACGCCGCTTAGCTTATGAAATCAATGACTTGCGTGAAGGTTTCTACCAAATCGTTAAAGTAAATGCTGATTCAAAAGCAATCGATGAGTATACACGTTTAGCTAACATCAATGAAGACATTATCCGTCACATTGCTGTTCGTATCGACGATATTAAAGTTAAAGCAAAAAAATAAAATTGACTAAAAAAGCTGATCGAGGGAGGTTGTTTACTGATGATTAACCGTGTCGTTTTAGTTGGAAGACTAACAAAAGATCCGGAACTTCGCTACACACCAAGTGGTGTTGCAATGGCAAGATTTACACTAGCTGTAAATCGTACATTCTCCAACCAATCGGGTGAAAGAGAAGCTGATTTTATCAACTGTGTCGTTTGGAGAAAGCAAGCTGAAAACACAGCGAACTTCCTAAAAAAAGGAAGTTTAGCTGGAGTCGAAGGTCGCATTCAAACGGGTAGTTATGAAGGACAAGATGGAAAACGTGTTTATACGACAGACGTTGTTGCAGACAGCGTTCAGTTCTTAGAACCACGTAATAGCTCTGGAGAACGTAACCAAGGTGGACAATCATCTGGTGGCAACGGACAGCAGCAATTTTCAACACCTTCATATCAGCAAAACCAACCAATGAATCAGCAAAACTATACACGTGTAGATGAGGATCCTTTTTCTAATAGTAGTGGGCCAATCGAAGTATCGGATGACGATTTACCATTCTAAAAAGCATCACTTAGCATGTTTACTTTAATCGAAAAGGAGGCAACCAAATATGGCACCACGTCGCGGAGGCAAAAGACGCCGTAAAGTTTGTTACTTCACATCAAACAATATCATGCACATCGATTATAAAGATGTAGATTTGTTGAAAAAATTCGTGTCAGAACGTGGGAAAATTCTTCCACGTCGTGTGACAGGAACTAGTGCGAAGTACCAACGTAAGTTAACACGAGCTATCAAAGTATCTCGTATTATGGCATTACTACCATTCTCTACTGAAGAGAGATAAGTATATACATGGAAAAGACCGGGAAACCGGTCTTTTTTTTTATAACCAATTTTACTTAAACGATTAATCGTAAGTGATAGGAATTTTAGTTGTAGTTGAAATCTGTTACAATGGATAGATGATTACAACGAAGGAAGGTCCTTTATGCAAACGAATCAAACAAAGTTTATAACATCTGGAATCATGATGATTGCGCTATTTGCAATTATAATGGCATTTTCATTATACGTTCCATTCGTAGGTTTTCTTACGCTGTCTATTGTCTCCATACCAATTGCTTTGTATAGCTCTCAATTTGAACGAAAATATGCCATAGTTCTTGCAATAATGAGCGTAGCAATATCTTATATTATTGCTGGCGTTGTAGGTGTGGTTTTATCGCTGCTACTAGTAGTATTAGGTTTTATCATAGGTGATTCTATACGAAACGAGAAGTCAAAGCTATATATGTTAATGGCTTCTATTATTTCTTGGTTATTCATGATTACTGGGTTATACATAATTTCAATTTTAGTACTGAACGTGAACGTTTTGGAGAAACTTTTAGAGTCAGTTAAAATATACTACGAACAAACAGGGAAAATTATGTCTGCAGTTGGACAATTACCAGAAGCCTACAATGAAATGGTTGCTAGTAGTTTGCTGGCTATTCAAGCAAGCATGCCATTTTACTTTATTGCTTTCGTAGCTGTATTTGTATTCGTTATTTTGACGATTAATTTGTTTTTATTGAAAAAATTAAAAGTGCCAGTTCCAAAGTTTTCTAAGTTTATGAATTTTAGACTACCAAAAGCAGTGTTGTGGTATTATTTAATCGTATCCATCTTCTCTCTTTTCGTTTCTTTTGATGTTGGAACGTTTGGTTATGTGGCTGTTGTGAATGCAATGCTCATTTTGAGGATACTCCTATTTTTACAAGGGGTTTCGTTAATTCATTATTATTTTTATATACAAGGTTGGCCAAAATGGGCTGCTGTACTTGCGACGCTTCTTTCAGTACCGTTATTTACGTTTACTATAATATTAGGTGTATTTGACCTTGGATTTAAGGTAAGAAAGTTTTTGGAAGACAGGTACAAAAAATAAGGAGCTGATCAAGTGGCGTCTTTTTTTAGAAAACGACCAATTCGATATCCACTCGTTTTGTTTATGCTACTCGGTGTAGTTGCATCCTATTTACTTCTGTCTAGCAATATATTAGTCGGGTTACTATTTGCTTTGTTAGTTATAGGAGTGTCTATTTATTCATGGATACTTGAGCAGCGAGTGTATGAAGAAACAGAAAAACATATTGAAACACTTTCTTACCGAATGAAAAAAGTCGGCGAGGAAGCACTTTTAGAAATGCCTATAGGGATCATATTGATTAATGATCAATATGTCATTGAATGGGCAAATCCGTATATGACACAAAAGCTTCCATTCGATACGATTATTGGTGAGGGGCTTGTTTCTATATCTAAGGATTTTCAACAGCTCTTGAAGCAAGAAGATTCAAAAGAAATGACTATTTCTTTAGATGATAAGGACTACAAAGTATTTTATAAGGCAGAAGAAAAGCTTCTTTATTTCTTTGACATTACAGAACAAGTAGAAATGGAATCCTTGTATTATGGTGACCGTACGGTAATAGCTGTTTTGTTTATTGATAATTATGATGAAATAGCGCAAGGAATGGACGATCAAACAAGAGGACAGCTAAATAGCATAGTGACATCTTGTGTAAACAATTGGGGAGCACGGTACGGTATTTATGTAAAACGGATATCCTCGGATCGATTTTTAGCCGTCTATAACGAATCTATTTTAGTAGAATTGGAAAAAAGTAAGTTTTCTATACTAGATGATATAAGAGAAACGACTTCTAAATTTGGCTTCTCACTTACTTTGAGTGTTGGGGTAGGTGCAGGTTCAACGTCGCTTGTCGAGCTTGGAGAGTTAGCACAGTCTAGTCTTGACTTAGTATTAGGACGTGGTGGCGATCAAGTAGCGATTAAGCAACCAAGTGGAAAAGTGAAATTTTATGGTGGGAAAACAAATCCAGTGGAAAAAAGAACGCGAGTCCGCGCAAGGGTTATCTCCCATGCACTTCGTGATTTGATCCAAGATAGTGACCAGGTTTTTGTTATGGGACACAGGATGCCTGATATGGATGCAATTGGAGCAGCTGTTGGAGTAAGAAAAATGGCTGAAATGAATAAAGTTGAAGGTTATGTCATTATTGATTTTAATGAGCTAGACAAGAGTGTCCTTCGATTAATGGCTGAGATCAAGAAAAAACCAGAGTTGTTTTCACATTTTATAACGCCTGAAGAAGCGATGAATAAAATGACCGATAAAACGTTGTTAGTCGTTGTCGATACACATAAACCAAGTTTAGTAATTGAAGAAAAGTTACTTCAAAAAGCAGAAAAAATTGTTGTTATTGACCACCATAGAAGAGGAGAAGAGTTTATCTCTCCTACGATGCTTGTGTATATGGAGCCTTATGCTTCATCGACATCAGAGCTTGTAACAGAATTGATTGAGTATCAGCCGAAAAATGAGAAAATTAATATGTTAGAGGCTACTTCAATGCTTGCAGGCATAATTGTTGATACGAAAAGCTTTACACTACGTACAGGGGCTAGAACGTTTGAAGCAGCATCCTATTTACGCACTTTTGGTGCGGATACAGTACTTGTGCAACAATTGTTGAAAGAGGATATAGATACGTATATTGAGCGTTCTAAAATCGTTCAAACGGTTGAATTTTTCAAAGAAGGTATTGCCATTGGTCATGGACCTGAAAATGTATCTTACAGTCAAGTTCTACTTGCTCAAACTGCTGACATACTACTAACGATGAATGATGTTAGTGCTTCATTTGTCGTTGGACGGAAAAGTGATTCGTCTTTAGCGATAAGCGCGAGATCTCTTGGGGACATAAATGTACAGCTAGTTATGGAGAAGCTTAGTGGCGGAGGTCATTTAACAAATGCAGCTTGCCAACTAGAAAATGTAACAATAGAAGAAGCAATAGAAATGCTAAAACAAGCGATAGAAGAGACACTTGAAGGAGGAAAATCAGAATGAAAGTAGTATTTTTAAAAGACGTAAAAGGAAAAGGTAAAAAGGGAGAAATAAAAAATGTTGCAGATGGATATGCACATAACTTTTTACTAAAAAATAATCTAGCGGTGGAAGCAAACCAAGCAGCTATAAGTGCATTAGAAGGACAAAAGAAAAAATCAGAAAAAGAAGCAGCAGAAGAACTAGCTGAAGCTAAGAAGCTAAAAGAAACTTTAGAAAAGCTAACTGTTGAACTAAAAGCAAAATCAGGAAATGATGGTCGTTTGTTTGGTTCAATAACAACAAAACAAATTGCAGCACAATTAGAAAAAGTATCTGGTATTAAACTTGATAAACGTAAAATGGACTTAGAAGATGCTATTCGTGCACTTGGATACACAGATGTACCTGTTAAACTTCATCAAGAAGTAATGGCAACATTAAAAGTACATGTAACAGAAGAAGCGTAAGGAGAGAGGTAAATGAGCGATCCATTGTTGGACCGTGTGCCCCCGCATAACCAAGAAGCTGAACAATCTGTCATTGGAGCTATATTTTTAGAACCACAAGCATTAATAAATGCAGCAGAAATTATAATGCCGGAAGACTTTTATCGAGTTGCACATCAAATTATCTTTCAAACGATGATTCGATTAAGTGATCAAGGAAAAGCAATTGATGTTGTTACTGTAACGGAAGAATTATCTGCGAAAAAAGAATTAGAAGATGTCGGTGGTATTTCTTATATAAGCGAGATTGCAAATAGTGTTCCGACCGCAGCAAATATTAGTCACTATGCAAAAATTGTTGAAGAAAAATCAATTTTACGCCGATTAATTCGTGTAGCCACTACAATTGTAGAGGATGGATTTACAAGAGAAGATGAAGTCGAGGCTTTATTATCAGAAGCTGAACGAAAAATGATGGAAGTTGCCAGCAGAAAAAATGTTGGTGATTTTAAGCATATAAAAGATGTATTAGTGGAAACATATGATAACATCGAAAAACTTCACACAAGAAAAGGCGATGTAACAGGAGTTCCAACAGGATTTCGTGACTTGGATCGCATTACGGCTGGTTTCCAACGAAACGACTTAATCATTGTTGCAGCACGTCCATCTGTAGGGAAAACAGCTTTCGCCCTCAATGTTGCTCAAAATGTAGCAACAAAAACGGACGAAAATGTAGCCATCTTTAGTTTGGAGATGGGAGCAGAGCAGTTAGTAATGCGTATGCTTTGTGCAGAAGGAAATATTGATGCACAAGTACTGCGTACAGGATCACTCGAAGGAGAAGATTGGCGCAAGCTGACAATGGCAATGGGAAGCTTATCGAATGCAGGAATTTTTATCGATGATACTCCTGGTATTCGTGTAAATGAAATACGTTCCAAATGCCGCCGCCTACAACAGGAACACGGCTTAGGTATGATTATGATTGATTACTTACAGCTTATCCAAGGAAGTAGCAGTGGTGGACAAGCAAACCGTCAACAAGAGGTTTCTGAAATTTCGCGTTCACTTAAAGGGTTAGCACGTGAATTAAAAGTACCAGTTATAGCATTATCACAGCTTTCACGTGGAGTGGAGCAGCGACAAGATAAAAGACCAATGATGTCCGATTTACGTGAATCAGGTTCTATTGAGCAGGATGCGGATATTGTTTCGTTTTTATATCGAGAAGATTATTATGATAAAGAAACTGAAAATCAAAACATGATTGAAATAATCATTGCGAAGCAGCGTAATGGTCCAACAGGAACTGTTACATTAGCATTCGTGAAGGAATTCAATAAATTTGTAAATATAGACTGGAGTCAGCATCAATCTCCTCCAGCATAACAATAAACACGAACGATAAATGAATGTATCATTTATATGTTCGTGTTTTTTTGCTAAATTTATTGACCTTCCATTAATTTCTTGTTACAATTACACTGATTTTAATCAGGACATATATATGTCTGACGGAGGTGTTGGGAATGCCATCAGTAGTAGTAGTTGGTACACAATGGGGAGACGAAGGAAAAGGAAAGATTACAGACTTTCTATCCGAGAATTCAGAAGTAATTGCACGATACCAAGGCGGCAATAATGCGGGGCATACAATTATTTTTGGAGGAGAAACATATAAGCTTCACCTTATTCCTTCAGGTATTTTTTACAAAGATAAAGTCTCTGTTATAGGAAATGGCATGGTTGTAGATCCAAGAGCGCTAGTGAAAGAACTAAAAGGATTGCATGATCGTGGTGTAACTACAGAAAATCTACGCATTTCTAACCGAGCACATGTAATTCTTCCTTATCATATTAAACAAGATGAAAAGGAAGAAGCGCGTAGAGGGGCAAACAAAATCGGAACAACGGGTAAAGGGATTGGTCCAGCTTATATGGACAAAGCTGCACGTATTGGCATTCGAATTGCTGATCTGTTGGATTATGAAGTGTTCAAAGAAAAATTAGAACTGAATTTAGCCGAGAAAAATAGATTGTTCGAGAAGTTTTATGAAACAGAAGGCTTTACTGTGGAAGAAATTTTAGAAGAATTTTATGCTTACGGTCAAGAGATTGAACAATATGTAACAGATACTTCAAAAGTGTTAAACGATGCATTAGATGAAGGACGCCGCGTACTATTTGAAGGAGCACAAGGTGTAATGCTTGATATTGACCAAGGGACATACCCATTTGTTACTTCTTCTAATCCTGTTGCTGGAGGAGTTACAATAGGTGCTGGTGTTGGTCCAACAAAAATTTCCCATGTAGTTGGAGTATGCAAAGCCTATACATCGCGTGTAGGAGATGGGCCATTCCCAACTGAACTTTTTGATGAAATTGGCAATCAAATCCGCGAAGTCGGAAAAGAGTATGGAACAACAACAGGAAGACCACGTCGGATTGGGTGGTTTGATACAGTAGTTATTAGACATGCTAGCCGTGTTAGTGGCTTAACGGACTTAACAGTAAACTCGATTGATGTTTTGAGTGGATTAGAAACCGTTAAAATTTGTACAGCTTATGAGTATAAGGGAGAATTAATTACGGAGTATCCAGCAAATCTTCGTATGCTTGCAGAATGTAAACCAGTATATGAAGAACTGCCAGGTTGGAGCGAAGACATTACAAGTTGTAAATCACTTGATGAGTTACCAGAAACTGCTCGTCATTATTTAGAACGTATCTCTCAACTTACAGGAGTACAAATTTCTATTTTCTCAGTAGGACCAGATCGTACTCAAACAAATATTATTTCGAGCGTTTGGAGATAATTAAAGAAACAAAAAACGTCAAGAAGTTCTAACTTCTTGACGTTTTTTTTGAAATTAAGACAGCGTGAATTTATTAAAACCTTCAATTATTACAAATATAACAATGAATAAAGGACTTTTATGTATAAAATTTGGTTAATTTGGTGAAAGATTAAATAAGAAAGTCGAAAATGTATATCAAAAGAATTATTTTTTTGAAAATCACGCCATATTGTGGTAGGAAATGGAATGAATGATACATTTTCTTTACAATATGTAATAAAACTACACGTACCTATTACAAATGTGGTAAATTAGAAGAGCGTGAAAATTAGAAGTAATAATTTTTTATGAGTTTGGAAGGGGCTTTATCATGTTTTTGAAAAGAAAGAATGAAGAACAACGAGGAACTAAATTAGATGTTCTTTCAAACAGAAAGTCAAATATGATGAAAAAAGCAGCCATATCAATATTGCTTATTTCAAGTATATCTTTCAATATGGCTTTTGCCAAAGAAGGTGAAAGTGCCGGATTAAAAGAAATTTACCATGTGTACTCAAGTGGACAATACGTAGGTGCATTATCAGATAAAGATGCAATACAACAAATTGCAGATAAAAAAATTAAAAATTCAAGCTCCCAGTATGAGGACTTAACTTTAAAAGCAGGTTCAGGCTTGTCGATAGTACCTGAACAAGTATTTACATCTTCTACAAACGATGAAGCTACACTTAAAAAACTAGATGAATTAATTCAAGTAGAAGCAACAGCATTTGCATTATCTATCAATGACGAGATTGCCGTCTACGTCAAAGATTTAGTAGCTTATCAGGAAGCAATTCAGAAACTTAAACTGCATTTTATTTCAGAGGCTGAGTTGAACACACTGGAAGCACGAAAGAGTTCTAATGAGATTTTACCCGAATTAAAAGAAGATGAAACACGAATTTCAGATTTAATTTTAAGTGAAAAAGTTTCAGGCGTAACTGTTGATGTGAACCCTGAAAAAATTATTTCACCGGATGAAGCTGTAAAGCTATTACTAGATGGTACACTTGAACAGCAAGTATATGAAGTAGCTGCTGGAGATGTTTTAGGTGGAATTGCGAAAAAGCATAACTTAACTACAGCAGAACTTATCAATATAAATCCAGGTATTACAGATACGACTCTTCTACAAATAGGGCAACCTTTAAATGTAACAGTTTTAAAGCCACTTATTAAAGTAGAAGTACATTACGAGAAAAAAGCTGTTGAAGTAATGGAACATATGAAAAAAGTAGAAGAAACAGATGAGATGCCTAAAGGTGAGACAAAAGTGAAACAAGAAGGTTCAGATGGTAAGAGGGTTGCAACCTATCTTATTCGTAAAGAAAATGGTATTCAAGTTGGTCAAACTATGACATCTGAAACTATTTTGGTAGAACCAAAAGAACATATTGTACTAAAAGGAACAAAAGTTATCCCTTCTAGAGGATCAGGTTCTTTTGCTTGGCCTGCTCAAGGTGGGTATATTTCAAGTAAAATGGGTTATCGTTGGGGCCGTAAACATGAAGGTATCGATATTGCACGTCCAAGTGGCTTTACGATTAAAGCAACAGATAACGGAGTAGTAATAGCTGCTGGCTGGGATGGTACATATGGTCAAAGAGTTATTATCGATCATCAAAATGGATATAAAACTACTTATGCTCACATGTCTTCAATTAGTGTAAGTACGGGAGATATTGTTCCACAAGGATTTAAACTAGGTGTAATGGGAAGTACTGGCCGTTCTACAGGAACCCATTTGCATTTTGAAGTAGAGAAAAATGGTGCAACGATAAATCCAATGTCTGTTTTAAAATAATAATAATATGTAGAAGACGGTCACTAGTTTGGCCGTCTTTTTTTATATCATTAAGCAAGTAAAAAGATTGACGTAATATAAAATTTCCCGGGAAATAATAGAATAGTGAGTATTCCTTTAAGGATGCGGATAGATAAAAAGCATGTTAGAGTAAGAGAATAAATGTAAATATTAATTCGTTTAAATATATAGAGAATAGATAAGAGAGGGGTTTAGTTAATGAGCAAAAAAATATTAGTAGTGGATGATGAAAAGCCAATTGCAGATATCCTTCAGTTCAATTTGAAAAAAGAAGGGTACCAAGTTTACTGTGCTTATGATGGAGATGAAGCTATAAGAAAAGCTGAAGAAATTCAGCCTGATTTGATGCTGTTAGATATCATGCTTCCGAACAGAGATGGAATGGAAGTTTGTAGAGAGCTTAGAAAAAAGTATGATTTCCCAATCATTATGCTAACCGCAAAGGACTCTGAGATTGATAAAGTTTTAGGCTTAGAGCTTGGAGCAGATGATTACGTAACAAAACCATTTAGCACACGAGAGTTAATAGCACGTGTGAAAGCGAATATGAGAAGACATCAAACAGTACAGGATGATGCAGAAGTAGTAACAAATGATATTACGGTAGGACCATTAATCATACAGCCAGATGCTTATTTAGTATTAAAAAGAGATGAAACAATTGAATTAACGCATCGCGAATTTGAGTTGTTACATTACTTAGCAAAGCATATAGGCCAAGTCATGACGAGAGAGCATTTGCTACAAACAGTATGGGGTTATGATTATTTTGGAGATGTTCGTACTGTAGACGTAACGATTCGTCGTTTACGCGAGAAAATTGAAGATAATCCTAGTCATCCAACATGGATTGTCACTAGACGAGGCGTTGGCTACTATTTACGAAGTCCTGAACAGGAGTAGAAAGAATGCAAAAGGTTGGCTATTTTAAATCGATACACGTTAAAATTGTGCTCATTTATGTCTTATTAATCATTATTGCTATGCAAATTATTGGTTTATACTTTGTACGTGGGCTAGAGCAAACATTGAGAGAAAATTTTCAACAGTCTATCACGGATAGAGTAGACTTGCTTGAATTTAGCGTGAGAGAAGAAATCTTGAAAATACGACATGAAGGAGACGCAACTGTAGAGCAAAGTTTGCGTTCTATTTTGTCTGGATTAAATTCGTACGATATAAAAGAAGTTCGTGTTATTGATGAGAGATATCAAATTCTCGCAACCTCTGATATTAATAATCAATCAATTGTTGGACAAAGGTCGATTGATGAACTAGTAAGAAAGTCTATCACTGCCGAAACTGTCTTTGATAACATTTATCGTGATTCTAAAACAAAAAATAGGGTTTGGATATTAGCGACACCCATTGTTTCACAAGGAAACGTAATAGGAACACTTTATATGGAATCGAATATAGAAAATGTCTTTGGTCAAATGAATGAGATTAATCAAATTCTCGCAGGTGGAACTGCAATAGCACTCGTGATTACGATTGTACTTGGAATATTGATCGCTCAAACAATTACCCGTCCGATTTCAGATATGAGAAGGCAAGCACAAGCGATGGCAAAAGGAAACTACTCAAGAAAAGTACGGGTATATGGAACGGATGAAATTGGACAGCTAGCGATAGCCTTTAACCACCTAACGAACCGTTTGCAGGAAGCCCAATCAACGACAGAAGCAGAACGAAGAAAACTCGCATCGGTTTTGACCAACATGACAGATGGTGTAATTGCAACGGATCGTAAAGGAAGAGTTATCTTAATCAACGATCCTGCACTTAGATTATTAAGGATTCCTAGAGAAATGGTTTTAAATAGACCAATTATTTCTGTGTTAGGCATTGACACTTCACTTTCATTTGAAGATTTAATACATTCAAAGGAAGCAATGACACTTGATTTTAGTACGAATGAAAGACCGTTTATATTACGAGCAAACTTTTCCGTTATTCAAAAAGAAACAGGTTTTGTAAATGGACTAATTGCAGTTTTACATGACAACACAGAACAAGAGAAAATAGACATGGAGCGTCGAGAGTTTGTAGCAAACGTTTCCCATGAGCTACGAACCCCACTTACGACAATGAGCAGTTATTTAGAAGCGCTTGCAGATGGTGCCTGGAAAGATGAAGAAATTGCACCGTCATTTTTACAGGTAACGCAAACTGAGACGGAGCGAATGATTCGACTTGTAAACGACTTACTTCAGTTATCGAAAATGGATAGTAGAGATTATGAATTAAATCGTGAAATTGTGAATTTCAATCAGTTTTTTAACCGAATCATTAATAGATTTGAGCTATCTAAGCCACAGCATGTAACTTTTCATCGAATGCTTCCTGAAACACAGTATCTTGTAGATATTGATACGGATAAGCTGACGCAAGTAATGGATAATATTATTTCAAATGCGTTAAAGTATTCACCTGACGGAGGAAATATTCGGTTTGGCATAGTCGTGAAGGATAGCTTATTGAAGGTTATGATTTCAGATGATGGTTTGGGAATTCCAACCGAAAATGTAGATAGAATTTTTGACCGTTTTTACCGAGTAGACCGAGCGAGAGCAAGATCAATGGGAGGCACTGGTCTCGGCTTAGCAATTGCTCGGGAAATGATAGAAGCACATGGGGGTTCCATTTGGGCAGAGAGTGAAGAAGGACATGGAACAACTGTATTCTTCACTCTTGAAATTGAAATGGATGAGGATGGTGAGTGGGATTGAAGTATATTGAACAAGTAAAATCGGTCATTTTACTCATGCTTGTCCTACTAAGCCTAACACTTACTTTTACCATTTGGACATATTCACCAACATACGATACGAATGAAACTCCTATTCTTGATATTTCGATTGCAGAAAAAAGGAGAATAGAGGATGTTGTAAAACCTTACCGACTTTTACTTAGCCAGGATGAAAAAATAACTGGATCTGCTAGTTCGGGTAATATTGATCAGGTACTCAATCTAATGAAGTCATGGGAAATACAAACGGTACAGTTACAGGACAGTGAGGCGACCGAAGAGGAGATAAATGAGTATATTACATCTCCTGGTCGAAGTACTTTCTTTTTCACTACCGATGTACCAATCAAAACATATAGTAATGTACTTACATTTGCGAATCATAATTTGCCAGATGCAGGATTTGATCGACTAGTGTTGGAGTGGAATATGCCTGTTGTTGGAGATGAAATAGCAGTTACAGACGAAATGAAGCTGTATTTTATAAGTACGATACAACGAAAAGTGTACTCAGCCGTTGTTGATAAAGTCGATAAAGAAGGTTTTTCCAATCGAATTTTAAAGCCTGCGCTTAACTTTTCTGAGTATCATGAAATTGTAAAGGAAGGGAAGCTTTCTTTATTTGTTTCTAATAATCCAATAGATGCAGTAACGCATACGTACTATTTAGGCGAGGTTGCACCAGAACGCTTTAAAGATGCTTTGTTTAATAACCCTAGTCTTGTGCGAAGTAATCCGGTAGGGACAAATATACAAGAGTTTACTGACGATAGTACATTAATGAAAGTAGATTCTCTAACGAAAAAGTTGAGTTATGTTCACCCGGCTTCTGAGAGCGAAAACTCAAGAACACCAGCAGAGCTTATTCAAAGTAGCTTGAACTTTGTGAATGAGCATAATGGCTGGACGGATGATTACAGGTATAGTCGTATGAACCCGAAGGATCAACAAGTTGACTACCAGCTCTATTTTCAAGGATTGCCAGTATTCAGTAATGATACCGCTACAGAAATTACGCAGTATTGGGGTATTAACAGGGTGTACCGATATATTAGACCATACTATGCTTTGGATACTTCTCTTTCTTTAAGAAAGAGGGAAATGCAGCTTGCCTCTGGACATGCCGTATATGATATACTGGCGAGTACTCCTGATTTTGATATAGATTCTGTAGAAGAGCTAAAAACGGGCTACTATTTGTCACAGTCACAGGGAAATCAGCTTAATCTAGAACCTTCTTGGTACTATTTGTTGAATGGAACTTGGAATAGAGTATCTCCGGAAACACTAGGAGGTGGCAATTTTGGATTGGAATAAAACAAAGACAATATTCATCATTGTGTTTTCTGTTTTGAATGTATTTTTATTTTCCCTTTATATAAATAGATACAATGCGGCATTGGAAGTAGTAGAATTGAGCGATACACCAATTGAGGAACGTCTGTTACTCGATAATATTACAGTTCCAAAAATGGATACGGTTATTCAGGAAGCTGCCTATGTTTCTGGGAATGTTCATTTATTTGAACCGACGGAACTAGAGGAGATTCAAAATCAAGAAATAGAATTGAAGGAAGGCTATCTTTTAAGTGGAACATTTAAGGATGCTCTCCAAATTACAGAAGAAAATACGTTAGAAAAATTAGTGCGTGACAACGTGTTTAAAGGATCTACTTATAAACTGTGGAAAAAAGATGAGGAAAATCAGTCAGCTATATTTTTTCAATATGTGAATGATCGATTAGTCTACAACAATCAAAATGCAAAAATTATTGTATACTGGAATGATGAAAAAGAGCTTATACGATACGAACAAACTCTTCTAGATAATTTAGAGGACTTTAAAGAATCCCAAAGCTTGTTGTCACCTATGCAAGCTATTAAAGTATTATACAAACGAGCATTATTAAAACCAGAGTCAGAGGTAAAAGAGATTAAGCTTGGATATTCTACCCTTGCCCAGTTAACGGATACGCAAGTGTTTGCACCAACTTGGCATATATTAGCGGAACTTCCAGATGGAACTTTAGAAGATTACTTTGTCAATGCAGTAGAGGGCAGGATTATTGAAATTCCAAAAGAGGCAGAAGCAGTAGAAGTAGAAGAGTAAGGAGTTTTAAACATGAGGTTTAGTGTATTAGCAAGTGGCAGTAGTGGAAATGCTATTTATGTTGAAAATGACGAGCATTCATTTTTAGTTGATGTTGGTCTTAGTGGGAAGAAAATGGAGCAGCTTTTCAGTGAAATTGATCGAGATATAAAAAAACTTTCTGGTATTTTCATCACTCATGAACATAGCGACCATATTAAAGGATTGGGTGTTCTTGCAAGAAAGCATGGACTACCTATTTATGCAAATGAAAAAACCTGGATGGCAATGGACCCGCTAATAGGAAAAGTGCCGGTAGAGCAGCGATTTCAATTTGATATGGAAACAACGAAAGCATTTGGATCGATTGATATCCAATCATTCGCTGTTTCTCATGACTCAGTAGATCCTATGTTTTATATCTTTCATGAAAATGATCGTAAATTAGTGTTAATCACAGACACAGGGTATGTTAGCGATCGTATGAAAGGTCATATTAAAGGAGCAGACTCGTTTGTTTTTGAGAGTAACCATGATGTGAGCATGTTGCAAATGGGTCGTTATCCTTGGTCTGTTAAGCGAAGAATACTAAGTGATGTGGGGCATGTATCGAATGAAGACGCAGCTGTTGCAATGAGTGAAGTTGTGGATAAAAAAAATACGAATATATACTTGTCTCATTTAAGTACAGATAATAATATGAAGGATCTTGCACGTATGAGCGTTACACAAACGCTACAGTCTTGCGGCATTATTGCAGGAGAATATGTACATCTTCATGATACGGATGCAAACAGACCTACTGAATTAGTTCTTGTTTAATAGATGAAATGAAGTCTCAAAAGCTATTGTAGCTTTTGGGACTTTTTTAATTTCATCTATGTTTTACCTAATTTTTAATTAATTTTCATCTAATTTTAATGTGGATTGGGTAAATTAAAAATACAAACATATATGTAAGAAGAAAGGGAGATGGAAATGGATAATTCAAATATTTATGGTCCACAAGAAGAACCAAAAAAAGAAAAAAAGCGTGGATTTGCAGGTTATTTCTTTAGTGGGTTAGCAGGAGTAATGATAGGGGCTTTGCTTGTTTGGTTTTTATTGCCGTCTGTTGTAACGAATTTACCGACGGACAATCAAACAGAGTCAGTTAAAAAACCTACTCAAACGCAGCAAGTTTCTGTGGATATTTCAACGGAGGTAACAGATGCTGTTGAGAAAGCAGCGGGTGCTGTCGTTGGTGTATCGAATATTCAATCTGTAACAGACTTTTGGAATAGTTCGGAATCTACAAAAGAAGCGGGAACTGGATCAGGTGTTATTTATAAAAAAGAAGGCGGAAGTGCTTTCGTTATTACGAATAACCATGTAGTAGAAGGTGCAAAGAAGTTAGAAGTCACTTTTACTGATGGAACAAAAGTGGATGCAAAAATAGTAGGTAGTGATATTTGGACAGATTTAGCGGTGCTCGAAATAGATGCTAAAGGAGTAAACTCAGTTATTGAATTTGGGGATTCAGACAGCTTAAAGCAGGGGGAAAGTGTTATAGCAATTGGTAACCCGCTAGGACTTGATTTTTATGGATCGGTAACAACGGGAGTCGTTTCTGGTAAAGACCGAGCGATTCCAGTAGATTTAAATAACGATGGAGTTGTTGATTGGCAAGCAGAGGTTTTACAAACGGATGCGGCGATAAATCCAGGTAATAGTGGTGGAGCTTTAGTCAATTTGGCTGGACAGTTAATTGGTATTAACTCGATGAAAATTTCTGAATCTACAATTGAAGGTATTGGATTAGCAATCCCAGTAAATTCAGCAATCCCAGTTATTGAGGATTTAGAAAAATACGGTCAAGTAAATCGACCATCTATGGGTGTAACGTTAATTGATGTAACAAATGTTCCTGCATTCCATCAAAAAGAAACATTAAAATTGCCTGAAGAAGTAAATACAGGTGTAGTAGTAGATGAAGTTGTTGCCAATTCACCAGCTGCAATTGCAGGAATGGAATCGTATGATGTTATCGTTGAAATGGACGGGAAAAAAATAGATGATATGATTAGTTTGAGAAAACATCTGTATAATGAAAAAGAAATTGGGGATGAACTAAAAGTAAAAGTGTATCGAAGTGGAAAATTAGTAGAGCTGACACTTACTTTAGTTAAAACGGATACACTATAAGTGCTGTGGATAACTTTTAATTGTAAAGAATAGATTTACACAACGAGTAGGAAAAGAAAAGCTTGTCTTTCCTACTCGTTTTTCATTTGGTAAAATAGATTGTGGATAAGAATGAATGATTTGTGTATAACTTATTGAATTATTCGTAAATATTAAGGAGGTTAAAAAGTGAGAATATTCAGTTGCGAAACCCATATTAATCATGCTTTAGACATGTTTGTTGCAGAGGCTAAAACGTTTCCAAACATGGATAAACTAAAAGATGATGAAAAGTTATCCACAAACTGTACATACTGTGAAGAAGCTGCTATATATATTGTGGCGGATGAAGAATAGAACACAATATGTAGATAAACACTGTGGATATGTGGATAAACCATGTGTATAACTTGTTTGTAAATAGAATGTAAAGGTGGATAACCTGTGAATATTCAAATTATCTCAGTCGGGAAATTGAAAGAAAAGTATTTAAAAATGGGGATAGAAGAATATACAAAGCGATTAGGAAGTTATGCAAAGATGGATCTAGTCGAGGTGCCTGATGAAAAAGCTCCAGAGCAGCTAAGCCCTGCTGATATGGAAATTGTTAAGAAAAAAGAAGGAGACCGCATCTTAGCAAAAGTTGGTGCGGACACATACGTAATCGCACTTGCGATTGACGGAAAGATGAAATCTTCGGAAGAACTTGCAAGTGGCATAGAGTCATTAATGACTTACGGCAAAAGTAAAATTGCATTTGTTATTGGCGGTTCTCTTGGTTTACATGATGACGTATTGAAACGGTCAGATGAAAAACTGTCATTTGGTAAAATGACTTTGCCACATCAGTTGATGAAGTTGGTGTTGGTGGAGCAGGTTTATCGTAGTTTCAGGATTATGAAGGGTGAACCGTACCACAAGTAGGGACAATCTTTTGTTTTTTGAAAGAATCTCAAGTTCTGGAGGCTCTAAGAATAATATCATTTTATTTATCTTGTGTTTTTTTGATGGTCTAACCGTTATTATCAGATATTCTATATGGAAAATTTCAAAAGCAGTGTAATTGCTTAATTAGAGGAGAAGGTATTAGATATTTTTATCTAATACCTTGTTTTTTTATGATAAGGAAGTAGAGATTTCTTATTCCATTAATGGGTGGAGCAGGTTAATGAAGTTAACTCAATTATGGTCGTTTTAAATTTCAATCTTGACTATATTTCAAGTTTTGTCACAGGTGATGGGGTGTGAACCTTACAATACTGCTGGTGTACTATCTTAGTTGGAATAGAAGATAATGGTGAGATAACTCGATGTGATGATTATGATGAGTAGAATATTGTTGAAAGTATTTATGACAAGACTATCCCTAAGCCTTTTACTAATATTGATGTAATAAGATTTGACGATAGAAGTATTCTAAAAATCAAAATTGAAAAGTCTCTAGAAATTGTAGCCACTTTAAAAGGTGTTGTATATAAAAGATTAGGGAAAAATACAAAACCATTTTATCCATCAGAATATACCTCATTTGAACCGTTCCTTGATGGACATCAAGCCCAGCCCACCGCTCAAGAATAGATTTTATCTTGGTTCATGAAGAGTATTGAAGAGTTTAGAAAAATTAAAAAAGCTATGAAAATTTTCATCAGAGCCAGTAACCAGGTCGGGGATTATGAATGTTTCATTGTTTTTCATTAGTAAGGAAGTGACGAGTTTGTATAAAGTCGGTTGTAGAGAATGTGTATTGAACTCGAAATCTAATTTGGGGTACAATCTACTCAAGAGAAATGATAATGATTATCATTATTAATAAATAAATTGTTTTGCTACAAAACATAAAACTTATGGGAGTGAATTTAATCATGGCAAGATCGGCATTTATGAAAACAGGATGGATATTCCTTATAGCGGCAGCAATGATTGCGGTGACAGGTTGCAGCTCAACAGGCGAAGCTCCGCCCCAGATGGAAACGCACGTCGTAACCGATGGCTTCGGAGAGGTAGAGATTCCGACAAATCCGAAGCGAGTCTCAGCTCTTTATCGTGAAGATTATTTGGTTGCGCTTGGGGTAACGCCTGTTGTGCAATATTATAACCCGATGTGGGGCAAGCAGGATTATTTGAATCTGGAAGTGCCGTTGTTTGACGTGACCGGCAGTATCGAAGCCTTGCTTGTGTCCGAGCCGGACTTGATCATCGGTGCCGGAGAAGTCGATGCAGAACAATACGAGCTCTATTCCAAGGTTGCACCGACGTTCCGCTTGCCGGACGACGTACTTGCGGATTCGCGTAAAACATTGACCTTAATGGGCGAATTGCTTGGTCTCAGCGACAAGGCGGAGCAGGTTCTTGCTGATTACGAAGCCCGTATTATCGATGTGAAGGCGAAGCTGAACACAGCGATTGGCGATGAGAAGCTTGTTGTTCTGCGGATGAACGTCGTAGACAAATCCATTAATATTTTCGGCATTCATAACACGTTTGTTGGACAAATCTTATATGAGGATCTTGGGCTGAAGGCGCCAGGGTTCGCCGAGGCAATGACGGAGGGCAATATCGTCTTGTCGAAGGAGGTCGTTCCGGAGCTTGACGCGGACCATATTATTTTGATTCCATCCAACGGGACGTGGGAGGAAGAGAGTAACGCGAAAGCACTTGAGGAAATGAAGGCAGATCCGTTATGGCAGACCGTTCAAGCATTTAAGAACGGCCATGTATATCCCGTAGAGAGATCATATTGGCAGACGGGAGCGATTACGGCCAACGGGTTGAAGATGGATGATTTACTTCGATTGCTGGCTTCTTAGTAGGAAATAAGAATGATTAAGTTCATTGGCGGGACTCATCGCCATAATCGAGAAAGAGCCGCTTTTCAACGAAGGTTGATGGGCGGCTCGTTTTGATTTACACTATATTAATTGAGAATGAATATCAATTGAAAGGCGGTTGTTAGTAACGATGGATATTGAACAGCGCAAACAAGCTCGGACTGCTCCTTTTGTCCAATATGTATTGCAATCTATCCGTTTAATCGTTGCGGGCGAGCAAGCAGAAATGAGTGATTTGGATGGCGACGATAGAAACGATATCGATAGTTTTGAACTGCTCATTATAATGAACGGGACTGGACAAGGAAAATGCTATTTGCAAGGGCCTGGAAGGTCTTTATCTATTGACCAAGAGCTTATTAGCTGCAGCTATTACAGAGTATGCTTCACAACGAGCGGTTATAATACAGCTTCGAGCTTGCTACCGGATAAGCAAGAGCTTGCCTGTGCACCCTTTGCGAAGACGAGGGAGTTGCTTGATGAGTTATATGGGCTTCGCGAGGCGAGCGATGAGATCGAGCTGTTCCAACGATTTGTGAGATTTCAAGAGCTGCTGCTCTTTCTATTCCGCCAAAATATACCTATAGCCGAGGATAAGGGAACGGATATCGAGAAGCATGGGGTAGAGCTTAGTATACGGCATATTCATCAGTATTACCGTGAGGTTCTGACAGTGGAGGAATTGGCTTCCCTTGCAGGTATTGATCGCTGGAAGTATACCCGTCTGTTCAAAGAGGCTACGGGTCAAGTACCGCTTCAGTACTTGAATGAAGTACGGATTAATCAAGCCAAGAAGTGGCTGGCAAGCGCGGATGACAAGTTGCTCGATATTGCACTGAATACAGGTTTCAACAATGAGTATTATTTCAATCGTCGTTTCAAGCAGACGGTAGGCATATCACCAGGACACTACCGTCGTGGCCGCAAGGGACAGCTTAGAGTAGTAGCACCGTATTTGGAGGATTTCCTAGTCGCGCTGGATATGCAGCCTATCGCCCAGTATTGGCATGCAAAATGGGGAAAACAAGACTATCTAGGCTTAAAACATATTCCCACGTTTAACGAGAGCAATGGCAACTTTGATGCACTTTCCGATTATAAGCCGGATTTGATATTGCTTATGGATCGTTACGAACAACAGCAATATTCTCAGTGCCGACGCATATCCAACACCTGCATCCTGCGTGAGCAGACAAATAATTGGCGTACGCTGCTGCGTACTGTCGCCGATTATTTCGGTCGGACGGAGCTGGCAGACGATGCTATTGCAAATTATGATTTCAAAGCACGGAGCGCGAGTCATAGGCTTAGTCAAGTTATGAAAAGTGAAACGGTCGCTTTTTTGCGTATCTCGGCGGACCATATCATCCAATATACGGAAGAAGGGAAAGGCTTCGTTTCCACTGTTCTTTATGGAGATGTTGGATTGCGCTCCCACTCTGCAGTAGGTGTAGCTTCAAAAGCGAATAGGCCGGGCATGTTCAATCTCTCTGTAGAGGATCTGAGTACGTTATCCGCGGATCATCTGTTTATTACTTTTGATAAGTGGCATAGCCAGGCAGAAGGAAAGGAGAGGGAGCTGTTGGAGCTGCCAGAGTGGTGTGATCTGCCCGCTGTACGAAACAACCGCGTTTACGAGGTTGATTTTCTAACTTGGATGAATAACGGAATTATTTCCAACGGCAAAAAAATCGATGATATACTGCGATCGTTAGCTTGATTTGGTTTTGCTTGCGACTGAAAGGTCTGCATCCTCCATTTTGTATAAAGCAACCATCGATTTTGTCCATTGTTATTGTCACGTTACCGAAGCTACAATTATGTTGATAATGATTATCATAGCGCGGGCGTTATATGAGTCGGCTAGAGGAGGACATCGAATTGACTGAGCAGCTTGAATTATACGATGTGACGATTATCGGCGGTGGTCCTGCGGGAATGTATACTGCTTTTTATAGTGGAATGCGCGATTTAAAGACGAAGCTAATAGAAGCGAAAGAAGAGCTGGGCGGGCGGATGCTTATTTATCCTGAGAAAATGATTTGGGATGTTGGGGGAGTTGCGCCAGTCCTGTGCGAGAAGTTAATCGCCCAATTGTCGGAGCAGGCGAAAACGTTCGATCCGACGATTGTATTCGATCAGCACATTATCGGATTGGAGAAACGAGCTGATTCGACGTACATTCTGGAGGCGGCAACGGGGGAGAAGCACTGGACACGTACGGTCATTCTGGCTATCGGTCGCGGCATTCTGCGAATGGCGAAGCTGGAGCTGGAAGGGGCTGAGCGCTATGAGGTATCCAATCTGCATTATACGGTGCAGGAACTAGAGCCTTTTAGGGGGAAACGAGTACTTATTTCGGGTGGAGGAAACTCTGCTGTCGATTGGGCAAACGAGCTGATTTCCATCGCTGCTCAGGTCACAGTCGTACATAGGCGCGACCACTTCGGCGGACATGAGAAAAACATTGTTAGAATGAAGGAGTCTTCTGCCGATGTATTTACGCCATATGAAGTCACGCAGTTATACAGCGGCAACGGAAAGATGATTGAACGGGTGACGATTACTCATATCGAATCAGGAGACTCGCGTGAGTTGGAAATAGACGAGGTTATCGTTAACCACGGGCTGAAGTCAGATTTTACAGGTATCAAGGATTGGGGACTGGATATGGACGACTGGAACATATTCGTCAGCCCAAGACTTGAGACGAACTTGCCGGGTATCTTCGGGGCTGGCGACTTCGTCAATTACGAAAGCAAGCTCAACCTCATTGCCGGGGCGTTCACGGATGCAGCCTTAGCGCTTAACAGTGCCAAACGGTACATGGATCCAGAGGCGCCGAGAATGGCTTATGTATCGTCGCATAACGAGAGATTTAAAGAACGAAACAAAGGGCTTGGCGTATCCGATGAATAGCATGGTCTACTATCATTAGGACGGATGAGGAATCTTTTCTACTTTCATATGGTGTATAAGAGATTAGGCTGGAGGTGGAATAGTGCTCGCAACTATATTTATTGCCCCGATAATCAGCGTATTGAGATCCATTGAGTCGATTCTTTCGAATGCACTTAGCGAGAGCAGCTTTGTCGTTGTTGCGGCTACTTTTATCCACCTCAATGATCATATTCACGATATTGGAAAGCACCTCATCCAAGGTATGCAGCCAATCGGTGTATTTTTGCAAGCTTTCAAAGAGGCTGCCAACCAATAGGTAGGCGGATATACGGAGAAATTTAGAGCTGAATCAACCCCTACATATTTCAATGCATTGATCTAGTTAATAAGTGAGTAAACTCAGCATTTCAAATAACTACCCATCTTACGACAAACATTCAAGCACTTTAGCTACAATCAAGACAAGAGCAGTCCCATCATACTAAATAAAGTCTAATAACTAAAGAAGGTATTGTTAATCAAATCTACTAGGGGCAATACCTTCTTTGTTATATAAATGACTCTCCTTGCCGGTGCCTTCAAGTCTGACTGGCACGGCAACTGTGGGACAGGTGGAAGGATTCTAAACAAATTTGTTGCTCGTGTTCCTGTTGGGACACGGGCTTATTTGTAACTGCCATTGAAGGCAGCCAAAAGAGTGCCCCTTAAAATTCACTGTTAGGATGATACGGTGAACCTTACCATAAGTAGGTGAGGCTTTATCGTCTAGATGAAGTAGTATAAACATCATAAAAAAACGAAGGGAATCGGATATATCCAACACCCTTCGTTTTTTCTATTACAGCATCTTTGTGTAAAAAATTAATGTAAAATAGAGCCACCGTCGATAATTAATTCAATTCCAGTAACAAATTTAGATTCGTCAGAAGCTAAATATAGAACTCCGTATGCGATGTCAGAAGGTTTGCCAAGTACATTTAGAGGGATGCCAGCTAATGTCATTTCTCTTACTTCTTTATTGCTAGTAAACATCTCAATCATTGGCGTTTCAATTGTACCAGGATGAATCGAGTTAACTCGAATATTATATTTTCCATAATCTAGAGCCACATTTTTAGTCAAAAGTCGAAGCCCACCTTTTGAACTGTTATAAGCGGCATTACCTACTCCATTAATACCTGAAAGTGAAGAGATATTAACAATACTACCGCCACCAACTTTTTTCATCTCAGGAAGGACTGCTTTGATACCTAAGTATGGACCTTTTGTATTTATATCAAGAATTTTATCCCAAGTAGCTTCATCCAGATCTTCAATAGTTTGAGTAATTAAACCAGTAATACCCGCATTATTTACCAGAATATCAACTTTTCCAAATTCCTGCACAGCTGTTTCGACAACCATTTTCCAGTCATCTGCTGATGTTACGTTATGTTTTATAGCGATAGCGTCTCCACCATTTGCCTTAATCTCTTGCACAACAGTCTCTAATAACTCGAATTGTACATCCGTTGCGATTACTTTTGCCCCTTCTTTAGCAAATAATCGTGCTTCTTCTGCACCTTGTCCACTAGCTGCCCCTGTAATAATAGCTACTTTGTTTGTTAATCGTGTCATCGAAATCTCTCCCCACCATATATTTGTAATTGTAGTGATAGTTAAGCTATCATCACTATAGTGATAGTATAATAATAGTTTTAGTAAATGACAATTAAATAGTTTTGTAATTCCCCAAATTGACGGTTTTAGGGTTATTTGATAGCATCATTAACATTAATGAAGTTGGAATGGGAGCTGTACATGTGAATCCTCAAGATAGATGGGAACAGGAAAGAAAAGAAGGAAAAAATAAACGAATGCAGAGTATTATTGAGGCCGCAGGAAGGGTTTTTAGTAGAAAAGGCTTTGAAAAAACTACGATGCAGGATATTGCGGATGAAGAAAATATTGGAGTTGCAACAGTTTTCCGCTACTTCCCTAAAAAGGATAATTTGATTGTAGCTGTGGCGGTAAATATTTTGGAAGGATATTTAGCTATCTTTCAATCGGTTGCTTCTATAAATGGTACATGTCTTGAAAAAATTGAAAAGCTATTTGATCATTTTATTTCGGATGTTGAACCAGAAAATGTCGAATACACTCAGTTGCTTGAAGCGTTTGAAAGTTATGCTTCTACCTCACTTGGGGAGCTTAGTAATTATCAGGATTATATTGAAGTCCGGAAAAAAATAGTGGATGCATTATCAATTATAGTAGAAGAAAGTATGCAAGACGGTTCCATTCAATCGGATAACTCAATCAAAGATGATTTAGCTACTGTAATAAATGCTTTCGGATTATTTTCAAGAAAGCTTTCGTTATTTAAAAGGATTCCCTTTTTAAATGATGATTTAGCGCCAGGTGATCAGTTAGCTATCATAAAGAAGATTTTCATGGATTATATTAGAGCAAAATAATAAGGGCCATGCAGTAAATAGGCTAAAGACATAAAAAAGAGGCGATTGGTTCGATGGAAAATCAAACAGACTTCCTAATGTATCAAACATCTAAATAAAATATCAGTATTCATATAAAAAAGGTTTTCGGTTAAGGGGAACTTCTTGGAGAAGAAGTTGTTAAGTGCTACTTAATAACTGCAGCAGCGACGTAATATAGGTTTTTTAGAAACTAAAAATGATAAATAACATTAAAAAGTGGGGAAATAGTGAATAGATTCCCTGCTTTTTATTATGGATTTATTAGTGATACAGTTATAAAAAAGAGGAAGGGGAAGCTACTTTTTTTAATATTTTGAGTAGCCGTGATATAAAAATGAAAAACTGGATTGATGGAGCAAAAAATAAAAAATTCATAGCATCATATAGCGGGGGGAAAGACAGCACTCTAGCGCTGTACAAAGCTATGCAAGAAGGTACTGCCATAGGAATTATTGTAATGATGGAGGAAAACGGTGAAAGATCAAGATCACATAGTCTGATTCCATCGGTGCTTAAAGCACAAGCAGAATCAATAGGACTTCCACTTTACACAGGGGCTACAACATGGGCAGGTTATGAAGGAGTATTTGTAAAGCTACTAAAAGATGCGAAAGAATTAGGTGCAGAGGTACTTGTAACAGGTGATATTGATGTACCAGAAGAAGATTGTTGGCATGAAAGAGTCACAAGCAGTGTAGGGCTTGAACTTGGTATGCCGCTTTGGCAAAAAGGACATAAAGATGTAGTGGAGGAGTTTATACATTTAGGCTTTGTAACAAAGGTAGTGACAGTTAATTTAAAAAAGGGAATGAAAGAAGAGGATCTTGGACGTGTTCTTACTTTAGAGTATATGAAAGAGTTAGAGGAAAGAGGTATCGATCCTTGTGGTGAAGCAGGAGAGTTTCATACCACAGTCATAAGTGGACCGCTATTTAAACAAGATTTAAAGGTGAAAAATGGTGAGATTACTTCAGATGGTGATTACAAGTATCTGACATTAGAATTAGATAATTAATAGGCTGAAATAACTTTATTTGAAGATGTAAGAGAAAGCATGACATAAGTAAAGCCTGCTCTTTAACCACAAAAAAATTTATTAAAGTCCATTATCACTATAACCTTTTAGACAGATGCCTTTTACTGCCTTTTAAATAAACTACAACTATTATATAATGGGTATAGTTTGTGAATGTAATGCACATAAAGTTAGTATAATCGACACAGAAAAGGCCAGTGGCTTTTTCTGCGAATATTAGAGTATAGGGATGGTAAAAATGAGCAACGGAGAAACTAAAACAGACGTCATCTTAATTGGTGCCGGAATTATGAGTGCGACTTTAGGAACAATGTTGAAAGAATTAGTACCAGAATGGGAAATTAAAGTATTCGAAAAGCTCGAAAGTGCAGGAGAAGAAAGCTCCAATGAATGGAATAATGCAGGAACAGGGCATGCAGCACTATGTGAGCTTAACTACACAAGTGAAAAACCTGATGGCTCTGTAGATATTAGCAAAGCTATAAATGTTAACGAACAGTTTCAACTTTCTATGCAGTTTTGGTCATATCTTGTGAATAAGAAGCTGATTAATAATCCGCAAGACTTTATCATGCCGTTGCCACATATGAGTATGGTGCAAGGTGATAAAAACGTAGCATTTTTAAAGAAGCGTTTTGAGACGATGTCAAACAATCCTTTATTTAAAGGAATGGAGTTTTCGGATAACCCAGAAAAACTGATGGAATGGATTCCGCTTATTATGCAAGACCGTTCAACGAATGAAGCGATAGCGGCAACTAAAATTGACACTGGAACGGATGTTAACTTTGGAGCTTTAACACGCATGTTATTTGATCACTTAAAATCTAATAACGTTGATATCCATTACAACCACAGCGTCGATAATATTAACCGTATGAACGATGGTTCGTGGGAAGTAAAAGTAAAGAATGCAGGCAATGTAGAACGTCATACTGCTAAATTCGTCTTTATCGGTGGCGGTGGCGGAAGTCTGCATTTGCTACAAAAAACAGGTATTCCTGAAGGAAAACATATTGGTGGATTCCCGGTAAGTGGAATATTTATGGTGTGTAACAATCCAGAGGTTATAGCCCAGCATCATGCAAAAGTATATGGTAAAGCTGCGGTTGGTGCTCCACCAATGTCTGTGCCACATCTTGATACAAGATTCATTGACAATAAAAAATCATTGCTGTTCGGACCGTTTGCCGGCTTCTCACCGAAGTTCTTGAAAACAGGTTCAATGCTCGATTTAATAACTTCTGTAAAACCGAATAATGTCTTAACGATGTTAGCGGCGGGAGCAAAAGAAATGTCATTGACGAAATACTTGATCCAACAGCTTATGTTATCGAAAGAGCAACGTATGGAAGAATTACGAGAATTTATCCCAACTGCTAAAATCGATGAGTGGGATTTCGTAGTAGCAGGTCAACGTGTACAAGTCATCAAGGATACTGAAGCGGGTGGTAAAGGAACGCTTCAATTTGGTACAGAAGTTATTACAGCTGAGGATGGCTCGATTGCGGCATTATTAGGTGCATCTCCTGGTGCTTCTACAGCTGTTCACGTTATGTTTGAAGTTATTAAAAAATGTTTCCCACAACATATGGCAGAGTGGGAGCCGAAGTTGAAAGAAATGGTTCCTTCATATGGCTTGAAGTTAATGGAAAACCCAGAACTTTTAGAAGAAGTTCATACTTCAACAGCACAAACACTGGGGTTAAGCGAAAGCTTGCCTGAACAAAATTAAATTCAAAGACCCTTCAATTGATTTTCAGATTGAAGGGTCTTTTTTGAAATTATTTAAACATAGGAATTTTTTTAAGTACAATACAAACAGGAAGGGCTACACAAATTCCTACAACGTTTTGTACAATATTCCCTGGAATAGATGCTAGTGGTAGGACCCAACTGCCGTATATAACTCGTTCACAAATGTAATAAACAGCCAACATAAAGGGAATAGAGGCGATAGTAGCAATTAGGTTGAAAACAAGGCTGTTTCCTTTCCGCCCATTAGACCAAGCGATTTTTCCAACGATATATCCTTGTAAGCCACGTGCAACAATGGTGAAAGGTGCCCATAAAGTATAAGCAGATACTAAGTCAAATAATCCCATACCTATAGCTCCTGCAAGTGCTCCTTTTTTTGGACCAAATACGATAGACGCTATAAAGAGCATACCAGTTCCAAGATGGACTAATCCACCATTTGCTGTAATAGGAAGTTTAATATTTAATAAGATCGTTGCGACGAATACGAGTGCGATTAGCATGGATGTTACAATTAAATCAAAAGTGCGGACGTTTGAATAAGTTGTTGTTTTTTGCATAGCTATAACCTACTTTCTCCTCTTATATTTATTGATAACCTTAACAAAGGATTTATGTACTTAAAAGTATCAACTTAGTAAAAAATGTAGGTGTCAGTTTATAAAAATCACCACAACGAATATCAAAATTGCCGATTCAAGACGTGTTAACTTTTGAGAGGGGGGATGTTTGATGATAGAAATGGATGTCCAAAAAATATTGGATTATGTGGAGAAAAATCTAACCGAAGACTTTTCTTTAAGTAAATTGGCAAAGCACTGTAGTTTTTCTCCGTATTATTGTTCTGTTATTTTTCATCGAAGTTTTGGTGAAACGATGAAAAGCTATATGCAAAAGCGCCGTTTACTTAGTGCTGCAAAAGAGTTGGAAAGTACAAACGATAGAATTATTGATATTGCGATAAAATATGGCTATTCGTCGCAAGAATCATTTTCAAGAGCATTTTCTGCTATGGTTGGCACAACTCCTAAAAGGTTTCGTGAAAATCCAATGCCTTTTGCTATTTATCAGAAAAAAAGTTCCTCACTATTTCAAAATAAGGAGCACATAATGATGAAAAATGAAACGATAAAAAATGTACAAAACCAAATTGAACAAGATTATCCCTTCAAAACACTACACGTTTTAAATGGACAATGTATGCTTAAATCTTTTCAAAGTAATCACTTGATGAACGAAAAATCGGTCTATATTCCATTTAATGAAGCAATGTGTTGGGGGGAAACAGATGAAAAAATATTTTCCTCTGAGTTTATCGAAAAAAGGGCGTATTCTTTAAACTCTACACCTGAAGATTATAGAAAAATTGTAATCGAACCGTTAAAACCGCTACTTGAAGAACAGTTTGGTATTATCGTTTTATGGTTTGGTGACGATATGTTTTGTCAGATGAACTTAATAACAATTCTTTCGTATTTGGAGCAAATAGATTTTGATGGTGATGTCCTTTTTTGTATGGCACAGGAACAGACGGATAGCATGTTATCGGATGCTATAGAAATTAATGTAGATGGTTATAATGATATTTATAAAACGGTACTTTGTAACAGGGAAAAAAGTGATGCGAAATTGTTACCAGTCACTTATCAGGCGATGAATTTATACCTTCGTTACAGAGAAAAACATAGTGATATTAACCGCTATATTAAAAATAATCTGAAGAAAGACAATCTCGTAAAAGAGTTGCTTACACTGTTTTCACAGTACGGGCTTGGAGATTCGCAATATGAGTGGATGATTGAAGAAATAAAGCTTACTAGTAATTAAAAAAAATGATACATCACGAAAAGTTGTTCTAACCTTTGTGTTAGAGCGACTTTTTTACTTTTCTCATAACTGGAAAAGATTTTATTTTAAGTACGATTAAATATCCGTATTTTGGAAATGATATTATGTGTAACATTAGTAGATTACCTACGTCTAATCACTTTGAAGTTCAACATATAGAAAAAGGAGAGTAAATAACAATGAAAAAAAGAATGGTTTTACTTATATTAACCTTAGTATTAGGTATGGTGATTGCAGCTTGTTCTGGAGATAAATCAGCAAACATCGAGGCAAAACTGTCTGCGAAAGAAATGATAGACCAAATGATGGAGAAGGTAGAACAACCCTCACTAATGGAATTGCAACCGGATGAAGTGAAGAGCCTATATAATATAGAGCCAGAAAAGCTTGAAGATTTTTCAATTAGAATACCGATGATGAATGTGAAGACAAATGAAATTGCTATATTAAAAGTAAAAGACGCAAAAGATGTCGCTGACGTTGAATTGGCAGTAAAGGAGCGAGCGGAAAGTGTACAAAAGCAATTTGAGCATTATCTTCCAGACCAATATGAAAATGCTAAAAATTATAAGCTCATTACGAAAGGAAATTATGTGTTACTGATTATTTCAGACAAACCAGATGAGCTTGTAGAAGTTTATGAGAGCTTCTTCAAACAAAAGTAAGCGGCTATGGTATTTAGTAGCCTTCTTTTCTTATTCTTATTCCTTCCAGCTGTTCTAGCTATTTATTATTGTTCGCCAAGGCGAATAAGGAATTTGATTTTATTTATCATGAGTTTAATCTTCTATGCTTGGGGCGAGCCAGTTTATATCGTTATTATGTTGGTATCTACTGTTACAGATTATGGCTTCGGTTTGCTACTCGATAAACCTAATTGGACTACAATGAAACGAAAATGTATCGTTGCGTGTTCTATTATCGTGAACCTTGCGTTGCTATCTTATTTTAAATATGCAGATTTCCTTATTGAAAATGTAAATACCTTGTTAGGTACAGATATACCTTTAACGGAGCTGCCACTTCCTATTGGTATATCTTTTTATACGTTTCAATCAATGTCTTACATTATAGACGTATATAGAGGAACGGCTAAGGCACAGCGAAATTGGATTGATTTTGGAACGTATGTCGCGCTATTCCCTCAATTAGTTGCAGGACCAATTGTAAAATATAGTACGATAGCGGAGCAGTTGCAAGATCGCTTGGAAAGCATGGGAATGTTTGCAGAAGGGGTCCGACGATTCGTTATTGGACTAGCAAAGAAAGTGTTACTGGCAAATAATATTGGGCTGCTGTGGGATACTATTTCGAGCTCAAGTTTAGAGACAATGCCAGTATTAACCGCCTGGCTGGGCATAATCGCATTCGCGTTCCAAATCTATTTCGATTTTAGTGGATATTCCGATATGGCGATTGGTCTCGGTCTTATGTTTGGCTTTCGCTTTAATGAAAATTTCAATAAGCCATATATTGCGCAGAGCATCACGGACTTTTGGAGAAGATGGCATATATCTCTAGGTAGTTGGTTCCGAGAATACGTCTACATTCCACTTGGTGGCAATCGTCGGGGTTTAATCATTCAAATGCGTAATATACTGATTGTTTGGCTACTTACGGGGTTTTGGCATGGAGCAAGTTGGAATTTTATCTTATGGGGATTGTATTTCGGTGTCATTCTTTTATTTGAGAAATGGTGGGGGTTAAAGATGCTTTTGTCTTTACCACGTTGGGTTAGACACATCTATGCACTTATACTGATTTTAATTGGTTGGGTGCTGTTTGCCTTTGATCAGCCTTCTTCGATTATCCATTACTTGAGTGCAATGACGGGACTTAATGGTCAATCATTTTGGAATAATGATACTGTATACCTTTTTTATACGAATGTCATTTTACTTGTTGTGCTAATTATTGCCTCTTTACCTGTGGGACAGAGCTTAAAAAGAGATAATCTATCGTTCTTTCATCTTATTTGGTATGCGTTTCTTTTCTTGCTATCGGTAGCTTATTTAGTGGATGCAACTTTTAATCCATTTTTATATTTTCGTTTCTAGGGAGGTTGGAAGTGGTGAAGCAAAAAGCAGAGCGATTATTAGTTTTTGGGTTTGTTGGCATGTTGTTTTTAATCACTCTGTTATTTTTCGTCTTGCCTCATCCACGATTCTCGGAGTTGGAAAACCGATATTTACAAAGTGCTCCACGTTTAACTTGGGATAACTTAATGTCTAAGAAATATGCGGAAGATGCTGAGAGTTTCATCACGGATCATTTTCCTTTTCGAGACAAGTGGTTATGGATAAAATCAGCATCAGAACAATCTCGATTGCAGCAAGAGAATAATGAGATTTATAAAGGGAAAGACGGTTATTTATTTGAAAAGTTTTTAGAGCCTGATTATATGAAGGTTATGCAATATATAGAGTCGGTGAATCAATTTTCTAGTGACCATCCAGAAGTAAATATGACTTTCATGCTTGCTCCTACATCAGTTGGTTTGTATCCGGAACGTTTGCCAGCGTTTGCACCGTCGTACTCACAAAAAAAAGTCCATCAATTTGTAGGCAATCATATGCAAAACAAGTTAACTTTTATAAATGGTTTTGATTTCTTAAGTTCGCATGCTTCGGAGTCAATTTACTATCGGACGGATCATCATTGGACGACATATGGGGCTTATTTGGCTTATGTTGCGTATGCAGAAGAGAAAGGCTGGCATCCGCTTGATCAGAAGGGTTTTTCGATTCAAACAGTGAGCAATTCATTTCTTGGAAGCTATCATACAAGGGGGCAGTTTAATCGTTTGTCTCCAGATACTATTGAAGCTTATATTCCTCATAATAACCCAACAACAGAGGTATATGTTGCTGATACAAATAAAACACTGACAAGTATGTACGATACAAGCTACCTTACGAAGAAAGATAAGTATGCTTATTTCTTAGGTGGTGTCCATGCTTTAATGACACTTACAACAGAATTAGAAGCGCAGCAAATCTCACAAGAAAAGCTTTTAGTTCTGAAAGATTCCTACGCACATAGCTTAATCCCTTTCCTGATAAACCATGTATCGGAAATTCATGTAATTGATATTCGGTATTATAACGGGAGCATTTCGGAGTATATGTCTATGAATGGAATTGCAGATGTGTTGTTTTTATTTAACACATCGACTTTAGTGGAAGAGACAGCTTTTATGAAATTAAATAACTAGAAAGCACATCACTTTATACAGTAGATGTGCTTTTTGTAATTATTCTTTTCTCATAATAAAATTCAAATGTCTTCCGCTTTTTTTGTCTTGGCGATAGGAAAAGCCATTTGGATCTAAATATGTGCAGGTCTGATCAATTTTAATTTGTTCAGTTGGAATCCCTGCTAGTTCACATTGCTTTTTCACAGTTTGTTGATTATCAATATGATATTTGCAAGTTTGGTCGTTGTAATAGATAAAGTCATTGGCATAGCCTAGATTTTTAAATTTTACATATACATCTTCATCGACTTCGAATTTTTCTTGGCTAAGTGCTGCACCAATTTGGACATGTATATGTTTTGGGTTACAATGTTCCACTTGTGTTAAATGTTCAAACAGTTTGCAAGTAATCTCTTTGACAGTACCTTGCCAGCCTGAATGAACTACGCCAATGAGGCCATTTATTTCATTGTAAAAAATGACTGGAACGCAGTCGGCAGTGAAGCTGCATAAGACAAGATTTGGTTCGTACGTATATAGGGCATCTGTGTTTGCAATGGCAGTACCTATTTGTTCAGCACCTTTGCCTTTATCATCTGATGTTACTCGGTGGAAATTGGAGCTATGTGTTTGATTGGCACAAACAAAATCGCTTAGCTCGCAATGAAAGGATGCGGCTAACTTTTTGCGATTTTCGATTATATGCTCTTGTGTTTCGCAAGCATGGAGTGCCATATTATTGTTTTCTAATTCCGTTTCATCTTTAAGCGTTATTCCAGCGATGAATTTTTCATCGTTTACGTAAATAGTTGTTTTCATATGATCACCTGATTTTAATATATAGAAATGTATGGAATATGTATAGGAAGATAATGAAAGGACGTTTAAAGAAGATGTCTTCTTTAAACGTCCTTTCGGGTATAATTAGTGCGAATTGCGAAGTAAAATTGTATAATTACGCTTTGATTAAATGTCCTTCTTTGTCTGTAAACTTCCCGATGGCGATCATAATGAAATCAATTAACGTCCAAATTCCTAATCCACCGAATGTGAAGAACATTAAAAGCCCAGTACCAATTTTACCAACGTAAAACCTATGTACACCGAAGCCGCCTACAAAGAGGCAAAGTAATAAAGTTGCAAGAAAATTCTTTTGTGTCATAAAGTATACCTCCCTTCTTTTACAAATATCTACTATAATACCGTATTTTTTTACAAAGGTACATGTTTTCTTATATATATGAATAATTTAATAGATTGGAAAATTGAAAAATCCTACTTTATTGATTAATCTATAAGTACAATGAGAAAAAGGTTAGTTACTCAAAGTAGAAAGTAGTTGAGATGTCATGAAATTTCAGTTAAAAGGCGAAAATGAAGTAACTGTAAAAGAAGCAACGAAGGAATATGCGCAACAGATAATTGATTTTTATAATATTGTAGGTGGAGAAACGGATTTTCTTTCATTTGGAAAAGATGGGTTTAAGCGAGATGTAGAGGAATATCGTACGTTTATAGAATCGACAAAGCAAGAGCAGAACTCGATTATATTGTTGGCATTTTTAAAAGATGAAATTATAGGGTTAGGGTCTATTACTTCTAGTCAAAAGGATAGAACAAAGCATGTAGGAATACTAGGGATTGTCGTGAGCAAACGATATATCGGGTTAGGTTTAGGGAGAGCATTGATGGAGAAAATGATCCAATGGGCGAGTGCAAATGGAATGACGAATAAAATTAGTCTTGTGACGAGAGAAGATAATGTGCAAGCGATTGAATTATACGAAAAGCTCGGATTTGAAAAAGAAGGGCTTGTAAAAAGAGAAAGCTTAATCGACGGGGTGTATTATAATACGTTATTGATGGGCTTATTTCTTTAAACATGAAAAGGCGAGAGGGATAGTCCTCTCGTCTTTCATGTTTAAGTGGGAAGATTAGGCGAAATAGTATATGCTTACGAATACATAAATATTAAACTTCAGGTACTTATCTGAGGGAGGGTAGCAAAATGAATTTTTCGTTAAGTGAACCAATGATAAAGAAGTTGTGCGGGGAAACGGCTTTTAAAAAAGGGAAAGTATATTATCAATCTGATAAGGTGAAGCTACAAAATTACATAGAAAACAGTCCAATGATAGAAGCCCGTGTAAAGGGAGGAAGTAGTTTTCATGTGACTGTAAAAAACGATAAAAAAGGGGGTATAGATGCGACATGTACTTGTCCGCCATTACCGTCCTTTAATCTTTATTGTCAGCATATTGCGGCGGTTCTTTTATATGTGAAGTATATGCAGCAGGATGCTCCGCTAGCAAATAAGATGCTGGATTTGTTTGAAAAAAAGGTCGTGCGTCCAAGTGGTAGCCAGGCACATTTTGAAACAAGAGAAACACTTCATATAAAGTTTATTTGTAAGCTTGTTCATTTTGTCGAGGATGGATATTTATTTGGCATTCAAATAAAAGCAGGTACGCAGGAATTATATACGATAAAGCGTTTAAGGGAATTTCTAAGTAAAGTTGATCAAGGGGAATCATATGGTTTTATTTATAATCCAGAAACTCATAGTTTTCAGCGTGAAGTAGATGCAGTAATGAAGGAATTAATGAGTATTGCTCCTAGTGATCGTTTTAGGGAAGAAGATATGATTTTTATTTACCCTTCGAACTGGGCACATTTTTTACCGTTTCTTTTGGCTGTCCCTTCGGTGGAGTTGATCTATGATGAGCATGTTTACAGTGGTATTCGGGTGGCTAAAGAGCCTATTCCCCTTGAATTTGAATTCGATGAGGCACGGATAGATGGATATCGATTAGTCGTCAAAGGCTTACCTGAGATTATTGTGTTACCGTCTTATAACTGTGTTCTTTCAAAGGGGAAAATGATTGAACTGCTAGAGGAAGACTGTAATCGACTAGCTGAGTTGAAACAAATGTTGGAGTTATCGGGCAATCATTATTTAGATATACAAGCCGAGCAGATGGATCATTTCATGGAAACGGTAATACCTGGTTTGATGAGAATAGGTAATGTCCAAATAGCACAATCAGTTTCTCAGAGGCTTGTGAAAACCCCTCTTAAAGCTAAGCTTTTTTTAGATCGTGTGAAAAACCGACTACTAGCAGGAGTGGAATTTCACTATGGCAATTTGGTCATTAATCCTTTTGAAGAAACTGGGGAAGAGCTTAAGTATAATCCTACTTTGAGACGTGAGGAAGAGAAGGAGCAACTATTTTTACAGCTGATGGATGATAGCATGTTTACGAAAACAGATGGTGGATTTTATATACATGATGAAGAGGCAGAGTACAATTTTTTATATCATTTGGTTCCAACACTAGAAAAATGGATCGAAATTTATGCCACTTCAGCGGTTAAGTTAAGAATTCATAAAGCATATTCAGCACCGAGGATAAAAGTGGAGTTTGATGAGAAAACCGAGTGGTTGGCGTTTCGATTTGATATAAAAGAAATACCTGAATCAGAAATAAAAAAACTGCTATTGTCACTTGAGGAAAAACGAACATTTTATAGACTGCGAAATGGATCGTTATTATCGTTGGAGACGAAGGAATTTCAGATGCTAAATCAGTTCATCGAGGAGTTAGGCATTACAGCGGAGAACATGAACGGAGAAGCGATTCGTCTGCCATTAATAAGTGGTTTGCAATTAGTTGGTTCACTGCAAGAAGGAAATCTTCTAGAAAGTGGAGAGGCTTTTGGCAAGTTGATGAAGCAGTTAACGAATCCAAATGAGTTAGATTTTACAATTCCAGAAAGCTTGAATCCTATCCTTCGAGATTATCAAAAAGTTGGCTTTCAATGGTTTAAGATGCTTGCTCAGTACAAATTCGGTGGCATTCTTGCAGATGATATGGGACTTGGGAAAACGATACAAAGCATTACGTACATTGTATCTGTACTTCCTGAAATAAGAGAGCTAAAACTGCCAGTTTTAATCGTTTCTCCTTCTTCCCTTATTTATAATTGGCTAAATGAGTTAGAAAGATTTGCTCCAGAATTACGCGCATGTATTGTAGATGGAAATAAAGAAAAGAGGAACTCTATTTTACAAAATAGTTCGGATGTAGATGTAATCATTACGTCGTATCCAACTTTGCGAATGGATTCTTCGATGTACTTGAATAAATCTTTTCATACGATGTTTTTGGACGAGGCGCAAGCCTTTAAAAATCCAACAACGCAAACAGCAAGAGCAGTAAAAAAAGTGCAAGCTCATTATCGTTTCGCACTTACTGGAACTCCAATAGAAAACTCTTTAGAAGAGCTTTGGTCAATTTTTCATGTTGTATTTCCTAATTTATTGCCAAGCAGAAAAGAATTTAGTGAGCTATCTAGAGAAAATATAGCGAAACGGGTTCGTCCTTTCATATTACGTAGATTAAAAAAAGATGTGTTAAAGGAGCTGCCTGAGAAAAAAGAGTTTATCCAATTATCGGAGCTAAGTTTAGAACAGAGAAAGCTGTATACTGCTTATTTAGCGGAACTTAAGCATGATACGTGGAAGCATTTAACGAAAGGGAGCTTTCGAAAAAATCGTATTAAAATCTTAGCTGGGTTAACTCGACTTCGCCAATTATGCTGTCATCCTGCATTGTTTGTAGAAGGGTATAACGGTAGTTCCGCTAAGTTCGATCAGCTAATGGAAATTTTAGAGGAAAGTCGAATAGCTGGAAGGCGAGTGTTGATTTTTTCTCAATTTACAAAAATGCTTGATATTATAGGTAGAAAACTAGGTTATTATGGCGTACCTTATTTTTATTTGGATGGTCAAACTCCACCAGTAGAACGAGTGAAGCTATGCAGGAGATTTAATGAAGGAGAGGGAGATTTATTTCTCATATCCTTAAAGGCTGGAGGTACAGGATTAAACCTAACTGGGGCAGATACGGTAATTCTGTATGATCTTTGGTGGAACCCAGCTGTCGAGCAACAGGCTGCTGATCGTGCATATCGAATGGGACAACAAAAAGATGTGCATGTTATAAAATTAGTTGCGAAAGGTACTATTGAAGAAAAAATGAATGAGCTTCAAGAAAAAAAGAAGAATCTCATTGGAGAAATCATTCAACCTGGCCAAGAGGCACTTTCTACTTTAACGGAGCAGGATATTAAGGAAATATTGATGATAGAGTAAGTATGATGAAAGATCTCTATCTATTGAGAACTTTAAACATAGACTTTTGAAAGAAAGTATCAGAGGAAATGGCTATATCTTTGATACTTTCTTTTGAACAAATTGACACTTACCTACTAGTAAGTTAGTATAAAAATATGACAAATAGAAAATCTCAAATCATCCAATTAACTATAAAAAACATCCAAGAAAAGGGATACTTATCTTTTAGCTATGATGATTTAGCAAAAGAACTGGGCGTAACGAAAGCAAGTATACACTATCACTTTGAAAAGAAAGGAGATTTAGGAGTTGCAGTTTGCGAAAAGATTCAAGCGGGTCTTGAAAAAAACTTTTTAGAAGTAGATCAAGCGGAAATAAAAATAGCAGATAAGCCATTGGAATTTATCTTAATTAGAGTTCAACAGATAGGGAATAATGGAGTATGTCCCTTATCTGCATTACAGGCAGATTATAATTATCTACCAACATCCATGCAACAGAAAGTTCAACAAATAAGTCAACTGGAAATAAACCTTCTCGTGAGACTCCTAGCTGGAGCAAAACAAGAGGGGAGAATTCAAACTGTTGAAGATCTTGAATCATTAGCTGTTCTTCTGATTTCAAGCACAAAGGGTGGACTACAATATCGACGTGTTTTAGGAGATACATTCTTTTCAAAGGTACTTGAGCAATTTAAAGATTTATTGAAATAATGGAAAAAAACAAAGGGGAGTGTTGATGATGGTTCGTAGGGTAGTAGTGACTGGATATGGAGTGGTTTCACCTTTAGGAAATAGCGTGCAGGAGTTGTGGAATAATATTAAGGAAGGGAAATCAGGTATCAAAAGAATTCAATCTGATAACTTTCAAGATATTAATACACAAATTGCTGGATATATTACCGACTTTGATGCAGAACATTATCTCGATAAAAAAGAAATTGGGAGATATGATTTGTTTGTACAATATGCTTATGCTGCTACTAAACAAGCGTTAGATCAAGCAAACCTTAATTTAGAAAATATTAACAAAGAACGATTCGGCGTTTATATAGGGTCGGGTATTGGTGGAATTAATACTACTTTAGATAATCATAAATCCTTTATTGAAAATGGACCGAGAAAAGTTTCTCCTTTCATGGTTCCAATGATGATTAGTAATATGGCCGCTGGAATTGTTTCCATAAAAACGGGTTTTAGAGGTCCAAGTTATTCGCCTGTTTCTGCTTGTGCAACAGGGAATCAGGCGATTGGGGAAGCTTATTTAAATATACTGCATGGCTATTCCGATGGTATATTAGCTGGAGGAGCAGAAGCTTCTATTAATCCATTAGCTTTTGCTGGATTTTCAAGAATGAAAGCTATGTCAACACTTAATGAGTTTCCAGAAAAGGCAAGTCGTCCATTTGACAGTGGGCGTGATGGTTTTGTCATGTCGGAAGGAGCAGGTGTTGTATTCTTAGAGGAATACGAACATGCGAAAGAAAGAGGTGCATCAATATTAGGAGAAATTATAGGTTATGGATCAACAACTGATGCCTATCATATTACTTCCCCTGACTATAATGGAGCAGCATATGCTATGAGATTAGCTTTAGAGATGGGGAACGTTAGTCCTTCTGAAGTAAATTATATAAATGCCCATGGTACTAGTACCCCAGAGGGGGATAAATCGGAAACAAAAGCTATTAAGAGTGTTTTTGGTGCACATGCTTATAATGTAAAAGTAAGTTCTACTAAATCCATGACAGGACATCTTTTCGGAGCGGCAGGTGGTATTGAGGCTATTATAACCCTCAAAAGTATCATGGAAGACACAGCTCCTCCTACGATTAATTATGAAACGCCTGATGAAGCGTGTGATTTAGATTATGTTCCTAATCAAGCAGTAAAGACAAAAATAAACTATGCTATTTCGAACGGCTTTGGTTTTGGGGGACATAATGCCGTATTGGCGTTTAAGAAGTTTTCATCTAGTTAAATAGGGGGAACTAGAAGTAATAATTTCTGATATATGAATGATTAAAATCAAAATAAGCAATACTAGCCAAAAGCCAGTATTGCTTATTTTTTATCTATTATTATTTTGTAAAGTTATCAAAGTATCCTTGGATGAAGACGATAGGTGTACCTTTGTCGCCACTTCCAGAAGTTAAATCGGAAAGAGAACCGATAAGATCTGTTAGTTTTCTAGGTGTTGTACCTTGTGCTTCCATAGCACCTACAAGGTTATCATCTTTATCGTTAATGAATTGAGAAATAGCTTGTTTCAGTTCTTCGCCTCTTAAATCAGCAAAGTTATTATCAGCAAGATATTTTAGTTTCACTTCATTAGGTGTGCCATCGAGACCTGCAGTGTAAGCTGGAGATACAACTGGGTCAGCAAGTTCCCAAATCTTCCCTACTGGGTCTTTGAATGCACCATCTCCATAGATCATAACTTCAATGTTTTTACCTGTTTTTTCTTTTAACATCTGTTGAATATTATCAACGACTGGTTGGCAGTTATGTGGGAAAAGTTTAATGCCTTCTTCAGTTGATTTATTTGATCCAAGAAGACCGTATGCTTCGTTGAAACCACTACCGTTAATAGATGCAGATAGAATATCATCTAGGCCGTAAATACTTTCTCCACCGTTTGCTTTTAAGATTCTTTTCGTTCTAAATCTTGTGTGGATATCACAAGTAAGAACATGCTTTGTATAATCTAAAATAGTTTTAGCGTTATTAGAGAAGATAACTTCACATTCCACGCCGAAATCTTCCACTAACGATTTATAATACTCAATATAATCTACGCCAGTAAATGTATGTTTAATATAGCCGAAATGATCACGGAATTGTTTTTCTGTTAATACATCAGTCCAAGGGTTTACACCTTTTTCATCAAGTAAATCAATGTCTACTAAGTGATTTCCGACTTCATCTGATGGATAGCTAAGCATTAATACAACTTTTTTAGCGCCTTTAGCAATTCCACGTAGAATGTTTGCAAAACGATTACGGCTTAAAATTGGGAAGATAACACCAACAGTTTCATCTCCAAATTTCGATTGAATGTCTTGTGCAATATGATCAATTGTTGCGTAGTTTCCTTGAGCACGAGCAACGATGGATTCTGTTAATGTAACAATATCTTTGTCTTGAAAGTTAAAGCCTTCAACTTCTGAAGCTCTTAGCACACTATCTACAACGATTTCTTCAATATTGTCCCCTTGATTGATGATTGGGCAACGAAGACCTCTTACAACTGTTCCAACTACTCTTTCCAAAATAATCGCTCCTTATAAGCATTAAAGTTTAGTTATATTACATATCTACTTGTACTATACATCACTTTAATGGTATAAGTAAAATTAATATATCGAATAATAGGTATAAGGAGTGCTTATGTGGTTAACAAGTTAGATTTATATAAAGTATTTTGTAAAGTAGCGAAAAGTGAGAGCTTTTCTAAAGCAGCAAAAGAGCTGTATATGACACAACCAGCTGTTAGTCAGGCAATTATGCAATTAGAAAAAGAATTAGACACTCGCCTTTTTATTAGGACACCAAGAGGAGTATCTCTAACAGATGAAGGTACTTTGTTATTTGAATATGCGAATTCTGCTATTAATTTACTGCATGTTGGAGAAGAGAAGATTTTAGAGTTCAAAAATTTAACGGCAGGCGAATTAAAGATAGGTGTAGGAGATACGATTTCTAGGTACTTCTTGCTACCTTACTTAGAACAGTTTCGAAACAAATACCCGAATATTACGTTTAAGATTGTAAATGGTACGACGGTGGAGCTATGCACCATTTTAAAATCCGGTGGGGTGGATATTGCTATTTGTAATCTGCCGATTGAAGATTCTACATTAGAGCTTAGACCGTGCTTTGAAATCCATGATGTATTTGTTTATGGAGAGAAATTCAAGAAAATATTATCAAAGCCGTTAGGTCTGGATGAATTAGTAAAGCTGCCACTAATATTACTTGAACCGAATTCAAATTCGAGAAAGTATGTGGAGAATTATATGCTATCGAAAGGTATAAAGGTTTCGCCGGAATTTGAATTAGGCTCACATAGTTTACTGTTGGAGTTTGCTAAAATAAATTTAGGTATTGCGTGCGTGACAAAAGAATTTTCCTTAGAATATTTAAATACGGGATTATTAAATGAAGTGCAATTAAAGGAAGATATACCAAAGAGGAGTGTTGGGGTATGTTCTTTAAAAAGTGTGCCTTTATCTCCAGCTGCAACAAAGTTTGTGGAGATATTAGAAAACAAATAAAAAAATCACAACCCCTTAACTTGATTAATAATCAAGTTAAGGGGTTTATTTGATGTGTAAAAATATTTCATTTTCCGAAGGGTTTTTGACAATTGAAAGAGGGAATACTAAAATATAAAAGTTACTTTTAGTAAACAGAAAGAAGGGAAATGAATGGCGACAAAACAAGAAATCGTCCAGTCGGTTCCTCAAAAAGGATTCTTTGGACATCCAAAAGGTTTAATGAGTTTATTTTTTACTGAATTTTGGGAGCGATTCTCCTACTACGGAATGCGAGCAATTTTGCTCTACTATATGTACTACGAGTTGAAACAAGGTGGTCTTGGTTTAGAGCAATCAACAGCCAATTCTATTATGGCAGTATATGGTTCTCTTGTGTACATGTCAGGAATTATCGGTGGATGGATTGCCGACCGTTTGTTCGGATCGACCAAAACGGTATTCTATGGTGGAGTAGCAATTATGTTCGGTCATATTGTTCTAGCTTTACCAGGTGGGTTGACGACATTATTTGTATCGATGGCATTAATTATTGTAGGTACAGGTTTATTGAAACCAAACATTTCAAATATTGTTGGTGATTTATACGCAGAAAACGATGTTCGAACTGATTCTGGTTTTAGTATTTTTTATATGGGTATTAATATGGGGGCATTTATTGCACCTTTGATAGTTGGTACGATTGGATTAGATTATAATTTTCACCTCGGATTTGCATTAGCGGCTGTTGGTATGTTGCTAGGGTTAATTTTCTTTTTATTCACGAAAAAGAAATATCTTGGACTAGCTGGTTCGTATGTTCCGAATCCAATGTCTAAAGAAGAACGGAAAAAAGTATTTTCACGGATTGCAATTGGGACTGTAGTTGTCTTGATAATAGGGTTTATCTTAATCCGAATGGGTATTATGACGATTGATGTCTTTACGATGATTGTATCTATTTTAGGTATCGTAATTCCAACGATTTACTTTATTATTATGTACCGTAGTCCAAGAACAAATGCCGATGAAAAATCGCGTGTTCTTGCTTATATTCCTTTATTCATTGCTGCTATGATGTTTTGGGCAATTCAAGAACAAGGCTCGATAATTCTAGCTCAGTATGCAGATCAACGAACACAATTGATGATTGGTTCGTGGAAGATTTCTCCTGCATGGTTCCAGTCGCTAAATCCGCTGTTTATCATTGGATTAGCTCCAGTTTTTGCATGGTTATGGGTCCGACTTGGTGAAAGACAGCCTTCTACTCCGAAAAAGTTTGCATATGGTTTGTTTTTTGCGGGTATGTCATTTCTAGTCATGATTATTCCAGCGTATTTAAATGGAACAGATACTTTGGTAAGTCCATATTGGTTAGTATTAAGTTTCTTTTTAGTTGTTATTGGAGAACTGTTATTATCACCGGTTGGTTTATCTGCAACTACAAAATTAGCTCCAAGTGCATTTGCAGCTCAAACGATGAGTTTATGGTTTTTAACAAATGCATCTGCACAAGCGATTAATGCACAGGTTGTAAAATTGTATAAACCTGAAAGTGAAATCATTTATTTTGGTGTGATTGGGGCTATTGCTTTAATTATTGGTCTTCTGCTGTACTTTTTCGCTCCAAAAATCGAACAATTAATGCGTGGTGTGAAATAAGTTGAGGGTGATTTTAAATCACCTCTTAATATAGTTCTATGTGGAACATTTAAAAATCCGCTTGTTAGCACTTTCATGCTAACAAGCGGATTTTTTAGTTCGTATCTCCTTAAAGTAAAACAAACACATTTGATAACTGAATATCAAATGTGTTTGTTTAATTTAGGTTTACAATTTTTAAATTTTGTTGCTGCAAATGCTCTATTATTCTTGGTAATACATCTACAACTACTTGAGATTCATGTAGAAGAATAATAGATCCAGATGCTTTAGAATTTAGTACGTATTGGAATATTTTTTCTGCATTTTGACTTTTCCAATCTTCAGTATCTGTATTCCAAAGGACCATTTTGCTTTGGGTTTTATTCATTAGTTCGATTGTTGCCGCGTTTTTAGCGCCATAGGGAGGTCTAAAAAGAACGACTTTTTCTTGGATAATATCTTCAATTAATTTATTTGTGTGTAAAAGATCATATGCTTGCTTTTCAGCGGATAATTTTGTGAGGAGCAAATGATTCATAGAATGACTGCCAATGGAATAATCGTTTGATTTAACGTATTGGACTGAATCGGGATGTTTTGCTACATTTTTCCCAATAAAAAAGAATGTTCCACCAACTTGGTATTCTTTTAATATATCCGTAATTTCTTTTGTATATTTGGAAGGTCCATCGTCGAAAGTGAGAGCTACGTTACCTTCTGGGATGCTAAAGTTAACGACCTCAGTTAGCCCTACAAAAGGAAGTGTAGGCTCAGGAAATGCAATGTTTGTACTGCTAGATACTTCCGTTTGGATATCAACTATTACATTTTCAACGATTTCTTCACTTATGCCCTCTGCTTTTACTGTTGAATTGTCATTCATTTCTTCTTTCGGTAGAAGGAGAGTGCTAAAAAGGACAATTGTCAAAATGCTAGCACAGGTAACGGCAGTCCATGCAAATTTACGATGCAATGAAGGGGAAGTTACAACTTCATCTTTAACTGGATGTTGATGGATAGCTATTGGAGCCAAAAATTTTATCTGGCTCAATTGTTCATCGTGTTTAATCGCTTTTAGACCGTTTACATAAGCACGGGAGCATGTAAAAAAGACTTTCTCACTTTGATCTCTGTATGTTTTAGTAAGGAAACTGCTATTTTGATCTTTGGTAGAGTCCCAAAAGCTATGGAATGATAATCTATATTTGTGAGACCCACCGAGTTCAGTTACGGCCATTAAGTTTTTTGCGGTATCATGGTCAATTTCCCAAAGTAATTCAATTTCTTGATCAGATGTTAGTTTTAATCGTAGAAATGATTGATTGGATTCTGTCTCGATTGATACTAGTTCAAGTAGTTTTCCTAAATAGACTGACATGGTTTTCACCTTTTCTACTAGTAAGTAGAGACTTCCTTTTTATTTATTCCTTGTTAATCGATTTTTTGGGAGAAAAAGAGAAGGACATACGCTCTGTAAAGTCATTAATTGTTTGCATTAATTCTGTTTTTTCATCCAGTATTGTTGCGCACTGTTCTTCCAGGTTTTGATTTTCGATGCCTAAATCTCTAACTTTTTCTTCTAGTTCTCTAATTTTTAACATATTTTGATATTGAATATTCGTAGATTCTTCTTTTAGCATATGATATTTGTTGATCTCTTTTTCCAGTTGAATGGAGATCTTTTCAAAGTCATTGCTAGAAGTATTTTGATATTCTTTATAGTCCTCAAGAAGTTGATCATAGTTCATTTGTTTATTCGTCAGATTGGTTTCCAATACGCGGATATCTTTGTTTTTGTCTTGAATCAATTGTTCTTTTTTCACTAAGTCATGCTTCAAGCGACTAATTGTTTCATTCGCTGTATGTAACTGATCTTCCAAGCCTTCATTTTTATAAAGCATGATTTGACGATCATTTAATACGTTTTCTAATGAAACAATTAAATCTAGTGATATTTTGTCTTGGTTCTCCTTAGATAATATATCTTTCTTACTTGAGTCAGCCGATGAAGGTGGAGTGGAATCTTCCATATTACTAAATTCTTCAATTAATTGGACTGCATCATTTTCTTCACTGTTATTCTGTGTTATCTGGTTTTGATTGGATAATACGCTCTTCAACCAACCTTTTGACTTGCCTTTGGTATCGTTCGTCACAATTTCATCTCCTAATTAAGCTATTTTCTATAAAAAATGACATTCGATCGATAAATGATACTACTAAAGTAATTATTTTGGGAATACGAAAGTATACATATAAATTACTAGTTTCTTATATTCTATTGTATAATTATGTAGAATAATGTCAACATAATCATACATTTCGGCAGACTTTTACTGCTATTTTTATTTTCTGTAGGAATATGTATATCAAAATTGATCCAACTAATGAACGGGATTAAAATATAGTTAATTAATGTAATAATTTGGTTCTACATGTTTATGTAATTATCGATAGGAATTAGTTGAAACTACAAGGGGATTTGCGATGCATGTAATTGAAATTAATAATCTGACGAAAACTTATGGAAATGCGAGAGGAATAACCGGTGTTAGTTTTCATGTAGAAGAAGGAGAAATCTTTAATGAATTACTTGCTACAATGCCGAAGTCTTTGCAAGAAATATTTGGTACAGGAACATTTGATTTGATATATCTACTGCAAGCGGATATTTTGGGGTGCTTAATATCTATTTAGTATTAATGACGACGATTCACTCTGCAATGCTAGGAGCGACAATTATTTCGAAAGAAGAACGAGATAAAATGGTTGAGTTTTTATTCGTAAAACCTGTTTCAAGTTATAAAGTTGTTTCTTCTAAACTATTGGCGGCTTTAGTGAATAGCATTATGTTGGCGATCATAACGGGAATTTCTTCTTATTATTTAGTAAAGTATAGTGAAGGGGAATTTATAGGGACAATTATTCTACAAGCAATGATGGGCATGTTTATTTTGCAACTACTGTTTTTAGTAATCGGATCGGCACTAGCAGCAGTGTGCAAAAACTCAAAATTGGCAGTATCACTATCTACTGGAATACTTTTGGTCGCTTACATTGTATCCATTGCAATTGATTTGAATGAAAAATTGGCGTTTATGAAATATTTAACACCTTTCAAATACTTTGAAGCTAAAAATATTATGTTCAGTGAAGGATTTGATATTATTTTTCTTTTACTATCCTTTGTTTTAATCATGTTGTTTTCTCCTGTAACATATATTTTATAATAAACGAGACTTGCGCGTATATGCGAAAAGTCACCTTCAATTAACGTAAATTACTAATCCAAAGATTCTATTTATACTTTTTAGACTGGTTGACATGTATAATATCTTATTGTAAACTATGGACAATAATTAATTGAATAATACCTCACTTATTTGGTGAGGTAGAGGCGCGATATTTAACAGTTCTTAGAAGAGTTTGAGAATCTATGATGCTAAGAAGAAGGAAATGTCGCCGAAGTTTGTAATATTCTCTGTATTACTTGCTGGGTCTGTAGTTAAGAGCTACAGGACTGTCACTATAAACGTCCCGGTTTATAGTGGTGTGCTATCTCATTTGGGTAAAGTAGAGGATTTAGGGCAACTATACACTTGCGACCTGAGTTCATCTCAGGTCTTTTTTTATAGGCTGTCCTTTTTTTGTATTCAAAAACATACACTTATATTAAAAGGAGAGAAGTAATGATGAAAAATAAACTATTTATATTCGTAGCAATGTTATTTTCCGCTGTTTTATTATTAGCAGCATGTGGAACGAGTACTTCCGAAAAAGAAACAAATACGAATACAGGTTCATCAGGTGAGACAAGTGAGAAAGAAACATTTACGATCGGTCTTGAAGCAGGCTACGCACCATTCAACTGGACTCAATTAGATGATTCAAATGGTGGAATTAAAATTGATGGAAATGCTGAATATGCAGGCGGATATGATGTAGAAATTGCGAAAAAAGTTGCGGCTGGTTTAGGGAAAGAGCTAGTTGTTGTGAAAATAGAGTGGGACGGTCTTGTACCATCATTGCAATCGGATAAAATCGATGCGATTATGGCAGGTATGTCACCAACAAAAGAACGTAAAGAGTCAATTGATTTCACGGAGAATTACTACACATCAAATTTTATCATGGTAGTAAAAAAGGGTGGACCTTTTGAAGGTGCTACTTCTATCCAAGATTTCAAGGGAGCAAAAATAACTGGTCAATTAAACACTTCTCACTATGGTGTAATCGATCAAATTGAAGGCGTTAAAAAACAACCAGCTTCGGATAATTTCTCCGCAATGCGTGTTGCACTAGAGTCTGGTGTGCTTGATGGGTATGTATCAGAGCGTCCAGAAGGAATTAGTGCATCAGCAGCAAATGAAAACTTTGCAATGGTTGAATTCACGGATGGATTTGTTGCAAGTGAAGAGGAAACAGCTGTTGCAGTTGGGCTAAAAAAAGACAGTGAACTGAAAGATAAAATCAATGAAATTTTAGCAGGTATTTCGGAAGAAGAGCGCCAAGAAATTATGGACACTGCTATTAAAAATCAACCAGCGGCAGAATAAGGGTAAGGTGATACCGGCTGCATCTTTTGCAGTCGGTTTTTAATCTTTAATGGGGGGATAAAGTATGAGCTTTGAATGGATTATGTCAATGATTATAAACAACTGGCCGATGTTCCTTCGTGGAGCTGGAATGACACTTTTAATCTCCATAATTGGCACTATTTTTGGAGCAGCTATTGGCTTGTTGGCAGGGATTATACGTACAATACCTGTGTCTGAACGAAGAATAAAACGAGTTTTCTTGAAAATAGTGAATATCATATTAAGTGTGTATATAGAGTTTTTCCGAGGAACACCAATGATTGTGCAGGCAATGGTTATTTACTTCGGTTCTGCGATGGCTTTTGGTATCGATATGGATCGAACGTTTGCAGCGATATTTATCGTTTCGATTAATACGGGAGCTTATATGGCAGAAATCGTTCGTGGTGGAGTTATTTCTATTGAAAAAGGTCAATTTGAAGCAGCTCAAGCTGTTGGTATGAATCATGTTCAAACAATGTTCCATGTTGTATTGCCACAAGTAATACGAAATATATTACCGGCTACAGGAAATCAATTCATCATTAATATTAAAGATACGTCCGTACTGAACGTAATTGGTGTAACGGAGCTATATTTTCAAACAAAAACAGTTGCAGGAATCAGCTTCAAATATTTTGAACCATTCTTTGTAGCGTGTATTTTGTACTTTGTTATGACATTTACGGTAACATTAATTCTCCGTTATTTTGAAAGAAAATTAGACGGACCGGAAAATTACAGTATGATAGGACAACCAGCACAAGTAACGACAATTGCGACAAAAGGGCATTAAAACGAAGGAGGAGCATATATGGAAAAAGTAATTGATATACAGCATTTAAGCAAATCCTTTGGAAACCATGAAGTATTAAAGGACATTGATTTCTCTGTGAAAAAAGGAGAAGTTGTTTGTATTATCGGTTCTTCCGGTTCAGGTAAATCGACTCTTCTTCGCTGTATTAATCTTTTAGAAAAACCAAGCGGTGGTCAAATTATTTATAATGGAGCAAATATTTTAGACAACACACATAATATCCATGCATATCGAACGAAGCTAGGAATGGTTTTTCAGCAGTTTAATCTATTTAATAATCATAATGTATTGAATAATTGTGTTGTTGGACAAGTTAAAGTGTTGAAGCGTTCTAAGGAAGAAGCAGAAAAAATTGCGATGAAATATTTAAAAGTGGTTGGAATGGATCATTATGTGGAAGCAAAATCGAAACAATTATCAGGTGGGCAGAAGCAACGTGTTGCAATTGCTCGTGCGCTTTCTATGGAACCTGACGTAATGTTATTTGATGAGCCAACTTCTGCTCTTGATCCGGAGATGGTAGGAGAAGTGCTCAAAGTTATGAAGGAACTTGCAGGAACGGGTCTTACGATGTTAATCGTTACGCATGAAATGGAATTTGCGAAGGAAGTTTCGGACAGAGTCGTATTTATGGACAAAGGAGTTATTGCAGAGGAAGGAACTCCAGACCAAATTTTCAAAAACCCTAAACATGAACGTACGAAAGAGTTTTTGAAGCGTACGAAAAAATAAATGAAAAAGCACTTGTATATGAAGTTGGATGAGATGGAACGATTGTGCGAAAGGTTCAATCGATTTCAAATTTTAAACACAAAGAAAGACGCTCCTATTAGAAAGGAAGCGTCTTTTAGTGTATTTTGTAAGTATGATTAAAGGAGGAAGGGAAGAGTATGAGTCTTTTTAGTTTGATAAAAAAAGATAAAGAGTATTGGCTTGTAGATCAAGTGAAGACAGTGGGGAAGTCTAGTGATGATTATACACAGGAATTTGCAAAGATTTTAGAAGAGTGGAAATCAGAGCAGATTGATTATTTGTCTTTATTGATGGATGAGGAGCATGAAGAGTGGTTAATGAATCACCGATTTCAAAAGATATCTTCTATCGTGGAATTTGCAAAGTCATTAGATAAAATAGAGGCAACTGAGCAAAGTATTGAAGTAGAATCTCTTTACGAAAGTGACTTAAGCGATGAACAATTCGCTATTTTATATGATCGCTGTAGGAGCGGATCTGCAAATAAGAACAATTTATTTTCATTAGAGCAAATAATGGAGTCTCTTCTCAATGAACTTGGCTCTGACTGGCGTAAGCATTGTTTTATCTTTTCACAAGATGCACAGCAACTCGGTATTAGCATTCCTCACATAGAACCAGGGACAATAGACGAAGGAAGACTTTTTTATTTTGGAGTTGTTCCAGAGCACCGCGGGAAAGGTTATGGAACAATATTTCATCAAAGAACTTTAGGTTTATTGAAACAAATTGGAGCAAACACATATGTTGGTAGCACAGACGGGAGTAACGAGTATATGATCCGTATATTTGAACACAACGGTTGTTATTTACGTGATAGAAAAGGAGTTTACCGTATAAACAGATAAAGAGAGAGGGAATCTGTCGTAGATTCCCTCTCTCTTTGTCTTTATCTAATTGTTTTCAATGCGCCGCCCCATGCAAGAACTTCATCTAGCATAGCATTTGCATTAGCTGCATGGTACTCAGCAGGTTTGAATACGCTCATGTTTTCAAAGTCTGCCATTAGTGAGAAAGTAACTGCTGTACGTACGTCTGCAACAGAAAGCTCTCCTAAGATTAAACGCATATTTTCATGTGCACGTGTTCCACCTAAACTTCCGTAACCTACGAATCCAGCAACTTTGTTTGCTACTTCAGGTCTTAAGAAGTCTATTGCATTTTTAAGTGCTCCACCGACTGCATGATTATATTCAGGTGTGATGAAAATATAGCCGTCAAATGAAGCCATTTTTTCTGACCATGCTTTAATAGCAGTATTTGCTTGCTCTTGTTCAGCAGCAGGAAGTTCTACCCCTAAAAAAGGTAATTTATAATTTGCAAGATCTACTAATTCATATTCTGCGTCATTGCGTTTCGCTGCGAAGTCATACATCCAATTTCCTACAGCTTCAGCATTACGACCTTGACGTACACTACCAATAATTATACCTATTTTTAACATTTAATATCCCCCTAGTAATTACAATATAATCCATGAGTATTTACACTAAGTTAATGCATCTTGAATTCAAACTAATTGTAAACCATAAAAATAACGAGGTCAATTTAGTTGCTTCACAACATTAAATTTTCTTTTTCTCTTCTTTTTTCAGATCTTCTAATGTGAATTCTTCTGTTACATCATCTACCATTTCCTTAGTTGAATTTTTGAATTCCTTCAATGTTTGCCCAACAGCTCTGCCTAATTGAGGCAATTTTGACGGTCCAAAAATAATTAGAGCTAAAATAAGAATGATGATTAAGCCTGGTACACCTATGTTTGGCATAGTATTTCCTCCTAGTTAGTACATAGTCAACTATTCAAGTGGCATTTGCACTTGTTTCAATTGCTTCTTCATGGACCAGTTTGATACAAAAATACTGATTTCAAACAACATTAGTAAAGGAATAACAATGATAAAATCAGAAATAAAATCTGGTGGAGTAATAGAAACACCTATTATTACTAAAAGGAAATAAGCGACCTTTCTCATTTTTCGAAGTTTTTGTGGAGTAACAATACCGAGCTTTGTTAAAAATAAAACGATTACAGGCAATTCAAATACAATACCAACAGGAATGATTAAGTTAAACATAAATGTGAAGTATTGCTGCATTCCGTATGTTTCCACAGCTCCAATAGAATCATTAATATTCGACATGAAATTCAACATTAAAGGAAATAAAACAAAATAACTAAAGCTAATCCCCGTCAAAAACAATAAAAAAGAAATAGGGATAAAGATAAAAGTCCCTTGTGCTTCATCTTCTAGTAGCCCCGGTTTTACAAATAACCATAGCTGATATAAGGCAATTGGTATGGTGATTAAAATAGCAATGAGCAATGCACATTTTACATATATCATTAAGCCGTCTGTATAACCGAATACATTCCATTCAACATGGGCAGCTGTTGGTTGTTTCTTCAAAAGACTCAAAGTTTTAGGAGCAACCAAAAATCCAGCGGCTAATGATAGGACAAATGTAACGGAAATAATGATAAGCCGTTTGCGAAGCTCATCTAAATGTTCGATAAGTGTGTATTCTTGTTCCATGTTTTTACCACCTTGTTTTATCGAAAGTAAAGTAAGGGATATCAGTTAGTAGTATGCACAAGTTTCGAGGAAATTTTTCATGTAGAAGAAAGTTTTTTGAAAAACGATGGGTAGGTTTTAAGATAATAAAAGCTCCTAATCACTTGATAGACCAAATGATTAGGAGCTTTTATTTAGTTTTGAACTGCTTCGTCTTGATAAACCGGAACCCAGCCTTCTGGTGTTACAAAAATTCGAACAGCAACTACTTTACGGTCTTCTGCAAGTGTAAAGTAATGTGTAATATTTTCTGGTACGGAAATTAAGTCACCTGGTGTTAAGTGTACTTCGAAGAAGCGCTCATCTTTCCCTTGGATAATAAATACTCCGTGCCCACTAACAATATATCGAACTTCATCGTCTGTATGAAGATGCTTCCGCTCAAAGTTTTTTAATAGTTCGTCTAAGTTAGGATTTGAATCGGATAAAGAAATGACATCTGATGCTTGGTAGCCACGGCGTTCCGAAATATCACTAATCTCATCGTTAAATGCAAGTAAAATATCCTGTTTTTCTTCATCGTTCAAATCGAATTTTTCGCGAAGATGCTCAGGTAATTTTTCAATATCCCAATGCTCATATATAACTTCTTGTTTTTCTAAAAATGCAGCAACCTCATTTTGTTGCTCAATTGTTTCCGTAGTTCCTTGAATTTTAATAATCGCCATTTAAATCTTCCTCTCTTATTTCGATTTTATTTGAAGTAATGTTAATTGATATTGAAATAAAAACTCACAAGCTTCTAATAGTTTTTTTGCTTCGAATCCATCCTTACCCCATACAGTAATACCGTGGTTTCGGATTAATACCGCACCTTTATCAGCAGTTAGATGTGTTTGAAATTCTTCAGCGAGACGCGGGATATCAGCGTAGTTTGGAATGATAGGAATAGAAAGTAGTGCATTCTCTTCCCATAGATTGAAAGCTTTAATAATTTCTTGTCCTTGGAAATCGACTTTTCCGTCATCTCCGTATAATTCAGAAATGACATTATTTGCAACGGTATGAATATGAAGACTACAACCCGCTGTTGTTTTTGTATATATAGCACAGTGAAGCAAAGTTTCTGCTGATGGTTTTAAGAGAGTATCACCAACTGGATCGCCATTAGCATCAACGAGTAAAAAGTCTTCGTCTGTACGTTTTTTCTTATCTTTTCCACTTGCAGTAACTAAAAACTCAACAGGCTGATCATGCACTTTTATGGCCAAGTTCCCACTAGTTCCCATAAACCAATCTCGTGCTGCAAGTTCGTCTTTTATATCGGCTAAGTCGTTCCATCTAGTTTGCAATAGTGTCATTGTGGCACACCTAACTTTTCGTCGATAATTTGGATAACATCATGGAAGCTTTTAAAAGGCTCATAACGAATATGTAATTCTTCACACTTTTCGATGAGGAAATCTCGCGCAATAACGACATCTGCCAATTTTGCAGCTTCTAAATCTGTAATAGAATCACCAATAACAACGCTTAGCGCATTGTCATCAAGCAACTGACGGATAATAGAAGGTTTACAACATCCACATCCCTTGCTAGTACAAAGCTCATCGCAACCGTGTGGAAAATGGATGTGGATGTTATCGCCTGAAAAGTCCGATTCATTGCAATAAACATCTGCAAAAGGACCAAATGGTTCAAGTATCGGATGAATGAAAAAGTCGATTCCGCCACTAACGATATAAAGTGGTATATTGCGTTCCTTTGTATAAGAAACAAATTCAGCAAAGCCATCTCGAATTTGAGCTTGCTCTAATAGAAAGGAGGTAATTTGATCTTTTAATGAAACAGGTAAAAGGGCGAACATTTCCTTTACACCGTCACGAATAGATTGCTTTTGACTTAAAATATTCTCTTTGATTGGCAAGTATTCGGGTGGAGCGAATTCTTTCATGAGAGAAATAATATTATCTTTATTTGTAATAGTGCCATCGAAATCACAAAAGATGACTAGTTTCCTCATTTTGTTTACCCCCATAATTCAATCGCTTTTTTTAATGCTTCGTGTTGTTTTACTGCCTCTACGAGCGAGATTCCATCAAGAGTCGCTGTTACGGCTTGTCTGAAAGCAAGCCCTCCTCCTATCGCACCATCTGGATGTCCATGTACTCCGCCACCAGCATTAATAATGCTGTCTATTCCATAATCCTCGATTAGTTGTGGTACTAGGCTCGGATGAATACCAGCAGAAGGGACTGGGAAAGTACGTTTTACTGCACTTGTTTTTGTAAGCTCTTCACCGAGCGAAAGTGCAACTGTTTTCTCCAGTGCCACACTTCCGTAAGGTGAAGGAAATAATGAAAAATCTGCCCCTGCATAACGTGTCAATTTCCCAAGTAAAAGAGGTGATGCAACTCCGTAAATAGGAGATGAGGTAAAAGCACCGCTGTACGCTGGGTGAGCCATAAATGGCAGCTGAATATTATTATCTTCTACAAGTTCCTGAAGTACATCAAGTCCGTATGCATGAACATTTAATAATAAAGCATCCGCACCTAACTCTTTTGCCCTGATAGCTTTTGTTCTCAATTCGGAAGTGCGTCCAGATAGATTCACAGCATAAAGTGTGCGATGTCCAGTTTCCTCATACACTTGGCGCAGCACTTTTTGACCAGTTGTAATACGTTTTTCAAAAGGTGTGAGTGGATTTTCAAAAAGGATTTCATCATCTTTTACAAAGTCTACTCCTCCAAGTGCTTGCTCTCGAAGCTGCTCTGCTAAATAATCGATATCTCGACCGATTACTCCTTTGAATATGCTCATAATAAGTGGCCGATTATGTACTTCAAGTACCTTTCGAATACTCTCTATGCCAAATCTAGGTCCAGGAAACTTCGCTAACAGTTCTGGGGAAAACTCTAAATCTAGTAATTTGACTTCCCCATCCAATGATAGTTTGCCAAATACAGTCGTTAAGATGGCGGGTATGTCTGGTGAAAAATTAATACTTGGATAACTTATTTTAATTTCTGCTTTAATCAGGTCTGTTTTTAAAGGGTGTTGAATATGTTGAAATTCCCGAATCGAAACAACGATACCTTTATGTTTTTTTAATTGTTCTTGTTCAAGTAAAGGTAAATCTGTCCACGATCCTATTGTTAAACCAAGTGCAATGCCTTCCGCTTTCTTTTCAAAAGAACCGGATTTTCCATACACTTGATAAAGTGCTACTATACTCATTCGCTATCGTACTCCTTTATGTTTAAATAAAAAAACCACTTCAAATAAGAAGCGGTTAAGGGGTTAACGACTTCTTATTTCTCAGTCAATTGACTGCAAGAATTAGCACCGTGTTCAATAATTGAATCGGTTGCCGGGTATCATAGGGCTTGTCCCTCCACCTGCTCTAAATAAGAAAATATATGAAATTAAAATGAATGTTTATTGTCAAATTAATACTGATTATTTCATGCAATAGAAAAAATGTCAATACAGTTATTAGACTTTTTATAATAATCGGATTTGCCTTGACATTGTATTTTCAAATATGCTAGGATTCAACTCAAGCAATACGAATTTATAACAATAGCACTCTTATCAAGAGCTGGCTGAGGGTAATGGCCCGATGAAGCCCAGCAACCGACCGTAATACCGTTGTGAGACGGGGCGCTTTTTGCGCCGAGATGAACATCTCGTAAGGCACGGTGCTAATTCCATCAGAGAGGTAACTTTCTGAAAGATAAGAGGCGATAGATCTCTTATTCTACGCCTCTTTCTTATGAAAGAGGCTTTTTATTTTGTATAGGAAAGGTAGAGATAAATGATGATAGCGACGAAAAAACAATACGAATCATTAACAGAAAAAACAGCCATTCATTTTGCAAAGGAGTTTTTTGCAGAAGATGCAGTATTAGAATGTCGAGAGATTGGCGATGGAAATTTAAATTATGTTTTTCATATAAAAGACTCTAAAAATGATAAGAGTCTTATTATCAAGCAGGCATTACCATACGCAAAAGTAGTTGGTGAAAGCTGGCCGTTGACATTAAAAAGAGCAGTAATCGAAGCAAATGCGCTAAAAAAACATGGCGAATTTGCAGTAGGATTAGTGCCAAAAGTATATGCAACAGATGAAGAACTTGCGATTACAGTAATGGAAGATTTATCGCATTTAAAAATAGTGCGTGAAGGATTGATTCAGCTTGAATCTTATCCAAAGTTAGCGACAGATATTGGCGAGTATCTGGCTAGCACTCTATTTTCTACATCTGATTTTGCTTTACATCCTTTTGAAAAAAAGAAACTAGTTTCGGATTTTTCTAATCCAGAGCTATGCAAAATTACAGAAGATCTTATTTTCACAGATCCATTTTTTGATAACGAAACAAATGATTTTGAACCTTCCTTACGAGCAGACGTGGAAGCGATTTGGCAAAATGGGCCTTTGAAGCTAGAAGTAGCAAAGCTGAAGAAAAGCTTTTTGACAGAAGCAGAAGCATTATTACATGGAGATTTGCACACAGGTAGTATTTTTGCGAGTGAAGAAGAAACAAAAGTAATAGATCCAGAATTTGCATTTTATGGACCAATTGGCTTTGATGTTGGGCTGTTTTTAGCTAATTTAATTGTTCAAACGATTACAAGGGATGGCAAGCAAAGAATAGTTATTCTTCATCAAATTGAACAAACTTGGGAAGTGTTTACGACGAGATTTTCTGCATTATGGAAGTCTGAAGGAATCGATGCTTATAAAGATACAGATGGATTTGAAGAATATATAGTAAATAAGATTTTCCAAGATGCGCTAGGATTCGCGGGTTGTGAATTAATTCGCCGAACGATTGGTTTAGCGCATGTGAAAGACTTAGATGGCATTGTAGATGATGAACAAAGAATAAATGCTAAAAAACAAGCGTTACAAATTGGAGAAAAGCTTATTTTAAACCGTCGAGATATCTCGTCCATTAACGCAGCAATTAGCTTACTAGAGAGGGTAAACAAATGAGTATTCCGTTATCGATAAAGTGGGAAGATGGGCAATTGAGCATTTTAGACCAGCAGAAATTGCCTCTTGTTATCCACTATTTACCACTTGAAACATTGGAAGATGTATACGATGCAATTATTACGTTAAAAGTGCGAGGTGCTCCTGCAATTGGCATAACAGCCGCTTACGGATTAGCTTCAGCCGCACAGAGCTACGAAGTGAATTCCCTGGAACAATTCCACCAATTTTTAAGTAGAGATGCTTTGTATTTAGCAGAATCAAGACCAACTGCTGTTAATCTTGCTTGGGCTCTTGAGCGTCTAAAAGCGAGTGTTCAACAAAGTGCAACTGTAGAGGAAGCGAAAAAGCACTTACTAGTTGAAGCTATGAATATTTATGAGGAAGATGAAGCGTCATGCCGCAGTATTGGTGAATTTTCATTGTCTTTACTAAATGATTATACGAAGGTGATGACGATTTGTAATGCAGGTTCTATTGCGACTGCAAAATATGGAACTGCATTGGCACCTTTCCATTTAGGTAGTGAGCAAGGGAAACAGTTTCAAGTGTTTGCATGCGAAACTAGACCAGTATTTCAAGGGGCGAGGCTTACAGTGTGGGAACTTCAGCAATCCGGAGTGGACGTTACGCTTATAACGGATAGTATGGCAGCCCATACAATTGGGGCAAAGGGGATCGAAGCAATTATTGTTGGAGCAGATCGAATTGCTGTAAATGGCGATACAGCCAATAAAATCGGCACACTGAATTTGGCTTTATTAGCTGCGGCATTTCAAATTCCATTTTACGTAGCAGCGCCTTCTTCTACTTTTGATCTTTCGATTGAGAGTGGTGAAAGTATACCGATAGAAGAGCGTCCGTCGGAAGAGATAACACATATTGCTGGCAAACAAGTAGCGCCAGAAAATACGAAAGTATATAATCCGGCATTTGATGTGACGCCAGGTCGTTTAATAACAGCAATTATAACGGAAAAAGGAATTATTTATCCCGAGTATACGGAGAATATTAGTGCGTTAATCGGAACAGAAAGAGGAGAAAAATGATGAAGAAAAAAGTGAATTGGTTTATAGCGGTACTATTAGTTATTGGAATTCTTTTGACTGGATGTCAGCCAAAAGGGGATGCAAAAGAAGAAACAGCTAAACCAGAAGCTTCAAGTCATCCGTTAGCAGGTAAGAAAATTGCATTGATCCTTCAACAAAACCTTGGTACTTTTTCTGCCCAATATATTGAAGGAGTGAAAGAGCAAGTTGAGAAATTCGGAGGCACGGTTACCGTTTTTAACTCAGAAGGTGATTTAGCAAAAATGGCTTCTAATCTAGATGCAGCAGTTAACCAAGGATTAGATGGAATATTAATCGATCACGGCACGAAAGAAGCATTAAATCAAGGTGTACAAAATGCGGTTGATAAAGGCATTCCGGTTGTAGCATTTGATGCAGGAGTGGAAGTAGAGGGAATTACAGTATTAGAGCAAGGCGATCAAAAGATGGCGGAAATGACGCTACAAAAGTTAGCGGAAGATGCAAATGGTGAAGCAAATATTGTGAAAATATGGGTGGCAGGATTTGCACCAATGGAAAGAAGACAAGTTGCTTATGAGCAATTTTTAACAGAGAACAAAGGTATTAAAGAAGTTGCGACTTTTGGTGCGGCTACTCAAAATACGGCATTAGATACACAGTCACAAATGGAAGCTATATTAAAAAAATTCCCGAATGAGGGAGATATTACGGCAGTTTGGGCTGCTTGGGATGAATTTGCAAAAGGTGCAGTACGCGCGATCGAGCAAGCGGGAAGAACGGATATTAAAGTGTACAGTATTGATATGAGTGATGAAGATTTGCAAATGATGCAAAAAGAAAATAGTCCTTGGGCCGCATCAGCAGCTGTTGATCCGATGGATATAGGGCGTATTCAAGTTCGTTACTTGTATCAAAAAATTAATGGGGAAAATCCAGATGCACAAGTTGTTTTAGAGCCAGTTTTTGTTGATGCATCGAAGCTTCCAGATACAACTGTTACAACGAATGGTTTACATGAGTTTATCGACGGCTGGGGAGCTAGTGAACAAGGTTATACAGATGCATTGAAAGAGTTGGAAAACCAATAAAACTCAACAAATAGCAGCTGTCCTACAAATGGGCAGCTTTTCTTTAAGAAAGGAGCATATGTATGGATAGTCCTTTTCTTTCGATGAATGCAATACGAAAATCATTTGGACATGTGAAAGCACTAGAAGACGCACAATTTCATCTAGCAAAAGGTGAAGTGCATGCGCTACTTGGTGTAAATGGAGCAGGAAAAAGTACACTTATAAAAATCTTATCAGGAGTGTATGAACAAGACGAAGGGGATATTTTATTGGATGGAAAAAACATCCGACTTCGTTCACCTAAAGCAGCAAAAGATCATGGAATTTATTGTGTGTATCAAGAAGTTGATACAGCTATTGTTTCAGAGCTGTCCGTAGCGGAAAATATAATGCTCGATACAATTGCGACGGGCAAAAATGTCTTTGTTTCTATGACTAAAATGTATGAAGAAGCAAGAAAAGCATTAAAGCAATTGCAAGTAGAAACAATTGACGTGCAAGAGCCAGCTTTTAAACTTACATTGGCAGAAAAGCAATTAGTGTTAATCGCACGGGCACTTGTTAGTTCAGCAAAGATTATTATTTTTGACGAGCCGACTGCGCCGTTATCTCTTCACGAATCGACGAAATTATTTTCAGTAATAAATAAATTAAAGGCTCAAGGGGTTGGGTGCATATTTATTTCTCACAGATTACCGGAAGTGTTTGAAATTAGTGACTGGATTACTGTTATGCGTGATGGGAAACTAGTGCAAACATTTCAGACGGAAAATGCGGATGCAGAAAAAATTATTGAAGCAATGCTTGGTGCTTCCTTTAATCATGAGCAAGTTGATCGAAGTTGGGAAATAGGAAAAAACTTACTCGATGTAAAGGAAATATCAGATGATCAAAAACTAAAAAATCTTACGTTTACTGTTTCAGAAGGAGAAATTGTTGGCATTGTGGGATTAGTTGGAGCAGGGAAGACAGAGCTAGCAAAAGCTTTATTTGGAGCAGAGCCACTTAAAAAGGGTACGATCAGTCTTTCCGGAAACAGCCTACATATGAAACATCCGAAAGATGCCATACGAGCAGGGATGGCACTTATTCCAGAGGAACGTAGAAAAGAAGGATTGTTCGTACTGGAATCTTTGCAAACGAATGCTTCTTTTCCGAATTTAAAAAAGTTTTCCAGCTTCTTATTTATGCAAAAAAAAGCGGAAAAAAGCTTCGCAAAGGAAATTATAGGGCGTTTGCAAATAAAAGCAAATAGTACTGAAACACCACTTGTCCATCTAAGTGGAGGGAACCAGCAAAAAGTAGTAATTGGTAAGTGGACTTCACGTGATTCAAAGGTTTATTTATTTGATGAACCGACAAAAGGTGTGGATATTGGTGCGAAAGCGGATATTTTTAAGCTTATTCGTGAGCTAGCGGAGAGCGGAAAAGGCTGTCTTTATTTTTCAAGTGAAATTCACGAAGCAATCGGTATTTCCGATCGTATTTTAGTTATGTATAACGGTCAGTTCGTGAAGGAGTTTTCACGTGAAGAAGCGACCCAAGAAAGGATTTTGTTGTATGCAAGCGGTGGAAAAGAAGGATAATTTAAAAGAGCGCAGTATTCAATTTTTGTTTAAGTATGGAGCAATTGCATTATTGTTTGTGATCATTTTATATTTTAGTTCAATTAGTGAAGCTTTTTTTACATATAGTAACTTTACAGATATTTTACGTTCTATTTCCATTGTTACACTTTTGGCGTTAGGAGTTACGTTTACGCTAGTAGTCGGAGGATTTGACTTGTCTGTAGGTTCAACGATGTCGCTATCAACTGTTGTAACAGCTTCTTTAATGGTTTGGTACGAAATGCCACTTTGGCTTGTCTTAATTTTACCTATTTTAATTGGAGCGTTAGTTGGGTTACTAAATAGTTTTCTAATAGTAGTCATAGGTATTCCTGATTTGCTCGCAACATTAAGTGTAATGTATATTGTTGCTGGCTTCCATCGAACATATACAGAAGGTTATTCAATTTATAATAATATGCCACTTACTTCAGGTAGTACGGCTCCTGGTCAATTATCCGAAGCTTTTCTTTGGATTGGACAAGGTAGAATGCTTGGTTTGCCTATTCCTGTATGGATAATGCTTGTTATGGTGTTATTTGCTTATGTTGTACTTCATCACACTCGTTGGGGTCGTGTCTTGTATATGACTGGCGGAAACGCGGAGGCCGCTACATTATCGGGAGTAAATATTCGTAAAGTGAAATGTGCAGCGTATATTATTTCAGGAATTTTCGCTTCTATGGCGGGTATTTTGTTTACTGCGCGTGTTGGTTCGGGACAAATTGATGCTGGTGCTCCTTTATTGATGGAAGCGGTAGCGGCTGTTTTTGTTGGTTATTCGGTTCTTGGAGCAGGGAAGCCAAATGCTATCGGCACCTTTTTTGGAGCAGCGGTAATCGGTATTTTATTGAACGGCTTAACGATTTTGAACTTACCGTATTTTGCATTTGATATTATTAAGGGATCGGTGTTAGTTTTGGCACTGGCAGTAACGTATATATATTCTAAAAAACGTTTTTCACAAACTTAGAGCTGCATATGCGGCTCTTTTGTTTTGTGTGAATAAATCAAATTTGATATAGTCTTTTGCAATTGCTAGAATTGTAATTACGTAGGGAAATAAATGCCGAGAAGGAAGTCGTTTATGTCAGAGGATAACATTACACGGTTACATTTAAATGGTAAAGAATTGATATTAATCGGTACAGCACATGTATCAAGGCAAAGTGCTGAGCAAGTAAAAGAAGTTATTGAAGCAGAAAGACCAGACTCTGTTTGCATTGAACTAGATGCACAAAGGTATCAATCTGTTATGGACGGTAGCAAATGGAAAGAAACAGACATTTTTAAAGTGATTAAAGAAAAGAAAGCAACATTGCTTTTGATGAATTTAGCGATATCTTCGTTTCAAAACCGCATGGCGAAGCAATTTGATATTAAGCCAGGTCAAGAAATGATTCAGGGTATTGAAAGTGCGAAAGAGACTGGTGCAGAACTAGTACTTGCGGATCGGAATATCCAAATAACCTTTTCTCGCATTTGGAGTAACTTAGGGTTCATGGGAAAGGCACAACTTCTAAATGGAGTAGTTTTTAGTATTTTTAGCAAAGAAACGATTTCAGAAGAAGAGCTGGAGAACATGAAAACACAGGATACGTTGAACGCGGTTCTCGCAGAATTCACGGAATCCTTTCCAAAGCTAAAAACTCCTTTAATCGATGAACGAGATCAATATCTTGCTCAGAAAATTAAAGATGCTCCTGGGAAAAAGGTGGTTGCCGTATTGGGGGCTGCACATGTACCAGGTATTACAAAGGAAATTCACAAGGAGCAAGATTTAGCAGCTTTGGATCAAATACCACCAAAATCAATCGTACCTAAAATTCTCGGATGGACTATTCCAGCATTACTTGTTGCCGTGATGATCTATACTTTTTGGTCAAATCCAACTGCTGGTTTCGATCAAGCTTTAAGTTGGATTTTATGGACCAGTATTATGGCGGCAGTTGGAGCAGCAATTGCTTTCGCACATCCACTTGCTATCCTTTCTGCATTTGTGGTTGCACCGATTACGGCATTGCATCCATTAATCGCTTCTGGTTGGGTTTCGGGGATCGTACAGGCATATGTTCGACGACCAAGTGTTGGAGATTTTGAAACACTTTCTGAAGATGTTTTTACAATCAAAGGATTTTGGAAAAACAAAGTGACGCGTATTTTACTTGTAGTAGTTTTGACAAATTTAGTAGGCTCTTTAGGAACATTTATTGGCGGTGCCGATGTTATTCGTTTATTCTTTAAAAATTTTTAACTAGAGATTAAAAAGCTAAGCAGGAGAATTATCTTGCTTAGTTTTTTTTCGCATATTTCAATAAATTTTGTGTCCCGAAGTACTTGTTTTCTAGTGGTGCAAGTATATAATTCAAGCATATCCTTTATTTTCTTGAGAATGGGCTGAATGAATGAGAACTTATAATGAAAAAATTAGTATCTCTCACGGTATGGCTTCGACTGTCGCACTTAACTTTTCGAATAACTTTTTTCCGATTTTCGCAATTACGATATTAGGGGCAACGAACTATCAAGTCGGGTTAATCAGCTCTTTGCCGCCGCTAATTGCATTGTTAATGACGATTCCAGCGGCGATATTATTAAATCGAGCAAATGCTCAAAAGAAATTAGTAGCAATGTCTGTTTTGTTAGCAAGATTGATGTTTTTATTGATGGTTATCGTTGTTTATTTACCGTCGAATTCGATGCAATCATGGGCCTTTTTAGTAATTATTGCTTTTATAAGCGTACCAAATACGGTTGCTAATATTGGCTGGCAAACGCTTATAAGTGGCATGATTGTAGAGTCAAGAAGAGGGCAGTTTTTTAGCGATCGAAATCGTTTTTTGATGATAGTAGGGCTTTTTTCGACGTTGCTTATTGGCATTTTAATGAAAGATGCATCAGAAAGCGTATTGGCGTATCAAATTCTTTTTACAATAGCTTTTGGCTTTGGGTTATTGGAAGTATTTTTTTTAATGAAGCATGAAGAAGACGTTGTATCTATAGAGAGTGTCGGGGAAAAAAAGAAATCGATGGATTGGAACATTTTTAAAAACTCTAATTACGTTTGGTTTTTAGCAGCAGCTTTATTTTTTAATTTTTCTTGGCAGACCGCATGGGGATTATTCAATATATATAATGTTCGAGTAGCTGGGGCAACGATTTTTTGGATTAGTATGTTCTCGGTAGGCAGTATGCTTATGCAATTTTTAACGTTTCCGCTTTGGAAAAAATGGGCGGAGAAGTATTCAAATATGCGTGTTTTTGTATGGTCTGCGTTTGGAATGGCAACGACGCCATTTTTAGTTGCGATATCTACTAACTTATATTATTTAACACTGATTCAAACGACGGCAGGGTTTTTCCTGTCGGGAACTGTATTGATTTTATTTAATTTATTATTAGAGAAGTCTCCAGAGCAATCTCGTACGTACTGTATTACGACATATAATGTGTTATTAGCTTTTGTTGCATTTATCGGTCCTCAAGTTGGGATTTGGTTTTTGGATTTATGGGGTATGGAGAATGCGTTGAATATGAGTTCTGCACTGCGCTTTTTAAGTGCGGGAGGATTTCTTTTTGTTTATTTGAGGCATAGAAAATCTACCATTAGATAAAAGGAATGAGTGCATTTACTCATTCTTTTTTTTAGCCTTATTAGATTTTACGATATTTCTTCAAAGCAAATATATTTAATATAATAAAAACAAAGGCAAATCCTATTAGCACGAAGAGATCGTTTTTAAGAGCATCTAGTCCGAAGCCTTTATACATCACATCTACAAATGCACCCCCACCGTAGTACATCGGTATGCATTTAGCAATCCATTGCATCCATTCTGGCATTCCTTGAATTGGTAGGATACATGCAAAACTACTGAGGAATAATAGCAATCGGGATAAATTGCATCATTTGAAGTTCCGAGTTTGCGAAAGCGGACAATAAAATGCCAAGTAATAGTGCAACTAATGCTAATAATAAATTGATGAGAATAACGTTCCAAAGAGAACCGACAAGCGTAATGCCTAAAACTTTTACGGCGTAAAAAACAACGATGATTGTTTGGATGATAGCAAACAAGCCGTATCCGATTAAATAACCAAAAACTATATCTCGTCTTTGAATAGGAGTTGCCATTAATCGGTCGAGTGTACCAGTAGTTCGTTCACGAAGTAAGCCAATTCCAGAAATAAGAAAAACGAAAAAGAAAACGAAGAAGCCAACTAAAATAGGGCTTAACTGATCAAAAAATGTCGTTTTGCTGCTACCATAAATATAAGAAGTCTGAATGTCAGGTGCTTTCATAGAATCTAGCTTTATAGGAGCATTTGGCAACTTGCTTTGGATATCTTGTATGAAACTAGTTATATTACTAGCTTGAACTTTTCTTGATTCAATAGATATAACTTGAACTATTTTCGTTTGTAACATTTTAGACGTGGAAGGTTCATTATTCGTTAGTGCTAATTGGATTGTATCCTCTTTAATTTGCAAAAATCCATCTAGCTTATCATGGATGATGACGGAATCGATTGTTTGTAGTGAATCATATTGGATTGTGACAATGTCCATTTTGTTTAATTGTTCTATTAAGCATCTTCCACTCCGCGTATACGGAATCTAGGAACGGTTGTATCTGTAGCAAGCAAATAATGCAGAAGGGTTAGAATAACTAATGGTGTGACCATCATGAGTGCAAAACTCCATTTGTCACGTACCATTTGAATACAAATTCGCTTAACTAACGCGATTGTTCTCATCATTTCCCCCTCTAGCTTTCAAAAATACTTCTTCTAACCTATCGATATTATAATAGTTTCTTAGTTCTAAAGGAGAGTCGCTTGAAATAATTTCTCCATCTCTTACCATAGCAAGCATGTCGTATTTTTCTGCTCCATCCATTACATGGGTTGTAATTAAAATTGTTTTTCCTTCATTCTTAAGATGAAAAATTTCTGCCCAAATATCCTTTCTTAACGCAGAATCTATTCCAACGGTAGGTTCATCTAGTAGTATTATTTGTAGGTCGTGAATTAATGCGATTGCTAAAGATAATCTTTGCTTTATCCCCCTGAATCTGGAGAAGTCTTGACGCTAGTATATGGAGCAAAGGACGAGAAGCATAATCAAGCAGTTGTGCTAAAAGAAATATTGGAACAGAAGGATCAGTGAAATAATTACTTAAAAAGGCCTTACATTTGTATATTCACGCGTAAAAAAGCAAATGATTGTGGGAGGGAGGTGTTTGTTATCAAAATTCTATTTCCAGTGTTGGTCGCAGCTATTATTGTCTTACTTTATTTTAATGTGCAAGTGTCCGGGACCGAGGATTTTAATGAAAAGTTTGAAGGGAAACAAGTGACAAGCTTTCATGTGGATTTTGAAGAAGACACAATAGAAGTTGGGATGATTGGAGATATTTTATTGCATCTTCCGCTGTACAATTATGCAAGCTTTTTACCTACTTTCGAGCCAGTTCGAAAAGAATTGGAAACATTAGATCTTTTATTGGCAAACCAAGAGTCCTTACCTACTGGAAAGGAATTTGGTTTATCTGGATACCCGAGTTTTTCTAGTCCTCCGCATATTATTGGAGACTTACAAAAAGTTGGAGTAGATCTATTATCGATAGCAAATAACCATACATTGGATCAAAAAGAAGCGGGGATATTATCCGCCATCCAGCAGTTAAAAAAATATGATATGCCTTATATTGGAGCATATGAATCGTTCGAGGATCAAAAATCAGACCGGGTTTTCCATCTAAAGGATGTATCTATTGGGTTTCTTAGTTACACTTACGGGACGAACGGTCATGCTACGCCAAGTGGTAAAGAATATTTAGTAAGTCGCATAGATCCTGTGAAAATAACAAATGATATTCGGGATTTAAAAACAAAAGTAGATATAGTTATTGTAAGTATGCACTGGGGAGTTGAGTACGAGACAGAGCCGAATAGTGAGCAAAAGGAGCTTGCTCAAATGATGGCGAATGCTGGGGTAGATATTATTTTTGGTCACCATTCTCATGTTGTTCAGCCTTATGAAGTGATTTCCACTGCTACTGGACATCAAACACATGTATTTTATTCATTAGGGAATTTTTTGAGTGCGCAAACGATGGAAAATACAAATGTAGGTGGAATTGCTAAAATAACGATTACAAAAAAAACGATTAACGGAAAACAAATATATATGGTAGAGAATCCAACATTTGTGCCTACAGTTGTTATGAAAGGCGATCCTTTTACGATAGATTTGTTGAAAGATGTAGAAGATCAAGTCGGGGTAACGGATGATTGGGTGCAACGGCATGTGTTTGGTGAATGAATACGAAATGTAAAAAACCTTAACCAGTAAATAGGTTAAGGTTTTTTCTTCTGTAAATAAAGTAAATAAAACGCAAAAAGAACATAATATTCTGAAAAAACAGACTCGCAGAAAAGACTATGATTGTTTAATATCAAGAGATGGGAAGTGTTGATTTGAAAAAGATCTACATGATAGTCATAGTTAGTATTATTTTATTGCTACAAGCGTGTTCTACAGGAGAAACTTCTAACAGTGGAACTGACGCTAATAATGAGGACAAAGTGTTAATTGTTGCGCGGAAATCAGATGTGACAAACTTAGACCCACATTTTATCGTTGATGTATCGACAGCAAATGTTTTATATGAAAAAGTGTATGAAACTTTAGTCATCCCTAATGATAAAATGGAGCCACAACCACATCTAGCGACGGAATGGAAACAGCTAGACGGACTAACTTGGGAGTTTACATTGCGTGATGATGTTGAATTTCATGATGGTACTAAGTTTAATGCAGATGCAGTAAAGAAAACGTTCGATCGTTTGCTTGATCCAAAGACTGCTTCCCCTCAAGCAGCTAAGCTTGGCATGATAAAGGAAGTAGAAGTAAAGGATGACCAACATGTTACATTTCATTTGTTAAAGCCTTATGCTCCCTTATTATCTATACTTGCAAGCAATGAGGGAAGTATATTAAACCCGACTATTTTGGAGAAGGACCCGGAATCATTAAAGAAAGATGCGAATGGAACTGGCCCATTTGTATTCGAGGAATGGAAATCAGGTCAAGTTGTTAAACTATCCAAAAATAAAAACTATTGGGGACAAGAACCAAAAATAGCAGGAGTTGAATTTAAAGTAGTACCAGAAGATACAACTCGTCTTGGGATGGTTGAAAATGGAGAAGCTCATGTAATGGAGCAAATTCCAGTCAATGAAATACAACGAATAGAGGCTTCGAACTCACTAGAACTATATCGAAATGAAGGCTTAGGAGTTGAGTTTTTAGGATTTAATGTACAGAAAGCTCCTATGGACAATGTTCTATTAAGAAAGGCAATTAGCTATGCACTAGATCGTGAAGCTATTTTATCTGGTGTATTCAATAAGGTAGGTCTACTTAGTAACTCAACGATGAGTTCTAAGGTTTTTGGATACTCAGATAAACTTACACCAGCACCATATGATGTAGATAAAGCAAAAGAATTATTAAAGGAAGCTGCTCTTCCGGAAGGAATCAAGTTGACTTTATTAACAGCAGATCGTGCTGAAAGAATAAGTTTATCAGAGGTTATACAATCTCAATTAAAAGACATAGGGATTGAAGTAGAAATTCAAGTACTTGAATTCGGATCTTATGTAGAAGCTGCTTCCAATCAAAAAGGGCATCTCTTTATCGGTAGTTGGGGAAATGCCACAGGTGACGGAGACTATAACCAATATAACCTATTTCATTCTAACTCACATGGATCAGCAGGGAACTTTCAATTTTACTCCAATTCAACAGTGGACCAACTAATTGAGCAAGCACGCGAAGAAGAAAATTCAGATGTACGAAAAGAAATTTATGCAAAAACACAGCAAATGGAACTAGATGAAGCCATATATGTTCCAATCCGAAGCTACGAAAACTTAGCTGTGTATCATTCTTCAGTCAATGGAATTAAGTTAAATCCAATCGGATATTTAACACTTACTGATATCGAGATTACAGATTAACAAAAAACCGACCTAAAAAATTTAGGTCGGTTTTATTTATATTTCGTATGGGATAGTTCTATTTTGGCGAACAGCATGGATAAGACTGAAATAGTTAGAGAAACAATAAAACTTATCCAGATTGTTTGTAAAGGAGCTAAATCCGCAAATAAAGTTAGACTTAAGAGCCAGCCAATGAGCACGGAGTAAGGTAACACTCTAGATATTTCACGTTTAGATAAAATGATGATTAACATCACAGGAATTACAGCTGCGTAAAGATGTCCAAAGAAAAGAAGAAAATCTATCAAACTAAATGAAATAAAATGAGTAACAATTAACAGTAATAAAAGTAAAAGACCAGAAAAAATATAGGATTCACTTCTCATTTTCCTGTCCGTCATACTAGGTGCAACAGGTAGGCGAATGTGTTTGATAAAGTGAATTGTCGTCGCGTGTAATTCTGCATGGATTGTTGTTGTTAAAGTACCAAAGCAAAATAAGAAGAATATAACTATAAGAAAAATAGGTTCAATTTTAGTGATTAGTTGAAATAATAGCGTAAATGTTTCACTAAAAGGTCCTTCAAATATAACAATCATTAACATGGAAGAAAGTGCGATTGGAACGGTACCTAAAACAAAAGCTGTGGACCAAAAAGTAATGCGGAGCTTTTTGGGCTCAATTATATAAATTCTTTGCCAAGTAGCCCGATCTGTAAGTACTTGTCCAAAACTGACTAACAAAAACGTGATGATAAAAAAATAAGTTTCTTGGTTTTTAGCAAATAATAAATAAGGGTGGTATAAACGAATACCATCATAAACGGAAAATGCACCCTCTTGTATGAAAAAATACAGGGGAATGAAAATGATTGCAGCGAAGATAAAAAAAACAGAAACTCCTTCAAAACGTTGTATCCACTTCATACCACCTAAGCCTGCAACAACAAAACAGTAAAGAAGAAAGAAAAATAGAGATGCTGTAAATGGAATATTAAACAATAAATCGAATAATATAGCTGCTCCAACAGCCTGTACGAACAAAGAATCCAACCCTAATAATAGAATGATACAGGTCATGATCCAATAACCGTCTTTTTTCAATCGATGTTGGAATAAATCACCGATTGTTTCAAAGTCAGTAAATCTATCTCGAATTTTTGTTGCTAATACGCCAAACCCGAATATGGATAATGCCCCAACTAAGGAATATCCAATACTCCCTAATAGTCCATATTTTATAAGAGACTCTGGCGAAGATAGCAATGCATTACCTGTTATCCAACGCGCTAAAAGGCTAATCATTCCCGTTGAAATACCGAAAACTAAAGAACCTGTAATATAGTGTCGATACGTTTTCATACTATAGGTCCTTCTGCTTTTCTAGGATTTATTCGATACTCAGAGGGCGTTACCTTAAATTGCTTTTTAAACATCGCACTAAAATAGTGCTGACTATTGAATCCTGTCTTTTCTGCAATGACCGCCATGCTCATTTCTTTATTTTTTAATAATAACTTTTTGGAAATTTCTAAACGGTAAGCATTTAAGTAGTCGGCAAATCCAATACCAACTTCTTCGAAAAACTTACGGCTCAAATAAGTGGCATTTAAATGTATACGATTTGCCACAAAACTAAGACTTAATTTTTCGTGATATTCTTCACGAATAATTCGTAATACTTCTTGTATGGAATCATTTTGTGAGCTCCATTTATTATACTTTTTAAGTATTTCCAATAGCTCACTTTCAACAATAGGCTTTGTTAAATAATCATTTACCCCAATCCTTAAAGAAGATTGGGCATATTCGAACGATTGATATGCTGTAACCATTATAATATCCATTTCATAATGTTTTTTTAGTTCTTTAGCTAATTCCAAGCCGCTTTTACCTGGCATTTGAATGTCTAAAAAAGCTAAAGAAATTTTAATCTTTGCAGCTATTTGGAGTGCAATCGATGCATCTTGTGCTTTGTAGAAAGTCCAATTTGGAAATTGCCCTTTCATTATATATTCAAGTTGCTCCAATTCTAAAGCTTCATCGTCTACTAGCAAAATATTCAAAGTACATCCTCCTTTCCATTTGAAAAATAGGTAAGTGGAAATTTCACTTCTACTAATGTTTCATTTTCAATGTGTATCATATTAAGGGATGCTACTTGTTGAGGAAACAACAATTCTAATCGTTTTTGTATATTTACAATTCCATAACCCTCATCTTGTGGAGTATAGTTTTGTTTCTTGGGTATCGGTTCAATTAAATGTGTGTTCCAAACTTGAATATAAATAAAACCCTCAGAATGATAAATATTTATTTTCAATGTTGCTGGGCCAATGTTTTTCTCAAAACCGTGTTTAAATGCATTTTCTACAATAGTTTGAATGATAAATGGAGGTAATAAGGCTTTTTCGCATTGTTCTTCCAATGTTTTTATTACTTCGAGTCGCTCTCCGAACCGTAGCCTTTGAATTTCCAAATAATTATTCACATAAGATAATTCGTCTTCAACTTTAATCAAAGATGCGTGCGAAATATATTTAAACTTAAAAAATTTAGCCATAACTTCCAAGCCTTTAATCAACTCATCTTTTCGATCAAGGCGTGCTAAACTTAACATCGTATTGAGCGTATTGAAAAAGAAATGCGGTTGAATTTGTTGATTTAATTGATCATAATTTGCATTTTGCAATTCTTTTTCTAATGTTAATTTTGAAGCTTCTTTTTGGAGATTATCAATTTGTCGCTCGAAAATCATAACAAATGAAAGTGTAAAAGCTCCTACTAGAGGAGCTAATACACATAACAAGACGTATAATGAAAAAGTTTCTAAGGGCATCATCATGCATACGTCCTTTCCCATACAAACAATATTTAATTGATTGTATCTTAGTTATACTGAACCTTCAATGGTATAAGTTTTAAGACGATAGTTCTTTTGCGTAGTGGCAAGCTACTGAATGATTTTTTTCTAGTCCTAATAATGCAGGCTCTTCCTGGCGACAAAGATCTGTTGCGAAAGGACAACGTGTATGGAATCTACAGCCGGTAGGTGGATTCAAAGGTGATGGAACATCCCCTTTTAAAATAATTCGTTCGCCTCTCTTAGTTTGATCTGTGACAGGTATCGCTGAAAGTAATGCCTTCGTATAAGGGTGTAAGGGGTTATCAAATAAAGCTGACTTATCTGCAATTTCTACGATTTTCCCTAAATACATAACCATAACACGATCAGATATATGTCGAACAACACTTAAATCATGAGAGATAAATAAAAACGTCAGATCAAAATCTTTTTGAAGCTTCTTAAGCAAGTTTAAGATTTGTGCTTGGATGGATACATCAAGTGCAGAAACAGCTTCATCACAAATAATAATCTCAGGATTAACTGCCAACGCCCTTGCTATTCCAATCCTCTGTCTTTGCCCACCTGAAAATTCATGAGGATATCGTTCAAGATACTCAGGTCGTAACCCAACATGTTGCATTAGCTCTAACATTCGCCCTTCTCTTTCATTTGGAGGTAGCACTTTTTGAATAGCCATTGCTTCTTCTAACATTTGGCGAATTGTTCTTCGCGGATTTAAAGAAGCGTATGGATCTTGGAAAATAACTTGGATATCTCCTCTAACGTTTCGTAATTCTTTTTTGCTCATTTTTGGGAGTGATTCACCTTTGAATAAAACATCTCCATCGGTTGGCTCATCTAATCGTAAGATAGATCTTCCAGTAGTCGACTTTCCGCAACCAGACTCGCCAACTATACTTAAAGTTTCTCCAGCATAAAGGTCAAAGGTAATACCATCTACTGCTTTAACGACTTGCCTTTGTTGGAAGATTACTTCTTTCTTTAGTGCAAAGTGTTGCTTTAATTCGGTAACTTGTAATAATGGTTTTTTCTCTACTAGGACGTTATTCATGGTATCACCACCCCTCTTGTTAAGCTATTTTGCCATTCATCTGTATACTTCCAACATCTTACTTTCGTGTCTTCATCATATTGCACTAAAATTGGTTGCTTTTGTACACAAATGTCTGTTGAAAATGGGCATCTTTCCGCAAATCGACATCCTTCTGGATAATCATATGGACTTGGGACTGTTCCTTCAATGGTTTGCAGTTCGTCTTGATCCTCATACAATTTAGGAAGAGATCCGATTAATCCTTGTGTATAAGGGTGTAATGGATTTTTAAATAAATCTTGTGCACTTCTATGTTCGACGATTTGTCCTGCATACATAACCCCGACTTGATCACACATTTCTGCTACTACTCCCAAATCATGTGTGATGAAAATAATTCCCATTCCAATTTTTCTTTGAAGATCTTTCATGATTTCTAATATTTGTGCTTGAATTGTTACGTCTAGTGCAGTTGTAGGTTCATCTGCTATTAATACTTCGGGTGTACATGCCAATGCCATTGCAATCATAATTCGTTGCCTCATCCCACCACTTAGTTGAAATGGCTCCTGTTTCGCTCTTTTTTCTGGAGAGGGAATTCCAACGAGCCCAATCATTTCAACTGATTTGTCCCATGCTTGCTTTTTGGACAAACCTTGATGTAATCTTAGCGCTTCTGCAATTTGTTCTCCAACTGGAATGACTGGATTTAAGCTAGTCATAGGTTCTTGAAATATCATAGAGATTCGATTTCCTCTTATTTTTCGCAACTCTTCATCAGACATTGTAACTAAATCTTTACCATTCAACAAAACTTGGCCGTCTACAATTTTCCCAGGGGGAGATGGGATTAAACGTAGTATAGATAGCGAAGTCATTGACTTTCCACATCCAGACTCCCCGACAATTCCAAGAGTTTCCCCTTTTTTTAGAACAAAATCAACTCCGTCAACAGCCTTAGCCGTACCTTTATTGGAAATGAAATGTGTTTTCAAGTTTTTAACTTCCAAGACAACTTCACTATTCATCGTTTTTACCTCCTAGTTCAGATCAATTCGTTTATTAAAAACTTTGTACATAGTATCAACAAGTAGATTCACAAATACGAATACTAGAGAGGCAACTAATACGCCACCTTGTACCATTGGGATATCTCGTGTACGTATGGCATCAACAATCATCCGGCCTAATCCGTTAATAGCAAATACAGATTCAACTAGAACTGTTCCACCTAGTAAGCTACCAAACTGTAATCCTACTACTGTAATGACAGGGATTAATGCATTTCTTAATGCATGTTTATAAATAATGACATGTTCTTTTAGCCCTTTAGCCTTTGCTGTACGTATATAATCTTGCCCAACAACTTCAAGCATGCTAGAACGAGTCATTCGTGCGACAATAGCCGCTCCACCTGCGCCCAGTGTGATAGCAGGTAAAATAACATGAGCAAGACTATCCCATCCTGCAACTGGAAGCCATTGTAACTTAACAGAGAATACATACATGAGAAGTAAACCTAACCAGAAGCTTGGAAGTGAAATACCAAGCAGCGCTACAACCATAACCCCGATATCTGAAAAAGAGTACGGTCTTACCGCAGAAATAATTCCTGCAATGAGGCCAAGTACGATTGTTATGAGAATACTAAAAAATGCTAGTTCCATTGTTACAGGTAAACGAATTAAAATTTCGTCCAATACAGGTTGGTTATTTTTTAAAGAATTGCCAAGATCCCCTTGTACAACATTACTAATATATGAGAAATACTGTTCATAAAGTGGTTTGTTTAATCCTAAATCTTCTCTTAGTTGCTCGACTGTTTCTTTGGATGCACCTTCTCCTGCTAATATAACGGCTGAATCTCCAGGAACCATTTGCATGATTAAAAACACAACTAAAGTTACGCCTAAGATAACGGGAACAATTTGTACTAAACGTTTTATCATAAATAAGAACATAAGAAATCCTCCTTTTACTTTTTCATTTTTGGATCTAAAGCATCACGCAAGCCATCGCCAAATAGATTAAATCCTAAAACTAATATCGATATCATAAGACCGGGGAAAATCGCCATGTACGGTGCACTAAAGATAAAATCCCGTCCACTAGATAACATCGCTCCCCATTCAGGAGAGGGAGGTTGAGCTCCTAAGCCTAAAAATGATAGTCCAGCCGCTGATAGAATCGCAGTCGCAAGTCGTAGAGAACCTTGTACAATGATCGGTGACAATATGTTAGGGAAAATATGTCGAAAGATAATAATGAAGTCATTTGCCCCTAAAGTTCTAATGGCATCAATGTATTCCAATTGTTTTATTTCCATTGTAGAACCACGAACAATTCTTGCGAATAAAGGAATTGAAAATATTCCTACAGCAATTGTTACGTTAATCAAACTTGGTCCAAGTGCACTAATAATAGCTAATGCTAATAAAATTCCTGGGAATGCTAGCATGACATCTAAACTTCGGCTAATAATTGTATCCACCCATTTGCCATAGTATCCAGCTACTAGTCCAAGAATTATTCCGAAAAATGCTCCGAAAAATACGGAAGAAAAACCAACGCCTAGTGATAAACGTGAACCATAAAGAATTCGACTAAGGATATCTCTTCCTTTATCATCTGTTCCCATCCAGTGTGCCCATGAAGGAGATTGCAACTTATCTTGTAGATTAATCGCATAGGGATCATAAGGAGCTAATATCGGTGCTAGAAAAGTCATGGATATATAGAGAAGTATTATAATACCTCCGACCACCGCAGCTTTGTTTTGGCCGATTGTTGAGAAAAATTGCTTTCTTTTCTCTCTTTTAATTTTCTTGCGTGCTAAAATTAAATCTGTTGTATTTACTATTGATGTATTAACTGCCATTTCATAAACCTCCTCGTTCTGCTTCCTTTTCGTTATAAGGTAATCTCAAGATAGATAAGAATAAAGAGAATGTAAATAGAAATAGAACGATTAGTCGAAATATTTAAAAAACACGTAAATATTTTGAAAATACTATCTATTTTTTTCTTTATAATTCAAATTAGAAATACAAATTGAGTTTTGGAGGGAATAGCTAATGAAGAAAATCAAATGGATACCGTTTATCGCATTAATGTCAATTATGATATTGCTAATGCAAGCATGTTCTACAGGATCATCAGGAGAGAATACTGATAAAGGGGGAGATAACGCAGATAATGGTGATAAAGCTGGAGGTAATTTAATAGTTGTTCGTTTATCCGATGCCACTGGTCTTGATCCTCATTTTATAACAGATATCCCTTCAGCAAATGTTGTGCACGGTAAGGTATATGAAACACTTATTGCTTTCGATAAAGATATGAAAATAGTACCTCGCTTAGCAAAAGAGTGGGAACAAACAGATGATGTAACTTGGGAGTTTACATTAAATGAAGGAATTACTTTTCATGATGGAACACCTTTTAATGCAGAAGCGGTTAAAGTCACACTTGATAGAATATTGGATCCAGCAACAGGCTCACCGCAAAAAGATAAATTGGGAATGATCTCAGAAGTAATCGTTAAAGATGATACACATGTGACACTTAAATTATCTCAGCCTTACGCTCCATTACTTTCAATTTTAGCAAGTAATGAAGGAAGTATTATTAGTCCGAAATCCATTAAAGAAACACCTGACCAATTAGCGACACATCCAGTAGGAACTGGTCCATTTATTTTTGATTCTTGGAAATCAGGTCAACAAATTACTTTAAATAAAAACGATAACTATTGGGGCGAGAAAGTTAAAATTGATAGTGTTCAATTTAAAGTCGTACCAGAAGATGCTACACGTCTTGCAATGATTGAAAGTGGCGAAGCACATATTTCTGATCAGGTTCCAGTAACTGAAATTGATCGAATTGAAAAATCAGATTCTATGAAGCTTTTCAGAACAGAAGGATTAGCTGTAGAGTATGTAGGATTTAACACGACTAAAGCCCCTTTTGATAATGTAAAGGTTCGCCAAGCAGTCAGTTATGCGATTGAAAGAGAAGCAATTTTAGATGGTGTTTACAATAACGTTGGAACGCTTGCGAACGTAGCGATGAGTCCAAAAGTGTTTGGTTATAGTAAAGATGTGCTTGCATATCCTTACGATGTAAACAAAGCTAAGGATTTATTGAAAGAGGCTGGGTTCGATAAAGGAGTAAAGATTAAACTTTTAACAAGTGATCGAAAAGAACGTATTAATATGGCGGAAGTTATCCAGTCCCAGCTTAAAGGAATTGGCGTAGAAGTAGAAATTCAAGTAATGGAATACGGTTCTTATATTCAAGAAGTTGATAGTGGAGAGCATCAAATGTTTATCGGTGGTTGGGGTAATGCTACGGGTGACGGAGACTATAATCAGTATAATTTATTCCACTCAGCATCTGTTGGATCACCAGGGAACCATTTCTATTACCAAAATCCTGTAATCGACGAACTGATTGAACAGGGAAGAGTTGAAACAGATTCAGCAAAACGTGAAGAGATTTATAAAGAAGCGATGCAAATTGAAATGGATGACGCAGTATATGTTCCTATAAGAAACTATGAACATTTAGCGGTTTATAATTCCGACGTAGAAAACTTTTGGTTAGATGCTTCTAACTACTTAATCTTAAATGAGGTAACAGTAAAATAATAATTAGAAAAAGAGACTGCTTGTAAACAGTCTCTTTCATTCAATCGGGAGGTAACGTATATGCAATCACTTCTTATTAAAAATGCACGACTTGAAACAGGATTTACTTATGAAAACAATCGCGTTGTTCATACAAAAACAGACTTGTTTGATGTATTGATTCAAGATGGAGAAATTGTGGCAGTAGGAAAAAATATTTCCCAGGGGGATTGCGAAGTGCTGCAAGCCAATGGGAAGTTGTTAATGCCTTCATTTAGAGAGATGCATATTCATGTGGATAAAACTTACTACAGCGGTCCATGGAAAGCATGCAAGCCCATCACGAACGGAATTATTACAAGAATTGAAGAAGAACAAGTATTATTACCAGCTCAATTACCTTATGCTCAACAACGCGCTGAAAAGATGATTGAATGGTTAATCTCACAAGGACATACGCATATTCGTTCACATTGTAATGTCGATCCTCAAATTGGAACAAGACATATTGAAATTACAAAAGAAGCGTTCAAAAAATTTGAAGACCAAGTTACATACGATATTGTGGCTTTTCCGCAGCACGGATTACTGCGTTCAAAAGTTGAACCATTAGTTCGCGAAGCAATGAAAATGGGAGCTACGCTAGTTGGTGGAGTTGATCCATCGGTAATCGATCGTGATATCGACCGCTCTTTGAATTTAATAATGGACATTGCGGTAGAATCGGGAAAAGGTGTTGATATTCATATTCATGATCCAAATTCTTTAGGTGCATTTGAATTTTACAAATTAGCTGAACTAGCAAAACAAGCGAATAAAGTAGGTCAAGTGACGATAAGTCATGCAATTGCATTAGGGGATCTACATGGTAAAGAATTAGAAGAACTTGTAGCAGTTCTTGTAGAAGCTAAGATTGACGTTACATCGACCGTACCAATTAATCGCCCGACGATTCCAATTCCATATTTATATGAAAATGGAGTACCCGTTTCAATTGGTCATGATAGTTTAACAGATCATTGGTCTCCTTTTGGAACTGGAGATACAGTTGAAAAATTAAGCATCCTAGCTGAAAGATTTAAGTTTATAGATGAATATTCGTTAAATCGTAGTTGGAAATATGCGTCTGGTGGAATTATGCCATTGAGTGACTCTGGTGAGAGAGTGTGGCCTCAAAAAGGTGATCGTGCGAATGTTCTACTTCTTGATGCGGAATGCTCGGCCCAGGCGGTTGCAAGAAGACGTCCAATTACACATGTTATCTCTCAAGGAAAACTTGCTTATAAGAATGAGGATGCTTTAGTGAAGGAGGTTACAAAATGAGTAAAGTTAAATGGCTTTCTAATGTGAAGTTGGAAACGGGTGAAAGACAGTTAGAGAATGGTACAGTTGAAACGCTAACTTCAATATTTCACCTTAAAATAGAAAACGGTAAAATTGTGGAACAACTAGATGCTAATGATAGTATCCCAGCTGGGCAAGAAGTTATTGATATGAAAAAAAAGTTAGCTCTTCCTACATTTAAAGAAATGCATAATCATCTAGACAAAACATATATGTCATTAGATTGGAAAGCTTGTACACCAGTTTCGAACTTAAAAGAACGTTTAGCTTTTGAGGCTGCTGAGCTAACTGTACTTGCTGATACTGCTGAGCAGAGAGCAACAAAAATGATTGAGACACTTCTTGAAAAAGGATCCACACATATTCGAACACATGTTAATATAGATCCGTATATCGGTTTGAAGAATTTAGAAGGTGTAAGAACTGCACTTGAATCGTTCAAAGGAAAAGTGACTGCAGATATAATTGCATTCCCGCAACATGGACTTTTACGTGAATCAGTACCTTCTTTAATGCGCGAAGCAATGAGAAGTGGGGCTACAATGGTCGGTGGATTAGATCCCGCTGGAATTGACAACGCCATTGAAAAATCATTGTATGAAGTAATGGATATCGCGACAGAGTTTGATGCAGATGTAGACATTCATTTACATGATGGAGGCTTTGTTGGTTATTATACGACCGATAAATGGATTGATATCGTGCAAGATGCGAACTATCAAGGTCGTACAGCATTGAGTCACTCTTTTTGCTTAGGCGATATTCCAGTTCCTCAGCAAGAAATAGTTGCAAGACGCCTGGCAGAACAAGATGTAGCAATCATGTCTACTATACCAATTAATCTTGGTCGAGTAATACCACCGATTGATCTGTTAGATGCTCATGGTGTAAAGGTTCATTTTGGCTGCGATGGTTTTTATGATTCATGGAGTCCATACGGTACAGGTGATGTATTAGAAAAGGCAACCCGCTTTTGTGAACTTACACGTAAGATTGATGAAAAGTCACTTAGAAATTCACTTAAATGGGTAACAGGTGGAATCGTTGCTTTGAATGAAGATGGACAGAAGGTTTGGCCAAATATTCAGGATGATGCAAGCTTCGTATTTTTTGATGCAGCTTCTTCAGCAGAAGTCGTTGCTAGAAAACCGAATAATCGTTTAGTGATGGTAAGAGGCGAGTTAGTATAATATTAGAAGAGAAAGAGTGTCATCTCTTTCTCTTTTTCATATGTGTTCCAACAGAAAGGCAGGATCTATATACTTAATGAATAAACAATGGTTCACCTATTTAATCCTTTTATTTTGTGTCGTTGCTTGGGGGAGTAATTTCGTCTTCGGTTCCATTCTAGTTGTCGTGTTTGATCCAAGTATAATTGCATTTTTCCGCTTGATCTTTATTCTTATATTCCTCTTTTTCATGACGTTCCGAACAGTTAAAAATGTGAAGTTAAATATGTATAATTATATATGGCTAGCGGTTGCCGGTTTTATCGGAATATCGTTGAACCAATGGAGCTTTTATGCGAGCCTTCAATTTACTGAACCAGTTACTGCCGCGTTGATTTTAGCTTTATCACCAATTGTGACAGCTTTGATTTCTTCCTATTGGTTTAAAGAGAGGAAGAACGTTCAATTTTGGATAGGGTCATTCGTTGCACTGTTAGGTGTTTGGTTAGTAATTTCAAAAGGGTCGTTACTTGTGCCGAGCGTTGGCAAAGGAGAACTGTTAATTGGTCTAACAATGTTATCCTTTTCTATTTTCCTTGTTTTTGTTCAGCATTTATCGAAGTCCATGCACCCTGCGACGATCACTTGGTATAGTAATGTATTCGGGCTAATTGGTTTACTTCCCTTTGTTCCGTGGAAAAATACGCATGTTGTATGGTCAGTCCCATTTTCTTATTGGCTGCTACTTATTATTACAGCCATTATTATGCATGGGTTATGTACGTATTTGTGGAATAACTCTATTCATAAAGTTGGAGCTACCAAAGCAGCCCTTTTGTTAAATTTGGAACCATTCGTAGCGATGGTTTTTGGTCTGCTTATATTGGGGCATAGCATTCAAGCTCTTCAGTTGGTAGGTGCTTTCATCATTGTCATTGGAGTTTCTATATCATTACGCACGAAAACGAAAAATCCGATTGAAAATAGCTAATTTGTTAGAACTGTTTCTGATAAAGAAACAGTTCTTTTCGTAGTAAAAGACTTTATCATTTAGTCTATAGACCACTTTTGATGTAATGCATTTTTGAAAGCAACAACATGTCGTTTGTTTTCCATAATAGGCGAGCAGACACAGGAAAATAGTCGTTTAAAAGGCAAGTGATTCAGTGGAATGCAAATAAGATTTTTCTGCTTAATATCTCTGTCGATTACATGTGTCGATAGAAGGGATAATCCCTCGTTGCTATTAATAATCATTTCTTTGATTGCTTGATTACTGTTAATTGTGATGACGGATTTGACCTTCAAAGCATTTGAGCGAATGATATGTTTTAAGTAGTCACGAGTTCCGGAACCTTCTTCTCTCATAAACCATAATTGATTTTGGAGATCAGCTATCGTAATTATCTTCCTTGAAGTTAACGAATGCTGATTTGACCCTACAACAAATAATTCATCTTCCATAAAAGGCTCTATTAATAGTTCCTTGTCGTTTGTTTGACCTTCTATTAATCCAATATCTACTTTAAGTAATCGAACCGATTGTACTATTTCCTCGGTATTTCCGATAAACACTTCAAGTTCAAGCCCTGGGTGTTTTGAATGAAGATCAATAAGTAAGGAGGGAAGAATGTACTCACCAATTGTAAAGCTTGCACCGATTACGAGCTTCCCCTTAATGTCGTGAAGATGTTCGAGGATATCCTTTTGAGTTTGCTCGTACATGAAAAGTATCTGTTTCGCACGTTCATATAAAATTTCCCCCGTAGGTGTAATTTTCAAGAACTTTGGCGAACGGATAAATAACTCCGTTTGAAATTCTTTTTCTAAATTTTTGATATGTAGACTAACACTTGGTTGAGAAATATGAAGAATTTCAGCTGCTTTTGTGAAGTTTTTAATTTCTGCAAGTGTTACAAATGTTTTTAATGCATCATAATACATATTAAACTCTCCTCATTTTATAATTAGGAATACTAATAGTAGTGATTATATATATGTATTTTACTTATAATAGTGGCTTAGGTAAAGTTAGCGGTAGAAACGAGTAAGGAAGTGTTAATATGGAAAAAAAGCAACTGAAATTATTTAATTTACAGTTGAATAAAGCGTTTTTTCTAGGAATAGGTCTTACATTAATACTCGCTATACTGGCAAAGTTTTTATCTGGAATTCCATTTTTATCAATTATGGGGCAATTAGTAATAGCGATTATTTTAGGAATGATTTGGAGCGCAGCAATTGGTGTCCCGGCAACCCTTCAACAAGGTGTTACTTTTTCAAGTAAAAAGTTATTAAGACTCGGTATCATTTTATTAGGAATGCGTTTGAATTTAGCAGACATTTACAATGCTGGATTTAGTGTGTTTTTAATTGCACTCATTAATGTTCTCTTTGCTTTATTCGTAGTTTATGGACTTACATGTTTGTTTGGCGTGGATAAGAAGCTAGGAATATTAACTGCTTGTGGGACAGCCATTTGTGGAGCTGCCGCAGTTATAGCAATAGCGCCGCAAATTAAAGCGAATGATGATGAAACAGCCATTGGAGTAGCAACGATTGCGATATTAGGAACATTATTTACATTTATGTATACATTTCTTTACCCCGTATTGGGCCTAACAGTAAATGGATATGGTGTATTTTCAGGAGGAACACTACATGAAATTGCACACGTAATCGCAGCGGCGGCTCCGGGGGGGGACGCTGCAGTGGATATTGCCGTAATTGTGAAGCTAACTCGTGTCGCATTATTAGTTCCAGTTGCTTTGGTTATTGGGATTATTGTACAAAGAGGAGAAAAAGGTACCACAAAAAGTAAGTTTTCATTTTCCATTATCCCGTGGTTTATCTTAGGATTTTTAGTAATGAGTGCTGTAAATACTTTAGGTATTTTTTCTGAAAATGTGGCAAGTTATATTGTTAGCATAGCGTACCTTCTTATTGCAATGGCAATGGCTGGTCTAGGGTTGAATATTAATATCGGGACGTTTAAGAAGTTAGGAATAAAACCTTTTGTTGCAGGTCTTATTGGCTCTATTTTATTATCTATAGTTGGGTATATGCTTGTTCATTTGTTTAACTTAAATGTGTGACTTATAAAGTAGTCTTTTCGTTTTAGGGAGGAAATCTACAGTGGTTATGGTATTTTTAATAGTATAAGTAACAAACAAGGAGACCGGCTATGAAAGAACAGGATCATGATCGACTATTACGTATTAAAACAGAAGGAATTCGTGAATGGCAGCATCAGTCTGCACATTATAATCGTTATGAAGCAACTCCCTATGAGGCTTTGGCAACTCTTTTTGATGAATATGAATGCAGACCTACTGATAGATTTGTAGATTTTGGCTGTGGCAAAGGGCGATTCCCATTTTATGTACACCACCATCTTCACGCATCAGTAACTGGGGTCGAAATGAGTGGGCAACTGTATCAAGAGGCAATGGATAATGTAACAAAGTATATGGAACGAGCAAAGCCATCAAGGGCATCGCTTCAGTTTGAATGCTGTTTGGCAGAAGAATATAAAATAGATTTGGCAGAAAATAGATTTTATTTCTTTAATCCGTTTTCCATTTCCATTTTTCAGAAGGTCGTAAGTAATATTCTGTTATCGGTTGATAGTCATCCGCGTCCGGTAGATATCATCTTGTATTATTCTACGGTTGATTATATTCAGTATCTAGAAACAAACACGCTTTTTGAACTTTTAAAAGAAGTGAAAATTCCAGGGATGTATGAGCAGAATGAAAACGAACGGTTTTTGATTTTTCGATATACATTGTAAGCAAGCGCAAAAAATACACCTCATTTGTTTTTAAATGGGGTGTATTTCTAGTTAAAATTGTTTGATAGTATCATCTAGAACTTTTGCCGATCCCATTAATTGTTCAGAAGAGCTGCCGATAGATACAATTACTTCGACAAGTGAAGTCAGCTGTTCATCTACTTTTTGAAAGTCGTCAATTGTTGTGTCAATAGCTCTTGTTATTTGTTCGAATGATGCCATCGACTTTTCACTTTCTGTAAGACCATCATCGACTAGATCTTGGACATCTCCAATTGCATGCACGACTTGATTGGTCACATCACCAGATACATCTATTAACGTTGAAATTTGTTCCACAGATTGTTTAGTTTGATCTGCAAGTTTTCTTACTTCGTCTGCAACTACAGCAAAACCTTTTCCGTATTCACCAGCACGTGCAGCTTCAATAGCTGAATTTAATGCTAATAAGTTTGTTTGATTTGCGATATTTTTTACAATCTGGATTACTTCTTGAATTTGACTGGAGGAAGAGGCTAGTCGAAGCACCATTTGGGACATTTCCTGTGTTTTTTTATCAATTTCAATCGTATTATTTCTCAGTGAAGTCATTTGTGTAAAACCGATTTGTGAAATATCTTTTGTCTCATTTGAATCATAAACACTCTTATTTAATAATTTGTTTACTTGTCTAGAATTTGTTATTAATTCATTAACAGAAGCAGAGGTTTCGGTAGACTGTAATTCTAATTCGTTCGAGATTTCACCGATTGCGTCTCTAACATCTTGCTTAATTTTTTCCTGTTCTTTTTGGAAGAGTGAGGCAGCGAAATTGTCGAATTCCTCTAAAACAATTTGTTGTTCAAAGTTTAATAGTTTGCTAACGGACAAAATGATTTCTAGTTCTTCTTCTCTTTTTAAATTTAAGGAATAAATCATGTTTATTAAATTGGATTGTAAGTTTTGAAATGCAGCTATGTACCATTTTGGTAGTAATCCAATTCGTACGTGCATCTTTGCCACTTGGATTCTTTTGTCGATGAATGCTTGGTCGATTCTTCCTTCAAACATTTCGATAATATGTTTTTGTAACGTTTGATTGAGTTTCTCGATAGAGCTATGTTTTTCGATAATTGTAATTAAGGAAGGGTTATGTATGATTGCAGAATAAAATCCATCAACAATATCCTTAATATTTTGTTCCACGTTTTTTTTCAATCGATGTACTTGATGTAAATTCTCTGGCTTCAATCCAATCGTAGTTAACTGTTTTATTCTTTCTTCATCACGAATGAAAACTCCGGTTGTGGAAACAGATAAATCACCTAAAGAATTGTTCAAGTTTTGTCGTTTAAAAAGTTTCATTTCTAGTTCTCCTATCTTTAGCAAAAACTTTGTAAGTTTGTACTTACCTACATGTATGTATTTCGTAACTCTAAATATGGGGATGTTGAAAATTATAGCATTGTATTTAATGCATTCCTACTAAAAGAGCTGGTGGGAACTAAAAAAACTACCAATGACCACATCATAATACTGCGGTCGCTGATAGTCTGGGTTTTAATCTACTTGTTGCTGTATTACCTATTTAAAAGTTTTGAAGTAATTCCTCATACTTCACATACCAGGCTTCCCATTCTTCTTTTCTTGAAACGATAGTTCGACTATCTAATAAAGCTTCGATTACATCTAAACAGACATGCCACCCTGCGAGATCTTTGATTGTTTGATCTGTAAAAGATGTGATCGTTTCAATGAAAAGGAAGTGGCAGCCTTCGGAAGTAGGAGAAAGTTCAAATCTTGCAACATCTTCTCCCCATTCAAAAGCTAAAACTCGAAAAGCTTCATAATCTAGAATCTCCATATCGATAAACGTACCATCTTGCATATCAAACTTGATACAACCACCTTTACGTAAATCGGCAATTTGAAGCTCTGAGAACCATTGTTGTAACTTCTCATTATCCGTCAACATGGACCAGACATTTTCAATTGAATGATGGAAATGTCGTTCGTAACGCGCTGTAAAGCCATCGTTTTCTTTTTGAATCGTTGCAATCATGGAATATTCCTCCTCAAGTTTGAATTATAGACAATGCATTGCCGACTCTGCCTCATCCCATGGAACTTTGTAGCCTTTTCCCTTGGCACAGAAAATAGAAGTGGATGTGTATTCAGGGTCTGCTTCTTTATTGTAGCCAATCTTTTCAATGACATCTACTTCGTTATGACAACGATTGTAACCACCAAATAGTAGGCTAAGCGTTCCTTTTCCATGTGTGAAAGAAGCGAATGTAGTGCTGTAATGCATGAATGTTGCGACAGGAACTCGACCATTCACAATGACTTTGTCTCCAATGTTTTCTGGGGACTCAAAAGTGCCATGAGCTTGTTGAATATCAGATAATACTCTACCAATGAGGTCCATATCTACTTTTATTTTATAATTGTAAAATGGCTCAAGTAGGACATTTTGGGCTTTTTCTAATCCTTGTCGTAAAGCTCGGTACGTTGCTTCTCTGAAGTCTCCGCCAGAAGTATGCTCATTATGACCCCTTCCAGTAAGTAAGGTGATTTTCACATCAGTAAGCGAGGAACCGGTTAAAATCCCGTGATGCTCCCGTTCGAATAGATGATGGCGCACTAAATTTTGATTGCCAATCGATAAGTCATTTGCGTGGCATACATTTTCATATGTTATCCCACTATTTCTTTCTGAAGGTTCTAGTAAAAGGTGGACTTCTGCATAATGTTTTAAAGGTTCAAAATGACCGTACCCTTTTTCAGTAGATGCGATTGTTTCTTTATAAAGGATTCTAGGTTCTCCAAAAGAAACGTTAAATTGAAAGCGTTCTTTCACGATTTGTACGAGAACTTCTAACTGTATAACACCCATTACATGAACATGAATTTCTTGAAAGTGCTCGTCCCAATAAACACGTAAAGAAGGGTCTTCTGCATCTAACAGTTTAAAGCAACGTAGCATGTCTTTTACATGGATAGAAGTTTCAAAAATGACTTTCGATTTTAGTGTAGGAATCATATCAAAAGTCGTTTTATCTGTGATTGCACCTATTCCATCACCAATCGATACGTTAGTTAGTCCTGTTACAGCAACGAGTTCACCTGCAATTGCTTGTTCAATGAGTTTGAATTTATTTCCACTATATACCCTTATTTGTGTGATCTTTTCTGCTAAATCATCGTATTTAATTTCATCTCTCACCTTCAATGTTCCGCTTAATAATTTGAGAAAAGTAACTCTGTTTCCACTTTCATCATGACGAATTTTATATATTTGTGCGGCAAATTCATCCCGCGTGTTATAGGCGGTATCTGTTAACGAATCGAGGTTTTCTAAAAATTCAATAATGCCGATATCTTTTAATGCAGAACCACTGGCGCAAGCGAATACTTTATTTTCTTTTATCATTTGTTTGAAAGTTTGTGTCCATAGGTTTTGATCAAATCCGCTATCCATATATGTTTCTATAAGTACTTCATCACGCTCTGCAATAAATTCGATTAGCTCTCCATTGAAAGAGTTCGTTATATCACATATATCTTCGGAAAGATTAGCACGAATTTCTGCTAAAATTGCTTCTACGTCAGTTCCTTCGTAATCGGTTTTATTAATAAAGAAAAAAGTGGGCACTTGATGTTTTCGGAGCAGTTGCCACACTGTTTCTGTATGTCCTTCTACACCATCTACCGCACTTATAAGAATGATTGCATAATCCATTACTTGAATTGCCCGCTCCATTTCGGGTGAAAAGTCGACGTGACCAGGTGTATCTATTACGTAGTAAGTAGAATTATTATATGAGAAGATTCCTTGATCTGCGAAAATGGTAATTCCTCTATTTTTTTCGATGGAGTGACTGTCGAGGAAGGAATCTTGATGATCTACGCGTCCTCTTTGTCTAATGGTTTTTGTATGGTAAAGTAGCTGCTCGGAAAAAGTTGTTTTCCCAGCATCTACATGTGCTAAAATTCCAATTGTTTTGTGCATGACGTCACCTCTGTTCATTTCTTGCGAATGCTTTATTATAGCAAAAAGCAAGAAATGAAAGGAGGTTCCATGAAAGAATTCATACTACACTTTTCGTATTATTTAATCTAACGCGTTTGACAGTTTTCCATAACAATCCGTCATGTGGCTTAAGTAAAAACACGAGCATAAATAATACGCCTACCAATGCAGCCATCATTCCGGAAATGGATGTGTTCCAAAATTTAGCTAGGTAATATCCTGTAACGGATGCGGTAACTCCAAAAGTCATGCTCCACACAATCATTCCGGAGACACTCTTACTCATTAAATATGCGGTTGCAGATGGACCGACGAGCATTGCTACAACAAGTACAGCTCCTACACTATCAAATGTTGCTACTGTAGTTAAAGAAACGAGCGTCATAAAAGAGTAATGCATAGCCACGATTGGTAACCCAATGGATAGCGCGAAAACTGGATCAAAGGTAGAGAGTTTAATCTCTTTGTAAAAGAAAAATAGAAATAGTAGATTTAATGATAGAACAATTAATAGCATCCAAACTGCTTTAGGCATTTCAACACCCAAAATAATCCATGTATCCCAAGGGACAAACGCAATTTCGCCCATTAGTACATGCTCTACATCTAGATGCACGTTTCCAGCGAACAAAGTGATAAATAAAACACCTAATGCAAATAAGGATGTAAAGACTACTCCGATAGCAGCATCTTCTTGTAATCCACCTGTCTGTAGTACTTGCACAAGATAGGCAGTGAGAATCCCTGCAGCCGCAGCGCCAATTAACATCCAAAAACCATTTAGAGATTGTGTAATCATAAATGCCATAACAATACCAAATAATACGGTGTGACTAATAGCATCTGCAATCATCGCAGTTTTACGGAGTATTAGAAAAACGCCAGTCAGTCCGCAAGTAATGCCGACAAGTGCACCCGTTAATATAACCCAAAATTCATTCATGACTCATCGCCTCCTGCGCTACCCTACGTTGTTTAAACTCTTTTTTCTTGCGTAATTTTGACAGTAATCCTCTCGTTGGAGCAAAGAAGAAGGATAATAGAAATAGAGTTGCAGCAACGAGAACAATAATAGGACCTGTTGAAAGACCTATTCGTAAAGAACTGACCATTGTGCCAAACGCTCCTGATAGAGCACCAAAGAAAGCACTAGTGACAAGTATAATTCCGAGATGACTGGACCAATATCTAGCAGCTGCAGCTGGTATGATGAGCATCGCAGCCATTAAAATAACACCAACTGCCTGTATTCCCGTCACAATTGTTAGAACAGTAAGAGCTGTTAACAACGTTCGTAATCGCTCAACTGGTAAACCAATGCCCTTTGCAAATACAGGGTCAAAAATCATCAGCTTCCATTCTTTAAAGAAAAGCAAGCACATTAAAATGATTAATAGTGCGCTTCCTGACAACCATATTAAATCGCTTTTTGCCATCGTAGCAGCTTTTCCAAAAATAAAATCATTTAGCCCACTCTGATTCCCAGCAGTGCTCTGATTTACGATAGAAATTAGTACAATCCCTATTCCGAACGATACTGACAAAACAAGAGCAATGGCGGCATCGGCTTTTAACTTCGATTGATTGACAATCCACTGAATCATATAAACGGATAATCCTGAAGTAATGGCAGCACCAATCATAAGAATGGGTAATTCCTTTGTTTCAAAAACTAAATACGCAAGTGCAATACCTGGGAGAGCAGCGTGTGCAGCAGCATCACCTACTAAACTTTGTTTCTGAAGAAAAGAAAAAGTCCCGTTTAATCCAGCAGCAACTCCAAGTAAAATAGTTCCTACGAGCACCCAGAGTAGATTTCCGGTTAACATGTTATTCTCACCTCTCTCCCACTAGGTTATCGTTGGACTTTGCCTGATCCATAAAAAATAATTTTCCACCATATGCTTGTTGCAAATTTTCTTGGGTAAATGTTTGTTTTGTCGGCCCGTACGCTGTAATTGTTTTATTCAATAAAATCATCCAATCAAAATAGTCACCCGCAGTTTGCAAGTCGTGATGCACGACAAAAACGGTTTTACCTTGCGCTTTTAGATCTTTTAAAATGGAAATGATTGTTCTTTCGGTTGCGGCATCTACACCAACAAATGGTTCATCCATAAAATAGATTTCAGCTTCTTGTGCTAGTGCGCGAGCTAAAAATACACGCTGCTGTTGCCCACCCGATAATTGGCCGATGGAACGATCGGCAAATGCTTCCATCCCAACATTTTTTAAGCAGTCTAGTGCAATTTGTTTATCCTTTGCCGGTGGTTTCTTCATCAGCCCAATATGCCCGTATCGGCCCATAAGTACAACGTCTAGGGCATTCGTTGGGAAATCCCAATCAACAGCATTTCGTTGTGGGACATATCCAACTATAAGGTCCTTTGGATTAAGCGGACGATCTAAAATATGAACAGTTCCCGTTTTGTTTGGTAATTGGTTCAGTATAGCTTTGATTAATGTAGATTTTCCCGCACCATTTGGACCAATAATTCCTGTTAAACTGCCTACGGGTATAGATATGTTCACATCTTTTAAAACAATTTTATCCTCATAAGCTACCGATAGGTTTTTAATTTGTAATGCATTCATATTACTCACTCCTTCTATTTAAGTGAATCAACGATGGTGTTGACGTTGTGTTTATACATCCCAATATAAGTGCCTTCCTCTGTTCCTTCAGCACCCATTGCATCTGAGAAAAGTTCTCCACCTACTTGAATAGTATGGCCTTTCTCTTTTGCACCTTGTATAACGGCATTCATTGCTTTTTCGGAAACACTAGACTCTATGAAAACGGCTTTAATATTTTCATCTGCTAGAAAATCGACGATGTTTTGGACATCTTTTAAACCATATTCGGAATTTGTACTTAAGCCTTGTAACCCACGCACTTCCATTCCATGACTATTCCCGAAATAGCTAAATGCATCATGGGCAGTTACAAGAACGCGCTGCTGTTCTGGAATTTCATTAATACGTGTATCTGCCCAGTTGGATAATTCATCTAACTTGTCAAAGTAGGCTTTTTCATTTTTTTTGTATTCATCTTTGTTATCAGGATATTCTTCTATAAGGGTTTTCGTAATTTCAGCAACTGCTATTTTCCAAACATCAATATCAAACCAAATATGTGGATCGGCTAGTTTGGGATTCATTGGATCGCTCAATATACGATCTGCTGGAACAACTTCTCCAATTGCACTAACCGTTTTTTCTTTTTTCATTTTCTCGAAAATATCGCTCATTTTTCCTTCCAGTGCTAAACCGTTATAAAAAATAGTGTCTGCTTGCTCCAGTGTTTGTAAATCACCTTGTGTTGCTTTGTAAAGATGTGGGTCTACTCCCGGTCCCATAAGTGATTTTACCTCTACGTTATCTCCTGCAATTTCTTTTACTGCATCTGCAATTTGGCCAGTTGTTGTAACAACAAGCGGTTTCCCTGATTTTTCTTCAGTTTTGCTACTGCATCCTACTAATAAAATAGCAGTAATGAATAAAATGAACATTTTTTTCAATTTCTACACTCCTTCTTTTCCTTTACTCCACTTTATTTCCTTAGGGAAACTTTTAGAATAAAAAAATTTAACTTTCTTTTACACAATTAAATTTCCTTAAGGAAACATTTGTTTATTAGGTTAACATTAACTTTTTTATTTGTCAAAATAATTTATGAATTCTTTTGTAAAAAGGTGATAAAAATAGGAAAGGCTTTTTTGCTTTTTTAAGTATACGAGCAAACCATTTATTAGCTTTATCGTGTTATACTGTAAGAACAAATTAATTTGAAGGAGGTAACACATTATGCAATATTCGAAACCAAAAATGGCAGAATTAGTGAAGCACAGTGCTGAATTAACGAAGCGATTGAAAGAAGTAATGCAAGAACATAACTTGGAAAAAAGTTTCGCTTTAAAAGCTTTGTATCACTCGGAAGTAAAAGATGGCGGGAGATACCAAAGAGATTATCAGGATCTATAATTAAAAAATGAAAGCGTGCTGGTCATTATTGACTCAGCACGCTTTTCTTATTCTTCAAGGCTTCCAAGAATCTCATCTTTTGTTTGTTTAAATGCTTGTTGTAAATTGTGTGTATATATAATTTTTTCTTGATCATTCAGATGTGGTGCGTTTCCGATTTCTTCCTCGTGAAAAGTGAAAATCGTGGTAAGTGGCGTTGATTTGGTTGAAATAGAATTAGTCATTAACACATGTTTAAAGCTTTCTACATAATATTCTTTTGTTCCAGCTGTCATTTTATAAACTTCCTCTCATAGGTAAACATAAAAAAGCATCTTCTTTGTGAAATCAAAGAAGATGCTAGTATGCGTAAATTAATATGGTCGATGGTTGCCGCAACAAATGGTTCGTAATCAGAAGAAAAACATAGTGAAATAAGAGGATTTTAAACCTCCGATGCTTTCTAATTACGTTTCTTCGTACGGCAGTATATTCAAGCTGTTGCTCGATCATAGCTGCACTTAACACCTCCTATCCGCGTAGGGTTTTGGTGTGTACTTGAAATAGGCAGGTCTCCTGGCTCATGATCATCGTGTTCTTTTCTCCTTCCCATTAAGGATTAACAGTGGATTTGAAAAGATTACTCCCATTTACAGTTGCGGGACAGCGTCGGTATTTCACCGAACTTCCCTTTTAAGCTAAATTACAAAAGTAAAATAGCACCTAAATCTACACGTTATTCAATTATTCTTTCACTATAACATACTTGTTGATTCATTAAAATAATCGCAAATTTGGACAAGAAGTTAAGTACCTGCCTCCATATAATCAATGAGAGGGGGCAAGGAAATGAATATATTAAAGACGAAAGATCCATATCGAGTGTACATTTATACTTGTTTTTTATCACAACTATTTTTTACATTTATATTCACCGTGAACTTGTTATATCAAGTGAAAGTTGTCATGTTAGATCCACTCCAGCTTGTATTGGTTGGAACTATTTTGGAGTTATCTGTATTTCTTTTTGAAATTCCGACTGGGGTAGTTTCCGATTTGAAAAGCCGCAAGCTTTCCATAGTAATTGGATATTTTTTAATAGGAACTGGTTTTTTAGTGGAGGGGTTATTCCCATATTTTATACCTGTACTAATAGCTCAAGTTGCATGGGGAATTGGTTATACATTTACGAGTGGTTCTCAGCAAGCGTGGATTGCAGATGAAATAGGTGAGGAACGTGCTTCATTAGCATTTATAAGAGGCGCGAAGGCTGGTAATCTTGGGCAGGTCATAGCGATACCTTTAAGTATATTGACGGGTTATTTTATGATTAACCTTCCAATCATTATTGGGGGACTTTGTATGATTGGTTTAGCTGTATTTTTAATCATTTTTATGAAAGAAGAGAACTTTAAACCGTCAGATAAGATGGAAAGAACATCAATGTTGGAAAGCATAAAAGATAGTATGGGGAAAATTATTTCTCATTCTAAAACTAGTTTTATCATAAGAGTGCTGTTCCTTATTGCTTTGTTTGTTGGATTTTATAGTGAAGGTTTTGATCGTTTATGGATATCTCATTTTTTAGAGGTGTCTAATCTGGCAACTTTGACTGATGAAAAGTTAGTTTTCATCATGGGAGGAATTCAATTTATTGTTGTGCTTGTTTCTTTTGTGGTGCTTCACTTCATCAATCGTAGTCTTATCCATCAAAATCTAAGACGTATTTATGTAGCACTTTTTGTAGGAAGTTTATTTATAATTGCTTCACTAATTGGTTTTGCATCCTCCACGTATGTGATAGGTTTGTTAGCGTTTTATATTATTATCCAAGTAACGAGGCAGGTAATGTATCCGCTAGAGGATATTTGGTTAAATAAAGTTATTCCTGACTCCTCTACACGTGCAACCTTCTTTTCAGTAAAAGGTCAAGTGGATGCCATTGGTCAAATAGGCGGAGGTCCAGTGATAGGTTATATTGCATCTAGTTATACTATAAAAATTGCAATAATTGTAAGTGCTGTTTTATTAACTCCGGTATTATATTTGTATAGAGGTATATTAAAAAAATCAAAAGGATAAAAATTTTACAATAGCACTTGTCATAATAATAAAAAAGCATCGGTCATAGAATCGATGCTTTTTACATATGAGAAAACGTTTAAAAAGATCCAATTATATTGGATTATCCTTGTATTTCTTTAATGCTTTTTCCTCCTAAAAATGAGTGTCCAGTTTTTAGTTTTTCTACTGTATTAAAACCATATTTTTTATACACTTTTTCTATATTTTCATTGATTGGAAACACCCAAAGGTTTTCTAATTCATTTTTTGTAACTTCAAGTTGAATGTAATGAATAAGTTCACCTATTAAACCTTTACCTCGATATTCTTCAAGTGTAGCGACATTTTCCATACGAGCTTGTTTTTCAGTAATAAACAAACAAGCAGTTGCACAGGCCACACCATCGTATCGGAGTATATAATGAATGAAGGACGAATGGTTAAATTCCTGTTCGAATGCTTTTTCCCTAACATCCTTTCCACCAAACTCTTTTATACTGCATTCTATAAATAGTGCTTCGGCATAATTATTTTTAGTTATCAGTTCAATTTTTACTTTTTCATTATTTCCTTTTTCTAAACTTTTTTTGTCCCATAATTGAACGGGATGAATCAATTCTTCAAAACCAAAATTATTTAATCTTAATTGAGAAATAAGACTTTGTTGGGATTCTAAATTATATATATAGAATCTTGGTATTATTTTTTTAGATTCGTAAAAGTTAATTACTTCATCAATTATTAATTGTGGATTATCACTAGCATCAATTACATGAGTGTGATTAGCGTCATAAGATGTCGGTTGGTCTTCATTACAAAACAGTGAACCCCATGTGGTATCTATACGCTTTGAAAAGGATTCCAAGTAGGTGAAATCTATAAGAAAAATGTCTTGTAAATTCATTCAAAATTCCCTCCGGTAGATATTATTGTTGCAACTTCATTTTGGTCATAATCCCATCCAACAGACGCAGAGAAATCTATTAGTTCGTAAATATTATTCTCCATAAAATCATCTTATCTCTCTTTAATTGGTAAGTATATTTCCATATATATTTTTTCATATTCCCAGTCATGGCAGTGCTCATCATAATATTCGAAGTCATAGCCTTGTTCATCTACTTCATAAAGGGAATGTGGTAACCAGTCTTCCAAAATATATTGCCATGTTCCTTTAATAGAAGAAACAAATTGTTCAACTCCTACGAGCGGAGTTCTAAAAACGGCATATGTAGCTGCTGAAATTTGTAATTTTGTAAACCCACTAGGTATGTGCACTCCTTGATCGTAATTTACTGCAAAAAAATAAGTAAATTTTTCTTTTAATTCTATGCTACTTAAATTTATACAGTACTCCCCATGTTTTTCTGGAGATAATAAATCGTATAAAGTTCTTTCAATAGACTCATCTGCTGAAATTCTTTCGTCCCAAAAGGCTGGTGCATCTCTTGTATAAGAAACCTTGTCAATGTCACTCTCGAATGTTTTTCCAGCAATTTCAAAAGCTTTTTTTTGCATAATTTTTGGCTGCATTACAATGCCGCCAGTCTGTTTCCGACGAAGGCTTAATAAATCCAGTTTCTGTGGTAATGAAATTGGACAATGGAGCCTATATAAGCTAGGAGGGCTTCCGAAACATCTTTTAAAAGCTTTTGTAAAACCAGAATGTGTTTCAAACCCATAATCTAAAGCGATTTGAATTATTTTTTTGCCTTGCATTAATTCATATAAAGCAAATTGTAGCTTTCTTTTTTGTACATAATCCATAACGGTATAACCAATATGTTTATCAAAGATCCTGTAAAAATGAAAAGGGGAATAACCAACAAGATTAGCTAGCTTCTCGGGATGAATCTCCTCTTTTATATGATTGTCTATATAATCAATTACTTGTTGTAATAAATATACTTGTTGAATAGAAATAACCACCTTTTATTATTCATACTAAGAAAATATTAACAGAAATTGGTGGAGAGATGTATATGTACTTAATCTTAACTACCTTTTAATAAAAAAACCGATTTCCCTTTACAAGGAAATCGGCTTTTATAAATCATATAATATTTTTATTATTGTGCAGTTAATCCGCCATCGATGACGAATTCTGAACCTGTTGAGTAGCTTGAATCATCAGAAGCTAAGAATAATACCATTTGTGATACTTCTTCTGGTTGAGCAACACGTTTTAATGGAATATGTTTAGAGAATTCTTCAACTGCTGCTCTTGTATCTTCTTGTACTACCATTGGTGTAGCGATTACACCTGGGTGTACAGAGTTTACGCGAATACCCATTGGTGCTAAGTTAATAGCAGCTGCTTTTGTCATTCCGCGTACTGCGAATTTTGTATCTGTGTAACCTACAGCACCAGCAACTAAGCCGTTCATTGAAGAAATGTTCACGATTGAACCGCCACCAGCTTTGATCATTGAAGCTGCTGCAGTTTTCATACCTAAGAATACAGACAATTGGTTAATGTCCATGATGCGACGGTATTCTTCTACTGTAATATCAAGCATATTTTTCGCCATAGTAATACCAGCGTTGTTTACTAATACGTTTACTGGACCAAAAGCTTCTTCTGTTTTTGCAATAACTGTTGCCCAATCTTCTTCAGATGTTACATTTTGTTTAATGAAAAGAGCATTTTCACCTAATTCAGCTGCAAATGCATTTCCTTTTTCTTCATTTAAATCTGTTAAAACAACCTTTGCACCGTTCTCTATGAATAGTTTTGCATGTGCTGCACCCATACCTTGTGCTGCACCTGTAATAATTGCTACTTTACCTGCTAATCTTGACATTATATTTCCTCCTAAAATTATTTAGCGTTAAATATTTTAATTACATGGCTATTATAACGCTGGAATAAAGTGTTTTCAATATAATTGTACTATTCTTTTGCAACAGCGCGTCCCACCTCTCTTCCAGTAAAAATACATCCACCTAAAAATGTTCCTTCGAGAGAGCGATATCCATGCACACCACCACCGCCAAAACCAGTCACTTCGCCCGCAGCATATAGTCCTGGAACAGGATTTCCTGAAGCATTTAACACACGTCCAGATAAATCCGTTTGAAGTCCTCCAAGTGTTTTCCGAGTAACAATATTCAATCGAACTGCTATAAGTGGACCATTTTTTGCATCGAGTATTTTATGTGGAGAAGCAACCCGTATTAGTTTATCTCCAATATAATTTCTTGCACCACGAAGTGCCGTTATTTGAAGGTCTTTCGTAAATTTATTGTCCATTTCACGATCACGTGCTTTTAATTGTCTTTCGATATGTTCTAAGTTTAATAGGTTTTCACCAGTTATTTTATTCATACCTGAAACTAAATCTGCTAAATTGTTTGCAACTACGAAGTCCTCTCCTTTGTCCATAAATGCTTTCACTGGAGCAGTTGGCCCTGGTAGTATGCGCTTCAATACTTGTTTAATACTTTTTCCAGTTAAATCTGGATTTTGCTCGGAACCTGATAGTGCAAATTCTTTTTCAATGATTTTTTCGGTTAAAATAAACCAAGAATAGTCGTAACCTGTTTTTTGAATCGCTTCCAACGTCCCAAGCGTATCAAAGCCAGGGAAGTATGGTGCAGGAAAACGTTTCCCTTCCGCATCTAACCAAATAGAGGAAGGACCTGGTAAAATGCGGATGCCATGATCTTTCCATACGGGATTCCAGTTTTTTATACCTTCCGTGTAATGCCACATTCGGTCTTTATTGACTAGTCGACCCCCTGCTTTTTCTGTAATTGCGAGCATTCGACCATCGACATGCTCTGGTACGCCGGAAATCATCTTTTTAGGAGGTGCTCCGAGTCGCTCAGGCCAGTTTTCTCGTACTAAATCATGATTTGCACCAATTCCTCCGCTTGTTACGATTACTGCACGAGCTAAATATTCAAATTCTCCTATGACTTCTCGGGAGCTAACTTCTCCGCGCTGTGCCGAACTAGGAACAAGTACAGATCCACGAACCCCAGTTACGACTCCATCAGTTGAAATAAGTTCCTCCACTTGGTGACGAGGTTTATAGGCTACGAGACCTTTCGTTATAGCAGCACGAACTTGATCTTCAAAAGGTTTTACGATGCCAGGTCCTGTACCCCAAACAATATGGAATCGTGGGACTGAATTGCCGTGACCTTCAGCAAGATAACCGCCACGTTCTGCCCAACCAACCACTGGAAAAAAGCGCACGCCTTTTGCATATAGCCATTCTCGTTTTTCTTCCGTAGCAAAACGAACATAAGCCTCCGCCCACTTTTTTGCCCAATAATCCTCATCTTCCTCCCGATCAAAGCCAGCAGTTCCTATCCAATCTTGCCATGCAAGCTCATATGAATCTTTCACCCCAAGCCTTCGTTGTTCTGGAGAATCAACTAAAAATAACCCACCAAAAGACCACCAGGCTTGCCCACCAAGTGAGCTTTCAGGTTCTTGATCGACCAATAAAACCTTTTTCCCTGCATTCGCAAGCTCTGCAGTTGCAACTAATCCAGCTAAACCAGCTCCAACGACAATTACATCGAATTCCATTGAATATCCCCCAATCCAAATAAATATTCTGAAAATTAATTTAATTATATTTCTTTTCCCATTGAATTACTATTGCGTTTACATTTTTACTAATGAAAAGCCTCCATGTTATAATAGATGTACTATTGGAGGGAATACATTGACGAACATAAGTCGAGAGCCTGCGTTCATCTATACATTTGCATATAATGACGCAGAACGCTCTCTATGCCATTTAGAGATGCGCTCTTTTTTTGGAACAGATACAGATGTAAAAATTATTAAAAGTAGTGAAAAAGTTCATCCTAGCAGAAGTCCATTTATAAAAGAACGAGTAGAAGTTTTAGTAGATGGAGACACGGTGGAAGAGATTATTGCACAAGTATCTGTTTTTGGATCAGAAGAAGAGACATACAGAGTAACGTTTTTAAAGATTAACGATCGCCAAGGTGAAGATAAAATTGAAAATAACGAGCGTCTCCATATAGAACGAACAGTAGGAAAGGAAATGCTAGGAGAGTTTGATTTACGTAATCCAGATCGAATTTATGCAATTGTTCCATATGGTGGTCGTTGGTATTTTGGATTATATACGAAAAGCGAACCTATATGGTTTAAGCATGTGAAGAAGCCAAGAGAATATTCAACAGCACTGAGCACGAGAGTCGCCAGGTCAGTAGCGAATATTGCTGTTCCACGTCCAGAAGGTGTTCGTGCAATTGACCCTTGCTGTGGAATTGGGACTGTCCTAGTAGAGGCACTATCTATGGGAATTGATATTGTTGGTCGCGATATTAATCCGTTAGTCTGTGATGGCTCACGTGAAAATATTGCGTATTTTAGTTTAATTGGTGATGTAAAAAAGAGCGCAATTGAGGATATTACAGAAACATATGATGTAGCTATTATTGATTTGCCATATAACTTATACACACATGCATCTCAGGAAGAGCAGTTCATCATTTTAAAGCATGCAAGAAGAATCGCGAAAAAAATTGTATTAGTAACAATTGAGTCAATGGATGAGCAGCTTGAACAAATAGGCTTCCAAATAATTGATCGTTGCATAACGACTAAGCAAAGCTTTTCACGTGAAATAGTTGTTTGCGAATAGTAGTAGTGTAGGGAAGGAGGGGTGAGAATGGAAGGTTTATCAATTGTTGCCCTTCTTGATGTAATTGGTGAATTATTTTCAGATGAAATTTCCATAGCGGTATCAAATACAAATGAGTATATTTATTATCGCCCGAGTAAAAGAATTGATTTGAAAATATCTCCCGGAGATCCTGTAAGACAAGGAACAATTACGCATAAAGCTTTGGAGAGCGGGCAAAAAGTATCTGAATTTATCGACCGAGAAGTGCTTGGCGTGCCATATCACGGAATGGCAGTACCTTATCATCATAATGGGGAGCTTGAAGGCTGCGTGACAGCTATTTACTCTTCCTTTACGGATGGAAAATCGGTCATTACGATAAAAACGCAAGATGGTTGGATACCGATTCCTTTTTCGGATATTTTATATTTAGAGGCAAAGGACCGCAAGACATTTGTTGTTACAAAGACGTTTTCCGGTACCCATATGAGCTCTTTGCAGGATTTTGAATATCGCCTTCCAAGAGAGACCTTTATTCGTTGTCATCGATCTTTCATCGTCAATGTACATCAAATAAAAGAAATATATCCAGATACACATTCCACATTTGTGCTAGCAATGGCGAACGGAGAAAAAATATCGGTTAGTCAGTCTTACTCTAGTTATTTCCGCAAACTATTAGGATTTTAGAAGAACGCTTGAACAAAGAGGAAAGTGCCTCGTAGTTCAAGCGTTTTTTTACTTTTTTCTCTTCTTTTGAAAATAAAAAGGCATTTAAAGGAGAAAACATGCTGTTTCAGTAATAAAAGTTTCTGCTTTGATCAATAAAAAGATGTATTCGTCAAGTTTTTTCTAAATTGTGACAACACACGATAAAATTATTATTATGCTATATCAAAGGGGGATCTCAAGTTATGGAACAAAACCTAGGACGTATTAAAAATACTAGTTTACATAGCCATGTTGTGAGTGCAGAAGAAGCTGCTTCATGGATTCAAGATGGAATGACTTTAGGTTTAAGTGGATTTACTCGTGCGGGAGATGCGAAAGCGGTTCCATTTGCTTTAGTAGAGCGAGCAAAGGATGAACTTTTTAAAGTTAATATTTTTACAGGAGCTTCTTTAGGCTCTGATATAGATAGATTATTGTCGGAAGCAGGAATTGTGAATAAGCGTTTACCATTCCAAGCGGATGCTTCGATGCGCAAAAATATAAATTCAGGTAATCATTTGTTTGTGGACCAGCATTTATCACATACTGCGGAGATGCTTAGAGCAGGTACTTTGCCTACAATTGACTTCGCTATTGTGGAAGCGGTTTCAATCACAGCGGACGGAATGATTATTCCGACTACGTCTGTAGGGAATTCATTAGCATTTGTCTCGAATGCAAAAAATATTATTGTAGAAATCAATATGGGGCAATCAGAACTATTAGAGGGATTACATGATTTGTACGAGCCGGCGGAACAAGGAAAAAGATTGCCGATTCCATTAACTAAAGTAGATGATCGTATTGGAACAGTAGGTATTCCTTTCGACCCTGCCAAATTAAAAGGAATCGTGGTTACGAAAAATACGGATTCACCATCACCAATTGTTCAGCCAGATCATGAAACAGAAGAAATGGCTCAGCATTTGATCTCTTTCTTACGCAAAGAGGTAAGTGAAGGTAGAATGACTGATAAGCTAGCTCCTCTTCAATCTGGTATTGGTTCGGTTGCAAATGCTGTGTTACACGGAATGATCGATTCGGAGTTTGAAGATTTACAAGTCTATTCGGAAGTACTACAAGACTCTGTGTTCGATTTAATCGATGCTGGTAAAGTAAACTTTGCATCTGCATGTTCGATTACACTCTCGGAAGAGAAAATGAAGCAAGTTTACGGTAACTTTGAACAATATCGTGATCAGCTTGTGTTAAGACCGCAAGAAATCACAAATCATCCAGAAATTATTCGCCGACTTGGATTGATTTCGATTAATACAGCGCTTGAATTCGATATTTACGGAAACGTGAATTCAACGCATGTTTCTGGAACGAAAATGATGAATGGTATTGGTGGTTCTGGTGACTTCGCGCGTAATGCACGAATAGCGATTTTTGTGACAAAATCAATTGCTAAAAATGGGGACATTTCAAGTGTTGTTCCTTTCGTAGCACATGTAGATCATACCGAGCATGATGTTGATGTAGTGGTGACAGAGCAGGGGTATGCAGATTTACGTGGGTTGGCACCAAGGGAACGTGCAGAGCTTATTATTAATAATTGTGTTCATCCAATGTATAAGGAGCAATTGTTTAATTATTACGAGGAAGCTTTAACACGTGGTGGACAAACTCCACATGTGCTAGAAAAAGCATTCTCTTTCCATACAAATTTAGCAACTAACGGAACAATGTTAGAGAGAGTAAAAGTATTAGTATAATATTTTTTAAAGCCTCATCTTCGGATGGGGTTTTTTTATTGTAGAGGATAAGTTAATAAATTAACAAATAAAAACTGTCCAAGAATAGAGTATCCCTGGACAGTTCAGATTGACGATAAAAGTGTTATTAATGAATATCTTTTTTCTTGAATCGTCCACCACGAACTTCCGCAATATTCCCTACAGCTAGAAATGCACGTGGATCAATTTCTTCGACAATTACTTTAAGTTTAGCTTCTTCTAATCGTGTAATAACTGTGAAAATGATTTTTTTATTATCTCCAGTATATGCACCTTCTCCGTGCAAATAAGTAACCCCACGACCAAGACGATCCATAATAGCATCCCCAATATCCTCGATGGCTTCGCTAATAATGTAGATAGATTTGGATTCATCTAGTCCTTGAATCACAATATCAATTGTTTTAAATGCGATGAAATAGGCTATGAATGAATACATTGCTTGTTCCCAAGTGAAGACAAAGCCGGCAACAGAAAAAATAACTAAGTTAATAATCATAATTATTTCTCCTACTGAAAAAGGAAGAGCTTTGTTGAATAAAATCGCTAGTATTTCAGAACCGTCTAAAGATCCTCCATTTCGAATGACTAGACCAACTCCTATTCCTAGAACAATACCGCCAAAGACAGTAGAAAGTATTAAATCAGTCGTAATTGGATCAACAGTATGTAAAAGTGAAGTGAAAATGGATAGAACGGTAATCCCGAATAGTGTAGATAAGGCGAAGGTTTTCCCGATTTGCTTATAGCCTAGGAAAAAGAAAGGAATGTTTAAGACGAATATGAATATCCCCAAACGCACTCCAGTTAAGTGAGATAAAATGATTGAGACACCAACTACTCCACCATCTAAAATTTGGTTTGGAACTAAAAATAGTTCTAGTCCGATAGCCATTAAGATTGCTCCTAAAGCAATCATCAATGTACGTATTACTACGATTTTTTTGGGAGTCCTCTTATGGGGTACTTTTGTTGTTTTAGCTTTCTTGTTGGCTTCTTGCGTTATAGCACTCAATAGCGATCTCCTCGTTTCTAAAAATAGCTTCTTTTATTATTTTATATAATATGTTGGTATAGTGAAAGGGATATGCACGGATTTATGTAAAATAATCCTAGAGTAAATGTAATATGCTATAATTAGTGATGAAATTATTAGGAAAGTGAGAATATAAATGACAATTATACAAGGTCTAATTAGTTTCATTTTGCATATAGATGAGCATTTAGTTGATATTATTGGAATGTTTGACGTCTGGTCATATGCTATCTTATTTTTGATCGTTTTTGTAGAGACTGGAGTCGTTATTTTTCCTTTCTTACCGGGCGATTCTTTGTTATTTGCTAGTGGAGCGTTTGCGGCAATAGGATCATTTCATATTGGATTTTTAATGCTTGTTTTTTTTATTTCGGCTGTGCTTGGAGATACGATGAACTATCATATTGGTAAAAAAGTAGGTACTTCAATTCCTCCAAATAGCTTTTTAGGAAAGTTGATCAATCAGGAAAAAATGTTGAAAGCGCAACAGTTTTTTAATAAGCATGGCGGAAAAACAATCGTAATTGCACGTTTCATGCCTTTTATCCGTACATTTGCACCGTTTGTTGCAGGGGCAAGTCAGATGAATTATCGTTATTTTATTATGTATAATGTGACTGGAGCAGCATTATGGGTAGGATTATGTACGATGCTTGGTTATTTCTTTGGGAACATACCAATTATTAAAGAAAACTTTTCGACTGTTTTATTGCTGATCATATTCATTTCCGTATTACCTGGAATCATTGGATTTATAAAAAGTCGTTTTAAAAAATAACTTGTTGCGCTTAGGCAATAAGTTATTTTTTTGAAATAAAAACAGAACAGTTGTAATATTCTTTTTTATCTGACAAAATAGATCTGAAGCTATTTTTTTATTTTAATAGTTTTGTAAGCGCATACAAATGACTTCGGGAACATATTATTTGTATTGTGTGAAAAAGAAAAAGATACCTAGGGAGGAATTACAGAATGACATACGCATTTCCGAATACGGCAGGCTCGATAGTTACATTTAGGGACAAGTATGAGAACTACATTAATGGTGAATGGACAGCTCCGGCACAAGGACAGTATTTTGATAATATTACTCCAGTAACAGGTAAAGTATTTACACAAGTAGCGCGTTCTACAGCAGAAGATATTGAGCTAGCTTTAGATGCTGCACATGCAGCGAAAGAAGCGTGGGGCTCAACTTCTGTAACAGAAAGATCAAATATATTAAATAAAATAGCAAATCGTATGGAAGAAAATTTAGAAATGCTAGCAGTTGCAGAAACATGGGATAACGGAAAAGCAGTTCGTGAAACATTAAATGCCGATTTACCATTAGCAATTGATCATTTCCGCTATTTTGCAGGAGCCATTCGTGCGCAAGAAGGCGGGCTAAGCCAAATTGATAATGATACAGTTGCATATCACTTCCATGAACCACTTGGTGTAGTTGGACAAATTATTCCTTGGAATTTCCCAATCTTAATGGCTGTTTGGAAACTAGCACCAGCTCTTGCTGCTGGAAACTGTGTTGTTCTAAAACCAGCTGAGCAAACGCCAGCATCTATTTTAGTATTAGTAGAGTTAATTGGAGATTTATTGCCACCGGGTGTTTTAAATATTGTAAATGGTTTTGGCTTAGAAGCTGGCAAACCGCTAGCGTCTAGTCCACGAATTAGTAAAATTGCGTTCACAGGTGAGACGACAACAGGACGTCTTATTATGCAGTATGCGTCTCAAAATCTAATCCCAGTTACACTAGAGCTTGGAGGGAAATCTCCAAATATTTTCTTCGAAGATATTATGGATGAAGACGATGCTTTTTTAGATAAGGCCATTGAAGGATTTGTCATGTTTGCTCTGAATCAAGGGGAAGTGTGTACTTGTCCATCTCGTGTATTAATCCAAGAATCGATTTATGATAGATTTATGGAGCGAGTGCTTGCGCGTGTAGAGGCGATTAAAATTGGAAATCCTTTAGATCCTTCTACGATGATGGGTGCTCAAGCTTCCAACGAACAAATGGAAAAAATCTTATCTTACTTAGATATTGGGAAGCAAGAAGGCGCGGAGTGTTTAATAGGTGGGGAGCGTAATTCACTAGATGGTGAGTTTGCTGAAGGCTATTATATTAAGCCAACTGTGTTCAAAGGAACGAATAATATGCGCATTTTCCAAGAAGAAATTTTTGGACCAGTTGTTTCTGTAACAACTTTTAAAACGAAAGAGGAAGCATTGGAAATTGCAAATGATACATTATACGGATTAGGTTCAGGTATTTGGACGCGTAATATGAATACAGCTTACCGTTTTGGACGTAGTATTCAAGCAGGCCGTGTTTGGACAAACTGCTATCACCAATATCCAGCGCATGCTGCATTTGGCGGATACAAAATGTCAGGTATCGGTCGTGAAAATCACTTAATGATGCTTAATCATTATCAGCAAACGAAAAATCTATTAGTTAGTTACAGTGAAAACAAACAAGGATTCTTTTGATTCGGAAAGGGTGAGTGTGGATGATTGATCGCGTAATGGCAACTGACGCTGCACTTGAACTCATTGAATTATTGAAGAGTAAGCATGGACCTCTTATGTTTCACCAATCAGGAGGATGCTGTGATGGATCTTCTCCTATGTGCTATCCCGATGGTGATTTAATCATTGGCGATCAGGACGTGTTATTAGGTCATATAGGTGAAGTCCCATTTTATATGCATAAAAACCAGTTCGATTACTGGAAGCATACACAGCTTATCATTGATGTAGTGGATGGTCGGGGAGGAATGTTTTCCCTTGAAGGAGTCGAGGGAAAACGCTTTTTAACAAGATCCCGAGCGTTTACGGACGAAGAGTCTAAGCAATTGAATGCTTAAAAAATAGCGAATTAGAGAGCCTAATATTACGGGCTTTCTAGTTCGCATTTTTACTTCTCTAGTAGGATTCAGCTATACTGAATATAAGATTATATACATGAAAGAGGTTGCTTATCATATGGTACAAAAATTATTACGTGCACATGCATCTGTTCGAAAATATAAAGACTACATACTTTCTAAGGAAGAAATTTCAGAGCTTGTTGAAACTGCCCAACATGCTGCAAGTTCTCACTTCGTTCAAGCATATAGCGTTATTTGGATTACTGAGGAATTAAAAAAAGAAGAACTAGGAAAACTATCTGGTAATCCTAAGCAATTTGAAACGGCTGGAGCTGCCTTATTACTTTGTGCGGATTTTCACCGACTACAAGTAGCGGGGGAATTGCAAAATACTATCATTGACATTGATACAACAGAAAACGTGTTAGTAGGAACAGTGGATGTTGCGTTATTTGCTCAAAACCTAGTAATAGCTGCGGAGTCAAAAGGATATGGAATTTGTTTCATCGGTGGTGTGCGAAATGAGCCAGCTACTATCAGTCAATTATTTAATTTACCTGAGGGCGTTTTTCCTTTATTTGCGATTACTTTAGGTGTGCCAGATCAGCAGAATGAAGTGAAGCCACGCTTACCAGTTGCGGCAATATTACATGAAAATACATATGATGATTCAGATTACGAGAAGCTTTTAAAGGAATACGATCAAACAATGGCCGACTATTATGTGAGCCGTGGAGCGAACCAAAAAGTTGCGACTTGGACGAAGCAAATGGCAGATTTTTTGGAGAAGCCACGTCGTCCACATATGGCGGATTTTCTATCAAGTAAAGGGTTCCATTTGAAGTAATAAAGGGGAATGTATATGAAACGAACATGGTCTACAGAGTTAGTTAAAAGCTATATGGAGCCGCATCGAGATGAAGAAAAGGCAGGACCAATGGCAAAATATATGAAGAATAAATTTCCATATTTAGGGATAAAAACACCCGAGCGAAGACAAATTTTTTATACGATTGTAAAGGAAAATGAACTTCCTTCTCTTGAGTTGATGCAACAAGAAGTATGGGCTCTTTTTGAATTAGATGAACGAGAGTATCAGTATGTTGCAATCGAGTTATTAGCTCAATTCAAAAAGCAGCTTACGATTGATGACTTAGCTTTCTGTCAAAAGCTCATCGAAAAAAAGTCTTGGTGGGATAGTGTGGATGGAATAGCTCCGGGTCTTGTCGGCGGAATAGTGAAGATGAATAGAGCAGAAGGAGAAGCCGTTATGGTCGAGTGGGCTAAATCTGCTAATATGTGGACAAACCGTGCTTCTATTTTACATCAATTAAAATTTAAAAAAGATACAAATGAAGAGCTCCTTTTTGCGACGATTATACGGCATGCGGCATCAAAAGAATTTTTTATCCAAAAGGCTATAGGATGGGTATTGAGAGAGTATGCAAAAACAAACCCTGAAGTAGTGCGCCAATTCGTCCATAATAACGAGCTGGCTCCTTTAAGTAAAAGAGAAGCATTGAAGCATATTAAATAGAGCGAATAAAAAACGTGTTGTGAGTGGTCCAGTAGCCACTTACAACACGTTTTTTCCGTTATTTTGAATAGAAGTTCTCGGTGTAGTAGGGAGTATTTTCTTTATTGAACGCCGTTCCTACTCCTAAAAAGGTATAGTCGGTGCTTAATATGTTGTTACGATGGCCGATTGAATTCATTAATCCTTCGTGCGCAAAGATACTACTTGCTTGTCCATAAGCTAGATTTTCTCCTGCGTAGGTGAATTTTAATCCGTCTTCTGCCAGTCGGTCGAATGGAGATTTCCCTTTTAAATTTTCATGGCTAAAATAATTATACGTTGCCATGTCCGTACTATGTTTTCGAGCCGTTTCGCTAGTAGATTCATCATACGTAAGGATTGACAGGCCATGAGAAACTCTTGTGGCATTTGTTAAGTCGAAAAGTTGATATTCAAATCCTGCTGTCAGCTCTTCGGAAGGAGTTCCAAATGTAGATGTGTGATTCTTTTCAACAGACATCTTGACAATTTGTATAGCTGTAATTGTATTGTTTTCATGTACATCATAGAAAATAGTAACATAGCTGTCATCGATTAAAAACAAGTCATACTCTCCTTTTTCAGGCAATATATAGACGATGTTTCCTTTCTTCAGCTTGGAAAGAGGTTCTCCAAGTACAGTATGGACCTCATTTCTAGTGCTATCTATATCGACTCCTAAAAAGGAAGACGGAGAAGGTTGGTTTGTAAACATAGCATTTACGGTGTTGCTTTTATCATAGGATATCATCATGAAGTTTTGGTAGTTTTCATGATAGGTATGCCATACTAAATTATATTCGTTCATGCTTACTCTCTTTGCTGTGCCGTAAAGTTTTTCAATTTCACTTTTTTTCATTCCGATGGTGATTTGATCTAGTTTAATACCACTTCCTGAAGTTGCTTCTTCGTTAGAAGAAATTTTAGTTGTGGGTTCTTCATTAATTTCTAACCAATAGGCTTTTGCTTCGTTCAAATAACGATCTACTTCTAATGAATCAACCCATTTATCAACGGGTGCTAAAAAAGAGAGGTCTACATATTGCGCTGCATGTTCTTCCCATAATGGCTTAGAGAAGAAAATCGCTATGATGAAAAGCAGGAACCATCCTATTTTTTTCATATAATTCTCCTTCCAACCTACTTGTTAATTTCCCCACATACAATTCGTTTGCCAGAATTTCCAGAGGGATCGGTTTTATAATCATCTGCATTTTCATGAATAATAACAGCGCTACCATCTGCGTCTAACAGTGAGTTGTTTTTTCCTGCGGTTAGAACTACCGCTTGGGAAACTGTTTCTAACTCTATTTTACCATCTTCTCCAACTTCTATATTAGGAAGATCTCCTGCATGATAGCCTTTTGGATTTTGAAAGCCATGTTCTTTTGTTTGTGGGTTAAAATGTGCGCCAGCTGTTGTGAATTCTGGTTTCTCACACGCTGCTCTTTCATGAAAATGAATTGCTTTTACACCAGGTGTTAATCCTTCAGCCTTTAAGAGGATATGTACTCCTTTTGGGTTTTCGGTAAGGGTCGCTTGTCCTACTTTTGCACCTTCCGTATTTATCAGTGAAACTTGAACTGTTTCGTTTAAATCCGCATTTACGGATGGGAAACTACAGCCTCCGAGTATAGTGATTGTTACAAATAATCCTATAAAGCTTTGTTTTTTCATCTAAATTACCTCCTGTATTGTACTCTTGTTGCAGTATTACCAAATATAGGCGAAATATACTTATGTAGTGTATAAGTTTGTAAGTATAGTTAATATTCAGTGTTTTGTAGTATTAAAGTTTGATATAATGAAAAAAAATAGTACTTATTATTTGGGGGAAATTATGATTAATTCTATTAGACCGAAAATGGACATGGCAGGATTACTTACAAGAGGTACAGATATAGAAGTAGATGGAAGGTTCGGAGAGACGCTAGTTTTTAATAATTTTGAGAAGAAAGATCAAGATAATTTAAAAGAGCTTTCGATTAAGCTAGAAAATATTCAACCCTCTACAAAAGAAATATTTCATCATTACTTAACGGAAATTTCTCCGACTGGAACTAACCCAATTACAATGACTCAAATTGAGAAATATTTAACTATATTCTTCGAGCATCCAAGAGATGAAGCATATCGAGATGAAGCGATTAAGTTTTTTAGTACGTTACGTAAGCATAAATTTGAACCTGGTAAAACGCTTGTTATTTTCAATCAGTTCTTATTTTATGTTTCTACTCATTTGCTTTATCATTTTGGGGTACGTCCTGCAAAAGCGTTTTCTCTTATGAAATCACTTCAATCAGCGGTGAATGTTGACCAACAATTACTAATTGAAGTATTAACAGAAAGTACGCTTGAACAAACAATTACAGGAGTTTCTTCGTTAATTGATGCTAGTTCAAAAAACATGCATATGAAGGATTTAATTTATAGGTTGGATAAGCAATCAAGTGAGGTTCAGTCATCTACAGCCGCAACAGAACAAATTACAGCGTCTATTGTAGAAGTAGCCCAGACTTCTTCTCGCATTTCAGGGAAAACTTCTGATTCTGTTGAGTATGCAATGAATAGTCAAAAGACAATTGAAGGTGCATTAGATGAAATTTTTAAAACAGAAGAAACCTTTAATACGATTGTCCAGACATTCGCAGAGCTATTGAAGCGAGTGGATGATATTGAGAACGTTGTAGACTTGATAAATGGTATTGCAAGCCAAACGAATTTATTGGCATTAAATGCTTCGATTGAGGCGGCAAGAGCGGGCGAGCATGGAAAAGGTTTTGCTGTAGTAGCGCAAGAAGTCCGAAAGCTTGCTGAAAATACGGTTTCTGCATTAGGTGAAGTATCTAATAATGTACACCATTTGAAATCATATTCTAATGAAGTATCGAAGTCGATTGAGGAGACAACACATATTATTAAACTCGCTACAGATGACGCGAAAAACTCGCTTCCGCTACTAGGGAAAATAGTAGAAGCTATTGAAGAGATTAACTTAGATGTGACGAATACAGCTGCGATTTCAGAGCAACAGGCAGCGTCTATTGATGAAGTGTCGCATCGAATGGTGGAAATGGCAAATCTCCAAGAAGAAATTAGAGTTTTAGGAAATAGCACTTCTTCATCTATTTATGAATTGAGCCAGGAAATCAATCAATTCAGGTTAGATATTATTGGAAACAACAGTGTTCAGCTTTCTTCAACCGCATTATTACAACTTTCAAAGGCAGACCATATACTTTGGAAGTGGAGAATTTATAATATGTTTATCGGATTAGAAGTAGTTCAGCCAGAAAGTGTAGCTGCACATACAGAATGTCGTCTAGGAAAATGGTATTTAGAAGGTAAAACAAAGGCTCGCTTCGGTCATTTACCGGAATTTAAAGAACTCGACAAATATCATGCGGAAGTTCATGCGGCAGCAAAGGATGCTGCATCGAATTATCAAAAAGGAAATATAGCAGGTGCTGAACAAGACTTGCAACGTATAGAAGAAGCCTCTAATGTTGTTATTTCTTTATTGAACACTTTAATTAGCTGGATTGAAAAAGAAAAAGAATTTGTTTAAAAAACAGAGCAACTGGATTAAGTCAGTTGCTCTGTTTATTTTGTCTTATTATAAAAACAATAAGTGTGAATACGAGAATGATACTGGAGAATAAATATAAATTTTGATAGCCAAGTTTCGTAGCGATAAGTCCTAAGATATAGGAACCTATAGCAAGACCTGTATCGAATAGCGTAAAGAAAGTAGCGGTAGCATAACCACTTCTTGTAGGGCCTGTAGATTGAATTGCAAGCGCTTGAAAGCTCGGTACAATTGCTCCATATCCGAGACCGACAAATGCACCAGCTAGTAAAAAGAGTATGGGAGAGTCCATATAGGCGAGTAAAACAAGCCCTATAATAAAGGAAACTAGACCGGGAATAATAACAAATTTAGGTCCTTTTTCATCAAAAACTTTGCCAGTGAAAGGTCGAGTTACTAGCATAACTGCAGCAAATACGGCAAAAAAGCTACTTGTTAGGTGTAATAAACCTTTTTCCTGAGAATATATTGATAGGTATGACAAGATGCTTGCATATGAAAAAGCAACAAAGCTAGCAATTAATGCAACGGGTAATGCTTTTTTCTCAAATAAGTCATTCCAAGTTATTTTTGCTTTTGCAGAGGATGTAACTGATTTCTTATCCGCTGGTATGAAAGAAGCTGTAATTGCACCAAGGATAAGAAACACAGTAAGTAATAGAAATAATACATTATAAGAGAAAAATTGAATTACGGTTAGTGCGATAAATGGACCTACAACAACAGCTAAATTTGTTGACATGGCAAAATAACCTAGTCCTGCACCACGTCTAGAAGCTGGGATGCTATCTGCCGCAAGTGAACCGCTCGCAGTTGTTGCTATACTAAAGAAAATACCTTGCGCAAATCGCAATACTAATAACGATTCAAAAGGCTCTATAAAATAATATAGACTTGTACATATTAAATAAAAGAATAAACTTATCCAAAGCATTTTTCGCTTTCCTGCAAGATCTAAAATCTTCCCAGTGAAAGGTCGAACAATAATTGCGGAAATTAAAAAAGTCGTCATTAATAATCCAGCATCTTCATCTGAGCGAGACAAAACATCTATTGCATACAAAGGAAGCGCAGAAACTAAACCGTAAAAAATAATAAAAATAGAAAAATTTGTTAGGAACAAACTAATAAATACTTTTGTCCATATAGGTTCTTTTTTCTTCAAAACAGATTTCCACCTTGCTTACTACATTTTTTTTAAAAGTTTCAGAAGAAGTATTTCTTCTTCTTTCGTAAGATTTTCAGACATGTTTCTTTCAAACTCTATCATGGTTTTTTCAACTTCAGGAAACTTATGTAAAGCACGTTCTGATAATTTAACGATTTTCTCACGTCGATCAACTCCTGGAAGAATGTCAATCCACCCTAGCTCAACTAAGCGATTTACTGTACGAGTTATCGTAGGGGCTTCTACATTTAAGTATTTCCATATTTGTGTTAAGGACATTTCTTCATGTTTTTTTACACAAAATAGGACTGACCACTGAGAAGCATAGAGGTCGTGTTCTTTTAAAGACAGATTAAGTACATTTGTTAAAAAACGGGATTTTTGAAAGAGTTCATGGAAAAGAGGGTTCATTATGTAGAATGCTCCTTTACGTATAGTGTGTAAAATATACTTACTTAGGTAAATATATTTTAAATCGAATTTTAAAGTTTGTAAAGTATTTGGAAAATCTGCGTGAATGTTAATCAGATTCTTTTATCTCTCCACATTATTTTGTATGGATATAATGCTTTAGCGCATGCTAATTGAAAAAGGTTTTTTTAGAAGGAGCAGATATTAATGACAGAGTTTCCGATTATTCATACAAACGTCTGGGATTCACTTTGGGCGGTGCCATTAATAATTTTAATAACAGAGATAGGAAAGAAAACCTTTCACATCCCACCGCAATATGTTCCAACACTTGCTACAGCACTAGGATTAGTTATTTCTATTTTCATTAGTCACCCACATCATTTATCAGCAGGTATTTTCATGGGATTTTTCTATAGTGCTGCAGCGGTAGGGTCCTATTCTTCTATTAAAACCTCGCTACGTGCTTATAGAAAATCAGCATAAAAAAACGCATACGAAGTACGCGTTTTCACATGTATTAAAAACATTGAAAAGAAGAGATTCTATTTAAGTCTGTGCCGTAAAAAGTCCACATACGCCCAGTCCATCTAAACCCGGAAACAGATCGTCTGCCAACGAATGTTGGGAAGAACCAGAAAGAACTGCCATTTCTAAGCCAGATGAAAGTGTTGCGATATAAGCAGCCTCTTATAGATCCTGGATCAACAGCAAAAGTGCTTACAGATTGCTGCTGGGGAACAAAGGACGGAGGCGGACTAGTTGGTGCATTTCCTTCTTGGTTTTGCTGACCAGGTGGTGGAAAACTAGGTGGAAATGATGGTCCTGGCTGACCCGGAAATCCTGGGAATTGGCCCGGAAATTGTCCAGGAGGTGGCATCATTTGTCCTGGGAAAAACTGATTACCTCCTTGACCTGGAAAAAAGGGAAATTGATTCATGCTTTTAAATCCTCCTCTCACTACATTATCAACATACTATATGTAAGAAGGATTTTTTGGGAACGGCGGTTAAGAATGAATGTTTTCGAGTGCCTTTGCTAATAGTTGTTCACTTGAGAGTAGGCCACTTTCACCACCACCTTGAGCGATTGTATCATTGCCTCCACCTTTACCATTGATAAGAGGTAGGATGCTTGAAATAAGCTCTTTCATGTTTGGACCAACTGATTCACCTTTTGCAGCAACTAATTGCACGCGGTCCCCATTTTCGGAAAGAAGGATACAAATTTTTTCAGGAGATTGTGCGACTACTATTTTGGCTAGTTTTTGTAGTTCTTGGATAGTACGTTTTTCAAAAATAGACGTAATAACGGATCGATTCTCCATCATTAATAGTTCTTTTGCTTCGTACTGTAAAAGAGATTCATTTAAGTCAGTCATTTGTTTGTCTACTGTCTTTCCGTTTTCTAATAAGCTATTCACCGCATCTACTAATTTATCTTCAGGAGAACTTAGTTTGCTTACCAGTTCTACGATTACTTGTTGTTTTCGGTGTAAGTGTGTAAGAACTCTTTCTCCGCAAACGAATTCTACACGAATAATACGTTTTTGTTTTTCGGTATGTAATATGTTAATCAGTCCAACTTGTCCTGTTGTATTTGGGTGAGTCCCCCCGCAAGCGTTATAATCGAAATCTGGAATTTTGACTAATCGAATATTTTCTCTAATGGCCGTTTCTTTTCGAAGATCATAATGCACAAGCTCTTCCTCTGTTATCCACTTTGTTTCAACAGGACGATTTTCTAAAATAAGTTGATTTGCAAGTGATTCCGCTTCTTTTAGCTGTTGTTCCGTTACTTCGGCGATATCTAAATCAATCGTTGCACTGTCTTTTCCTAAGTGAAAACTAACCGTTTGAAGGTCAAATAAATTCGCAAAAGCTGCAGACAAAATATGCTGCCCTGCATGCTGCTGCATATGATCAAATCGTCGTTTCCAATCAATAGAACCATCTACATACTCGGTTTCTTCAGGCAGACTTTCCGCAAGAAAATGTCTAACTTCTTCCTCAATTGTTTCCACATTGGTCACCGCTACACCATTTAATGTACCAGTATCATGAGGCTGTCCGCCTCCAGTAGGGTAAAATGCTGTTTCTGTTAGCACCACATAAGGGTGGTTTTTTTCATCTTTTTGTTGTTTCGTTATTTTCGCAGAAAATGTTTGTATATAAGCGTCTTGATAATATAGTTTATTGGTCATATAAAGCCACTCCTTTTATTAAAATATAACATGAACTGCATGGTAATGAACTCTTGTTGTTTTATTGTGAAAACGAAATGTTTTAACTATACTGATAATAGAGGGAAAAAGTAGAATTGAGGAATGTATGATGAATGAGCAAGCGCAAAATTATTGGGATCATTTTTGGGCAGGGAAAGAAAAACCACAATCAGTTAGTGCATGGCAATTTGGCGCAGATCCAGATGCATTAGTGCAATTAGTGATAGAAGGAACGAAGTCAGCAACTTGTTCGGGACATGTTTTTTATGAATTAGAAAATGCACCACTTCCGAAAGTAGATGACTATAGTATTGTATTGAGTAGTAAAGACGAGCCGGTATGTATTATTAGAACTTCAGAAGTGGCAATAACTCCGATGAACGAAGTATCAGAAGAATTTGCACATGCAGAAGGTGAAGGAGATCGTTCATACGATTATTGGAAAAAGGTACATGTCACATTTTTCACAGATGCATTAAGTGAAGTAGGAATGGAATTTTCGGAGGATATATTACTAGTTTGCGAGCGTTTTGAATTGATCGATATTAAATAATGGGGTGGAAATATGTTCAAGGCAGTAACTTTGTATACGAATAAATTAAAGCAATTGAAAGGATTCTATGGAAATGTACTAGGGCTACATATGCTCGAAACAGACGTAGATCATTTTACTGTTTCTATCGGTTCAACTACGCTCACTTTCCGTGAATCCACTCGAGCGGCAATCTATCATTTTGCTGTTAATATTCCAGGTAATCAGTTCACACTTGCGAAGCATTGGGCGATGGAGCGAGTGGAGTTAAATAGAGAAGAAGGTTTAAATGAGGTATATTATCCACGGTTCGAGGCGGATTCTATTTATTTTGAAGATCCTGCTGGTAATGTAATTGAACTAATTGCAAGAAGAAATGTAGATAAGTGGAGCGATTTTAGTGTAGAGTCATTTATCAATTTAAGTGAGGTTAGTATTACGACTCCGTTTGTAACAGAAGTTGGTGAACGGTTGCAGGATATTGGTATCCCTATTTCAGGTCATGTAGAAATTGAGCCGACAGCATTAAATTTTTTAGGGAGCGGAAATACATTCATTCTTTTAGTTCCTCCAAAAAGAAGATGGTATTTTTCAAAAAGACTAGCAGAAACGTATCCATTAGAGATAGAGCTTTCTAAAGGTGAGCGGATTGTTATATCCGATGAAGGAAAAATGACGATTCGATAAAATTGGAGAGAAGTATATGCAAAAAACTATCTGGTTAGCAGTTGGAGCAGCGCTCGTACTTCTATTGGGAGTATTTTATGTGTTGAGAAACAATCAAGTGAAATCAGAAGAAGATAAAGAAACTCAGTTAAGCACTGCAACCCATAGGTTTGAAAAAGTGTTAGCGTATGAAAATGACTATATGGGCTATGCATCTAATACGAATAATTTGTTTAATAATCTTCCTCTTGCCGATAAAAAAGAGGGTATCGAGCTTAATTCTGATGAGTCTATACTCATTGTAAACTACAAGACAGTAAGTGATGAGGAAGTAGAAAAAGCAGTTATTTATAATGCTACCGCTGCTTTTGTATTGATTAAAAACTTACAAGAAATCGATATGCGTTTTTCTAATCACTCTTATGCCGTGACGAGAGAAAATGTGGAACATTGGTTTGGTGGTAACTTCGCAGAGTTAATAGAACCTAGCTTTTTTAAAGAAGCGGTACAAGATCAGTTACTAAAGCCAAATACGAACGAATGGCTAACTGTTTATATAAATTAACAATCATAAAACGGAGGACAATAAAAATGATTACTAGTTCAAATGAAAAAATAGAACAGATTCAAAAAGAAATTTCATTTTCCGGATCAATTTTTGTGAAAAATAAAGGCTCTGTTCTTGCAGAATTAAGCTATGGATATGCTAATCGAGCAGATCAATTGGAAAACGAGGCAGGGACGCGCTTTGGTATTGCATCTGGTTGTAAAATTTTTACGGCGGTTGCTATTTGTCAGCTTGTAGAAGAAGGAAAAATTTCGTTTGACACAAAATTAATGGAGTGTCTAGATAATGTTTTTCCTTACTTCGATGAAGCAATTACGATACATCATTTATTAACTCATACTTCAGGTGTTCCAGATTATTTTGATGAAGAAGTGATGGATGACTTTGAGGAATTATGGATAGAAAAGCCTATGTATCATATGAGGAAACTGGCAGATTTTTTGCCGCTATTTCAAAAGGAACATATGAAGTTTATTCCTGGAGAACGTTTTCATTACAATAACGCTGGCTATATATTATTGGGTTTAATTGTAGAAAAAGTAAGTGGGCTTGTATTTACGGAGTATGTGGAAAAAAGAATTTTTGCAAAGGCGGGAATGACTGATTCGGGTTATTTTGCTTTTGATTCACTTCCTGGAAAGGTAGCAACTGGTTACATAGAAAAGGAAGACGGTTCATGGAGAACAAATGTGTATTCTTTACCTGTTCAAGGGGGATCTGATGGAGGAGCTTTCATAACTGCGAAGGATATGGTGAAATTTTGGGATGCTCTTTCAACTCATTTGCTTTTAAACAAATCCTTAACAAATGAATTACTCAAACCTCATGTTCAGGAAGATGGCGATGACTTTTACGGATATGGAGTATGGATTAAGAAAAAAGAGGATATTATTTTCAAGTACCATGTAATGGGATATGACCCTGGAGTAAGTTTTCATTCAGCCCATTATCCAGTTTCTAATCTTCAATTAGCGGTGTGTGCAAATGTTTCAAAGGGCGCATATTTGGTCATGAATGGAATAGAAGAACAATTTGCATAATCTAGACGGAATGACAAAAACCCTGCTATACTGGCAGGGTTTTAAGACTTTTTACGGGCTTTCAATTGTTTTCGAAGAAGTATAACCGCAAGAACTAGCATTGTAATACCAAGTACAAAAGAAAGAATGGAATAGAGAATATCATTCATTTTTTGTCCGAACACTAGAAACAATAGATAAATGGGAACGACAATGTAGATCATTTTTTCAGGGCTAAACTTCAACAGAATCTCTCCTTTAGATGTTATACTGTATTCATTATAACAATAAACTAGAATTCGGCTTATTTTTTACTAAAAGGTGGTACACTGAAGGAATGGAGGTGGACTTTGTGAATATTACATCCTATGAGGTTAGCAAGATAAATGATCCAACAGGAATTATTGTTGGAGATCGCTATGAGTTGTTATTAGGAATTGAAGTTCCAGAAGACGATGAGCTATATGAAGAAGGACAATCTTTAGACCTGCGCGTAATTTTAGCAGTTGGAGAAGTAGGCGAGCGTATTGTGCAATACCATTTCATGGCTAGAAGCACAGCGACTATTTTAGACTTTGCTTTAGAAGAGGAAGAAGAAGCAGAAATACTTGCATTTTGTAAAGAACATTATAAAAAGTAATACAAAACCGGGGAGCAAAAGCTTTCTCGGTTTTTCTATTTTTGAAGATGAATAAGTATCATACTTTATCCTCAAATTAAAAAGGAATTTCCAAATTGGATTGTTGTCCTTTCAGTTTCCTTCTAAATCGAATTAGGGTAAACTTAAATGAAGATATTTTACAATATAAGGTGGGCATTTTGATGGAACTGACAAAATTAATGGACCATATACAAATCATGGATGTCAAAAATCATGAACAACTAGAAATAACTGGACTCGCATATAATTCACGTAAAGTAGAAGCTGGACAAGTGTTTGTTTGTGTTCGAGGATTTAAGGCAGACGGACATCGTTTTGCTGGACAAGCAGTAGAAAATGGTGCAGTAGCACTTGTTGTGGAAGAATTTATAGAAGATCTAAACGTTCCGCAATATAAAGTAGAAAGCGGACGATTTGCACTTGCGGCATTAGCAGATGCATTTTATGCTCATCCGACAAGTAAACTAAAAACGATTGGCATTACAGCAACAAACGGAAAAACTTCTACTTCCTTTATGACAAATGCTATTTTAGAAAATCATGGCTTGAAGACAGGATTAATGGGTACAGTTGTTGTGAAAATTGGAGATTATGCTGAACCATCTGAGCTAACAACTCCAGAATCACTTGATTTACAACGTTTCTTTGCCCAAATGGTGGATGCAGAAGTAACGCATGCTACGATGGAAGTTTCGTCTTCAGCACTTGAGTTAAATCGAGTGGGCTGCGTTGATTTTGATATTGTCACGTTGAATAATATTAGTCGTGAGCATATTGATTTGCATAATTCTTTTGAAAATTATTTTGAACATAAATCAAGCTTGATTCGTCATGCTGGAGAAGATAAAGTAGCTATTTTAAATTTAGATGATGAATTTTCGGCTTCGTTGATTGATAAGACAAAAGCAACGGTTATTACAATTGGTGTAGAAAATCAAACAGCAGATGTTATTTGTAGAGATTTAGATTTATCCACAGGTCGCGCAAATTTCATCGTGGAGATTACACGCGATTTAGTGACAGAAGATATTGTCATCCCGAAACAACAGTTTAATATAGAACTTTCAACACCTGGTTTCCATTCTGTATATAACTCGATGGTGAGCATTGTCATTGGTTTATTATGTGAAGTGCCAGTGGAAACGATTCAAAAAAGCTTGTATGAATTTGTTGGAGTAGAACGTCGTTTTGAAATCATTTTCGAAGATGACTATAAAATTATTGATGATCACTTTGCTAATAGTGGGAATATAGATATAACGCTAGGCACATTAGAAAAAATGGATTTCAATCGAATTTCTCTTGTGTATGCGATTCGTGGAGATAGAGGAGTTACGGTAAATAAAGAAAACGCAGAGGCAATTGCAAGATGGGCACCAAGACTGGGTATTCATGAGGTGGTAGCAACACTTAGCCGTTCCCATGTTACACAAAAGGATGTTGTCTCGGATGCAGAGCTTGCCGTGTTTAAAGAAGTGATGGATCAAGCGGGCATTCATGTTCACTTGTACGAAGAGTTACCGGCAGCAATTGAGCATAGTTTAAAGGAAGTAGCTGAAGGAGATTTACTATTACTTGGTGGGTGCCAAGGAATGGACTTCGGTGCAAAAATTGCATTGGAACAATTGGAAGCAATTAGACCAGACATGGATAAAAAGAAATTATTCCAGCCGCTAGAAAAGCGTGTAGCTGGGAATTCATAAAAGTAAGAAAGACCGACATGTTTTGCTGTCGGTCTTTTTGTTTAAGCAAAAAAGCTACTTATTTTTTTCTATTACTTGTTTCAGTCTTAATGACTTGTAATTCATCACTTTCCACGTTTTCAACTACATGCTTAAGGATAGATAGTTTGTTATTCCAAAATTGATCGTAATAAGATAGCCATTGGCGTAATTCGGCGAAAGATTCTGGTTGGAGTCGATATCTTTTTTCTCTACCAACCTTTCGTCCATGGACCAGTTCTGCTTCTGAAAGTATGTGAAGATGTTTGGCAATAGCTGTACGACTCATTGGAAAGTAGGAGGTAATTTCCGAGATAGGCAATTCATTCTCCGCAAGTAGTCTTAGAACTTCTCTTCTAGTTGGGTCTGCGATTGCTTGAAATACATCATACTTTTGCGCTGAAGAGGACATTTACCCTTCAACAACCTTTCGAAGGCGCTCTTGTACCAGTCCTACCCAACCTTGAGCCATTGTTTCACGAATAACACTACTTTTTTGATTTGCTTTTGTAATAAGCGTATCTGGTTGTTTCCACCCGCCATGAATAAGCGTGAACTCCGTTTTGTCCCCGACCTCTTTTAAAATAAATGAAACAAACCATCCATCTATATCCCATGTAAAGGAAAGTTTATTTGGAGGACTTACTTCTGTTACTTTGCAAGGAGATGGACCAAAAGGTGATTGGATATGGAATTCATACCCTTCTTCTAGCTGGAAGTCATTTGGCATGAGCCATAAAGCAATACCATCTGAAGTAGACACGGTATCCCATACTTTTTGAATCGGGGCATTTAGAACAATGACTTGTGTAATATCTTGTAGTGTATTTTCCATTAAACTTCCTTCTTTCTAAAATCAAAATAGAACCAAATGGTTTCGTATTTTGAATTATACGAAACCATTTGGTTCTATGTCAAGGTGATTGTTTTTACCATTCAATGTCTTCTGGATATTCTACATTCAACCTTAAATCATGAATAGAGCTTTTTGTTTTATTTGCCTCAGCAATTACTTGTTGTTTAATAGATTGATATTCTTGATTTTCCTCTACAATATTTTTGGCAACAGTAGAGAAAGCTTTCGTGCGTTGTTCCTTCATCATTCCGATATAGGATAAGTTCAACATATCAATATATTGAATCGCATATTCATCGACCGTTGCAGTAGGCTCGAAAATAGTAGCAAGAAGGGCCTTATGCTCTTCACCCGACATATTTTCTTTTAATCCTTCTGCAATAATTCCTTGAAATTTTCGTATAGTTACAATATGTATATCAAAATCAGTTGCATGTTTATCTTTTTTATATAATTTAATAAAGTCATTGATCGCAAATAACGCATAGATTAGTTCAGGCCATAAGATTTCTACTGAATAATAGGCATTTTTATCAGGGGCAATAAAATCATGTTGCTTCATCCATTCTTTATGAAGCCCATTGAAAACAAACTCAATATTTCGATCACCTTGGTACGCATGGCGCAAATCATAGGTAATACCTAATAAACGCATACGCGAGCCCTGTAAATTAAAATAGCGATTTTCATCTCCAGTAATATGATAAAGTGCTGTACAAAGTTCATCCAAGTCCCAATAATCTCCACTAATTGACGCACCAGTTAAGTTTTCTGTATTTTTCAATGCTAACATTCAATTCGCCTCCTCTTTTATAAAAAAGCAATGTAGTTATCTTTTTGGTGAATAATTTAGTGTCGTAAACAATTCATTTTTCTCTATTTCGGTTAAATCTCTCCACTCTCCTGTTTTGAGACCATCCATTGTAATATTCATAATTCGGATCCGTTGAAGACTCCTCACAGTAAATCCAAGTGCGGAGCACATTCTTCTAATTTGTCTGTTTAATCCTTGCATTAAAATAATATTAAACGTATTTGTTCCAATTTTCTTTACTTTGCAAGGGAGTGTTTTTGTGTCGAGTATGTTTACGCCAGCTGCCATTTTTTCTAAAAACGAATCCGTTATTTTTTCATTCACGGTAACAATGTATTCTTTTTCATGTTTATTTTCTGCGCGGAGAATTTCATTGACCACATCACCGTCATTTGTCAGCAAAATGAGTCCGTCTGAGTCTTTATCTAAACGACCGATATGGAAAATACGAAGTGGGTGATTAACAAAATCAACAATATTGCCTTTTATATGTCTTTCCGTTGTGCTCGTAATACCAACTGGTTTGTTTAAAGCAATATACACTAAAGGCTGCTCGACAACGATTTGTTTTCCGTCTACTCTCACGTCATCTCCAGCTTCTACCTGGCTCCCGAGTTCTGCCTTTTGGCCATTAATGATTACTCTGCCATCCGTAATCCATTTGTCAGCGCCACGTCTGGAAACAATTCCGGCTTCACTTAAAAATTTATTAATTCGCATAATTGACACCTACTTTTCTGAATATAGTTAAAATAAGTATAACAAATAGTGAAACCATTATAGTGCAAATTTCGTAAAAAAGAAAAGGAGTGAGAATGCATAATGGTAAATCAGAAAATAGAAGAAACATTTAATAAGCTCAAAAAAGTTTTAGGTTGGTCTGTTGATAAGCGTGTAACCTTATCTCTGGCTGGTTATTACGTAACATTAGAAAAAGAATTTGAAGAGGCACGTTTCGATGAAATAGCTTCCTATCTTAAAAAGAGTGTAGGGATATTTTCCCCACTGCGTTCCCATCTAAATCCATTGTTTGTTGCAACACTCGACACACAAGGATTAGATTCGAAACTTGCAGTGGATTTATTGCTAGAAAAAGCAGAGGCATTAAAGGCAGCTTCCTTTAAAATGAATAGTTACACTTATTTAGCCGCATTATTAATGTCAGACGAGAAAGATAGTTGGTCATATGAAATCGACCGAACGAAGCAATTAATGGAAGATATGAAAAAGCATCATCGTTTTTTAACGTCTGCGGATGACTACCCATATGCTATGTTTTTAGGGAAAATGGCTGGAGATACAGCAGTTCGTGCAGAAACGATGAATAAATATTACATGGACTTAAAGAAGCAGAAGTTTTACGGTGGCAATGAATTGCAATGGATGTCACAAGTGCTGACCTATTCTAGTCCAAACTATGAGGAAGATCTGGTACAAAGAGCGATAATTATTCGAGACGGGTTAAAAAGTGTAAAAATAAAAACATCCATGGCCCAGTATCCAGTCATTGGATTCATGGCAGCGCTTGAACTAAATCAAGAACAGTTAAATACAATTGTTGCATCCTATGAATCGATTGCCGGCATGAAGTTATTTTCATGGTATAAGGAATCCGCCTTGCCAATCGCATTTGGTTTAGAGCTAAGATCATCTAAAGATGCATATTCCGCTGCCGCAATTTCGATGGCAACATCTCTTGAAATGCTATTACAAGCTCAGCAAGCGATGATGATTTCTACGATTGCGGCAACAAGTGTAGCAACATCATCTAATTCTAATTAGCCTTCGTGTTATACTATAAATAACGGGGGTGCTAATGGTGAATACAAATCCAATGAGCCAATCAAGAACAATTCAATCACATTTAATATTGCCACCAGATACGAACCATCACAAAACAATCTTTGGTGGAAAAGTACTAGCCTATATTGATGAAATTGCTGCAATTACGGCGATGAAACACGCAAAAGGAGCCGTTGTAACAGCTTCTATTGACTCCGTTGATTTTCTTTCTCCAGCAAAAGTCGGAGATGTTATTGAACTAGATGCTATTGTTTCTTCAACAGGTCGTTCTTCAATGGAAGTTTATGTTCGAGTAACATCTATGAATTTACTCACTGGTGAAGAGAAGTTAACGACAGAATCTTATGTCACAATGGTTGCAGTCGATGAAAATGGAAGGCCGGTATTGGTAGCTGGAATTCATCCAGAAACAGAAGAAGAAACTCGTTTGTTTGAAACAGGTCCTGCTAGACGTGAACATCGTAGACTGCGTATGGAGATGAAACATTAAAAGGTAGGAAGTGACCTTGTGCTAAAACAAATCGAAGAAAATTATAAATATATAATGATCATGTTGCTTGTTTTATATTTAATAAACTTTGCTTATCTCGGTGAAATCACAATTACGATAACTGTTATTGGTATAGCAATTATTACAGAGCTAGCGAAGCAGCGTAAAAATATAAAAAAACTCACATTCAGCCAACTTGCTATTATAGGAATCGTTTTATTAACAAGTATTGCGGCGGCCATTTATATGCTTGTTTTATTTCGAATTTTTCTCGAGCCATTCAATATACCAGCAAAAATTGAGTCGATTATACTCATGGGCTTTATCCTATTTTGCTTATATGTAATAGGCTATTTTTTGAAAAAAATATTTGTACGAGCAATAGGGAAATAATAAAAAAACCTTCAGTAGCGATAGATAGCTTCTGAAGGATTTTTTTATTGGTAAAATTACCGAATTGACCTATACAATAGTTGCTAGTATAATCTATTCAGATAATTCAATGAAAAGAAACGAGACGAATTAATTGAGTAAAAATACGTTGAAGCAGTTATGTGAACTCTATACAAATCTAACTGCGGAGGATATGGTGATTTTAAATAACATAGCCTTCACTTTGCAATTACAAGCAGATTTGAACAATGCTTATATGTTTATCGACTGTAAAATGAAGGACAGTGAGCATGCAATTGTTGTTGCAGAGGCTTTTCCAAGATCAGAGGAAGCGGTTTACGAAAACTCTGTCATCGGGAAAATTGTTTTTGAATCATTTGAACCAGGTGTTTTTTACAGCTATCGAACAGCAAAAAAATCACATACTGGTTATGCTGTTACGCAAGAAGGAAAATCAGTTGAACAGAGCGTCATCCCGATAAAAAATAGTGTACATCAAGTCATCGGTGTACTTATTTCCGAAAAGGAAGTATTCCAACAAGTACCTTATAGGACAGATCAACAAAATGTTTCGTTTGGTCAAGAAGAACTTAGTAAAATACTTGGGAACAATCCAAGTGAAATGCCACTTGTTTCGGATTTGTTAATGGAAATTTTTTTATTATCAGATAATGAAAATAAGTTAATTTATGCGAATCCTGTTGGTGTTAGTTTTATAACAGAGATAAGTCAGCAAGATGAGATTCGCAATAAAAATATAATCGGTTTATTACCTTTTTTGCAGGCAGTCTATGATTTTAAAGAAGATGTTTTTATATTTGATTTGACGGTAGAACGAAAAAACCTAATCGTAAAAAAAATTAGGATGAAAGAAAAAGATCATTTAAAAGGGACACTTATTATTATTCAAGATGTCACGGAACTACGCACGAAAGAAAAAGAGTTGATGATGAAATCTGTTGTTATTCAAGAAATTCATCACCGAGTTAAAAATAATCTTCAAACAGTTGCTAGTCTTCTAAGACTTCAGATGAGAAAAGGGTTTCCGGAAGAAAGTAAGGTCTATTTTGAAGATACACTGAATAGAATATACAGTATTTCTTCTGTGTACGAGCTAATTCTCGCCAATTCAAATGCAGATGATGAGGACGTAAATATCGTCGAATTAACGAAAAAAATATCATCAACAATGGTGTTAAATGAAATAAATAAAAAAGTTAGCTTGATTATTCAGTCAAATGGAAATAGAATATTAACAACATCCCGGAAAGCGGTTTCAATTGCGCTTATTATAAATGAGCTTGTACAAAATTCGCTTAAACATGCATTTCCAGAGGATGCACAAGGCCAAATAGAGGTAGACTTTTTTTCAGACAAGGATTTCTTAGAGCTTCATATTTTCGACAACGGAGTCGGGATGGAAAAGCCAAAATTATCACTTGGGCTTGAAATCGTCCAAAATCTAGTGATAAATGATTTAAATGGGGAATTTAGATATTTACCTACAGAGCAAGGAACGCATGCGGTTATAACGTTTCCCATCAGTTCGGAGGTCGTTATCTATTATGAAAAAGAAAATATTGATAGCTGAGGATGAATCCATTATTCGTATGGATATAAAACTGATGCTACAAGATCATGGCTATGAAGTAGTAGGTGAGGCAGGAGACGGCGATAGAGCGATAGAGCTAGCATTTTTACATAAACCAGATCTTATCTTAATGGATATTAAGATGCCAAAGATAAATGGGTTACAAGCTAGTAAAATAATTGCGAGTCAGCTAGATTTGCCGATTCTTCTTATTACTGCATATAGTCAAAAAGAATTTGTCGAAAAAGCTCAACAAGATAATATTGTTGGATATTTGGTTAAACCAATATCGGGAGCAAATCTAATTCCTGCAGTGGAAATTGCCTTACATCAATCTGCTAAAGCAAATCGTCTAAAGCAAGAAATTCAAAATGCACACCAAGAGATTGAGAAAAGAAAAGTGATTGAGCGCGCAAAAGGGATTTTAATGCAAGAAGAAGCATTAACAGAACAAGAGGCTTTCAAAAAGTTGAGAGAAACAAGTATGTCTAGGCAGATGACAATGGAGTCACTTGCTCAGGAAATCATCTTACAATACAAGTAAATAAAAAAGCAAAGGCGCTTAAGGAATATATTCTTTAAGTGTCTTTTTGTATTTCTTTAGGGGGGTGTTAGCTATTCAAATAGCGGGGAATGAAAACTCAAGGAGATAGTTCACATATCAATCTTATAACTTAGGGGGAAATTATTATGGCAATGATAGGTACAGTAGTTGTGTACATAATTATGATTTGTGCAGTGATGGGTGCGTTTGCAGCTATTAAAGATCCAGACAATGGTCTTGGAAAAGAGTTTATGTCTGGTCTTCATGCAGTAGGTCATATTTTCGTACCAGCAGCAGGTATTATGGCTTCTATTCCATATTTAACATGGTTTATCGATAAATTTGTAGGACCAATTTTTCATACGATTGGAGCAGATCCTGCAATTGCGGCAACGGCAATTTTAGCATCGGACATGGGGGGCTATCAATTAGCAAATGCATTGAAAGAGTCCTATGAAGGATGGATTATGGCACTTATTGTAGGATATATGGCTGGAGCAACAATTGTATTCTCGATTCCAATGGGACTAGCAATGCTTGATAAAAGGGATCATAAATATATGGCACTTGGAATTATGTCAGGTGTATTAACAATTCCAATTGGTGCATTCATTGCATCTGTTTTAGTGTTATTATTTGATACAAGGGTACGCGATGTTATTAGTACAACATCAGAATCAACGTATGAGTTTGTCATTAGTTATGGACAAATATTCATAAACTTAACACCGTTGCTCATTTTTGTTCTTTTGATCGCCGGTGGACTGAAATTTTTCCCTGGAATTATGATTAAAGGGTTCATGATTTTTGGACGAGTAATGGATGCAGCTATTAAACTAGTGCTAGTATTCTCGATTGTGGAAGTTTTCACAGGCTTGTTTACTACTATTTTTGGAGCATGGGGCTTCGATCCAATTATGGCAGACGAAGCAGATCAATTCCGAGCGCTTGAAACGGCGGGATATATCGGAATTATGTTAGCAGGAGCATTCCCAATGGTTTATTTATTACGTAAATATGCTTCGACACCGTTAGAGGCAGCTGGACGCAAAATTGGTCTTACATCTGTAGGTAGCGCTGGTATTTTAGCTACGGTTGCAAATATTTTAGCGATGTTCTCACTAATTCGATATATGAGACCAAAAGATAAAGTAATCAATATTGCATTTGGTGTATGTGCGGCTTTCTTATTGGGAGATCATTTATCGTTCACAGCAAACTTCCAACCGAATATTATTTTACCGGTTATATTAGGGAAGTTAACGGCAGGTATTTGTGCAATTTTAATTGCGTATTGGCTATCGGTTCCAACAGCGTTGAAGCTGGAAGCACAGGATCGAGCTGCTGGAATTATTAGAAAAGATGAGTATTTAGAAGATGGAGAAGTACCTGTTAAAGCGTAGTTTTCGCCATAGAAAAGGAGTGGTTCGATGAGCGAAGAGAAAAAAAGGTTTATACAAGAGTTCGTTCCAGGGAAACAAATTACATTAAGTCATTTAATCGCAAATCCAGATCCAGATATGTTTGTGAAGCTTGGTATTCAAGAAGCTGGAGCATTGGGAATTATGACATGTACGCCAAGTGAAACGGTTATTATAGCTGGGGATTTGGCAACAAAAGCAGCAAATGTAAGAATCGGTTTCTTAGATCGCTTTACTGGAAGTCTTGTTATTGTTGGCAGTGTTTCAGAGGTGGACATGGCGATGCAAGAGATTAATCGTTTTTTGTTTGAAAGATTAGGCTATACGCCAGCGGAAATAACGAAGTCATAGGGATGTGCATATACCATGAAAAATAGAGCAATGTTAATCGGTTCAATAGGAGCAGGGAAGTCCACGCTTACAAATGCTTTGCTAGGTAAGGCAGTACCTGCTGTTAAAACGCAATCGTTGATCTATTATGACTGGATTGTCGACACTCCGGGTGAATACACGGAGAATCCGTTTTTTTATAAAAACATTATGGCTACGGCATTAGAAGTAACACATGTCTTTTATTTGCAAGATGCAACAAATGGAAAAATGATTTTTCCACCGGGATTTAGTACAGCTTTTACAAAGCTACCGATTGGGGTTATTACGAAAAGTGATCATCCAGATGCGAATTTAGAACGATCGATTAATATGATTCGTTCGGTCATTTCATATGGCCCCATTGTTATTACTTCGGCTACTAATGGAACGGGTATTGAACATCTAAAAAAACTAGTGGAAATAAGTGATATGGAATCGATGAAAAGTTATGTAGTGGATGCACAAGATGAATGTTTATTGTTCACTGATCAGCTTTACAGTTCTCGAAATCTTTGATATATTAACACTTATCAAGCAAAAGTGAATGAAACGGCAAAGGCGCCTTTACTCCACGTAGATTTTTCTACGTGGTATGTAAAGGCGCTTTTTTAACTTCATTTAGTAAAAGAATTTGATTAATAAAAAGTGGGGTGTGAATGTGTTCAATTCTGATAGTAAAAAGGAAACAATGATTAGTGCTGGAATTGATATAGGCACAAGCACAACGAAACTAATTATTAGTCGATTTTCATTAATGAATGTTGCTGGAACGACACATGTTCCAAGAATTGAAATTGTTGATAAAGAAATTATATATAAAAGTCCGATATTTCGGACACCGTTGCAAGATGCTACAACGATTCATGTGGAAGAAGTAGAAAAGATTATTCGAGCGGAGTATGTGAAAGCTGGTATTGAAGCGAAAGAAATCGAAACTGGTGCAGTTATTATTACTGGTGAAACCGCAACGAAGCATAACGCAAAAGAGATGCTTCACTATTTATCGAACGAAGTGGGAGATTTTTTAGTAGCTACAGCTGGCCCTGATTTAGAGGGAATTATTGCTGCAAAAGGCTCAGGTGCTTTTGATTATTCTGCACGAACTGGGAAAGTTATTGCCAATATTGATATTGGTGGAGGGACTGCGAATATTGCAGTATACAAAGATAAAGAATTGCTTGGTACTTGTACGATGCATATAGGTGGAAGATTAATAGAGTTTCAAAACGGGAAGATCAAATCTATTTCTCCTCCTGTGAAAAGCTTGTTAGAAGAACAAGGTATTTCATTGCAAGTAGGAGATTTAACGAATGCAGCCGGAATTAGATTTGTGACACAATTCATGTCGGAATCGCTCGGGCGAATTTTGAGAAATGAAGTGCAAGAAAAAGATCGAGTATTGCTGCTAGGACATTCACCGAACTGGAAAGAGAATGTAGAAACAATTACATTTTCAGGGGGAATTTCTGAATGTATATACAATCATGAGCTAAATGCATATCAACCAGCAGAATATGATGACATTGGTCAAAGTCTAGCCGTTGATCTGCAACAAGCTGAAGTATTGCAGCAATTTGAATGGGTTGAGCCAATTGAAACGGTGCGTGCAACAGTGTTAGGAGCCGGGACGCAAACAACCGAAATAAGTGGGGCTACAATCCAAATTGCATCGAAAGAGTTGCCTATAAAAAATGTACCTGTGTACAATTTTAACTTTCGATCCAACTTTTTAGAAGGATTAGCAGATTTTGATGCAGCAATTAAAAGCGCGATTGATATGTATGATGCAACACGAGAAGGTCAGAATTTCGCATTGTATATTTCCGAACTGCCGTATATGGGCTTCCGAGATATTCAAAAATTAGCGGAAGCAATTATTCGAGTAATGGATAAGCGGCCCGATCCAGCACTACCAATCGTACTTGTTTTACAAACCGATCACGCTAAAGTCATTGGGCAAACATTGCTTGCAATGCAAGTAAAACAAAGCATTATTTGCATCGACCAAGTTAGCGTAGATCACGGAGATTATATGGATATTGGTAAAGTACTAGACTCTGGTGTAGTACCGGTAGTAGTGAAAACATTAACATTTCACTCGTCGTAAAGGAGGGCTTTCAAAAGTGAACTTACAATCAACTTTAGGTGGAATAAATTATAAATTCCAAGATTTAAAAGATGTTATGGCGAAAGCGAATGAAGAAAAGTCAGGAGATCGCCTTGCAGGAGTTGCAGCCGAAACGGTACAAGAAAGAATCGCAGCAAAATCTGTACTAAGTGAAATACTTTTAAGCGATATTCGTAATAACCCATTAATACCAATCGAGCAAGATGAGGTTTCCCAAATTATTGAGGCTGACTTAAACGAGAAGGTTTATGGAGAAATAAAAAACTGGAGCGTCGCCGAGTTAAGAGAATATATTTTAAGCAATGAAGTTGGAGATAGAGAACTAAAACGTATTAGTAAAGGGTTAAGCTCAGAAATGATAGCGGCTACTGCTAAAATCATGTCTAACCTCGATTTAGTTCATGCAGCCAATAAAATTGAAATTCTCTCAACTTGTAATATTACAATCGGTCAAAAAGGTACTATCTCGTCTCGACTTCAGCCGAACCATCCGACAGATAATGTAGACGGTATGATTGCCTCATTGAAGGACGGCTTGTCTTATGGAATAGGAGATGCAGTTATTGGGATAAACCCAGTAGATGATTCTGTTGAAAGTGTGAAGCGATTACTTCATGCGACAAAAGATTTTATTCAGGAATGGCAAATCCCAACTCAAAACTGTGTTTTAGCTCATGTTACAACGCAAATGAAAGCAATTGAACAAGGTGCTCCAGCGGATATGATTTTCCAAAGTATTGCTGGAACAGAAGTAGCTAATCGCTCTTTTGGAATATCAGCAGAGTTAATAGCGGAAGCTCGCCATCTTGCATTAAAACAAGGAACTGGCACTGGACCTCAAGTAATGTATTTTGAGACAGGACAAGGATCAGAACTTTCTGCAGAAGCACATTTTGGTATCGATCAAATGACACTTGAAGCGCGTAATTATGGCTTTGCGAGACATTTCGATCCATTTATTGTGAATACTGTTGTAGGATTTATCGGACCAGAGTATTTATACGATAACAAGCAAGTAATTCGTGCAGGTTTGGAAGATCACTTCATGGGTAAAATGCATGGAATTCCAATGGGTGTAGATATTTGTTATACGAATCATATAAAAGCGGATCAGAATGATATTGAGGATTTAGGGGTTTTATTGTCAGCGGCAGGTGTAAACTTTATTATCGCAACTCCGATGGGAGACGATTGTATGTTGAACTACCAGTCGATGAGTTATCATGATGTTGCTACACTTCTTAATACATTTGGTAAAACGCCAGCACCAGAGTATTTGAAATGGTTAGAGAAAATGGGGATATATGAAAATGGTCGTCTTAGTGCTTATGCTGGGGACCCAAGTCTATTCACACGCTAGGAGAAGGAGATGACATTTTGTGAATGAACAACTGATTAAACAAATTACAAAGATGGTCGTTGAAAAGCTCCAAACGAGTAGTGTGAATACTGTTTCTCACGATCAAAATCAGGAGCAGCAACAGGTGAAGTTGCATCAAAATAATGATGTTGGAAAAATGGTAGTAGAAAATCCTTCATCTTCTGTGGCGGGAGAAGTGACGTTTTATCCGTCAACTAAACTTGTGAAAAAGCATGAGTATGCAAAAACATCATCTGCAAAAGAAGTGGATTCTGACGAGAAAAAAGAAGCGTATCTATCGGAGTTACGTAAAAAAACACCTTCTCGAATTGCAGTAGGTAGAGCAGGATCAAGACCTAGAACAAATACATGGCTGCAGTTTCGATTTGATCATGCAGCAGCAGTGGATGCCGTTTACGGAGAAGTTCCACCAGAGATATTAGAGCGTTTAAATTTCTTCCAAGTAAACACGAAAGTGTTAGATAAAGAAGAGTATATTAGAAGGCCGGATTTAGGAAGAAGGCTTTCGGATGAATCGAAGAAAACAGTTTTAGATAAATGCAAGCGTTCTCCAAAGGTGCAAATTGTTGCATCAAATGGACTTAGCGCAAAAGCATTGGAAGCAAATTTAGAAGATGTATATTTAAGTTTGGAGCAATCACTAAAAAACTTAAATATTGATATGGGTACTACTTTTTACGTTGATAAAGGTCGCGTTGCGTTAATGGATGAAATCGGAGAGCTTCTACAACCAGATATCGTCATTATTTTAATCGGAGAACGACCAGGGCTAGTTTCGGCGGAGTCATTAAGTGCTTATATTTGTTACAAGCCGAGAATAGGTACGATTGAAGCTGATCGGATGGTTGTTTCTAATATTCATAAAGGTGGAATCCCTGCTGTTGAAGCTGGAGCTTATTTAGGTACACTCATTCAAAAAATCTTGAAGTACGAAGCAAGTGGTGTGTCGTTAGTAAAGAAAGAGGGATAGGAGGTATCTGAACGGATATGAAAAAAATATATGCAGATATTTTATCTATGCAAGTAATTTCTAATGTGGATGCAGGTCTCGCTGAAAAGTTGAACTTACAACCTCACCAAAGAAGCTTAGGGCTATTCACTACAACGATTGATGATGTTGGATACACAGCTGCTGATGAAGCAACTAAGAAGTCAGACGTCGAAGTTGTTTATGCAAAAAGCTTTTATGCTGGTGCAGCACATGCATCAGGACCTCTATCGGGAGAATTTATCGGAATCATTTCAGGACCTTCTCCAGAAGAAGTGAAAAGTGGATTAGACTCCATTCGCATTACCATTGAGAACGATGTTTATTTTGAAGCAATAAACGACGATGAAAATCATGCGCTTTATGCGAAGACGATTTCTAGCTGTGGTAGCTATTTATCAGAAGTTGCAGGTATACAACAAGGGCAGTCGTTAGCGTATTTAATCGCTCCACCACTAGAGGCAATTGTTGGTTTAGACGCAGCATTAAAAGCAGCAGATGTAACAGTATGTGAATTCTTTGGTCCTCCTTCCGAGACAAACTTTGGCGGTGGTTTACTAACAGGAAGTCAGTCCTCCTGTCAAGCAGCTACAGATGCATTTAGGGAAGCCATTTGTAATATGTCGAAGCGACCATTAGATTACTAGGAAAGGAGTGAATGCAATGGTTACTGTAGTAGATAAGGATTTATTAGCTCTGCAGGAAATGCGTACAGCAGTTCAGGCGGCAAAATCTGCTCAACAAGTGTATATGAACTTTACACAAGAACAAGTAGATCAAGTAGTGAAGGCCGTGGCCGATGCAGCTTTTGCGGAGTCAGCAAGGCTAGGGAAAATGGCTGCCGAAGAGACAGGTATGGGAGTAGCAGAGCATAAAAAGATAAAAAATGAAGTCGGTTCAAGAGATGTATATGAAAGTATTAAAGATTTAAAAACAGTTGGTATTGTTGGAGAAGATAAAGTTAATAAAGTAGTGGAAATTGCAGCACCATTTGGTGTAATTGCAGGCATCATTCCAACAACGAATCCAACATCCACTGCATTTTTTAAAACACTTATTGCATTGAAGACGAGAAATGCAATCGTTGTAAGCCCACACCCATATGCGGTGAAATGTACGCAGGAAGCATTGAGAGTATGTGAAGAAGCGGCGGTAGCAGCAGGTGCTCCTAAAGGATTGGTCCAATGTTTAACAATGGCCTCAATGGAAGCAACACAGCAGTTAATGAAGCATCCAAATATCAATCTCATACTTGCAACTGGTGGCGGAGCATTAGTAAAAGCTGCATATAGCTCAGGGAAACCTGCATACGGTGTTGGTCCAGGAAATGTTCCAGTATATATCGAGCGCACAGCGAAAATTGATAAAGCGGTAGAAAATATCGTCAATAGTAAATCGTTTGATTATGGGACAATTTGTGCGACAGAACAAGCAATGGTTGTAGATCGAAATGTTGCAGAATTAGTTACTCGTGCATTGAAGAAAAATGGAGCTTATATTTTGTCCGATGAAGAAAAACTTATAATGGAAAAAGTAATTTCTCCAATTCCCGGCAAAGTAAATCCTAAAATAGTAGGGAAAAGCCCACAAGCAATTGCTCAACTTGCAGGTATTTCATTGCCAGCTGGAATTCGCATTATTGTTGGGATGGAAACGAAAGTTGGAAAAGATGTTCCGTTTTCACTTGAAAAGCTATCTCCTGTATTTGCAATGTATATAGCAGCTGATTTAGCTCATGCGAAAGAGTTGTGCATGTCACTTCTAAATCTTGGAGGAATGGGACATAGTCTTTCTATCCATACAGAAACAGATGCAATTGCACGTGAATTTGCAGTAGAAATGCCGGTATCTCGAATATTGGTTAATACGATGTCTTCTGTAGGTGCTGTAGGTGGTACTACTGGTTTAATGCCATCTATGACGTTAGGATGTGGGACGTTTGGTGGCAATATTACATCAGACAATGTGTCAGCTAAGCATTTATTGAACATTAAAAGAATGGCTTATGGTATTAAAGAAGTGAATCTTCCAAAGCTTGGAGAAGTAACTCCACAAGAAGAGGATGTAACAGATCAAGTAGTAGCAAGTGTATTGCATTCATTGGGTTCAAATGACTCTGTCGATCCAAATGTAGTGAAAGACTTAGTCAGTGAAATAGTAAAACAACTATCAAAATAACAACTATTAGGAGGAAAAGAATATGTCTAGAGAAGGTACAGCATTAGGAATGGTAGAAACAAAAGGGTTAATCGGGTCAATTGAAGCAGCAGATGCAATGGTAAAGGCTGCAAGTGTAAATTTAGTTGGTAAAGTTCACGTTGGTGGAGGAATTGTAACAGTATTAGTTCGTGGAGATGTAGGTGCTGTTAAAGCGGCAACAGATGCAGGAGCAGCAGCAGCTCAACGTGTTGGAGAATTATTATCTGTTCACGTAATTCCAAGACCACATAATGAGCTTGAAATGATTTTACCTAAGTCAGAAAACTAATAACTGTGAAATACGAAAGGCGGTTCTAAGATGAATCAGCAATTGATTGAACAAATTGTAGGGGAAGTACTAGAACAACTTCAAAAAGTTGAACAAGTACTCTCAAATGATTCAATACCAATCGCTGTTTCTGCCCGTCATGTCCATTTGTCTCAACAGCATGTGGAGGCACTTTTTGGTAAAGGGTATGAGTTAACAAAAAAGGCAGACTTGTCCCAGCCCAATCAATTCGCAGCCAATGAAACAGTAGTAATAGCAGGACCAAAAGGAAGTATTGAACGAGTTCGAGTACTTGGTCCTGCTCGTTCATTGACGCAAGCAGAAGTGAGCTGGACAGACGCGATGAAGTTAGGAGTAAAGCCTCCACTTCGTGAATCAGGAGATATTGAAGGATCAGGCGCTTTTACGATGATTGGACCAAAAGGAAGTCTCTTTTTAGAGGAAGGGTTAATCGTTGCGCAAGCTCATATTCATATGACTACTATGGACGCTAAACAATTGAACGTTCAAAGTGGTGAATATGTTACGGTTGAAGTAGATGGACCTAGACCAGTTGCCTATCGAAATGTAAAGATTCGTGTTTCCGATAAATATCGTTTGGAAATGCATATCGATACAGACGAGGCGAATGCAGGGCTTATTTCAAAAGGAGCAATTGGTCGCCTAATAAAGGCTGGAGAAAATTATACACAGTCGCAAATAGAGGCACCTAGTCTTAAAGTAGAAAAAACTGCTTCGTATTTTCAAAAAAAGTTACTTTCTAAAGATGATGTAAGAGAAATAGAAACAAAAGAAATCATTCTTGAAAAAGGAACAATTATAACCGCATTAGCAAAAGATACTGCCCGCGAATTAGGAATATCCATTTCGTTTAGAAAATAGAAATAGGTGATGACAGCATGCAAATAGGAAAAGTGATCGGAAACGTTTGGGCTACTCGTAAAGAGGAAGGGCTACAAGGGTTAAAGTTACTCATTGTTCAGCCAGTCGACGTACACGGGAAACCGGTGAAAACTCAGTTTGTTGCTGCTGATCGAATAGGTGCTGGTATTGGGGATGATGTCCTCGTTACAAGTGGAGGCTCATCACGTTATATTATGCTCGACAATCCAATTCCAATTGATGCAGTAATCATTGGAATAATTGATTCAACTGAAGTAGAAAGAGGTGAAATCGATGAGTCAAGCAATAGGGATGATTGAAACAAAAGGGTTAATTGGATCAATCGAAGCAGCGGATGCCATGATTAAATCGGCGCATGTGACGCTTATTAAGCAAGAAATGGTCGATGGAGGTATTGTAACTGTTGTCGTTCAAGGAGATGTAGGTGCCGTTCAAGCAGCGGTAGATGCAGGTCGTGAGGCGGCGAAACGTGTTGGAGAGCTTTTAGGAGCACATGTTATTCCACGTCCAGATCAATCTGTGTACGATATGATTAAACCTTTAGATTACAATAAATTCGAAGAAAGTAAGCAACCTACTAAGTCAACACGTGCAAAAGCTGTGAAAGCGGACGAACAAGCAGAATCGTGAAGATAATGGAAAGGGTGAGAGCACTTGGCTTTTCGTAGAAATAAGATTGCGGTTATCGGTGCTGGTTACACTGGTGCCACAGTTGCCTTAATGGCAGCGCAAAAAGAACTAGGAGATATTATACTTGTGGATGTACCGGAGCAGGAAAACCCTGCAAAAGGGAAAGCACTAGATATTCTAGAAACAGGTCCTGTTCAACGTTTTAACTCGAAAATTACTGGAACTTCTAACTATGAGCATATAAGAGATGCAGATATGGTCATCATTACTGCGGGCATTGCTAGAAAACCGGGTATGAGTAGAGATGATCTTGTAAATACGAATGCGAAAATTATGCGAGCTGTTTCTGAACAGATCAAAAAGTATGCTCCAGAAAGCTATGTTTTAATTTTAAGTAATCCCGTGGATGCAATGACTTACGTTTGCTACAAGACTACAGGATTCCCTAAAAATAGAGTAATTGGCCAATCTGGTGTGTTAGATACGGCTCGTTTTAATACGTTTGTTGCAGAAGAATTAAATATTTCAGTAGAAGATATTTCTGGTTTTGTATTGGGTGGACATGGGGATGATATGGTTCCTCTTATCCGTTATTCATATGCAGGAGGAATTCCACTGGAGAAAATTATGTCGAAAGACCGTTTAGATGCTATTGTTGAGCGTACAAGAAAAGGCGGAGGAGAAATCGTCTCGCTACTTGGAAATGGTAGTGCATACTATGCACCAGCAGCTTCACTTGTAGAAATGGCGGAGTCTATTATTCGAGATAAGAAAAGAATATTGCCTTCGATTGCTTATTTAGAAGGTGAGTATGGTTATAATGATTTGTACCTTGGAGTGCCTACTGTTATTGGTGGAAACGGAATCGAAAGTATTATCGAACTTCCGCTAACTGATGAAGAAAAACAAGCGCTCGATAAATCAGTAGAATCTGTTCAATCCGTTCTTAAAATTTGTAATTTGTAAAAAGCATTCCACATGCGTTGGAATGCTTTTTTCATGGAACATTTTTGGTGTTCACCCGTATTCATAGAAGGAGGTGTGGGTGATGAAGCATATCTATGAAAGAACCGCAAAATATTCGAAGTTAGGGTCACTAATTCTATTTACCTTGTACATAGTTGTGATACTTATTTTTAGAGATGTCATGTGGAAGGACTTCGAGACACATATTAGTGTGGGTATTACGCTACTTTTTTTATATAGTATTTCTTTTTTCTTTCAAAACGCTGCGGAGAAACTACCAGTAGAGCAACAAGTGAATGTTCATATGTATTCGATTGATTTTCCCGTTAGTGAGCTTAACTTTCAGCGAGATGTCTCGCTAATACCTCGAAGTTACTTAGTTTCAAATAAAGGAGAACGACTTTACAAGATTACACCGACAGCCGATCATCCACTTATGCAAAGGTTATCTGCATTTGTTATTTTGAGGATGGGATTGTTCTTTCCAATTACATATGAATTGAAAACAATGGATGGGGAACTTGTAAGTCAATTTTCGATTAAAAATAAAATAAAGTTCATGCAGTTGAAAGTTTATGATCATACAAAAACACAGAAATCTACTGTTGTCTTGCCAATTTTTTCGGTGAAGAATAGAGCAGTAGTTTTCGATGCAAATGGAGAAAAGATACATCAAATGGAAGCGAAGAATATGTCTGGTGATATCGACGTCGATAATTTTGATGGGAAACGACTCGCAACGTACCGCTTTGGAATATTCCCATACGCTACTCATCCAGCTTTTGAAGCACAAGCGATGAATATTCATGTATCACTTGCACATGACTTATTACATACAGAGAAACTTACTCTCACTGCATTGTTTTACTACTGGACTGCAAATAACTAAGGAGCTGACATAGTCAGCTCCTTAGTTAGTGTGCTTTAAAATTATAGATAGGTTTAATCACTTCTAGTACATCTACGGTTTCTCCAATATGTGCGACGATGTCTTGCATATTTTTATAAGCAAATGGTGACTCATCTACCGTACTTGCAACTACTGAAGTACTCCAAACATCCTTCATAGATGCTTCAAAGTCTGCTAGTGCTACAACTTTTCTAGCTTGTGAGCGGCTCATAGTTCGGCCTGCACCGTGTGGACCTGAATAGTTCCAGTCAGGATTACCTTTTCCTCGGCAAATTAACGAGCCATCTCGCATATTCATCGGGATAATAACGATTTCGCCATCTTGTGCAGAAATTGCCCCTTTTCGTAAAATCATATGCTCTAAATCGATGTAATTATGGGTTGTGTCGAACTCAGATTCAATCGTCCAGTCCATTCCTCTACAGATTACTTCTGCCATTGTTTTACGATTTAGTGCAGCGTATTTTTGTGCAATGGAAAGGTCAAATAAATAGTCTTTCATATTGTTACCCTCTACATATGCAAGATCTTTGGAAATCGTATCTCCGAGTATTCGATGGGCTACTTGCTGATAATGTTCTGCAATTTGTTTCCCTAAGTTACGACTACCTGAATGGATAACTAAGTAAATGCTACCGTCATTTCCTTCGTTTAGCTCGATGAAATGATTTCCCCCACCTAGTGTGCCTAGGCTTAGCCTAGCTCGTTCCTCGTTAATGGGAGCAACAACTTCTGCAAAAGGAATTTCAATCGTATTTCGATGCTCTTTATGGCGAATGCGTGTTGCGCTTGGTACATTTTTCTTAATTGTTTTGTCTAATTTTTCAAAGTTTATTTCTTCTTTACTAACGGAAAGCTTTGCACATATCATGCCGCAGCCTAGATCAACTCCAACGAAGTTCGGCACAATCTTATCTGTAATCGTCATTGTCGTTCCAACTGTACAGCCTTTCCCGGCATGTAAATCGGGCATCATTCGTATTTTTGTGTTTTGTAAAAATGGAAGATTACAAAGCTCTTCTACTTGTCTCTTTGCCGTATCTTCAATTGTATCTGTGAAAACAATAGCCTTATTGTACGTTCCTTTTAACTCAATCATTGCTTCCCTCCGTTTGGTAATCGTCGTTCTACCTTAAAATAAATTAAACCAGCCTTTAAATTTAAACCAAGCAAACATAGAAATTGCTATTAACACCATTGCTCCTAAAACGATGAAATATCCGTAATGCCATTCTAGTTCAGGCATATTGACGAAATTCATCCCGTATACACCCGCGAGAAAAGTTAAAGGAATGAAAATAGATGATATAATCGTTAAAATCATCATAATTCGGTTCATTTGGCGAGAGTTTATGGACATATGGCTGTCCCGAATATCTGCGGTGAGTTCTCGATTAGACTCAACCATATCAGCTAATTTTAGCAAATGGTCATAAATATCGCCGAAATAGGCATGTTCAGTTTTCTGCAGATTAATCCGTTCTGAGTTAATGATTCTATAAAGCAGATCCCGCATTGGTAATATCGTTCGGCGTAAACGAAGCAAATCACTACGGAGATCAAATACTTGATCCATCGATAGGTGACGCATATCCACGGAAAGCTTATCCTCTACTTCATTCAAATAATCTTCAATTTTATAGACAATGGGAAAATAAGCATCCACAACTTTATCCACAATATGATATGTTGCGTGCATCGAACCACGTTCCCAACCTTTTGGATTATTAATAATACGTTCACGTGCTTGTTCTAATTCATGCATATGCGGGAAATGAAAAGTTACGACAAAATCTTTTCCAACAAATAAATTGAGTTCTTCTGCTTCAAGCGTTTCTTCGTTGAATGTATGTAATACAAAAAATACATGCCCATCATAATGGTCTGCTTTTGGCCGTTGAAGACGTAGTAAACAATCCTCAATGGCAAGTGGATGAAAATGAAAAAAAGAGCTTAGAAGACCCTCCTCTTCTTTTGTAGGCTGCCCAATGTCTACCCAATACCATTCAAATGTTTTTTGTTTTATATCTTCTAATGGAAAATCGCTTACTATTTCTTTGTTTGTTGTTATTCCAAGTGTTCGAATCATAATAAAACCTCAATTCTACGAAAGTATCTTTTCTTATTATCTCATAATCCCCCTGTTATAATGATATAAAACAATATAGAGGAGTGGATTAGGTTGGGAAAAAACTATGAAGCACTAGTTTCTAATCGCATTTTTGTTGGTGGAGTAGACGGTGTAGAGGATCTTTTGGCAAATGAAAAAATTGACGTCATCTTCGATTTAAGAGTAACTCTAAAAGATCATCCAGCAGAAAATTTACGTGTACATCAACCAATTGCAGACGAATCCCCTAGTCAAGATAAATCTATAAAAAAAGTGGTTGATGAAGTAGTCAAAGCTTATAACGAAGGGAAAAATGTGTATTTCCACTGTACTTCAGGACGAGGGAGAGCCGGCACATTAGCCGTTGCAACTTTAATGGAACTAGGTTTAGCGGAAACGGTGGAAGAAGCAGAAGGCAAAGCAAAAGCAATTCGTCCAAAAATCGATGTAAAGCCAGACCAAAAAGCAGCACTGGATAAAATTTATAATGGATAAATAATATAATGAAAACGCCAAGGGAATGGAAGCTATCTCTTGGCGTTTTTATTCTTTATTTTTTAGCTTTCATATTTTTTACTTCCACTTTTAGTTCTTTGATTAGCGAAACAACCATGAATAGCATCACAAAAGAAAAGGGTAATGCAGCAATGATAATTGTATTTTGTAATGCGTCTAATCCGCCAACTGATAACAAAATAATCGCAATCACAGATAAAGTGATACCCCAGATAAGCTTTACATTATTCGGTGGAGTCAATGAACCTTTTGTCGACATCATACCTAGAACAAATGTAGCTGAATCTGCAGATGTAATGAAAAAAGAAGCAATAAGTACTACTGCGAAAAAAGAGATAAGCGTTGATAATGGCATCGAGTGAAACATTTCGAAAATAGTCAGCTCGGTAGAAGACTGTGCTAGATCAGCAACTCCTCTTTTTTGCATATCAATAGCTGTCGTACCAAAAGCTGAGAACCAAATTGCTCCGAGCAATGTAGGTGCTACAAGCACACCGGCAACGAACTCTTTAATTGTCCGACCTTTTGATACGCGGGCAATAAACATACTTACGAATGGTGCCCATGAAATCCACCAAGCCCAGTAAAATATTGTCCAATTATCAAGCCAGTCGCGATTAGTCGCATTCAATGGTGCTGTACGTAAACTCATTTGCACAATGTTAGCCAGATAGCCACCAAAAGAGTCTGTGAAAATATCAAAAATAAGTAATGTAGGGCCAAGAATGAGGACAAAACCAAGAAGTGCAAGCGCAAGTACTAGATTCGTGTTGGATAAATATTTAATACCCTTACTTAGCCCAGACCATGCAGAAGCAACAAAAAGAATTGTTACAATAGCAATAATGAGAATTTGAGGAACAATTCCGATAGTTACATTGAAAAGGTAGTTTAATCCTGCGTTAATTTGAATAGCACCGATGCCTAGTGAAGTAGAGACGCCAAATGCGGTAGCAAAAACTGCAAGTACATCAACGAGAGTACCCCATGGACCTCCCATCCTTTTCCCAAATATTGGTTTCAAAGTTGCTGAGATTAACCCAGGTTCTCCTTTACGGAACTGGAAGAAGGCAAGTGATAGTGCAATAACTCCGTACATAGCCCAAACGTGGAATCCCCAGTGGAAGAAAGATTGACGAAAAGCTTCTTTAAAAGCCGCATCTGTATTAGGTTCCTCCGTTGCAGGACTAATTGCAAAGTGAGATAAAGGCTCAGCCGCACCGTAAAAAACAAGGCCAATACCCATCCCTGCAGAGAATAGCATAGAAATCCAGGTAATAGTAGAAAACTGTGGACGATCTGTATCTTTTCCAAGACGGATTTTTCCGTAAGGACTTAAGATGAAAAATATACTGAGCGCTAACATAAATGTCATAAGTAGCATGTAGTACCAGCCGAAAGACGATGCAACAAAACTTTTAATGGTTGATGTAATTGTTTCAAAATTCTCGGGTGCAAAAGCTCCATATCCGACAGCTAATGCAATTAACGCCATTGAAATATAAAAGGTCTTAGATAGTTTCTTCATGTTTCCCCCTTGATATAAATTATTAGTATAAGTTATTAACCTTACTAACAAAGTAGTGTGAAATCAAACGATACAAATTTTTCTATTTATTCGAAGTTATCCCCAAATTCTGTACTATTAAAACGAAAACCATCTTAAGTTCTTCAATTATAATAAAAAAAATTTTAAAATCATCCATTGACATTTACTAAGTCTATGGGTATAGTAGGGATTAATCGAATAAAACAACTTTCTTATCAAGAGAGGTGGAGGGGCTTGGCCCGATGATACCTCAGCAACAGGCAATTTATTGTACTGTGCTAATTCCAGAAGCACTCGCTTGAAGATAAGAAGAGAATAATCGCGATGACGTTTAAACCTCTTCTTGTTTCAAAGAAGGGGTTTTATTTGATTCAAACTTTGGTAACACCTCACTGCACTTTAAGTACTCATTTGTAGAAGAGTGTATCGAGTAAATATATATAGTTTTCTTTCTTGAATATCTCATTTGATTTAAGTAGGGGAGAAAAAATACCACCACACATTGTTTTAAAGAGGAAAAGGTTAGATAAAAAAGCTTGGACATAGTCCAGGCTTTTTTACATGCTTTAACTTTATTTGAATCGGGTTAAGGTGTTTGTCTTGTTCGTGTAGTGTACTTTTGCATTTACTAGTATAAGAGTAAGGGGGAGGTGATTTTATTATGAACCGTCATTGTCATTCATGCAGACCGCAACAACCATGCAATTCATGCCAACAAGGTCAACAAACGCAGTGGTTACCACCTGCGCAACCAATCGTCTGTCCTCCACAATATAGATGTCATGATTCATTTGTACCGAGAATGCAACCTGTCATTCATCCAATCGTGAATGTAAACCGTGAGCATGTTGTGAATGTTCCTCAGCATTTCTTCACACAAACGAATGAGAACGTAGTCGTAAATCCAGGATTCCAACGACCTGGACCTATGATGAATCAATTCCAGCAACAACCATTCCAACAGCAGCAATTTCAACAACAACAACAATTTTTCCCAGGACAATATTAAATAGTTCACCTGCGACGAGTAAGAAGAGTGCGCAGAAGTAAATGCAAATGCCTTTTTTACAAAGTGCATTTGCTTTTTCTTTTCAGTCATACAATAAGATAAGGTAGTATAGTAATATGTACTAAAGATGAATTTGATAAAGGAGAAAATGTATATGAAAATTCGTCCAAGACGATTGCAAAAAGGAGATACGATTGGGATTATTGCCCCTTCGAGTCCGCCGAATTTAACACAGTTAAAAAACTCTTTGTCTTTTTTACAGGAGCTTGGATTATCGTATAAAATGGGGAAAAGTGTAGAAAAAGTTTATGGATATCTTGCCGGTACGGATGAAGAGCGATTAGAGGATTTACACGAGATGTTCGCAGATCCAACCATTGCTGGTATTATTTGCGCGGGCGGAGGATTTGGTTCTGCGAGATATGCGGATAAAATCGATTTTCAATTGATGAATGAATGTCCGAAGATTTTCTGGGGCTATTCAGATATTACTTTTTTACATACAGGTATGAATGTGTATTCAGATATTGTTACTTTCCATGGTCCAATGTTAGCTTCCGATGTTGGAAAAGATACATTCTCTGATTTATCGAAGAAAATGTTTCAACAGCTATTTGAGCCAATGGAACTGCACTATACGGAAGCAATTTCTCCTCTGGAAAGACTTTCTGGAGGAGTTGCAAGAGGAGAGCTAACAGGAGGAAATCTATCCTTACTTGTTAGTGGAATTGGTACAAAATATGAAGTAGATACAAAAGGAAAGCTATTGTTAATAGAAGATACAGGTGAAGAGCCATATCGAATCGACGGAATGCTTAATCAGCTCCGACTGGCTGGAAAGTTAGATGAAGCAACCGGGTTTGTCATTGGAGATTTTAAGGATGCAGAGCCGTCAAAAAGTAAGATTTCACTTACTCTAGATGAGGTGCTGAATCATTATTTAGGAGCTCTTGGAAAACCTGCTGTAAAAGGCTTTAAAATTGGACATTGCGAGCCGCATTTTGCCGTTCCGCTTGGTGCAGAAGCACAGTTAGATGCGGATCATTTAACACTTTCAATTTTACCTGGGGTGGAATAACATATAAAAAACGCAGTGGGTTTGAACTTCCTGCGTTTTTTGTATGTATGATAGGTAGTGTCATCCTCCGTTATTTCTTATAACAAATCCATCCACCAAAAAGTGTTGTGGAGAAAAATTTTGCAATCTTTACGAAACCAGCTTCTTGTAATAATTGAACAACTTTCTCTTCTGGTAAATACGAAAGGGAAAGGATTTCTTGTTCCATTGCATCCACTTCTGTAGATGTTAGCTTCGTTGTATCGAGCCAATAGCTTTTCCAAAGTTTCAAGCGCTCTTGAAACTCTTCGCTGTTAGGGTCTCCGTATTTACTAATTAAAACAAATGGTGCATTATCCTTTAAACGAGCGTGTATATTTTGAAGTGTCTTTAACTTTTCTTCGTATGCATGTATGAAATGTAAAACTAAAATGCAAGTAGCGGCATCGAAAGAACTCTTTGTGGAGATATCTTCCACAGTTCCAGTAAGTAGAGTAACACGATTACTGAGCTCCGCTTCTTTGCATTTTTCATTTGCGACAGCAAGCATTGTTTCGGATGGATCGACCCCTGTAAATTTCCATCCAGGATTATTCAATCCGAAGTTCGTTACTTCATTCCCACCACCTGCACCTACTATTAATAAATGTGCATCTTCTGGAGTATTTGCACGCAAAAAAGTTTGAATTAATCGAAGCATTGGATCATAAGTAGGTAACGCTCGTCTAATGCCACTATCATATTGCTTTGCAAGCTTTGCATCGAATTCCATTTTCATCCCCCTTAAATGCACTTTTCCATAACAAGAAAATTGCGTGAAATTATTTTTTGTTGACGTATCTCCATTATTATTGTATTCTGAAAATAACTTAAAGAAAAGGAGTGAGGCGTTATGGCAAATTTAATTTTAAATCCACGAATCAGTAAGTTCATGATGTCCCACTCTGTTTGTTTCTAATTGTAAATCGAATATGTTTTTAATTTGCTTGTAACTGACGAGCAAATGCATTTCGTTATACTTTTGGAGACACTTCTTTACTAATGACCGGGGAAACCATGACTGCTGATTCGTGCAGTCATGGTTTTTTTATACCCAAAATTAGGAGGAAGAAAATTGAATTTAATCGAACAATATGGTTGGAATAATAAATGGGAAGAAAAATTAACGAGTAAAGGAATCGCGGGTCGTGTATTACTCGAGCATAAAAACTTATATCGTGTTATGACAAATGAAGGAGAATGGTTATGTTCTCTTTCTGGAAAGTTTAAGTTTGATCATGGTCGAGAAGCGTTTCCGGCAGTTGGGGATTGGGTTGTACTTGAACAAATGCCTGGTGAAGAAAAAGGAATTATTCAAGAAGTGCTTCCTCGTAGCTCACAATTTTCAAGAAAAATGGCGGGGTTAACAACGGAAATCCAGTTAATCGCTGTGAATGTCGATTATGTATTTCTTGTCATGTCGCTTAATCATGACTTTAACGTACGAAGATTAGAACGATATTTGCTAGCAGCTTGGGATTCTGGTGCAACACCTGTAGTTGTTCTAACGAAAAAGGATGTATGCGAGGACTTAGCGTACTATATAAGTGAAGTAGAGTCAGTAGCCTTTGGGGTAGACGTATTTGCAGTAAGTAGTGTAACAGGAGAAGGAATTGACAACCTTGCAAGCCTTTTATCGGCAGGTAAGACAGGGGCATTATTAGGGTCTTCTGGAGTAGGGAAATCTTCTCTTATCAATTCCTTATCTGGAGAACAAGTGATGGTTGTTAACGATATTAGAGACGACGACAGTAAAGGACGCCACACAACTACACACCGGGAGCTCACCTTGTTACCGTGTGGAGGTCTATTGATAGATACACCAGGCATGCGAGAATTTCAGCTTTGGGATACAAGTGATGGCGTGAGTGCGAGCTTTAAAGATATTGAAGAACTAGCGGAAGAATGCCGTTTTCGTGATTGTAAGCATGTGAAAGAACCAGGATGTGCGATTCGAGAAGCAATTTATACAGGGGCTTTAAAGGAAGATCGATATAAGAGCTATGTAAAACTGATGAGAGAGCTTGCGCATATCGAACGAAAAAATGATGCAGTAGCTCAAAAAGTAGAACGTGGTAAATGGAAGCAAATTGCGAAAATGCAAAAAAGTCATCATTCGAAGAAAAAGTAAAAGGAGAATGTAATGATTCAATTACTTAACCATCAAGATATATGTACTGCTGAACAAATGTTGGCGGTCCAACTACCAGCTTATCAAATTGAAGCAGAGCTCATAAAGTTTGCTGGAATTCCCCAGCTAAATGATACGCCTCAAAACATTATGAGCTCTAAAGAAGTTTTTCTTGGTTATTTTGAACAAACAAAATTAGGGGGATTTATCTCGTTTACAGAAACAGATGAACTAATCGATATTTGTAGGCTTGTAGTACATCCAAATTATTTCCGTAAAGGAATTGCATCCTCATTATTAAAGTGTTTATTATCATCTAGGCAGTCAAGTCAACAAGTGATAGTAACGACAGGAGCCAAAAATGCCCCTGCTATTAGACTTTATGAACAATTTGGATTCACTAAGACAAAAGATATCGAAATAGAGCCTGACTTCTTCATTACCGAACTAACTTACTGTTGAATAAAATAAAAAAACTGTTTTTAGACTACTAACTCATATGATTAGTAGTTTTTTTCTTTGGAAATTCGGGAACACTTAATTGTATTCAGCAAAAAACACTTACTGAATACAATTAAAGCCTCCGGCGGATGCCACAGATTTTGAAAGGAATGAATTGAGCTAGCTCAGATCAAAATCTGGGCGCAATCACGCCGAGGCGTAATTGATAAGAAAAATCATATCAATTGCACATCAATAATTTTCTCGTTATAATAAAGTCAAAGTTAGTCAAAGTCAGTATTGTGAATTGAGGTGAGAAAGATGAGAAATATATCTGACATTATTGAAGGGTATTTGAAGGGTATTATCGAAGAAGAGAGTATGGAACAAATTGAAATAAAAAGAAGTGAAGTTGCTGAAATGTTTCAATGTGTGCCATCTCAGATAAACTATGTGATAAATACAAGGTTTACCGTAGATCGCGGATATTTAGTGGAGAGTAAACGTGGTGGTGGTGGGTATATTCGAATTCTTCGCGTACGGGCGCATACAAAGGCTGATTTAATTGAGCATATAATAGAGAGCTTGGAAAATGGAGCATCCGAGTCAATGACCGATGATATTGTTTATCGACTAATCGACGAGGATATTATTTCCAAAAGAGAAGCGAAGCTCATTTTAGCAGCCCTTACTCGAACGACACTTGCTATTCCGCTGCCAACAAGAGATGAATTACGAGCGCGTATTTTATGCGCCATGTTATTAACGTTAAAATATGAAAAAAAGTGATAAAACGGGGTGTTGAAAAATGATTTGTGAAAATTGTAAACAAAGGCCTGCGAAAGTAAAGGTTACACAAATGCATAATGGCGAGCATTTTGAACGTCATTATTGTGAAGTCTGTGCAAATAGCCTCCACCCGTTTTACGTAGAGTATAAACAAGATCCATTATCGCTGCATCAACTTTTATCGAACTGGTTCGATCATACCGATCAACAACTAGTGCAGCGACAACAAAGTGCATCCGTTACTTGTGAAAAATGTGACTGGTCTTTCCAACGTTTTTTAAATGAAGGGAAATTTGGATGCGCTTCTTGTTACGATAGCTTCCGAGAAAAGCTGCCAAATGTTTTTAAACGTTTGCATAACGGAAATACTGCACATGTTGGGAAAGCACCAGGTGCATTTGGTGAAAAGCTAGAACTTAAAAAACGAATTGAAGCTATTCGCTTGCAGATGAAAAATGCTATCGAAACAGAGCGATTTGAAGAAGCTGCATTGTTAAGGGATGAAGCAAGAGAACTAGAAGGTAAGCTAGCTGTTGGAGGGGACGATATCCATGTCGATTGAACGATTTTTAGATAATTCTATTTCGAGCTGGATGGCTGGAAATGGGGAGCATTCCGATATTGTCATGAGCACGAGAATCCGCCTAGCGAGAAATTTAAATGGCTACCGTTTTCCATTAGCATTTACGGAAGATGAAGCGCATAAAATTGACCAATCTGTTTCGGCTACATTGCTCGATGGCAGTGAAGATTTACAAATGAACTTCTCTTCTTTTCAAATAAAAGATTTATCTGAACTAAATCGGCAAGTGTTAGTAGAAAAGCACTTAATTAGCCCTAATCTTGCGAATTCGAAAGTAGCAGGTTCGGCATTATTATCAGACGACGAATCGGTTAGTGTAATGGTCAATGAAGAAGATCATATTCGAATTCAGTGCTTATTTGCCGGGTTTCAAATTCAGGAAGCATATGCTCAAGCAGATACAATCGACCGATTGCTAGAGAAGGAATTGCCGTATGCATTCGATGAACATTTTGGTTACTTAACAAGCTGCCCAACGAATACTGGCACAGGGTTACGCGCCTCTGTCATGATGCATCTACCAGCATTAACGATGACGAAGCAAATGAATCGCATTGTAACGATCATTTCGAGATTAGGAATGGCTGTACGGGGTATATATGGTGAAGGAAGTGAAGCGCTCGGTAATGTTTATCAAGTATCGAACCAAACGACACTTGGAAAATCAGAGGAAGACATACTTGCCGATCTTCAAAGTATTTCAGAACAAATTATCCAAAAGGAAAGAGAAGCAAGAAATACATTGCTCAAACACTCTGCTAGCACGCTAGAGGATAGGGTGTATCGTGCTTTAGGTACGTTATCTTACGCTCGTATTATGACGACAGAAGAAGCGGGGAAATGTTTGTCAGACGTGCGTTTAGGGATAGACGTAGAAATGATTAAAGATGTGGATGTGTCTATTTTGAATGAATGTATGGTGTTTATGCAACCAGGATTTCTGCAAAAATATGCTGAAACTACCTTAAATGCTTCGGAACGAGACATGTTTCGAGCGAAATTATTAAGAGAACGATTGCAAATGGGAGAACAATTGAAAACAAAAGGAGAGGAACTAGCATGATGTTTAATCGATTCACACAAAGATCACAAAAAGTATTACAGTTAGCACAAGAGGAAGCAATTCGTTTAAAGCATGAATCTATTGGAACAGAACATATATTACTTGGACTTATCCGAGAAGGTAGTGGAATCGCTGCAAAAGCGTTAGAAGCAATAGAAGTAGACCCTAAAGTTATTGAAGCAGGAGTAGAAGAATTAGTAGGAACAGGGGCGGAAGATGTTGGTCCGATCGTTCACTACACACCTCGAGCAAAAAAGGTTATTGAACTATCTGTAGATGAGTCACGCAAACTTGGTCATTCGTATATCGGGACAGAGCATTTATTGCTAGCTTTAATCCGTGAAGGTGAAGGAGTTGCAGCGAGAGTATTAAATAATTCAGGTGTAAGCTTGAACAAAGCACGTCAACAAGTCCTTCAATTATTAGGGAGTACGGATCAGTCTCATGCAAACGGTGGTAATAATGCTGCTCCAGCAAGTACTCCAACATTAGACGGTTTGGCACGTGATTTAACGCAAATCGCAAGAGAAGGAACATTGGATCCAGTAATTGGCCGTAGCAAAGAAATTACACGCGTTATCGAGATTTTGGCACGTCGTACAAAAAATAATCCAGTCTTAATCGGAGAACCTGGTGTCGGTAAAACAGCTATTGCAGAAGGTTTAGCACAGCAAATTGTTCAAAATGAAGTGCCAGAAATTCTACGTGACAAACGAGTAATGACACTTGATATGGGTACAGTAGTTGCAGGTACAAAATATCGTGGAGAATTTGAAGATCGTTTGAAAAAAGTGATGGATGAAATCCGCCAAGCGGGAAATGTTATTTTATTCATCGATGAGTTACACACATTAATCGGAGCTGGGGGAGCAGAAGGTGCTATCGATGCATCAAATATTTTGAAACCAGCTTTGGCTCGCGGAGAACTTCAATGTATCGGAGCAACAACATTGGATGAATACCGCAAATACATCGAAAAAGATGCTGCACTTGAGCGTCGTTTCCAACCAATTCAAGTCGATGAGCCGTCTGTTGATGAAGCAATTCAGATTATTTACGGACTGCGTGATCGATATGAAGCACATCACCGTGTGAAAATTACGGATGAAGCTGTAGTAGCAGCAGTAAAAATGTCTGATCGCTATATTTCTGATCGTTTTTTACCGGATAAAGCAATTGACTTAATCGATGAAGCAGGGTCAAAAGTGCGACTTCGTTCTTACACAACGCCTCCTAATCTGAAAGAATTGGAAGCAAAATTAGAAGCAATTCGTTCGGAGAAAAATGCATCGGTGCAAAGCCAAGAATTCGAAAAAGCTGCTTCTTTCCGTGATAAAGAACAAAAGTTAAAAGATGAATTAGAAAAAATGAAAAACAATTGGAAAGAAAAGCAAGGAAAAGAAGAGTCCGAGGTAACAGTAGAAGATATTGCATCAGTAGTTTCAATGTGGACGGGAGTACCTGTTTCTAAACTTGCGCAAACCGAATCTGATAAGTTGTTGAAATTGGAAGATACACTTCATGAAAGAATAATCGGTCAATCAGAAGCTGTAGATGCTATTTCTCGTGCTATTCGCCGTGCCCGTGCTGGATTAAAAGATCCGAAGCGTCCAATCGGTTCATTCATCTTCTTAGGACCAACTGGCGTTGGTAAAACAGAGCTTGCTCGTGCTTTAGCGGAAGTTATGTTTGGTGATGAAGATGCAATGATTCGAGTAGATATGTCCGAATACATGGAAAAACATTCTACATCCCGTCTTGTTGGTTCTCCTCCAGGATACGTTGGATTTGATGACGGTGGACAATTAACAGAAAAAGTTCGTCGTAAACCATATTCGGTTATTTTATTGGACGAAATTGAAAAAGCACATCCAGATGTGTTTAATATTCTCCTTCAAGTTTTAGAGGATGGTCGCCTAACAGATTCGAAAGGACGTACAGTTGATTTCCGCAATACTGTCGTTATTATGACTTCGAACGTTGGGGCAGAAGCGCTTAAATACAATAAATACGTTGGGTTTAATCTACAAGAAGGTGCGAAAACAGATTATAAAGATATGAAGGGCAAAATGTTATCAGAATTGAAAAAAGCATTCCGCCCAGAATTCTTAAACCGTCTAGACGAAATGATTGTGTTCCACTCATTAGAAAGAGAACATTTAAAACAAATCGTTTCATTAATGACGCAGCAGTTGGCAAAACGTTTAAAAGAACAAGATATTGATCTAGAGCTAACGGAAGCGGCTCAAGAGAAAATTACAACAGAAGGATTTGATCCAGCATATGGTGCACGTCCGTTGCGTCGAGCGTTGCAAAAACATGTAGAAGATCGTCTTTCGGAAGAATTGTTAAAAGGTGAAGTACTTGCTGGTCAACATGTAGTATTTGATGTAGAGAACGATGAATTTATTGTTCGTTTAAAAACAGCAGTAACAGAGAAATAATAGTGTGGGCATTCCGAACATTACGTAAGGAATGCCCTTTTTTTACATAGGAGGTTCTAATGGCTAAGAAGAAAACGAAATTTATGTGTAATGGCTGCGGCTATGAATCTGCAAAATGGATGGGAAGATGTCCAGGATGTGGTGAATGGAATACGATGGTGGAAGAGTTGGAAATCGTTTCGAAAGGACCGAAACGTTCGTTTCAGCATTCTACTGGAGTCGTGCAAAAAGCGTTGCCGATTAGTGCCATAGAAACGGTCGATGCACCGCGAGTGGAAACAGGTTTAATGGAATTGAACCGAGTGCTTGGCGGAGGAATTGTGCCGGGTTCCTTGATTTTAATCGGTGGAGATCCCGGTATCGGTAAATCGACATTGCTTTTACAAGTTTCGGCATTGCTTGCGAACAGAGGAGAGCGTGTTCTCTATATTTCTGGGGAGGAATCAATTAGACAAACGAAACTGCGTGCAGAGCGACTTGGCGTTAAATCAGAAGAACTTTATATTTATTCGGAAACGAATTTAGAATTAATCAATGAAACAATCGATAGTGTAGAGCCTCGATTTGTTATTGTCGATTCTATACAAACTGTTCATCATCCAGATGTGACAAGTGCCCCAGGTAGTGTTTCTCAAGTTCGTGAATGTACAGCTGAACTAATGCGCATTGCGAAAACAAAAAATATTGCTATCTTTTTAGTCGGACATGTAACGAAAGAAGGACAAATTGCAGGTCCTCGACTTTTAGAGCATATGGTAGATACGGTGTTGTACTTTGAAGGTGAACGTCATCATACATATCGTATTTTGCGCTCACAAAAAAACCGTTTCGGTTCGACGAATGAGATTGCCATTTTTGAAATGGTACAGCAAGGGTTAAAAGAAGTGTTGAATCCTTCTGAGCTATTTTTACAAGAACGTTCACACGGAGCAGCCGGTTCCGCCATTGTCGCTTCGATGGAAGGGACAAGGCCGATATTAGTAGAAATTCAGGCGTTAGTGACCCAATCTAGCTTTAATTATCCAAAGCGTATGGCAACTGGCATTGATCAAAACCGCGTGTCTTTATTGATGGCGGTGCTAGAAAAACGAATGGGATTGTTGTTGCAAACACAAGATGCTTATATAAAAGTTGCAGGTGGAGTGAAATTAGACGAACCTGCCATCGATTTAGCCGTCCTAGTAAGTATCGTATCTAGTTTTCGAGATGCTGGAGTAACACCTACGGACTGTTTTATAGGAGAAGTTGGGTTGACTGGCGAAGTAAGACGAGTATCGAGAATTGAGCAACGTGTACAAGAAGCAGCGAAATTAGGATTCCAAAGAGCGATCGTTCCTGCATCTAATATTGGTGGATGGGATTTTCCGAAAGGAATTCATGTCGTTGGTGTAGAATCAGTTAATGAAGCAATGAAAGAAGCATTTCAATAAAACGTCTTTTTATTTTGATAAGCGGAAGTACTCTCGCTTATCAAAATAGACGTATGATGAAAGAAGACAGTATAATAAAATAAATGGAGGTGGGAAGTTTGTTGAAATGGACTATTCAAATTGCGTTTGTTTTAATAGGTGGTACACTAGGGTTTTTATTTTTACCGCACTTATACAAGTTAATTAATTTATCTGATAACCCTTGGATTCACAATACGTATGTATCTGTTATTATTGGAGCGATCTTACTGTATATTGTTGCTCTTTTTTTAACAGACTATTTGATCGATTTTATAAAATGGATGGAAGAGCGTTTGTTAAAAGCGCCGATTGGGGATTTACTGTTTGGAACATTAGGATTAGTTGTCGGGTTAATCGTTGCATTCTTACTTGGTACTGCGGTTAGTAGCATGGCAATTCCTGGTGTTGAGTCAGTGGTACCTGTTTTATTATCCATTGTGCTAGGGTATTTAGGTTTCCAAGTTGGCTTTAAGAAACGAGATGAATTGATTCAAGTTTTCATTTCTTCTAAACAAAGTACGAGTAAGAAAAAGAGTGCAGAAGAAGAGGAACAAGGTCAAGGGTTAAGTCTAGGCACATACAAATTACTTGATACGAGTGTTATTATTGATGGGCGAATTGCAGATATTTCTCAAACGGGCTTTATGGAAGGTGTCCTTGTAGTTCCGCAATTTGTTCTAACCGAATTACAGCATATTGCTGATTCTTCTGATACGCTGAAAAGAACAAGAGGTCGCCGTGGCTTAGATGTGTTGAAAACATTGCAAACAGAGCGTGCTTCGGCAGTGTTAATCGTAGAAGAGGACTTTGAAGATATACAAGAAGTTGACTTAAAACTTGTAAGACTAGCGAAAAAAATGAGTGGAATTGTTGTGACAAATGATTTCAACTTGAATAAAGTGTGTGATCTTCACCAAGTTAGGGTTTTGAATATTAATGACTTAGCGAATGCTGTAAAACCTGTCGTTATTCCCGGGGAAATAATGCATGTAGTTGTTATTAAAGATGGAAAAGAACAAAACCAAGGTGTAGCATATTTAGATGATGGAACGATGATTGTAGTCGAAGGCGGGAAATCGTATATGGGACAGGCGATTAATGTAGAAGTAACGAGCGTTCTTCAAACTTCGGCTGGTCGAATGATTTTTGCAAAACCGCAAGACTCGAAATAATAGAAAGGGGTTGTTTCCTAGAAATTAGTAGGAAAATCCCCTTTTTCTATTGTGTACAGGAGGAAAAATAATATGATGTATACAGTGTTATTGCCTGCTGCAGGAAGCGGGAAACGCATGGGTGCAGGTCAAAATAAATTATTTTTAGAGTTAAGAGATGCCCCTATTTTAATACATACTTTACGCGTGTTTGAGAAAGATCCACACTGCAAACATATTGTGTTGGCTATAAAAGTAGAGGAACAAGCTTTTATTGAACAGCTTCTTCAAAAATATCAAATTACAAAGGTGGCTGCTATTACGGAAGGAGGAGCAGAGCGACAGCATAGTGTATATGCGTGTTTAAAAGCTTCTCCAGAGCAGGGAATTGTTCTTGTTCACGACGCTGCGAGGCCTTTTATTAAACAGCAAGTGATCCATCAGCTTGTTGAAGTTGCTATGAAGTCAGGGGCTGCAGTTGCGGCAGTTCGAGCGAAGGATACGATGAAAAAGGTGGCAAATGGTATAATTCAAGAGACTGTAGATAGGGAAAGCCTATGGATTATCCAAACCCCACAAGCATTTCAATATGCGTTGTTAGAAAAAGCAGAGAGATTGGCAGATGAAGCGAGCTTTTTGGGTACGGATGAAGCGATGCTTGTCGAACGATTAGGAGAGCAAGTTCACATTGTGGAAAGTACGTATGATAACGTGAAAATGACGACACAAGAAGATCTTCTTTTTGGAGAGATTATATTAAAAAATAAAGAGCAGGAGGAATAGTAGAATGATACGAGTAGGTCAAGGATTTGATGTGCATGAATTTGCAAACGATCGTCCACTAATAATTGGAGGCATTACAATTCCTTATGAAAGAGGTCTTATTGGGCATTCGGATGCAGACGTTTTACTACATACAATTACGGATGCGGCGTTAGGAGCAATTGGAGAAGGAGATATCGGGAAACATTTTCCGGATACAGATCCTGAGTTCAAAGATGCAGATTCAGCTAAATTATTGGAGTATATTTGGAAACTAGTGGATGACAGAGGTTACAAATTAGGGAATATTGATTGTACGATTATTGCACAAAAGCCAAAAATGGCTCCGCATATTGAAACGATTCGTGCTCGAGTAGCAGAATTACTGCAAGCTGACGTGTCGCAAGTGAACGTAAAAGCGACGACAACGGAAAAACTAGGATTTATAGGTCGTGAAGAAGGAATTGCTTCCATGGCAACGATATTACTTGTAAAGAAAGACTAACTTTAAAAAATACTTTAGCAGTGGTAAGATTAAAAAAGTTTAACTTCATCCAGCTCACCTTTTTAAGTAGTAAGATGGATGTGAATGGGTCGTAAACTTAAGTAGTGCATGGAGATGCATGCTGGATAAAGTTAATGCCTCCGGCGGATGTCACAGATTTTTTAAAGAATTCATTGAGCAAGCTCGATGATAAATTTGGACGCAAATACGCCAAGGAGAATTTGATATAAACGAAAACTAGGAGGATTTACAATGACACAAGAAGTTCGCGTACGTTACGCACCGAGTCCAACAGGGCATTTGCACATTGGAGGAGCGCGTACAGCATTATTTAACTATTTATATGCACGTCACCATAACGGGAAATTTATCGTTCGTATTGAGGATACAGATATTGAACGTAATATTGAAGGCGGCGAATTATCGCAGCTTGAAAACTTAAAATGGTTAGGTATCGACTATGATGAGTCTATAGATATTGGTGGACCTTATGCGCCATATCGCCAAATGGAGCGTTTAGATATTTATACAAAGCATGCGGAGGAAATGTTAGAAAAAGGACATGCATATAAATGTTTCTGTACTTCGGAAGAGTTGGAAGCAGAGCGTGACATCCAAAAAGCTAACGGAGTAGCTGCTCCAATGTATAAAGGTAAATGCCGTAATTTATCTGCTGCGGAAGTACAGGAAAAAGAAACGGCTAACACGCCTTATACAATCCGTATGCGTGTACCGGCAAATGTAACATACACATTTGAAGACTTAGTTCGTGGATCCGTTACATTCGAATCAAAAGACGTTGGAGATTGGGTGCTTGTAAAAGCTAATGGAATTCCGACTTATAATTACGCGGTAGTGTTAGACGATTACTTTATGAAAATTTCTCACGTTTTCCGTGGAGAAGAACATCTATCAAATACACCAAAGCAATTGATGATATTTGAAGCGTTTGGATGGGAAGCACCTAAATACGGTCATATGACATTAATCATCAATGAAAATCGTAAAAAACTTTCGAAACGTGATGAGTCTATTATTCAATTTGTTTCCCAATATAAAGAACTTGGCTACCTACCAGAAGCAATGTTTAACTTCTTTGCACTTTTAGGGTGGTCTCCAGAAGGCGAAGATGAAATTTTTTCGAAAGAGAATTTCATCAAAATGTTCGATGTTACTCGTCTATCTAAATCACCATCGATGTTTGATAAACAAAAATTAACATGGACAAACAATCAATATATTAAGCAATTGCCACTAGAAAAAGTAGTAGAGCTTGCACTGCCACATTTACAAAAAGCAGAATTATTACCAGCAGAATTATCGGAAGAACAACAGGCTTGGGCAACAAGCTTAATCGCTCTTTATCATGACCAAATGAGTTTTGGTGCAGAAATTGTCGAATTGTCTTCGTTATTCTTTAACGATGAACTTGAATATAATGAAGAAGCGGCAGAAGTATTAGCTGGTGAACAAGTACCAGAAGTAATGGCTGCATTTAAAGTGCAATTGGAAAGTTTGGAAACGTATGAAGCAGCTGAAATTAAAGCTGCAATTAAAGCGGTACAAAAAGAAACTGGCCATAAAGGAAAAAACCTATTTATGCCAATTCGTGTAGTAACTACGGGCCAAACTCATGGTCCAGAACTTCCAGATGCAATCGGCTTAATCGGGAAAGAAAAAGTAATTGCTCGAGTAGCGAAATACGCTAAACAATAAAGTTGACTTTCTATTCATAAGGTGTGAAAATGAGGGTACAAATTCCGAACGGAAGTAATAATAAGCTAAGAAGAGGATAAGTAAGTAGCGCAAGTTCTTTAGAGAGGACCATCACCGGCTGAAAGTGGTCTGAACCAATGGAGTTACTGAAATGCACCTCTGAGTGCCATGCCGAAAAATGAGTAGGCTGGACGTATCATCTGCGTTAAAGATGCTAAGCGGAGAAGGTATTACATTGCCTTTTCAATCAGAGTGGAACCGCGCCTTCATAGCGTCTCTGTCTATTTTATATAGACAGGGGCGTTTTTTTTTATTTATTCGTAAAGGAGTGTATGGGGAATGTTTAGTCGGATGAAAGAAGACATAGCGGTTGTATTTGAGCAAGATCCCGCTGCAACGAGCAAGCTTGAAGTAGTGTTAACTTATGCAGGTTTACATGCTATTTGGAGTCATCGAGTGGCACATGCTTTTTATAAAAAAAAGCTATTCTTTTTAGCCAGAGTTATTTCGCAAGTGAGTAGATTTTTCACAGGAATTGAAATTCATCCGGGTGCAACTATTGGGCGACGTTTTTTCATAGACCATGGAATGGGTGTTGTAATCGGGGAAACATGTGAAATTGGGGATGACTGTACAATTTATCAAGGGGTAACGCTTGGTGGTACAGGAAAGCAAAAAGGAAAAAGACATCCTACGCTTGAAAATAATGTACTCGTTGCAACAGGAGCGAAAGTGTTAGGTTCTATAACAATCGGAGAAAATAGCAAGGTTGGAGCAGGTTCAGTTGTGTTGAAAGATGTTCCTACAGATTCAACAGTAGTTGGTATTCCGGGTGTAGTTGTTATTCAGGATGGAAAAAAGGTAAAGAGAAATTTAGACCATCAAGATTTGCCTGATCCATTTGCAGATAGATGCAAGCAAATGGAGATGGATATTATCGAATTAAACGAAGAAGTAAATAGACTAAAGAAAGAAAAGGAGAAAAAAAGCTATGTCGATTCAAATATTTAATACATTAAAACGCGAAAAAGAACTTTTTGTACCTTTGGAAGAAGGAAAGGTAAAAATGTATGTATGTGGACCAACTGTGTATAACTATATCCATATAGGAAATTCACGTCCTGTTATTGTGTACGACACGGTGCGAAAATATTTGCAATACCGAGGGTATGACGTGACTTTTGTTTCTAACTTTACTGACGTGGATGATAAAATTATTAAAGCTGCAAATGAGCTAGGTGAAGATGTATCTGAGTTAACAGAGCGTTTTATTAAAGCGTATTTTGCAGATGTGGAGGCGCTAGGTTGCAGTAGAGCGGACGCACATCCTCGTGTGACGGAACATATGGATGGGATTATTGAATTTATTGAGGCGTTAGAGAAAAAAGGCTACGCATATGAATCTCAAGGAGATGTGTATTACCGCACGCGGAAATTTGACGGCTACGGTAAACTATCGCATCAATCAGTGGATGATTTGAAAGTTGGAGCACGTGTTGAAGCTGGAGAAAAGAAAGAAGATGCACTAGATTTTGCTCTTTGGAAAGCTGCAAAACCAGGAGAAATTTTCTGGGAAAGCCCATGGGGGAACGGACGTCCTGGTTGGCATATTGAGTGTTCTGTAATGGCACGTGAAATACTTGGAGATACAATAGATATCCATGCTGGCGGGCAAGATTTAACATTCCCTCATCATGAAAATGAAATTGCTCAATCCGAAGCGATGACAGGGAAAACATTTGCAAGATATTGGATGCATAACGGCTATATTAATATTGATAATGAAAAAATGTCGAAATCACTAGGAAATTTTGTTTTAGTCAATGATATTCGCCAACAAATTGATCCGCAAATTTTACGCTTCTTTATGTTGGGTGTGCATTATCGTCATCCGATTAACTATTCAAGAGAATTAGTAGAGCAAGCAGAAGCTGGTCTAGAGCGTATTCGTACTGCTTATACGAATATATTGCACCGTTTAAATGCAACTGCAAATTTAGGTGACCACCATGATATTTGGTTACACAAAATCGAAGAAGTAAAAGAGCAGTTCATCATCGCAATGGATGATGATTTTAATACGGCAAACGGAATTGCGGCGATTTTTGAATTATCGAAGCTTGCAAATACGTACTTGCTGGAAAAACAAACTTCAGAGAAAGTATTGAAGCAATTTATCGCAGTGTTGGATGAACTAACTGCAGTTTTAGGGCTTTCATTGAAAAAAGAAGCAGAAGTATTAGACGAAGAAATTGATGCGCTAATTGCAGAACGTAATCAAGCGAGGGAAGATAGAAACTTTGCTCGTGCGGATGAAATAAGAGATCAATTGAAAGAGTTGAATATTATTTTAGAAGATACTGCTCAAGGTATTCGATGGAAAAGAGGATAAGTTAGTGGAGAAGTTTAAGCTATCAGATGTAAAACAACTTAATTCTCTTGCTCTTGCTTATATGGGAGATGCTGTATTCGAGCAAGTCGTTCGGGAGCATCTCATCCGTTCGGGGCGTGTAAAGCCGAATATTTTGCATAAAGAAGCGACAAAATATGTATCTGCAAAAGCGCAAGCAATGATTGTTCGAGGGTTTATAAATACGAACTTTTTAACAGAAGAAGAGCAAGCTGTACTAAGACGAGGCCGAAACGCGAAGTCTGGTACAGTTCCTAAAAATACAGACGTACAAACGTATCATTACAGTACGGCATTTGAAGCAGTTATTGGAAGCTTGTATTTGAGTGAGCAAAAGGAGCGTTTGCAGGAAGTACTTGATTTTGCTATTAACTACATCGATGAACAGAAAGGGGAGAATAAAAAATGACAGAACAAACAGAGCAAACAGGAGAAATTATTGCTGGCAAAAACCCGGTCGTAGAAGCGCTTCGTTCAGGTAGAGATATGAACAAGGTGTGGATTGCAGAAGGGGTGCAAAAAACTGGTATTTCAGAAATTATTCAGTTGGCAAAGGATGCAGGGATTATCGTGCAATTTGTCCCTAAAAAGAAGTTGGATGGTTTAACGGATGCTAATCACCAAGGGATTGTTGCTTCAGTAGCAGCTTATCGTTATGCAGAGCTAGATGATTTATTTGCTTTAGCAAAGAGTAAGCAAGAGGACCCTCTTTTCATTATTTTAGATGAAATTGAAGATCCGCATAATTTTGGGTCTATTATGCGTACAGCTGATGCTGTTGGGGCGCACGGTATCATTATTCCAAAGCGACGTGCAGTAGGATTGACGGCGGTAGTTGCAAAGGCTTCTACTGGTGCTATCGAGCATGTTCCGGTATATCGTGTAGGGAATTTAGCGCAAACTGTCGATGAGTTAAAAGCGCGTGGCGTTTGGATTGCTGGAACGGATGCAGCTAAGTCTACAGATTATCGAAATATGGACGCAACACTTCCGCTTGCACTTATTATTGGTAGCGAAGGAAAAGGAATGAGCCGTTTATTGAAAGAGAAGTGTGATTTTCTTTACCATTTGCCAATGGTCGGCCACGTTACTAGTTTAAATGCGTCTGTTGCAACGGCGATACTTTTATATGAAGTATTGCGCGTAAGACGTCCGCTTAAAGGATAAGTGCATGCAAATTTTATTGGTCGATGGTTATAACATCATTGGCGCATGGAATGAATTAAGGGTTTTAAAGAAAAGTAAATTATTAGATGCTAGAGACCGGCTGATAGAGTTGATGGCAGAATACAAAGCATTCACAGGTATGCGAGTCATTGTTGTTTTTGATGCGCATTTAGTTCCAGGAATAGAAAGTAAGAAGAAGCAATATGATGTAGAGATTATTTATACGAGAGAAAATGAAACGGCAGATGAACGAATAGAAAAACTTACGCAAGAACTAAGTGGTAGAAAAACTCAAATTCACGTAGCTACTTCAGATATGACAGAACAAAGAGTAGTTTTTGGACAAGGTGCTTTAAGAAAATCCGCAAGGGAATTTGAAATTGAAATGCTTTCTATTTCGACGGATATTACGAAGAAAGTCAAGCATATTCAGGAAGAGAGACCGAGTGCAAAGATTCCTTTGTCGGAAGAAGTTGCGGAAATTTTCGAAAAATGGCGACGTGGAATGAAATGATCCATTGACGCTGTAAAATTTCTTCCTGTATACTTGGGATAACTATTCGTAGAATGCCGAGGTGACTTCATTGGAAAAGACAGAACTAATTCTACAACAATTGGATAGTTTGCAAGATGAAGAACTTGTCGAGATGGTTCATCAAGGGAACACGGAAGCTTTAGATTTTTTAATAACAAAGTATCGCTCGTTTGTAAGAATGAAAGGTAGATCATACTTTTTAGTTGGAGCGGACAAAGAAGACATCCTTCAAGAAGGGATGATTGGGTTGTATAAAGCAATCCGGGATTTTCGAGAGGAAAAGCTAGCTTCGTTTCGAGCGTTTGCAGAGTTGTGTATTACTCGACAAATTATTACAGCGATTAAAACAGCCACACGTCAAAAGCATATACCTTTAAATTCATATGTGTCATTGGACAAGCCTATATATGATGAAGAATCGGATAGAACGCTTATGGATATGATCGCTGGCTCTGTTATCGATGATCCGGAAGAATTAATCATCAATCGTGAGGACTATGATTATATGGAAGGGAAAATGACGGAAATTTTAAGTGAGCTAGAGCAGCAAGTGTTAGCTTTATACTTAGATGGACAGTCGTATCAGGAAATTTCAGAGGAATTAAATCGACATGTAAAATCAATTGATAATGCACTTCAACGGGTAAAGCGCAAATTGGAGCGATATATGGAGATTGGTAGTAATTATGCATGAACACTGGGATTTTGTTGACACAGTTTATGTAAGGTGATAATCTTGAAAAAGACTTATACGCCAAAAAGGTGAGAAAATGACAAAGAAAATTGTCTTGAGTTGTGTGCAATGTGGTCACCGAAATTATACGGTTCCAGCATTAAAAGAGGGCGCTTCTATACGTATAGAACGAAAGAAATATTGTACGCATTGTAACGTACATACTCTCCATAAACAAACGTTGTGAGTATGTAGGTGAGATAGATTTTCCGTATGGAGGTTTAGCTAGAATGGCTAATGTTGGAGGATTTTTTAAAAATGTAATGTCAGAAATGCGAAAAGTAAGCTGGCCTAAGAAGAAAGAACTTACACGATATACAGTTATCGTACTGGCGACAGTTGTAGCAGCAGCTATATTCTTTGCTATAGTAGATTTAGGGATTTCAGAACTTTTCCGTTGGTACTTAGATTTATAAAGCGTAATAGGTAAATATTTTTTGAAAATAGCCCGTCTAAGTTAGCGAACGGGTTTTTTCATTTGTCTAAGAAAAGGAGGGAAGGACGAATTGTCCTCTAACTATGGAAAAAAATTGGTATGTCGTTCATACTTATTCAGGGTATGAAAATAAAGTAAAAGCAAACTTAGAAAAACGTGTTGAAACAATGGGTATGTCGGATAAAATTTTCCGTGTATTTATCCCTGAACAAGAAGAAACAGATTTTAAAGATGGTAAAAAACGTGTAGTTGTGAGAAAAACTTTCCCAGGGTACGTGTTTGTAGAACTAATCATGACAGATGATGCTTGGTATGTTGTTCGAAATACTCCAGGTGTAACTGGATTTCTTGGTTCATCAGGTGGAGGTACAAAACCAACGCCACTACCACCAGAAGAAGTTCAATCTATGTTGAAACAAATGGGCGCGACAGAACGTACAGTAGAAGTAGACTTCTCTGTTGGAGAGATGGTAGAAATTCTAGAAGGTCCGTTTGCTCACTTCCAAGGTAAAGTAGAAACAATTGATACTACTAAAGCGAAAGTAACTGTTTCTGTTGATATGTTTGGAAGAGAAACAAATATGGAGCTAGACTTTGACCAAGTGCATAAAATTTAATTTTTATATTACCACTTGCGAAAAAAACAAAAAAGTGATATCATTTCAAAGGTCAGACTAAAAAAAGTCTGCATTAATTTTTATAATGTTATCAGCGCAGAGCTGAGAGACAGATATTTGAGTGGGAGGGGCAACCCAATTACCACATCACGGACTTAAGGAGGTGTGTCTCGTGGCTAAAAAAGTGATTAAAGTTGTTAAATTACAAATTCCTGCTGGTAAAGCAAATCCAGCACCGCCGGTTGGTCCAGCATTGGGTCAAGCAGGTGTTAACATCATGGGATTCTGTAAGGAGTTCAACGCACGTACTGCTGATCAAGCAGGTCTAATCATTCCGGTTGAAATTTCTGTATTTGAAGATCGTTCTTTTACATTCATTACAAAAACTCCTCCGGCAGCAGTGTTACTTAAAGTAGCAGCTGGTATTAAATCTGGATCAGGTGAACCGAACCGCGTAAAAGTGGCAACGGTGAAACGTGAAACAGTTCGCGAAATTGCAGAACAAAAAATGCCAGATCTAAACGCAGCAACTGTTGAAGCAGCTATGTTAATGGTTGAAGGTACTGCACGTAGCATGGGTATTACGATCGAAGACTAATACTTAATGTGCATTTTGATATGATGCATTTGTTTTTTGGGAGGTTGTGGTTGTTCTTAGGATAACTACAACCTTTACGCGTGGGAGGTTTATTCCGCTAAAACCACTATCAAGGAGGATATTTCAAATGGCTAAAACAGGTAAAAAATTACAAGAAGCTTCAAAATTAATCGATGCTAACGTACTATATTCGGCTAAAGAAGCAATCGAGCTTGCGAAAAAAACAAGCACAGCAAACTTTGATGCAACTGTAGAAGTAGCATTCCGTTTAGGAATCGATACTCGTAAAAATGACCAACAAATCCGTGGGGCAGTTGTGCTTCCAAATGGAACTGGTAAAACTCAACGCGTATTAGTATTCGCTAAAGGTGAAAAACTTAAAGAAGCAGAAGCTGCTGGTGCAGACTATGCAGGTGATTCAGAATATATCACTAAAATCCAACAAGGGTGGTTTGACTTCGATGTAATCGTAGCTACTCCAGACATGATGGGTGAAGTTGGTAAAATCGGTCGTGTTCTTGGACCTAAAGGCTTAATGCCAAACCCGAAAACAGGTACTGTTACATTTGATGTAACGAAAGCAGTAGCAGAAATCAAAGCTGGTAAGGTAGAATACCGCGCTGATAAAACTGGTATTATTCATGCGCCTATCGGGAAAGTATCTTTCGAAGATGAAAAATTAGTAGAGAACTTCTTAGCTGTATTTGAAGTTGTTCAAAAAGCTAAACCAGCTTCTTCAAAAGGAACTTACATGAAGTCAGTAAACGTTACAACTACAATGGGTCCTGCTGTTAAAGTGGACGCTCAAAGTGTAAAAGCGTAACAATAAAATAAATTGTTGACAATTGAAGGTTTATTTGTTAAAATGACCTTTGTTGTTAAATATACATTTGTACCGAAGACAGTAGGAGTGATTTATCACTTAATTCCCTACCGAGGACAAGCAAAATCAGATTCTTATTAGATGATGACTTTCTGCCTCTGTGTCTACTCGTAGATCAGAGGCTTTCTTTTGTCGGTATAAATGGCCAATCTTATAGGAGGTGCCAAGATGAGCAATGCAATTGAAACAAAAAAAGTGCAAGTTCTAGAAATTGCAGAAAAGTTTAAAGCTGCTGCGTCTGTAGTAGTAGTTGACTACCGTGGTTTAAACGTTACGCAAGTAACTGAATTACGTAAACAACTTCGTGAAGCTGGTGTTGAGTTCAAAGTTTACAAAAACTCACTTACACGCCGTGCTACTGAAATTGCTGGAGTTGACGGGATCAATGAACATCTTATTGGTCCAAACGCAGTTGCATTTTCTAACGAAGATGTAGTTGCACCTGCAAAAATCATTAATGATTTTGCTAAAAAGCACGAACATTTAGAAATTAAAGCTGGAATCATCGAAGGAACTGTAGCATCTGCTGAAGATGTGAAAGCATTAGCAGAACTTCCATCACGCGAAGGACTACTTTCAATGCTTCTTTCAGTACTTCAAGCTCCAATGCGCAACTTTGCGCTTGCAACAAAAGCTGTTGCAGAACAAAAAGAAGAACAAGGCGCATAATTTATTACGCGGCTTAAACACAACTAAAAGGCTAATAGCCTAAATTATCCATAATAGGAGGAAAATATAATGAATAACGAACAAATCTTAGAAGCTATCAAATCAATGACAGTTCTTGAATTAAACGACTTAGTAAAAGCAATTGAAGAAGAATTCGGTGTTACTGCTGCTGCTCCAATGGCAATGGCTGCTGGTGGCGGAGCTGCTGCTGCTGAAGAAAAAACTGATTTTGACGTAATCCTTGCATCTGCTGGAGATCAAAAAATCAAAGTAATCAAAGTGGTTCGTGAAATCACTGGTCTTGGATTGAAAGAAGCTAAAGAATTAGTTGACAACGCTCCTAAAGCTCTTAAAGAAGGCGTTTCTAAAGACGAAGCAGAAGCTTTCAAAGCACAACTTGAAGAAGTTGGCGCAGGCGTAGAAGTTAAGTAATTTTGTACAATTCGAAGAAAAAAGCTCGTCTGTAAACGACGGGCTTTTCTTCGTATGTATTGCGGAGGGTGATTTGGTGTCTGATCATTATTACTCTAGGAAACCTCAAACGGAAAGTAAACCGCGTCATTGGAATTTTACGTTGCTCGGGCACAATTTCCGGTTTGAAACAGATGCAGGTGTATTTAGTAAGAGCGAAGTAGATTTTGGCTCCCGTGTATTAATCGATGCTTTTGAAGCGCCGGATCTAGAAGGTTCAATTTTAGATATAGGCTGTGGATATGGGCCGATAGGTCTTTCTATTGCAAAAGCAAATGAGAAAAGAACAGTTCATTTGGTAGATGTTAACACACGTGCAATCCAACTTGCAGAAAAAAATGCTGCTGCTAACGGGATACAAAATGTACGAATCTATGAAAGTGATGGATTGTCAGCGGTTGACACTGCGAACTTTGCGGCTATTATAACTAATCCACCGATTCGCGCTGGGAAAGAAACTATTTTTCGTTTCTATAATGAATCCTATGAAAAGTTAGTTTCAAAGGGAGAATTGTGGGTTGTGATTCAAAAGAAACAAGGGGCACCATCAACTTTTAGTTATTTAGAAGAGATTTTTGGTCAAGTTGATGTGGTAGATAAAGCTAGAGGTTATTGGATTATCAAAGCTACAAAGATTGACTTGACAAAATCGCTATGATATTATAATAAAATGCAAAAATATTATTTTGAGGACTTATGCCCTTTTGAATAAAGGCAACAAATAAGGGTATACTGGCCGAAAGAAAAGTTTGGTTAATCAAAAATGAGCTCTTATAATAGAACTCGTTTTCTTTTTGTCTTTTCGATATCATACACTAATTTGTTGATATGGGAAAGACCTATTATCGCTTTATTGAGGGGTGAATGAGTTGACAGGTCAACTAGTTCAGTACGGACAACACCGCCAACGCAGAAGCTTTGCGCGTATTAGTGAGGTGCTTGAACTTCCGAATTTAATCGAAATTCAAACAGTATCTTACGAATGGTTCCTGGAGGAAGGATTACGTGAAATGTTCCGAGACATTTCACCAATCGAGGACTTTACAGGCAATCTATCACTTGAATTTGTCGACTATAGTTTAAATGAACCGAAGTATTCGGTCGATGAATCAAAAGAACGTGACACAACTTACGCAGCACCACTACGCGTAAAAGTACGTCTCCACAACAAAGAAACGGCTGAAGTGAAAGAACAAGACGTCTTTATGGGTGATTTCCCACTAATGACGGAAACAGGTACTTTCGTTATCAATGGTGCTGAGCGCGTTATCGTATCTCAGTTAGTCCGTTCACCAAGTGTTTACTTCCATGACAAAACAGACAAAAACGGTAAAAAAGGTTTTGGAGCTACGGTAATTCCAAACCGCGGTGCTTGGCTAGAATATGAAATCGATGCAAAAGACGTAGTATACGTTCGTATCGACCGCACTCGTAAATTACCAGTTACTGTTTTACTTCGTGCATTAGGCTTTGGATCAGATCAAGAAATCATCGAACTAATCGGTGATAATGAATACCTACGTAATACGCTAGAAAAAGATAATACAGAAACTGCTGAAAAAGCGTTACTTGAAATCTACGAGCGTCTACGCCCAGGTGAACCACCAACAGTTGAAAGTGCGAAGAGCTTACTTTATTCTCGATTCTTCGATCCAAAACGCTATGATTTAGCGAATGTTGGTCGTTACAAAATGAACAAAAAATTGGATATTAAAAACCGTTTGTTTAACCAAACAGTAGCGGAAACGCTAATAGATCCAGAAACAGGTGAAATTTTAGTAGAAGCAGGTACACTTATTGATCGTCGAGTGCTTGATCGACTAATTCCACACTTGGAAAATGGTATTGGGTTTAAAACATTATCTCAAGTTGGTGGTGTTTTAGATGACAACGTTACTATTCAATCGATTAAAATTTTCGCTCCAAACAATGAAGAGCAAAAAGAAATTAATGTTATTAGTAATGCGTATGTAGAAACAGAAGTTAAAAACATTACGCCTGCTGATATTATTTCTTCTATCGGCTACTTCTTCAACCTACTATACAACGTTGGAAACACAGATGATATCGATCATCTAGGAAACCGTCGTTTACGTTCAGTAGGGGAATTATTACAAAATCAATTCCGTATAGGTCTTTCTCGTATGGAGCGTGTAGTTCGTGAGCGTATGTCTATTAACGACACACAAGCAATCGTTCCACAACAATTGATCAATATCCGTCCTGTAATTGCGTCTATTAAAGAATTCTTTGGTAGTTCTCAATTATCTCAGTTCATGGATCAAACAAACCCACTTGCTGAACTTACGCACAAACGTCGTTTGTCTGCACTTGGACCCGGTGGTTTAACACGTGAGCGTGCTGGATTTGAAGTACGTGACGTTCATTACTCACATTACGGTCGTATGTGTCCAATTGAAACACCTGAGGGACCAAATATTGGACTTATAAACTCACTATCTAGCTTTGCAAAAGTGAATAAATTTGGATTTATCGAAACTCCATACCGTCGTGTTGACCCTGAAACAGGTCTTGTTACTTCGCGTATCGACTACTTAACTGCTGATGAAGAGGATAATTATGTGGTAGCGCAAGCTAACTCTCCACTTTCAGATGAAGGTGAATTCTTAAAAGAAGAAGTTGTTGGTCGTTTCCGTGGAGATAACACTGTATTTAGAAAAGATCAAATTGACTATATGGACGTTTCACCGAAACAAGTAGTATCTGCGGCAACAGCATGTATCCCGTTCTTAGAAAACGATGACTCTAACCGTGCCCTAATGGGAGCGAACATGCAACGTCAAGCTGTTCCTTTACTAAATCCAGAAGCTCCTTTCGTAGGAACTGGAATGGAACATGTAAATGCACGTGATTCTGGTGCTGCTGTTATCGCTAAGTACTCTGGTAGAGTTGAACATGTTGAAGCAAAACAAATTCGTGTACGTCGTATTGAAAAAGTCGACGGAAAAGATATTGAAGGCGATTTAACATCATACAAAATTTCGAAATTTGTTCGTTCAAACCATGGTACATCTATTAACCAACGTCCAATTGTTAAAGTTGGCGATTATGTTGAACCTCTTGATATTCTTGCAGATGGTCCTTCTATGGAACAAGGTGAATTAGCGTTAGGTCGTAACGTATTAGTAGCCTTCATGACATGGGACGGATATAACTACGAGGATGCTGTAATCATGAGTGAGCGTCTAGTGAAAGATGATGTGTATACTTCAGTTCATATTGAAGAATACGAATCAGAATCACGTGATACGAAGCTTGGACCGGAAGAAATTACGCGTGACATTCCAAACGTCGGAGAAGATGCATTACGCAACTTAGATGATCGTGGAATTATCCGTATAGGTGCAGAAGTTAGAGACGGTGATATTTTAGTTGGTAAAGTAACACCAAAAGGAGTTACTGAGTTAACTGCTGAAGAACGTCTACTTCATGCGATTTTCGGTGAAAAAGCTCGTGAAGTTCGCGATACATCACTACGTGTACCTCATGGTGCTGGTGGTATTGTATTAGATGTTAAAGTATTTAATCGTGAAGATGGCGATGAATTATCTCCAGGCGTTAACCAATTAGTTCGTGCTTATATCGTTCAAAAACGTAAAATCTCCGTTGGGGATAAAATGGCCGGACGACATGGTAACAAAGGGGTAATCTCGCGTATCCTTCCAGAAGAAGATATGCCATTCCTTCCAGATGGAACGCCAGTAGATATCATGTTAAATCCACTAGGTGTACCTTCTCGTATGAATATTGGGCAAGTATTGGAGCTGCACTTAGGTATGGCTGCAAAATTGTTAGGTGTTCATATGGCATCACCAGTATTTGATGGTGCAAATGAAGAAGACGTTTGGTCTACAATGGAAGAAGCAGGTCTAGACCGTGATGGGAAAACTACTCTATACGACGGACGCTCAGGTGAACCATTTGATAACCGAGTTTCTGTTGGTGTTATGTATATGATTAAACTTGCCCACATGGTAGATGATAAGTTACATGCAAGGTCTACTGGACCGTATTCACTAGTTACGCAACAACCTCTTGGAGGTAAAGCGCAGTTTGGCGGACAACGTTTTGGAGAGATGGAAGTATGGGCACTTGAAGCTTATGGTGCAGCTTATACATTACAAGAAATTTTAACAGTTAAATCCGATGACGTTGTTGGACGTGTGAAAACATATGAAGCAATTGTTAAAGGAGAAAGCGTACCAGAACCAGGTGTTCCAGAATCATTCAAAGTATTGATCAAGGAACTACAAAGTTTAGGTATGGACGTTAAAATGTTAACAATCGACGAAGAAGAAATTGAGCTTCGTGATTTAGATGAAGATGATGATATTCCTGCAGCTGACGCACTTGGTATTTTACCAATCACAGCGGAGGAAGAACCAGTTGGAACAGTTGAATAAAGAATAGCGAAAGGTACCGAGAGGGTCCTAAGCAAATTCTAGATTAAACAATAAGAATCGGACAGGTGATGCCTGTCCGTATTTCCGTATAAAATTGCATAATGCAGAGCTACTTGGAAAAGTCTTTTAAAAGACACAAGACTAAAGGGAGGTAGGCTCCTTGATAGACGTTAATAATTTTGAGTATATGAAAATTGGTTTAGCTTCACCTGATAAAATCCGTTCATGGTCTTATGGGGAAGTTAAAAAACCTGAAACAATTAATTATCGTACATTAAAACCTGAAAAAGATGGTTTATTCTGTGAACGTATTTTTGGTCCTACAAAGGATTGGGAATGTCATTGCGGTAAATATAAACGCGTTCGTTATAAAGGTGTTGTATGTGATCGTTGTGGAGTAGAAGTAACACGTGCAAAAGTACGTCGTGAACGAATGGGTCACATCGAACTTGCAGCTCCGGTATCGCATATTTGGTATTTTAAAGGTATCCCAAGTCGTATGGGTCTGATTTTGGATATGTCTCCAAGATCACTAGAAGAAGTAATTTACTTTGCTTCTTATGTAGTAATAGAGCCAGCAGACACACCTCTTGAAAAGAAGCAATTGCTTTCTGAAAAAGAATACCGTGCTTATCGTGATAAGTTTGGAACTAAATTCCAGGCTGCGATGGGTGCCGAAGCTATCAAACGTTTACTTTCAGAAATTGATTTAGAAAGTGAAACAGAACAATTAAAAGAAGAGTTGAAAACAGCTCAAGGGCAACGTCGTACACGTGCTATTAAACGTTTAGAAGTCGTAGAATCTTTCCGTAATTCAGGGAACAGACCTGATTGGATGATTTTAGATGTTCTACCGGTAATTCCTCCAGAATTACGTCCGATGGTTCAGTTGGACGGTGGACGTTTTGCTACATCTGATCTAAATGATTTATATCGTCGTGTTATTAATCGTAACAATCGTTTAAAACGTCTATTGGATCTTGGTGCTCCTAGTATCATCGTTCAAAATGAAAAACGTATGCTTCAAGAAGCTGTTGATGCTTTGATTGATAACGGTCGTCGTGGTCGTCCGGTAACCGGTCCGGGTAACCGTCCGTTGAAATCACTTTCACATATGTTAAAAGGGAAGCAAGGTCGTTTCCGTCAAAATCTACTTGGTAAACGTGTCGACTACTCTGGTCGTTCCGTTATCGTAGTAGGACCAAACTTGAAAATGTATCAATGTGGACTTCCAAAAGAAATGGCAATTGAACTATTTAAACCATTTGTTATGAAGGAACTTGTTGAACGTGGTTTAGCCCACAACATTAAGAGTGCAAAACGTAAAATTGAGCGTATGCATGCTGAAGTATGGGATGTATTAGAAGATGTAATTAGAGAGCATCCGGTTTTACTTAACCGTGCCCCTACTCTTCACCGTCTTGGTATCCAAGCATTCGAACCAACATTAGTAGAAGGTCGCGCAATTCGCCTTCACCCTCTAGTATGTACAGCATATAATGCTGACTTTGATGGTGACCAAATGGCTGTTCACGTTCCTTTATCAGCAGAAGCACAAGCGGAAGCTCGTTTACTAATGCTTGCAGCACAAAACATTTTGAACCCGAAAGATGGAAAACCAGTAGTTACACCATCTCAAGATATGGTTTTAGGAAACTATTACTTAACACTTGAGCGTAAAGGTGCAACAGGAGAAGGTACAACATTCTACGGTCCAAACGAAGTGCTAATTGCATACAATAATGGTCATGTACATTTACATTCACGTATTGCAATTTCTGCAGCATCACTTAATAACCAAACATTTACGGAAGAACAAAACAAGATGTTATTGTTAACTACTGTTGGTAAAGTCATTTTCAATGAAATACTTCCAGAAACGTTCCCGTATATTAATGAACCAACAGACTTCAATTTACAAGTTGAAACTCCAGAAAGTTATTTTGTAGCTACAACTACAGATGTGAAGAAACATATTGACTCTATGGATCTTGTACAACCGTTCAAGAAAAAAATCCTTGGAGAGATCATTGCAGAAGTATTTAAGAATTTCCATATTACTGAAACGTCTAAAATGCTTGACCGTATGAAAGCCCTAGGATTTAAATATTCTACTAAAGCAGGTATTACAATAGGTATTTCAGATATCGTAGTACTTCCTGACAAAGGCGAGATTCTAGAAGAAGCACAAGGTAAAGTAGATAAAGTTTTAAAACAATTCCGCCGTGGTTTAATTACGGAAGAAGAGCGCTATGCAAGCGTAATCGGACATTGGAGTAAAGCAAAAGAAGTAATTCAAGAGAAACTGATGAAAACTCTTGATAACATGAACCCGATCTTCATGATGAGTGACTCTGGTGCCCGTGGTAATGCATCCAACTTTACTCAACTTGCAGGTATGCGTGGACTTATGGCCAATCCGGCTGGTCGAATTATTGAACTTCCGATTAAGTCATCGTTCCGTGAAGGGTTAACTGTTCTTGAGTACTTCATTTCAACACATGGTGCTCGTAAAGGTCTTGCCGATACTGCACTTAAAACAGCCGATTCAGGATACTTAACTCGTCGTCTAGTAGATGTAGCACAAGACGTTATTGTTCGTGAAGAGGATTGTGGAACAGACCGTGGATTACTAATTGGTTCTCTTATGGAAGGTACGGAAGTAATTGAAGAGTTTGGTGAGCGTATTGTTGGTCGCCATACGAAGAAAACAATTTTCCATCCAACTACAAATGATGTCATTTTAGAAAAAGACGGACTAATTACACAAGATGTAGCTCGTGTTATTGAAGATGCTGGTATTGAAGAGTTAACGATTCGTTCAGCATTTACTTGTAATACAAGACACGGTGTATGTAAGAAATGTTACGGCTTAAACTTAGCTACTGGCGATACTGTTGAGGTTGGAGAAGCAGTAGGTATTATTGCAGCTCAATCTATCGGTGAACCGGGTACGCAGTTAACGATGCGTACATTCCATACAGGTGGGGTTGCTGGAGACGATATTACACAAGGTCTTCCGCGTATCCAAGAAATTTTCGAAGCACGTAATCCAAAAGGGCAAGCTGCTATTTCAGAAATTGCAGGTACTGTAACTGAAATTGAAGAAATTAGAGAAGGCCAAAAAGAAATTACAATTCAAGGTGCAGTAGAAACACGTAAGTATTTGCCACCATATAATGCACGTTTAAAAGTTCAACTAAACGATGTGATTCAACGTGGACAGGTATTAACGGAAGGTTCTGTAGATCCAAAAGAATTGTTAAGAGTAAAAGATGTATCAACTGTTCAAGTGTACTTATTGAAAGAAGTACAAAAAGTTTATCGTATGCAAGGGGTAGAAATTGGTGATAAACACATCGAAGTAATGGTTCGCCAAATGCTTCGTAAAATTCGTGTTATTGAAGCTGGTGAAACGGATTTACTTCCAGGATCACTGCTTGATATTCATCAATTTGCTGAAGCGAATAGAGATGCGGTTCTACAAGGTAAGATACCGGCAACTTGTCGCCCAGTAATTCTTGGTATTACAAAAGCTTCACTTGAAACAGAATCATTCTTATCTGCGGCTTCATTCCAAGAAACAACTCGTGTCTTGACGGATGCAGCAATTAAAGGAAAACGCGATGAATTATTAGGATTGAAAGAAAACGTAATTATCGGTAAACTAGTTCCAGCTGGTACAGGTATGCAACGTTATCGCCAAATCCGCATTACTGATAATGAAGCAGATAAAGGAAAAGAAGTAGTAAGCGCCGAATAAAAAATTGAATAATAGGGAGAAGTTAAAAAATGTCTCCCTATTATTTTTATGATTTATATTGACAGCTATTTCAATGAGTGATAACATATTTAAGGTTGATAGTTATCTGACTTGTAGCTTTGGAGGATATGAAAATGTCTTATGAAAAAGTAAAACAAGCGCAAAAAACAATCATAGGTACAAAGCAAGCAGTAAAAGCGATGAAAATAGGGCTTGTCAAAGAAGTTTATATTGCACTTGACGTAGATGAAAAAATCATTGAACTAGCACGACTAACAGCACAAGAAAACAATGTTCTTATTCATTATGTTGAGTCTAAAATAGATCTTGGTAAAGCTTGTGGATTGCGCTTAGGCGCGTCGGTAGTAGCTATTACTGTGTAACCGTTTTTGTGAGAATCACAAAAACTTTGTTTTTACCCAAAAAATGAACCACCTGGATGTGTGGTATTAAAAAGATCAAATGAAGGGAGGAATAATCGATGCCTACAATTAACCAATTGGTACGTAAGCCTCGTCAATCCAAAAGCACGAAATCAAAGTCTCCAGCACTAGGAAAAGGTTATAACAGCTTCAAAAAGGCTGGTACTAATCTTAACTCTCCACAAAAACGTGGGGTTTGTACTCGTGTTGGTACTATGACGCCGAAAAAACCTAACTCAGCACTTCGTAAATATGCGCGTGTACGTTTAACAAATACGTTAGAGGTTACTGCTTATATTCCAGGAGAAGGACACAACCTACAAGAACATAGTGTTGTACTTATCCGCGGAGGAAAAGTAAAAGATTTACCAGGGGTACGTTATCATATCGTACGTGGTGCTCTTGATACAGCTGGTGTTACTGGTCGTATGCAAAGTCGTTCTCTTTACGGTGCAAAACGCCCTAAAGAAAAGAAATAATTTAATTAATAATTTGACATTCGTCGAAAGGAGGAAAACACATGCCTCGTAAAGGTCCTGTTTCCAAACGTGACGTGTTACCAGATCCAATTTATAATTCAAAACTAGTAACTCGTTTAATCAATAAAATGATGGTTGACGGTAAAAGAGGTACTTCTCAAAAAATTCTATACGGAGCGTTCGAACTTGTTAAAGAACGTTCAGGTAAAGATGCATTAGAAGTATTTGAAGCTGCTCTAAATAATGTAATGCCAGTTCTAGAAGTACGTGCTCGTCGTGTTGGTGGTGCAAACTATCAAGTACCGGTTGAAGTACGTCCTGACCGTCGTTCAACACTAGGTCTTCGTTACTTAGTAAACTATTCACGTCTTCGTGGAGAAAAAACGATGGAAGAACGTTTAGCTAACGAAATTCTTGATGCATCTAACAACACTGGTGCTTCAGTTAAAAAACGTGAAGATATGCATAAAATGGCAGAAGCTAATAAAGCATTCGCTCACTATCGTTGGTAAGCTATTCTTTAAAATCAATCTAAAATCATACTCTAATCCGAATATGGAAGGAGAAATACAATATGGCTAGAGAGTTCTCCTTAGACAAAACACGTAATATCGGTATCATGGCTCACATCGATGCTGGTAAAACGACTACTACGGAGCGTATTCTTTATTACACTGGTAAAATCCACAAAATCGGGGAAACTCATGAAGGTGCATCACAGATGGACTGGATGGAGCAAGAACAAGAACGTGGGATCACTATTACTTCAGCTGCAACAACAGCTGCATGGGATAATCACCGTGTAAATATCATCGATACACCTGGACACGTAGACTTCACTGTTGAAGTTGAACGTTCACTACGTGTACTTGATGGTGCGGTTACAGTACTAGATGCTCAATCTGGTGTTGAACCACAAACTGAAACAGTATGGCGTCAAGCTACAACTTATGGCGTACCACGTATTGTTTTCATTAACAAAATGGATAAAACGGGTGCAGATTTCTTATATTCTGTAGGAACTCTACACGATCGCTTACAAGCTAACGCTCATCCAATTCAATTACCAATCGGTGCAGAAGATGAATTCTCTGGAATTATCGACTTAGTAACGATGAAAGCAACTGTGTACGGTAATGACTTAGGAACAGACATTCAAGAAGTGGAAATTCCTGAAGAATACATGGCACAAGCTGAAGAATATCGTGAAAAGCTAGTTGAAGCTGTAGCTGAACTTGATGAAGATTTAATGGAAAAATATCTTGGTGGAGAAGAAATTACGAACGAAGAATTAGTTAACGGTATCCGTAAAGGTACTTTAAACGTAGAATTCTATCCAGTAGTATGTGGTACTGCATTTAAAAACAAAGGTGTTCAAAAAGTTCTTGACGCAGTTGTTGCATACCTACCATCACCACTTGATATTCCTGCAATGAAAGGAATCGATCCTAATTCTGATGATGAAATTGAACGTCATTCTGACGATTCAGAACCATTCTCTGCATTAGCATTTAAAGTTATGACTGACCCTTACGTTGGTAAATTAACATTCTTCCGTGTATATTCTGGTACATTACAAGCTGGTTCGTACGTTCAAAACTCAACTAAAGGTAAGCGTGAGCGCGTAGGACGTATCCTACAAATGCATGCTAACTCTCGTGAAGAAATCTCACAAGTTTACGCTGGAGATATTGCTGCAGCTGTAGGCTTGAAAGATACAACAACTGGAGATACTTTGTGTGATGAAAAAGCTCTAGTAATTCTAGAGTCTATGGAATTCCCAGAACCAGTTATTTCTTTATCAGTTGAACCAAAATCTAAAGCTGACCAAGATAAAATGGGTGCTGCTCTTGTAAAATTAGCAGAAGAAGATCCAACATTCCGCGTTCATACAGACCAAGAAACTGGTCAAGTTATTATCGCAGGTATGGGTGAACTTCACCTTGATATCTTAGTTGACCGTATGCGTCGTGAATTTAAAGTAGAAGCTAACGTAGGTGCTCCTCAAGTATCTTATCGTGAAACTTTCCGCTCTTCAGCAAAAGTTGAAGGTAAATTCGTACGTCAATCTGGTGGACGTGGTCAATTCGGACACGTTTGGATTGAATTCTCTCCAAACGAAGAAGGAAAAGGCTTTGAATTTGAAAACGCAGTAGTCGGTGGGGTAGTTCCACGCGAATACATTCCAGCTGTTGAAGCGGGTCTTCGTGACTCTCTAAACAATGGTGTACTTGCTGGTTATCCATTAATCGATATTAAAGCTAAATTATTCGACGGATCATATCATGATGTTGACTCGAATGAGATGGCATTTAAAATCGCTGCATCTATGGCATTGAAAAATGCTGTATCTAAAGTAAATCCGGTAATCCTTGAACCACTTATGAAAGTGGAAGTTGTTATTCCTGAAGAATATTTAGGAGACATCATGGGAGATATCACATCTCGTCGTGGACGCGTTGAAGGTATGGATGCACGTGGTAATGCACAAGTAGTTCGTGCAATGGTTCCACTTGCTGAAATGTTCGGATATGCAACGTCTTTACGTTCTAACACACAAGGACGTGGAGTATTCTCAATGACGTTTGACCACTACGAAGATGTTCCAAAATCAATTTCTGAAGAAATTATCAAAAAAAATAAAGGTGAGTAATTGAAATTTCACCTTATTTCAAGTATAACTAACTTATAGTGCATAAGAGATAAGGGGACGTACGCCCCTTATTCTCTTATCATAAAAAAACATACAATTACTGAGGAGGCAATCTCTAATGGCTAAAGCTAAATTTGACCGTTCAAAAACACATGCTAATATTGGTACAATCGGACACGTTGACCATGGTAAAACAACTCTAACTGCTGCAATCGCAACAGTTCTTGCAAAAAAAATGGGTGGAGAAGCAAAATCTTACGCTCAAATCGATAACGCTCCTGAAGAAAAAGAGCGCGGTATCACAATCAATACTTCACACGTTGAGTATGAAACTGAAACTCGTCACTACGCACACGTAGACTGCCCAGGACATGCTGACTATGTTAAAAACATGATCACAGGTGCAGCTCAAATGGACGGCGGAATCCTAGTAGTATCTGCTGCTGATGGTCCAATGCCACAAACTCGTGAGCACATTCTTCTTTCTCGTCAAGTAGGTGTTCCATACCTTGTTGTATTCATGAACAAATGTGACATGGTAGATGACGAAGAACTTCTTGAATTAGTTGAAATGGAAATTCGTGACCTTCTTTCTGAATACGAATTCCCAGGCGACGACATTCCAGTAATCAAAGGTTCTGCTCTTAAAGCTCTTGAAGGACAACCAGAGTGGGAAGAAAAAGTTCTTGAATTAATGGACGCTGTTGATAGCTATATCCCAACTCCAGAACGTCAAACTGACAAACCATTCATGATGCCAATCGAGGATGTATTCTCAATCACTGGTCGTGGTACTGTAGCTACAGGTCGTGTTGAGCGTGGAGTAGTTAAAGTTGGAGACGTTGTAGACATCATCGGTATCGTTGAAGAAGCAAAATCAACAACTGTAACAGGTGTTGAAATGTTCCGTAAACTTCTTGACTATGCAGAAGCTGGAGATAACATTGGTGCACTTCTTCGTGGGGTTGCTCGTGAAGAAATCCAACGTGGTCAAGTTTTAGCTAAACCAGGTACAATTACACCACACACAGACTTCAAAGCTGAAGTTTATGTTCTTTCTAAAGAAGAGGGTGGACGTCATACTCCATTCTTCACAAACTACCGTCCACAGTTCTACTTCCGTACAACTGACGTAACTGGAGTTTGTAACTTACCTGAAGGCGTAGAAATGGTTATGCCTGGAGATAACATCGAAATGATCGTTTCTCTAATCTCACCAATCGCTCTTGAAGAAGGTACTAAGTTCTCTATCCGTGAGGGTGGACGTACTGTAGGTGCTGGAGTAGTAGCAACTATTACTAAATAATTTTATACAATAGATTTGAAGCCCATCTTGTGACGACGAGATGGGTTTTTTGTATGGGGAAATAGTGTAAACTAGTTGTAAGAGGTGAAACCGATGAACGCAAAGATATTGTTAATAGAAGATGACCAATCTATTTTTGAAATGATAAAAGAGCGATTCGTCCAGTGGTCATTTGACGTAATTGGACCAGACAACTTCCAAAATGTACTACATACATTTACGGAAAATAAACCACAGTTAGTAATTATTGATATACAGCTACCTGCCTTTGATGGATTTCATTGGTGTAGAGAAATTAGACGTGTTTCCAAAGTGCCTATTATTTTTCTATCTTCCCGTGATCACCCGATGGATATGATAATGGCAATGCAAATGGGGGCAGATGATTTTGTGCAAAAACCTTTTCATATGGATGTATTAGTTGCAAAAGTTCAAGCAATACTCCGTAGAACTTACGACTATGGAGACGAGCAAATAGATATTACACATTGGAACAATTCGGTTATCGATTTTTCAAGAAGTGTTATTACAATGGAAGAACGCACTGTTGAACTTACTAAAAATGAACTTTTTATCTTAAGGGTATTACTCCAATCTGTAGACAAAATCGTATCAAGAGATGATATTATGCGAAAGTTATGGGACGATGAGAGGTTTGTGAATGACAATACACTTTCTGTAAACGTAAATAGACTTCGATTAAAACTTGAAGAAATTGGGTTAGAAGAGGTAATTGTAACGAAAAAAGGATTAGGTTACATGGCGGTTAAAAAGGAGGAGTAAACGTTGTTACTACTATTTTTGAAGGAACGTAAAGCGTGGATCTTTTTCTTTATACTGCTCCAGATTTGGATAAATATTAATCTAACTTTAGATATTGCATTGAGCCATGTTTCCGTACTATATATTAACGCTGTTAATGGTATACTATTTCTAGTTTTTTTGATATGGAGATTTTTTAAAGAAACTAGTTATATGAGAAAATTAAAGGTTTTACATGAGCAAGAAAAGGATATTTTCATTTTTGGGGAAAGCATACCAGAGGGAACTTCTCCTTTTGAGCAAAAAATAACATGTGCATTAGAAGTGGTGGTTATAAAAAGCAGAGAAGAGTTAAATCTTACAAAAGTTCAATTTTCCGAGGAGTATGACGATACATTGGCGTGGATACATGAAATAAAGACACCATTAACAGCAATGAAATTAATGATAGACACTATAGAGAATCCTATTCTACGGAAGAAAGTAGAGTTGAATTGGCTTCGTGTTCATTTACTTTTAGATCAACAACTGCATCAGACTAGGTTGCCGACTATGGAAAAGGATAATCGAATTGAACCTGTTATATTACAAAATGTTATACATAAAGAAATTCGCGAGCTTCAGGTATGGTGTATGGAGAAAAAAATAGGTTTTGATCTAGAGAATTTAGAAGAAGTAGTGCTGACAGACCAAAAGTGGTTATCTTTTATAGTTCGTCAATTGTTGTCTAATGCAGTAAAGTACAGTGAAGAAGATAATGAAATTCGAATTCATGTTGCTCAAGATGAAATTGGTCACATCCTATTACATGTGAAGGATGAAGGAGTGGGCATTACAAAAGCGGATTTGCCACGCATATTTGATAAGTCATTTACAGGTTCGACCGGTCGCCTCGGGACAGCATCTACAGGAATGGGTTTATACTTGGCTAAAAATGCGGCTGAAAAATTAGGTATTTCTATTGACGTTCAATCCGAAGTCAATGTAGGGACAGTATTTTCACTTAAGTTCCCACTTAAAAATGAGTTTGTTCAAATAACAAGTAGGTGACAAAAATGTCATCTACTTTTTCTGATTGTCATGTAAAACAAACGATAATGATAACTAAACAATTTACAATAAAGGTATTAAGTTATTTGTTATGGGGGGATTAAAGATGACGTTGTTAAGTGGACGTAAAATTAGGAAAGTATATGGGAAAAAGGCAAATACACAAGAAGTATTAAAAGGTATTGATTTAGAAGTAGAAGAGGGAGAGTTTGTTGGAATTATGGGTCCTTCTGGATCGGGTAAAACTACTTTACTGAATGTACTTTGCTCGATTGATTATGCTACAGAAGGTGTTATTGAGATAAACGGAAGTAATTTAAGGAAGATGAAAGAAACGGAGCTTTCTAATTTCCGAAGAGAGAAGCTTGGTTTCATCTTTCAAGATTATAATCTACTTGATACGTTAACTGTGAAGGAAAATATACTGTTACCTTTATCTATAGGGAAAACATCAAAAAAGCATGCGGAAGCACAGTTTAACGAAATTACTTCATTACTAGGTATAAAAGATTTGCAAAACAAATATCCAAATGAAATTTCCGGGGGTCAAAAACAAAGAACTTCCGCAGCTAGAGCGTTAATAACTAACCCAACGATTGTTTTTGCTGATGAGCCGACTGGAGCACTTGATTCTAAGTCAGCAACAGCTCTTCTAAGTAACCTAGAAAAGATTAACCAGGAAAAGAAGGTAACAATTATGATGGTGACGCATGATCCTGTAGCTGCAAGTTTTTGTAGCCGCGTTCTATTTTTAAAAGACGGTCAATTATATACGGAGTTATACAAAGGTGAAAAGACTCGGAAAGTATTCTTCCATGAAATAATGAATACACAAGGTGTGCTTGGTGGTGATGGTTATGACGCTTAGTCAGTTGGTTTTACGAAGCATGAAAAAGAATATCAAACATTATTATTTATACTTCTTTGCTTTAATCTTTAGTGTGACATTGTATTTCTCTTTTATTACGCTGCAGTATAATCCGAGTGTGGAGAACATTTCCGGAAGTATTAAAATTGCTGCCTCCTTAAAAGTGGCGCAGTATTTATTGTTATTTATCGTTGTTTTCTTTGTTTTGTATGCAAACCATCTCTTTATGAGAAGGCGTAGTAAAGAAATTGGTCTATATCAATTGATTGGAATGTCTAAAAGGCTTGTTACTCGGTTGTTAGCATTAGAGAACGTAATATTATGGTTGGGTGCTATTATTATTGGGGTAGGAGTAGGATTTTTAACATCTCGCTTATTCACTATGATTCTTTTGCGTATTTTAGAAAAAGAAGCATTAGTTTCGATTTCATTCTCCATACAAGCACTTCAAATGACTTTGCTCGTGTTTGCGATTCTATTAATTGTTGTACTGATTCAAACGTCTTTTATGATTCGTAGGACATCTTTACTTAGCTTATTTAATGCGAGTAAGGCTACAGATACGCGAGTGAAACGCTTTAGTGCATTTCAAATGTTTCTTGGTTTTATCGGTTTAGTATCTATTGTATATGGCTATAATTTATCTACGAAGCTGTTTGAAGGTAATAGCGCGAGTGTAAATATTTTATTTATTAGAATGATGCTTATTTTAGGGACAACTATCGGGGGGACGTTTTTTTTATTTCGTTTTTCTGTTTCGTTTTTGATGAACATCATTAGAAAACAAAAAAGAGGGCGTCTGTCTATTGTAGATGTCTTATCCTTAACACCAATTATGCATCGTATGAAAGGAAATGCGAAGTCGCTCACGCTCATAACGGTTTTATCGGCCATTGCGTTAGCGATTTTGTCTCTATCGTACATTTCTTACTATTCAGCAGCGGCATCAGCGCAGAGGAGTGTTCCATACGATTTCATCTTATTTAATGATCAAGGCCAATCCTTTACGGAACGTTTAAGTGATGAAAAGATACAATATCAGCAAATTGACTTCTCGATACTTGCCGCACAGCATGATATGTCAGAGCTTCTTAAGAATGAATTACCTGAAGGTGTGATGATCGATCCTAAATCGACCGAAACGATCATAATGAAACATAGTGAAGTTCAAAAGATAATGACGGACTTCAAGTTGAAAGATGGAGAAGGTTACTTAGTAGGTTATTCTGGAATGCTAGTTGAAATTATGCCTTTTGAGGTCAATAAGCCTGTACATATAATGACAAGTGCGGGTGATATTACTGTTCAAATTAAAAAGTTAGAGGAGAAGTCTTTACTAAGTTATAAAGTTACATTTAGTAGTCCAGCCCTTGTAGTAACAGATGAACTATTTAACTCACTAGCAAATGATCCAGCTATACAAAAGCAAACTGTTTGGACTAAACAAACAGGGATTGACCTAGTAGATAGAACAAAAATTAAAGAGGTACAATCACTTTATGAAGAAACGACTAATGGTGGATCTTTTGAATTCGTAAATGCAGAAGGTGCAAAAGAAGTTGTGTCACTTGATTCGCAAGAGTCCTTTAGACAATCAAACCTAGAAGTATTTGGCCTTGTTATTTTTATCACTGGTTTTCTTGGGTTAGCATTTTTAATGACTACGGGAAGTATTTTATACTTTAAACAGATGACAGAAGCGGAAGAAGAGCGTGAATCTTACACTGTCCTTCGAAAAATAGGCTTCTCTAAAAAGGATTTGATGAAAGGAATATATGCAAAACAGTTCTTTAACTTTGGTGTCCCGTTAGTAATTGGCCTTGCACATAGTTACTTTGCTGTGAAGTCCGGTTGGATGTTCTTTGGTACGGAACTTGTTGCACCGTTAATTATTACAATGAGTATTTATGTCGTTCTATATTCCGCCTTTGCTTTTCTGTCTGTTGGATATTATAGAAAAGTTGTAAATGAATCGTTATAAATTGTTAAAAACCCTTTGTTTTAATTGCAAAGGGTTTTCTCATTGACATTTATGCTAAATGATATTAAACTCTATCCTGTTAGTAATCTAGTGTGTGAAAGTGAGCGTATTGTATGAATGCTGTATTAATTGCGGTTGGTGTTATGTTAGTTTTGAGTTTACTTCGTATTAATGTTGTCATATCACTGGTGATGGGGGCTTTTGTAGGTGGTCTCACAGCTGGTTTAAGTGTTTCAAATACAATCGAGGCATTTACAGGTGGATTAGGTGCTGGTGCAGCTATAGCGTTAAGCTACGGACTATTAGGAGGCTTTGCTGTTGCTATCTCTAAGACAGGTATACCGGATTTGCTAATAGTAGCGATTTTGAAGCTTGTGAAGAGGGAAGGGGACTCTCAAAGGAAGGGGTTAGCGAAGGGGCTAATCTTTTTATTGTTACTTATGATGGCTATTTTTTCACAAAACTTAATTCCGATTCATATCGCTTTTATTCCATTATTAGTTCCACCGATTTTAAAAATCTTAAACATGTTGCAAGTGGATCGTCGTTTAATAGCTTGTATCTTGGCATTTGGTTTAATAACACCGTATATGTTTTTGCCATATGGCTTTGGTGCAATTTATCAGCAAATTGTCGCAACTCAAATGGAGCTGTCTGGACTTAAAATTTCATTAAGTGATATACCGCGTGCAATGGTCATCCCAGCACTGGGAATGGTGTTTGGGTTAGTGGTCGCTTTTGTTTTATATCGTAAGCCTAGGAGCTACCAGCAAGGTGACATCGAAGTAGAAGAGCTAAAGGCCGATGTGAGGATAAGCAATATTATTTTTACCGTATTTGCATTATTGGCGGCTTTATTCGTTCAAGTTGGAACAGATTCAATGATAGCAGGAGCATTGTCTGGTATTACTGTCCTTTACGTAACTGGCGCCTTAAAGTGGCAAGAGGCTGATCACTTATTAATAGAAGGTATGCGTATGATGGCGTTTGTTGGCTTCGTCATGATATCGGCAAATGGATTTGCGGCAGTAATTACGGCTACAGGACATGTTGAAAGTCTAGTAGCAAAGTCAGCTGACCTATTTTCGGATAATATAAGTTTGGCAGTTTTAATTATGTTGATCATTGGTTTATTTGTGACAATAGGAATAGGTTCGTCATTTGCTACTATCCCAATTATTGCAGCCATTTTTGTACCACTTGCTTTAGAACTCGGATTAAGTCCGTTAGCGACAATCGCTTTAATTGGAACGGCAGGTGCTTTAGGTGATGCTGGTTCACCAGCTTCAGACTCGACACTTGGTCCTACAGCAGGTCTAAATGTAGATGGACAACATAATCATATTTGGGATACTTGTGTACCGACGTTTCTTTGTTACAATATCCCTTTAATCGTTTTTGGTTGGTTTGGAATTGTGTTTCTTCTATAGTAGAAAGAAAAGTAGCACTCTACAAATGAAAGCATTTTTTCTTGTGGAACCAATTTCCAACAACGTTTTATTTGAAATTATGCGATGAATTTCATATACTAGGAAACGTATTAAAAAAGGTCGAAGCATTGATTAAATAAAGTGTACTAGTAATTTAAAAAGAATTTCGTAAAAACACTTGCGAAATCTTTTTTTATTGTGTACAATATTGTAGTTGGTCTTTGACTGCGATGAAGCGAGAGGTTACCGACACACCCGGCCGCTTTGCCATGGCGAGTGTACGGAAAATTTTCGTGGAGAATGTCTAGAAAATAGGCGAAAAGGAGGGAAAGTAATGGCAAAACAAAAAATTCGTATCCGTTTAAAAGCGTATGATCATAGAATTCTTGATCAATCTGCTGAGAAAATTGTGGAAACTGCAAAACGTTCAGGTGCAAGTGTAT
>NZ_JALDYF010000007.1:0-209237 GCF_032154225.1 Psychrobacillus sp.
TTTAACTTTTTAACTTTTTAACTTTTTAACTTTTTAACTTTTTAACTTTTTAACTTTTTAACTATCCAGCTTCAGCGCCTAGCCCCTCGGGGTCAAATGGGGAAAAACAAGGAGCTGCCTCCTTGTTTTTCCCCATTTTGCTCCTGCGGTTACTCGTCGCAGAAGAACGTACCTGTCGGGGCAGACATAGGCGCTTCCGTATTTCTTAATTTGTCCATTCACTTAATGATTCCAATAAATACGTCGGTAACTCCAATTGTTTTCTAACATCATCCGTAGTTGTAACTCCACTATTTATATGTGCAGTGTGTATACCATAATGAATTCCAGTTAAAATATCCGTTTGGTAATTGTCCCCGATCATAATCATCTCGTCTTTAGCATACCCATGTTCCTGTTGAATCAACTCTAGCATATACGGTTTTGGTTTCCCCATAAACATTGCCTCTACTCCGGTAGAATGTTCTACTAGTTTTGTAAAAGCCCCGTTACCTGGTAAAAAACCTCTTTCTGTTGGGAATGCATGATCACTATTCGTAGATAAAAATACTGCACCTGCACGAATCGACAAACACGCTGTTGCAAGTTTTTCATAATTTATTTGCAAATCGATCCCCATAACGACCACTTCCGCTGCTGCTTCTGTACAAACTATCTCTTTTGCATGTAATGCCTCTTTTAAGCCATCTGCTCCAACCATAAAAACAGTTTTCCCTTTATGATGATCATCAATAAAATGAGCAGCTGCAATAGCTGAAGTCATAATACGATTTGCCTCTATGTGAATATCCATCTTCGCCAACTTCAATTGCAATTGTTGCTGAGTCATCGACGCATTATTTGTAACAAAAAAAGGCTCAATCCCATTGTGCTGTAGATAATGAACAAATTCGACTGCTTCCTTTATCGGCTCTTTCCCCCGGTAAATTGTCCCATCTAAATCAATACAATAGGCTTTATAACTTAACATTGGAATCCTCTGGTAAAAACGCAGAAACCGGGCCTAATTCATTGATAATATAACTCTCCACTTTTATTGGGAATTGTTTAATACAACTTAAATTATCCAATAAAACAGAAACTAAACTAGCATGATTCACTAATTGAAAATCTCGAACTAATTGCTTTCTATATTCAATAACTTCCTTCATAGGTCCATCCATTTCAGGAGAGATTACTTTTTCATCCGTTAGTATATCAATAATATCTTCGTAGCTTCCTGGATCACGCATGATAAACCCATCAATCATTGCATTTCCAACGTCGATAATCGATTCTATAATATTTTGCCCTACACGCTCTAATGCTAATTTTGTCACTTCATCTTGTTCCCAGTCTGCTCGACTTTCAAACAGTTCTACTAAAGAATTCATATAAGTTAATGTTAAAGTAATTTTTTTTCGATCGACAAAATACATCGAAATACCCCCTCGTAATTCTTGTTCAGTTGATATTGACTTCTATTCTATAGTAACATATTTGAGAGTAGGAAGGAGTGTCACCGAATGGAACGATTTTTCTTGTATGATGATGTAGAAGATACAAAAACGAGGTTTGTTGGGTTTACTGGCGATTCACAAAGATACGATTTAGCTATATTACAAAGCTCTCGTTTTTTCGGAAAAGTGTTAGTAATGGATATCCAATACGGCCGAGCAGCTATTTTAGGGCCAGATGATTTAGAAGAGCCTGGATACTTAGAGCATGTATATAATAGAACGGAAATAGAAGCAGAAGAACTGAGAGATTATTTAAGAGAATTATTGAACTAAAGCTTTCTTTAAAAACTAGAACAGTTTCTGGCTCTCTTCAGGCTTCTCATTGGGCCATACAATGAAAGATAAAATTTTCAATGCTTGTTGAAAGAGGAGGCTATGCCACTTCCAACAAGCTTTTTCGTCGGTCATCGTATGGCAAATGTTCGCCTTTCGTTCGCCAGAAACTTCCGTGGCAAGTACTTAAATACTTTTAGTAAAAGGAGAAGCAAGCCATTTCTATATACTTTGCAGGTCGCCAAAGATACAATTTTGGCGGCACTTTGTAGGTTTTTACAAAGCGACACTTCTATTTTTTTATATAAAGTAAAAAGTAAATGACAAATTTACTTCACACGAAAATTGTCGGTCTATTTCTAACTAGAAGTGTCCATGAACTTCTTTCTCTTTCTCTTACATGAAAAGGGTTAAGTAGAAAGAACATGAATACACTCCCATAAGCAGAATGGATGTAGTGAAAAGCGGCGACTCGGGCGGGAAAAGTGCGAGCTGAAAGCCCCGCAGGAAAGCGTCCGATTGTAACGAAATCCACTCTGATGTATTCGTATACATTCTAAAAAAAACCTTGAGCAAGATCACAATTGATCTTGTTCAAGGTTTTCAATTACTAATGGTTCTACTATTTCTACTGGTACCTTTGGTGCAATTCCTGTTTTCTTTATAAGAAAATAAGCACAGCCAAAATTACAATATTCGTATAAATAATCTTTCATCGTACTTATTTTCGTATCAAAAGTAGCCTTATGGTTTTTATCCTCAAAAAAACCTTTTAAACGAAGCTGGCCATATCCCCAGTCTCCCATAATATAATCATACTTAGATAAAATCTCACTATAACGCTCTTGAAACGCTTCATCTTTAAACGCTTCGCGGTAATCTTCTACTATATCGTACGTTAATCCTTCTGCAATAATCATATAATCACCATCCATTAGCTGTTTTGAGTAGCTAAAAGTTCCTCACCTTGTGCTTGCCTTTGCTTCGCAGCTGCATTTACTTGCTCATCTGCATGATAACTACTACGAACGAGTGGTCCAGCTTCACAATGAGAGAACCCTTTACTCATTGCAATTTTACGTAATTCACCAAACTCTGTTGGCGAATAATATTTTAAAACAGGTAAATGTTTTTTAGACGGTTGTAAATATTGACCGATCGTCATAATATCCACGCCGTTTGCACGCAAATCATCCATTACTTCTAAAATCTCTTCATGCGTTTCCCCTAATCCTAACATTAACGAAGATTTCGTTGGTATCGTTGGTTGCATTTCTTTTGCACGTTTCAGCAATTCCAATGAACGATCATATTTTGCTCTAGCACGAACTCTTGGTGTTAAACGACGAACTGTTTCGATATTATGATTTAAAATATCTGGTTTTGCATCCATAATATTTTTTAAGTTTTGCTCAATTCCACCCATATCCGAAGGTAACACTTCAATAGTGGTAAATGGATTTTTACGACGAATCGCGCGAATTGTTTCAGCAAATACTTCCGATCCACCATCTTTTAAATCGTCTCGAGCAACTGCCGTAACTACCACATGCTTCAAATTCATAATCACAACAGAATCAGCAACTCGCTCTGGTTCGGCTAAATCCAATTCATTTGGAAGTCCTGTTTTAACAGCACAGAAACGACAAGCTCGTGTACAAATAGCCCCTAAAATCATAAATGTAGCCGTTCTTCTAGTTCCCCAACACTCATGAATATTCGGACATTTCGCTTCTTCACATACTGTATTTAAGTTATTTTCGCGCATTAACTTTTTCAGACCTTTATAGTCGTCATTCGTATTTAACTTAATTTTTAACCAATCTGGCTTGCGTTGATGCTCTGTTTTCGCTGGTTTACACGTTGACATTTCCCCTACCCCAATCCAAATAAACTAACTACTCTGATGTCAATGTAACATATTATTTGATTACAAACAACTCTCTTTGGCAGCCATTACCTAGTTAACAGATAGGAAATAATTCACGAAATTTTATTCACTTACAGCAATATTTTGACGTTTATTTATCAAACTCCATACGATAAATAACGCGATTAAAATAACAATAACAGTGATGAATCCAAGCACCGCTGATCCAGTTAAACCTAAAACTAAATAACCTGTTGCTGCAATTACCGCACTTATTAATGCGTAAGGTAGCTGTGTCATGACATGATCGATTACATTTACACCGGCACCAGTCGCTGACATAATCGTTGTATCCGAAATTGGTGAGCAATGATCTCCAAAAACTGCTCCTGCCAACACTGCTGATAGTACAGGCAATAATAACTCTGGTTCAATCGACATAATGATGCTCGCCCCAATTGGCAATAAAATTCCGAATGAGCCCCATGAAGTTCCTGTTGCAAACGCCATAAATGCTGTTAATACGAACAATAAAACCGGGATAATCCCAACAGGAATATTATTTTCTGTCACTATTTTCGCAAGATAAACGCCCGTTTCAAGAGCATTGATTAAAAATGATAAAGACCAAGCAAAGATTAATATAAGAATTGCAGGAATCATCGAACGAATTCCTGTTGTAAATGCTTTCCATGCTAATCCGGCATTCGCCTCAGAATTCACTTTGAATTGGCGTACATATAACAATATCGCTAGCAATGTTGCTGACAATCCACCAATCATAAGAGATGTAGGCACGTCTGTATTTTCAAATATAATGACAGGGTTCATTACTTTTCCTGCATTTTGATAGCCTGTCCAAAACATTGAACCGATCGTAACGACAACTAACGTTACTATTGGAAGTACTAAATCAGTTACTTTTCCAAAATTATTTTCCGGGAAATTTCCTTGTAGCTCTCCTGGGTTTGGTTTATTCGGATCATATAACTCACCAGTTTCTTTTGCTCTTGATTCATGTTTTTTCATATCAAAAATATCAAAGTCAGTCCAAGCTAGGAAAAAGACCATTGCAAGCGTTGCAATAACATAAAAATTCATCGGTGCCATATATAAAAATGCTTCCAGTGGTGTATAAGCAGTTACTGCATGTGTTGCAAAAATAACGCCTAATTGGCTTATTAAAAACGCTCCCCAACTCGACACTGGTGACACAACACAAATCGGTGCAGATGTAGAGTCGATAAAATAAGCAAGTTTCGCACGAGAAACTTTATGTGAATCTGTAATCGGCCTAGCGATTTGTCCAACTGCTAATGCATTAAAATAATCATCCACAAAAATAAGAATTCCTAAACATGCTGTCAAAAGCTTTGAACCTCTTCGCGTTTTCACTCGTTTAATTGCCCAAGTTGCAAAAGCTTTACTACCGCCAGACAAACTAACAAATGCCGTAATAACCCCTAATAGTAAGATGAACAATAAAATATAAATATTATACGTATTTAAGCCATCGTCCCAAAAAGAAACTTTAAATGATTCCCATAATATTAGTGCTGAATCGACTGGAGCAAAACTAGTTACAAGCAATGCCGAAGAAACGATTCCTACTCCTAATGACAATAATACCCTTTTCGTAACAAGCACCATTATAATCGCCAATATTGGTGGCAATAAAGCTAAAAATGTATTTCCCAAACTATTTTCCTCCTATTTTTCACAAGCTCCGAATCCCCCAAAAACTATTCGAACTGCTAAAAACTCTCCCAATCCCCAAAAAATAAAAGTAAATAGAAACTGTTTCATTTATAGTTCCCCAAAAGCCACAAAAAAAAGCCAACCTATTAGACATGGTTACATGTACATAGGTCGGCCTCTACTATTGAATTCAAGCATTAACTATCATCCATATTGTGTAGCTCACCATTTATACGTCCCCATATAAATGACAGTGTTATTTTTATTCAAAATAACCCCAACTAAATGCATTTGACAGTTCACATTTAATTTCGGCAAAGCTTCCTTTCTTATACGATCGTCGTTGTCATCCTCACGTATAATACTATTAAGCTATGCAGCCTCTACCTATTTATTTTGCAATCACTACTGTAACAGGATTCACAACAAAATGCAAAAAATCATTCTTCTCGTGGTGTTATTGGAACTTCGACAGAAGGTGCGGCCCCTTCTCCTTTTGTATAAATTTGAGGAACCTGCCCTTGGATTAATCCCATTGCAACTGGAATAGTTTGCTCTACTGTGCTCATTTTACTTGCTAGTGGAACAATCACTTGGACATTTACTTTTATCCGAATACTGATTTCCACAAATGCGTTATTAATGCCGAATTCCTCAATACTTTGCTCCACCGTAGATTGTACATCTCCAATTACATGAAATCGAATTGGAATTTTCGGACCTAAGTTACCAAGCAACGGAATATTAGCAGCCTGCCCCATCGGAACAAAAAATACAATGCCGCCTTGATCCTCCATCGTTTGCTTGTCATACTCGATATCGTCCAAATAAGGTAAAGAAGATAAATTTCCTTTCTCCGCTTGCTCTAAATGAGACAATACTAAACTATTTGTATCCGACAATACGCGATTAATAATTTCCGTATTAAATTTCGTCGTCACCATATTCGCACTTTCGGACGGGACATGCTCGATGATATCATTCACATCTAATACGTTCGCAATTCTCGTATTAATCGCTTTACTAATAACCATCGAAGCGATTTTATTCGTTTGAACTTCTGCATATCGTAAATATGTCGGTGTTAGTTGTGCATTAATCCAATAAAATAACCCTCCAACTGTCAATAAAAAACACGCGATAAAAATCGCTAATTTACTTTGCATACTAAAAAATTTGAATTTCTTCTTTTTATGATGGAACAACATAAAATCCCCCTAGTTACTTATATGTAACCGGAGGATTTTTATGTAGGCTATTTTTTAAGCTCTTGTTGCTGCCCATACCATTTGACAACATCACGTATAAATTCTGGCATAAAATATTTTTTAGTCGCCCACTTAAAAGAAGGAAAAAAATAGCCAAATGTAAACATATCCAGTGTAGCAAGTGAATACGTTTTATCAACCTCAAGTAGTTCTCCATTCACATATACTTCTCCATCTTCCTGTACAACCAGCTGATGAAATTGCATTGCACCAAGGTATTTCCCTCTAAATCCCAACCCTTTTACTTCTAAACGAGGCCATTTTTCGTTTTTGGACAACTCAATTACCTCGAGTAATTCAGTTCCTGTTATAGAAACGATGCATGGATTGATCGGGTGTGGTAAAACAGCATGTAAATCATACGCAGTAATCGGCCCTTTATTCAAATCGGTCAAAAAGATACCTGCTGGAAACATTGCACAATCTGCTGCTGTAAAAGCTACTAATGCTTCACCAAAAAAATAAGACATACTAGAAGGATGAAACCAATCTTTTGTTAACAATACTGGATTTTGAAATACAGTATACGCTAATCGTTGCTTTCCAATCTCTTCCCATTGTGCTATTTGCTCCGCATCATTCGAAGGCTTTTCAAGCTCATCTATTGGATATAATGTAGCTGCTTTTGAAATTACTTTATTTGCTGCGTGATCATATTCAATCATGACGTGCCCAATATACACTCCTAGTTTACCTGCTGCTGCTTGTAATGTCTGATGAAACAGTTTGCCTTCTTTAAAAAAATGATGTGTATGTGCGCCTAATATGACGTCTATTTGTGGGATTTCTTCCGTCATCCGATCATCTAACGTCATTCCCAAATGGGACATGCACACAAGTATATCTACCTGATCTTTTATTTCCTCGCATATTTCCTTTAGCCGATTAATCGGATGCTGAATATGCCAGCCAAGATTTTCATAATAAATACCAAAATCAGCTGTCACAGCAACAATCCCGATCCGAACTCCAGAAGGTGTTTCATGAATTTTATACGGCAGTAGCCATTGCGGTATATCACCATGTAAATCTGTAAAATTAGAAACAATCACATCGAACTTCGCATCCGTGTACAAAGCATGAAGATCTTCATGGCTCAGTGTAATTCCTTCGTTATTTCCTATTGTGACATAGTCATAACACGCCTTATTCAATAGCTCTACGTTACCTTTACCAAGCGTCCCTTCCGTAAACACGTTGGATCGATCTAAATGGTCCCCAATATCCATTACAAGGCAGGGATCATTATTTTTGTGCGTTTTTCTTTTATTAGAGAGAAACTGATGGATAGTCGGCCAGTTTTCTAAATGACTATGCAAATCATTCGTATGATAAATATGAATCGTTTCTCTCACTGTAAACCCACCTTTTTCGCTTTACATAAGCGCCGCAATTATTGAACGAACCCCTAGTAGTAATAATACAATTCGTAATGCAAAAACTAATGTATTCGAATTTAGTTTTTTATTTAAACTTGCTCCTATTTTAGCTCCGATATACGCAGCTGGAATTACTGGTATCGTATAAAGCCAAGGAATATTTCCTAATGACATATGTGTCGCTGAATTGACAAGTGCAGATAAGAAAACCATAAACATAGATGTTGCCACTGCCACATGAGGAGGAAACAGAAATAGTAAAATCATAGCAGGCACAATAATGGAGCCTCCACCAATACCAAATAAGCCTGAAGCAAAACCAACTCCAAATGTTAATAGAAGTGCAAACCAAATAGGATAGCCGTAAATATATGTACCTTTATCGTCTGTAAAGGTTCGTTTTTTTCCATTTTCAACAAACCACTTCACAGGTTTTAAGCGATCTCGTACCAATAAAAGAGTCGATAAAATAATAAGTAAAATACCAAAATATAGATTAAAAGATGGTAAATCTAATCCTCTATTTACCCATGCACCAAGTATCGTCCCTGGTATACTTCCTATGAAAAATATAAACCCACTTTTAAAATCTACCGTTTTCGTTTTCATATACGAAAGAGTAGAAGAAAGACCTGTGAAAATCATCATTACAACAGAAAGCCCAACAACACTTTGTGGTGTAATATCTGGAATTAATGCAAGCGTTGTACCAAAAAATAATACTGCTGGAACTAAAATAACTCCGCCGCCAAGGCCAACTAATGCGCCAACCACACCGGAAAAAAGACCACTAATTGCAAGTATGAACCATTCCATTAAAACTCTCCTTCAAATAAATCTAATTGTTTTGGAGCCAGCCCATCGAATTCAATACCTAGCATGGCTTGAAATAATTTCGCATTTTTGGCAGCATGCCCGCCAGAATTATTATTAAATAATACTACAACATCTTTTGCTTCTTTGTGCAGCTGCTCGGTAATGCCATAAATGGAACGAAGCTCTTCTTTATTGTAATCATATAAGTAACGAACTTCTCGCCATTTTTCTGAATCACCTGGATTAATCCAACCATATGTATTTCGACCATGCAACCTAATAAGTACTTTATCGGACGTTGCAATAGGCACTGTTGGAACACAACCCTCGCCAACTTGCGGTTCATCACAAACAGTGTGATGAAAACTATGCGTTCGTAAAAATTGCATCGTTTTCTTTTTAAAATTTGGAGAATACCAAGACTGATGTCGGAACTCAATAGCTACCTCAAAATCTTTTAATTCCTCCCGAATTTTCATAAGGTACTCTACATTTTCTGTGTGACATTTAAACCATGGTGGAAACTGTGCTAAGACCATCGAGAGCTTTCCCTGTTCTTTAAAAGGCTGAATAGATTGTCTATAAGCCTCAAACATTTTGTCTAGTGATTCATAAGGAAGTTCTCCTCGTAAATGCCCTGTCATCCCTTGATAAGCTTTTACCACAAATTGAAAATTATCAGGTGTTTCCTTTAACCATTTTAAACTATTTTTGATGGGTGGAATTGCATAAAATGCGGTATCTAATTCAACTACTGGGAAATGCGCACTATAGTCTTGCAACTTTTCCCTTGCAGTTGAAGTATACAAATCAGGGTGATCTCCCCAACCAGTTAATCCTATTTGAATCATGTACTCACCTCGCTATTCTTTCAATAATATCATACCATCAGTCTATGCATAGGCACAAAAAAAGAACGTTCAACTGAACGTCCGCCGCAAATCATTATGTAGCAAAAGTTAACTCTTTTTCTTTTTTATTTATGACATTCATGCTTTCTAAAAGAATTTTCGCATCATCATTTAAATAGTATTTAATATCTTCTCTCGCTAATAGCTCTGCATGATTATTTATCGATAACTTTAAACCTCTAATATCAAATTTAGTCGCATGCTTATTAATGGAATATATAATTGTAATGTCTTTGCGACTCAAAGGATCTACCCCTGCCATTTGTTCTTTTTTAAGAAAATTAAATAATGCTCTAGCATTACTACGAAGTAGATGTCTATTTTGATCTAATACATCCATGTTTTGTTCCATATATCTTCTAGCAGAGACTAAATCTAAATTATCCATACTTATATTGATTAGTTTTATTAATTCATTATAGTCCACATTAGCACTCCTTTTAATACAAATCATATTTTAGGTATAAGGGGACTACGTTACTAAAAAAACTCAGTATTTAGAACTGTTTTAGATTTTTTATAGTTCGCATTACTTTGCATATTTTCTGCTTTAATAAATCCTAAGTCACATTATTTTTTCTTTCATAAAGGAAAATCACCTATAAACAGAGCTAAGAGTTAGAAATAGAAGTAAGAAGCGTCCACTCGCAACGATTGGATTGAAGAGCTTCTTTACATAATGGATGGTTTTTATTTATTCTTCTTTATATTATTAAACTGTGTAAATTTTATCTTTCAGTAAATATTCGATATCAATCATAAACTTTGTATCTGGTTTTCACGCATATTCAATTCCTCATAATAATCAACAAACAAAGCTGCCTTTGGTACTTTCGTTACTTCAAAAGCTATATAGTTTATTTCCCAATCCTTTTCATAAGAAAATATAAGGAATTTTTTTATATATTTTGTTTCGATTTCTCTTACACCATTTTTAACTGTATAATTTCCAAAAATATTTTTGTATATTAAACCATTTCCATTTACATAATCCTTTTTAATTTCTATTTCTGTTTTTAATATAATGTCTTTCACTTTTATTATTTCTAGTTTAAATGTATCTTTGCGATGTTCAAAAATAACCTTATCTTTACATCTGTAAATATAGGTCTCAATACCTTCTAAAAGTGGTAATCCTATTAGATGTTTTGCTAATATACACCTATCAGCTTCAAATAATTTGATGCGCGCCTTTGAACCTGGCACCATACTCTCTCGTTTTAAATTTTCGATTTTAACCCTTTTTTGATGTTCTCGAATCATTGCTTTCTTTTGATGCTTTAGTTTTATTGCTTCAGGTGTAGATAATCTTTTATACCTTCTTATAAGTAAGTATTCAGCATAAATAAATCCACTAAATGCAATTATAACAAGTATTGCTCCAGTAAAATTGTAGCTTCTAAAATTTCCAATAATATTAAATGACGAATATATAATAAATAGTCCTAAAATAATTGATAAAAGTATGTATACTATTCGATTCATTGTACAAATCCTCCCTTATAGAAGATACTATATCTTATCCGATATAATATCCAATACTAATTTACTAATTCCCTCTGGTTAGTCTAATGAAGCATGCAGTGCCAAATCAGATACATTATTATTCAGTTTGTATAATCATGCGGGAAGATAAAATATTTTTCCTTGTGCAGCTACTTTCTTCAGTTGCACTTCTGCATTCACATGATGTTTACCTAAAAAGAATCTTGAGTAAGAATAAAATGCGTCTTTGATGGGCTTAACAATGTCACGCTGAAATTACTGTAAAACGCAAAGTATTAAACCATGTCAAAAAACTAGGAGAAATATATTTTTGAGACAAAAAACGGAGCAACTTTAAAAGTTGCTCCATTAACTTGTAGATAACATCAAAATTCGAAGGTTTCATATCAGACTTGCTTGAAACACTTGTCAGTCGAGTCGTTCCAGTCGGGGGAGGTAGCGAATAGTACTACAGCTCATTAGTTTAAAACGAGTTCCAGCAACGAAGAATGAATGCGTGTATCAACAGTTTGAAAGGGGGCAACTATAATAGTTGCCCCCTTTCAGCCCTTACTGCAATAAGTATTACCCAATACTACCTTCCATTTCGAACTTGATCAAGCGATTCATCTCAACCGCATATTCCATTGGAAGTTCTTTTGTAAACGGCTCAATAAAGCCCATTACGATCATTTCAGTTGCTTCTTCTTCACTTAGACCACGACTCATTAAGTAGAATAATTGTTCCTCTGAAACTTTAGAAACTTTCGCTTCATGCTCAAGAGAAATATTATCATTCAAAATTTCGTTGTATGGAATAGTATCTGAAGTAGAAAGATTATCCATGATTAACGTATCACATTCAATGTTCGCGCGAGCACCAGTAGCTTTACGACCAAAATGAACGATACCACGGTATGTTACTTTTCCGCCTTGTTTCGAAATAGATTTCGAAACAATTGTAGAAGATGTATTTGGAGCTAAGTGCATCATTTTCGCACCAGCATCTTGATGTTGTCCTTTACCAGCAATTGCGATAGAAAGTGTCATACCACGAGCACCTTCACCTTTTAAAAATATTGCAGGATATTTCATCGTTAACTTAGAACCGATATTTCCATCGATCCATTCCATTGTAGCGTTAGCGTCACAAACAGCACGTTTCGTAACTAGGTTATAAACATTATTTGCCCAGTTTTGGATTGTCGTGTAACGGCAATATGCATCTTTTTTGATGATGATCTCAACAACCGCACTATGCAGTGAGTTTGTTGTATAAACTGGAGCTGTACAACCTTCTACATAATGTACAGAAGCGCCTTCATCAACAATAATTAACGTACGCTCAAATTGTCCCATATTTTCCGAGTTAATACGGAAATATGCTTGAAGTGGCGTTTCAACTTTTATGCCTGGTGGTACATAGATAAATGATCCACCTGACCATACTGCTGAGTTAAGTGCTGAGAATTTATTATCTGCAGATGGAATAACAGTACCCCAATATTTTTTGAAAATGTCTTCATTTTCACGAAGGGCTGAATCCGTATCTTTAAAGATAATACCCAAGTCTTGAAGTTCTTGTTTCATGTTGTGGTAAACAACTTCCGATTCGTACTGCGCAGAAACACCCGCAAGGTATTTTTGCTCTGCTTCAGGAATACCTAGTTTATCAAATGTAGCTTTGATTTCCTCTGGTACTTCATCCCATGAAGTTTGTGTAGCCTCTGATGGTTTTACATAATAAGTAATCTCATCGAAGTTTAAAGATCCTAAATCTCCACCCCATTGTGGCATTGGTTTAGAATAGAAAATTTCTAACGCTTTTAAGCGGTAGTCTAACATCCATTGTGGTTCATTTTTCATACGTGAAATTTCTTCAACGATATCTTTCGTTAAGCCACGTTTTGAACGGAAAATGGATACGTCTTTATCGTGGAAACCATATTTATAATCACCAATTTCAGGCATTTTTTTAGCCATCGTATTTCCTCCGTTCTAGTTTTATTTCTCTTCTTCGGATATCCCTTTTTCCATCGCCTTCCATGCCAATGTTGCACACTTAATACGCGCTGGAAATTTAGAAACACCATTTAGTGCTTCAATATCACCAAGGTCTAAAGAGTCATCATATTCTTGTCCAAGCATCATTTCAGAAAAAACAGTAGATAATTGAAGTGCTTCCTCTACTTTTTTCCCTTTTACTGCTTGCGTCATCATGGATGCAGAAGCCATCGAAATCGAACAGCCTTCTCCGTCGAATTTCGCATTTTGAACCACTCCATCTGTTACTTGAAGTGTTAAATGAATGCGATCTCCACAAGTAGGATTATTCATATCAATCGTTAATGCCCCATCCTCAATACTGCCTTTATTGCGAGGATTTTTATAATGATCCATAATAACAGTTCTATATAGTTGATCTAAATTATTGGAAGCCATCGTTAAAATACTCCTTTGTCGTGCGCAAGCCTGCAACTAGACGGTCAATATCTTCCACTGAATTGTACAAATAGAAGCTTGCACGTGCTGTTGCTGATACTTTCAACCACTTCATCAGTGGTTGCGCACAATGATGTCCTGCACGAACAGCAATACCATTCATATCAAGTACTGTTGCAACATCATGTGGATGCACGTCATCTAAGTTAAATGTTATGATTCCAGCTCGTTTCGACGGATCTTTCGGTCCATAGATTGTTAAGCCTTCGATCGTAGACATTTGGTCCATCGCATAAGCAGCAAGCTCATGTTCATGCTTTTCTATTGCATCAAGTCCGATTTCTTCAAGGAAATCAATTGCTGCTCCAAGTCCAACAGCGCCAGCGATAATTGGTGTACCACCTTCAAATTTCCAAGGCAGCTCTTTCCATGTTGACTCCTGTAATCCTACAAAATCAATCATTTCTCCACCAAATTCAATTGGCTCCATCGCTTCAAGTAACGCCTGTTTTCCATAAAGTACACCTATACCAGTTGGTCCACACATTTTATGACCCGAAAAAGCCAGGAAATCACAGTTTAATGCTTGTACATCTAGTTTTATATGCGGAGAAGCTTGAGCTCCATCTACTACCATAATTGCCCCATGTTCATGTGCAATTTTCGTAATTTCTTTAATTGGATTCATCGTACCTAAAACATTTGAAACGTATACGACTGATACGATTTTTGTTTTATTAGTAATTGTTGCACGAACTTTATCTAAAGATATTGTTCCGTCTTCTTCTAAATCAATATATTTAAGCGTAGCGCCAGTAACTTTCGCAAGCTGTTGCCATGGAATGATATTAGAATGATGCTCCATATACGTAATGACAATTTCGTCACCTTTTTTTACATTTGCTAAGCCGAAACTTTGCGCAACTGTATTGATAGATGTCGTTGTACCACGTGTAAATATAATTTCTTTCGTCGATTTAGCATTGATGAACTTACGAACTTTTTCACGTGCTCCTTCGTAACTTTCCGTCGCACGGTTTCCAAGTGTATGAACACCACGGTGCACATTGGAATTTTCCAATTCATAGTAATTTTTAATCGCTTCAATTACTTGAACTGGCTTTTGTGAAGTTGCCCCACTGTCTAAATAGACAAGTGGATGACCGTTAATCTCTTGGTTTAATATAGGGAAATAGTTTCGAATCTCTTTACTGAGCATTAGCGAACTTTCCTTTCAATAACCTCCGTCAGCTGTTTCTTCACGCCTTCAATAGGTAATTCGTTTACTACAGGAGCAAGGAATCCATGAATTACTAGACGCTCTGCTTCATGTTGAGAAATACCACGGCTCATTAAATAGTACAACTGAAGTGGATCTACTCGGCCAACTGATGCTGCGTGACCTGCTGTTACATCATCTTCATCGATTAAAAGAATTGGATTTGCATCTCCACGTGCTTTTTCGCTAAGCATTAATACACGAGATGTTTGCTCAGCGTTAGACTTAGTAGCACCGTATTCAATTTTACCAATACCATTGAATATAGATGATGCTTCATCTTTCATAACTCCGTGCTTAAGGATTTGACCTTCTGTATGTTTGCCCCAATGAATTACTTTTGTTGTAAAGTTTTGTTTTTGTTTACCGCGACCTACAACAACCATTTTCACATGACCTTCTGAGTTATCTCCAACTAAATGTGTTGTATTTTCAGAAATAGTATCACTGTCATTCATCATACCAAGTGCCCATTCAAGAACCGCATCACGACTTGTTACACCGCGACGATTAACGTATGTTGTAAATCCTTCTGCTAGAACATCAACAGTTCCAAATGTAACTTTTGAATTGTCTTTAGCAATAACTTCCGTCACGATATTAGCTAAACCTTCTGCATGTTCAACAGTGGACAAATAGTTCTCTACATAAGTTACAGAGCTATTTTCATCCGCTACTAGTAAAGTATGATTGAAAAGTGAAGCTGCTTTATCGTCATGTAAATAAATAACTTGAATTGGTTCTTCTACTACAACATTCTTAGGCACGTATAAGAATACACCACCGTTTAATAATGCAGCATGAAGTGCAGTTAATTTATGTTCTGTTACTTTGACACCGTCGGTCATAAAGTATTGTTGAACAAGATCAGAATGCTCACGAATTGCAGTGTATATATCAGTTAAGATAACACCTTTAGCTTTTAGATCTTCTGATAATGAAAGAAATGCAGGTGTATTGTTATGTTGGATGTAAATATTTTTTTGTTCATCCGCATTTACAACTGCTTTCACTTCGTCAGGTAGTTCGTTTAAAGAAGTAAATTTACTGCTATCTACAGTATGAACTGGAAACTCTGTGAAATTCCAATTAGTAATTTTTGTTTTGTCTGGTGTTGGCATCGGAAGTGTTTCAAGTTCACCAAATGCTTTCAGACGAAGTTCTGTCATCCAGCTTGGTTCTTGCTTACCTTCTGAAAAGGAGCGAATATCTTGCTCGGTTAATGCCAATTTTGTTTCAACCGTCATGCTGATTCGTCCCCTTTCTTATGCTTCTTGTCCAACTGTTTCGTCTTCAATTCCTAACTCTTCTTTTACCCATTCGTATCCTTCTGCTTCTAATCTTTGAGCAAGTTCAGGACCACCGGATTTAACTACACGTCCTTGCATCATTACATGTACATGGTCTGGCGTGATGTAGTTAAGAAGACGTTGATAGTGAGTGATTACTAAGCTTCCGAAACCTTCTCCACGCATTTCGTTGATCCCTTTAGAAACAACTTTTAATGCATCGATATCAAGACCAGAGTCAATTTCATCTAAAATAGCAAATTTAGGTTGCAACATCATTAATTGAAGAATCTCATTACGTTTTTTCTCCCCGCCTGAGAATCCTTCATTTAAATAACGTTGTGCCATATCTAAATCCATTTCTAAAAATTCCATTTTACTATCAAGCTCGCGAATGAATTTCATTAAAGAGATTTCATCGCCTTCTTCGCGACGTGAATTAATCGCTGAACGTAGGAAATCCGCATTTGTAACTCCAGTTATCTCACTTGGATATTGCATTGCTAAGAATAGACCCGCTTGTGCACGTTCGTCTACTTCCATTGCTAAAACATCTTCTCCGTCCAATTCAATTGAACCAGATGTAACTTCATATTTTGGATGACCCATAATAGCAGAAGCTAAAGTAGATTTACCTGTACCATTAGGACCCATTACTGCGTGAATTTCATTTGTATTAATTGTTAAATTAACACCTTTTAAAATCTCTTTACCGTCGATCGCAACGTGTAAATCCTTAATGACTAAAGTTGACATTTAATAACCTCCATTAATTAACTATGAATGGAAAACCATTCTAATTTATTATCATTCTAATCTTAACCCAAACTGAAGTCCCTTGCAAATCTTTTGAAATACTTTCTCAGTTAGAATACAAGTCTATTGTAATTCATGATTTCTATTTACTTTTCTTACAATACTAGAGTTCTCAATCGAAACTGAAGCATTTTCAATAAGTATAATCTAATTGAGAATGGATTTCACTATTCAAATAGTGTTTATATCTATTTAAAACCGACTATGAGAATATGAAAAAATCCATGAAGCTAAGTACCTTCATGGATTTCACTATATTAACCTCGAAAAGTATGACTAGCTATTTTAGCAATCAGCCGAACACTCTCCTCATAATTTTCTTGCCTACGTCGCTCTACTTTCATACGTAATAAATGGCTACTTCTCATATCAACATAACCGAAACCATGTACTCCTCTAAATGCATGGTCCATCTGTTCTGTATAAGGTAACTCTTCCGAACTAATAATGAATCATTCCTTCCTAATTAATATTTGGTACATTTTATATATACCCTATTATATTAGGATGAAACGTTTAGCTCGATTTTGAGAATCTATCTACAATAATTGCAAGCGCTCCATCACCAGTTACATTTGTAGCTGTTCCGAAACTATCTTGCGCAATATAAAGTGCGATCATTAATCCGACCATTGCACCATTAAATCCAAGCATAACTTCTAGCAAGCCTAGTGCTGCCATTACTGCTCCACCAGGTACTCCTGGAGCCGCAATCATTGTAATGCCTAGCATAAATATAAACGGGATAAATGAGGATAGTACAATATCTTGCCCATTTATTAGCATAACGCCAATTGCACACGATACAAGCGTAATCGTACTACCAGATAAATGAATCGTTGCGAACAATGGAATCGTGAAATCTGTCACCTTTTCAGATGCTCCCGTTTTGCGGGCTTGTCTAAGCGTTACTGGAATCGTGGCCGCCGAAGACTGTGTTCCTAATGCTGTAAAATAAGCAGGAGACATAGTTTTCATCAGCTTTAATGGATTTTTTCCCGTCAACGTTCCTGCCGTTGTATATTGCAGTACAAGCATGAGTAAATGCAATGCAATAATCATGACAAATACGACACCAAAAACAGACAATACTTTAGCTACTTGACCTCCAAACGTCATATTCATGAAAATACCAAAAATATGAATTGGTAGTAAAGGAATAATGATAAAAGTAATTACTTTCTCAATAATCTCGCTAAATTCTTCAAATCCTTTTTTCAGTGTATCTCCCTTAATTGCGGAAATACCAATCCCCATAATAAACGAAAAAATTAGCGCAGTCATAATCCCCATCATTGGAGGCATTCCAATTTCAAATAAACCACCGATTAAAAACTCTTCTGGGTTATCGATCTCAATGCTTTCAGTTCCTCCAATAAACTTTGGCAATAAATTAGATGCAACAAAAAATGCTATAAATCCTGCAAGTAAAGTAGATGCATAAGCAATAGCCGTAGATAATCCTAATAATTTACCTGATCCTTTACCAAGCTGTGCTATTCCAGGTACGATAAAAGCAATAATAATCAGTGGTACGATAAATCCTAAAAATCCGTTGAAAATACCATTAAATGTTGCCATAATTTCAACTACTTTTTTCGGCACAAAAGATCCTAAAAGAATCCCAAGACCAATAGCAACAATAATTCGCGGTAATAAACCAAATTTCCCTTTCACCTTATGTCCTCCTTAGATGTACAAGTGTGTTTTTTTGATATTTATACACTTTAGCACATCTGTTTATTAAAGTGAACCGAATTATCAATAGACGGAATGTTAAGATTAATCTTCACCAAACAAACTGCTCCTGCGGTTACTCGTCGCAAAAAGGCTTGCTCCTGCGGTTACTCGTCGCAAAGAGACTTGCTCCTGCGGTTACTCGTCGCAAAAAGGCTTGCTCCTGCGGTTACTCGTCGCAAAAAGGCTTGCTCCTGCGGTTACTCGTAGCAAAAAAGCTTGCTCCTGCGGTTACTCGTAGCAAAAAAGCTTGCTCCTGCGGTTACTCGTCGCAAAAAAGCTTGCTCCTGCGGTTACTCGTCGCAAAAAGGCTTGCTCCTGCGGTTACTCGATGCAAAAAACTGTAAACAATCTCAAATTACTGAGCTTGTTTACAGTTTCATTAACAAATTATTTAACTGGTACTACCGATCCGTCCCACTCTTCTAAAATGAACTGTTGAATTTCCTCTGATTGTAACGCATCAACTAGAGCTTTAATCTCTTTATTATCTTTATCTTCTGCTTTAACAGCAATAACGTTTACATATGGAGATTCTTTATCCTCTAAAGCAATAGAATCGTTGATTGGGTTAATACCAGCATCAATTGCATAGTTAGAGTTAATAAGTACTGCATCACCTTCGTTATTTTCATATAACTGAACTAAAAGGGCAGATTCATAGTTTGCATCAAAGTTTAAATTCTTATCATTTTCAACAATATCTTTTACTTCTGCTGCTGTTTTATCAATTCCATCTGCAAGTTTTATCAACCCTTTTGCTTCTAATAGCGATAAAAGACGACCATGGTCCGCAACAGAGTTACTCATAATAATTGTAGCACCTTCTGGTAACTCTTCTAATGATTTATGCTTTTTCGAGTAAACACCGATTGGTTCAATGTGAATTCCACCTGCATTTACAAAATCATACCCATTGTCTTTAATTTGGCCTTCTAAGTAAGGGATATGTTGAAAATAGTTTGCATCAAGATCTCCTGAATCTAGATCTTTATTTGGTAGAACATAATCTTGATATGTTTGAATATCTAACTCAATACCTTGCTCCTCTAAAATGGGCTTCACTTTTTCTAATATTTCTGCGTGAGGAACGTTTGAAGCTCCAACTACCAACTTATCACTTTCTTCATTTCCGCAAGCTACTAAAGCTAATGCGCTAATCGTTAAAATTGCCCCTGTTAAAAACTTTTTCATGTAAAATCTCTCCCTTATTATATATAATCGAGTATACTCGTAAACACCAACTATCGTTTATCCACTTTCATCGTGATCCAATCGCCAATCCACTGGATGATAAATACTATTATCAATATTAAAACAGTAGCTACAAACGTGACATCTCCTTGAGTACGTTGAAATCCATCTAAATATGCTAATGTACCTAATCCACCTGCTCCAATAATACCTGCCATTGCTGTGTATCCTACAAGTGCAATACATGTAACCGTAATACCTGAAACTAAAGCTGGCATAGACTCTGGTAGTAGAACCTTCCAAATAATCGTTTTAGTCTTAGCTCCCATGGACTTAGCCGCTTCTAACACACCTTTATCTATCTCTCTTAACGCTATCAAAACCATACGAGCATAAAATGGTGCTGCCCCAATTACTAATGCTGGAAATGCTGCATCTGGACCACGCATCGTTCCAACTAAAAACTTAGTCAACGGAATAAGTAAAATGATTAAAATAATGAATGGAATAGACCGGAATATATTCACAAATGCACCGGTTAATACGTTTGCAAGTCTATTTGCCCACGCTTGATGTGGACTTGTTAAAAACAATAGCAATCCTAGCGCAAGCCCTATAACAAATGTTAATAAAGTAGATATTGCCGTCATATATAGTGTTTCAATTGTTGCTTCCCACATTTTCGGCCAATCAACGTTTGGAAATAATGTGTTAATCATTGTTGATCACCTCTGTATGCACTTTTTGTTCGTGAATAAAACGAATCCCTTCATCGACTGCTAGGGCATCTCCGTCCAATTGAAGGATTAACGTACCAAAAGCACCGCTTTTCGTATGTGAGATATTTCCTTGCACAATATTCACTTCTAAATCAAATTGTTTAATTAGCCTTGATAGTATAGGCTGCTCTGTTTGTTCGCCAACAAAAACAAGTTTAATCAGCTTACCATTTGGATATAGGTCCACTAAGTTTTTTATTGTTTGTTTTGCTTGGCTCGTATCGGATACTTGCGACACGAATCGTTGTGTAATAGGTCGTTGTGGGTTTTGGAAAACTTCTAAAACGTCTCCCTCTTCCACTACTTGCCCTGCTTCCATCACTGCAACTCGATTACAAATCTTTTGTATAACTTGCATTTCATGAGTGATTAAAACAATCGTTAATCCTAATTTTTCATTAATATCGACTAATAAATCTAAAATCGAATCTGTCGTTTCTGGGTCAAGTGCTGAAGTTGCTTCGTCACATAGAAGCACTTCTGGACGATTTGCTAAAGCTCTCGCAATACCAACTCGTTGCTTCTGACCACCAGATAATTGAGCAGGATAATAATTTCCTCTTCCTTCTAATCCAACTAACTCAATCAATTCTTCAACGCGAGCAGCTCGCTGTTCTTTAGGAACACCTGCAATCTCGAGCGGAAATGCAATATTTTCTGCAACAGTTCGAGACCAAAGTAAATTGAAATGTTGGAATATCATACTAACTTTATGTCTTACTTTGCGTAGTTGGTCTTCACTAATAGAAGTAATATCTTCGTCATTGATTGTTAAATGGCCTGAAGTTGGCTTCTCTAATCCATTTAATAATCGGATTAATGTACTTTTACCTGCCCCACTATATCCAATGATGCCATAAATTTCTCCTTGACTTATCTCAAGATTTACATCATCAACGGCAATAATCGTGCCTTGCTTTGTACTAAACTTTTTTGAAATATTTTTTAAGCTAATCATGCAAATCCTCCTATTCATATAAAAAACCCTTCCGCAAAAGAGCAGAAGGGCTGTAAGTTATCAATTAAAATAACACTCATCCATTCTCTCATTTCCCAAAGCATTAGCTTTGTGTGACTTGGCACCATTTCATTTGCATGACGGTTGCCGGGCTTCAAAGGGCACTTCCCTCCACCTCTCTTAATAAGAGCGATACTATTAAATTATATTTCTTAGTAAAACGTATTTTATCATACATTATTTTTACTGTCAACTTCTTTTATTTCCTCTAGTAAATATGGCACTGATTGAAATGCATAAATCTTTTTATAAACTGTTCCATTTTTAGCGATCAAAAGACATGGAACGCTTTCGATTTCATAATCTATCGCTAAACTTCCTAGAAAATTAATATTCGCTTGACCAATAGCATGAGGAACCATTTCCTTAATGACTTGCATCATTTTACTCGCTACCTGACACGTCCCACACATTGGCGTATAAATATATAAAAGAGAAGGCTCGGAATCATTTTTATGCTGTTCCCATTGTTCTCGTGTCCATTCATTCAAGTTTATCACCCTATAGTAGAAATTCTTTTTTTACAAGTATATTTGCATTTTTTAATATCGAAGCCAAAACTTTTTTGGGGGTATTGGCGACTTCACAATACATCGGGTTAGTATACAAATGGATTGCTTCGGGGTATTCCTTCTTCACAACTGAGCGAATTTGCTCACCTGACTTGTCTGCATCCAAAAAAGCGTAAATGGGTAAACCATCATAAGGACTTAAAATTTCTTCTAGTTTCACATTTGAAATAGTACCATTTGTACAAATGATTTCAGGGGTTTCATCAAGAAGTGATAACAGCCGAAGCTTATCTGATCTTCCTTCAACGAGAATAATTTTTTCACTAAATACATTAGCCAATTAAATTCTCTCCCAACTAGTTCATTTTAAATCATTATATGAAAAAGCGCCGATAATTAAACGGCGCTTTCATCTATTAACCTTCGATTAGTTCAGCATATTTTTCAGCAGATAATAAAGCATCTACTTCAGCAAAATCTGCTGGTTCAACAACGATCATCCATGCATTTTCATACGGAGATTCGTTTACAAATTCAGGGCTATCTTCTAGCTCCGAGTTTACTTCGACTACTTTACCACTGATAGGGGCATAAAGTTCAGATACCGTTTTTACAGATTCTACACTACCAAAAGGATCTCCTGCTTTAATATCGTCTCCAACTTGTGGAAGCTCTACAAACACGATGTCTCCTAGTTCTGATTGTGCAAAATGTGTGATACCGATACGTACTTTATTATCTTCTGTTTTTACCCATTCATGCTCTGCTGAGTATTTTAATTCATTAGGTGTGTTCATGTTATACCCCTCTCAAAATAATTATACATTCATCTATAATAGTGACATATTTTAACGTTAAAAACAAGCTACCTTATGAGGTTTTCCAAACCTGTTCATAGTCATTTTCTTTAAAGCCCAGCGTTAGTTGCTTACCATCATAAACGAATGGTCGTTTGATCAACATTCCATTTGATACAAGGATGTCTATTTGTTCTTCCTGCGTCATTTGAGGCAGCTTGTCCTTTAACTCTAGCTCACGGTATATTGTTCCGCTCGTATTAAATAGTTTGTTTAATTGCGTGTTTGTTGTTGCCAGTATTTCTTTTATTAATTCGATTGAAGGGGGTGTTTCAACTATATTATTTTTTTCAAACTCTACGCCATTGTCTTTCAACCATTTACTCGCCTTGTTGCAAGTGCTGCACTTGGGATATCCAAAAAATTGAATCGTCATTTCATATCACCTTTTTCTATTTATCATAGCATAAGAGTAAAAAAAGTTGGAACCCCCAACTGTTGATTTCCATTACGGTTGGCGCTTTTTGAGGGAATGGCTTCAATCTCCTCGTGACTTCAAAAACATGTGTTCCTGCGGTTACTCTTCGCAGCAGCGAAAATCTACAAGTATGTATTATCTCATAACTGCAGCTTTAAAAAAATTGGAGGAATCAATTAGATCATGAGTGAAACAAGTATTGTACGTCCACTTCTTTTACTCTATTTCTAAAAAGGGAATCACTCGTTCAACAGATTCGACTCTTCGTTTGCTCTCTACAAAATTTAGAAGCATGTACTTCGTAAAATCAATAAATAGAAAGAACATGTTGACATCCTTACAAACTAGATGGATAAAGTGAAAAGCGGCGACTCCAGCGGGATTAGCGTTAGCCGCAGACCTCGCAGCGTAGCAAGGAGGCTAAGGCAACGCCCGCGGAAAGCGTCCGCTTGTAACGTAATCCAGTCTATACTAATCTAAAAAAAGCCGATTCATAAGAATCAGCTTTTTCTTTGTATTTATACAACATATTTCTCCGCATCGATTAGTTTAACGGAAGCTTCGCGCTTTTTAAGAATAACATTAGACGGATTGTAACGAGTTAATTTACGAAGAGCTGAAATCATCATGCGTAAATTGTCGCCTTCCACTGATGCAATAAGCGTTTCTTTCGCTGCTTTTTCAATTTCATCAAATGCCTCTTGGCAGAAAATTTCTGTATACAGAAGTTTTTGATGTGCTTTTTCTACGCCGTCACGGCCAATTGCTTTTTCTGTACGTAATAGAGCTGATTCCATTGCAAATAAGTTATTTGCGATATTTGCGATATTCACAAGAATCTCTTGCTCTGCTTCTAGTTTCGTACCGAAGCGTTGTGCAGCTAAGCCTGCTACAAGTATACCGATTTTCTTCGCATTAGCTACTAATACTTTTTCTTGTGCAAGTGGCTCATCGCCAACTTCTTCCGGCATCATCATTAATAACTCTTCTTGTAAGCTTTGTGCTTTTTGAAGAAGTGGAAGCTCGCCTTTCATTGCTTTCTTCAAGAAAGTACCTGGAACGATTAGACGATTAATCTCATTTGTCCCTTCAAAAATACGGTTAATACGAGAGTCACGGTAAATACGCTCTACTTCATATTCTTGCATGAAACCATATCCACCATGTAGCTGAACTGCTTCGTCAGCGATATAGTCAAGAACTTCGGAACCTACTACTTTGTTAATAGAGCATTCAATCGCATATTCTGCAATAGAAGCTGCAATTGCTTTTCCGTCTTTTTGCTCAGCTTCACTTAATTGGCTCATACGATCTTCAAAATAACCTACAGTACGATAGATTAAGCTTTCCGTAGCATATAATTTAGAAGCCATTGTAGCTAATTTTTGTTTCGTTAGATTAAATGAAGAAATTGGTGTTTTAAATTGCTGACGTTGGTTCGAGTAAGAAATAGCTAACTCTAAAGCACGTTTAGAACCACCAACAGTTCCTACTCCTAATTTGTAACGACCAATATTTAAAATATTGAATGCAATAACATGACCACGTCCGATTTCACCAAGTAGGTTTTCTACTGGAACTTGTGCGTCTTGTAAAATAAGTGTACGAGTAGAAGAAGATTTAATACCCATTTTCTTTTCTTCTGCCCCTACTGAAACGCCAGAGAATTCTTTTTCTACGATAAAAGCAGAAAACTTATCTCCGTCTATTTTCGCATAAACAACAAATACATCTGCAAAGCCTGCATTCGTAATCCATTGTTTTTCACCATTTAATACATAATGCGTTCCTTCTGCATTTAATTTAGCAGTTGTTTTTGCTCCTAAAGCATCTGAACCTGAACCTGGCTCTGTTAAAGCATAAGCAGAGATTTTCTCACCAGACGCTGAGTTTGGTAAGTACTTTTGCTTTTGCTCTTCGTTTCCGAAAAGTACAATTGGCAATGTACCGATCCCAACATGCGCTCCGTGCGTAATCGAGAATCCACCTACGACAGACAATTTTTCCGCAATTAATGCAGAAGAAACTTTATCTAATCCAAGCCCGCCATATTCTTCTGGAATATCTGCTGCTAATAATCCAAGATCTCCTGCTGATTTCAATAAACGAACAGAATGCTCAAACTCATGATTTTCTAAGTTTTCCACTACCGGTAAAACTTCATTCGCTACATAATCTTCTGTTGTTTTGGCAATCATTTTTTGCTCATCAGTAAAATCCTCAGGTGTAAATATGCGACTTGCGTCAATATCTTCTACTAAAAAAGCTCCGCCTTTAACTACATCTTGAACTTGTGTCATTTCGTTATCCCCCTATGTGATCATTCATTTTCATTGCTTATAAAAGTTCAAATACACCAGCAGCACCCATACCGCCGCCGATACACATCGTTACTACTCCGAACTGTTTCCCTTGGCGTTTTAACTCGCTCATCATTTTCAACGTTAAAATCGTTCCAGTTGCCCCAAGTGGATGCCCTAATGCAATTGCTCCACCATTGACATTCACTTTATCAATATCAATTCCTAGATGACGGACTACTTGAATAGATTGAGAAGCGAATGCTTCATTAATCTCCCAAATATCAATGTCTTCTATAGATAAGCCAGCAAGCTTTAGTGCTTTTGGAACTGCAACAATTGGACCAATTCCCATTACATCAGGTGCAACTCCACCTACTGCAAACGAACGGAACTTAGCAATCGGTTTTAATCCTTGTGCTTCTGCAACTTCACGGTCCATCACAAGTACTGCGCCTGCCCCGTCAGATGTTTGAGAAGCGTTACCTGCTGTAACCGACCCTCGAACATTAAATGCCGGGCGCAATTTTGCAAGCGTTTCGATACTCGTGCCGACACGAACTCCTTCATCCATTTCAAATAAAAACTTCTTTTCTTGCGCCTTATTACTTTCATCTACATAATGCTTGATCACTTCAACAGGTACGATATCATCATTGAATTTACCAGCAGCAATAGCAGCAGCAGCTAGCTCATGTGAACGAACTGCAAAAGCATCTTGGTCTTCGCGGCTAACTCCGTATCTAATCGCAACTTGCTCGGCTGTGTGACCCATTCCCATATAATATTGCGGTGCTGTTTCTGCCAAGTATGAATTTGGACGAATCGTATTTCCCATCATTGGAACCATACTCATCGACTCTACTCCACCTGCAATAATTGCTTCCGAAGATCCGAGCATAATTCGCTCCGCTGCGTATGCAATCGACTGCAAACCAGATGAACAAAAACGGTTTACAGTAATTGCTGGAGTTGTATCTGGAAGTCCTGCTAATGCTCCGATATTACGAGCAACATTCATACCCTGCTCTGCTTCTGGCATTGCACAACCTAATATTAAATCATCAATTGGGCCATCGTATCCTCCCGCTCGTTTCAATGTTTCTTTTACAACTAGTGCTCCAAAATCATCCGGACGAACTGTTGCCAAAGATCCTTTTTTCGCTTTCCCGACTGGTGTTCTCGCACCTGCTACGATAACTGCTTCACGCATGAGTTTTCCTCCTTAATGACCAACGCAGCCTTAGTTGCGTAACGGTTTTCCTTTTACTAACATATGTTGCATTCTTGCTTGCGATTTTGGTTCAGCTACAAGACTTAAAAATGCTTCTCTTTCCAGATCCAGCATATATTGTTCATCGATTAATGTGCCGTATGGAACTTTTCCACCTGAAAGCACATAAGCAAGCTTTTTCGCGATTTTCAAATCATGTTCACTGATAAATCCTGATAAGAACATTCCTTCTGCACCTAAAAGTAAAGTTGCATAACCAGATGCTCCTGTAACTGGAATTTTTTCACGAAGTGGTGCTTTATAGCCACCTTCAAACAGCGCAAGTGCTGCTTGTTTTGCATCATATAGTAGATGGTCTGGATTAACGCTTACGCCATCCGCGAAGTTTAAGAAATTGTTTTCGCGTGCTCCTTCACCAGAAGTAGAAACTTTTGCCATTGCAATCGTTTCAAATACTTTATTCGCAACATATTGATAATCTACTTGAACACCGTTTGGAAGACCTTTTAAATGCTTCACATAAAGCTCTTTATTGCCCCCACCACCAGGGATTAGGCCAACTCCCGCTTCCACTAGACCCATATACGTTTCCATCGACGCTTGAATATGAGCTGCTGGCAAGCAAACTTCTGCTCCACCACCTAATGTCATTGCAAATGGTGCCGCTACTACAGGTTTCGCTGAGTATTTAATTTTCATCATCGCATTTTGGAAACTACGAACAACAAAGTCTAATTCGAAAATATTGTCGTCTTGTGCCTCCATCAAAATCAATCCAAGATTAGCGCCAACACAGAAATTTTTCCCTTGGTTACCGATTACTAAGCCGTTGTAGTTTTTCTCCACTTCATCTACTGCAAAGTTAATCATTTGAATAATATCTAAACCAATAGAATTCGATTGTGAGTGGAATTCAAGTAAAGCAATTCCATCACCTAAGTCTATTAAACTAGCACCAGAATTCTTTTTAATGACGCCATGTTTTTTCTTATATCTTTTCAAATCAATTACTTTTTCATTGACCGGAACTAATTGATAGTCCATGCCATCGAAGAAATAAAGATCCGCATCTACTTCTTTATAAAATGTTTCAAAGCCTTTATCCAATAAAGACTGTACAAACGTAGGAATTTCTTTTCCGTCAGCTTGCATTTTATCAACCGACTCTTTTACGCCGATTGCATCCCAAACTTCAAATGGTCCTTGCTCCCAGCCGAATCCCCATTTCATCGCTTGGTCGATCGATACGATATCATCTGCAATTTCTCCATGAAGCTCTGCTGAATATAGTAGAGTCGGACTTAATATGCTCCATAACAGTTCACCAGTACGATCTTTTGCATATGTTAACGTTTTCACTTTTGCAGCAAGACCTTTTTGTTGTTTCGCCATTTCCATAGAGGCTGTTTTTAGTTTCTTGGAAGGCTCGTATTCTAGCGTTTCTGGATTAAGTTCCAAAATTTCTTTATCCTTTTTCAAGAAGAAACCTTGACCTGTTTTTGCTCCAAGCCATTTATTTTCAAGCATTTTATGCATAAACGCAGGGACTTCAAACACTTTTTGCTCTTCGCCAGATGTTTGGTCATATACATTTTTCGCTACATGAACAAATGTGTCTAAACCAACAACATCAAGTGTACGGAATGTTGCGGACTTCGGACGCCCGATTAATGGACCTGTAACGGAATCTACTTCTCCGACAGAATATCCACGTGCAAGCATTTCACGAAGTGTTACAAGCAAACCATATGTCCCAATTCGGTTGGCGATAAAGTTCGGTGTGTCTTTTGCTAAAACAACACCTTTTCCTAATGTATCTTCCCCGAAATGTTTCATAAACTCGACCACTTCAGGAGCAGTAGTATTAGCTGGAATTACTTCTAATAGCTTCAAATAACGAGGTGGATTAAAGAAATGCGTTCCTAAGAAATGCTTACTAAAATCTTCTGAACGTCCCTCTAGCATTGCGTTGATACTAATACCTGAAGTATTAGAACTAATGATTGTACCAGAACTTCGGATTGCATCTATTTTTGCGTATAAGTTTTTCTTCACTTCTAAGTTTTCAACAATTACTTCTATAATCCAGTCCACATCTTTTAACTTTCCTAAATCATCTTCTAAATTCCCAGCAGTTATTAACTGCAAGTTTTTCTTAGATGTTAGTGGTGCTGGTTTTTGTTTTAATAATTTTTGTAAAGCCGTTTGAGCAAAGCGATTTCGAACAGTAGGATGTTCTATTGTTAACCCTTTTGCTTCCTCTTCTTTATTGACTTCGTTTGGAACGATGTCTAATAATAATGTTGGAATACCGATGTTTGCTAGATGTGCAGCAATTCCAGATCCCATTACCCCTGAGCCAAGTACAGCTGCCTTTTTGATTTGATAAGCCACGTGCAAAGCCTCCCCTTCGTCTTGAATGAATACTCATTCATTTTACAGTTAAAAAAAATAGACGTAATCTCTATATCCTTTAGTTTAGAACAAATTTTAAATTTTCGCAATAATAAAATGATGAAAAGTACATTTTTCTTTCTAGTCATTCGAAAAAAGTGTAAACTGATAAGAAAAGCGGAAACGCCTATTTCTGCCCTGACAGGCAAATGGGGAAAAGCGAGGAGGCAGTTCCCCAGCCACCACAGCTTTTTCACATTTGACCCCCGAGGGGCTAGGCGCTGTAGCTAGACAATTACTTGGTTTGAAAGTTTAGACTTTCACACAAGTAAAAAAAAATGCTTGGAGGTTCATCATATGAAAAAAATTACAACTGCTGAACAATTTAATGAAATTATTGGTGGCAACGAAGAAGTACTAGTAAAATTCGAAGCTGGCTGGTGCCCGGATTGCCGACGCATGGAAATGTTTATCGATCCAATTATTGAAAAGTACAATCAATATACATGGTATGAAGTAAATCGCGATGAGTTACCAGAAATCGCTGAAAAATATGAAGTAATGGGAATCCCAAGTCTTCTTATTTATCAAAACGGAGAGAAAAAAGCACATTTACACAGCGCAAACGCAAAATCTCCGGATCAAGTAACAGAATTTCTAGACGCTCAAAATTAAAAAGAAATGCGTAAGCGCCTATGTCTGCCCCGACAGGCAAATGGGGAAAAGCGAGGAGGCAGTTCCCCAGCCTCCGGAGCTTTTTCACATTAGACCCCGAGGGGCTAGGCGCTGTAGCTAGACAATTACTATGTAGGAAAGTTTTTACTTTCTTAACTAATCAAAAAGGCTGTTCCAATGAGGAGCAGCCTTTCTTCTATATAAGGAGATGATAGAAATGCAAATCCAATTACCTTTACAAGGACTTTCTCAATATGACGCTTCTATTCATCCAAACTATCAAGCTTCTGCCTGTGGTCCAGTTACCGCATTTGTTCTATTAAACTATCTTTTGCCAAACGCATGTCCCTATACCCCAAACGACATGTATAGCAAACTTGGCGGAACTCGCATTGGATTATTTACGCATCGTTTTATTCGCAACACGCGAAAAATTATTGGACCTGAATGGAAAGTAGTAAAATGTTCCCTCCACTCGGCCTTACACGAGTTAAAAAGTGGTCGCCCTGTTGCTTTGAAATTCGATAAGTATTTTACATTCCAATGGAATAAAAAATTCACATTTGCCTACCACTGGGTTCCACTAATTGGCTACGAAATAAAAAACGCCGAACTCTTTTTAATCATTCATGATAATGGAGGCAGAAATAGAGAAAGTACCATTCGCAAAGTACGATACGCAGAAAATGCTTCTGTCCTTACATTTGTTCAAATTACACCGAATTAATTTTTCAACTGTCTCGCTAAAATCGTATAACCATTATCATATAGGTAATCATGCTTAGAAGACGGGATACCCTTCACAATCAGATGATCCAATTCTGCTTCAATCGGAACATCTCGTCGAATTGTCGCAAGCTCCTTAGAAAGCTTAAGCATCTCTAAATCTGTTTCGATTTTCGTACGTTGCCCTGCTTTCAATAAATGAAGAGAGTCGATAACATTTTCCACTGTTCCATATGTTTGCACTAATTGTAATGCTGTTTTTGGTCCAATGCCTCTTACTCCTGCATAGCCGTCACTCGAATCTCCCATAAATGCTTTAACATCTGGGAATAATAACGGCGAAATACCATACTCTTCTAAGAATCGCGCTTCATCGTATACGTCATATATCGTAAATCCTTTTTTCGTAAAGGCAATTTCAGTAGATGGGTGTAACAATTGCAATAAATCTTTATCTCCACTTACGATTGTGAACTTCGCATCCTCTTGCCATTTATGCGTAACCGAAGCGATTGTATCATCTGCCTCCATGCCAATAATTCCAAAATTCATCCACCCTAAATGCTCTGATAAATCTTGTGCCATATCAAATTGAGGAATAAGTTCTTCTGCTGGCTTCGGACGATTTGCTTTATAGCCATCGTATAACTCATTACGAAATGTGTTGGCACCTTTGTCCCAACAAATTGCCATATGTGTTGGCTGCATTAGGGTTTGCGCGGCAAGTACATGTCTTGCAAATCCCTGCACTGCATTTGTTGGTATTCCTTTATCATTCTTAAAATAGTTCCCAGACATCGCCGTTGCAAAAAACGAGCGAAATAATAATGCCATTCCATCTATTACTAATACATGTGGTTTCTCTTGAGCCATTTCAAACATCCTTTTTTATAGTAGATTTACATTTAGTATATCATGAGCCGCATGTTTCTAGAGTTATCAGGAAATAAAGTAATAAAAGCACCTACGTGTGTTGATTAACCATTTTATTTAATGGTTTCGGCAGGGATTTGCGCTACAGAGTCGAACGCTTACTGCAGGCACAGCTTCAGCCACTGGTGTCGCCGGCTCTTTCGCTCCAATCCAATCGAGCATGTTAGAAGCTTTCAGGCTATTCCTCTATTAAAAATTTTTCCAACTAAACCTGCTTTTTTTTCCAACTAAATGCTCTAAAATTCTAACTAAGCCTTCCATTTTTCCAACTAAAACGTAGAGTGACAGATGGGAAAGTAAATTAAAATAGAAAATGGATCGTCACATTTTATCGTTCAGCCCTATGATTACTAACCTATATAGATAGAGATTTACTGAATGCCGTAGCGTGCCTGGCCGCTTGAGCCGAAGTATGAGACTCAAGCCGCGCAGCGCAAGTTGGCTCATGCAAAGTGCGGCAAGCGCGAAGGCATAGGGGCTATTCACTAAGACACACCATATGTAAAGTACGAATGAGGACGTAAATCACCTAAAAAAGCCTAAAGGGAATTTTTACTTTCCCCTTAGACCCACGACATCTCTCATATGCATGCTCTCGAAACCATACTTCCCCTTCAAATACTCCACATGTATTAATATTTCCTCTAAAAACCACAAATTCTCTTCTATATTTTTCCCGAAATTATGTGGATGCCACCATAAATGATACAACTCATTATTTTTAGCAGCATGTGTCAAACTGTTTTTAATTCGCTTCAAACGGAGCCCTTCCAACACCTTTAACCTATTACTATACGGGCGCAGAAAACGGCTCGACTTTATATTGGCAATCGGCTCTATTTCAATATCCTTCATTGAAAATGTATGATGACCCGATAAATTTATATAAGCGTCCATTAGCCGAAGCATTTGACGTATTTTCGTATTCGTTTTTTTCATATATGGCCCATAGATCCATGCCTCTTCATTGCCTCGATAAGCAGTTATTCCGTATTCACGACATAGCTCCAAATAATTGGAATTCACTTGATTTCTTGGAAATACTAGTGAAGTACTGGCTTCTTTCAAACGAACAACCGCTTGCAAGTCTTTCTCAAAATGCTCGCTACGTTGTCCATCCTCCAGGCAATAATAATGCGTGAATGTATGCGTGCCGATTTCTTGATTTGGAATTTCTTTCATAGCTTCAATAAGTGAATGTCCATAATGATAAGGATCATTCACTTCATCCTCCCCGACGTTAGGTAGGTTATGCACCGGAGAAAAGGCGTCGTTATCGTATGGAATATTTAAACCTTCCAAGCAAGTTAAAAGCTCTTTTTTATTTTTACAATAAAGCAACCCTACGACTGCCCATGTTGCATGAATATCGTACTTCAAAAACAGCTTTAAAATTTCTGGTATCGCTAGACGTGCTCCTAGTATATTTGCTCCATATGTTTCAAGAGGAAACACATCATGTACCCCCCAATTTAACTCCGTATCTAATGAAATAATGAGCGCGCCCAGTTCCTCACCCTTTCCTCTCCATTTTTTTAGAATTAAACGAATCCTTTACCCACAAAAAGTTTCGATATGTTTTTGCCTTTAAAATACTTGTTGAAAAAATTATCTTACTTAAGCCATTGCCATCATTATTTTTGGTTATATTTTGCTCTTTCATGTTTCTTGCTTTTAAATAATTGGATATCTTAGAAGGAGTACCCCCACTCTCTACTAATCCATGCAAATGAAAAATAGTATTTTTCTTGTAAGTAATAATCTCATCAAAAACAAACATGATAGCCCGATCTACATCTCTTTTTTTTGCAACTATATCCATCATTTTCGTTTCCTCAGGAGCTAAAAAATGCATTATATACCCAAACCATGTTTTTTTCAGTTGAAACGGAAAAAATGCAATCATTCTATTATGCTCTTTTACTGCATATATCTTCACTTCTCCATGCCCTTCTAAAGACTTCAACAAATTACAAACAAATTCATATTCGATGAAAGGGTTTGAGTTTTGATTTTCCTTTAAAATGGCCAACCATTCTTCCTCGTATATCGATAGATGCTTATAAGTAGTAATTGAAATAAGCTCCAAATAATCCTCCAATCGAATTAAGTTTGCGTTACGTGCATATTTTGCTGAAGCATTTCTTTTAACCCAGCTATTAAACTATAAGATGGTCTCCACTCAAGAGATGCTATTGCTTTTTCGTTGGAAAGAACACTTCTTTCGATCTCTCCTTCTCGTAGTAAATCATAAATTGGTTCTGTCAGAGCTCCTGTAAGTTCCGATAATTCTTCATACACTTGTTGAATGGATATTTCTGTTGCAGAGCTAATATTAAAAATCCCTGTGTTATCAGACATTAATGATTGAATACAAGCTGCTGCTACATCTTTTACATATATAAAATCTCTTGTTTGATTTCCATCAAAAATGACTGGATTCGTTCCCTCTAACAGACAGTTTGTAAGAATTGGAATAACTCCACTCGTTTGCTTAGGTCCAAATACATTTGAAAACCGTAAAATACAGCTTTTTAAACCAAACATTTTTTCGTATAACTGAATATACTTCTCTGCAGAAAGTTTGGATAGAGCATAGAATGACAGGGTAGAAAGCTTACTATCCTCTGCAATAGGAAAAATAGTAGGATTTCCATATACAGCGGCAGTAGAAGCAAAAACAATTTTCCTCACATTGTTCAACTTGGATAATCTTAAAATATTTAGCGTACCTACTAAATTGGATTGACAATCTTCCATTGGCTCACTCATAGACTTTAATACAGAAGATTGGGCAGCTAAATGGATTACATAGTCCGGTCTCTCTTCCCGAAACACTTCTTCTAGTTCGTTACTCGTAATATCCATTTCATAGAACAATGTATCTTTAGCTATATTACTTCGCTTACCAATCGATAAGTTGTCTACTGCAACTACTTCGAACTGTTGATCTACTAATGCTTGTACAACATTAGAACCTATAAATCCAGCCGCTCCAGTCACCAATACTTTCATAAGTTATCCCCCGATACAATTAAGTTTTTATATGTTGCAATCGTTTTTGCGTACATTTTTTCAAACGTAAAACTCGCCTCGTATATTTCTCTGCTCTTTTCTCCCATTTGCTTTCGAAGTAATTCATTTTCTATTAATCTGGAAAGAAGTTCAGATAAATTATCTTGAATCAAAAAACCGTTTTCCGAGTCTCTAACTGCTTCCTTTATCCCTCCAACATTAGATGCTATTATCGGCAATCTATGAGCCATTGCCTCTAAAATACTTAAAGGAAGTCCTTCCCACTCTGAGGTAAGCACAAAAAGGTCAGCTGCACTTAAAAGCTCCGATACATTTGAATGACTTCCTAAGAAAGTCACTTTGTTTCCTAAATAATTATCTTGTACAAATTGAGCAGATTCCTGCTTTAAGTTTCCATCACCTACAAAAATCATATGCCAATTCAATTCTTTTATATGCAGAAGCGCCTCTAGGAGCTCTAATTGTTGTTTTGGTTTTTCAAAACGAGCGACCATAATAATAGTTACTACTTCACTATTATCTTTTTTTAATGCAGCATTCTTTGTATCCAATACTCCATTATGAATGGTTATCACTTTCTCCGGCATCAGCACTTGATGACGAAGAGCAAGGTTTCTATCTTGATCACAAACCGTAATAACCTTTTTCGATAGTTTTCCAGCACACTTTTCAATTTGTCGATAAACTAGCTGCTTCTTTTTCTCTACACCTTCTGTAAATGCCCAACCATGAGCAGTAAATACACATGGTATTCGAGTAGACCAACAAGCTAGTCTTCCTACAATTCCTGCCTTTGAAGAATGAATTGCTACAATATCTGGTTGAACTTTCTTCAGTATTTTCCTGATTTCAAAAAAAGCTAGAACATCTCTAAAGACATTAATGTTTCGAATTAGAAACTCACTATGAGTATAAGTAACACCTTCTAATAACAAATCCTCTGCAATTATGTTATCTCCACCTGAAATAATCGTCACTAAATGACCGTCATATGCTAACTGCTTAGACAAATCCCGAACATGAACTTGAGCTCCGCCTACTTCATTCATATGTGTGATTAACTGAACAATTTTCATCAAGAATCCCTCTTTTTCTATCGTAGGAACTTTTTGAGAGCTAGTGTTATTCCATATGCTTTTCAACTTTTTAGATTCGGTAAAACACTTCCATTCGAAGTTGGCACTATTGAATATCCAAAGACTGTTCTTTTAACTATTAGTTGATTTAAAGTAAACCCAACCTCTTCAATTGCAGCTATTTCTTTTGTAGATTTTGCTTTTACACATATAAATATTTTGTTTGCTTTACTCTGCTTATGCACAAAAGAGCAAATATCACGTAAATTACTCATTGTCCAATTTTCAATAAAGACGGAGCTTTTTTTTAAATCCTTCAAATAGGAAACATCATCAATACGTATAACCTTTTCATTGATCCAAAATATGTCCTTAAAAGATAGCAGATTTCGAGGGTAATACCCTTTAAATGCACCGTATACTTTTGTACAAATAGCCTTCATATGATATTTAATAGTCTCGTTATTAATTGCATCAGTAATGTGTAATCGCATAAAATCTTGACTTCCCACAAATTCCGAAACTTTTTTTCTGTCTATCTCATAAATACAATATTGCTTCCATTCAAATAAGGAGTTCCACCTTGGTTGAACAAAATTGACTATTGCTTGCCACACATCTTTGTATTCATTTTTATTGAATAGGTTTTTCAATACATAAAGTATCTTTCCTATTTTATTTCTCTTAAACATTACTAGACTTTGATGAATCTTTATTCGTGAAATGATTGATTCTTTAGTGGTTAAAAACATCCGATTGATTTGGGCTAATAGCGTTTTAGATGAAAAAATCACTTTTTTTGTATAATCGAGATCCGTATTCCAGTCAAACTTATACGTCTCATAACCAATACTTAAATCGAAAATATTAAGTTCTCGTCGACCACATTGAAGAATTTTTTCTTTTTCAAGAATTCTACCTGGACTAAATACTTCAAAATCATCATCAAAACCTAAAACATAGCTAATATATCTTCCTCTACATTCAAATCCATAATTGAAAGCAATCATCCGGTCATCCATATAAAGTCCATCGATCTCTGTTTTAAGCACCCCCTCTTGAAGCAGTGCCAAACTTTCAAAAAAAACTTTCTCTCTTAAATTAGTAAAACCACTGGTATCATGCTTCTTCTTCCAGCGTTTATCATGAATTTTGTGTATCGTTTCCATTTCTTCAGGTCCTTTAATTAGTACCTGAACATCCCCGTTTTCTCGAATCCGTTTTTCTCTTCTATCTAACCTGTGTAGTTTTTTTCTTTTTTTTATATATTCCTCCATTTGTAATTTATCTAAATTGATATATGGTGTTATAACCCTATGCGTGGAATAGCCAAGTTTCTTTTTTCTTAGGTACACTTCCAGTTTTCTATGTGAAAAAGCACTTTCAAGTAGCCCATGCAAATAAAAAACGACATGCTTTCGAGCTCGAATAATATAGTCAATTGCGAATTCCAGCACGTATTCCAAATTATGCTCATAAGAGATGAAATCCATATAATTTGCATGACCAAATCCAATAAAATTGTATGTGTATACGAAGCCTTTCTTGTTATACAAAAATGGTAAAAAGGCGACCACTTTTTTATGATCTAGTACTACTATAATTTCTATTTTGCTTTCTTCCCCTAGAATTTCCCACCATTTATATACCCAGTTGAATTCAATAAAAGGGTTCGTATTTACATTTTCCTCCAAAATAAAAGACCAATCATCTCGAAATTCATCTAATTGTTCCAATGATGTAAGTGTTATTAGTTCCAAATTTTTCAGGATATCTATCCCTTCGTGAGTATTTATATTTTTTTCAAATGAGCAATTCTACGTAAAAAAATCAAAAGTAGTTTAGTTTCTTTTACTTTAAATAATGTAATGAGAATGAGATAGAAAATACTTCCTGCACTAACGACTGTTAGCATTTTGAATAACGTATGCCATCCTGTTAATACATATTCGTATAAAATATAAACCATTATAACCATCATTGAAGAGGCAAGAATAACTTTCATAAAAGTAATAAAATAACCTTTCAAACCGAACGAACCAATTTTTTTTCTGAGATTGATAACTAAAAGTGCAGAACAAAAAAGGGCTGAAATACTTGTAGCGAGTGCAAGTCCGCCAATTCCCATATAAGTAGATAAGATCAAGTTTAAAATAATGTTTAAAACGACTGAAATAGTAGCACTATACAACGGAGTTTTCGTATCTTGAAAAGAGTAGAAAATTCTATTTAATACTTCTCTGATGCCATATCCTATCATTCCGATGGAGTAGTAAAAGAGGGCTTGAGAAGTCAGATCAATTGCTTTTTCGTCAAAATGTCCATGTCCATAAAGCAACTTAACTATGGGTTCAGATAAAATCATTATTCCAAAGCTAGCAGGGATCACGATAATAATTACACTTGAAATAATTTCGTTAATAGAACTTTTAAAGTCCACCATGTTTTTTTCGGCAGCCATACTTGAGATAAGGGGGAACATTACTGTAACAAATGAAAGAACAAAAATACCTTGTACAAAATCATTCAATCGACTTGCATACGTTAATGCAGATATCCCACCTTCGACTAATGTTGAAGCAACTGTTTTATCTACCATTAGATTGATCTGATCAATAGAAATACCAATCATAATTGGAAATACAATAACAGCCATTTTTTTTATATTACTGTCCGTAAAATGAACTACTGGAATATATCGATAGTTTGTCTTATAAAGTGAGGGAAATAAAAAAAGCATTTGAAAAAGTGCAGCAATAACAGTACCAATCGCTAATACAATGACATTCGTTTGTGCACTGATAAAAATGGAAAGGATAACAATCAAATTGAAAGGGAAACCGATCATAGCAGGTGCTATAAACTTTCCGTTCAACTGTAGATAACTGATTAAAAGTTGAGTAATACTAGTAAAATATACGCCTACTAAGCCAATTCTTGTGAAGAGAACTGCCGTTTTCAATGTTTCTCCGTCAAAACCTAATGCAAATAGCTTTACTAAAACATTTGAAAAAATCAGCCCAATTAGAATAATACCAGTTGTAATTATTAAGACGATATTTATAAGATTATTAGTAAAAATTGTCGTTGCTTGGTGATCTCCCTTATGCTCAATCTGCTTGTACATGGGAATATATGCCGTGGAAATTCCTGTGATAATAAGACTAAATAAAACAGACGTTATTGTAACAGAAATAATATATGCATCGCTCGTATTAGTAGCACCATAAAAAAAAGATAATGTTATGTCACGTAGAAATCCGGATGCTTTTGAAAGAACCGCTATTATCATCAAAAGTATGGCTATTTTTTTCATAGTATCACTGGTTTGTCCTTTTTTTTATAATTTCAAAGCATTATTTTGAAATTTTCCGGTTTATTTATGGCTTCCAAATAAATTTGTAGATATTCTGAAACAGTATTTTCTATACTATATGACAGACATTTTTCATTTCTTAAACTATTAGCTTCATGTTTATCTATCGTCTCATTTTCTGTATTCAAAATTTGTTGTGCTAATTCTTTTTCATCTCCAACTTCAAAAAAATTTCCTACTCCATCTACTACTTCTCTTAATCCAGGAACATTTGAAACAATTACTGGCAAACCTGCTGCCATTGCTTCGACTGCCACTAATCCGAAACCTTCCCATTTTGAAGATAATACAAAAATATCACATGTTTTTAAAATCGAAGGAACATCTAAGCGTCTACCTAGAAAATGGATATTATTATTTCCATACTTCTTGGCGTAATCAGTTACTTTTTTTAATCGATCTCCCTCACCAACAAAAAGAATATGATAGTTTTCTGGTAACAGATTGGATGCTCTTATTAATGTTTCATGGTCTTTTTGTTCCCGCATTGCTGCAATCATGATGATCAATTTATCATTTTCATTAATTTTTTTTACAAGTTCTTCTCGTTTTAATGGTTTTGCATCTATATACTGTTCCAAACGTATTCCGTTTGAAATAACAGTTGTGGTCTTCGATGTGTAAGGGAGATAATTATTTAATTCATTTTTTGTGCCTTCAGAAATTGCAATTATCTTTGTGAACTTCTTATACATCCAACTGTCTAAATATTTAAAAACCCTTTTATCGCGCCTTCTATTGTATGTGTTATGCTCAGTTGTAATATAAACTGTTTGGACATTTAGAAATCCCTTAACGATCGCGATATAAAGTTGTGGTGCATATAAATGAGTGTGAACTATATCAAAGTTATTCTTTAAAATCTTTTTTATCACAAAAAGTTGTAATGGATGATAAACGATATTTACTGGACTAAAATGCACTGGAACGTCTAAACTTTTCAGTTTTTCACTATAAATATCACCATCATTTGAAAGTACTAGAACTTCAACCTTTAATCCGGTATTCTTCATTTCTTCCGCAATATCAACTAATAACTTCTCGGCTCCGCCACTATCCAGATGGTGAATTATATGAAGAACTCTCACATCAAACCTCCTTTTGGCTTAATTTGATACAATTTTAAAAGCTTACTGTACATATATAACTTCAAACTTCTTAGTCCATTACTTATCTTAATATCATTGATGTACATTTCTACTTCACTTAGAGCAAGCGAATATGCATCTTTTTTATATGATTTTCTATTCACCCATAGCTGATATACTATTAATGCTGGCAACCTATAATCATTAATAGTATCCATAGCCCTTTCCTTTCTAAATTTAGATATATTCGTTTTGTTTAAAAAATCCTTATACATATTAACCCACAATATATCTTTGTATATCTTGCTGAGATCATTAAAACTTAAGGAATTACTCACTCCTTGCGTATAAAATGTCAAATATTCCTCTACACACTGTATTTCTGTATTTAATGTCATTAGCTTAGAAAATAGCAACATGTCTTCTCCGCAATCAAGATTTTCCTCAAAGCGTAGATTATTCACCAATAAAAACTCTTTGCAAATCAGCCATGAATTTGTATGAGCTACACATCTATTTAATAAATATTCACATAAAATATCACCATCTAAAAACTCTTGCTTACTCTTTTTTTTACTATTATCAGGATTCACAAAATAATGCCCACAATAGCAAGCTTCATAGTCCCCTATTTTATTAACCATTTTCTCTAAAAAGAGTGGATCATAATAATCATCGGCATCTAAAAAACTAATATACTTTCCTTTAGCAAGCTCAATACCGTTATTCCTAGTAGCTGAAACACCTTGGTTTTTTTGATTGATATATTTAATACGAGGATCTTTAGCCATTAAGTTTAATATAATATCTTCACTACCATCTGAAGACCCATCATTTATAACTACTATCTCAAAATGTTGATATCTCTGATTTAAAACACTTTCTATTGATACGTGTAAGTACTTCTCCTTATTAAATACAGGTATAATAACAGACACCAAGTCTATACAATCACCTTCTCCGTTTTTAAATAATCTATTAACAAAGTATATTCATGCTCCATCTAAAAAATGAACTTCTCAAAAACTATGTCATTTCGCCTGTTCTAAAATGCCTTCACTCTTTATTGAAGATGCTTTTCTTACTGGTAAACTTGTTCCTTTAAATAAGAATAAAAATATAGGTATCTTATTAATAAGTATTCCTATCAAAAGTGAACTGGAGATTGCAACAACTGTTGTAAATAAGGCCCCTCCAATTCCAATTACTGCCGCTAACCAATCAGCAATCATAAAACCTACGCTAAAATGAAACCCTAAAATAATAATTGATTCTCTTCCCATATACGAAAATATCGAATAAATAAGTTTAATTTTAGTAAAAAGGTATTTAGAAATAAATAAAATCAAGAAACCACCTGAGATTCCACCCATATAAAACAAAAATAGATTCCCATACACTCTATTATTCATATCTACCGGCACATTAAAATATAATACTGTTATGAATATAAATACCGAAATAACAAATAGAGTTATCATTGTTTTATGATTATACAAAACACGTTTTTCTTTCAAAACACTTCCTATAAACATGAATAATAGAGCTACTAACGCTATATCTAAACTCCAAGGCAGCCAAACAATCCTACTAATCCCATAGCCAAGAATTCCTACAATTATAAATACAGTTGTTTTGCTTAGTAATGATAACTTTTTGGAGAACTTTAAAATAAGGTTGAAAACAATGAACGCGCAGAACAGACTAACCAAAAACCATATAGGAGTATTTTCAACTATCCAATTTCCATTTCCATATAACATTCCTATAAACGGTTCCCACCAGACCACATTTTGCTTACTAATAATTAAATATAAAAACCATATTCCAGCAGACATTAAACAAAAAGAAAAATACGGTATTAGTAAAGTTCGTGCCTTATCAGTAAATAAATTTTTTATATTATCAAGATATTTAGTTGTACTAAACAAATATCCGGAAACCATGAAAAATAAAGGCATTCTAAACTCCCTAAATATTTCTGCTACTAAACCTTCTGAAACTTCAGTAACCCCTGTATGTCCTAGCACTACTAAAAATATAGTGATACCTCTTACAATATCGATTTCTTTCAGTCTTTCATTTACACCCAATTAGATACACCCCTTACTGCAAATAAATTTAAACAATAGTGCTATTACTATCTTGGTCAGCGTTCTTCCCAAAGTAGCTAAATAAGAAATTATTTGATAATAATATTATGGCAATGACTATTATAAATCTCGAATGAATAATATCTGGAATAAACTGCGCTCCCAATAGTATTAATAACCAAATCCAAATATATTTTTTATTACTTCTATAGATGTTAATAGTTATTAAAGTAAGAATAACTACTAACAAAAGAAATCCTAATATACCGGTTTGTACTAAAAATTGAACAAAAATATTATGAGGTATTACCTGTCCATTATTTATAAAAAACGAATCTACACCTAGTCCTACTCCAAAAGCCCAGTTTTCCTTAAGAAGTTGCAAACTTGAAAGGTAGCTTTCAATTCTTCCAGAAGAAAGATTATAATCACTTGGCCTTGTTTTTTTTATAATAAACAACAAAAATAATAAAATAGTTGGTGTCATTAATAGAAAGAAAAAGTATTTAAAAGGATTTCTATTTAACTGGTTTATAGATTTAACAATTAAAAATAAAACATAAATAATGATAAATGATACGATTCCAGTTCTAGCTGATGTCATAACACAAGCTAAAAATATAACAAAGAAATTAATATGGAAATAATACCTCTTAGTTGTTAGGATCATAATTACTAATCCAGAAGCTAAATATATAGACAAGAAACTTACATCACTAAATAAATAACCAATAGCAACCCTTGTCGCATAAAACGAAATCTGTCCAGTGATTATTCCTGTGAAATTAAAATAAACTAACTGGAAGATTACCGCTATTGAAATATAATAGGTTACATTACAATAAAGTTGTAAAATATCTTTACTATTAATAGAAAAGTTCTTTCTGTTTACTACTACTATAGTGACGATAAACATAACTAAGTTTAATACCTGTTGCATCGCGTCTATCTTGTCAAAGGATATTAATATTGGAATGCATAAATATAATCCATATATAATGGATATAAGAGAAAGCCCATTGAGAGCTATACTTTTCTTCTTTTTATTAAATAAAATGGATAAAATAAAAAGAAGGATAAAAATATTAAACCAAGAGAGTGGAAACGATCCATAAGGCATACCCAAAATATTTACAAAAGACAACGGTACTGAAAAAACTAACAATACTACTAAAGTTTCAGCTTTGCTTTTAAACATTTTAGAGTATGTTCTGTATACAAGTAAGAATAGGATAGAACTGATGCACAAAAATAATATGATATTATCTTGAATAAATAGGAAAACAAAATATATAAGAAGAAAGAAAATATGAGTCACTTTTTTAGTTTTACCTATCAAAATAGATTTTCCCTTTCTTAAATAAGTTTATTAATTATCACTCTGCTTCCCCATAGTACTGGTTATAATAATGGCCCTTTTCCAGTTTATAGTTGTTTAAAATCGTACCAAGTATGTTTGCCCTAGAAGCTAGAAGTGCTTCTTTTGCTTTAATCGCATTGCCTTTTTCAGTTGTCCCTGAGCTGATGACAAGAATGGTTCCATCACATTTTTCAGATAAAATTTGTGCATCCGCAACTGAAAGTACTGGAGGGGCGTCGAAAATAACAATGTCATATCTATCTTTTACATCTCGAATAAATGCTTCCATAGAATTCGATCCTAAAAGTTCTGCTGGATTCGAAGGTATAGGTCCGCATGTTATAATCCATAAGCCTTTTGTTTCCGAGTCTTTTATAATGCTTCCTAGATTCCATTGACTCATAAGTAAGTTAGTTAATCCTGGAGAAATGGGTGTATTAAATGTGTAATGCATCGTCGGTTTTCTCAAATCTGCATCGACGAGAAGAACCTTCTTCCCTTCTTGTGCAAGAGCAATAGCAATATTAGCTGCTGCAGTTGACTTCCCTTCCCCTATAGAAGTAGAAGTAAATAGCAGTGTACTTAGCTGCTTGTCCTTCATAGCGAATTTGATATTCGCACGTACAGTTCTAAATTGTTCTGACACAATTGATTTAGGATCGTTGCTCGTTACAAGCTTTCTTCCGAGTTGCAGACGCTTTTTTTTCTTCTTAAACAATTTTCCACCCCTCTTCTTTCTTAGGTAGCTCCACTCGTTTATTTTTTTTAGATTTTTTTTGAGTAATTGGGCTGACGAGACCAAGAATTGGTAACTGTAATAATTCATCCACATCTTGCTCCGTTTTAATCGTATTGTCTAAGTATTCAATAAGGAAGGTTATTCCAACCCCTAACATTAATCCAATAACAGCTCCAATTGCCATATTGAGTATTGGGCTTGGGCTTACTGGCTTTAAATTATTTGTACTGACAGTTGCTGGCGACAGCACTTTAACGTTATCTACGTTCATTAGTGTAGGAATTTTTTTTTGGAATACTTCAGAGGTCATATTAGCTATATCTATGGCCTTATCTAAACTTTGGTGCTTAACACTTACATTAATAACTTGTGAGTTTTGCTCACTACTAACCTTTATATTCTTATCGAGTTTCTCAAGAGTAGTATTTAAATTTAGATTTTCAATAACTTCGGATAGAATGACAGGGTTTTTAATAATGACACTATATGTGTTGATAAGTTGAAGATTCATTTCAATGTCCTGCGTATTATATTGATCACTCTCAAATTTTTTCTGGCTAATTAGAATTTGGGTGGATGATTCATAAATAGGGGTTAGAAAAAAGTAACTAACTACACCTGCAATCGTCACCGCTAAAACAAATATACTGATTATGAGTAAAAGTCGTTTCTTCATTATTTTAACGAGTTGCTGTGGACTGATCGTTTCTTCCATAAAAGTGATCCCCCCTTTTTGCCTGTCTTGTTGAATAGCACCACAACTAAATCTTATTGAAACTGATAGGTTGCATTGGACGAAATTCAGTTCCGAATAGAACATGCTTCGCATTCTCACGATAATACATTTCATAATCCTCAGAAATCTTTTTTCGAACATATTGATATGCATCTTTCAATAAAAAAGGACGTTTCTTATAATGATGTGCATCTGAAGATATGAAGTGTACTAAATTATGCTTAATCAAATCTTTTGTATACTTTTTTAGCGCTCTACCATGGATCCCTATTAAACTGGAAGCAGTTATTTGTACGAGAGATCCTCTACTTACTAACTCATAAAGCTTTTGCTTATCTTTTCTGAGTACGCTATTTTTTTCAGGGTGAACAATTATCGGGATTAACCCTCTTAATTGAATGTTAAAAAGAATCTCCAAAGTAAAGATAGGAATATGATTCCTCGGCAGTTCTATTAATATATATTTCCCACTATCGGCTAGTGTTAATAAATCATTATTTAAATCATCTAAAATGCTAATGTTCAAATGAACTTCTTGCCCAGGTAAAACTTCTAAAGGAATCGCTTTATCAATAAGCTCCTTGTTTAAATGATCTACCGCCTCTTTTACTACAGAGGAAACATTCATATATTCTCCGTTACAATGATGAGGGGTCGCAATTATATGAGTTATCCCATTAGCAACTGCATTAGTAGCAAGTAAAGTAGCTTCTTCCATTGAATTAGGACCATCATCTAGCCCAGGCAAAATATGATTATGAATATCTACTAGCAATCCTACCGCCCCTTCAGTTAAACTCAACCAATACTTTTAACTATATTTTAATTTAGTATATCCATTACCACTCTACCCATTTAATAGAAAATCTATTCCTACAAATGACTAGTAAGCTCCTTTTCCAGTTATGACAATTAGTATTGTGCGTAGGATAATTTTCAAATCTAAAAGGAATGAACAATGTTGCACATAATACAAATCATGATTAACCTTTTCACCATGCGTTATATTTGATCTTCCTTGAATTTGTGCATAACCTGTGAGACCTGGTTTTACAAGTAAACGACTTTTCTGCTCAGCGGAATAATGTTTCGTAATTTCTAGCATTTCGGGTCTAGGTCCCACAAAGCTCATATCCCCTTTTATGACATTCCAAAGCTGAGGTATTTCATCTATGCTGAATTTCCTGTATATTTTCCCTAATTGAGTGATATTCAAATGTTCGGGCTTTGTAAATGAAAAATCTTTTGGAACGCCACCTTCCCAATCATATTGATGACTACTAGATTCTTCTATCGTTGGTTGCATTGTTCGAAATTTCCAAATAGTAAAAGGGGTATTATTTAACCCCGCTCGAATTTGTGTGAAAAAAATAGGTCCCCCGGAAAACAGAAAGAGAATAATAGAAAAAAGAACAAGTATTGGAATGTAAATGGCAAGAATCGAAACACTTACAACTACATCTACAATTCTTTTACCAAAACGGTGATAAATGTAACGATTAGTTTGTTGATACATCATATTTTTGACATTTTCCAAAGCACTGTCTCCTTTAATATTCGTAAAATAAGAACTATCTAAGACAGTATATTCATCTTCCTTATCAAAAAAGAACTAAAAGAAAACAAGTCTTGGACAAGTCGATAAACTAGGCAAAAAAAAGAAGACTCATTGAGTCCTCTTTTTGTTTTGCTATTTTAAAATACTTTTTGCAATTGCTAGTACGTCTTCCTTTGCAACAACAATTCCTTCCCATTTTGTTGTAAATCTAATAGTTACTATAAATTTCTTTGTATCATCTTCTATTACAAAATAGACTTGTTGGAACACCGGATCGTATAAGTAATCTACTCCGTTTTCGGTTAGCTTCGTTGAACTAGCTAAGTTTTCAGTAGTAGACATTCCTTCATTAGCAGATTGTAATGTAATTTCAATTCCACCAAAGCCTTCTTTATTTTCACTATACAGAAGCTTTACTTCTCTTATGTCGTCTGTTAAAGTACCTTCTCTAACAATATATTCCACATTATTTTCTTTCGCTTCAGCGTACATATCTTTAGCCAATCCATCAACTTCAATTGCTGGAAAATTATAATAGATAGTACCTTCTGTTAGTACAAGTTTATCTTCGCCTATCCCCTCAAAATAGAGAGACTCTTTAACTTCTTCTGGAACTTGTAAATCTTCCTTCAAAAGAAGTAGTTCTTTTAATTCTTTTGGGATTTGCATTACACTGTCAATTTTCTCTCCATTATGCAACATCGTTAATCCGTAGCCGCCGTACATCCCCAGTTCTTCATATCCATCAACAGCTAGAAAATACCTAAACTTCCCTTTAGGCATATCGCTAAGTTTTTCCTTAATAACACGATACTTCTCCATGACTTCATCATACTTCCGATGCGGTGCCTCTTCTTCCTCACTCATCGTTTTCATTTCAAAAACTTCTTGCCCTTCGGCATTAAAAAGCTTCCATCCTGTATAGTTCATAGCAGTCGCAATCGATGCAGTGACACATATAGAAAGGAAAATAGCGATAAACGATGCGCGCAAATAGATTGGCTTGTATATTTTTTTTCGTTCCAATTCAATATTCCGTTGAACTGGTGGAATCTCTTGGCTTTTCATACGTGCTTCAAACTCTTCAAATGTTTTGATTTTATCCTTCATCTTGCATTCTCCCTTCTAGTATCTTTTGCACTTTCGATTTTATTCGTTCAAACCGTTTTCTTGCAGTAGGTATACCAATATCTAGAATAGATGCAATTTCAGTGAAATCTTTATCCTCCACAATTCGCAGCACAATCATCGCTCTTTCTTTTGGCTTCAATTTGGAGAGTATATAACTTAATTCCATATCACTGTTCGTATCGTCTTCTTGCCCCCGGTTCTTTTCCACAAATGGAATAAATTCAATAAAAGATTTCCGCTTCACTTTATTTAAACAATGATTATAGGCAATCCTGTACAGCCATGCATTTGTATTATTGATTTCCAACAGCTTCTTACTCTGAAACGCCTTGATAAATACTTCTTGCGCAGCATCTTCGGCATCATGCGAATTTCTTAAAATGTTAAAGCAATAAGCATAAATTTTCGAATGGTATTCTTTCAATAACTCTTCGATTCTTGTTTCTTTGGATTCTTCCAAATGAGTCTCCGATAAATTTGTCAACACTACGACCGCACCCCCTTCACTATATAAGACAAACAACTGCGTCATCATGTGACATTTTTATGTATGAAAATAAAAATAACACCAGATTCTCATTCCACTGGTGTTATTTTTCTATATGAAATTTTAATTAATAAAATAATCCTTATAAATATAAAAAGAAACTATGAGCGTTAGCAGAAAATAAACTATCGATCCGATGAGAATAAATGATGTACCATGTATTCGAGTAGTAATATTCATTCTTACCCCAATTTGGCCTTGAATTTGTGGTTCCATATGGCGGCTTATTGCACCGCTCCTATCTGTATACATATAAATAATAAACAGAGCCACAATTCCATAGGGAATACCAATATCAAAGAATTGAACACTAAATGCATACGAAAGAATCCAATTAATCATTCCTAAACTCACAATCGTTCCAATCAGTATAATAATCTTTTTCATATATTCCCTCCAATTCTTTTTGGACATCTAATTTATTCTTATTAGCTAATATACGTCCTTATATAGAATTAGTTTCAGAAAACACTTAAATCCCAAGTTTTCGCTATATGCTGTAATAATAGGACACCTGCCACACTGCTCCCATATTCATCAATCGCTGGTCCATAAACGCCTATACCGCATCCTTCTAAAAGAGGTAAGTCCACATTTCTTCCACGCGGAGGTAAAGCAGCCATTATTCCACCTGATACCCCAGTCTTTGCAGGAATCCCTACAAAAGCAGCAAATTTACCTGAAGCATTATACACCCCACAAGTTAGCATTAAACTTTTCGCCAGCCTAGCTACTTCTTTCGGTATAATTTGCTCTTTTCGAATAGGATGATATCCATCATGTGCCAAAATCAATCCGATTAAAGCAATATCTGCTGTATTTACTTCAATAGAGCATTGCTTCAAATACACTTCTAGCACTTCTTCTACTTCCATTTCTAAATAACCCGTTTCTTTTAAATAATAAGCTAAGGCTCTATTACGATTAGCCGTTTCCCATTCAGACTGGAACACTTCTTCATTATAATGAGAAGGCTTCCCTAACATTTTCTCCAGCAAAATGAAGATCGATTCTAGCTTTTCTTGTGCCGTTTCACCAGGAAGAATCGAAGAAACTGTAATTGCGCCAGCGTTTATCATCGGATTAAACGGCTTTCCTGGCTTATGCATTTCCAAGCGAATAATCGAATCAAAAGGATCTCCAGTTGGTTCTAAATCAACCCTATCCAATACATAAGGAATACCATGATGCATACATGCAGCGATAAAACTAATTACTTTCGAGACACTTTGCAATGTAAAAGCTACATCCCAATCGCCAGCCTGAATGATTGTTCCATCAGGCTCTATAATCGATATACCTAAATACGACGAATCGACTTTTTCCAATGCTGGAATATAAGAAGCATTTTTTCCTTCTGAAGAAAAAGCACGATACTGCTCCACCCATTCCTCTATAATACGTTGATTAGTTGAATCTTTTTTTACTTGTTCCATTATTGTATCCCCTACTCTATTTCATCTATCTTCATTTTAATGAAGAATACAAAAAAAGCTACAATAAACCGGTAATACGGTAATTGTAGCTTTTACAATGTAAGGCTTATTCGCCGTCACTATCTTCGTCTTCTTTTTCTCTTGAAGGCAAAATACCGATTTTCTGCACAAGTTTCGGTAAACTCATTGCAATAAACATAAGTATTACAGTGATAAGAGCTAAATCATATGCTCCATAACCAATCGTTAAACCTACACATGCCGTAATCCAAAGGTTTGCAGCAGTTGTAAGACCACGTTTTACATTACCTTTGTCTATCCATATTACTCCTGCACCAAGAAAACCAATCCCACTAATTACTTGCGCTGCTAAACGCATTGGGTCCATATATGGCCCTTGGTTCAAAGTAGATAAAGACATCGCGAGTGTCGACCCTAAACATACTAATATATGTGTTCGAATACCTGCTGGCTTATTTTTAATTGCTCTTTCTAAACCTATAAAAAAACCTATAAAAGTCGCTATAATTAGTCGAATATATAAATCAACATGTGAATCGAATAATGATGTAATAAAATTCATAATGTAATACTCCTCTTTTTTTAATTAAATCATAGCAATCTCTATGCTAATTATTTTGCAATTATTATTAACGGAATCTTTAGATTACTATATTTTATCATACAAATGTTTTAAACATGTTTAAAATACCATCGCAACAGGCTATTTACGCACAATACTAAAATAAGAAGAGGTAAAACCTTGAAATATCAAGATTTTACCTCTTTTACATGGTGGCCACTTGACTTGAATATACTCCTAAAAACTACCATAAATAAGCGTCTATATTTAAACGACACAAACAGTGAATAATTACTCTCTTTATTTGCTCATCGTTTCTGCAAATAATATTAAGCCAGAGAAGCCTTCCAATATCTTCTAAGCCTTAGGTCTTAGAAAAATATAATTCTCAGGATCAATGTGGAATAGGTTTCCGTTTTTTACAATGAAAACACAACTTAAATGTATGAGGAAGGGAGTATTTAGTTTAAATTTTTTTAATTTTTCAAAAGTTTTTTTGAAATGTTGTAGTTCCATTTTGCATTTATCTTAGTGTTTTATTAGTTATCAAATTTTATAGTTTGTGGGAGGAGTTTTTTTATGTCGATATTTACCAAGTGGGCTTTTGGGAACAAGGCTGCTGTAACTGTTTTGACCATCTTAATATTAGTAATAGGTGTTGTCAGTTATTTTAGACTGCCTATGGAATTTTTACCCTCTGCTGACAATCCGCAAGTAACCATTATTTCCATGGGTCCGGGAACTGATTCCAAAACAATGGAAGATGAAGTGACCCTTCCAATTGAAAGAGCAGTTACTGGAGTGAATGGAAAAACATCCATCTATTCTACAACTGGAGACGGTTTTTCTAAGGTAGACCTGAACTTTGAAGCTGGGTACGATATGAAGCAGGCAAAACAGAATGTCCAAGATGCATTAAGCAATATATCTTTTCCTGTCTATATATCCAAGCCAACTATTTCACAGCTAAATACTTCGATGATTCCAATTGTTAACATTGCCGTTACATTTGAAGATGGCATGACTAATGAAAATATGGAATTTGCTCGAAAAGAGCTTCAATCTCGGTATCAAGAAATCAAAGGGGTTTCCAGTGTAGATGTGTATGGGCTTAATGACTCTAGCATTTCCGTCCAAATAGATCATATAAAAATGGCTGAAAACCAGGTTCCTATTCAAGCTGTCATGGGTATTCTTCAAGGACAAAATACCGCGGTTGCTGTCAGTGAAAAGAATATAGATGGAAAAGCCAGCAATATCAAAGTAATCGGAGATTTAACAAGTATTGAAAAGCTTAAAGGATTAACTATTATTCCTGGAGTAATGCTTGATGATATAGCAATTGTTGAAGAAACAGTTGATACAAATTTCATTAGCCGCTTCAACGGAAAGGATAGCTTAGATATTAGCATCACTAAGGACAGTAAGTCTAATGCCGTAGCTATTAGTAAGGAAGTTGAAAAAGTAACAGCGGAAATCAATGAAAAATTTGAGCAACAGGAATCTGTTGTTTACATCTCCTCTGCTGATTTAGTTCAAAACTCTGTTCAAACGATGGTAAAAGAAGTACTCCTTGGTGCACTATTTGCGACGATTGTTATCATGGTCTTCTTAAGAAATATCCGTTCTACTTTTATTACGATTTTATCGATACCTTTGTCTCTTTGCTTCACGCTATTCCTATTATCATGGTCTGGCGTGACATTAAATATTTTAACGCTTGGCGGGGTCGCTGTTGCAGTTGGACGTCTAGTTGACGATAGTATTGTTGTTATCGAAAATATTTTCCGAAAAATGCAAACGGAAAAATTTTCTGTCCAAATGGTTACTGATGCAACTAAACAAGTAGGAGTTGCTATTACTGCTTCTACATTAACGACAGTAGCTGTTTTCCTACCTGTAAGTCTATTGAATGGTGGACTTCAAGAGTTCCTTTTACCATTTGCTCTAACAGTTACTTATTCGTTACTTGCTTCTTTAATCGTAGCATTGACAGTTGTACCGTTAATGAGTGCGGGATTATTGAAGAATTCAAAAATTCCTGAACATAAACCAGCTGTTCGTTTTCCCAAAATTGTCACATGGTCTTTAAATCATAAATGGATTGTCTTCTCGATTTCGATGATTCTTTTCATCGGTTCCATTGGTGCTTATTTTGTCATTCCAAAAGGTGCAGTTGATAACTCTTCTGCAGATTATGTAACAGCCACTTTAAGTTATTCGAATGATACGCCGATTGAAAAGGTCAAAGAAAAGACAATTGAACTAGAAGCATTTATTCAAGATATGGATGAGGTACAGTATGTATTTTCACAGGTAGGATCCCCTGCTGAAGCTGCTCAATATGGCTGGGTCGGATCGCCAACAGAAGCATCCTACAGTATTTTATTGCACGACAAAAAGAAGGCGGACCATATATTAAAAGAATTAGAAAAGAAAAAGGAACAATACCCAGATGCCGTTTTAGAAATAAATACAGCGTCCTTTATGATGGGAGGTTCCAGTTCAAATATCATTATTGATATAGTCGGAGACAATATTGCTGAGCTTGAAAAAGTTGCTACAAATATTAAAGAAAAAGTGGAGAGCATTAATGGTGTTGAAGAAGTAACGACTAATCAAGATGAAAAGAAAACTGTCTACTCTCTCACAGTTGATCCAACAAAAGGAAACACAGAACAAGTTGCTCAGCAATTAGGTGTGATGCTTAACAAGACACCTATCGGAACGATTAGTTTGAATGACAAACAAAAAACAGTATTCCTGGAACCTCTCTTGAATACTGAAACACCTGAAGACTTAAAAAATATAGAAATCATGACAAATTCAGGACTTGTACCAGTTTCGTCCGTTGCTAAGTTAGAAAGCGAAGAACGTTCAACCACTCAATTTCATAAAGACGGAGAAGCATATCTCCGAGTAACAGCAACAGTTGATCCTACAAGGCTATCTGAAATTTCTAGTGCAGTAACGAAAGAAATTTTCGGTGATCAAAAAGACCATAAAGGTATGGATATCCCCAAAAATATTAACGTACTAATCGGTGGATCTAGTAGCCAGCAAGCAGATGATTTTACAGATTTATTTCTTATTATGCTTGTTTCCATCGGAATTGTATTTTTAATAATGGTAATTACTTTCAAATCTATCAGAGCACCAATAGCCATTCTTTGCTCGCTGCCACTTGCTGCGATTGGCGCTATTTTAGGAATTCTTATCAGCCGAATTCCTGTAGATATAACGGCACTTTTAGGAGCATTAATGCTCATTGGTATCGTCGTAACAAATGCGATTGTTCTATTAGACCGAGTAAAACAAAATGAACAAAAAATGATTATTCGTGATGCACTTGTCGAAGCTACTTCAACAAGAATGAGACCAATCTTTATGACTGCGATTGCAACCATCTGTGCGATGCTTCCACTATTAATGAAACAAGCTGAAGCTGGAAGCTTAGTGTCACAAAGTTTAGCTATAGTAGTTATTGGTGGGCTAGCTATGGCAACTCTTTTAACTCTTATTGTAGTTCCTTGTATATATGAATTGCTTTATTTTAGAAAGTCAAAGAAACAACGAACTAATCAAGCAACAGAGAGAGATGCTATATAATGCAAATAAAAATAAACCAGAGCATAGCTTAAACGCTATGTCCTGGTTTATTTATTTTTTCAATACTGTAAAAGATTAACGTGAAGGTCTAGGTTCTTGGCAACTTGAACATTTCTTTTGGTTGCTACCTTTAAATTTTGTTAATGTCTTTTCAAATTGATTTCCACATGAACATTTAAACTGTAGCTTTTGTGAGAATCCAGTATATTCCGTGGAAAGTAATTCACTATCCGAATTCTTTGCGACATAATCCCGGATGTTTTCAATCGTCCATTTTTTATTCATATATATACACCTCCGATAATGCGTAAGTATTCTATTATATCATGATTCCCCGACAAAATGTTTGTTTGTTCCCTGTGTCCGAAACATTCACGTTTGTTTGAATAAACATGAATGTTTCGGACACAGGGAAGCATAAAATGTATACTAAACTTAACCAAATGTTAATAATACTTTACACAATGTTAAGTTTAATGTACATTTTAATAAGGAGGTGTCACGATGCTTAAAAATCGACTTAAAGAACTACGAGCACGACATGATTTCACACAAATTGAACTTGCAAAGCATGCTGGTGTGACACGGCAAACAATTGGCTTTATTGAAAAAGGAGAATTTTCACCGTCTATTACGCTTGCACTAAAGCTTGCACATGCGTTGAATTGTGATATTAATGAATTATTTTGGTTAGAAGAGGAGGATAACAATGAAAAATGATATGAGGATTACGTATCCATTATGGCAAATGGGAGCTATTTTGCTAATGATTCTATTTACGCTGCTATACGGGCTCTCTTCCTATATTACAAATAGTATTTTAGGAATCATATTTTTGCTTATCATAGTCTATCTCGTATTACTTTTTTGGAATATTGCTAAGCACAATAAACGAATGCCTAATCAAAAAATAACTATTTTCTCTTGGAAGCCACAAGAATATATGGATGATGACGAGCTATTTCAAGAGATTACAAAACGTGCAACGAAAAAAGTCTATTCTTATTTTGTATGGTCCATTCCATTATTAGCGGGTTTGTCTCTTGGATTGTCATTAGGAACAATCGCAGTAATTGTAGCACTTTTACTTCTTTCGTTTGGTCAATATTTAATTTATTACAGAGAAATCAGAAAATATATGGGGGCAGATGAATGATGATTGAGTATTTTTTAGTGTTTTTAGGAGCAGCGATACCGTGGTTGGAAATTGCTCTTGTCATACCTTTAGGAATCATTAGTGGATTGTCTCCATTTTGGGTTATGCTACTCGCATTTGTTGGCAATATGCTAACAGTTCTTTTCCTAATTGTTGCCTTCGAAAAAGTGAAAACTTGGATGGAGAAGAAAAAACAGAAAGATGGCAAAGGTGATTCAAAACGTACAGAACGTGGTAAACGCATTTGGAATAAATACGGAATGCCTGGACTGGCGCTACTTGGTCCAATTCTAATCGGAACACATATCGCAGCCTTCATTGGCTTGTTGTTTGGAGCAAGTAAAGTGAGAACAACCATTTGGATGGCCGTTAGTATTGGCTTATGGACACTCATATTTGGCATTGCAACAGCAATGGGCTTTGATTTCTTTGTACAGAAAGGATGAGTAAAAAAATGAAGAAAGTATTTATTATTTTATTGAAAATGATCACAGTCATGATAAGTGCTGTTTTACTTGTCGGATTTACTATTAATCTCGTTAGTAAAAAGATAGAAAAAGGTAAAATTGAAAGCTACGGACAGTATGTGACGGTAGATGGAAAGAATATGAACGTGGTGATTCAAGGAGAGGGCGAAGAAACAGTCGTATTACTTCCTGGATTCGCAACAGCTTCTCCGGGTATCGACTTCGCACCACTTGTAGAGGAGCTTGCTCCTTATTATAAAGTTGTAGTAATCGAGCCTTTTGGATACGGTCTAAGCGATGTAACAAAAAAGGAACGAAGCGTGGACAATCTTGTAAAAGAAACGCACGAAGCGTTACAGCAATTAAACATGGATAGCTATATTTTAATGGGGCACTCCATATTTGGCGTTTACGGACTGGAATATGTAAATCAATACGAAAATGAAGTTCGTGCATTTGTTGGAATCGATAGCAGTGTACCAACACAAGAAGGCATGGATGAATTTCCAGCAACGCTTTATCAAGTATTAGAAAAAACAGGATTTCTTCGATTAATAACGAACGTAGACCCAGATCCACTAGTACCACCAAACACAGATGATATAACAAAGGAACAAATGCAATTAATTACCCATCAAAACATGATGAATCCTAGTATCATAAACGAAGGAAAAAACTTCGGAAACAATGCCAAGGCTACTGAGAACTTAACATTCCCAAAAAACCTTCCTGTACTTTTCTTTTTAGCAGAGGATGACACGCAATTAGAAGGATGGGAAGCACTACATGCTGAACTAATAAAAGACTCCATGCATGGCAAAATGATAAGCCTCAAAGGTGGACATTATTTACACCATACGAAATCGAAAGAAATGGTTGAAAGTTTTAGAGCCTTTATGAAAGAGGTGGAGTAAATATAGTGAGGCACCAGGTCCTTCTAAGAGAATCTGGTGCCTCCTTTTATTGTACAGAAATCAATTCAGTTAACACTTTACCATCTGAACCTACAACTTTAATAACACCGTAACCTGGAGCAAAATAAAATGCTGCTCCACCAGAAGAACGAATAATGACAACATTTTTAAATGTTCCAGCTTTTACTGTAATTGTGCTCGTTGTACTTTCGACATTAATATAATTAAAAGCTTGCTCCCAGTCATCCGTAAGGTAATATTCTTTCGTTTGTTTCCCTTCAGTCATGGGGTATCCAAAATCAAATAAAGTCCAATCTGTTTCATTTACACCCATGGTAAATCTGTTATTACTCTCAACATAAGTGTACCCTCCAACAATACTGCCGTTAAAATTTAAAGAAATATGCGCACTTCCTGGCTCTTTAGTAGCCACGAATGTTTTTTGCGACTTATCTATTAAATTTGGAAAATACGTAAGCTGTAAACCAGCCTTTGGAGCAAGCCCTCCTGTTACAGCCACTTGTTTTTTCAACAAAGCGAGCTTACTTTTAGAAGGAGTCTCATACTTTACTTTTGCGCCATTTTTCTGAACAAAGCTTCCTCCACCTACTCCGTATAAACCACCATGATTATTTTTATAGCTATAAACTCTAAATTCTTCCCCTTTTTTCAAAGAACGAACTGTTGAAAGTGACCCATCACTTCCCAATTTGACCAAACTCGTATTTGCCAAGATAGTAACCTTCCCAATTTGCCCTAATTTCAATTCCGTCTTTCCCCACATTACTTTAGTTGAAGCATCCGCATGTTCCAAACTAAACGAAGTACACCCAAGTGCAAAAGCGAGCAACATTAGAACTTTAAAAACCTTTTTTAACATTCTACTTCCCTCCAATTACATTTCCTTTAATACTACGTATTGAAAAGAGCGAAGTCTATGTATAAAAAGCCCCACCCCGAAGAGTAGGACTTATAGTTGGAAACTGTCATGAACATACCCTTTTTTCTCAAAAAGCTTGTACATTTACAGAGTAGTGCATTTCATTCTTGATTTTCTGAATTTCACTCAGTTCATTAGCAAATAAATTAAATGACTCCTTATCATGTGAATCAAGTGCCTCGTTTATTTTAAAATTCAAATGAATCATTTTTAGGTCCAAATCCATAATGGAGCAAATCTTCCCTTTGTTATACAGTTCCTCTAAATCTTCCACATGTATAAGAAACTGAAACTCTCTATTAACAGTCATTAAAATATGCCATCCTAAACAATCAACATACTTCCGCTCGTTTGTAATTGTCCAAACATCCCCTTGACGAAACTCAATCATATGTTGGTGCTTTTGTTTTGGACAGCAGCAACTTATTTGTTGCTGAAACAATTCTAGTATTATAAAATTTTCATTCAAAGATATTCCTCCTTATGTAACTTAGTTCTTTAACTGTATTATTACTTTCTCTTTTTGAAATAGAAGTTGTGAAGCACTTAATTGAAAATGATTATCATTACTATTTATAATAGTATATGATAATACTAATCAACGTCAATCTTAAATTGTTTTGCTCTTTTGATTTATACCTATTGAAAAAAGCCCCACTCCGAAGAGCAGGACTTTAAAGTTTTACATCGTTGTATAATCTGTAATGGAAATCCGAAAATATTGAGGATCAAAACTATAAGAAATTATTGATTCAATTGCTATTTGGTGTACCTCATTTTTTATGCTATCATCCATATTTTCATCTGCCAGTTTTATTATTATTTCAACGTTTTTACCAGGTAAAATAGTATAGTCCAAACTAGTTTTTCCATAGCCGTTTTCTTGTACACTTTGTTCTATGAAGCTAATTAACTCATTGTAACTTAATATTTCCGAAAAACTATTAACATTTTCACTTGATTCTTTAAAAGAATTTATAAATAAAATATATGAAATGATTACAACACTAGAAAGAACTATCCTCAATTTGTTAAAATATTTTCTTTTCATATAATACCCCCTAAACACCAATCCAATATGTATCCTTAGTATATTTAAAGCCATATGGATATATTACCGATCTCCATGTTTTCAATCGTTGTTCATATAAATATGCACGAAGGGGTTTATATGTGACGAATGCAGAGCAATAATATATATAGCAGCTAAACAAGGTGAGTTCCTATGATAATACATACCTCATACTTGAAAAAAGATAAATATAAACGTATACTAAAATCAACATCTGAGTACAATAAAAAAGACCGAATGATGTTTGCGCATCAAACGGTCAAATATAATAGTAGGTTCCCTTCAAGGGGATTGGCTATTAGATAAGGTAGTAACCCATCTGAGCTGTCAACTCAAGGATGGGTTATTTTTTATGGTCAAATGAAAGAATTGATACAATCAATGCTGCGAAAGCTACTGCAAACATTAATGCTTCAAATACTGACACCGGCACCACCCCCTTTCGAACGGGAGTGAGCCAACCACCCTTGAGCTACCAATCTATTATCTCTCTATTATACCACACGTATGTTCTAAAATAGATACTAACTACTAGAATTTCTGAAGCAAAATATTCACTCTTCCACCTGCAAATATAATGCTGTTTTTAAAGGTGTATACAATCGCCCACTTCCTTTCTCCTCTTCTTACATAAGTTATTTCATGTATATCAAGAAAAAGGAGGAAATGAAATGACTTTTGGAAATGACAACCTCCCTCAAAGAATTGACAATCAGATTGCCAAAACGCCGGACATCGATCATAATCCAATATGGAATTTGATCAACGGGATGGATTCTTTTTTCAATCAATTCTTTACCCAAATGAACACCCATTTTAACCTGGATTCCCTCTCGGTAAATACGTATGAAACCGTCTCTGAAGTAATTGTTGAAGTAAAATTACCAGGTTGCGATTATAGCCAAATTCAATTAGAAATCACCAACAGCAGATTAAGAATTGGTATTGAGGGCTCAATTCTGGAAGAAGTCAATCATGAGACCCACATCGCTAGAAAACAATTTTATCAACGACGAGAGCACTTCATCCCACTTCCATCTACAGTTTCTGAAAAAGGAGCAAAATCCTCTTTTCACGATGAAACACTAAGAGTTACCTTCCCTAAGAAAGATATTACGCCAAGATATCTTTCAATTGATGAAACTAGTTAAGTAAAAAAAATACCTGGTACTGATACATTTAAATTGTATTAGTACCTTTTTAATTTACACATTATTAGGCACGATATCACCCAAAAAAATCCCGTTAAAATCCCCTTAAATTTGAGATACATTCACACAATGTGATACAATTAATTGAATTTAATTCCATTAAAAGGATAAGGTGATTTATGAAGTTGATAGAGGAAAATAAAGAGCAAACGATATTTGACCATGTTGGGAGTAAAATAATTACGGATAGAGAAATTGACATAGTTACTAGATTCGAAGAACCATTGATAGTCGTTTTAGATAATGTTTTAAGTGACGAAGAGTGTGATGAACTAATCAAATTGTCTACGGACAAAATGCAACGTTCAAAAATTGGAGCGACACGCGAAGTAAATGAACTCCGAACAAGTAGCGGTATGTTTTTTGAAGAAAGTGAAAACGAAATTGTTGCTAGAGTCGAAAAAAGAGTGTCATCTATTATGAATATCCCGATTGAGCACGCAGAAGGCCTTCAAGTCCTTCGCTATGCTCCCGGTCAAGAATATAAAGCTCATTATGATTATTTTTCATCAACAAGTAAAGCAGCAAACAATAATAGAATTAGTACGCTCGTGATGTACTTAAACGATGTAGAAGAAGGCGGAGAAACCTTTTTCCCTAAACTGAATCTTTCCGTAACACCGAAAAAAGGAATGGCCGTTTATTTCGAGTATTTTTATAACGATCAAGAATTAAACGAGTTAACTTTACATGGTGGAGCACCAGTTATTACTGGTGAAAAGTGGGTTGCTACGCAGTGGATGAGGAAGCAGAAAGTGAGATAAGAAGTTTTTTTCATTTATATATATTTTAAACGAAATCAGTTTGAAAACCTTAAGCCCTGTTTACACAAGGGCTTTTTTCCATCAAAAAAGTAGTATTGACTCTAGAGTAATTATTAAAGTGAAATAACTGGGTTGCAATCGTAACTAGATTCTATCTATTTTTTACCTCCCTTAAGAGTAATCTTTACAAGCGAGTTTTAAATACCACGAGAGTCTGATACTCAACACTTTCATCTCTTCTTCAGTTTGCTGTCTCAGCCTTCACCGTAATAATCTTTAACTGATCGCCATACTCTAAGCGTACAACTTTACGTGCTTGAATTGAAGTCCTTGCCGTCACCGGGATCGTTTGTAGCTTGCCATTCATTTCAGCATGAACAGTAAAACACTTGGCTCCGCATTTCATGAACACCAACTCCTATATTCAAAGTATTGTTAAATAAACCGATTTGATTTTCTGCTCCCACTTAAATAATCCTTCTCAGATTGTTCTTGCTAACATGAAGTTCATAACTGAACATGACTATCTAATAACTGTAGCTGGTACTGCTGAATTAATTCGATTAATTGCTTGCTATAAATTTTCTCGCCTTTTTCATTTTCTATCGTACTGTACCCTGCTTCTTGTAAAGCATTCGCCTGCTCCATATACGTTCTGGAAGTGAACACTCCATGCTTACCGTAACGAGGATTTTCCGACAAGAATAAACCATGATCTTCAACTGATTCATATATATTTTCATACATTCTGAAATCATCTTTAATCGTTTGATCGTAAAACTCATTTGTACTTAAATTTGTCGTTTTCCCACTCCAGTTAAATCCTTTTATACCAAAGAGATTATGATACTGAGTTGATAGCCCTGACCTCCCCCAATCCGATTCCAATATAGCTTGTGCGATTGTAATAGAAGGAAGAATTTTATACGATTTATAATTATGAATCGCTGCCTCTTGAATACTCTCAATAAATAGTCGCTGCATACTATTTTCAGTAGTAACCACCACTTCACTAGCAAGTTGCTCTAAGAACGAGCTAACCTGTTTGCTTTTCCTTTTATTGAATTCCAGCTCACTTGTCACTTCTTCCAAGTCTTTTAAAACATAATCATTTTCCTTTTTTTCAATAAAACGAGCTGTAATGCTCTCTATTTCATTTGTAGTTATTGAATCAAGTCCATATTCAGTATGTGCAACCGCAGCTACATTTCGCCAATCTACTTGAACCTTTCCATGACTTGTTTCATCTACAATTGTTTGAATTTCTTTGATCTTCTCTATTGGAATAGCAATCTCTTTATCAGACATAAAATAAATCACAATTGCCGCTATAAAGGTAATTGCAAGCAATGCAATTTTTCCTTTTCTCATCTTATCTCACCCTCTCATTGATCATTTATATAATTGCTATCATAATCTCCTTAAGTGACAGCAATGTTACAAAAAAAAATCTCCTATAAGGAGATGTTATGAACGGCTATAAGGTTCCCTGAGATTTGATTGTAAGCCCAAATAATAAAAAATGATGAGAGCACTAAACTCCCATCATTTTTCTCATTATAAGATAAGACTCACAATAATCGCTGATAATATACTTACTAATGTTGCGCCGTATAAAAGTTTCAAGCCGAATCGTGCTACAACATTTCCTTGTTTTTCATGAAGCCCTTTTACAGCACCAGAGATAATTCCAATGGAAGAGAAGTTTGCAAAGGAAACAAGGAACACGGAAATGATTCCGATTGATCGTTCACTTAAGCCTGATGCTAATTCATTTAAAGAGAGCATCGCTACAAATTCGTTTGTAACTAATTTAGTAGCCATAATACCGCCTGCCGTTACAGATTCTGAAACAGGGATACCCATTAAAATCGCAATTGGAGCAAAGACATATCCAATAATTTCTTGGAATGAGACCCCAAATATCATATCAAATAAGGTATTTACTCCTGCCATTAATGCAACGAATCCAATTAACATCGCCGCAACTATAATTACAACCTTGAATCCATCTAAAATATACTCGCCCAACATTTCGAAGAAGCTTTGCTTTTCTGATTGCACAACAAGGATATCTTCTTCTTCGGTTACAGTGTATGGATTGATGATGGAAGTAATTATGAATCCTCCAAATAAATTAATCGCGATTGCCGTTACGACATATCTCGGTTCAACCATCGTCATATAAGCTCCGACAATAGACATCGATACTGTAGACATCGCTGACGCAGATAATGTGTATAGACGTTGAGGAGATAATTGTCCAAGCTGTTTTTTCACGGTAATAAATACTTCAGATTGTCCAACAATAGCGGATGCTACTCCGTTATATGATTCTAATTTACCCATGCCGGTTACTTTACTGATTGCCCAACCAATCCATTTCATTATAAATGGAAGCGCTTTAATATGCTGCAAAATTCCAATCAAAGCGGAAATGAATACGATCGGTAGTAGAGCTGTTAAGAAGAAAGGAGCTTGTCCTTCATTTGCAAGGCCACCGAATACAAAATTAATTCCTTCACCAGCGAATTCAAGTAATTTTTCAAACCCAGCCGCGATTCCCTTAATAAGTATCAATCCAAATTTCGTATTCAGTAATAAAAAAGTTAAAATTACTTGAATAACGAGCATCTGGATAATTGGTCTGATTTTTATTGCTTTCCGATTGTTACTTGCAACCCAGGCAAGACCTAGCACGACAATTAAGCCTACGATTGAGATTAAATAATTCATTTTATGCCTCCACAAAGTTGTATTAAAAAAAGGTCGAACGTCTGACCACTTGATTCACTTATTAAGTATACATTTATTATTTATCATGTCCAAGGAAAGTATTCCCTCATATATTTTTTACTAAACCAATTCCTTGATACAGATAGATAAAAAGCCACGATTACCGAATCATCTTCGGTAATCGTAGCTTTTAAACCTTCATATATTGCAGTCTATTCTATGGAAGTTTTCACTGATTTAAAAATTAAAACCTCATCGAATAGGATTCTCAAAGTTCCAGTTAGTATAAATTACCGCTGCAGAGACTGGATTTGCGGACGTGTCTTCCGTGAATCCACCTACTAGATTGCCTACTCTAAATGTAGGCTCAAATAACTGTTCTTCCTTAGGAGCTGCAGTTGGACCATCTATCCCCAATTTTGTTTCATCTGTAACGACTACTTCCATTCCATTATCCAATGTAAAGCTCAGTCCATCTTCTCCAACTTCTGTTATGAGTCCCTCGATATTAAGCATTGCACTTGCAGCTGGACCTGAATTATCCACTACAATTCTTTCCGTCAAATCTAGCGCTGCATCGTTGTTTACATTTGTTAAAGCTACTACAGCAATTACGGCACAGGCTACTAAACTTCCAACAATTATTCTTATATTTTTCATATAATCCCTCTTCTTTTTTTGATCATATTCCATCATCTCTTTTTGCATTTTGCTCTTAAATTCGTCGGAAGCATGAATCTGCTTCATCACTTTCTTATAAGCATTCATCACACTTAACTCCCTTCTTCTAAAATAATTTTTAACTTCATTCGAACCCTTCTCAGCTTTGAGCTTACTGTGTTTATCTTCATCTCCAATAAATCGGCAATTTCTGCAGTCGTATAGCCTTCATAATAATGTAGATATACAATGGCCCTTTCATGAGGGTCTAGCTCAGAAATCTCTGGGAGAACAATCTGTTCCTCTTTTGCAATAAAGGTCATCTCTTCTGTTATCGGTATCGTCTTCTTGATACGAGAAGACTTAAAGTAATCTTTACATTTATTAAAAGTCACCTTGATGAGCCAAGCCTTTAAATGTGCTTCATTATCGAAGGGCTTTTTCTGTCTCATAAGTGTCATATAGACCTCTTGAACAATATCCTCCGCCTCAGACATATTTTTTGTCTGCTGCACAGCAATTCGTATTAAGGTATCGCTATAAGTTTGAACAATCTCATGAACAAGTGCGCCGGCGAACGTTTTCATACTTAACCCCCTTCCCTTTATAATACGATTCATTTTCGTATATTCGTGCAACAGAAAAAAATTCTCTAGAATTGAATTCGTAGTTCATTAATAACAAGCATTAATAAAAAAAAGAGAGAGAACTTATCCGTAAAGATAAATCCTCTCTGCTTTTATAGGTGAAGTGTTTACAATCTTATTATTTTGAATAAGAAAAACATAGGGAAATCTTAGTCTTCCTATGTTGGCATTCCTATTATTTATCTGTTTGTTTTTGCTTTTTTTGCGAATACTCCACACGTATTTTTTCAAGTTGCTGCTTTTTATCAAATTTGGCAGGCTTATTTTTTTCATGATACTTTGCCACAGCCAACTGACCTTTTGTATCCAATTGATATTTCCCCACTTTGTTCGCCTACTTTTCTTGCCTTTAAAGAGAATCTATTCAACAAATATAATATACCTTATTTTCCTGAAGTATTTGAAATTGCAGACATTCCTAGCAGCAAATCTTAACCTTCCACATAATTGGCTTCTAGTAAACGGGCAATTTCCTTCATTTTCTCTAATACAACAGAATCTGAAACGGCTACATATATTTCACCTTCGAAAAAACGAAAGGGAATTTTGACGCTTTCTAATTGCCACATGAAGAAGTGTCCTTTAATCTTCATTTGTACGCCGTCCTGACTTGCACCAAATGAATCATTGTACTCAAAATCCGATTTCGTCGCAAAGAAGTTTTGGCATTCCTCTAAGCTTAGCGTTGGATTTCCTTCTTTATCTAAACGTGTAATTTTATATCGTGTGTTCATTAAATAATCAAACTCCTTTAAAATGCTTACTAACATTTAATTATAATCGGTTGCATTTGTTTAAGCAAAAGAGGGTACTTTTATATTTCTACTACACACCCATCTGAACATCGTTTTCTACCTATATTAACATTCCTTATTACTTATATCCTATCTTATGAATAAGTTTAATGGTAAAGTTGGTATATATTGATTTAAAAGGAGAGATATATGAGATGAAAAAGGTGGTAGGAATTTTACTTTCCTTTGTTTTGTTACTGGTAATTACAACACCAGCAATGGCGCATCCAGGGAGAACAGATGCTAATGGCGGACACACATGTCGTACAAATTGTGGAAAATGGGGTTTAAACTACGGAGAGTATCACTATCATAATGGTGGTACTACCAAAAAGACTTCAACAAGTAAAACTGTAAATACTAAACCAGAGACAATATATGTTGATCCATACACGCAAGCGGAAGCATTAATAAAAACTGCTGAAAGCTATGCAGGTTCTCTTAAATGGGAAACATCATATGACTATAGAGTATCCAAGTATTCTAGTAATCCTGTTAGTCAAATTGACATGAAGCTTTACAACAATACAAAAAGTGCCATCAATGCTGCAAAAGCTAATTCAAATGTATTACTTTATAGCGATCTTGAAGAGAGATTAAATGCCTTGAATGATATATATATTAGAACCCAGGCGTATATTGATGCCATAAATTCGGGGGAGAAGTTGTTAGTACAATTTCAAAATTATCAATCTTTCTATAAGCAAGATCCAAATAGCGATAAAACAAAAAAAGCGTACAATGAGCTAATAAAACTTTCCAAAAAAACTAACACAATGATTTATCGAGTATATGGTAAAAGTACACGTGAAGCCATGTTAGACAAGTTTAGAGTAGAATGAAGATGTCCCTGTGTTCTGAATTATTCAGAATACAGGGACATTTCAATTTCTAAAATAAATAAATATTGGTAAATGTTTATATCTACCTTTTAGAAACAGTTCATTAGAGCTTGCTCTGCTTCTTCTAATGCAGTAGCAGTACTATTTACTACCAACGCTTTTAAAAGCTTGTCAATCCTTCATATGCTGCACGTGCCTCGCAGAAGGCTACTCAATCACTGACAGTACTTTTGATAAAATTGGAAGAGAATTTTTCAAAATAGCCACCACTCTTTCAGCTGCATTATTTGAAGACGTTTCATAGCTTTCGGTGTCAGGAACCCAAACTATTCAAAATTTTTTTGGTTCCCCCCTGAAAAATAATCACGAAAAACAAACATTCTTCCTAACAACATTCGGAAGCTCTCTCTGCTGACTAAAGATTTCCTTCAACAATTTCGTCACTTTGTAACAAGCATTTATATCCAAGTATTCTCTCCGTATATTCATTTTATAACCAGCGGAAAGGTTTACACTTTGAATTCCATGCTCCGACCAGATTCTTGTGTCACTGCTATCTCACTGTGTATATATTATTTCACATATACAAGCATATTTTTACATATAGACTAATTACTTTTCCATTTTTGATAGATTGTTCTACTCTTTTTCATTAAAATTTCTTCCGTACATTTTGAATGAGGTTTATATTTTTTTTCTTTCGCAACTTTCAATGATGATTCTTCTAAATAATTCGTTAGTTCAAGCTCTTCGAAACACTCTGGAGCTATATAAGAACGAAAAGTATGCTCTAAGATTATACGTTCCTTCGATATATCGGTAGGTTTAAAGAATATTACATAGAAACCAATTGATAGTACGACAATTAAAATGGATCTTCGGATTAAGTTTTTCATTTTTCCGTTTTAGATAGTAAAATTTCAATATCTTGTATGATTTCTTCAAATGGCAGATTAAGACCATCATAGTCTTTCTTCACAATGCCATTTTGGTCTATTAAATAGAAGCTAGTACCATGAATTACTTGGTCCCCTACTGTTGGTTTTTTCACAATTGTTTTAAAGTTTTTTAGGGCATAATCATCTATAAACTGTTGATCGTAACCTGTTAACAACGTCCAATTGGAAAGGTCTCCGTCATAGGTTCCAACGTATTCTTTTAATATTTCCGGTGTATCGAAGGATGGATCCACACTAAAAGAAACAAGTTCTACATCAAGTTTTTTTTCTTTTAATTTACCTTGAAGCTCTTTCATATTTGCCGTCATTGGTGGACATACACTTGTACAATTTGTAAAAACAAAATCAGCTATCCATACCTTACCCTTTAAATCTTTTAACTCCAGATTATCTCCGTCTTCGTTAGTTGCAGAAAAATTACTCAACTCCCAGTTTAATGGTTCGGAAATGTCTTTTTCACATCCAAATAAAACAAAACTAATGCTACAAATCAAAAGTAGGAATCCTACCTTTCTTGTATTTTTAATAGGTTTGCGCATTTAAATCACTCTCTCTACCTAATTTTTGCTCAGAGCGGTACCAATCTCTAAATAGGAAACCTAAAATAATTGCGTATACGATTTCCTGCACAATTTTCATAATTATCCCGCCTAATTTCTGGTCATTAATTAATTCGAGGGGATTAAATATCTCTATAATCTCTGGGCCAATTGCATCTAAACCCGATACCGATTCCGATGTTGCACATAGGGCAAGAGCATTTATCAAAGATTCTGGATCTGAATAAGTAGAATACATAGGATCTGTTGCAAAAATGATAAGTGCACAAGCCGGAAGCATTAATACACCATTTGCAAATAAATACCCTATCTCAAGAAGATTCGGCATCTTTTTATACTCTTTTAGTGTGTTGAGTATGGGCCAAAACATACAGATTGCTAGAACAAACAAAAGTAAATGAATAGAAGCATGATAAAAACTATTTGTTTTTGAAAAGTCTAGCACTAAAGGAACATGGTATAGCGAGAAAGCTCCATTAAACAAAACTAATGCAATAAGAGGTTTTGTAACAAAACTCCAGAATGGGCGAATGAATTTGTTATATACTAATACTCTCCAAACCCAATCTGGTATCCCTTTTATGATTAATACTGGAATGATTAATACTAGTACGGCCATTTGAATCATATGCATTGTCAACATCATATGACTCCATAAATCGATAGGCGAACCCTTTATAATATAGAACAGGCCTATCACTATACAAAAACAAAGTGCTTGTGTTTTTGATAAGGGTTCACTATCTTTAAAACGACTTCTGTATTTCACCGTTATTAAAAAATAGAAGCATAAAACTGCAATCAAAGCTGTTGCGTAAAAGGGGCTCCATAAGGAACGAAAGTCAAACAAATAGAATATTGCCATCCCTTAATACCCGTTAGTATTCTCTTGATCAGTAAATAGCCTAACCGCTGAGCTTGTACCTATCCTAGAAGCACCACACTCAACCATTTTTTTTAAGTCTTCAATACTTCGAACTCCACCAGAAGCTTTCACCCCTATTGCAGGTCCAACTGATTCTCTCATAATTTTTACATCCTCGAACGTCGCGCCGTGAAGAGAAAAACCAGTTGAAGTTTTCACATAATCTGCTCCAGCTTTTACTGCAAGTTTACATGCACGAATTTTCTCTTCATCTGTCAATAAGCATGCTTCGATAATGACTTTGACCAGTGCTTTATCCCGAACCGCATCGACTACAGCACGAATGTCTTGCTCCACTAATTTGTTATCTTTCCCTTTAAGGGCTCCAATATTAATTACTGTATCCACCTCGGTTGCACCGTTTACAACTGCATTTATTGCTTCAAATGCCTTCGTTTCAGCACTATTTGCTCCAAGTGGAAAACCAATAACCGTACATATATTTACACCTCTTCCTCTTAACAATTCAGCAGAGGTCTTTACCCAAGTAGGATTGACACAAACTGAAGCAAACCCATATTCTATTGCTTCCTCACACAACTTTTTAATATCCTCATGTTTTGTATCTGCTTTTAATAATGTGTGGTCAATTAAACTCTCATATTTCAATGGATCCAACTCCTTTTATATTTATTTATTTCCCCCTTTCATCTTGACTGATGTAAGCAAAAATATAACCATCCACTTATACATTAAATTGCCCATCCACTAAAAAAAACATACAATGTTCACTTATTTAATAAGAAACTACATCTAATCCAACGAGCTTGCTGAGGAACAATATTTGTCATACCTAGCGGAAACGCAAAAAAGACCTACTTCTTGTAGGCCTTGAAAGCGATACCTAGCCACTATAGCTAGATTGTCATAATTTCTTAATGAATAACAAAGAAGAGTTAATAGAGATTTCACAGTTTATTTCTTGCTAGCTTTTAATGCTTCCGCAAATCGTGCCATACCTTCTCGTATTTGATTCAACTCTACACTTCCAAAAGTCAATCGTACAAAATCCGTTCGAGACCCAAATACACTACCTGGTACGAAAGAAACACCAACTTTTATCGCTTCTTCAAAAAGCAGTTTTTCATCAAACTTTGTTTTCAAACGACACCAAAGATGAATTCCTCCTTCAGGTGCTATATACTCAATCTCATCATTCAAAAACTCTACTAAGTAATTGATGATTTCATCTCTCCGTTTTTTTAATTCATTTCGTAACATTGAAATGTGACTGTCAAAATACGGAGACTTTAGAAATTCATTAGCTACCCATTGCGGGAATATACTATGTCCAAAATCCACTTGTTGCTTGGCGTCCGCTAAACGGTCTATCACTTTTTCTGGGCCAGTAATCCAACCTATGCGTAATCCCGATGCTACTATTTTGGACAATGAACTAATATAAAGTACATTGCCATTTTCATCTAACGACTTAAGTGTCGAACTATTTTTTCCATTGAAAGAAGTGAGAGAATATGGGTCATCCTCCACAATTGGAATGCCGTATTCAGTAGATATTTCTAATATTTCTTTTAGACGATCGGATTTTAACGAAACACCTGTTGGATTTTGATAGGCTGTATTTAAAAAAATCATACGAACTCTATGTTTTTTGTACAATTTTATAATGTCTTTTGGATCAACACCTTGCGAATCTACTTGCAAATAAAACACTTTCAATCCTGCTGACTGAAAAAGTGGCAATGAATAAAAATAAGAAGGATCTTCTATCGCAATTGCATCTCCTGGCTTTAACAAGCATTGCACGACAAGATGTAACGCTTGTTGTGCACCCGAAGTCACTAAAATTGATGAGCTTGAACAATGTATATTTCTATATTCTTTCAAATGTTGAGAAATTGTTCCGCGCAAAGAAGCATTTCCTTTCGGGTGATCATAACCAAGACCCTCCATAAATGGATTTTCCGCAAATATCGTTTGAAATTGTTCGCGTGGCAGAAGACTTGGGGCCAACTCTCCACTTGATAAATTTATAATATGATGTTTTCTATTTTCGGAACGAATTTGTTGAACAAAAGGCAGATTTGGCAGTAAAGAACCATCTTTCATATAACGATTCCAGTTCGGTATTCGTCTATGTGTTACTCCCCAAATATCTGTGCTTATCCAAGTACCGCTGCCCTTTTTTCGCTCCACAATACCTAGGGACTGCAGCTCCTCGTATGCTGCCACCACTGTACTTCGATTGACTTCTAAATCCTTCGCAAGAATACGTTCAGATGGAAGCATACTATCCGGAGAAAACATACCGGTAGAAATTCCAAGTTCAATATAATCTGCAATTTGCTTATAAATAGCCTTTTTAGATGTTCGATTCAACTTTAAATCCATTACATCCCCATCCATTCAGTTAAAATATGTATTCAAAAGCTTCCCTGTGTGAGACACAACTAAAATCTATAGAACACGAAGGATTATGTTAATTTATTTCTCCCAAACAAACTAAACTCTCTAAAGAGGAGAACATACATATACTAACATTACTAGGATACAAGAAGTATGAAGTGGCTCACTTTTGATGTAATTGCTCTGGCTCAATTCCATGTTGACAAAAACAAAGGTGCGTTTATTTTTTATAAATCGGGCTTACCTTACTAATATTCAACCATAAAATTTCCTAAAATAATATAAAGCATGATATGAATACCTTCAGCAGTCATTTAAATATGGAGACGGCGGGAGTCGAACCAACCACCTCATAAAAGGCTATAATACCAGTGTTTTCAATGGTTTATAGCTGTCTTTGAGAATGTCTGACTACGTATTTGACTACGTTTGATAAAAAAACATTTTGTGAGGGCAAGTATATCCTTGTAGACAGAAACATTAATCCCCAGTAAATTTATGAACGCTTTTTCTTTCATTTTTCTTCTTTTCATCGCAACTAACTAGATAGATAAAGCGACAACTAAGGTGAAAAGCAGATGACAAAATTATTTTGAAAGGTAGGCAGAATGAAATGAAGACTTTTGAGGGATTTTACAGCGTAAAAGAGGTATCAGAAATTTTTGGTGTTCAACCTGACACTGTCAAATCATGGATTTTCATGGATATCTTAAGAGCTTATAAATTGGATACTAAAGTGAGAATATCAGGGTATGACTTAAAAGAGTTCTTAAACACGAGCGAAATATTAATTAATGATATGTGTGATTTTGAGAATGAAGAAGTTGACTATTATCCATATTTTCTTGATTGGATTAATCAAGATAAAGATGAATAGACTAGGTTTGTTAGATGAAAGGGGGGATGGGATTTTACCCCTCTTTTTTCATTATTAAACCCTACCCAGTGCCTAGTGATTGACTTGACTAAGTATTAGGTTAGGTATCTACAATAAAGTCCGCATGAAATTCCCTTAAATTTTCCAAGACGTACAATTCATACCGATGCATTCCCCTATATACAGGCTATGAGACCGACCCACCAGGGACGTTTGGAACCACTAAGCCCCAAAAGGCAGGGCACAGCTTCACACGATACAGGATACCACTATTAGCTGTTTAGATAGATGTATGAGAGTTAGGTAATCCCCCATGTACAAAAGACCTTTTACAAGCCCTTCTATTCGTCATTGTAAAACGTATGCCCCTAAATCTCTACCTCTAATATAGATAGGTACCTTCATTTTTATAGATGATACCTATACCTTCGTTCCCTCCAGTTGCCTATAAAATCCTACCCATGTACGTACAAAAACAAAGTACTTTATTGTATTTTATCCTTTTCTATTCTACTACTATATCTTTACCTGTTCCGTGATAAAAATTGTGATGCCATTCTTATAATAGGGGTGAGGATAAAAATATTACAAATAGGAGGTTTTGACGGTATGGAGTTTTTAACAGTAAGGTCACTAGCCAACCTTATCGGCATGTCGGAACAAACGACTTACAAGCTGTTGCGTGAGGGAGTAATTCCAGGACGAGTAAAGGTAGGTAAGTCTGTTCGCTTTAACAAAGAGGTCGTCATGGATTGGTTACAACAAGGAGGAGCTAAAGATGATAGTAAATGCTGACTTATATAGTTTTTCACAAGCTACAGAGATTTTAGGAATTACCCCACAACGATTGTTTGAACTTGCTGTTGCTCCTGGAGTAGAGAAGGTACATCAAGGGAATAGTATTTACTTTGCTAAAGAGAGCTTACGTAAACTAGTACTGCGAGGTGATGTTTAATGGTAACTGTAGAGCGTGCGAGTAAGGTATTAAATCACTTTAACATAGCGTTTACCGAAGGGGCAGTTCTGGGGTACTTACAGCGTGAGGTACTACAGAAAGCCCCACGTATTGATGGTGGATACCATTCTCGCCATACCAAGTACAACTACAGCGTAGATAGAGAGTCATTAGTAAAGCTGTTACAAGATTGTGGAGTTGAAGAAAAAGAAATCAACTCAACTTTTACTGTTTAGAGGTATGCTCACATACTGTTCTTTAAATATGACCACTCTTTAGTTAATCTTACTTGAGAGTGGTCTTACATAGGTAAATTTCATATTGGCTGTATCAGTGGATAAAAGAAAACACTTTAAACTCTTCCTGGCTTTTATAGGTCTAGTGCCTGCCGTTAAAAGGTGGAAGTCATCCCCAGATCTAAAACCGTCGCAGTAGCCTTTTGGCTAGGTGGCATGACAGAGTTATGTTGAATATACGTGGTAAAGCTGCACCTGGGCACGTTGAATGTCATGACAGATACCTCAGGATTAGTCCTAATATCTCCCATCCCCTTTACAGGGGGTGGTATGTTTCCTCGAATTAGTACCTAAACCAAAACCATTAATCTAATAAATAGAATGATAATTAAAGATAATAATCGAGCGAGGTACGAGCTCGGTGAGCGTAGCGAACGATGCAGGCAAACAAAGACTAAGATAATTCTAAGTTTTCGTCCCAACGGGATGCTCTAATTTCTCTATGCTGCTCCTAGTCGCCACTATAATCCTCATGTTTTAACTAGAAGTTAACAGGGACGGGATAATACTAGTCTCCATGTTCAGTTAAAAGGTCATAGAAACATTGCATTAGTTGTAATCAAAAGTTCAACTTATCTTTTAGTCCCCACGTTTCATAGACAATTCTAACCTTTGGCTTAACCTTTCAGGAGATGGGTGGTCACTTTGATTTTTTGGTAAACGAATTTTACCAAAATCCAGTTTATTTTTTCCGTCTTTTATAAATACCTCACCATTAGGTTTAATGAAGATATTCCCATCTTCGTATAATTTGTCATGAATTTTACATAGGCAAATACCATTATTCACTGTATCGTCCGCACATAAATGTGCTGGATATATATGAGCAGCCACTAAAATTGAAATATCATTTTTCTCACACATAGCACATTGGTTATCATATGCAGAAAGTATCTTAGGTCTAAAATTATTTTCTCTAATTATTGTTCTACTTACTTTTTCTGTGTATTCCCTACCTTCGGGATATAGCCTTCTAGAATTAATGGATTCTTCTGACTCAAGTTCGACTGTTCCATCTTCTTTAACAATTGCCGTTGGTAAGAGATTATATCTATTTTTTGTTAAATCTAAAAAGCCCATCGTGCCTTTCTCATCGAACATTATTTGTACTCTAATTTCTCCTCTATTATGTTCATCGAAAGAAAGGATAATTGGGTAAACATTTTCGTCTGTTAATCTTTCTAAATACTCTTCGTTTAGTTGACGATTCCTATCTTCTCTAATAGCAGCATTATTTGCCTCAATTAAAAGTTTCTTGGTAAAATACTTACCCTTACTATCAATGTAATGCATAAAATTCCCTCACTGTTCTTTTTTATTTATCCCTTTATTAAATAGGCTCTCTGATTTTTACTACACTCTTTTAGTAAGCTATCCACACATTTCCAAAGATATTGGCACTCTGGACACAATAATCAATACAGCAAGCCCCCTACACCTATCACGATTATTAGGAGCCAAACTTCCACATATTCTTTAATTTGGAATAAACCTATAATTATATTAACAGATATTTTGACCCAATACTAGAGAACTATTAGAAACATGCCTCTTGAATAGCAAAATATGTACCAAATCAAGTAGAGTTTTAATATAGACAATCTTACACAATATATCGCAACTATCCCCTACCATGCTCCGACTACTATATTACATAACATATGTGGGGGTATATTTAGTGGAACTAGAAACGGTAAAAATTTTACAAAATATGGTATCGGATACGATACAACGTGCTATTAATAACTATCAACCTAAGGAGTGGTTGAGCTTAAAAGAAGGAGCTTCATATGCTGGGGTTAGTTATAACACGTTCATCAAATTTAGAGAAATGGGGTTAGAAGTGACAGAAATTGATGGCATAAAACGGGTTTCTAAATCAACGATAGATTCCTTTTTTCATCAACATAGTTTCTAAATACTAAGCGGAGAAACAAAATATTTTATAATTAAGCTATGACTCTGATACTATCATGTCATGGCTTTTATATTATAATATAGACTTAATGCTACGTTTTACTATCTTAGCATTATTCCTCTATAAATCTTGCCCTCACAAGAGTAAGGGGAAAATCATGACAAAGAAAAAAGTATCACCAATCAAAAGCTACAAGCTAAAAAACGGAGAGCTACGATACGAGTTCCCTGCTTATTTAGGTGTTGATGCACTAACAGGTAAGCAGAAGCGCACGATTAAGCGTGGTTTTAAAACACGTAAGGAAGCTGAATTAGCATTAGCTCGTATTAAGCTAGATGTTGCAAATGGTACGTACCACCAAGAACGTGCTGAAACATACCAAGAAGTTTACGACCTATGGGTTCAACAATATGAGAAGACTGTGGAAGAAAGCACATATGTAAAAACGGTTGGCGTCTTTAAAAATCACATTCTACCTTCGATGGGTACATATAAAATTGAAAGGATGCATGTCGATGTATGTCAGGAGCATGTTGATGAATGGGCGTCAAAGTTAAAGAAGTTCCGCATGGTAAAAGCATATGCTTCCAAGGTACTGGACTTTGCGATTAAACGTGGATATATACAAACAAATCCGTTTGCACATGTAGAATTGCCCGCTAATACTTCTAAAAAGGTTAATGGAGCAGATGAAGACGAAGTCGAGAACTTCTACACACGTGAACAGCTTATTGAGTTCCTAACATGCTTAGAGCGTGAAAGTAACTACAAGGCGTATGTCCTATTTCGCTTACTCGCTTTCAGTGGAATGCGTAAAGGTGAAGCACTGGCTCTTAAATGGAATGACTTAAACTTCACGACAAACGAAATTCGCATTAATAAAGCCCTTTCAAGAGGTAAAGATAGTAAGCTATATGTAAAGACTACTAAAACAGGTATTGCTCGTACAATCAAAATGGATGATAAAACGATGGCAATATTAAAAGACTGGAAGAAAAAGCAGAAGCAAGATTATCTAATTCTAGGTTTTAATACGATGCAGCCTAAACAACTTGTATTTAGCAATGAACAAAATGAATACTTACAGCCTACAAAAACTCGTAAGTGGATTATACATGTTCAAGACAAATATAAGCTTGGCACAATAACAACACATGGTTTACGTCATACACATTGTTCTTTGCTATTTGAAGCAGGTGCTATTTTAAAAGAAGTTCAAGTTCGCTTAGGTCATTCTGATGTAAAAACAACAATGGACATTTACACACATGTTACACAGAAAGCAAAAGAAGAGGCAGTTTTAAAGTTCTCTAGCTATTTGAACATGTAATGTTTTTGACTATGTTTTTGACTACGTTTTTGACTACGTTCGATTGATACTCATTGAAACCAGATGATATAGACAAAAAGAAAAAACCCTTGAATACCAAGGGTTTTGACGTTCATTGAAACTCAATGAAATTGTAGTATGGAGACGGCGGGATTTGAACCCGCGTCCAGAAACTCTAACACTTAAGCTTCTACGCGTGTATCTTACCTATTTAAAGTTTCGCGTAGCATTATGCCGATAAGCGGGCGTCCTGTACGCTAACTTGGAAATCTCTTGTAGACAGCTCAAGTTGCACTGGCTACCGTATCCCACTAAAGTTGAGCTCTACCTAGCCACATGGGCGATGGATAGATAAAGCAGATCCGAGCTTACGCTGCGAATGCTAAGTTGTTGTTTGTTTTGCCTGTTGTTATAAGTTCCGTTTTTACGGAGCCGAGCCTCCGACGCGCAACTCAAGCTCAGACTATCCCTGTCGAATCCATAACGTCCCCGTTTATGGAATATAAGCTTTGTTACAATAATAACTATATATCAAATATGGTCAAAATTCAAGTAAAACGTTATTGATTGCGCTCTTTAAATGCTCTTTCGATATCACGTTTTGCTTCTTTTTTCTTTAGGACATCTCGTTTATCGTAATCCTTCTTCCCTTTTCCGACCCCGATTAATACTTTTGCATAGCCATTTTTTAAATACATTTTTAGCGGCACGATCGAATAGCCATCTTGCTTTGTTTCGCCGATTAATGTATTAATTTGTTTTTTGTGTAAAAGTAGTTTTCGAGAGCGTAAAGGTTCGTGATTGAAACGGTTTCCTTGTTCGTATGGGCTAATATGCATATTAGAAATCCATGCTTCGTTGTTGCGGATTCGCACGAACGCATCCTTCAATTGCACCTTTGCATTACGAATAGACTTTATTTCTGTACCTTGTAAGACAATTCCTGCCTCGATTGTTTCTTCGATATAGTAATCGTGACTTGCTTTTTTGTTTTGGGCAAGTACTCTATCATCACTCTTTTTTGCCATGCCGTCCACCTCACAAATACTTTAGAGGGAGCGAATAATCGCTCCGTTATTTTTTCTTCGGTCGTTTTCTTCTTGATTGTTTTTTGGCAATTGCTTCGTAAAATTTCTTCTTCTGTTTTACTTCTTTTTTCTCGCCCGGTTGAGAAGTTGTTTTTCTAGCAGTGCCTTCTTTTTTCTTCGCATGAATGACTTTTGGTGCTTCTTTTCTCGTACGGCGGAATGCTTTTTTCATGCCTACGATTTCAAAGTCGATTGCAGATTCCTCTGGTTTCACGGAAGAAACTCGAACAGTTACTTCATCCCCAATTCGGAATTGCTTCCCTGAACGCTCCCCAATCATCATCATTTGACGATCGTCAAAACGGTAATAATCGTCCGTCATATTCGTTACATGCACAAGGCCTTCAATTGTATTCGGAAGCTCGATAAACATACCAAAGTTTGTAACCGAACCAACAATACCTTCGAATTCCTCGCCAATTTTATCAGCCATATACTGTGCTTTCTTCAATGCGTCTGTATCTCGTTCTGCATCTACTGCACGACGTTCACGCTTCGATGTATGATCTGCAATATCATCGATAATCGCACCCCAATGATTAATCGTCGCTTGTGACACATCACCATTCACTAAATACGTGCGAATTAATCGATGGACGATTAAATCGGGATACCTTCGTATTGGAGATGTGAAGTGCGTGTAGTATTCAGTTGATAAGCCAAAATGTCCTAAGCACTCCGAGTAATATTTAGCTTGTTGTAAAGATCTTAACAGCATTGTTGATATTACAGGTTGCTCTGGCATACCTTCAATTGCTTCAATGATTTCTTGTAATGCTTTCGGGTGAATTTCATTGCCAGTACCTTTAACAACTAATCCAAAGTTTGTTAAAAAGTCAAAAAAGCGCTGGAGTTTTTCAGGTTTCGGATCTTCGTGAATACGATAAATAAATGGAACATCCATCCACTTGAAATGCTCTGCAACTGTTTCATTGGCAGCTAACATAAATTCTTCGATTATTCGTTCTGCAATTGTACGTTCACGAATCGCAACATCAGTTGGCCAACCATTTTCATCAACTAAAATTTTTGCTTCAGGGAAATCAAAATTAATCGCTCCGCGGTTTATTCTTTTATTCGTTAAAATAGAAGCAAGCTCTGCCATTGTTTCAAACATTGGAACTAAGCTTTCATAGCGTTCGATTAAAGCAGCGTCTTTTTCTTCTAAAATTTTATACACGTCCGAATACGTCATACGCTCCGTTGTGCGAATAACACTTTGGAAAATTTCATGAGATACGACCATACCTGAACCATCGAAAATCATTTCGCATGATAAAGTTAAACGATCAACTTGTGGATTCAATGAGCAAATACCATTCGATAATCGGTGTGGAATCATTGGAATTACTCGGTCCGCTAAGTATACGCTCGTTCCACGATCATATGCTTCACGGTCCATTGGAGAATCTTCGGGCATATAATGGCTAACGTCCGCAATATGAACGCCAAGTTTGAATGTCCCATCAGGTAATTTAGTAACGGTAACAGCATCATCCAAGTCTTTCGCATCTGCCCCGTCAATCGTGACAATCACTTCATCACGTAGATCTCTTCTATTTTCCAAATCACTTGGATCGATTTCATCCGACACAGCTTCTGCTTGCGCAATTACTTCCTCCGGGAAATCAATTGTAATATCGTGTTTGTGAATAATAGAAAGAATATCGACTCCTGGATCATTTTTATGTCCAAGAATTTGTGATACGATTCCTGTTGCCGATTTTCTTTCTTTTGGCCATTCAGTAATTTCGACAACTACTTTATGTCCCTCGATTGCTCCAAGTGTATCCCCTTTTGCTATGAATACATCCATTGGAACTTTTTTATCGTCTGGAAGAACGAAGCCAAAACCTTTATTGTCTTGGAATGTCCCGACAATTTTCGAAATTCCGCGTTCTGTAATTTTAATGATAGAGCCTTCTCGACGGTCTCCTGAAGATTCTCTCGACACACGAACAAGTACTTTATCGCCATTTACAGCTCCGTTTACTTCCGTTGGCGGAATAAAAACATCATCCATCCCAGCTTCTTCTGGTGCAACAAATCCAAATCCTTTTGCATGCCCGATAAACTTACCAACTACAAGATTCATGCGTGCAGGAATACCGTAGCGATTTGATCTGGAGCGTACGACCTGACCTTTTTCTTCCATTTGTACAAGTGTTTTCACTAATTCTTTAAATTCATCCGCATCTTCAAAACCAAAATGGAGTTCGAGTTCTTTCGTCGTCATTGGTTTATATTCTTCTGCGTTCATTAATTCAAGTAATGTCTCTTTTATATTTTCCATGTTACATCCCTCCTTTTTCAGCGTGTGCACAATTGAGCTGTTTTACACATTCCAATCAAGCGTCTCTAAAAAGTTTAATATATCTTCATGCAATTGTTCTTTTTCTGGACCCAGTGTAATGACATGCCCTGAGTTTTCGTACCAATTGATTTTTTTCTCTAATGATTCGGCTTGTTCAAAAATATAATTAGCAGAGTTGATGTCAATTACACTGTCTTTCTTCCCTTGTGTAACGAGAAGCGGTGCGTATATATGATCAACATTGTCTCTCACATTATATACAAACTCTCTCAATTCCGATAATGTTTCCATCGGCGTTTGACGAATTGCCTCTACTTCTACTTCGATTTGTTGTTCTGTTTTTCCTTCATACTTTTTATATTCTTTTGCATATTTTATTACGCCTTCAAACATTATGTCGGTTGTTTTCATCGTCATAGGAGAACACATCGTAACAATTCCCTTTACAGGAGCTGAATAGCCTAATTTCAATGAAAACACTCCACCAAGTGAAAGACCAGCAACCGCAATTTCCTCGTAACCAGCCGTTTTCAGCTGATCATAGGCTCGCATGACATCTTCCCACCAATCAGTCGGACCAGTAGTAAGTAGTTCTTCTGGTGGCACTCCATGCCCTTTGTAATGCGGAGCTAATGAAGTGTACCCATTCTTTTCTAAAAAACGTCCTAGCATACGAACGTCAGACGAATTGCCCGTAAAACCATGAAGCAATAAAACCGCACGTTTTCCCGCTTCAAAGAAAAAAGGTGTTGGCGTTGTAATTCGCATATAAAATACCTCCTATCAAATTCGCATCGGCAGATTTGAGCCTAGATTTTTGAAAAAGATTAAAAGAAAACGCCTAACCAATCAAAAGTCGGTCAGGCGGTTTGATTTATATCTGTTTTAAAATTTTGTTACAGCTATAGTCAAAACGAAAAATAACACTGCTAATACAATCGTTACTCTATGTAATACAAGGTCCATGCCTCGAGCTTTTTGTTTTCCAAAAAGTTGTTCAGCCCCACCAGAGATGGCTCCTGAAAGACCAGCACTTTTCCCAGTTTGTAATAATACAACAACGATTAATGCGAGCGATACGATGACAAGTAAAATCATTAAAAACGCATGCATTTGTTCCACCTCCTGATATGAACATTCACAACAAAGTTAATTTTACCAAAAACAGTTATCAGATACAACCTTCTTTCATTAAAAATGTTGATTTATCTGATTTGTATGAAGTAATTTTGTGGAAAAGAACTTTTGAAGTTTGTTTTTGGAGGTGGGTTTGAGCTGGATTGGGGCTTTCGTGAAGTATTTTGTTGCTTTCGAATGCTACTTTGGGGCTCTCGTTAGGTGTTTTGTGGCTCTCGATTGCTGCTTTGTGTCTCTCAATGGTATCTTTGTGGCTTTCGACACAGATTGGGTACTTCAACACCTACTTTGAGCTTTCAAATAAAACAAAAAAACAGCCAGTAATTTTCACTGGCTGCCCATTGTTTATTATTTTTTCAAGTTATAAAATGTTTTTTTGCCTAAGTATTGAGCTGTATCATATAATTGATCCTCAATACGTAGTAATTGGTTATATTTTGCTACACGGTCTGAACGAGATGGTGCACCAGTTTTGATTTGGCCTGCGTTTGTAGCAACTGCGATATCTGCAATTGTTACATCTTCAGATTCACCAGAACGGTGAGAAATTACTGCTGTATAGCCAGCACGTTTCGCCATTTCAATTGCATCAAATGTTTCTGTTAAAGTACCAATTTGGTTTACTTTCACAAGAATAGAGTTACCTACTCCTTGCTCAATTCCTTGTGCAAGTTTCTTCGTGTTTGTAACGAATAAATCATCCCCAACTAATTGAATAGTTGAACCTAATTTTTCAGTAAGTAATTTATGTCCAGCCCAGTCATTTTCATCTAAACCGTCTTCGATTGAAATGATTGGATATTTCGAGCAAAGTTCTTCATACCAAGCAACCATTTCTTCTGATGTTTTTACAACACCTTCACCAGTTAAATGATATTTGCCATCTTCTTTATTGAAGAATTCAGAAGCAGCACAGTCCATTGCTAGAAGTACATCTTCGCCTGGTTTGTAACCTGCGTTTTCAATTGCAGTTACGATTGTAGATAATGCTTCTTCGTTCGATTTTAAGTTTGGTGCAAATCCACCTTCATCACCAACAGCTGTATTTAATCCAGCTTCTTTTAATACTGATTTTAAGCTATGGAAAATTTCAGCACCCATACGTAATGCATGACGGAAAGATTCCGCTCCAACTGGCATTACCATGAATTCTTGAATGTCTACGTTGTTATCTGCGTGTTCTCCACCATTAACAATATTCATCATAGGAACAGGTAATTGTTTTGCGTTGAATCCACCTAAATATTGATAAAGTGGAATGTCTAAGTAATCTGCTGCTGCATGAGCAGTAGCGATTGAGATACCTAGAATTGCATTTGCACCAAGATTTCCTTTATTTTCTGTACCATCTAACTCGATCATTGCGCGGTCAATTGATACTTGATCTAAAACAGAGAAGTTTTCCTCTAATTCTGCTGCAAGTATGTTGTTCACGTTTTCGACTGCTTTTAGAACACCTTTACCTAGGTATCTTGATTTGTCACCATCACGAAGTTCTACTGCTTCATATTCACCAGTAGATGCACCAGATGGAACAATTGCACGTCCAAATGCGCCACTCTCTGTAAAGACTTCTACTTCTACTGTCGGGTTCCCACGTGAATCTAATACTTCACGAGCTTGTACATGTGTAATAATTGGCATTTTTAACTCTCCGTTTCGATTAGTGTTTTACCTGTCATTTCAGGCGGTGTTTCTATCCCTAATAAGTGTAACATGGTTGGTGCTAAATCTGCTAAAATTCCATCAGAACGAAGGGAAATATCTTTTTTCGTTACAATTACCGGAACTGGATTTGTCGTATGTGCCGTCATCGGCTGCCCTTCCAGTGTTGTTACTTCATCCGAATTTCCGTGGTCTGCCGTAATAATCGCTTTGCCACCTTTTGCTAAAATAGCATCTACTATCTTACCTAAGCATTCATCTACTACTTCAATCGCTTTTATCGTCGGCTCTAGCATTCCACTATGACCAACCATATCAGGATTCGCAAAGTTTAAAATGATTGCATCAAATTTATCATTCTCAATTTCAGCAAGTAGAGCATCTGTTAGTTCATAGGCACTCATTTCTGGCTGTAAATCATACGTTGCAACTTTTGGAGAATTTATTAAAATACGTTCTTCTCCCGGGAAAGTTTCTTCACGGCCACCACTCATAAAAAATGTGACATGTGGATATTTTTCCGTTTCTGCAATGCGAAGCTGTGTTTTATGATGAGCTGATAAAACCTCTCCGATTGTATTAGACAAATCTTTCTTTTCAAATACTATGTCAGATACAACTTCGTCATTATAATGCGTAAATGATACAAATTTTAAATTCGTTGGATGCTTTTCACTTCGTGTAAAGCTATCAAATGTAGGTGTATTTAATGCTAATGATAATTGAATCGCACGGTCTGGTCGGAAGTTGAAAAAGATTACAGCATCACCAGTATCAATTGTTGCTACTGGTTTTGCATTTTCTTCTACAATAAACGGTAAGATAAATTCGTCTACTATATCTCCTTCGTACGACTTTAAAATTCCAGCTGTTGCTGATTCCGCACTATTTCCAGATCCATCGACAAGTGTACGGTATGCAAGTTCTACTCGTTCCCAGCGACGATCGCGATCCATTGCATAATATCGACCACTTATAGAAGCAAACTTTCCAACACCAATATCTTTCATTTGTTTTTCGGTTTCTTCTACATAGCCCACAGCTGTCCTTGGACCTACATCACGTCCATCTAAAAATCCGTGAACGAAAACTTCTTGTAATCCTTGTTCTTTTGCAAGCTTCAATAATGCGAATAAATGCGAGTAATGACTATGCACTCCACCATCTGAAAGAAGTCCCATTAAGTGAAGCTTTCCACCAGTTTGTTTCACATGCCGGGTTGCAGCAAGAAGCTTTGGCTCTAAAAAGAAATCCCCTTCACGAATCGACTTATGAATTCGTGTTAAATTTTGATACACAACTCTTCCTGCCCCAATATTCAAATGACCAACTTCTGAGTTCCCCATTTGTCCATCCGGTAAACCAACTGCTTCACCAGATGCGATTAATGTTGCATTCGAATAGTCTTTCCAATATCGATCAAAATTTGGTTTATTCGCCTGTGCCACAGCATTTCCAAATGATTCATGGCGTAAACCGAAACCATCTAAAATGATTAAAGCTACTGGACTTTTAGGCATTTTCTCCAGCCTCCACCAATTGGAAAAACGACTCTGCTTGCAAGCTTGCTCCACCAACTAAAGCACCATCGATATGCTCTTTAGAAAGTAATTCTTCAATGTTTTCAGGTTTCACACTGCCACCATACTGAATGCGAACACTGCTTGCTACTTCTTCGCCAAAGCCGTCTAGAATTGTTTCACGAATTGCTTGGCATACATCGTTTGCATCGTCAGCCGTAGCTGTTTTACCAGTACCGATAGCCCAAATTGGCTCATAAGCAATAATTGAACGAACCACGTTTTCTTCCGAAAGTCCTTCTAAAGCAGCCATTACTTGATTGGATACAATTTGTTCTGTTTCGTTTTGTTCGCGCTGCTCTAATGTTTCCCCTACACAAATAATTGGTGTTAATTCATTTGCAAAAGCAGCTTTTACTTTTTTATTGACAGAGCTGTCTGTTTCATTGAAATATTGACGGCGTTCTGAATGTCCGATAACTACATAGCTTACGCCAAGATCTTTCAGTTGATGCGCACTTACTTCACCAGTGAAGGCACCTTCTTTTTCTTCGTGCATCGTTTGTGCACCAACAGACATGAATGTTCCTTTTGTCGCTTGTACTAGCTGATCTAAAAATAATGGAGGTGCACAAATAACTGCTTCCACTTTACTGCTATCCACTTGTTTCCCTTTTAATTGTTCGACAAAGTCTTTTGCTTCTGTAAGTGTTTTATACATTTTCCAATTTCCTGCTATTACTCGTTTACGCATATGATGTCTCCTCCATTATTTATCATTTAAAGCAGATACGCCAGGTAAGTCTTTGCCTTCCATAAACTCTAGGGAAGCTCCTCCACCAGTTGAGATATGATCCATTTTATCTGCTACATTGAATTTTTCTACAGCAGCAGCTGAATCCCCGCCACCAATTACTGTGTAACCAGCAGTTTCGGCCATTGCCTCTGCTACACTCTTTGTACCGTTTGCAAATGCATCCATTTCAAACACACCCATCGGTCCGTTCCAAATGATCAATTTGCTGTTTTTAATAACGTCTGCGTACAATGCAGCAGTTTTCGGTCCAATATCAAGCCCCATCCAATCAGAAGGAATTTGATCAACGTCTACCACTTTTGTGTTTGCATCTTTTGAAAACTCATCTGCAACAACCACATCGACTGGCAAGTAGAAAGAAACACCTTTTTCTTTCGCTTTTTCAATAAAAGATCGAGCTAGCTCAATTTTATCTTCTTCTAAAAGGGATGTCCCAATATCATTCCCTTGTGCTTTAGAGAATGTATACGATAATCCACCACCGATTAAAATATTATCTACTTTATCTAATAAATGATCGATTACACCTATCTTATCTTTCACTTTTGCTCCACCGATAATTGCTGTGAATGGTCTTTCAGGAGTAGATAAAGCTTTTCCTAGTACATCTAACTCTTTTTCCATTAACAAGCCAGAAACAGCTGGTAATAGCTTTGCAATACCTTCTGTTGTTGCGTGTGCACGATGAGCTGCACCAAATGCGTCATTTACAAAGACATCTGCTAATTTAGCGAACGCTTTTGCAAGTTCTGTATCATTTTTTTCTTCGCCAGCATGGAAACGAACGTTTTCTAATAACACAACGTCTCCTTCTGTCATCTCAGCAATTGATTGCTCAACTGCTGTACCGATTGATTCATCCAATTTTTTTACGTCTTTATTCAATAAAGTTGCTAGATGTTCTCCTACTTTTGTTAAACGTAGTTCTTCTTTTACTTCACCTTTTGGGCGTCCCATATGGCTTGCTAGAATTACTTTTGCACCTTGTTCTATTAAATAGTTTATCGTTGGAAGTGCTGCACGAATACGCGTATCATCCGTAATTTTTCCTTCTTCCATTGGCACGTTAAAATCTACTCGACAAAATACACGTTTTCCACTTAAATTAACATCACTCATTGTTTGTTTCTGGTTCATGAGACAGCCCCCTTAGTTCGTATAAAAAGAAGGAGCGAAGGGTAACCCTTGCTCCTTTTACCCTCTTTCATTATAGAGGTTATTTTACATAACTTCTATGAAAAGTATTGAATCAATCATGCTTCGGCGAAATTGCACCCAGATTTTGAATTGCACTTACTGCTGTATTAAATTAAAGACCCTTTTTCGCCATAAGAAGCGCTAGGTCGATACAGCGTGAAGAGTATCCTGATTCGTTGTCATACCAAGATAATACTTTTACCATATTATCTCCTAGTACCATTGTTGAAAGTCCATCAATTGTAGATGATGCTCTGTTGCCGTTATAGTCGATTGAAACTAATGGAAGTTCATTGAAATCAAGAATTCCTTTTAGCTCATTTTCAGAAGCTTGTTTTAAAGCTGCATTTACTTCTTCTGCTGTTACATTTTTTTCAAGCTCTGCAACAAAGTCTACTAAAGACACGTTCGGTGTTGGTACGCGGATTGCCATACCATCTAGTTTCCCTTTAAGCTCCGGAAGTACTTTCGCAACTGCTGAAGCTGCTCCAGTTGTAGTTGGAATCATAGATTCTCCAGCTGCACGAGCACGACGGTAATCGCTATGTGGTAAGTCTAAAATGCGTTGATCGTTTGTGTATGAGTGAATTGTTGTCATCATCCCACGTTTAATACCAAATTGATCTTGTAACACTTTTGCAAGTGGTGACAAGCAGTTTGTTGTACATGATGCATTTGAAATTACATGATCCGTTGCTGGGTTATAATTTTCTTCATTTACACCCATAACAAATGTAGGCATATCATCTTTAGCTGGTTGAGATAAAATTACTTTTTTAGCCCCTGCTTCGATATGTTTGCTAGCTTTTTCAGTTGTGCTGAAAATTCCAGTACATTCAATAACGATATCAATTGCTTGCTCTTTCCATGGAAGTGCTGATGGGTCTTTCTCAGCAAAAACTCGAATATTTTTACCGTTTACAACTAAATATTCACCTTCTGATGATACTTCTGCATCTAAAATCCCGTGAACTGAATCGTATTTCAATAAATGTGCAAGCATTGCAGCATCTGTTAAATCATTGATTGCTACAATTTCTAAATCTTTCTGTTCTAATGCTTCTCTAAATACTTTACGTCCAATACGTCCAAATCCGTTAATAGCTAATTTTACTGTCATTTTTTGTTCCCCCTAGTTTTTTTGTGATATTATTTTCATCATTTCATTTGCCGCGCCTTCATCTGTTACTAACACAGTTTGTGAAGGAGCTTGTTTAAAATACGATAAAAGTGCTTTTGCTTTCAATGCACCACCTGCAACAGCAAGTAGATACTCTATATGTTTTAATTGGTTCAGCTGTACACCGATTGTACGTATCCGATGAACGACTTCCCCTTGTTCATTAAAATAATAACCAAATGCTTCACTAACCGAACCTGCTTCTTTTAATAGATTCAGTTCTTCTTCACTTGAACTTCTTCGACTGGCCATTTGAAGTGCATCGCCAATACCGTGAATAATAATATTCGTTCGTTCATACAAATCCATCATTTCTTGAATAAAAGGTTCTTTTGTCATCGTAGTGTATGCTTCTTCACTCAATCTATCCGGCATATATAATGTTCGGTATGAACCATTCATTTTATTCGCAAAAAGAGAGGCAATTGTGTTTGCTTGAAGCTGAACATCTTTCCCTATTCCACCTCTAGCGGCAATAAACAATAAGTTTTTTAACCTTGTTGTTTGCTGCACATAATTGGAAATAGATGCGATTGTTGATCCACCAGTTACAGCGATTATTTTGTCATCCGTTAGGATGCTTTCCAAATATTTTGCTGCTTCTTGTGATAGAAGTAGGTTTGAGTTGGAATCACCATCTACATCTCCTGGTACAATAATGACTTCTTTAATTTGTAAATGTTTCGACAGTGTTTGCTCTAGCTGTAATCTACCTGACCATTCACGAACAAGTTCTTTCAATTCCAATAAAACGCTCGTTCCGTCAGGAGTAATAGCTGCTCCACCTCGTGTTACTTCAATTAATCCTTGATTTCTTAAAGTGTCTAGCTCTTTTCTAATATCTCTTTCGGTGAGAGCTAGATGTTCCCCTAAAACTCGTCGGCCAATTCCTTGTGAAAGCTGAATCGTTTGAAGGACTCGATACCTCTTTTGCAGCAATTCACTCATTTCAGGAATTAGTTTTAATTGAGCAGAGAGAAAAGATTCCATATTTCACTTCCTAACCGCTTGTGACGTTTTTGTCCCACTAGATAAAAAAATGTCCCAGTGTATCAAAAAAAATTGAATTTCTATAATTATCATACAATATAATTTTCAGCTTAGCAATACCGAAGCATTATTTTACTAATGCTTCTAATATTGTTGCGTAATCTACTTGTCCGTACTGAATGATGTCTCCATCTAATTCGACAACCGGAATCATCAGCATATATTTTTCATGGAGCTTGTCATCTTGTTCGATATTTATTTCTTTTATGTCAAAAGATACATCCTCTTGCACGAGCTTCAGCATAAGCCTGGCTTCTTCACATAAATGACAGCCTGGTCTTGTATAAAAATGGACAATCATTTTATATCACTCCTTCCAAAAATTATGTGATACATTTTTATTATAATCTTTTTGTAAAATAAAAGTGATACTTTTGATTTGCTGCTTCGTCTATTGCAATAAGGGGGTCAGAATGTGGAAATGGAACCGCTATACACTGAGCACAGTGATCGTGTTTACAGCTATATATACTATCTTGTCCGTCATAAAGAATGTGCCGAGGATCTTACCCAAGAAACATTTTATAAAGCATATAAAGGGCTAGATGCTTTTAACAAACAAGCTTCAACTGCCACTTGGCTTTTAAAAATAGCACGTAATGTGACCTATGATTATTTTCGAAGGAAAAGAGTCGTGCAATTTTTCTCCTTCGAGAAAGAACATGATTTAGAAACAAAGGAACTCTCACCAGAGAGCCGATTTGAAAAAAAGGAACAGCTTGCCAAAATGTATAACTCCTTAAACAAACTAAAAAAGGAGTATCAAGAAGTGCTGCTCCTGCGAAAGATACAAGAATGCTCCATCCAAGAAACAGCCTATATACTCGGCTGGACCGAGGCAAAAGTAAAGATGAAGATGACACGTGCACTAGAGGCACTAAAAAAAGAATTTCATCAAGAAGGAGGTCAAGCAAATGGATGAATTTGATAAGCTTTTTGAAGAAATGAAAGATGTGGAGCGAACAGAGGAAGCAAAGCGCAATTCGTGGCTAGCCTTAAAGGATAGAATAGAAACAAAAAGAAAACCCACTATATTCCCCGCCTTTATTTCATTAGCAGTAATCGCAATTGCCTCCTTTCTATTTTTTACTTTTTCGGAAACCGAGCAATCGGCTAAACCTCTTTCAAATGAAGACGTTATCAGGGCAGTATTAGAGAGAGAATACAATGGACCTGATAGGGAAATTTTGCGCTTAACGAATGAATGGATGAACCTCCAAAGCGAAACAGAAGCGAAAAATCAAGAGGAGTATGATCTGCTCCTAGAGTCTAAGCAGTACAAAGATTTAATGAATTATTTTCCAACTACTTTTGGGGATTATTTTACCGAAGATATGCTGACAAAAGCGATTTATTCCAATATGGTTTTCAAATATCATTATTACCTAGAAGATACAGATATAGAGATGTATCTAGAGAACGTGGAAATTATGAAAGAGAAAGATCATCCGAATATTTATCGCCCTGAAATAGAGGTTTCCTTAACAAATAGCCAAGGACAGAAAATTTTTCATACATTGAGAGAAGAATTTATCTTTTCTACATCAGAGCCAGGAAAAATAGGGAGCTATAATCTGCTTAGAGACGGCGATAGCGTGGATTTACAAGAGAAAATAGAGAACTTCAGCGCATTTGTTGAAGGAAGTGATGTAAAAACACCATCGTTTGATGTTTCCTTTGACACACTTTGCTTCAATGGTCGCATCGTTAATCAACAAGATGAAGTAGCATTTAAGTCGGGATGTACATCCGATAATAAGCAAATAAAATCCATCATGTTGATGTTCAATAGTTTTTTCATTAAAGAAGCAACTGAGCAAGATAGTCTTGAGAGAACAGAAGCCCTTTCTCAAATGGATAATTTTCAAATTTATTTAACAAACGGGGCAGATAAAGGAACTACATTGTATACAATTACATTATTCGAAGATGGAGTAATCATGTTCGCTCCAGATTTTGATCTTGGAATTAGTGGTGATATCACCATTAAACCACATGCCCTTGAATATGAATTGATCAAACAGAAGCTAGATGAATTCGCTGAAAATGAATAATGAGAGATGAGAAATCCTAGAGCGATTCGATTTTTGACCTGAACCATCCGATTAATGTATTTTCGAATACTTATTCTTTCAAAAAACACTCCTTCAAAATAGAAAATGCCGAAACATTGATTTAACAATGTTTCGGCATTTTCAAATTCAAATATTTTTGTTGTAAAAGGGACTTCTTAGGCAGCCCCTTAGCTATTTGGTTACTAATCAACCGATTCTAGATTCAGCATCTTTTATTACCACTTACGTCCTGCTCCTCCGCCTCCAGAGCTACCACCGCCGAAGCCTCCAAAACCGCCTTTAGAACATCTTCCACCACTGCTACCAAATCCGCCTCCGAAGCTACCTGTTCCATACCAGGATGGCTTAGAACTTCGTCTAGAGCCTCCGCTACCTCCGCCTCTACCGCCATTAGATGTAATTGTGTAAATGAGGTAGATAATCACGATAATTGCAATAATAGTCATAAATGAAAATCCTTCATCTTCAGCTGGATCTTTAGGCTCTACTAGCTCACCATCCCAGCCATACTCTTTTGCAATTTCATTGTATAACACTTGGTAGGTTGACAATACAGCATCATTGATCGATCCTTGCTCTAAAAATAGCAGCGTATACTCCTCGACAATACGACCAAGTTTTCCGTCAGGTAATGCTCCTTCTAGCCCTTGCCCTACTGAAATATGCACATCGCGTTTTCCTTTTTTAGTAGGATCAGTTTCAATAATCAATAATGCACCATTGTTTTTTTCTTTATTACCAATACCGTATTGACGAATAACATCTACTCCAAATTGTGCAACATCCTGACCATTTAAACTTTCAATAATCATTACAACAATTTGTGCTCCTGTCGCATTATCTAAATTTTGACCAAGTTGTTCTATTTCCTCTTCTTCGCTATTTGATAAAACTCCTACGAAGTCTTGTACGTATAATTCTCCACCCTGTGGCTTTGGAATATCTGATGCCGCTACCGTTATTAATGGAACAGATAGAAATAAAAGTAGCGCTGCTATAAGCATTCGCGCAACTTTTTTCATTACTTACCATCTCCTTTAAAATCAACAACTGGTGCATCTTTTGCATTTGCATCTGCTTTAAAATATTCCTTTTCATCGAAATTAAAAATCGATGCGATAATACTGCCCGGCATACGCTTTACTTTTTTATTGTAATCAGAAACAATTTCATTATAATCTTGTCTTGCTACAGATAAACGATTTTCCGTACCAGCAAGCTCATCCATTAATTGACGGAAATTTGCATCCGCTTTTAATTCTGGATAGTTTTCCACAACAACTAATAGTCTGTTTAATGCACCTGACAATTCATCATTTGCTACCGCTTGTTCTTCCGGTGTTCCAGCCCCCGCTAATTTTGCACGAGCATCCGCGATATTGCCAAGTACTTCTTTTTCATGTTCTGCAAACCCTTTTACTGTGTTCACAAGATTTGGTATTAAATCTAATCGACGCTGTAATTGATTTTCTATTTGTGCGTAAGCTTTATTTACATTTTCTTCTCCATCTACAAACCCGTTATAACTTGGTATTAATATTGCTGCAAACACGGCACTAATAACGAGAACTATCACAATCTGCCCTAATAATTTTTTCAAGTATTTCACTCCTTATAGATATAGTACTCTTATACTTTTTATTTTCAAATTTGAAACATATCATGTATACGGAAAAAAGAGAAAAGAGTTTCAAAAAAACACCCTCTTCAAATTCGAAAAGAGTGTTTTCCTTTATGCGACTAATGGAAATTCTAATATACTTATCCGTTTTTTTGATCGGGAGGCGGACTTATCGTTTCTTTATTCGTTACTTCAAGTACATCTAGAAGGAAAACAAAAATCGGAATTCCAATGATTAATCCCCAAACACCAAAGAAGCTTTCCGAAAAAATAAGAACAATAAACGTATAAAAAACGGGTAAATCCGTTTTGGAAGACATCAGTTTTGGATTCAAAATATACGCTTCAATTGCATGGATGATCATAATTGCCACTACTACATAGGCTACTTTTAGGACTCCTCCAATTGTAAAAGCAATTAAAGTTAATGGAATGAGCGATATAATTACTCCTGCAACCGGAATAAGTCCTAAAAAGAAAATCAAAATCGCCAAGCCAAATATTTGCGGAAATCCTAAAATGCTTAATGCAATTACCGTCAAAATAGTATTGACGATAGCAATAATGAATTGGGCTTCAATTACTTTTCCAAAAGTACGAGTAAATTTTGATGCAAAATATTCAATTTCAAAATAAAAAGGTGCAATCTTGCTATATTTAAACTTACTTGTGAATTCTTTTAATCGTGGTTTTTCTAGCAAGAAAAACAAGCTCAAAATTAAAGCAATCATGACTTGAACACTTGTTTTACTAATACCTGTAAAATATTTCAACAAAAAAGATAAGCCGTTTTCTAAATAAGCAGTAAGCTGATTTTTGGAAATAATCATTTCTATATAACCAATCAAAACATTTTCATGAGGCTGTGTATAAAAAGCAGTAATTTGCCTAGCAAGCTGGCTGATTTGTACTGTTATAATAGGTAAATATTTCACGACGCCTAAGGTCAATAGTCCGACAATTAGTGAATACATAATGATAACAAGGGTTTTCCGATTTAATCGTATGTATTTGACTACAAATTCTATGAGGCGATCTACCAAAAATGTGAAAATAAACGTCAATAAGATTAGATTCATCATACTTCTCATGCTATAGAGTATGAAAACAATTAAAACAAAAATTAAAACTCGTTTTACGCCTTTTTTTTGAAAAAATTCCGTTACAACATCCATAGACCTCTGAACTCCCTATTCACTTTTTCTAAATCAAATACGCCTCGGCGTATTTGCTCCTGCGCAAAGCTCGTCGCAGAAAACACTGCGCCAAGATTTTTATCGAGCTTGCTCGATAAATTCCTCTGAAAATCTGTGGCATCCACCGGGGCTTTAACTTCATTCAGTAGTTATTGTTTGCTGAATGAAGTTAAAATTTCATTATAACGCCTCTTTTTTTCATTATCACCTTATATTATGGAGATAACAAGCGAAATGTTATCCTCGATTCATTGAACACACAAAAAAAACACACTGAAACGTTACAATAGCGTTTTAGCGTGTTTTCTCTATAATTCCAGTTTAACACGGAATTACCTAATATATGCCCTCGGCGAGGATCGAACTCACATTACAAGCTTCGGAGGCTTGTGTGTTATCCATTACACCACGAGGGCTAGCGACTTATATATTATACAAATGTAATGCAAATAATTCAACCTAACATTTCGAAGCTTAATATTTGACCTTCCTTGACCTTACTGTGTATGATAAAGTTACAACTGGGATAGTATTTCTCAGTAAGCAAATTATAAAACCACCTTTGAAGGAGGCAATCAGGATGAATTTAATTCCTACAGTTATTGAACAAACAAATCGTGGGGAACGTGCATACGATATTTACTCACGATTATTAAAAGACCGTATTATTATGCTTGGAAGCGGGATTGATGACAATGTTGCTAACTCCATCGTTGCTCAGTTACTATTTTTAGAAGCGGAAGATCCAGAAAAGGATATTTCGATCTACATTAATAGTCCAGGTGGTAGTATTACAGCTGGTATGGCGATCTACGATACGATGCAATTCATCAAACCAGATATTCAAACAATTTGTATCGGTATGGCTGCTTCTATGGGAGCATTCTTACTTACTGCAGGTACAAAAGGAAAACGTTTCGCACTTCCTAACGCAGAAGTAATGATTCACCAACCACTTGGTGGCGCACAAGGGCAAGCTACTGAAATTGAAATTGCTGCTAAACGTATTTTATTCTTACGTGAGAAACTAAATACAATTATGGCTGAACGTACTGGTCAACCATTAGATGTTATTTCAAAAGATACAGATCGTGATAACTTCATGACTGCTGAACGTGCAAAAGAATATGGCCTAATCGATCATATTATTTCTCGCAGCGATATGAAAAAAGCATAATAAAAAACGGGCAATTTTGCCCGTTTTTTTTTATTCTTCATTAGCAATAAATTTTGCTAATGCCTCTACAGCTTCTTCTTCATCAAAGCCATCCGCACTTAAGTTAACCGTAATCCCTTTGCTAATAGCCAAACTCATAATACCCATAATGCTCTTTGCATTTACTTTTTTCTCATCTTTTTCTAAATATACATCTGCAATATAGCGATTAGCTTCTTGTACAAATAATGCCGCTTGTCTTGCTTGTAATCCAGTTTGTAATTTCACTTCGACTTGTTTTTCTGTCATTGGTGCACGCTCCATTTCACTAAATTGTCTCGCCTCTGCGAAGTGCATCTGCTATTTCATCTATTTTCCGTAGCCGATGATTAATACCCGACTTACTTACATTTCCAGTGGAAACCATTTCGCCTAATTCCTTTAATGTAACATCTTGGTATTCTACACGCAACCTGGCAATTTCTCTTAACTTTTCTGGTAGCTGATCTAAGCCAATTGCATTTTCTATAAATCGTATATTATCCACTTGTCGAATTGCTGCGCTAATCGTTTTATTCAAATTAGCTGTTTCGCAATTCACTAGGCGATTTACGCTATTTCTCATATCTCGTATAATGCGAACGTCTTCAAACTTCAGTAATGCACTGTGAGCTCCCGCTATACTTAGAAAATCAGAAATTTTTTCTGCTTCTTTCAAATAAGCAACATAGCCCTTTTTTCGTTCGATCGTTTTACCATTCAAATCAAATCCATTCATCAAATCCACTAGCGCATCACTATGCGTTTTATATAATGAATACACTTCTAAATGATACGACGAAGTTTCTGGATTATTAACAGATCCTCCTGCTAAAAAAGCTCCTCTTAAATAAGCACGCTTACAGCATTTTTTCTTCACAAGCTCTTTGGAGATCGAATATTCAAATTGAAAGTTTTCTTGTAGAATTTTCAAATCTTCCAATAAACTCTTTGCACCTTCGCGAACTCGACAAATATAAACATTATTTTTTTTCAATCTCATTTTTTTTCGAACGAGCAGTTCTACTTGATACGGATATAATTGCTTAATAAGTGTATACAGTCTTCGTGCAATCGCTGCATTTTCTGTTTGCACATCTAAACTTAATGCTTTATTGCTAAATGATAATGAACCATTCATTCGTATGAGAGCTGAGAGTTCAGCTTTTGAACAACAAGGTTTTGATTCCTCTTGTGTCATCTCTTTTTTCGTTTCGGAAGCAAATGACATAAGCTGTCCCCCCCTTTCTTGCTAGAGACTATAGCTTGTTTTTTACAATTTTCTATAATCAGTCTGCATATTCTACTAACCATTTTGCTACTTCTAGTGCATCGTGACGAACCGCACCGTCATGTACGACGGAAATATCTTTCTTCACTATTTCGATTCCTAAAGATTCTAGTTTATCTATATCTATTTTAACTGGCGATGCTTTTTCTTGCTTATATAAATACTGTACATTTTCTGGAATTTCTTCTTTACTTATTAGAATGGAATCTAAAAAGTTTTCTCCAACATGATCAATTAATGCTTTTACATGATCGTATGCAGTATAACTACCTGTTTCACCGGCCTGTGTCATAAGGTTACATATATAAACTTTCTTAGCCTTGGAATCAATAATTGCTGTCTTAATATCTTCTACTAATAAGTTAGGCAATATACTAGTATATAGACTTCCTGGACCAATTGCGATAATATCAGCTTTTCGAATTGTATTAATTGTTTCTGGTAACGGTTTCACATCAGCTGGTGAAATGAATACCGTTTCTATTTTCTTCCCATAGCCTGGTATTTTAGACTCTCCACTAATAATTGTACCATCATCAAACTTTGCATGAAGTGTTACGACTTGATTCGCAGCTGGAAGTACTTTCCCATGTACATTTAATACACGACTCATCTCACTTATTGCATTTGCAAAATCTCCTGTAATGGACGTTAACGCCGTTAACATTAAATTTCCTAATGAGTGTCCGTCTAATTCAGCGGAATTAGAAAATCGGTACTGGAACATTTCCTCTACTAACGGCTCTACTTCAGATAACGCAGCTAAAACATTGCGAATATCACCAGGCGGTGGTATATCATACTCATCCCTCAATCGCCCGGAGCTTCCTCCATCGTCTGCTACAGTTACAATTGCTGTAATATCGAGGGGAAGTTTTTTCAAACCACGCAGTAAAGTAGATAATCCCGTACCTCCACCAATAATAACTATTTTTTTCTGGTGTTTTGTACGTCCCATTACCTCAATCCTTTCTGATTGTAACATCTCGATGCGTAATAACCGTTTTGTCTTCTGATTTTAATAGTTTACCAAAATATTCTGCTAGTGTAACAGATCGATGCTGCCCACCCGTACATCCGAAAGCAATAACAAGCTGTGTCTTACCTTCGCGCTTATATTGTGGAATCATGAATAAAAATAAATCGGTTAGCTTCTCGATTAATGTTTTAGTATCTGCCCATTTTAATACATAACTAGATACTTCCTCATTCAATCCCGATTTCAAACGTAATTCTTCGATATAGTACGGATTTGGAAGAAAACGTACATCGAAAACTAAATCGGCATCTATCGGAATACCATGCTTAAAGCCAAATGACATCACATTAATCGTAAACAAGCTACTTCCTTTTTGTGAAAACTCTTCTTGAATTTTTTCACGAAGCTCCCTTGGCTTCATCTTTGACGTATTATAAATAAATTGCGCTCTGCCTTTTAAATCCGACAGAAGTTCACGCTCTTTTTTTATACCATCTAATGGCAAACCCGAAAGTGCCAATGGGTGAGAGCGTCTCGTTTCTTTATATCTTCTTACTAGCACTTCATCTTCGGCATCTAAAAATAATACTCTCGGAGAAACTGAAGTAGCTTCATGGAGTTTGTTAACAGATTCAACTAGTGAATGGAACATCTCTCCACCACGTAAATCCATCACTGCTGCAATATTGCGAGGTTGCTTATTCGAATCAATCATAAGACGAATGAATGTTACTAACAGCTCTGGGGGAAGATTATCGATACAATAATAACCCAGGTCCTCAAAGCTTTGAATCGCTACTGTTTTACCTGCTCCAGACATTCCAGTAATAATTACTACTTCCGTATTAAGCTTTTGCTGATTATCCATTGTTTACTTTTCCCTCCAGCGAATACTGTATCGTTTCTTTTATTAATGTGAAATCAGGTGTGTACACAAATGTTCCATATTGGATTCCTTGCTCATGAACCGCGAATAATAAATTCGTTCTATCGCCTTCCGCCATAGGTAGTTTATGTAATTCCTCTACTGGATGCCATTCTAATATACCTTCTTTTGTTTCTTGAAAAGGAGTTCCTTCTAAATCTTTCGCTACAAACGTAAATAGCATCCACTCATCTACACGTTTGCCATCTTCTTCGATGACCATCGTATAGATTCCTTTTAAATATGGCTTGATCGGTACAGTGTTTGTTTCTTCCGTAAATTCTCTCACTGCTGCTTCGAAAATGGACTCACCTGTTTCCATTTTTCCTCCTGGAGCAACATACCAGTTGCGTCTAGGTTTTTTTAATAATAAAACTTCGTTATCTTTACATATAAGTAAGTTGGCGATTCGTTGCACGAGTAGTCACTCCAAATCCATTCAAATTAGGTTTTGTTCTCAACCTTTGCTAATACTTATTATACATGAAATTAAAAAGAAAAACCGAGCAAAGAACACCCGGGTCTTTTAAAGTAAAAATAACCTTTGCAATGCAGTTTCCGGCTTGCTCCAGGCTTCACATTGAGCTATACGATGAACGGTAAAATTTTTAAAGCATGTTGGAAGTTGCTGCGCCTCTTCCAACACGCTTTTTCATCGATCATCGTATGGCAAATGTTCGCCTTCCGCTGGCAAAAAACTTTAGTACCAAGTAGCTAAATACTTTTGGCAATAGAAGAAGCAAGTCACACTCTAAATTCTTTGCAGGCCATCAAAAATTCAATTTTGGCGGCTCTCCGCTGTTTTTTAGAAGGTGACACTTCTACAAGTTGATTCATTGTGTAGCTGAAAATGGCTTCACCTTTTTAACAAGAAGAATGGAATGAGAAATTGTTCTCATTCTCAACAGATTAAGTTAGCTTTTTTCTGTCTAATAAGTAGAGAAGTACATACTTCATAAAAATACTAGAATGAATATGACTACTTTTTTAATAAATAGATGGATGAAGTGGAAATCGGCGACTCCAGCGGGATCAGCGGATGTTTTATGGTACGAGTAACCGCAGGAGCACTGAGCCCAAAAACATGGACTGAGCGCAGCGAAACTTTGTTTTGCGACGAGTAACCGCAGGAGCACTGGAAGTGGCTGAGGCAGTGCCTGCGGAAAGCGTCCGATTAGAACGGAAACCACTCTATACAGCCCGATACTTTTTTACACTTAGAATGCACCAAATCGAGTGATCACAATATGTTTTCATATACTTGCAAAAAAGAGGCTGCTTCATCGATTAATATCGAGAAACAGCCTGTTCAAATATTTCTTATATAAAAAGGGGGTCAATTTATAATTCTTACTATACACCCACTTTATTTCAAAACGATTACAATAGGATTAAAATAAAGTTAAATAATATTAAGCGTTCGCAAGTGCTTTATCTTTTAATTTTTCGATATAATGCTGAGCTGCTTGAGCTGCAATACTACCATCACCTGTAGCAGTTACAATTTGGCGAAGCGTTTTTTCACGAACGTCTCCAGCTCCAAATATTCCTGGTACATTCGTTTCCATCTCTGCATTCGTTACGATATAACCATTGTCGTTTAGAATTCCTAAACCTTCAAATGGTTTCGTTAATGGAAGCATTCCAACATAAACAAAAACTCCATCTGCTTCGAATTCTTTTTCAGAACCGTCTACAGTAGAAACTAATGTTACGCTACCTACTTTTCCATCTTTTGCGTTAATTTCTTTTAACGTAGTATTCCAGATGAAGTCAATTTTTTCATTTGCAAATGCACGTTCTTGAAGAATTTTTTGTGCACGAAGCTCATCACGACGGTGAATAATCGTTACTTTATCAGCAAATTTCGTTAAAAATGCTCCTTCTTCAACAGCAGAGTCTCCTCCACCTACAACTACAAGGTTTTTCCCTTTAAAGAATGCTCCGTCACATACCGCACAATAACTTACGCCACGTCCGCCAAGCTCACTCTCACCAGGGATCCCCATTTTCTTATATTCTGCACCAGAAGAAATAATAACTGCCAATGCTTTATATTCTTTTCCACTAACTTTTACTGTTTTATATTGTTCGCCATCAATAATTTCCGAAACATCACCGTATGCATATTCAGCACCGAATTTTTTTGCATGGTCAAACATTTTTGTTGAAAGCTCTGGCCCTAAAATCTTTTCAAATCCAGGATAGTTTTCTACTTCTTCTGTATTGGCCATTTGCCCGCCAGGTATTCCGCGCTCAATCATTAATGTCGAAAGATTTCCACGTGAAGTATAAACTGCTGCTGTCATTCCTGCTGGTCCTGCTCCAATTATTATAACATCATAAATTTTCTCTTCTGTCATCGTTAATTCCTCCTACAACTCTACTAACACTCAATCTATAGGATTTTTATGCCGTATTCAACTTTTTTGCTTATGAGTCGAACAATGGCAAAAATTGAATTAGTTCATTCACATATTTCGTCAATGTGTTTGTCGTAATACCATATTGCTCCGCATAAGATTTTTTCGTCACATTTTTTTCACGTGACGATTCAAACATATACTCCGTTGCTGCTGCTAATGCTTTCGGATTTTTGAAGTCATATCCTTTTTCAAGTGCTCGTTCCACTAGGACAAACCACATTTGAAATAAATACGTCGCGGATTGCGCTAATGGTTTATACTTTTCGAAAAGTAAATCCGTTGCTGCAATCGCACGTAAAAAAGCTTTTTCTGCAACGGAATTTTCTTCAAATGAATGTCCTAAAGACTGTGCTAAAAACAATTTCTCCATCGTCGTTAACTCATCGACTACAATCCACTTTGGATGTGAAATAATCTCTTGGCGATGTTTTGATTTTCCCAATAAATAAAACCCAAAAATACGCTCACTCACATGTTTATTTTGAAGCTTCTCCAAAATAAACTCCTTTTGATGCTCGGTACCATGATTGTTAATCTCTTTCATCTGTGGCAACCACGGCTCGAAGCCTGCTTTTTCTGGATCTAGCTTCAATAATGATTTCCAAGCATTGCGAGAAATTTCCTCATGTCCAGCGAAATAAGCAGAATGCGACAACCAGAAATAAAACCCTGGATCGCCTTCAAACCCTTTACGTTGTAAACTTCTCAACCATTTATATGCTTCCTCATATTTTCCGATCAATGCAAATGTTGCTCCTAATTTATACCGATGCTCGATAAAATAAGGATTAATCTTTGTTAAAAATTCTGCAATTTCATTTAGTTCTTCTTCATTTTTTTCATAATAATGAATGACAGCTAAATTACAAAGTGCATGGATATTCCCTCTATTTTCGCTTAACACTTGGTGAAGTAAAGCTTTTGCCTGTTCTTCTTCCCCAACATAAAAATAAGCGAGCGCTAAATTATTATAGGCTGCCCAAAAATCTGGATTATCGGTAATAATCGATTCTAATAACTCTACTGCTTCTTGAAATTTCCCCTGCTCCATTAATCGACGAGATTTCTCCTGCAAAAAAAGTGCCTCACTGGAAGGGTTATTTTCCATATTTAAAGCCTCAATATCTTCTTGTTCTGAAAACTCGACAATTTCCATCGCTTCCTCGGCATATTCACCGTTCTCTGCCATTTCTATATACTTTCTAGCGAATCGATTTGCGTCTAAAAAGTTCCCTAAATGTGCATTTACTTCCGCAAGGAAAAATACAATTTCAGGTTCATTCGAATCGGCTGAATAGGCTGCTCGTAAAAGCTCATGAGCCAAATCAAAGTTCTCTATTTCCATTTGTAAAATAGCATATTGCATTAAAATTAATGGATCTTCTGGGCTTAAATCTGCTGCTCTTTTTAAATATTTATGTGCTTTTTCATACCGTTCCTTTTGTAGTTCATCAAGTGCTTTTTTATAGTAGTATTCGCCCGTTGGCAAAAACGAAATAATATTTTCTTTTAATATCTGTTTGCTTTTTTTATTCAAAATAGTCCTCCGAAAAATAATAAGGAACGTTTTATAAACGTCCCTTATCAGTATATTCTTCAGTATATCATAAACAAATATTAATTATGTGTTTTCGTCTCATGTCTTTTTTGGAGCACTTGTAAAAGCTCGTAGAAACTAACATTTTGATTTTGTAACAGCACCAATAAATGGTACATTAAATCCGCAGCTTCCCATTTTAGCTCTTCTGCATCATTATTTTTGGAAGCAATTATTACTTCGGCTGATTCTTCTCCAACCTTTTTACAAATTTTATCGACGCCTTCGTTAAACAAATAAGTTGTGTAAGCTCCTTCTGGCATCGTTTTCTGTCTTTCTTCAATAATACTAATCAATGACGTAATAACATTGTAACCAACTGTATCATCAAATTTTTCTAAGTTATTGTGGAAACAAGTTTCTTCTCCCGTGTGACATGCTGGCCCATTTGGCAATACTTCCACTACAAGAGCGTCTGAATCGCAATCTGTGCGAATGGAAACCACTTGTTGCTTATTGCCTGATGTTGCCCCTTTATGCCATAATTCTTGTCGACTACGGCTGAAAAACCATGTTTCTTTTGTTTCTACCGTTTTTTTATATGATTCTTCATTCATATACGCTAGTGTCAGCACTTCTCTCGTGATGGCATGTTGCACAATGACAGGAATGAGTCCTTTGTCGTCAAATTGTAAGTTTGTCATAGTACCTCTACTCCTCGTTCACGAATATAGTTTTTCACTTCCTGCACACTTGTTTCTTTAAAATGAAAAATAGAAGCTGCTAGTGCAGCATCTGCATTAGCTTCTGTAAATGCAGATAAAATATGCTCTACATTCCCTGCTCCGCCACTTGCCGTAACTGGAATGGAAACAGCATCCTTCACGAGCTTTGTAATAGCTAAATCATAGCCATCTTTTTCTCCGTCACGATCCATGCTTGTCAATAAAATTTCACCTGCTCCAAGCATTTCTACTTCTTTCGCCCAGTCGACAGCTTTCCATTCCGTTTTTTTCAGTCCACCATGTGTATAAACAAACCACTCATTATCTTCTTCAGACTGTTTCACATCTATGGCAATAATGATTTTATTTGAACCGAACAATTTTGCACCTTCTGTAATGACAGCAGGATTGCTTATTGCAGCGCTATTCATCGATACCTTGCTAGCACCAGCTTCTAATAATTGCTTCATATTTTCAGCAGTTCGAATTCCACCACCAACTGTTAAAGGAATCGAAATTTGTGCAGCTGTTTTTTTCACCACATCCAGCATCGTATCTCGACCTTCAACAGAAGCAGAAATATCTAAAAATACGAGTTCATCCGCACCTTGTTGATCATAAAATGCAGCTAACTCCGTAGGATCGCCAGCATCTCTTAATCCAACAAATTGGATTCCTTTTACAACTCGCCCATCTTTCACATCTAAACAAGGAATTATTTTCTTTACCATTTAGCGGTTTCCTCCAATGCTTCTGTTAATGTAAATCGATTATTATATAATGCTTTTCCAGTAATAACACCAGAAACAGATGTATCATTCGCTAGTTTTGCTACTTCTCGAAGATCTTCTAATGAGCTAATGCCTCCCGAAACAATGACCGAAAGACCAGTTGCTTCCGCAAGTTCTTTATTCGCAGCAAGGTTTGGACCTTGAAGTGTCCCATCCGTTGCAATATCTGTGAAAATAACATGCTTTGCCCCTTTAGAAGCAAAATATTGTCCTACTTCTATAGCTGATTGAGTCGACGTTTCTAGCCAACCATGCGTAGCAACCATTCCATCTTTCGCATCTAATCCAATAACAATTCGATCACCACCGAATTGCTCCAATAAATCTGCGACCAACTGAGGATTCGAAATAGCTAGGCTACCAATAATGACTCTCGTAACACCGTTATTTAAGTAAAAGCTGACGTCTTCTTTGGAACGAATACCTCCGCCAATTTGAACTTGTACAGGAAGTTCCTTTGCAATACGAATTACTTCATTTGCATGAATTTTTTCACCATCTTTTGCACCGTCTAAATCGACTAGATGGATACATGTTGCGCCTTCATCTACGAATTTTTTTGCCATTTCAAAAGGAGAATCGCCATAAACTGTTTCCTGATTATAATCCCCTTGATATAAACGAACGCATTTTCCGCCTTTCATATCAATTGCCGGATATACTTGAATAGTTGTCATGTTAGTAATCCTTTTGTGGAAGGAACACCTTTCACTCTTTCATCTATCGTAATTGCTTCGTCAATTGCACGAGCTAACGCCTTGAATATTGCTTCAATCATATGATGTGTATTGACACCATAATGGACGATTACATGAACATTCATACGCGCTTCCAATGCAAATTTCCATAAAAATTCATGCACAAGCTCTGTGTCAAACTGTCCAACTTTTTCAGTAGGAAATGCAGCTCGAAACTCTAAATGTGGACGATTGGAGATATCAATAACTACTTGTGCAAGTGCATCATCCATTGGTACAAATGCATTTCCGTATCGTTTGATGCTTTTTTTATCGCCAAGTGCTTCTTTCACTGCTTGCCCTAACACAATCCCAATATCTTCTGTCGTGTGGTGGTCATCAATATGCGTGTCGCCAACTGCTTTGATTTTCGCATTAAATAAACCGTGTTTTGTAAATAAATCAAGCATATGGTCCATAAACGGAACCCCTGTCTCAATGTCCGCTTTTCCTTCTCCATCTAAGTCTATTTCAACAAATACTTTCGTTTCGTTTGTCATTCTCTCTATACTTGCCGTTCTTTTATTCATCAATTTACTTCCCCCTTATCCCAACTTCTCGACTCAACGGAACGAGCATGGCCTTCTAACTGCTCTAATCTCGCTAACCGAGCAATTTTAGGATATTGCTCATTCCACATTTCCTCTGAATAATAAACAATACTTGTTTTCTTCACGAAATCATCTATACATAATCCACTTGAAAACCTTGCTGTACTATTTGTTGGCAGCACATGGTTCGTTCCAGCAAAATAATCGCCGACTGGCTCACTGCTAAATCTTCCGATAAAAATAGCTCCTGCATGTTTCACTTTTTCACTAACTTGCTCTGGCTGCTCCGTTATAATTTCTAAATGCTCTGGTGCTAACTCATTAACTGCTTCTATTGCTTTTTCCATCGACTCCGCAATATAAATACAGCCAAAGTTTTCAATGGAAGCTCTCGCAATTTCCTTCCTTGGAAGCTGCTTTAACTGTATTTCCACTTGCTTCGCCACTTCTTTTGCAAGTCCTTCACTCGTCGTTATTAAAACAGAACTTGCAAACTGATCATGCTCTGCTTGTGCCAATAAATCAGCTGCGACTTCATCTGCATACGCTGTATCGTCTGCAATTATAGCGATTTCACTTGGCCCGGCAATCATATCAATCGCAACTTTACCAAACACTTCTCTTTTAGCAAGTGCCACATAGCTATTCCCTGGTCCTGTAATTTTATCAACCGCAGGAATCGTTTCCGTTCCATAAGCAAGCGCCGCTATTGCCTGCGCTCCTCCGACTTTATATATTTCGGTTACACCAGCTATCTGAGCTGCGACAAGTACGGAGGCAGGAAGCTTCCCGTCCTTCGAAGGTGGTGATACGATAACGACACGTTCCACTCCCGCAACAATTGCTGGAATAGCATTCATTAATACAGATGACGGATAGGCAGCAGTTCCCCCTGGTACATACAAACCTACTGCATCCAGTGGAGTGATTTTATATTTTATATACGAATTTTTAGCTAATGAAAAATCGATATCTTGACGCACTTGCTGTATATGAAATGCCCGAATATTAGCAGCAGCTTCTTCTAAATCTTTCACTAACTGTTCATCAAAATTAGCGTACGCTTCCTCCATTTCTTGCTCAGTCACTCGAAGACTAGAAAGCGTTGCCCCGTCCCATTGTTTCGTATAATCAAAAAGTGCTCGATCCCCATTCTTTTGAACGTTTGCAATAACTTCTCGAACAGTTGATACATGCTGTTCATTTGCTTGTTCTACTGATCTTTGTAAAGAAATTTTATCCGTAAGCTTTGCTATTTTCATAGAAGTTCCCTACCTTTTATTCAGCGCATTTTTTAATTGTGCGACAAATTCTCGTATTCGTTCACTTTTCACTCGATAGCTTACTGGATTCACAATTAATCGAGAGGATATAGCGACAATTTTTTCATACTCCACAAGTCCATTTTCTTTTAATGTTTGACCAGTGGAAACAATATCAACAATTCGATCCGCCAGCCCAATCATCGGTGCTAATTCAATCGAACCGTTTAACTCAATAATTTCTACTTGCTCGCCTTTTTCTTTATAAAAATTCGTTGCGATTGTCGGATATTTCGTTGCTACTCTCGGTGCGATTTCATTCATTTTTGTATTTGGAAGTCCCGCCGTTGCGATGTAGCAATTACTTATACGTAAATCAAGTAACTCATGCACATCTCGGTGCTGCTCAAGCAACACATCTTTGCCTGCTATTCCGATATCCGCTACGCCATGTTCTACATACACTGGAACATCCATTGGCTTTGCTAAGATGAATGCAATTCTTTCATTAGGTGCTTCTACTATTAACTTGCGAGAATCATTTATTTCATTCGGCAAATCAAATCCTGCTTCTATAAAAAGTTTATATGCTTCTTCAAAAATGCGCCCTTTTGGCATGGCAATCGTTAATTCATTCACGTACAGAACCACCTTCTGAAACAATTATGACGTCATCAAAAATCCGTTTAAATGCCTCTAAGTCACTGACACTTCCCATATATTGAACCGTCACTCTTTCTGCATTTTTTCTTTTTTCTTCTGCAAGTCCATTTGCCTTTGCATATGAATCTTTATGAAATAATAAAAGCGTATGTTTTTCTTCCACTTCTTTAGGAGGTAATACTTCTAATAATCGATCGACCCGAATGCCAAAGCCAGTTGCTCCGACTTCCTCATCAAATAGCTTAAACAGTTCGTCATAGCGACCACCATTTCCAATAGGAAATCCACTTCCGGCAGCATGAATTTCAAAAAGCATGCCCGTGTAGTAACTCATATGACTTGCCAATGTAAAGTCGAATGAAACAATCGAAGGATCATTTAACTGCATTGTCAATAAAGATTGAAGCTGCTCCACTTGATCAATCAAATGTTGCTGATCAGTTGTTAATAATGGTCTATAATCTTCAATTGACTTCGATTCTACTGTGTTATCAATTAATGTCATTAAATTTTCTTTATCGCCTTCTAGCAATAACATATCTTCTAATTTTTGTTCGAATCCTACAAAATTCTTTTCTACTAACAGCTGACGTAAAGTTTCAGCTTGATCTTTTTTATTCGTATTATTTTTTAAAATGGCCGTTAGTACACCTGCATGCCCTACCGTAATTCGAAAGCTTTCTACGCCAAGAGCCTTCACAAGCTCGACGGCCGTATGAATAATTTCACTATCCCCATATGGACTAAAATCGCCAATTAACTCTAAACCTAGCTGTTCGAATTCCGCTGGTCTACCACCTTCTCGATGCTGTGCCCGAAATACATTGGCATAATAAGCTAACCTCAGCGGATTTTTTTCTTTTAATAGCTTTGAAGCTGCAATTCGAGCAATCGGAGTAGTCATATCTGGGCGTAAAACAAGCATTTCTCCTTGGTTATCAACGAGTTTAAAAAGGGAAGACTCATCAATTGCAGATGCTTTACCAATTGTTTCAAAATATTCAACAGATGGTGTTTTGATAAAGTCGTATCCTTTATTTCTTATAAACTCCCTTGCCACTGAGCGTATGTATTCCTTTTGTTCATTTACTTTCGGAAATGAATCCCGCATTCCTAGCGGTTTCTCAAACATTTGAATAGTACTCATTTTCCCACCCCTTAACAACACTTTAACACACTAGAGAACTAGAGAGTTGAATTAAAATAAATTCTATCTTAAATTGTTCAATTCGTCAACTTCTTATATATTTCCTTTTTTATCCTAAGAAAACCGCAAAACAGAATACCGTGACGATAGAGTTTCCGGCTCGCTCCAGGCTTCTCATTGGGCTATGCGATGAACGGTGAAATTTTTAAAATGTGTTGGAAGCGGCTACGCCTCTTCCAACACACTTTTTGTTCGGTCGTCCTATGGCAAATGTTCGCTTTCCACTCTCCAGAAACTACTATACCAGGCAGTTAAATATTTTTAGCAATAGAAGAAGCGAGTCACATTCTATATCATTTGAAGGCCGCCAAAGATACAATTTTGGCAGCTTTTTGTAGTTTTTTATAAAGGGACACTTCTATTGGTTGATCCAGTCTGTAGAAAGAACACTTACTACCTACAAAAATGAATCTTACCTTTTTAGTAAGAAAGACGAGATGACAAATTATTCACTTTCTTACCAGATTCACCACTTAGTGTTTAAAGATAGTGAAGTAAGTACTTCGTAAAAACACTTGATTAGAAAGAATATGATTACATCCTTCTAAACTAGATGGATACAGTGCAAAGCGGCGACTCGAGCGGGAATAGCGGATGTTTTTTGCACCGAAAGCAAAGCGGCAGGTGCACCGAGCAGAAAACCCCGCAGGAAAGACACTGGCCGAACTTTATTCGGCCAGTGTCTTTGCGACGAGTAACCGCAGGAGCACATGTTTTTACAGCGACGAGGAGATTGAAGCCGTGCCAGCCGGAAAGCGTCCGCTTGAAACGGAATCCTTGCTATCAATTCATATACTTCCCTAAAAAAAGCTATTTTTCTAAGTTTTATCTCTTAGAAAAATAGCTTTTTAGTTACTTATTTTTTCGTTCTAACATTTGTTCTTTCGTATAAATAATACGCATTGGGTTCCCTCCAACAAAGCAGCCTTCCGGAACATCTTTATTTACAAGCGTAGCAGCAGAAATAATCGCATCGTTTCCAATCGTCACACCAGGTAAAACGGTCGTGTTCGCACCAATTAACACCCGGTCACCAATAATAACATCACCGATTCGGTATTCATCGATTAAATATTCATGCGCTAGAATTGTCGTATTATACCCAACAACTGAATTCACACCTATTTTAATTCGCTCTGGAAACATCACATCTACCATAACCATCAATGCAAAAGACGTCTGTTCCCCTACTTCCATCTTTAAAAACGTACGATAGAAAAAGTTTTTCCAACTCAAAAACGGCGTATATCTTGCAGCTTGAATAAAAACAAAATTTTTCACTACTTTCCAAAAAGGAACGGTATCATATACATGCCATAACGAATTTGCACCACTTACAGGATATCTTTCTGTTTTCCTCATATAGCATTACCTTTTGCAATTGCTAGTAAGTCACTAATATGACGAAGCACATACGTCGGTTTATATGTAGCTAAGAATGCTTCACCTTTCATAGACCAAGCAACTGCTGCCGTATCTACTCCAGCTCTTTGACCACCAACGATATCATGAAAATTATCACCAATCATTAAAGCATCTTGTTTTTCTACTCCAACTTTCTCCAAAGCAAGCTCAATTGGCTCTGGATCAGGTTTCGGATTTTGCACATCGTCCAACCCAACAATCGTATCAAACAAAGCTTCACAGCCCATTAACTTTAAACCTCTATTAATCATCACTTTTCTCTTCGTTGATACAATCGCGAGTTTATATCCTTGTTCCTTTAAAGCATGCAATGTTTCTACAACCCCATCAAAAGGAACCGCCATTTGATCATGCATTTGACTATTCCATGCTCGATATTCTTCCATTAGCTCTTTTGTTAATGTTGGATCGACACTATTCATTGATTCATATAAAGTTGGACCTAAAAAAGGTAGAACACTCTCTCGATCGTATTTCCCAGGAAATCGCCCTCCTAATACATGTAAAAAAGACTGGATAATAAGTTCATTTGTGTCAAGTAACGTACCATCAAAATCAAATAACAATGCTTTATAACAATCCTTCTTCACGATGTCATCACTTCCTTTTGTTTCAACTGCTCAGACCTTCGCCAAACATAAGCAATAATAATCGTTAATACAAATGCCGTCGTAATTCTAATTAAAAACAAAGGTAATATTGGAATTCCTAATGGAACAAATATGAGTGTATCTTCTATCACAGCGTGACAAGCTACTAAAAAGATAAAAGCTAGCGTTGCATCCTTTTTACTAACGCCATCTTCCTGTACCGCTTGAATCATGACGCCCGCTCCATACGCTAAGCCCATAACAAGCCCTGCTACCAACGTTAACGAAGCATTTGGTTGTACGCCAATTACTTTCGTAAATGGTGCAACTTTCTCTGAAAACTTTTGTAAATAATGACGATCCTTTAAAAACTGAATAATAATCATTAAAGGAATAACGATTATGGCAAGCTGCAACACACCGAATGTAGCTTTTTGCAAACCGAGCAACACAATTTCTCCCCAACCATCTGGGACTTGCGTTGTCGCAGTTGCAACACCATATTTTGCAACTTCACCACCACCTTGCCAAACAAGGTTAATGATTACTGCTGAAAATATCGCTAGTCCAAAACGAACAACTAAAACTACCCATAATTTAACGCCTACTCGAAGTGCTACACCTGTTTCGATGAAAATATTATGAGAAAAAGATAACATCGTCGCTAAAATAAATACTTCTTTCACTGTTAGCTCAAGCGAAAGAATTCCAGCAATCGCCGCATAAAGATTAAGCGCATTTCCTAAAACTAACGGAATGGCAGCCTCTCCGCTTAGCCCAATCAGTCCCATAAAAGGCGATATTAAACTGATCACCCACGGGAGCACTGGTGTATATTGTAAAACGACAATCAATAATGTAATAGGAAAAATAATTTTACTTAATGTCCAAGTCGTCTTTAACCCGGCCATTAGACCCCTTTTTAATGTTCCCATGGCATTCACTTCTTCCCTTACTTATCCTGATAACGAACAGCTGGTTTTACAGTTATTCTTCTATAAATAAATATGCTTATTGCTATAACAATCGTTACTAACGAAACTACTTGTGCTGTACGTAAATCACCTATTAAATACAAACTATCCGTACGCATTCCCTCTATAAAAAATCTTCCTACTGAATACCAAGTTAAATAGAACAGGAACATTTCTCCACGAAGTAAATTTACTTTTCGTAATAAAATTAAAATAATAACCCCTATCAAATTCCAAATCGATTCATATAAAAAAGTAGGGTGGTAATAACTACCTTCTATATACATTTGATTAATAATCCATTCTGGTAGCTTTAAGTTTTCTAAAAAAGTTCTAGTTACTTCTCCACCATGCGCTTCTTGGTTCATAAAATTGCCCCAACGCCCTACTGTTTGCCCGATCAAAATACTTGGCGCAACAATATCCGTTACTTTCCAAAAAGAACTGTTTCTTTTTTTCGTAAAGAAGTACGCAGTTAAAAAAGAAGCAATTAATGCACCGTGAATTGCAATTCCACCATTCCAAACTTGAATAATTTTCTCTGGATGCTGGCTATAAAAGTCCCATTTAAAAATTACATAATAAATTCTTGCCCCTACAATAGCTAAAGGAACTGCCCAAATAAGAAGATCTGTTAAATAATCTTGATGAAATCCACGCTTTACCATTTCTCTTTGTGCGACAATAAACGCCAAAACAATCCCTAATGCAATAATAATTCCATACCATCGTACTTCTAACGAGCCTAGTGAAAATGCTACTGGATCTATTGCTTGTAAAATAATATTCATCTTAAACTCCTCTCAACTTAAAAGCTGCTTTCTCCATTTTGAGTAATAACATCATCTAAACGTTTTGCAAATTCCTCGGCAGTATTTACTCCCATACGTTTTAAACGATGATTCATTGCAGCTACTTCAATAATTACAGATAAATTTCGACCAGGTCTAACTGGTACGGTTAACTTCGTAATATTCGTATTAATAATTTCTATCGTTTCTTCTTCTAAACCAAGACGATCATACGTCTTTTTCTCATCCCATATTTCCAGCTCTATCACAAGTGTAATACGCTTATAGCTACGAATTGCACTTGTACCAAACAGCGTCATTATATTAATGATACCTAAACCACGAATTTCTAGAAGATGCTCTATTAATTTCGGAGCATTGCCGACTAATGTATTCTCGCCTTCTTGCCTTATTTCTACACAATCATCGGCAACTAATCGGTGACCCTTTTTCACTAATTCCAGAGCCGTTTCACTTTTCCCGACTCCGCTTTTCCCAGTAATTAACACGCCTACACCATATATATCAACTAGCACGCCATGGACTGCGGTTGTAGGTGCAAGCTGGCTTTCCAAAAAATTCGTTAACAAACTTGAAAATCGTGTTGTCGGCATTTTCGTTGTTAAAACAGGAACCGATTTTTCATTTGAAGCTGCAATTAATTCTGGAGGAACCTCCATACCATGCGAAATGATAATTACCGGTGTGTCCTGCTCACATAATTTCAACATTCTTTCTTTTTTTTCTTCCGGCTCTAAAAGTTGAAAAAAGGAAATTTCCGTTTTACCCATAAGCTGAATTCGATCCGATGGATAATGTGTGAAATAACCTGCCATTTCAATTCCTGGTCGAGAAATATCACTAAGAGAAACATGACGTCCTATTCCCTCTTCACCACTTACTAATGTTAGATTAAACTTTTCTTTTATCTCTTTTGTCGTAACATGGGGCATTTTTAAAACTCCTCTCACGCTTCTGTTTTCACATAGTTCTTATTTTAGCATGATTATTCAAACTTTTTGTATCCATTTGTCTTTTCTCGTTCTATTTATTCATAGAAAGGGGTGACTTTACATTGAAAATTATGCTCGATGCAGGTCATGGACAAGAAACAGCCGGAAAAAGAACACCCGATGGAAAAATGAAAGAATTCGATTTTAATCAAGCTGTTGTTCATTTTCTCAAAAAAGAATTAGAGCAATTCGGAGTTGTTGTACTACTAAGCAACTGTGGAACTTCTGATTTACCATTGCGTGAAAGAACATCTCTCGCCAATAAGTTCAAGGTGCACGCATTCATCTCGATCCATGCAAATGCTTTTGGCTCCACTTGGAATGAAGTAAGCGGAATTGAAACTTTTATGTACACAAAGCCTTCTGAGCAATCCAAATTACTAGCAAATGCCATACAAAATTCAATATGCGCTTTGTTGAAAAGAAAAGATAGAGGAGTGAAACAAGCAGATTTTGCTGTTGTTCGTGATACAAAAATGCCTGCAGTATTAGTGGAGTGTGGATTTATGACAAATAAAGAAGAAGCATTATTGCTACAAAGCGAACAATATCGCCTTCTCTGTGCGAAGGCAATTGCCGTAGCAATCCTTTGTTGGAGAAATAAATAAGAAATAGTTTCTTACTCGCTCTAGGCTCCCCATTGGGCCATACAATAAACGGGAAAACTTTAAAAACTTTTCGGAAGTGGCTGCGCCTCTTCCAACAAGCTTTTTGTAGGTTTTAGAAAGAGACACTTCTACATTTGGATAGAAAATGTAGAAGTAGATGGAAATTTATTTCGTACGAAAATTGTCTGTCATTTCTAACTTGAAGTGCTGATTAACTTTTTACTCTTCCTCTACATGAAAGAGCTTAAGTAGAAAGAACCTGAATATACTCTCATAAGCAGGATGGATGTAGTGAAAAGCGGCGACACCAGTGGGAACAGTGGATGTTTTCTGCGACGAGGAGATTGAAGCCGCCCCCCACGGAAAGCGCCTGCTTGTAACAAAATCCACTACATTCATACCTGTACTCCCTCATATATTGATACCGTAAACCCGTGCTCAGGCTATATTTTTATATACTTCCTTAGATAAAAAAGCTGGTCGAAGCAAATATATGCTTTCGACCAGCTTTTTTTATTCGCCTTCTGTTGTGTATCGCACTACGACAGAACCTGTTTTTGCATCTCCGTAGACACGTAAAGGCTCTATTGAAGAATCCACTATTTTCGTGAACCCAACTTTTTTATTGAGCAATTGTTCCGATTGATTCAATTGCGTTACATCCGCTAACTGAACATCGATTCTACCTAATTGAGATGTCGCTTCACCTTTTAGAGACACATCTTTTGGTACATACAATTCGACAGTTCCAGCTACAGCAACCCCTTCCATTTTACGGGCTTCCTTATCCTTCGTCGTCAAAATTACATTTCCACTTACCGATGAACCTTCTATCTCTTTTATCTTACCATCTACATAAATTCGACCATTAATCGTTTCTACTTCAATCGAATTACCAACGACATGCTGGATTTGAACCGCTCCATTCATTGTCTCAATATCAGCTGTTTCGAAACGAATATCGTCCCAATTAACTTTACCATTCGTCGTTTTCACTTTAATCGAATTAGCTTCTATTTGTTTAGCAATAAAATCACCATTAAATAAGCGTGCGGAAATTTGATTGTATGCTTTTTTCGGTACATACAATTCAACTTGCACAGATGTTGTTTTCATATCACTGTATACACGTAATTTATTTCCCTCAGTTTCAAGGAAAAATTCTCTTTGGAAGCGAGTTCTTGCTTCTTCCTCTGTAGAATTTTTAAACGACTTCACAGATATATCTGCGTATGTCACATCATTCTCAGCTGGATAAATTTCAATTTTACCGTTGGCAATATCAATAGATATATCATCGTACTGTGCATGTTCTTTTACTATTTTTTCTTTAAAAACAACTGGTTCTCCAAATGGCATGTCAAAATCAAATTGTTTTAATTTATCTACCGTTCCTTGCATAAAATGCATGAAACGCTCGCCCATTACGTTAAAATCACGTTTTAAATCTTCTATAAAATCAGGATTTCCTTGCTTTTCTTGTGATTCTTTTTGGTCATCAAACGTAAATTTTCGACCTTCCAACTTCTGTTCCAGCTTTGGCTCTTCTTTCACAAGTGGAGCTATAGACTTCGTTTGTTTACCTAGCGATTCTAATAGAACTAGTGCTTCTTGGGTAGTAATTGTACCGTTCTCAACCATATCTAAAATGCGTTTGCGTTCATCTTGCATATTAAAAGGCCTCCTCATTAGTTCAAAGTATGAAACATTTTGTTTACTCTACATTAATACGAATGGGACAGCAAAAAGTTTCATCATACTTCTACTGAAACTTTTTTCTTTTTGGATGCTTTCGAAATAGCTTCATCCATTCTATTACGATCCCTTTCTAACACTGGTTTTAAATACTTCCCTGTATAAGAACCTTCTGTTGCAGCAATCTCTTCTGGTGTACCGACTACTAAAATACTTCCGCCTTTGTCCCCGCCTTCTGGACCTAAATCAATCATATAATCAGCTGTTTTAATAACATCTAAATTATGCTCGATTACAAGTACCGAGTCCCCATTTTCAACAAGACGCTGTAATACGACAAGCAAACGAGCAATATCATCAACATGTAGCCCAGTAGTAGGTTCATCTAAAATATAAAATGATTTTCCGTTGGATCGTTTATGCAATTCAGATGCTAGCTTCACGCGCTGGGCTTCCCCGCCTGATAATGTCGTTGCTGGTTGCCCTAGTTCCATATAGCCAAGACCAACATCGACGATTGTTTGAAGCTTACGACCAATTTTCGGATGATTTTCAAAAAAGGCTAATCCATCTTCTATTGTCATTTTCAATATTTCTGCAATATTTTTGCCTTTGTACTGTACTTCTAATGTTTCGCGATTATATCGCTTTCCGTGACATACTTCGCAAGGCACATATACATCTGGTAGGAAATGCATTTCAATTTTAATAATTCCATCTCCACGGCAAGCTTCACAGCGACCGCCTTTTACGTTGAAGCTAAATCGTCCTTTTTTATATCCTCTTACTTTCGCTTCATTCGTCGTTGCAAACAAATCTCGAATATCATCAAATACACCCGTATAGGTCGCTGGATTAGATCGTGGGGTACGCCCAATTGGTGACTGATCTATTTCGATTACTTTTTCAAGTACTTCTATACCTTCGACACCCTTATTTGCTCCTGGTTTTACTTTGGAGCGATTCAGCTTTTGTGCAAGTGATTTATACAGAATTTCATTCACAAGCGTACTTTTCCCTGAACCAGAAACGCCAGTTACAGCAGTAAAAACACCTAATGGAATGTCTACATTTACATTTTTTAAATTATTTTCAGAAGCACCTTTTATTTTGATGTATCGACCGTCTGGTTTTCTTCTTTCCGTCGGTATTGGAATAAACTTTTTCCCACTTAAATATTGACCAGTAAGTGATTTTTTATTTTTCATAACTTGTTCTGGAGTACCTGCGGCAACAATTTCTCCACCACGAATACCTGCTCCTGGACCAACATCAATTAAATAATCAGCGGCCATCATCGTATCTTCATCATGCTCTACTACGATTAGTGTATTTCCAATATCACGCATACTTCTTAATGTTTCGATTAATCGTTCATTATCTCGTTGATGCAAGCCAATAGAAGGCTCATCTAAAATATATAAAACGCCTGTAAGCCTTGAGCCTATTTGAGTTGCTAAACGAATACGCTGTGCTTCTCCACCAGATAATGTTCCGGCCGTTCGACTTAAAGTTAAATAATCCAAACCGACATTTTCTAAAAATCCTAATCGTTCATTAATTTCTCTTAATACTAATCGTGCAATTTGCATATCTTTTTCAGATAGAGTAAGCGTATTAAAAAATGCATTTGCTTCTTCAATCGAAAATTCCGATACTTGTCCAATATGTAGAGAATTAAGCTTTACTGCAAGTGTTTCTTGTTTCAATCGGTATCCAGCGCAAGTCGGACAATCATGCTGCGCCATATATTTTTCCATTTGCTCACGGATATAATCGGAAGAAGTATCTTTGTATCTCCGTTCGATATTTGCTAGTACCCCTTCAAATGCGATTGAATTATCTCTTACTTGTCCAAACTCATTTTCGTATCGGAATCTAATTTTTTCTTCGCCTGATCCATATAAAATTTTATTCCACTGATCGATTGGCAATTTTTCAACTGGAACATTCATTTTAATTTTGTAATGCTTACATACCGCTTCCAATAATTTCGGATAATACTGAGAGCTTGTCGGTTGCCACGCAACAATTGCTCCTTCTGCAAGCGTTAAACTTTTGTCTGGAACAACAAGCTCAGGGTCAACCTCTAATTTCGTTCCTAAACCATCACAACCTGGGCATGCACCAAAAGGGCTATTGAACGAAAACATTCGTGGTTCTAGTTCACCGATAGAAAATCCACAAATTGGGCAAGCGTGATGTTCACTAAATAAAACTTCTTCATGCTCCATTACATCGATTAATACTCTTCCATCTGCAATTCTTAAAGCAGATTCCAATGAGTCACTTAATCGAGCAGCAATACCATCTTTCATCACGATGCGATCAATGACTACTTCAATATTATGCTTTTTGTTTTTATCTATATTAATGTCATCATCTAAGTCGATTAATTCTCCGTCTACTCGAACACGCACATATCCTTGTTTTTTCATTTCTTCTAGTAGTTTTACATGCGTACCTTTTCTTCCAGAAACAATTGGAGCAAGTATTTGCATACGCGTTTTTTCTGGATATTCACTTAGACGATCGACCATTTGCTCAATCGTTTGGGAAGAAATTTCTGTTCCATGATTCGGGCAAATTGGTTTTCCGATACGTGCAAACAATAGTCGTAAATAATCATAAATTTCGGTTACAGTTCCTACTGTAGAACGAGGATTTTTACTAGTCGTTTTTTGGTCAATTGAAATAGCGGGAGATAATCCTTCAATTGCATCTACATCTGGCTTTTCCATTTGCCCAAGAAACTGTCTTGCATATGCAGACAATGATTCTACATAGCGTCGCTGTCCTTCTGCATAAATAGTATCGAATGCTAATGAAGATTTCCCTGAACCAGATAGTCCGGTCATTACTACGAGTTTATCTCTCGGTATTTTTAAACTAATGTTTTTTAAATTATGTGCTCTAGCACCTTGTATAATAATTTCTTGGTTTTTCAACACGATTCATCCTTCCAGCTTCAATTCCAAAATTGCATCACGTAGTTCAGCAGCACGCTCAAAATTAAGCGCTTTTGCAGCGTCTTTCATTTCTTTTTCTAAGTTTCCTAATAATGTTGCTTTTTCTTCTTTCGTTAATGCTTTGCCGCTTAGTAGCTGTTGAGCATAAGTTTCTTGTTCTTCTGCCACTTGAGATGCACGAATAACTTCTCGGATTTTCTTTACAATCGTTTTCGGTGTAATTCCATGCACTTCGTTATATTCCATTTGAATTGTTCGGCGACGATTAGTTTCATCAATTGCCTTGCGCATCGAATCCGTCATTCTATCTGCATACATAATTACTTCCCCACTAGAATTCCTTGCAGCTCGTCCTACCGTTTGGATTAAAGAGCGCTCCGAACGTAAAAATCCTTCCTTATCAGCATCTAATATCGCTACTAATGAAACTTCTGGAATATCGATACCTTCTCTTAATAAGTTAATCCCGATTAAAACATCGTATATCCCTAATCGAAGTTCTCGTATGATTTCGATACGTTCCAATGTTTTTACTTCAGAATGTAAGTACTGCACTTTGATACCAATTTCTTTTAAATAATCAGTTAAGTCCTCTGACATTTTCTTTGTTAATGTTGTAATAAGCACACGCTCATTTTTCGCAGCGCGCTCATGTATTTCATTAATCAAATCATCGATTTGCCCTTCAATTGGTTTCACTGTAATGACAGGATCAAGCAACCCAGTTGGACGAATAATTTGTTCTACCATTTCTGGTGTGTGCTCCAACTCATATGGCCCAGGAGTTGCGGATACAAACACTGCTTGATGAACATGATCTTCAAATTCACTAAAAGTAAGCGGCCGGTTATCTAGTGCAGATGGTAGTCTAAAACCATGATTGACAAGCACTGATTTTCTAGCCTGGTCACCATTGAACATTCCCCTTACTTGTGGCAATGAAACATGACTTTCATCTACAACGAGTAAAAAATCTTTCGGGAAGTAATCGAGTAATGTATATGGAGTCGCTCCCGCTTCTCTTAACGTTAAGTGACGGGAATAGTTTTCAATTCCCGAACAGAAACCCATTTCACGCATCATTTCTAAGTCATATCTTGTACGTTGTTCGAGTCGCTGTGCCTCTAGTAATTTATCTTCTTTCCGCATAATCGTTAGTTGCTCTTCTAATTCTTTTTCGATATTTTCTATTGCCAATAATAATTTTTCTTCACGAGTAACGAAATGGGAAGCTGGGAAAATGGCAACATGTTCACGTTCTGCTAATATTTCTCCAGTTAATGCATTCACTTCTCGTATACGATCAATTTCATCGCCAAAAAACTCCACACGAAGACATTTCTCATCACGTGATGCTGGGAAGATTTCCACTACATCTCCACGAACACGAAAAGCTCCACGAGTAAAATTAATATCATTTCGTTCATATTGAATATCCACTAGCTTTCTCAATAACTGATTTCGCTCAATTTCCATTCCCGTTCGAAGTGATACGACCATTTCTCTATATTCTTCCGGATTCCCTAGCCCATATATACACGAAACAGACGCTATAATGATGACATCTTGTCTTTCAAAGAGAGAAGATGTCGCAGAGTGGCGCAGCTTATCAATTTCTTCGTTAATGCTTGAATCTTTTTCTATATAAGTATCTGTTTGGGGTACGTAGGCTTCTGGTTGAAAATAGTCATAATAGCTCACGAAATATTCCACTGCATTGTTTGGAAAAAACTCTTTAAATTCACTATAAAGTTGTCCAGCGAGTGTTTTATTATGCGCCATGACTAGCGTCGGTTTATTGACTTGTTGAATAACATTGGACATCGTAAATGTTTTTCCAGTACCCGTTGCACCAAGCAATGTTTGATGTTTTTTTCCTTCTTCAAGCCCTTCTACAAGTTGCTCTATGGCCTTTATTTGATCTCCTGCTGGCTCATACGGAGCTTGCAATTCGAATAATCGTTCCATACGCGGCCTCCTATGTTTTGAATGCTTTCATTTTAACATATTATCTTTTTCAAATACAAATAAAAACGAACGTATGTTTTCTGACAATGAAAAGAAAAGCCGCTCTGCATAAGCGGCTTTACTTCATATTTTGTAAATGATGCAGTGCATCTGTGTACTTCATAAATGCAGCTTGATCTTTTCGATCTAGCGCTCCGTCAATTAAATCAATTATTCGGCAGTAACTTTGTTCCCGGTGGATAATGTTCAAAAACATATCAAGATAAATTTCATTTAACAACTTTTCTGCAGAGCTTTCTTTCCCTGTTTGAGCCATTGCTTTTAAAAAATCAGCGTATGAATATTGTTTGTCCATTTCCATCACCCCGATGCCTTTTTTTCATTATATAAAAGCTGAGCTAGAGTTGCAATAGATTTCGGAAGATTTAGAATTTACACCATAATTATTTTCAGAATATTCATTGTATAGTATTGCTTTTTTTCCATATTTAACTATAATTGATGTATATTCTACTAAGGAGTGATAATTTATGTCTATTCAAACCGAAGATAAGTTTTTCATCATTTCATTTGAAACTGCGGTATTACAGCCAATTCAGATGAATAATAAAACATTTACAAAGGTTACCAAATTCTCTGGAGAATCGTTAGTAATAGGCAAAAAGCCTTATGACATTGTGCGTCAATCATGTTCTTATTACGGTTCTTCTTTTCAACAATCCGTTAAATTATCTAGAGAAGCTATTGGAAAATATCATAAATTGCCTGCAGTCATAGCACATGACTATGGAAATCCATGCATTTTAATACCTACATTATCTCCGAAATCGGATTTAAACGTTTGGTTTTCACTTAAAGCAATTCAATCATTTCACCCAAGTAAAGATGGGTGTTCGATTATTTTAACAAATGGACAAACATTAGATGTCAATTCTTCTACAACAACCATTAGTCGGCAAATTGGGTTTGCAAATATTTTAAATATGCATTTTTTAAAGCGAATGAATCGTCTCTCAAACGAAGCGTTTTTAACAACTCGAAATCAGTTTCTTCAAAAGGATTCATACGATTAATATTGCTTATTTGCACTAAAATAATACATGGAATTTATTCTTTTATATAAAAAAACTGTCCATCTCTTATGTAGAGATTGGACAGTTTTTTAGTTCGCAACATCTGTTGCCCATCGACGAGCTTCTATATACAAGCTATTTAATGTAGCATGATCCACTTCAATTGCATTAGCTCCTGCAATCATATCGTCCCATCGAACTTCATCGCATGCAATGGCTAGCTCTAAGAATGGCAACATTGCTGTATTAGCTCCTGAAAGTGTTTCTGCAACCTCATCTGTTAAAGGCAATTCCTGCAATAATTGATTCATCGAACGATGCAATAATGTATCAATTAAAGAAAATATTCCAATAAGGAAATACTCAGATGCATTTTTCAACTGCTTTTGCTTTGCTAAAAGCTCACAAAATTTCGCTCTAAATAGCGAAGCCTCAATTAAAGCTAAACCATTTTCAAAATCCTTTGTTTTTGATTCACGGAGTAATAGCACATACAACCAATGATTTAATTCATCTAACCCAAGCATTAACACACCTTGTTTAATAGATCGAACTTTTGATTTTGTACGAACTACAGGTGAATTAATCATTTTTAACACTTTAAATGAAAGAGAAACATCTCGTTCGATTTCCTCTGCAATTTCTTCAATAGTGACACTTTCATCTTTTAACAAACCTATAACTCGAAAATATTGGGCAATATTTGCCGGAATTTCTGTTCCTTTAATAATTTCCGGCTTTGCAAAAAAGTAACCTTGAAACAGCTCATAACCAACAGCTTTTGCCGCATAAAATTGAGCACGAGTTTCTACTTTCTCTGCAAGTAGCACAATATGCGGATAATTAGCTTTAACAATTTGCTCTATTGCTTGTCGTTCTGCCAGACTACTTAAAATAAAATCAACTTTAATATAATCAACAATAGTAAATAACTCATCATACAAATCAACATTTTTTTGAAGAACAAAGTCATCTAATGCTATAAAAAATCCTAATGATTTTATCTCCCTTAGCTCTTCAATCAGTTCCATTGTGATGGGAATGTTCTCCAAAATTTCTATGACAATTCGTTCTGCCGGAAATTTACTAACTACTTCTTTATTCAATAAGTTTTCTGTAAAGTTGATAAAACATAGTTTATCACCAGCTAATTCATTAATTCCGATAGTCAAAAAAGAATTCGTTAGGACATCTAATGTTGCTCTGTCGCCATCTAACATAGGAAAAGAATCTTGTTTTCCATTGCGATATAATAGTTCATAAGCAAAAATATGTTCATTCTCAGTAAAAATCGGTTGTCTCGCAACAAAAATGTCCACGTGAATACCTCATATTCGTTAATTTTGATTACTATCTAGTATAACAAAATTGAAAAAGAAAATCGACCTATCTTCGAAGTAATTGCAGTGATGACAGACTTCAAAGAAAATGGTATGTTTTGTATAGTCATACTACTGTACTTTTAGGGGGAAAAAAAAAATGGATTCCATTCGATATGAACAGCAAAAAAATATTGCATATGTCACACTAAACAGATCCGATTCATTAAATGCTTTTAATTATGATATGTTACGAAAATTAGGTGATATTGCAGAATCTATTCGTATTAATCCAGATATTCGTGTCGTTATTTTCACGGGTGCTGGTGAGAAATCATTTAGCGTTGGAGCAGATTTGAAAGAACGAAAAACATTAACTGATCAACAAGTGAAAAGGAATGTTTATAAAATTGGTGAAGTGTTTTCAGCTATTGAAAATTTACCACAGCCGACAATTGCCATGATAAATGGATATGCATTTGGTGGAGGAACTGAGCTTGCGCTTGCATGTGATTTCCGAATTGCAGCTGATGATATTCAACTTGGTCTAACAGAAACAAGCTTGGCCATCATTCCTGGTGCTGGTGGTACACAGCGTCTACCACGACTTATCGGCGAAGCAAAAGCGTTAGAATTAATCTTAACAGCGAAGAGATTAAAAGCAGATGAAGCACTTGCTTATGGTTTATTGACAAAAGTAACTGCAAGAGAAAAGTTAATAGAAGAAACGGAAAACTTTGCTGAGCTTATGCTTGCAAATGGTCCAATAGCACTTCAACAAGCGAAATTCGCAGTCAAACATGGTATGAATACAGACTTACACACAGGTCTACATATAGAACGCAAGGCGTATGAAATGACCATTCCAACAGAGGATCGTATCGAAGCATTAAATGCATTCAGTGAGAAAAGAAAGCCAGTGTTTAAAGGGAAATAAGTTTTTTTGTTCCTGTGTTAAACACAATTCGGGAACTATTCTGAATTGTTCTTGAATTGTGTCTGTCACAGGGACCTACTAAGAAAAAGGAGAGATGATTTCATCTCTCCTTTTTTGTATGGAAATAGGACATTTCCCAAAAATATAATGGTAAAATATATGCAACAAGGAGGCGAGGCACATTTTCAAAATCCGATATTTCTTTATAATTCTATATGTGCTGTTATTTATTTGTTCCGTACAAATATTTCAAACTCAGCTTACCAATCCAGTTGTTGAAGATCATGGTCGCCTCCTGCCAGTCAAGATGAAAGCTATGAAATCCGAAGATAGCGAAGTGAAACTGAAACAAATTGTAATAGGAGCAAATCAGAATAACGATCCGATTTCCATTGCAGGAATGCAACATAGCCAAGGCGGCCATACACTATACCCTAGCGGTATTCTGCTCGATATGAAAAGCTACAATAAAATTTTAGCATTAGATATTGAGAACAAAATAATAACTGTGCAAAGTGGCGTAACATGGGCTGATATTCAATCTTACATAAACCCTCGTGGGCTCGCATTAAAAGTTAGTCAGTCGCAAAATATTTTTACAGTCGGTGGTTCGCTAAGTGTGAATGTGCACGGTCGTGATATTCGAAGCACCTCCTTGATTGAAACAGTTGAGTCTTTTAGATTACTTAATGCGGAAGGAAATATTATTCATGTTAGTCGACAAGAAAACCCCGAACTCTTTCCGTTAGTTATCGGAGGCTACGGATTATTTGGGGTAATTCTCGATGTGACGTTGCAATTAACAGATGATGAACTTTATCAAACGCATACCCAATCTCTTGCTTATGATGAATACAGTGCGTATTTCACTACAAATGTTCTACTAGATGACACCGTGAAAATGCATTTAGCAAGAATTTCAGTAGCTCCAGATAGTTATTTAACCGAAATGTATGTTACGGACTATTACACGGCTGATAATCAGGCACAAATAAAAAACCATACATCGTTAAAGCGTGAAACGATTGTTGCTTTTCCAAAACTTTTTCTTGGACTTTCTCGCTTAAATGATTGGGGCAAAAATATGTTCTGGACTACTCAACAAGCGTACAATGATAAGCTAGACGACTCATACATTTCCAGAAACAATGTCATGCGGTCGGATTCAGCGTTCATGGATTATGATCATACGAAAAAAACGGAAGTGCTACAGGAGTATTTTGTGCCAATAAATCAATTTGAGCCATATATCGATGACTTGCGAGAAACGTTAAAAGATGAAAAAGATTTTAACCTACTCAATATTACTGTTCGATATGTTGGAAAAAATGAAGAGTCACTTATGTCCTATGCAAAAGATGATATGTTTGCACTTGTTATGCTCATTAATCAAGGAACTAGTGAGGAAAGTATTGAAGAAACCGGAAGAGTCATTCGAGATATGATTGATGTAACAATCGATCACGGTGGGAGCTACTATCTTCCCTACTATAGTTATCCGACAAAAGAACAGTTAGAGACAGCGTATCCTAACACCCAAAAATTCTTTGAAATGAAAGAAAAATATGACCCAGACAAACGATTTATGAATCTTTTTTATGAGGAGTATCACAAATGAATTATAGAAGATTTATTGTATATCAAGGTGTTATAGGAATGGCGTCTAGCATGATTTTTCCGTTCTATGTCCTGCTTTTAAAAAACGTTGGCAACAGCTATTCACAGTTTGGCTGGGCATACGGATTATTTGCACTCACGGCAGCACTTAGCTATTCCATAATTGGAAAATATGCTGACCATGCTGGCGATAAAATGCTCTTAATCATTTATTCATGGGGAATGGCACTAATTTTACTTATTTTCCCCCTTGCTTATGAAATCTGGCATGTTTACGTCTTGCAAATTGTGATGGGTTTACTTGGAGCAGTTCAAAAAAACTCTGAAAAAACAGTATTAGCCCGCACTGTCCAAAAAGAAACAGCAGGAAAAGAAATTGGACAATACCATATTTGGACATCCGTCGGAGCTGCTATTGCTGTAATTGCGACCGGTTATTTAGTAGACTTCCTAACGATTGGGAGTATCTTCTATATTGCTTCCCTTCTATTTGCATGGAGCGGGTTTTATGTGATGAAGAAAGGATGAAGTTGTTTTTGACCCTGTGTCCGACATAAATTTAATACTATTCTGAATAGCTTTCGAATTGCGTCTGTCACAGGGACCTATTGTCATCCCTCTTTCATTGCAATTAATGTATATAATCCAGGTACTCTATTTTCTATTCCCTCTGGTGAATTCGATGGAAAAGCCCATCTTACTCCTGCCTCTTCTTCCAGATAACTAATACGAAAACCTGCAGTTGAGATAGCTGTAATAATTTCAGCTAAAGTCCATCTTCTAATATTTACCTTTTTCAAAGCAGAACGTTCTTCCTCCGATAACAAGGTACTGTAAGCAATATCCTCTTCTATCACTTCATTATTGAAATAATTCCCATTAGCAATCAGTTCATCTTCTTTTACATTTACTAGCTTTGAAAGAATGGGATGATAATCTCTTAAAATAAATTGTCCCCCTGATTTAAGAGAATCGTAAACTACTTGAAATAACGGTAATAAATCTACAAAGTAATGCAGTACACCTAATTCTAATAGTACACAATCAAAATCTACTAAATTTTCTTCCTCGGGAACTTCTAAAATATCTGAAACAATGTATTTTATATTTACTCCTGCTTCTTTAGCTAATTCCATTGCGTACTTTCTATTATCCTCTGAAATATCTACCACACAAACTTCTGCACCTAACAAAGCAAAAGATACCGCCTTATTTCCTTTGGACCCTAAGAAATTTGCAATTTTTTTACCTTTTATATCTCCCATTAATTTTAAATAGTGAGCAACAGATGCTGTTGGGCTTTCTATCAATTTTTTAGCATATTCTTTTGGTAAGCCATGGCGATTCGTCCAAGCTTGATAGGCAGATTGATTCCATCCTATTTGATTTATACGACTTACTGTTTCTTGTTTCATTAAACTACCCCCATGAAAAATTAAATAGATGATTGGCTTTTCTACAATATTTGTAATAAAAAACACTTAAAATTGTAAAATTAGGAAGCAGCACGACTATCCCTATTTGGATCATCCAAAAACTTAAAGTAAGGGAGCAAAATTCCTAATAGAGATACAGTACAAATAATTGTTCCTATTAAAAAGTACATTGGTCGTATGCCCCAAAGTTCACTCAAGAAGCCTCCTGTAAGTACACCTAATGGCATCGCAGCTCTGATAATAAAAAGTCGTACAGAAGATACTTTTCCCATTAACTCATTGGGTACCGTTTGTTGAAAAATCGTAATATTATGGACACCAAAAAAAGCCATAGATATTCCTGCAGTAACCTCCGTGACAATTGCAAACACGATACTTTGATTAAACCCTAAAGAAATGAACGTTAATCCACCAATAACTAATGCTCCCAGCATTAAAACTCTACGACTCTTATATTTAACCTTCCCTACAAATATGGAACCAATTACATAGCCCAATGGAAAACTTGCCATGAAATATCCATACTCAGCATAACTTCCTGATAATTCATTTGTAATATAAGGAAGAGTAACAACCATCGTCACCCCCACTCCAAATTGCACGAAAGCCAAAAAAATTCCTAACCAAACAATGACAGGTTGCTTAAAAAAGTAAGATATACCTTCCATAAATTGTTCTAACCAAGATTTCCGTATACTTTGGATGCTTCTCTCCTCTCTAATGAAGAGCAAAAGAGTTCCACTGCAGATAAGTATTCCACACACAAAAACCAAAGTTGGTATTACCCCCATATATTCTATAACGATGCCACCTAAAATAGGTGCAGAGAAAGTCATTAATCTAACAGCTCCATCAATATACGCATTAGCTGAGCTTAATTGATCCTTTGTCACAATAGTAGGAGTAATCGCTTGATTGGCTGGTGTATATATAGGAGTTATTAAACCTACGATAATTTGGACAGCATAAATATGCCAAGCTTCTAAGTTCCCAAATACTAATGAAAAGAGTGGAATAAGAAAAATTAACCCTCTCGTCCATTGAGAAAATACCATAATCCATTTTCGACTCCATCTATCAATAAAAGGACCAATGAACAATTGCAAAAAAAGCGATGGGATAAAATAAAGTAGCCACATACTCCCTAACGCCATTGTCGAATTTGTTAGCTGATATATAAGAATGGAATTACAAAAGGTACCGAAAGCCCCTCCCAATTCTGATATAACATTTCCTATCCAAACAATGAGAAACTGACGGTTCTTTAGTAAACTATTACTCATTCAAAATCACGCCCATTCCAATTATTACTGTTCCAAATAAAGCTCTAAATCTTTTGAAAGGGCATCTACTGCATTCCTTTTAAGTGAATACTTGGAATCCAAAATCTCTACTAAATTAGCAGCCCTCAAAATTTTAAGATGATGATGAATGGTAGACTTACCAATATTTAATTGCTCGGTAATATCTTGCAATGTACGGTCTTTTTCATGTAATAATTTCACAATCCTAAGACGTACATCATCCCCTAGCGCTTTATGTTTTAGTATTAAAAAGTTGTTTGGAGTGTATCGATCATTTGGTGTAATACTTTCGTTCGCTATAGGATAATAAAAAACCTTTGTTTCCTCTACATCTGCCTCTATATTCCACGGACGATAAATATATTGTGGGATTAACAAAACGTTATTTACACCAGGCTCTGGCAAATAGGTTATTCCGCCTGTTGCCCATTCAACAAATTCTTCTGGAGACATTTTTTCAGCCATCTTCGTCTTCATTTCAAAATCTGTTTGCAAAATTTTATGAAGTTGCTCTGAATCTTTTTGTATTACTGCTTCATACCAACCTGTCATAACACTTATAAGATGTTCTCTAAGTTGTACTACATCGACCTTGCTTATAAATTCTACATAGCGAGGAAAAAATGGATTGTCGATTGTGAATTTTTGCATTTCATTTATTGCTTCTTCTTGACCTAATGCAGCATCTCGTCTCAACGTTTCATATTTTAGATCTACGAATGGCAAACAAACAAATTTTAATTCGGTTGCAGGAAGTTCTTGAATGAAATCAACAAACTCCGATAAATGTGCGAAATCTTTTTCATGTAGCAGCTGCAATAAAGACTTCCATGTATTATTACTTTCGACAAAGTCTAGATCATCTAGTAGTTTCTTAGGTAGAGATTCCTTAATATCACTCCAATATTTCGATGGTTTTTCTAAAGATTTAATAAGTGGTGTATTAGTTATTGCAGCTATTCCTAGAGCGCATTCCCATAAAACCGAGTACGTTATATGCACTTGATACGTTTTTCGTTTCCTACTCGAAAGATTTAAAACATCCATTTTATCCCCTCATTTCTTTTCTATAAATTCTATATTATTAGAATTTAAAATTCAATATATTTAGAACATTTCATTTTTTCATAATAAAAAACCCATCCAAAATGAATGAGCTTTTTTGGTCCCAGTGTTCAACACAATTCGGACACAGGGACAAATTCAGCGATTCCCTTTTTTTCTACATACATAGATCATTTCATAGCTTTCATTATCAATAGGAGTGCCTTTCCAATCTTTATATACATGCACAACGTCAAATCTACTTTCCGCCAGCAATCTTTCCATTTCTTTTGGATAAGTATATCGTAAGCTTATATTCGTTCGTTTTTCATTTATTACTTCACCATTAGCATTTTTAATCCTTCTAATGGTCGTGTAATGTTGAATTTGACCTAAAGCATCGTAGTTACTAATTGTAGAAACGTCCACTTCTTCGTTGCTGTTTGTATCTATGTATGTTTTCCAATACTCTTCTGTATTTGGCTGCAATAACTCCTCCGAGCTAGGAAATCTCGTTCCAAAAATAAACACTCCATTTTCTAATAAGTGATTATGGATTGAAGATAAAAGCTGATTTTGTGATTCATTCGTACGAAAATGTTGAATGGAGTTTCCAACCATGTAGACTAATGGACTTTTCACATCCAAATTTAGCTGTGTGCAATCCTGCTCAACCCATTCAATTTGCAAATCAAGTTCACGTGCTTTCCTTTGAGCCTGTTTAAGCATTCCGGTGTGTAAATCTACTCCTATCATTTCATAGCCTTTGCTCGCCAAAGGAATCGTAAGTCTTCCCGTACCACAGGCTAAATCAATAATCGGTCCCTTTTTTTCGGAAGCCCATTGCATAAGAAATGGCAATTCCCCTACGTACGCATTATTCTCCAAATCATATGAAATAGGGTCATCATATTCCTCTAGATTGTCTGTAAACATTGAATTTGTCATTAAATCTTCTCCTTAATAAATAACTAATTTTTTCATTCCCCTTGGATAAGCCACTGTTTTACTCGTTCTAAAAAATCCTCCTCTTTCCACGCTACAATAGTAGCCATTTCACCAAACTTCTCTAATTCATGCTGGAAAAATAAATACCCAATAAAATAGGCTAATCTGCTGTATCCAAACTTTCTCCCGCCATTAATGGAAAACCACTCATGATATAAATCATCTGATTTTAAAGCTAAATAGTCCTCAGCAAACGCATTTTTGATATCTCTTGTATTTTCATTTGCAAAAGATAACCAATCGTGCCCCATATCATCGTAAGAAAAATAAATGGAAGGATGTTCTTTTGAAACTATTTGGCGCGAGAAGTGTGTTGCAGCTCCTTCACGATAAAGCCAAAGAAGCGGATTAATCCAGTCAACTTTTGGCCAATCCAGACCTGCATTATTCGATATAATATTTTGTGCCACATGTCCAAATTCGTGAGCAACAATTACTCTTAGATGGTTAGGTTCTGATGATAGCTTCTCTAATGCAAACGTGATGTCTGGAATAATTTGACGATTTGTATAGGCATTTGATCCAAATCCACCAACGATCAAGTTTATTTCAATCGGAAAATTAATTTGATACAACTTTTCGTATTCGGCTGCAACTCCTTCTATAATAGGTAAAATGTTTTTGTACACTTGTTTAATAGATGAAAAATGTTGCGGGTATTTTTTTATCGACTCACCATGCCTTTTATCTGTGTCTTTGCAATGACGAGGAAAATAATCTGCAAAAATATTTGGATATTCTGCATAGTATTTTCTTAAAAAGCTAATTGATGGTTCATAATTTTTTAGAAAGTACGGAACTGTATCAGTTATTTTCAAAGTAGATGACCCCCTTAATTTTATTACATTGATTTACTGAAAACATACGTTTCTACTTTACCAAACTCTCTTTTTTCTCATAGCCTCTGCCGCTAAAATATTGTCACTCAAATAAAACTGTACCTCCTCGTGATTAACAATTTCGTCAGTCGTCATCCATTGAATAGATTCAATCTCATCTGGACTTTTTGCATATGGTTCCCCTTTATCAAATTCACAAAGAAACACTATGTCCACAACCTCCTTCCCACTTGCTAATACAAATGAAGTATTCCGAACATATTGAATGAGGTCCTTTACTTCGACTCCGACTTCTTCCAAAAGCTCTCGACGTAATGTCCTTTCCAAAATATCGTTAGAATTGCCTTCATTGTCTACAGTACCACCTACTAAGGACAGCTCACCTCCAGCGTGCTCCTCCTTCATACTCCTTCTTATAAGTAGCCACTTGTCATCCTTAAACACTGCCGCTTCAACATTTACATAAAACATATGGAATCTCCCTTTCATTACCGTTTCTTTTTTGATCCAATCTATACCTATTCTTCACGACTAGTCAAAATACCTCCATCTTATGATAAGCTTGACTGGAGGTGAATCGTATGAAAAACAAGCCAATATATGTAGAAATATCTATTTATTCAGATATGGAAAAGCTGTGGGATGCGACGCAAAAACCAGATTTACATGAGCAATGGGATCTTCGTTTTTCTTCTATCACTTATTTACCGAAACAAGAAAATGAACCCCAACATTTTTTATATAAAACGAATATCGGATTTGGACTAAATATTGCAGGTTTTGGAAAAAGTGTTGGATCTTTTCACGCAGAAGATGGTTCAAGAACTTCCTCCTTACACTTTGGGACAGAACAACCAATTTCCATTATTCGATCAGGTAAAGGCTATTGGAAATATAAACCTGAGCAAAATTCGATTAAATTTCTTACACAGTATGATTACAAAACTAATTTTAGAGCTCTAGGGAAGTTGTTTGATTTTCTATTGTTTCGACCACTTATGGGATGGGCAACCGCACTAAGTTTTGATGTACTAAAAAGATGGCTTGAAAAAGGAGAGTCACCTTCCATACAATACCGAAGATTTTTTAGTCATTGGATGATAACTTTTTTATTCGCATTCATCTGGATTTATCAAGGTTTAATTCCTAAATTGTTAATGAAGCATCCAGAAGAAATTTCTATGACTAAAAGTTTACTGTCCGTAAGGTTAAGCCAAGCGACAACTGCGGTTTTATGGATTGGTATAGTAGAAATAATCTTCGGGTTCATTTGGTTATTTTATGAAAATAAAAAGAGATTACTAGGCTTACAGTTAATACTTTTTCCATTATTAACACTCTCTGCAATTATTGCGGTGCCTGCTTCTCTAAGTCATCCATTCAATCCATTAACATTTAACTTAACTTTATTTGTTATTTCAATGATCGGCTTTTTCATGAATAACGATATTCCGTCTGCCAAAAGCTGCAAACGAAAAAGATAAGGAGCATGTGTATGTCTATCTATGAAGAAATATTAAGAGAACAATTTCAGCAGTTACAACCAATGCTCCGCAAAAGATATGAACTGCCTATAGGAAAATCATTTAAAGCAACTGGCACAATGAAAAAAATAAGTGGAGGACCAAAATGGATGTTTCCACTTTTTTTACTAGGTACGCGGTGGAAATTTTTATTTCCAGAGAAAGGAGATAATATTCCATTTACGATTAGTAATACGAGCCAAGTTGGAGCTGGCGGAGAAAATCAAGTTCACTGGGAAAGAGCTTTTCATTTCCCGAAGAGAAAAAGATATTTTAATGCACTAATGAGTTTGGATACGGGGAAAAACGTTGTAAAAGATTATTTAGGGGAACCAAGCTTACTCTACTCCGAATTGATTTTCTTTGTTTCAGAGGAAGGTCATATGCGGATTGAATCGGGAAAACAGCGTTTGGTCTTAGGTCCAATTGAAATTCCTCTACCTAAATTGTTACAAGGAAACGTGCAAGTAACAGAATATTATATAGAAGAAAGCGAGCTTTTTTCCATACATGTCGTCATTACAAATCCATTAATCGGTCAGTTATTTGAATATGAAGGAGAATTTAAAGCCGATGACTTTTAAAAAAATTGCCATACTACATATTATTTTATTCCTGATTGTTATCATTTTTAGCATGACACCTTGGTATTTTTTAATGCTAACTGCGGCACAGCTTGTATTTGTTCCTCTTACTTTTCAATTAATATGGAAACAAGAGTATAAACTATATTATTATTTCGCCATTCCAGCTTTTGCTGCGGTTTTCATTTTACAAACGACAGTACCGGTTGGATGGAATATATTATTTGCTATTATTTATTTACTTTTCACATTAGTTGTTGCCTTGTATGGGTTTGGAAGATTTATACGAAGAGGATTCGCTAATTTAGAAGAGTTTTCTATTCATATGGGGTTAATGTATTTATTCATTGGTGGGGCTTGGTTTTTTGCTTATATTGCAGAAATAGATACTGGTTTTTCACCTTTGTTAACATGGCTGACCGCTATTCACTTTCATTACTCTGCTTTTTTACTACCTATCTTCGTCGGATTTCTTGGTCGTTTGTATAAAACAACTTTATACAAAGTTGTTTGCACAATCATTTTAATATGCCCGATTGTCGTTGCAATTGGCATTACGTTCTTTCCGTGGCTAGAAATCGTTTCAGTCCTTCTATATATCTTCGGAATTTATGGACTTATTTATTTAACTTTTAAAGCGTATTTTGCAAGTACTATACAAGCAGTTCTCGTTCGATTATCATTCGGATCTTTAGGTGTTACGATTATTTTTTCTTTGTTATATGCGGCAAGAATTACTAACGTAGATATAGACTTCATGTTGCGTTTTCATGGCTTCTTTAATTGTGTTTTATTCGCATTATGCGGGGTGATTGGGTGGTCTTTATTTACTCCCCCATCAAAAGAAAGAAGCTCTCAGTTTCCTCTAAGTACTATTAGAGGAAAGCGCATAATTGGCGAAGAGATTCTAACGAAAAATTTGGGTACAGATACTTTCAAGGGTCTTGTAGATGACATGAGTATATACGTTGATAAGGAAAAACTGCCATCATCAATCATTCATTTTTATGAAAATACTACTCAATATAGATTATTTTCGGAAGTACGCTGGCATAGTTGGTTTAAGCCGTTAGCGTTTATATATAAACTTATCAGTCGAAAAGTTCAACAGCTCAATCTACCGATTTCAGCTAAACAAATGGAAATGACAGGGGACATAGTAGCGATAGAAGATGGTCGTGAAAAGACAAGGGCATGGATTCGAAAAATAGAAAAGGACATAATTTTTGTTGCTCTCTATTCTTCCTATCAAACAAAAGGTAACACGTATATGAATATCTCCTTACCCCTACCTTGGTCGTCCATGATCGGTATTCTAGAGTTGCACCAACAAGGAGAAAAACTTCTTTTAACAAGTAAAGGAGCAGCTAATTCAGATGCTGGAATATATTTAACGGCTAACAAATACGTTTTTAAACTACCACTACAAGAACAATTTTTAATAAGGGAAATGAAAGAAGATCAGCTCCATGCAAAACATCAGATGAAAATATTTTCTTTGCCTTTTTTAACAATTGACTATGCTATTGTTTTGAATGAAAACAGCTTATAAACATAGAAGGGACTTTCTTTTTTTGAAAGCCCCTCCTACATTTATATTTACTTATTTCTTTTCATCAGAATCTTGCTTCGAATACTCCCTTATATCGGTAAAGTCTTCTTCTTCACTAAATTCTGTCCCTAAATTAGCATTTCTGTAACCTGTACGACCTCTTTCGACTCCAACATCCCTCGCTGGTTCAAATAAAAGCGGTAAACAAATTAGTCCACTTATTCCAACAAGACCAAAGATAATTCTAGAGAAAAGCGCAGTTTGTCCTCCAAATATGGAGCTTACTAAGTCAAATTTAAAAAAGCCGATTAGCCCCCAATTAATTGCACCAATAATAATGAGTACTAAAGCTATTCGATGTGTAGTTCTCACAGATTAACCTCCTTCATTTTTTGTATGAATTTTAGCAAAATGCTCATATTAATAACTAAAATTCATTATTATCTTTTACAATAAAGAAGGTTTAATACAAGCTACTTTTTTCTTTGTTCTTATATTCGATTCAATCAAATAAAAAATTCAGCCTTATACCTGTATTTTCATTTAGAATTTAAACTGAAAAGAATGAGGGAGATTCCTCCGAAGAGACAAACTATTCTTAGTAGAGATATTTTTTCAGCTAAGCCAAACAATGCAATTCCTGTCGTAATAATTAAAACGATTGGACCCACTAAAGCAAGGAGTGTATTGATATAAAAGGCCTTTTCTAAATCATTGTATTTAAACATAAACATCGCAGCAACTATATCAATGCTTCCAGAAAACATTCTTAATAAAATAATTAATAGTAATGCTTTTTCTATAATACAGCCTCCTCTTTTTCGTAGTTGTTCAATAGTAGGACAACTGAGTTTTACGCTATATATCAAAACTAGGACCCTTCAAATAGTGTATGTACGCTGTTCGACTTTTATCAACCTTCTACTTTATTTCAAAATACTACAGTAAAAAAAAGCGTCTTCTTCTACAATGTATTTGTAGAGGAAGATGCTTTTTTTTAATATAGTGGAACTATCCATTTATCTTTAAATTCCTCAAAACGTGTGACGGAAATTAACTATGTCCCTATGTTCGACACAAATCCTAAACTATTCTGAATAGCTTCCGAATTGTGTCTGTCACAGGGACCAAAATATTTCGTTCAATGGTCCTTTTAAGTAGTCGTACAAGTAGTTCGTTCCGAATATGATGCAAAGACATCATTTAAACGGAGGCTATTTTTATGAATTCCATGCTTACTTATTTCTTTTTAGGTGTTTCTTTAGCGGCACCGATTGGCCCTGTTAAGGCAACTTTACTAAATACGGGTATTAAAAATGGTTTTTTTCATGCTTGGTTTTTTGCGCTCGGTGCTATAGTAACAGACATTTTATACATGCTCACGGTTTATTTTGGAGTTGCACAATTTATCGACTCCCCTTTTATGAAAACATTCTTATGGTCATTTGGTTTTTTTGTTCTTATGTACACTGGTATTGAAAATTTACTTACGCTACGTCATATTGAGATGGACACCAAATTCCGCAAAATAATCCGACTGAGACACTCATTATTATCCGGCTTTCTCATAGCATTATTGAATCCATTAACCATTCTTTTTTGGTTAGGCATATACGGTTCTATTTTAGTAGGAGGAGCCGGTACTACGTCAAGTTATCAAATAATATTGTATAGTGTTGCGATTTTACTTGGAATTTCTCTAGTGGACTTCATAATGGCGGTTGTATCTAGTGGTTCTCGTAAGTTGTTATCTCCCTCATTTTTGACATTCATTTCTATTATTTCTTCCTTATCCATGATCGGATTCGGTATATACTTTGGCATTCAAGCTTATCGATCACTTTTTTGATTTTAGGGCATAAAAAAAACTTGTAAGGAAACCATACCATTAATAAATCCATTCCAAGGAATCATGGAGGTGCCGGTATGGAAAATACAAATAAAGGTGAAGGTAAAGTAAGTATTTGGTGTATTGTCAGTTTGGCCTCTATTCCACTAATTATGACACTCGGAAATTCTATGCTAATTCCAGTACTACCAATTTTAGAAAAAAAAGTTGGAATTACTTCATTTCAGTCTAGCATGATTATTACCAGCTACTCAGTTGCAGCCATTTTTCTCATTCCAGTAGCTGGATATTTATCGGATCGTTTCGGAAGAAAAGTGGTGATTTTACCGAGTTTAATCCTAGCATTAATCGGTGGTCTAATCGCAGGATTTGCTTCATGGAAAATGGAAGACCCATATACTTGGATCATTATAGGAAGGATTTTGCAGGGCGTAGGGGCATCTGGTGCTATGCCGATTGTATTACCCCTCGTAGGTGATTTGTATAAAGATGATGATGAAAAAACGAGCTCCTGCTTAGGTGTTATTGAAACATCGAATACGTTTGGCAAAGTACTAAGTCCTATTCTCGGCTCAGTGTTTGCTGCTTTTTTATGGTTTTTGCCGTTCTTCTCTATATCCTTCTTTAGCTTAATCTCCATTGTACTTATTTTCTTCTTTGTTAAAGTCCCAAAGGAAAAAGATGAACCAATCATTTTTAAACAATTTTTATCTAACATAAAAAAAACATTCAAGCTGGAAGGTAAATGGCTATTCACCGTATTCCTTACTGGAATGTTTGCCATGCTTATTTTATTTGGGGTGCTATTTTTCTTATCCGAGAGCCTCGATAGCGCTCACGATATAAAAGGAATAAAAAAAGGATTCATTTTGGCTATTCCACTACTATTTCTTTGCATCGCCTCTTTTATTACCGGACGAAATATTAAAGGAAAATTGACATTAATAAAAAAAATGATGGTTATTTGTTTGATTGCAATTTCAGCAAGTGTTTTATTCGTCGGATTTACAAGTAAAAGACTCGTTTTTCTATTAATTGTCACTAGCATAATGGGTATAGCAATTGGTGCAATACTTCCTGTACTAGATGCCATTATTACAGAAAATATAGAAAAAGAAGAAAGGGGTACTATCTCCTCTTTTTATAGCTCTGCAAGATTTATCGGTGTTGCAGCAGGCCCTCCCATTATGTCACTCGTTATGAAAGATTATCTTCATATAAGCTATATTACGGCAGGTGTCCTAGGATTTATCTTGTTATTCATTGTTTTTAAATGCATTCAAGTCGATGAAATCAATAAAACTGAAAAGAATTCAGCCTTATAATACAATCTTTCACTTGTATTTTCATTTAGAATTTAAACTGAAAAGAATGAGGGAGATTCCTCCGAAGAGACAAACTATTCTTAGTAGAGATATTTTTTCAGCTAAGCCAAACAATGCAATTCCTGTCGTAATAATTAAAACGATTGGACCCACTAAAGCAAGGAGTGTATTGATATAAAAGGCCTTTTCTAAATCATTGTATTTAAACATAAACATCGCAGCAACTATATCAATGCTTCCAGAAAACATTCTTAATAAAATAATTAATAGTAATGCTTTTTCTATAATACAGCCTCCTCTTTTTCGTAGTTGTTCAATAGTAGGACAACTGAGTTTTACGCTATATATCAAAACTAGGACCCTTCAAATAGTGTATGTACGCTGTTCGACTTTTATCAACCTTCTACTTTATTTCAAAATACTACAGTAAAAAAAAGCGTCTTCTTCTACAATGTATTTGTAGAGGAAGATGCTTTTTTTTAATATAGTGGAACTATCCATTTATCTTTAACTTCCTCAAAACGTGTGACGGAAATTAAGTGAAGTGTTAATTCATCAGGAACTTCCTTTAAGTCATATGATTTGAGACCCATTGTTAACTCGTATCCATCGCTCTTATCTTTTTTGTAAAGATAAGATCCATCCAGTAAAGTAGCATATGATTTTCCTTTGTCGTCTGTTAGAACCCACTCTCCAAGTTCTGGAGCAAGTGCATCTCTGCTACCTTCCATTTCAATTTTAAAAATATCTTCCTTCTCGACTGGTATCAACGACTTGCGTAGAGAAAACTCACTCTGTTTTTTGGTTTTTTTAATCGTAATAAAATTGCCTTCGTATTCAAATGAAACAGGCGCTTTATTCAATTCTTTTGGCTTTATTTTTATAGAGAAATCAGTTGGTACTTTTTTATAGACACCATCCAATACTAGTGTAAGTTTGGTCTTATCTTTTTGTGGAACAAATGATTCATTCCATGCAACTTGGCCAAGCTGTTCCATACCTTTTCCAGAGCTTTGTAGCATCCCCAAATTATTAGAGTCTGCTTCATCCGCTAGATAGTTATTATGATAATATATAACTTTTTTATCTTCATTTTCTATATGGTATTGAATAGATGTGTCATATTTACCATTATCATTAATAATTCCTTCTCCTAATTCCTTTTTAAGTTTTTTAATGTCTTCGTTCACCTTAATACTTTCTTCTTTTGTAAAAGATGTTTCATACAATAGTTCAGTAGAAGAAGCTGAAAATTGGACCTGTTCCATATTAACGGCCACACCAAAACTGCTTGTTTTATCATCATTTAATGGGATAGTTGTTGTAAGCTTATTCATTTTTTTTAAATCCACAGGTACTTCTAACTGCCAGTTGCCACTTACCCCATTAAGTTCAACTAAATCGAATTTTACCGTCAACTTCTCTATTGCTTCTTGTTCACGTAATGAAATTTCGGCAAATCCATAGTCACTTCCTTCCCACCATCCTGTTCCAACTCTATTAATTTCTTTTCCATTTTGATCGAATCCAATAATCTTATTTTCATTCTCAGAATCAGCAAGGCCAAGGTTCAGTTTCGTATCTAGGGGTTTTCCATCTTTATTTAAAACTTGAAAGGAAAGTCCAACTCTCGAAGAATCGATCACAACATCTTCTACTTTAAGCGTCATTCCATTGTCCGTTACTTCTAAATTGACCCTTTCCACTAACCCCTCTTCCATTGCAATTCTTAATCCTTCATCTGCCTGTTCCGAGCCGAAAAATCCTCCTATTAATTGAGCAAAGCTAGGGCTAAATGTAGCTGTTATACCTAAAGCTAAAACTATTCCCGCTGCAGTAAGTAGTATGCGTTTCCAAGGCTTACTTCTTTTCGGAATACTCTTCTGTTCATAGGGCTCCAGATGCTCCAGGACAATGGATGCAAAATCATCAGGCAAAGTTGGCGTTTGTAATGTTTCTTTAATAAATTGCTGCTCCTCTTTGAAAGCTTCTACGACACGCATGCACCCTTCACAGCTTTTAATATGCGTTTGTATTTCGGCATGCTCTTTTTCTATTAGTAGATTATCAACATACTGTGAAAGTTTATCTGCCTTCGGACAATTCATAAAAATATCCTCCTTCTTGTTTTACTGTATCTCTCATTTTTTTCTTTGCACGATGAAGTTTATTACGCACATCCGAGAGAGGGACTTCGACTAGCTCACTTATTTCGCTATAGCTTAATTCATTTACATAGCGTAAAAGAATAATCATTCGTTCGTCTTTTGGTAAGGTTGCGATTAGCCGTTCTAATTGTCTGCTTTTCTCGTTTTTTAAATAAATAACTTCTGGATGATTTACATGTACTACTTTTTCTTCATCAATCTCCACTTGTTTCATCTTATAGCGCTTCTTTCGGAACTCATCCATACAGTGGTTGATTGCCACACGATACAACCAACCAGAAAACGAACCTTTTTTATCATATTTATCTAGTTGGTCATATACTTTGATAAATGCTTCTTGTACGAGATCCTGAGCATCGTGAGGATTTTTAGTCATTCGTAAAATTGTTCCAAATAACGGATTTTTATATTTATTAATAATGTGGGCGTAGGCTTGTTTGTTGCCTAATAGTATTTCTTTGATCCACCGTAGCTCTTCTTCCATGTTGACCTCCCAACTCAAAACGACCATGCGCATGTCTCGTTTTTGTCACTCATCTATAATAACGAGTTTACGTGAGAAATAATTTCATTTTTTGCCAAAAAAACATTTAACAAAAAAAACAGTCAGTGAAAACCAATTGTTATCGGTTTTCTCAGACTGTTCTTTGTCCCTGTGTCCGACACAACATGAAAACTATTCTGAATAGTTTTCAAGTTATGTTTGTCACAGGGTCCATTTATAACCTTATCAAGACTTCTGTACCATCTTTTGCTTTAACATCAACTATATGAAGCCCTCTATGTCTTTTCAGTTCTTTCACAATTTCTTTTAGTTCCATTTTATTTAGTTGTGGAATTGTAAATGACATATCTTTTTCCTTCGTACCTGCAATAATCCACTTATTTATCATTTTATTCAACACTCGGGAAGAAAGTATAGTAATACCGATGTTTAACACCAGGTAAGGAACTGGAATAGAAAGTCTTACTGCATTAGCTTTCACTTTTACGTTTAACATAAATGTACTCTATTCAATCGTAACGGAAATTGTATCACCATTTGCAGATCTAACATCGACAATTTTTCCGTCTAATTCATGTTCAATTGCCTCCAGAATTAAGCTAATATCAATGTCTTTTACGTATTTTTCAGACTGGGGTATATTTGAAGCTATATTGTGCCCAGCTAATAACACAACTTTTACAAGTCTAATTGGCAGATTAACAGCAACATTATCATTTTCAGCTGATACAACTCGCACTTTCAATGTTTTGTCTATATATGAAGATGACTTTACTTTAGGGGTACTGCCAGAATCCCGTTCATTTAATACTTGAATAAGTTCTGATGCTTTTGCTGCATCCAATTTTCCTTCTTGTACCATTGTTAACACTTTTTCAATTTCAGTATTCATCGCTATTTCCCCCTATTCATCTTTTAAAAGATTAATCGCTTCTTCCGAACTTATCTCTCCGTTTGCTAACATTTCAATAACTTTTTTCTCATCCACTTCGTTTTTCTTCTTTGTTTCGTATCCAAGAGAACTAACAACCTCATTTAGCTTTCCTCGAACCGTTGGGTAAGAAATCCCTAGTTCCTTTTCAACTTCCTTAATATTGCCTCTGCACGTTAGGAATACTTCAACAAATCGAAGTTGTTCACTTGAAAGGGAAGCCAACTTGGATAATTCGAATTCATTTTCAATTGTTGTGTGACAGTGAGAACAATGCAACTTAGTGATTTTTAATGTTTCACTACAAACCGGACACTGACTAATAATTGGATATCCCATAGCACTGTTAATTCCTCCTTTCACCCACATCATCATATTCTTAAAATCAATACTCGGATTAACAAATTAAAATATTTAACTAAAATTAATTAATAATATTAATTATAATATAAAATTATTCGTATTTGCAATATATTATTAAAAACAAATAAAAAACAGACTTTGAAAACCATATGTTAATGGTTTTCGTAGGCTGTTTTTCTCCCTGTGTTCGACACAAATCCAAAACGATTCTGAAAAGCCTTAAAATTTAGTCTATCACAGGGACCGTTACTACTATAAAACTAATCCATCTTTCATTGTAATAATATGGTCTGCATAAGGCAGCATCTCTTCGTCATGAGTTACCATCAACGTCGTGATGTTCAACGTCTTCGTCAATTCTCGAATCAATGTCATGACGTCTTTCGATCTTTTTGAATCAAGGCTTGCTGTTGGCTCATCCGCAAATAGCAATTTAGGCTTGTGGATGATTGCACGGGCAATTGCTACTCGTTGTTTTTCCCCACCCGATAAAGAAGATGGGTATGCATCTTTCCTATGATACATATCAACTAGTTTAAGCGTTTTTTCAACTTCTTCTTTTAGTACACGCTTACTCATCTTCGTTTCTGACACATCAAGCATTAGAAGGAGTTGTTCTTCTACCGTTAGAAAAGGGACAAGATGAGAAGATTGAAAGACAAAGCCAAACTCGCTTGCTCTCGTTTTTCGAATCTGCTCTTGGTTCATCTCGGTCATATTTTTCCCTTCGAACACTACTTTACCACCTGATGCACTTTGCAGTCCGGCAGCAATTGTAAGAATCGTACTTTTGCCAGATCCCGAAGCACCAACTAATGCCGTAATTTCCCCTTCCTTAAGGGTAATATTAACGCCTTTTAATACTTGTTCTTCGACTTCGCCATTCGTAAATATTTTTGTCACTTCGTCTATTGTAAAAATTGTCATATTACACCTCTCCTTGTTGGATAGCTTGCAGTGGTTCCACTTTTTTTATTTGAAGACCAGAAAGCGTCGCGCCTATGAATCCGATAACCAAGAACACAATGGATAATTGAATAGTTGTGTCAACAGTTAAACTGAAAGGCATTCCTTCTGGTGCAATCATTGCAAAGCCTTGGCTTAACGCAACCGACAGTCCGAGTGCAATCACAGTTATAACAACCATTTGGTACCACATCATGCTGAATAATCGACTTGTTTTAACGCCAAGTGCTTTCAAAATTCCGTACAAGCCAATTTTCTGTACGTTCATCATGTAGAAGAATATCGCGAATAACATTCCGCTAATAACGACTAAAAACCAAACAATCATATTGAGTGACATTTGTTCCGCGCTGTAACTTGGAATAGCATCCAAAAATTCTTTATTTGAAAATGCTTGTAAGGATGCATTATCTAGCGTTTCTTCTTGTCCTGGTATGAAAATTGTTTGCATTTCAAGGACACGGTAAATTTCTTGGTAGTTTATCATATTGATAAAAGCAACTGGAGCATGGCTATATTTTTGTTTGTCTGCAAAACCAATTACTTTAAATTCACCGCTAAACTGATTGTTCGTTAAGATATCTCCGACTTTGATACCGTCCTTTTCCAATGAACGATCTAAAACGATTTCACCTGGCCCAACGGACGCAAACAACTCCGAATCGGTTGATGTGGCGAAAGCAACACTATGTTGTTTGTCTTCCTTATCATTTACAAAACCCATTTGAATCGAAAATGCTGTAGCATCCTTCTGTTCTTCTAATAGTTCCGCTTGTAGATCTACGTCTATTCTCGAAAGATTATACTTTTCATTTGCATCTGCATTCATATAAAATTGACCTTCTGGTAAATCTTTTATTAAAGCTGCATTGTCTTGGGATAGCCCATTTGCCAATCCAGAAATAATAAATGTTAAAAAGCTGACCAAAAAAATGATCGAACCTAAAATCATAAACTTCACTTTATTCTTCTTCATTTCTTTCCACGCTATATTCATCATTACGCCTCCGTTATTACTTGATAGCTAGAGCATATAACAGCTAGGTGAACGGAAGATGAACTCGGTATTACGTTTTTGAAGAAATGACCTGTTGAGGTTGCTGCTAGTCGGTAATAAAGCCGATGCTAACAACCTAGAATCTTGTTTACTCCGATAAAAACCACCCTAGAATTCCTGTAGAGGAGTTCTAGGATGGTTTTTTTGTTAGTCTAATTACTCGACTACAAGTATACATGGTGAAGTTTTAGCAATAATTCTTGAAGAAAGCCAGGAACCAAAACCTGCTGAAACGATACTTATACACGCCATCGGTAGGATGCCGACCCAATTGAAAATCAGTGGCAGTTCAACAATTCCATAACTAGATAGAACTGATTCCATAACAATGGGTAATAGCGAAGTGCCAACAACTATTCCGAGCAAGGCTCCGATTGTAGATAGAACGATAACACCGGAAGTCACAGATCGTCTTATTTTAGTAGAAGTCATTCCGACAGACTTATAAATTCCGTATGTTTTACTTTCTTTTCGGATGTTCATGCGGCACGTACTGTAGATAATGATGAATGTAACCAGCACAAACATCAATCCCATGATACTCATGGGCACGATTAAAATAGACACAGCTTCAGTAAACACTGAAGCTAATAATGTTTGCTGAGTAAGCGCATTTACTGAATCTTTAAATGTGACATTCAGTTCACCTGCAATGTCATCCGAATCCGCCGTGTTTTTGAGGATAATTAACCCCAAAAGTGTAGCATGGTAGTCAGGATTATAAACCTTTACTACATCGGTTGTAATTCTTGCTGAATGAGACATATCCATGATTGCTTGGTAAATCCCTGTAATGGTAAGCGTATGCTTGTTCCCACCTATATATACTTCCGTTACGTCTCCTATGTCTTTGTTAAGATACTTTGCAACGCTAATACCTAATGAGATTTCATTTTTGTTTGTAGGGTTATTACCTCTTAATGTGGCAAATCCCAGTTCATCATAGTTCCCATCAATGATTGTGAGTGAAACACTCTTTGACTCAGTCGTTTGACCTTGTGCGGGAAATGTAGCACTTAACTCATCCCCCGTCCAACCGACTGCTTCAACTCGTTCATCTGACAATAGTTCTTTTTCAAAGTCAGCCCTAGAAAACTTCGTCTGATTAAATACAACCGCCGCTATATCAGCAGAGTCGTATCCCCATAATGGTATAGTTTTTTGAATGGAAACGAGACTATTTAGTAAGACAAATCCGAAAACAAGCACGGCCGATGTAACAGCGGTTAACACCATCATTAAAAGGGAGCCTTTCCTATTTTTCAATAAGTTTCTCAGCCCAATGACAAAAGGTACCGGATAGGACGCAAATCCAAATTTAGTTACCCCAGATGAACTCAACCGCCGTGTCATTTTACTGTTTTCTACTTCAGACATTCCATATCGAATCGCTTGTGCAGGTTGTATGGATCGAGTTTTGTTGGAGTAAATCAATACACAAAGGATAATAAGAAGAAAAACAAACAATCCTACGGTAATTGAAATCATCCCACCCTGGATACTTGAGGTTGTGCTCTCCATTTCTAAGTTAGAAAGTGAACTTTCTACAATAAGCTTTGATGAAAAGAGACTGAGTATTACCCCTGGAATAATGGAAATTATAGCAAGGAAAGAATATTGACTGACGTATGTCAAGATTATTTTATTTGCCGATAAACCTAAAGATTTTAAAACACCAATGGTTTTATAGTTCGACAAAATAGCGTCAGAAATCGTAAATCCAATGGTGATTAAGGCAATAGACATCATAACGACTCCGAGAAAACTCATCACAAATGCAATAATTTTATTCATAATTAGATAGAATGCAGAAATAGTCTCGAACTCTTCTTTCGATTCAAGAAAAGGCGTACCAATAAAATCTTCAAAACGATCCCAATAGTGTGCACTTTGACTATAATCATCATATCTGAGCCCCATCATGTACTTATCACTAACTTGCATGGAGCTAAGCTTTTCTTGATAATCTTCAGTATTCATCCAGACACGTACACCATTTGAAAAAGGGCCACCATAAGGAACATCAATGAGAATGGCTGATATTTCTAACTCGAACTTTTCTACACCCGTTGTAAATTCAATAGGGTCTCCTATTTGCATCCCGTGTTTATACGCTAAAGCAGTAGATATCCAAATTGTGCCAATTTCAGGATTTGAACGTACATCTCCTTCCGCAAACGTAAGTTCATCAACCCCGAGAGGTAGCTTTGGTGTATTCATCATATATAAATATAAATTTGAAATCTCTTGACCTTCGTACATGACCGTCGTTAAGTTCTTAAAAGGCAATAATTTCGACGCCTTAACCCCATCTTGCTCACTCCACCACTCATTTACCAGCTGAGGATTGTGAAAACCATTATTAAACGTCAAAATTTGGTGCGAACCATTCGTTTTTTCATGAGTAGCCGCAAATAAATTGTCTGTATTTAACATAACATTCACCGACGTTGCAAGTAGTAATGTGGATAATAAGATAAGCAGGCCGGTTAATCCGTTTTGAATCTTTTTTTCCCTTAAATTGGCTATACAAAGTGTCCAAATAGCATTCATAGTGCTTACTCCTTTCCAGAAACGTATGAAAAGATTACGTTTTCTCTGCCTTGGATTGTAGTAGCATCATATTTTTCGAATTCCAGAACCCCACCAATTTTCCCATCCCGAATATAGATTAGGCGATCCGCTCTACAAGCAGCCTTTATATCGTGGGTTACCATCACGATGGATTGTCGTTTACGGTTCATTTCCGTTAAGATATCCAAGACTGCAACACCTTGATCATAATTTAAACTGCCTGTTGGTTCATCTGCAAATAGGATATCTGGAGAATTAATGAGCGCTCTAGCGATGGCTGCTCTCTGTTGCTGGCCACCCGAAGTTTGGGAGGGTAACCGATTTTGCTGTTCCTCAATATTCATCGCGTTCATTAGCGAAATGGCCTTTTTCTTGACTTCTTTTTTAGGATTTCCAGCTACATAACTAGGCAAAGAAATATTTTCAACTAATGTAAGATCAGGCACCAAATTTATGCTTTGATAAATATAGCCGATTTTTTTGGCCCTGAAATCCGCAAGTTCCCTTTCGTTGTATGCATTTATTCGCTGATCTTGAAAATACACCTCTCCTGCCGTTATGCTATCAAGTCCGCTCAGAAGATAAAGAAGCGTAGACTTTCCTGACCCTGAATTCCCCATAATTACGGTGAAATCTCCTTCATAAATGTCTAAGTCAATGTTTCGAATGGCGTGAAATTGTTCCGTACCTGTTGAATATGTTTTGCAAAGGTTTGTTGCATGGATAATAGCTCTTTTTGACAAAATCGCACACTCCTTTTTTGTTCTAACCTTCATTGTAGCGTGCAATTATTTAACAATACTTATCAAGTTATTAATGAATTATTACAAAGGGGAATTAACACAATGGAATCGTAAAATTAAAAATAGTGCCTTCACCTGTTGTGCTTTTAAAAGAAATTGTTCCATTATGTGCTTCAATAATATGTTTACAAATTGAAAGCCCCAGACCATTGCCTTCATTATTAGCGTTAACTTGCCCTTTAAAATAACGACCGAAAATAAAAGGCATGTCCTGTGGGAGAATTCCCACGCCCGTATCTATTATTGTAATTTTTAACTGCTCCCACTCTTGCTCGATTTGAATACGAATCGAATCCCCGGGAGACGTGTGTTTTAACGCATTTGTTATGAGGTTAGAAATAACTTGCTCCAATCTATTTGCATCGACAGCTATAAGTACATCCGGAATTTCCGTCGGCTCTATGAATACAACGCCCGTAGTACGAACGTAATGACCCATTGGTTGGATCATATGCAAAAGCATGCTTTTACTGTACTGTTCAATAGGATTTACTGATATCTGCCCTAATTCTTGCAGGGCATGCAGTAATAAATCTTCCACAAGTCTCGTCATTTTATCTGTATTCGAACGCATCACTTCAACATAGTCCATAACGGAATCCATGTCTGGACAGACGCCATCTCTTATAGCTTCGAGATATGCTTGCACTGTTGTCAGAGGGGTTTTTATTTCATGAGAAATAGTTGTAATCAGCTCTTTTTGGGCTTTCTCTTGTGCATCTCTTCGCTGGCTATGATGCCAAATTTCAATCCGCATTTGATCGAAAACGGCATACACTTCACCCATTTCGTCCGTCCCACTATACTCCGCCTTTTGCTCATAATCGCCTTTTAAAATTGCTTGTGAATAGTAGGATAATTTTCGGATGGGTTGGATTATATTTTTCTTCATTTTTTGACCGAGAATATAGAGTAAGCCGCAAAAAAGAAGTGAAAAGAGGATCATCAAATAGATTGGGATTAGAGGAATTCCCTTTGCATTCTCCATACCTACCTCACTTTTTGGCAATAAGTAAATTGCATTACCTATTTGGATTTGTGTTTGATCATCAACTACTGGAAAAGTAATCTTGAAATAATTTTTTTCGATTTTAGCAGTATACAAATCATAGTGGAGCGATGTTTTCACATCGACTTTTTGAATTGACTTATCAGCTGAAGAGTTAAATAATACGTTGCCGTCCAATTGGATTAAGAGTAAGCTCACATCGTTCTTGTCACATATCTCCTGAAGAACAGTAGCATCGATTTCATCATGATATTGCTCAAGATATGCCATGCTAGCACTTACAAGTAAGCGAGCCTGATTTATCACATAAGCAGGCTTAGCTTCATTGTCATTTAAGAACTGATCGGCAAATAAGTATAGAATACAGCCCAAAAACACCAACCAACAGATTAAAACTGACGCAAACCATTTTTTCATCCACTCTTTTAACGTCATCACGTTCTCCAATCCTGAACTTAATCTAAGCTTAGTTTATAGCCAACGCCCCAAACCGTTTTAATATACGTCGGGTTTGAAGGGTCAACCTCAAACTTCTCTCGTATTCTCCGAATATAAACAGTGATTGTATTTTCATCTCCGTACGCGGCGTGCCCCCAAATTGCATCCAACAACTGACTTTTCGAAAAAACTTGATTCTTATTTTTGGACAAAAAATACAGCAGCTCGAATTCTTTGGAAGATAGTGTAATCTCATTGCCGTCTACCGTTAAACGGTACGCTTTTTTATCAACGACGACATTTCCAAAGTGCAAAACATCCTCATTCTTTTGTGTACTATCAGCTCCCTCATAGCGACGTAGATGGGCATTTATTCTGGCGACTAACTCACTTAATGAAAATGGTTTCGTCATATAATCATCCGCACCAAAACCAAGTCCAAGAACCTTATCCGTATCACTTGTTCTAGCACTTAAAATAAGAATAGGTGTATTATTTTTTTCTCTGATTTTGCGACAAAGCTCAATCCCATCAGCGTCAGGGAGCATTAGATCCAGAATGATAAAATCCAGAACCAATGTCTCAATAAATCGCATACCCTCTTTCCCGGTTTCTGCAATAAAAACCTCGTAGCCGTATTTGTTGAGATAATCTTTTACAATACGTGATATATCTTTTTCGTCTTCAATAATAAGTATTTTCTTTTTTTTATTCACTAGTTCCCCCCCAATGCATATATGGCTAGTCAACCATATAACTAATGTTTACTTGTTCTCCATCAACTAAAGCGTTCGATATCAATAGTGCCGATTTCTCTAGAGTACTTAAAGGTGATGCTTCGTTTTTATATGTCATAAATGCTTGAATTGAATCATTAAGTAGTGGTTCTATGGTGTATCGGTTGCTTTTGCGAATACAATTTCCATACGAATCTCTTCTCTCTGTCTATTAATATACATTGATTATTATTATCATTCAAATTATTCGTGAAACTTCAGTGGGTAGTCCCTCATTCGGGATATATAACCAATCCATCTTTCATGATAATATTATGATTTATCAAAAGAAGCATCGTGTTTGCTGCTAGTGGGAGATGAAACGTGAGCCAGATAGTTGGATTACTGGTTCTTTAAATAAGGGAAAAAAATTTATCCAAAACTGCATACTTTTGTTATAGTTCGGCTTTTCCAGGAATTTTGTCAAACTAAACTTATTTTCATTAACTTTAACTTGATTCAGTAATTTCGGACGCAATTACGCCAAGTCGTAATTCATGAAATAAAATGAAAAAAAGAGTCGTAACTAGTCAACTCTTTTCATTAGGATAGTTTTCAGTTTTTTAAATCTACCTTTTCAATATTCCTAATCGCTAAGTAGGCAACACTTACTCCAATTAATGCCAATGAGATTGGAATAACTATAATATCATTTAATGAAAAACCCCCATTATTCGAAGAAACAACCATAACAATTAGAATAGAAGAAATAATAGTCGTTGGTACTGAAAATTTTTTCATACCAAAATATAAGGTAATTGCATCTATCACAAGGACACAAACAACTGGAACCAAAACAAAAAAGGACCAAGTATTTATGGTCCTTCGAAAATGGCTAGCTAGTATTCAGTTAAACAACAACGACGCTGCTACGCTCAACTTTTGAAATATAATCGATAGAAAACGAATTAAACAAGTCTGGTTGATCAATATTGCATACATGACCGCATTTTTTTATTTTGATAAATTCAAATCCTTCATTGCGCCGAACAACTTCCTCGATTGGAGGGATGAATAGATAATCTTCATCACCCATTAAGAACAATGTCGGAATCGCTGTTGTTGATGCTTGTAAGCGTGTCAAATAAGGGTTGATGACCTTCGTTAAGGACATCCATTTAATGAATTCCTTCTGACACATCTTCTTCGCCTCATTGACGAAAGCCAATCTTGATTCTTCATGCTCTTTACGCGGCATAATAATATAAGCAAATAATTTATAAAGCAACATATAAGGAACAAAGAGCTTGGCTGCACGCCCTGCCCATAATAATATTTTTGCTCGGATGTCAAAACGAATAATTGCACCACCAAGAATCAGTGATTTCACGCGTTCCGGATAATGATCCGCGATTGTTTGCGCAACAATTGTACCAAGCGACATTCCAATAATATGTGTCTTTTCAACTTTGATTTCATCTAACACTTCAATTACTTCGTTTGAGACATCTGTAAAAGTATCTCCTTTTTCCCATTGGCCACGCTCGGATTTCCCGTGTCCACGTAGGTCAATTAAAAGTACATTATGTTCTTTTCTAAATTCGCGAATCTGCTTGAACCAAACAGAAGAACTACCTCCCGCACCATGTATAAATGTTACCCAGGGGGCAGTATCGCTAATTTCGTAAGTTCTATAGTGAAGCAAGTTATGTCATCCTTCCATAGTTGTCTACTACTATTTAAGCATTATCTATAAAACTAAGACAACTATAGCGCCACCAAAATACGACATATTGTAAACGCATAACTTATTTTCGTCACATAATGTTTTTTATCTCTACCCTATTGTGAATGTTTGGATGAAACATGGTTCTTCATCAATGAGTTCGGCTTTTTCATCAAATTCTATATGTAATTCCTTATATATCTTTTTCCAAAAAGAAACCGCCGGTAGGTTTTCAACTAATTCAATTACATAGTATTTTCCAGTTTTTTGTTCAAATAATTCCTCCAACACTTTTTTACCAATGCCCTTCCCTTTGTACTTATTCAATATAAATATGTCGTTAACGCAAAAATCATTTTCTTTTTTTAAAAATGGTCGTTCTAATAATAGTAAAAAACCAACAATGCTATCTTCATATTTTATAAAGTAAGGTGAAATTCCTTCCGTTTTCCAAAACATTTCTAAATCCTCGTAGAGAAAAAAACCATCAGCTCCAATATCGATCGTTGTGGTAAATTTTGAAAGGTCATGTAGATAAAGTGAATATAAATTGCGCAATATCGATGCTTCATTTTCTAAGGCTAACTGCAGTGTAATAGTCATTTTCATTTCCCCTTTAGAATGTTTCTATAAATTCCATTTAGATAAATAATACTAATGTTGGAATTCCTTCTACCTTTAACTTCTTTTAGCTATAATTATTATAGCAATATTCCCCTTTTTTGGTACAAATAAAAGCTAATTAGCTTCTAATATCAAGACTCTCCTATGCAGTTACAAATATAAATCATCAGCATACTATAAATGTAACTGTTTAGGAGGCGAATTAAGTGGCGAATGCATATTTGGATTTATTAGCATACTTTGGAATTGGGGGGGCACATCCTGGAGGATTTGATCTGACACAATCTATATTAGGAGATGAAAACATTCAACGTACGGAATCGGTGCTAGATATAGGATGTGGCACTGGACAAACTGCGGCTTTCTTAGCTGAAAAATTTGATTGCCAAGTTACAGCAGTCGATAATCATCCAATTATGATAGAAAAAGCGAAGCAACGATTCGCTAATACTAACTTTAATGTTAGCGTTGTTGAAGGTGACGTACAACGCTTGGATTTTGTAGATAATTCCTTCGATTTAATCCTAGCCGAGTCTGTTATTGCTTTTACTAGCATTTCGAAGACTTTAAATGAACTTGTCAGAGTTTTGAAAAGCGATGGACGCATGATCATGATTGAGATGACAGCTGAACAAACTTTATCAGAAGAATTACAAGAAAAAGTATGCAGCCTATATGGCATCCAAGAAGTTTTAACAGAAGTACAATGGAAGTCGAAGTTACAGGAAGCTGGTTTTACCAAAGTTCATATAATAAACACCCCATCAGAGCTAACCCCAAGTGAAATTAATGATATAAACCAATCTGAAAACATCCATATGGATTTATTTGACCTATTAGATAAACATAATCATTTTCTACGTCAATACGGTCATTTAACCGGCTACCGAGTGTTTAGATGTCAGTTACACTAATAAATTTAGAGCCCGCTATTATTTCTTCGGCAGATTTACTATAAAGCTTTTCATTTGAAAAAGGTCCATGCTTTTCTTCATACGAATGAACCATTTGATAACCTATATAATAACCAATCCATTTAGGTAACGGGCTTCTAGATTTTCCGTATAAAAAAATAAAATGATTATTCACTCCTGTAATATTTAGCGACGGGATAAAATGCTTTTCCCATATTTCATTCGCTTCAGTAAAGGAATAGAGATTCACCCATGGCCCTACCAACTTCTCACCATGCAAATCCTTCACTGCATATTCTCCAAGTCCTTCAATAATGAGAGAATCCTTTAAAGTAATTTTATCTGGTGCCAAATTTAAATGGTCCAGTCGACAAACATGGTTGTATTCATGCGTTAATAACGCCTTTATTTCTTCTGTTGTAAGTTCCGTAGACAAAAATAAAAACAAGGCTCCTCTATACGCTACTCCATTTTTACTCGGCAGTTGCTCCCCTAATTCTAAACGTACACTTCTAATAGGAAAAATATAAATGGAAACATGTGGGCCATTCCATCGTTTTCTAAGAAATCGGTAATGCTGTTTCACAATTTCCCATACTTTTTGTTCTTCCATTTTTTTTACGACAGTTTCTACACTCTTCCATTCATGGGGAGTAAATAATCCATGTCTTGAAAGTTCATATTGCCATACTTCTCGATTAACTTTTGGAACTAACTTCTCGAGTGGACCACATATTATTTCACAGTGCATAGAAGATACATCTTTTCCTCGCTGTTCTTTACATGATTGGACAAATTGATTGAGCCAATTCTGCGTTAAAATTACCGGCAAACATCTCATCCTTTTTATTCGCATTTGAAAACTTCTATTTTTTAGACGATTGTCTATTGTGTAATATTACCAACATCATATGTTAATAGAACATACTCGTATGAATATATTTCGAGAGGAGGATAAAGATGAATCAATCTGGTGTATACAATCAATGCTGTAGATTTCATGGACAAAGAGTAAGAATTACTTGTAGAGATGGCAGAGTTCACGTAGGAGAAATTACAAGGGTCGATAGAAACATGGTTTGGATTAGACCTGATAATAATTTTGGTGGATATGGTTTCGGATTCTTTGGTGGAGGATTTGGACTAGGCTTTGGTATTGCTCTCGGTGCAATTAGTGCAATCGCTTTAGCTTCTATATTTTTCTGGTAATATCATTCCTTTTAAAAGGAAAAGAGAAATAGGTTGTTACTATTACCTATTTCTCTTTTTTATTTCTTCGTGGAGTTTTGAAGAAAAATCTTAAAATGCTATAATTGTACGTAGTTTAAGTGATCGAAATACATAAGCAGGTGACAAGATGACGATAAAGAAATTTAATGATTCATTTACGAATATACAATTTGCCTTTACTAACGGACAATATACGGACGTACTAGAGCAAGTAGATCATGTAATAGAATTAGGTAAAGCAGATAATGAACGATTTGCAGTTGCGAAGTTATATGATATTAAAATAGATTGCTATATGTCTATAGAACTTCCTTCACGTGCACATGATACGTTGACCGAATTTCATATGTTTATTGAACAATATGGGACAGTTGAAAGTGCGATTTGGTTTCATATTTGCGCCGTGAATTTATGGGGAAGTGGTTCCCCTGCGGTCGATGGGATTGTTCATAGGCATGTAATAAAGGCACTAGAATACAGTGCTCAGACAGAAGATCCAAATTTAAAGCGTCGTGTATATGGAACGATGGCAACTTATTTGATGAATGTGGGAGAATATGAACGTGCTTGTGATTATTTAGAATTAGCTTTTTTCTATGCACAGCTTGTAGTAGAGCAAAACCCTGCGCAAGAATATCTCCTATATAGTACAGTCATTGATTTAATTTATTTAAATACAATGCTCAAACACTATGAAATAGCTAATAACGTTAATGCTTTTGTTTATAATAAAATGGATGAGTTGACTGGCTATCAAAAAGGCTTAGTCATACAAAACTTCGGTTATTTATTAATGCAGCAAGAAAACTATGAAGAAGCAATTGCTGAATTTCAAAAGCTTGCATTGTACACAGATGAGTTTAAGGATATTTCTTTAAAAGCAATTGCTTATCAATATATGTGTGAATGCATGGAAAAAATCAACCATCCCGATTTAGTACAAATGTTGAAAGTACAAGTGAAAGTCTTAAATGATTTGTTGGATGAACGGGAAACCGAATATGCTTTAGAAGCAGAAACGAAAATTCAGCAAAATCATTTTTTACGCAAAGCATCTATTGATGTTTTGACGGACGTTTACAATCGAACTTATTTCGAAACAGAGGCGCAAAAGATTTTATCTCAGCTAGATGGCACGACCTATGCATTGATCGCCATGATTGATTTAGATTTCTTCAAACAAATTAATGATACACATGGTCATTTAGTTGGGGATGATGCGCTCATTACAGTTGGCTTAGGTTTAAAAACATTTGCTTTGCAAAAAAAAGCGATTGTAGCACGCTATGGTGGCGATGAATTTTTACTAATTTGCACAAGTAAGGATCGCCAACGTCTTGAAAACTTCGCACAAACAGTGCATAGCGGACTAAGTTCTCTATCGGTAGAAACAGACACGCATCTTATGCCTTTAAGTTTCAGCATAGGCATGACGCTTGTGAAAGAGCCAACTCATTTAAAAACGGTTCTAAAACAAGCAGATCGAGCATTGTATCATATAAAGAACAATGGACGTGGTCATTTTATTTTTTATAATCAATTGCAAGATAGTAAGTAAAAAAAATCTCTGTGGATGCAATTTCACAGAGATTTTTTATTTATTCATTTAAATACTCCTATGCTTTCTTGAACCTTCATGCAATAACTCCTTTCTCTTTCAATTATTTTTTTATGTGGCTCGACATCCTTACTTAAATATCTGTTGCAGTTCTCGATTTTTATATGGACTATTATTTATTGTAATAATTTTATCCTGGTATGGTTTTAACATTTCGTTTAACAAAGGACGCTTCTTTTCAAAATCACTCGTCCATTTATACATATTACGGAGCATAAGTAAATTTGGTTCATACGCGCATTGTTCAATTCCTAACACTTGTTTAATATGTCTTCTGAATATGCGATATTTCCTTTTGAACAATGGCGGATCTAGCCAAATAATTACATCTGCTAGATCTAGCACCAAATGATATGATGGGCGATAAACACCCTCAAATATCCAATCTCCTTTACTATCTATTTTGTGAATGAACTCAACTTGTTGTTCTGGCGTACGCTTTATCCGCTTCTCATTTACCTCATGATAGACAACGGAGTCTAATTCGAAAAAAGAGAGCTCTAACAACTCAGAAAGTGCTTTTGCATATGTTGTTTTACCACTTGCTACAATTCCCATAATAAAAATTTTCATCATTTCTCATTCTCCAAAACAATACTTTTACTACTAAATTTTTTTACAGATCTTGTTCTAAAATACCGAATATAAAGGAATCTCTCCAACCGTCCTTTAACAATATATTTTCACGGAGTAAACCCTCTTTGGTCATTCCTACTTTTTCTAACACCTTTGATGAAGCAATATTTCTAGGATCACAAGTAGCATAGATGCGATGAAACTGAAGTTGCTTAAAGCCAAACTCTATTAAAAGTTTAGCTACTTCCGTTGCTATTCCATTCCCCCAAAAGTCAGGATTTACAATGTAACCTATCTCCCCAGTTTTATTTGCTAAATCTCGAATATTAAATTCTCCTGCACCAATCATGCTTTCATTTTCTTTGTCGATAATAGAAAAAACAAACCGTGTTCTTCCTTCTTTTTTGGCATCTGCAAGAACTTCGTTTACAAAATCTTTTGTTTGCTGTTCATTGTTAGGACCCCATGGTTGATATTGGCACACGATTTCTTTAGAAGCGTATTTATGAACATCCTCCCAGTCCCGTTCTTCCATTTCACGTAAAATTATTTTGGTACTTCCTTGTCTAAAATTCACCTTTAAATCTCCTTAATAATTAATATCCTGCCGACTAAGTATGTTGTAATCTATCCACTCATCCAATTGTTTTTTAGAAAAATACATTTCTCCATTCATTTGTATGTACGGAATAAATAGATAAGTATCATAGCTAGTTAATTGCGCTCTGCCAACATTTTGCGCCTTTATCAACTCATTAAATTGTTCCACATCCATACTTAAATACAGTGCAGCTGCCTCAATTGAAAGTAATCCATTATCTATATTTAGACTGTCCTTACTTTGTTCAGGTTCTTTCGTTTCACTTGATACACTTTCGCTATTACTAAGCTGGAACGCAAAGAAAAATATAGCGATGCTTAATAAAATAATAGATCCTGATAAAAAATGTTTACTCAAAGTAATTTCCCCCTTTATACAAGGACACCCCATAATTTAAGTAATAGGTGGTCCCTGAGTCGAACCTTCCTACTTCCAAACCGCGTAATTTTTAGAAGTACTATCTATCGGTTTCCATACATCTAACTCTTTACGATACAAATTGGGATCACCTGTTTCCATAAAGCCTTTCATCGAAAAGATCATTTCGGAATGAAGTACTTCACGACTTTTTTCATTATCCTCCGACCAAACAAAACGCCCTAAATTCGGTACTTCTCTTAAAAAGTTGCCAAATGCAAAAATAACGTCTAATCCATGGAACGTGCCAAATACTTTCCCCCATGGTAATGGTAGCTGATCCCACGTAAACTTGTATTGATAAATCGGCTTTGGAATGCGGGCCACTCTACGCATCAGTTTATTATCAAACCAATAGAAAAGAACTGTATTGAATAATGTACATTTCATTTTATAAGACAAATACGTTAGATTCTTTAAAAAATCACGTCTGTTATAACTGTTCTCATTATGATTAAATACCTCCCACAATTCCTTCTGTCCTTTATACGCATAAACTAGCAAAAGACTAGCTTCATTGCGAACAGTACCAATCATCATCGGAACAGCATTCGCTATTTGAAGCTCCTTATCATTCCCGAAAGGTAATACTACTCCATCTCGAATATGAGAAATTTGCTTCACTCCCGCTCCAGCTTTGATAAGCTGCTCCGTTGTTTGGCTTAGCAAGTAATCCCGCATACCATCTGTTCCCATATTTTGCGTATAACCCTCAGCCTTTTCAGCTGAATCAATTAATCCGTCCTGTAATAATAAGGCTGTTACAAAAGCTCCCGCTGCTTCCTCTGCCTTAGCTGTAGAACGGAGTTGTGGATATCCTGACATGGCAATTGCTTTATGGAACAATCCTAATGCCATTTGTGAATGAGCAAGCCCCCATACATTCATACATCCAGCAGAATGTCCTTGAATAGTGACATTATTTACATCTCCACCAAAACTTGCGATATTATACTGTACCCATTCCAATGCCTTGATCAAATCAAGTGTCACATAGTTCCCTGAATCATCAGCAGCATCTCCAGTATGTAAAGCAGGATGATAAAACGCGCCTAAGAAACCTAATCGATAATTAACCGATACAACAACGACATCTGCTTCCTCTGCCATACGAGAAGCTTCATAAATCGGATCGCTGGCGGTTCCCCTCGTATTGCTTCCACCATGGATAAAAACTAAGACTGGTCGCTTTTTATCGCCTTCTCTAACAGGCGTCCAGACATTTAGATAAAGACTGTCTTCAGAACCTACAAGCTCTCCGTAAAGACTTGTATCTGCTGTTCCATAAATAGTACCAGACTGCGCAGACGGCTCTTTAAATGTCTTTGCCTCATATATCCCTTCCCAAGGTTCTAAGTCTTGCGGCTTCTTCCATCGTAGTTGACCAACCGGTGGTGCAGCATAAGGAATCCCTAAAAACTTATCTACTTTCGATAATCGTACTCCCTTTATCCATCCTGCTGTCGTTTCTATTAAAGCTTCTTCTTTCACCTTCATTGAATAGCCCCTTTCACCCTAATATAATTTCGTACAAGTAAAACCCTATAATTTTACTGAAAATTCATACAATAAATAGTATAATATTCTGTAATATGTTCAAATATAATACCTTTTTCTCTTACTTTTCTATCAAAATACAAAGTAATTTCTCACGTGAAAAAACCAGTTTGAAGAACATAAAGCATCTTTTCTTCTTTAAAATAAAACTCATAATATCCTCTTTCATTATCAAGTTCAATCCTATCATAAAATATCAAATGGTCGATTTCTTCCCAACGATAATTTTGTATTTCTGTAGAAAAGGCATTTCTTAAAGAAATCTCTTCAGCAGATATTGTTACATAAGATAAGGAAGCACCGTAAAATAACGCGCCACAAACGATTCCAATGCCTACAGCTACTTTATGAACATTAAAAAAAAGTAAATAACAACACTAGCAATGAGCAATAACAGTACTCCAACCCCACACAACATATAGTTCACACCTGTTGTATAAATGACCCACTGTCCCTTCTCAAAATAAAGTGTTTCATTAACTATCAATGGTGTGAGTAGTGTAATAAATGGAGAAAATTAAAGTATACATATACCTATTACAAGAAAAATATGCCGAGCATCATACCTTTTATACATAGTAAATCCCCTTTGATTTCAAAATACAAAAAGTATACACAACATACAATTCGAACTTTCAGATAATTAACTTTACCACATTTACATATAACTCGATGTTTTTTCACGAAAAAAATACACCACTATATTTGTGGTGTACTAATACTTTAATATGCTAATGCTTGCGTTAAATCTTCTAATAAATCTTCCACATCTTCAATACCTACTGAAATACGAACTAATCCGTCTGTTATACCTAGTTCTAAACGACGCTCATGTGGAATCGAAGCATGTGTCATTCGTGCAGGAACAGATATTAAACTTTCCACCGCACCTAGACTTTCTGCAAGTGTGAAATATCGAAGCTTCGCTAATAAATGATCTGCCTTTTCTTCACTTCCAACATCGAAAGAAATCATTCCACCAAAGCCAGTTGTTTGCTTTTTCATCAGCTCGTGACCTGGATGATCTACTAAACCTGGATAATACACTTTTTCAACAGCTTCATGTTTATTTAAAAATTCTGCAATACGCAGCGCATTCGTATGATGTTCCTCCATACGAAGACCTAATGTTTTAATACCACGCATAAGTAACCAAGAGTCTTGAGGTCCAAGTACTGCTCCTACTGAATTTTGTACAAAATGTACATCTGTTGCTAACTGCTCCGAATTCACAACAACTAGTCCTGCTACGACATCACTATGGCCACCAATATATTTTGTTGCACTATGCACAACTATATCAGCACCAAGTGTAATTGGCTGTTGAAAATATGGAGTCATAAATGTATTATCGACAATTGTTAATAAGCCTTTTTCTTTTGCAAGTTTACTAATTGCTTCAATATCAGTAATTTTTAATAAAGGATTCGTCGGTGTCTCTAAAAAAATTGCTTTTGTATTTTCTAGAATAGCAGCTTCTACTTTTGACACATCACTCGTATCAATAAAAGTCGCTTCTATGCCAAAGCGATTAAGTACTTTTGTGATGACACGATATGTTCCACCGTATACATCATCCGTTAAAATAACATGATCCCCTTTACTGAAAAGCATCATAATCGAGGTCGTTGCCGCCATTCCTGATGCAAAAGCAAATCCTGCCACGCCACCTTCTAAGTCACTAATTAGTACTTCTAAAGCATGACGGGTAGGATTTCCAGTGCGTGAATACTCATATCCTTTAAATTTACCAACTGCTTCCTGCTTATACGTACTAACCTGATAAATCGGTGTCGACACAGCACCAGTTGCTTCATCTCCAACAATACCAGCATGAATTAATTTCGTTTTTGCGCGCATATTATATTCTCTCCTTAAATAGATCATAGACATTCTGGCTTAAATATCGTTCGCTTGAGTCTGGGAAAATAGTGACTATATGACTTCCCTCTCTTGCAGTTTCTGCTTCTTTTAATGCTGCAAAAAAGGCTGCTCCCGATGAGCTTCCTACTAATAGCCCTTCTTCTTTCGATAAAGCTCTTAATTGAGCAAATGCATCTTCATCACTTACAGTATGAATCGCATCAAAATATGAAATGTCCATAAACGTCGGCAAAAATTCCATACCAATACCTTCTGTAACATGAGGTCCAGCAGTTCCTCCGTTCAAAATAGATCCAACGGGTTCTATTATGACTGTTTTCAGCTGCTTTTTTTGTTCTTTTAAATATTGTGATGTTCCCATGAATGTTCCACCTGAACCTGCGCCAGCTACAAATACATCAATTTGCCCATCTAAATCTCTCCATAATTCGGGACCAAGCGTCTTTGTATATATAGCTGGGTTTGCTGGATTAGAAAATTGAGAAGGAGAGTAAGCATTTGGTGTTTCAGCAACAAGTTCACTTGCTTTATGAATAGCACCTTGCATTCCAAGTGCCGTATCTGTATTGACAACCTTTGCCCCTAGAGCACGCATAAGCGTCTGCTTCTCTACGCTAAATTTTTCAGGGACTACAAAAATAACTTTATATCCCTTTCCAATTGCAGCGAGTGCAATACCTATTCCCGTATTTCCAGCTGTTGGCTCAATAATCGTTCCACCAGGTACAAGTTTTCCAGATTTCTCTGCATCCTCAATCAAAGACAAACCAAGTCGATCCTTCACACTACCACCTGGATTTAAATACTCTAACTTTGCAAAGATGCGGCAATTATTTGGAATAGCAATATGAGTAATCTCCACTATTGGTGTATTTCCAACTAACTCCTGAACACTGCGAAATATTTTCATTACGCTTCCTCTTGATAAATTTGTCGCCATTCATCTTTTTTAGCTAGCATTTCTGTTGCGATTTCTTTTGCACCCTCTAAACTATGACTTGCTGCCCAACCGCATTGCACTTCATTGCATGCTGGAACTTCGCTCGCTTCAAGAACATCTTGTAATGTTTTTTCTAAAATCTCTAAAATCTCATCATAGTTTTCATGATTAATAACAGATAAATAAAAACCAGTTTGGCATCCCATTGGACTAATATCCACTACTTGATCAGTATGATTGCGAATATTTTCCGCCATTAAGTGTTCTAATGAATGCAATCCCGGCATTTCCATATGTTCCTTATTTGGTTGTTTAAAACGAATATCGTATTTATAAATTTCGTCTCCACGAGTACCTTCTTTTGTTCCTGCTAAACGTACGAATGGTGCAACTACTTTTGTGTGATCTAAATTAAAACTTTCAACATTCATTTTTTTCATGTGAATAGCTCCTCATCTTTTCGTCGCATCCATTAACCAAACAAAATCATTCATTTTTGTGAAGCTTACTTGAAATCCAGCCTCATTAAATAAATTTGTTAGTACTGGGATCGTCGTATAATATTCTCTTTCTAAATCATCTGCTACATGATGGAATCCGCGTTTTCTTTCCTTATTAATTTGTGCTTGTTTTGCTTCTTCCGTTAAGAAAACAGTATCTGCGAAAACAACCTTCCCGTTTGTCGGTAGAAGTTGAGCATATTTTCTCAAAGCTATCCCTTTTTCATCGTCTGTTAAGTGATGAAAAACATACGAGCTAACAATCGAATCTACGTTATCTACTCCCGTAGTAAATTGAAGTAAATCACCATCTACTATTTGAAACGAAGGAAAACGCTCAGCAGTTAATTTGCGCATCATCGTATTAGGTTCGATACCAATTACCGAAAAACCTGCTGCTTTAAGCTCGGCAGTTAAATTTCCTGTTCCAGTACCAAATTCGATAACTGTACCAAAAGCTCGACTTGCAACCTCTTTTAAAATAGTTTCATATCCTTCGAAAACATCTCGATATTCTGGATCTTCACCAGCTACAGATGCATCATATGAATATGCCCATTCATCAAAAATATCAACAAATTCTCTTCCCATAATATAGCCCCTTTTTCATTTTATATTATTCCTACTTGTTTACTTTGTTTTAGGCTAATATAAATAGTTATATCATAACCAAGTAATTTGTCAAATAAAAAAAGCTTCTCCACAAAAGAGAAACTTTTCGTAATTTATAATGGGAAAAATAGTGGAATGACAATTAACATCACTATGAACATAATAATTTGTAGCGGAATACCTGCTTTCACAAAGTCAAAAAACTTATATCCTCCCGCCGTCATAACTAAAGCATTTGTCGGAGATGCAACCGGTGTTGCAAAAGCCATACTAGATGATACAGCAATCGCGATTAAAAAAGTATATGGATTTGCTCCCATACTTATTGCTGCACTCATCGCAATCGGTGCAAATAAAACCGCAGTCGCAGTATTACTAATAAATTGACCAAACACCATTGTTATAAAATAAATACCTGCAAGAACACCCATTGCCCCAAAACCACCAAGGAGATCAATAATACCCTTCGATAAAATGACCATACCTCCCGTTTTCTCAAGAGCTGTAGCCATTGGAAGCATGGCAGCAATTAACACAATGCTCTCCCAGTTCATTTTTCCATACGCATCATCCATATTTCGTAAGCAACCTGTAATAATCATTAATACAGCCCCTATCAATACAGAAATAACTGCTGGGAACACTTCTGAAATCATCAAGCCAATCATTAATAACATAATCGCTCCAGCAATTGGAGCTTTGCCACTTGCCGCCGCCATACTAGCATGCTCTTTCGGTTGCCCAACAACTACGACATCTTGCATTGCTTTAGAAAGTAACTCAATTTCTTCCCAAGCACCTTGAACTAAAAGTGCATCTCCAAAACGAAGACGGACATTCGCCATTTCACTAAGTACATAATCACCCTTACGATTAACGCCTAAAATGTTCAGATTATATTTTTCTCTAAAGCCAATACTTCCAACTGTTTCATTGATCAAGCTCGAATGTGGGGTCAATAAGACTTCCGCAATTCCTAATTGCTTCGTTACAAGTACATCTGCTTCCGATTCTTCCTGATCAATCTCTAATAAATAATCTTTCACCAATTCCTCAACACTTTCCAACGTCCCCTGAATATATAAAATATCCTTCGCCTGAATAATACTCGTTGGTCCTGCCATTTCTTGATATGTAATCGGTAAAAGATTAATTCCTTCTATCGATTTACGATCAATTTTCAAAATAGCTAAGTGGTATTTAGCAGGCAGTTTTAATTCGGCAAGTTGTTTGCCAATCATGATTGATCCTTCTGGAACCTTTAGTCGATGTAAATTTCCACCTAGTTCATAGTCAATAGCTAATTGCTTTGGTGAAAGTTTATGCCCATCTTTCAATGTTTTTTTATTTTTCCCATTCGGAAGAATAAAATTTCGAGCAACTACGAAATAAACAATCCCTACAATAATTGCAATAACTCCAACTGGTGTAATTTCAAAAAAACCAAGCTTCTCATAACCATTATCGACCAACACCTGACTGACAATTAAATTAGCAGGTGTAGCAATCAATGTTAACAGCCCAGATAAACTACTGATATAAGATAAGGGAATTAAATACTTCGATGGGCTACTATTAATACTAATCGCAATACTAATAACAATCGGCAGCATTAATGCGACTGTTCCCGTATTACTCATAAATGCTCCAACAGTTCCGGTAATAATAAGCAATAAGACAAATAACTTCTTCTCACTTTGTCCCGACCATTTGAGCAATAAATTCCCGGCTGATTGTGCAAGGCCAGTCCTTACAATCCCAGCACCCACAACAAATAATCCAGCAATCATAATCACTACTGAATTAGAAAACCCTGCAAGTGCTTCTGTCGGTTCTAACACTCCTGTAATAACAAACGCTAAAAGTGCTAAAATCGCGACTAAATCCGCCCGCACTCGATTACTAATAAATAACACAATACTAATCGCTAAAATACTAAACGTAACAATAAGCTGCATCTTAAATTGCGCCCTTTCCATCGTTTTCTATCCTTATTATATAGGACAAGAGTAAGAAGTACGCCATATTAACTACCTTATATATATGTTCATCACTTTAACTTGACATCTTTACTGAAAATTCCTATTAAGGTATAATTTAATCAAAGCGGTTTTTCTGAATAATCAGATTGGAGGTCTGAAAGATGAGTAGTCTAGAAAAAGAATATCCAATTTTAAAAGAAGATCGACGTCGCAAAGAAAGTAAAAATAAGAACATTAGATACATCATGATATTAGTAGTAGGATTGATAGCCATCCTTATTAGGTTTCTGTTTTAAATTAATTTTCTAGTAGAAAGATGGTGCTTACCAATGCGATTTTGGATGTTTTTTCTTTCATTTTTGATTGTTAGGCTAGTTGGAGATATGACTATTTTTAAATTAGCATTTTTCCAGTATCATTTTTTCCAAAACGGGAATTTCATGTGGAGTTCTATACTAAAATTTTTAGTTGAAGTTTTACTATTCATAGCTATGTTTATGATTTTACAATATATTTTTAAAAACGTTGGTCGTTGGATAATGCACTATAGATATGAGTTAGCTCAGAGGAATAAATAATATTATATTCTGGGATATCTAGAGATAAAGCCCATTATTTCTTGTAAGAGCATATGAATTTTGAAAAAAAATATTTAGTTAAAGGAGACTCTACAAATGACTCTATTAAATCGGTTGAAACAAGGAGATAAAATCGGAATTTATTCCCCTTCTTCACCTATAACTTTTGATTCACCTAAACGATATGAAAGATCCAAAACGTTTCTTGAATCACAAGGCTTCGAAATTATAGAAGGAAGCCTCACTGGAAAGCAGGACTACTACCGTTCTGGAACAATTCAAGAACGTGCAAATGAATTAAACGAACTTATTCGTAACCCCGACATTCGTTGCATAATATCAACAATTGGCGGAACAAATTCTAACGCACTTTTGCCTTATATTGACTACGAAGCTTTTAAAAAGGACCCAAAAATCCTGATAGGGTATTCGGATGCTACTGCAATTTTATTAGCGATATATGCACAAACTGGAATCCCAACTTTTTATGGTCCAGCACTCGTACCTTCATTCGGAGAATTCGAGCCTTTTGTCAACTATACATATGATTACTTCAGTAGAATGTTAGTAGAAGCACAGCAGATTCCTTTCCCGGTTCCTATGCCTCCCTACTGGACAGATGAACCTCTCAACTGGGAAGTCAAAACGGCTGAAAAAGAAAAGAGAAACAATGACTGGATTTGTGTAAATGAAGGCTCTGCACAAGGAAAGTTGATTGGTGGAAATCTAAATGCGATGTATGGCATTTGGGGAAGTCCTTATATGCCTCCTATAAAGGATGGAGATATTCTTTTAATCGAAGACACGATGAAAACAGCCTCTGTAGTCGAAAAAAACTTTAACCTGCTAAAGTTAAACGGAGTGTTTGATCGTGTATCAGGCATACTATTAGGAAAGCATGAAGTATTTGATGATCAAGGCACTGGAAGACTCCCTTATGGTATTTTGCTCGAAGTGATAGGAGAAACTAATATTCCAATTTTAGCAGACTTCGATTGTTGCCATACACATCCAATGCTAACGATGCCATTAGGAAGAACAGTGAAGATGGATGCAACCAATAAAGAAGTAACCATTTTGGAACAATGGGTGAAGTGAAATCACATACAGAACTCAATAAAAATATCACGCGTGTTGATTAACCATTTTATTCAATTTTATATTATCGTTCGATTTCTAGATAAAGTATGTCTGAGTGAATAGTCACTATGCCTTCGCGCTTGCCGCACCTTGCATGAGCCAACTTGTGCTACGCCCAAGTGGGTCTCATACTTCGGCTCATGCGGCCCGACGCGCTACGGCATTCAGTAAATCTCTATCTATATAGGTTAGTAATCATAGGTCTTAACAATAAATTGTGACGATCAGTTTTCTATTTTTAATGCTTTTACATGTTCATTTACTTTCCCATCTGTCACTCTACGTTTGCTTTTCTAAGAAATAGTGCTTCCATTCTAAATACGTAGCATGCTCCATTGGATTGGAGCGAAACAGGCGGCGATACCAGCGGGTGTAGCGGATGTTTTCTGCGACGAGTAACCGCAGGAGCACCGAGCTGAAGACCCTGGACTGAACGAAGTGAAGGAAGCTGCTGAAGCCATGCACGTGGTAAGCGTCCGCCTCTGTAGCCCAAATCCTTGCCGAAACCACTAAGACGCACTATATGTAAAGTACGAATGAGGACGTAAAGCAAGTCGAAAACGAGTGTTTGTTTTAAATGGTGCTCTTTTTTCCTATTAGCACAAATTTTCAAGAAGTAGGATAATCAACAGACGTGTAAAAATATATAGAAAAATGCAGTGTGGGACTCTGCCCTCACTGCATTTCATTATTAGATAACCGTTGAATCCATTTTATAAATTCAACTTATTTTTCAACATACTTCCTCAAAATCGGTTCTAAGTAATCCTCTTTTAAAGAGCTATCATTTTCAATAAATGCTTCCACTTCATTTTCTTCTAACAACACCAAGACAAATTCATCAAATTCCGGCTGTTCTCCCTGATCAAGCAAACGCTCATTATGCTCTTCGAATAACGCTCGAAGCTCTTGTGCTGAATAATCAACACGAAGCTCAAATATAATAGCCCAAAAATCATACTTTCCTTTATTTTTAACAAACTTAGGAGCAAAATCTTTCGTATAGGAGGACTCAATACGCAAGCCCATCTCTTCCTCTAACTCACTTCCAATACTTTTGACCAGATCAAATACAGAGCCATCTAAAGCAGACTCATCCAGTCCTCCACCAGTAAATTGTAATCGTCCAGGTGTAGAGGTATGTTCATTCATCCGACCAAAAGCAATATAATTGTCACTTGTTATAACTGATACACAAGTAAAAATAACTTTACAAGGATACGTACACTCTGGATGGTGAATCGTATACAAAAAGTGTTTGTAGTCTGTTTTTATGACTGTCACTTGAAGTTCCTCAGATGTCTCTTTTATTTCCGTAATCGTAAAAACTTCTCCGTTACGTAAATAGGATTCTGCTCCGTTCGTTCCTCCCAAAACTTCTGATGCTGCTCTTGAATTTTTTTCGGAAGTAATAAAGGTGTAGAATCTAATTTAACGGTTACTTTTTTAGGTACTGTTTCAACAATGACTGGTTTCAATTATAAGTAATCTCCTTTTTATTCACCACTGTTTTAATTGGAAATCCTTCGTAAACAAACTCTTATAGCATAGTGAACTTAAGATCATACTAGTAATTGCAGAAGAACAAGTAAATACGAAGATGATTAATAGTTGGTAGCGAACAGCCTCTACTGGATCTGCTCCTGCAACAATCATCCCAGTCATCATACCTGGAAGCTGTACTAATCCAACTGTTTTCATCGAATCAATCGTTGGTATCAAACTGAATTTAACCGAGCGTTTTAAAACTTCTTGTACTGCTTGTCTAGCTGTTGCTCCTAAAGAAAGAAGTGTTTCAATTTCTCCTTTAGAAGCTTCTACCTCTCTTTTTAATTGTGTTAAAAATAACCCACACGCAACCATTGCATTTCCAATAGTCATTCCACTTAAAGGGATAATATACTGCGGAGTAGCTTCAATAATTTGAAGGCTTAAAAGTAGCCCCATCATTAAAACAACCATCGTTACAATGGAAATAATCACTTTCCACTCAATTCCGTTCAACCCTTTTGCACGCTGAGCCGCATTTCTAGCAGCAACGATAATCATTATGCATATGATAGCCACGATAAATAATATACTTTCCGACTTAAATACAAACTGCAAAACATATCCAACAGCTAGAAGCTGAATAGCTGAACGTATCGTCCCAATCGCAATATCTTTTTCTAAATCGAGCTTTTGCCAAACAGAAACAAGCATCGTAATAATAACAAATAATAATGTAAAACTAAGCGCAACTAGACTCATACAGTCACCTTACTTGTTCGAACACTTTGTTCGTTGAAAAACTCTTCAGTCTCTAAATCTCTCACTATTTTTCCATCGTCCATTAACCACACTCGTTCACTTACTTTTCTCGCCTGCTCGATGTCATGTGTCACCCATATAAAAGAAACTCCATCTTCTTTACTCATATGCATCAACAGCTGTTCCACATGTTCTTTGCTTTTTTGATCGAGTGATGCAGTTATTTCATCTAGTAATAAAATGGCTGGTCTTAATAACAAGGAGCGAACTAAAGCAACCCGTTGTTTTTCTCCGCCAGACAAATCTGTCGCTTGTTTTGCCCAGTCTAAATGCTCTAGCCCTACTTGGTTCATTAATTTTCGGGCAAAATCTTCTTCAAATATGCTGCTATGTAATTTGCTAATCATTTTTAGATTATCTTCTATCGTTCCTGGAAGCATGACAGACTGTTGCGCAACGTAACAGATCTTCATTCGCCAAGTGCGGGCATCCATTTTTGTATAAGAAGTACCGTTAAAATGTATTTCACCACTATCTGCACTCTCTAACAAAGCAAGAATTCTTAACAGAGTGCTTTTTCCTTGTCCAGATGTTCCAAGTAATGTAACACGTTCAGACTTTTGAAGCGCCGCCGTTATATCAGAAAATAAGTGAGGACGTTTTGTTTCTTCTTTCGTATCCCAATAATTTTTCGTTACATTTTTTATTGCTAATAAAGATGTCATGATTGTCCTTCCCATTCTTCTCTCAAAATCCCCATACGAATGGAATCATAGAAAACTCCATTATAAAGACGACATTTACGCAACCTTGCTTCCATTGTCATTCCTAACTTCTCCCCTACTCTAATCATTCGCTCATTTCCTGACCATGTTGTGTAGCCAACTCGAACAAGCGGCAGTTCATTAAATAAATGTGTAACCCACATACGAATTGCTTCTGTTCCAATTCCACTACTCCAATGTTTTGGGTCATAAATAATAATGCCCATTTCTAGCCATAGTGACGCTTCGTGCTCCCAGTAGTAACACAATGACCCCACTAGTTCGTTCTCTACATAAATTCCCCAATAATCTTCTTGATTAATAAACTGATCTTTTTTTTCTAAAAATACTTCTAACGTTTGTGCCTCATAAGGATCATATGGTGCATCCCACTTTTTCCATTCTGGCACATCATCTTTTGCACTTAATTCCCATAATCGTTTTATTTCCTCTTCTACTACTGGTCTAATTGTTACTTGCATCAATTTCATGACCTCCGCCTTACTTGCATATACATAATTTTATCATAATATCGGCAATATAGACTGTTTCCTTGATGAACTTTATTATGTTAGAGTGTTATATAACAAAAGTATTTAAGCAATTTAAATGGAAAAAAGGAGTGCAACAACTTTGGGTGGCAATCAGCAATTACAACGTGGGTTAGAACAACGACATATCACCTTAATGTCTTTAGGAGCAGCAATTGGAGTTGGATTATTTTTAGGATCTGCAACAGCGATTAAATTAGCTGGGCCAGCAATTCTTATCTCCTATGTAGTTGGGGGTCTCGCCATTTTGATCATTATGCGTTCACTTGGGGAGATGGCTGTACATAATCCTGTAGCTGGATCTTTTAGTAGATATGCTAAAGATTATTTAGGACCTCTTGCAGGCTATATTACAGGATGGAATTATTGGTTTTTATGGGTAGTTACTTGTATGGCGGAGATTACAGCTGTAGGAGTTTATATGCAAATGTGGTATCCAAATACACCTAGTTGGATATGGGCATTAGCCGCACTTGTATTGATGACATTAATTAATTTAATAACGGTGAAAGCTTATGGAGAATTTGAATTTTGGTTCGCACTTATTAAAATTGTTGCCATTATTGCAATGATTATTGTCGGACTAGGCGTCATTATTTTTGGTGTAGGAAATGGCGGAATTGCGGTAGGAATAAGTAACTTATGGTCAAATGGTGGCTTTGCTCCAAATGGGGTTACTGGTATTCTTATGTCCTTACAAATGGTTATGTTTGCATACTTAGGAGTAGAAATGATTGGTGTCACTGCCGGAGAAGCAAAGAATCCAAAAGTAGTTATTCCTCGTGCTATTGATACTGTCTTTTGGCGTATTTTACTGTTTTATGTTGGGGCATTATTTGTTATTATGTCCATTTATCCATGGAATGAAATTGGTGAAAATGGAAGTCCTTTCGTATTAATGTTTGAAAAAATCGGCATTGGGCCAGCTGCTGGCATTATTAATTTTGTTGTATTAACAGCTGCATTATCAAGTTGTAATAGTGGAATTTTCAGCACTGGGCGTATGTTATTTAATTTAGCAGAACAAAAGCAAGCATCTGCTTCTTTTAAAAAGATTAGTAAAGCAGGTGTTCCTTCAAAAGCAATTGTGTTCTCTGCTTTTTTATTGTTAATTGGGGTAATTTTAAACTACCTTGTTCCTGAAAAAGTATTTATATGGGTAACGAGTATTTCGACGTTCGGTGCAGTTTGGACGTGGGGAATTATTTTATTATCCCAATTAAAATTCCGAAAAACGCTAACAAATGCGGAAGTTTCTCGACTATCGTATAAAGCATTATTTTACCCAGTCGGATCTTATTTAGCACTTGGCTTTTTACTTTTAGTACTCGGGCTTATGGCATATTTCCCTGAAACACGTATTGCATTAATCGTAGGACCTATTTGGATCATCGGATTGGTGTTTAATTATTATAGAAAAGGATTCCATAAGCGGTAGAATAGATTGATCGATTATCGAAGAAGTTCGATTGATTCCACAAAAAGCCCTTCATTTCACTCGAAATGAAGGGCTTTTTCATACTCAAATATATTTTTCAAACCAACTAGTAATTTGCTCTAGTCTTGTTAAGCGTAAATTTGGTAAACCAGTTCGTGATAAGTTATGATCTGCTTGTGGGAAGCGGACGAAGCTTGTCTCTTTCCCCATTCCCTTTAACGTAATATACAGTTGCTGTGCTTGTTCAATTGGGCAACGGTAATCATTTTCACTATGCAAAATAAGTAATGGTGTTTCCACATTCGCAGCATATTTCAGCGGAGAGTGATTCCATAGCTTATCGATATCGGTCATATCTGTTCCAATTTGCCATTCACTAAAATAATAGCCAATATCCGATACACCATAAAAACTAATCCAGTTTGAAATAGATCGCTGTGTCACGGCAGCTTTAAAACGATTTGTATGTCCAACAATCCAGTTCGTCATAAATCCACCGTAGCTTCCGCCAGTTACTCCAAGTCGCGTTTCATCAATCCAATTATTTTCTTTCAACACAAGATCCAGTCCAGCCATGATATCTTTATAATCTCCACCGCCGTAATCTCCTCGAACAGCATCTACAAATGTTTGACTATAGCCATGACTTCCACGAGGATTCACATATAGCACCCCATAACCACCAGCTGCCAATAACTGTAACTCATGGAAAAATGTATTTCCATACATCGCATGTGGTCCTCCGTGTATTTCGACAATTAAAGGATATTTTTCTCCTTCTACATATCCCACTGGTTTCATTAGCCAACCATGCACATCCCACTCATTTGCACCTTGATACACAATTGCTTCTGGTTCGACAATCTCGACTTCATTTATAAAAGATTCATTGAAGTTTGTAAGAGCAGTTCTTTCACCAGTCGCTAAATTTTGCTTAAATAATTCCCCGGGAAATATTGGGTTGCTCGCTGTTACAAGTGCAAACGTTCCTGAAGCGTCGACATCATATCCATAAACATGCTCATTTTCTACAGTAGCTGGATATAATTCTCCTTCTAAAGTAGCGAAATAAAGACGAACATCTCCCATAGTTGATACTTGGAAATACAAATGATTAGCATCTGTCCAAACTACATCAGGTGCAGCTGCTCCTTGTTGGAAGTCTGCAACTGAATAATCACCAACTGGTGCATCCATTCCTTCTGTTAATACTTGGCTAATACCCGAGCCCACTTCATATACAAAAAGTTCAGCCTGTGTTGCATTTTTGAACATTTGTGTCATTCCAACAAAAGCAATATACTGATCATTTGCGGAAAATGCGGCTCCTCCAAAATAACCTTCTTCATTTTTAATAATTGTTTCTTCTTTTGTTGCTATATCAACTAGTAACAAAGGCTGGCGGAATGAAAAATCTTGATTTTCATCACGATTGACACCAACGACAAGCTTTTTCCCATCATGAGAAATCGTTTGTAAATTATACTGATAATTACCTTCTGTAAACTGTGTCAATTGTTCTGTAGCTAAGTCAATCCACCCAATTTGTTTATACATATCTTTAGGTAACAAACCAACGCCATCTGCATGATACTTCATTTTATCCACTACATAAGCTTCTGGTTGTTTCTTTTCCTCTTTTTCAGGCTTATCTGTCCAAGCTTTTCCTTCTTTTAAAGATGCAGAAAACCAAATATTTTCTCCACACGGGGACCATAGAAAGCTTGAAACTCCATTTTCTAATTCTGTTAGTTTCTTTGCTTCTCCTCCACTTGTCGGCAAAATAAATAATTGATTCTTTTCTTCACGATTACTTAAGAACGCAATATATTTCCCGTCTTTTGACCATTGGGCAGATGAAACTCTTTCTTTTTTATGCGTCCATTGTGTAATTACTTCCGTGTCCAAATTGACATGATATAAATACGCATAGTATGTATTATCTTTTTCATCCATTTGTGTTCGTATAAACACAGCTTCTTTTCCATTTGGTGCTATTACTGGACTTGCCACTGAGTGCAGTTTAAACAAATCTGCTGCTTCTAATTTTCTTTTTGTCATATTTCATCCTCTTTTCTTAAACGATTCTTTCATTTATTTCGACACTCGAAATCATTTACCTTCTTTTTATTCAAAAAAAACTCCTTTCAAGAATCAAAAAGGAGCTTGCTTACTATTTTATCACACCGGTTGTTCTTTCAATGAGCGACGTAAAATTTTACCTGTCGTATTTTTAGGCAGTTCTTCTAAAAACTCAATACGCGTTGGAACTTTGTATTTAGCTAGCTTTTCTGCACAGTATTCACGCAATTGCTCTTCTGTCAACGCTGCATCTTTTTTCACGACGAATGCCAATACTTCTTCTCCAAAGTTTGGATCAGGAATACCAACGACCGCCGCTTCTACAATACCTGCATGCTCAAATAATACTTCTTCTACTTCCCTTGGGTACACATTATATCCGCCAACGATAATCATATCTTTCTTGCGATCAACAATATAAAAATATCCTTCTTCATCTTGTCGTGCAAGATCCCCCGTATATAGCCAGCCATCGCGAATAGCATTTTCCGTTTCTTCTGGCATTTTGTAATAACCCTTCATCACATTTGGCCCTTTTACGATAAGCTCTCCTACTTCACCAACCGGAACTTCTTCTCCTAGCGCATTGACTACTTTATTTTCAACATTAATGATTGATTGCCCAATAGAACCAGGTTTCCGTTCGCGATCAATTGGATTGAAGCAAGTAACTGGAGATGCTTCCGATAATCCATATCCTTCTGAAATACGCACTTGAAACTTATCTTCAAAATTATGAAGAAGTGCAACTGGCAATGAAGAGCCTCCTGAAATCGCCAAACGAATTGTTGAGAAGTCCTCTATATTTGCTTCTGGGAATTGATATAAGAAATTATACATCGTCGGAACACCAGCAAATATCGTTGCTTTTTGTTCTTTCGCAATTTTAAATACTTCTTGTGGACTAAATCTTGGTACTAACAATAATGTAGCACCTACTAATAATGGTGCATTCACAACAACTGTTAAAGCAAACACATGAAAAACAGGTAATGTCGTAATCACACGATCTTCTGTATTAATACTCAAGTATTCCGCAACATCTCTTGCATTAGAATAAATATTCTTATATGTAAGCATTGCACCTTTTGGATGACCCGTTGTACCAGAAGTATATAAAATAATCGCCGTATCATCTTCTGAAACTTCTACAGGTGTAACATTAGGTGCAGTAGTAGAAAGTAAAAATGTAAACGATTTCACTTTTTCTTTCAATTCAGCCGGAAGGACTGCAAGCTTTGCAGTTGTCTCTGGTTGAGTCTCACAAATAATATAATGTTTAACAGATGTGAATAAAGCATTTGCTTTTTCTACTAAAGGTAGCAATGCGTCTAACGCAATAATCGCTTTTGCATCACTATTTTTAACAATATAACTAATTTCATCTGGTGAATAAATTGGATTGATCGGTACTGCCGTTGCCCCTATGCGCATCGTTGCATACAAAGAAATTAGAAAATGAGGAGAGTTGCCAAGTAAAAACCCAACATTATCTCCTTTTTCAATACCTAAATTTTTTAACACCGTCGCAAAACCTTCGATAGATCGATCAAATTCTGCGTAAGACGTATTTTCCCCCATGAATTGGTATGCAATTTTTTCTGGATGTTGCACAGCAATTTGTTGAACGCGTGAAACTAAACTCATACTCTCGTCTCCCATCTTATATTTGAATGAATATTCATTCATTACCCCATATTCATTATATAAGAAAAGTTTTGACTATTCAATAAGAAATCAAATTGGGCAAATTTAAAAGCGTGTTGTAAGCAATTTCGCTCCTCTCAACACGCTTTTAGTTTGTTTTCTCACGATGCCCTAATATGTGCAATATATCTCCATCTAATCAAATAAAAATACGAAACTTGAATAATTGTGAAAGCAATTAACACGAGCAACATTTCCATTGCAATCGATATAGCTGCTAAATCTACCCAAAAAGCTTGTAAAAAGAAAAAGGAAAATGTACTATGCACCATTGCAAGACCCCATGGTAAAAAGAATTGAGGAATTAACTGCCGATTTACAAGTTTCACAAGCTCTGGTTCCGTCACACCCATTCTTCGCAAAACATCATACAATTTCTTGTCCTTTTCCAAATCTGTATACAGCTTAAAATAAACAAAACTTCCCGCTGCAAGCAATAATACAGCTGCAACTAATAAGCCAGTAAATAATAATAAAGAAAAAGTCGCACGAATAATTGAATAATTCAAACCAGGATTTTCAAAATAAAAAGGATTAGGATTCACATTAGATGTTCCCACTGAGTGAACAATAATATTATCCAGCTCAGCTCCTATATCTTTTGTTCGCAGCCATTCCGATACATGAAAAGTATAAAAAGTAGCATTCGACTCTTCTATTCCAAACCCCGCTAACGGCTCTGTCACTAACAAATAATCCAAATCATTTAAAATAATAATTGGAGTGTCCATCGCAAACGCAGGAAATATTGGATAATTATAATTCCCTTTTATATAAATAGGAACACTACTTTCCTCCAATACGAATTGCTCTTTTGATTGATTTTCATCTTTATATTGCGCACTACCTAAAATGAATGCTTCTCCTTCATTCAACGTAATGATTGGATATTTGAGTGAAATCGCTAAACTATTAACATCCGATTCTCGAATAATATTTACTACTTCACGAGTATTAGATGATGTTTGTTTTTTTAATCGAAACCTCACAAGATCATACGACAGATTTTCCTGTTGCAATTGATTCGTCAATTGCATTAAATGGTTTTCTTCAAATGGATTATCCCAATCACTCGAGTAAAATAAGCTAACTGGATGTGTTGCTCGGTACTGAGCAGTAAAAGTCGAAAAAGAAGTAACTACACCAACTGATAAAAAAGCAATTGTGGAAACAATCGTCACAACAAAAAACATGCGAGAATTTTCACGGATTTTAATCGATGCTTCTGCAAATGCAACTAACCGGAATGGATGCCAATAAAATTGTTTTCTTTTGCGAATTTGTTGCAGTATATACAAAATACTATCCGTAAAAAATAAATACGTTCCAACAAGCGCAAGTAAAATGATAATAACCGCAACCCATATTTGCATATGAAACACAGAGAAAATAACAAGACTATAAGCCATAAAAAGCATAGCTAATCCCATTATTGCCTTCCACCTTTTATACCCAACATCTCCATCACTTTTCCAATATCCCTTCAACAATTGGGTAATTTCTTTCTTCCGAATAAATACAACACCGCTAATCGAAATAGTAATAAATAAAGATAAAAAAACAAAAATCGTTAATGCAAATGGTTTCCAAGAAAGATATAAAGGTAAGCTATCCAATAAAAACAACTCTTGAATAATCATAAAAAAGTACTTAGAAAAAGAAAAACCGAAAAAAATTCCAACTGTAATCGAAATAAATCCTAAAATCATCGTTTCTAAAAATACGAGCCGATTCAATTGATACTTTTCCATCCCTAAATTCAGTAATATTCCAAACTCCTTTGACCTCGCTTGTAAGAACGCGCTCATCGAATAGAACAAAAAGAATAATGTAAAGATGATTAATATAATTTCAGCAATAAGCATGCCACTAAAAGCAATATTTCTTAAAAACTGATCTTCAATATTCGGGTGAAACATAAGCATCGAATAAATAAAGAAAACGACTACTGAAAAAATACTCGCCATAAAGAATGCGGCATACACTCGACTATTACGTATAACATTATGATAAGCGAATTGTCGAAAGGTCATTAACGTTACCACCTAGCAGCGAAAGAAGATTTAATATTCTTTGGAAAAAGGTTTGTCTTCTGTCATCTTTATATATTTCATTAAAATATTGTCCATCTTTAATAAACAACACGCGATCACAATAGCTCGCAGCAATCGCATCATGTGTCACCATAATAATTGTCGTCTGTCTCCGCTTATTTACTTCCGTTAGTAGCTCTAATACATCCCGTGCTGCTTTTGAATCGAGATTACCAGTCGGTTCATCGGCAAGAATAATCGATGGTTCATGTATTAAAGCTCGACCAATCGCTGTTCTTTGTGCTTGTCCCCCTGATATTTCAGCAGGGCGCTTATCTAATATTGGAGTCAAATCTAGTTGCTCTGCCAAAATTGCCACTTTCCTTTTCATCGTTTCAACTGGCTGTCCATCTAAAGTTAATGGTAAAATCATATTTTCTTCCACTGTTAAAGCTGGTAACAAGTTAAAATCTTGAAATACAAATCCAAGATGCCTTCTTCTAAAAAGTGCTAAATCATTTTTAGTCAAATTTATAGGATTCGTCCCATCGATGAAAAGCTCACCAGATGTTGGGGTATCAATTGTTGAAATCATATTAAGTAAAGTTGTTTTCCCGCTACCAGAAGGCCCCATTATTGCTAAAAATTCTCCTTTTTCTACTTCAAAGCTTAGCTGATTGACCGCAAGATGTGCTACTTTTCCCTCATATACTTTAGAAACCTCATCCAATATTAATATCGACATCATGCTCGCTCCGTTCCTCTACCTCTTGTTGTTCAAATATAATGGACACTGTTGTTCCTTCTCCCACTTTAGAAGAAATGGACATTTCATGCCCTAAACGATTACATATTTCATGTGCCAAATATAAGCCCATACCTGTTGACTCTCCAGTTTTCCTTCCATTTTCTCCAGTAAAAAAAGCTTTCGTCACTCTTTTTAAATCAGATGCTGGAATTCCAATCCCTTCGTCCCGAACAGAAAATACAAGCTGTTTATTTTCAATAATCGCTTCAAAATATACTTTTTTACTTTCATCAAACGTATATTTCACTGCGTTTGTTAAAAGCTGCGTAATTAGAAGTTCTACCCATTTTACATCCGTTGTTATCAAACAATCATCTTCTATTGAAATAACAGGAAAAACACGACTTCCTATAAATAATCGCTTATTTCCCGTCACAATTTGCGAAACTAATTGCTTCAAATCTACTTGCTCGATTTGCATATCCTCTTCAAATGTATCCAGCCTTGCATTCATTAATACAGTCTCCAAACCACTTTTTAAGCGTTCCATTTCTTCCGAAACACTTTTCGTATCGAGCTGTCCATCCCCTTGCAGCATTAATTCAATAACTGCAATTGGTGTTTTCATTTGATGCACCCAGCTATTCATAAACTCTAAATGTCTATTTTGACGTGCATACAGCAGCTGTACTTCCTTTTGGTACAGTCGGTAAATATGCTGCAAATACAGTTGAATTTGTTCAATTTCTGGCGATTGCGCTTCCTTCTGTAACACCACTTCCATCTTCTTTGGTACAGAAAGGATTTTTTTATAAAATGCATATTTCCTAAGGAAAAGACCACCTAAAAAAGTAATCGTTAATATACTGCTAATCACAATCGAATAAATAGCGGTATCCACATTTCGAAATCCATCTAGCCAATACAAAGACATGATAAACAACGTTAATAGTAATTGAAACAGTACAAAAACAATGTGCTCACGAATAAATAAACGAATCATCTTAAGATTCCTCCGAACTTACTATCAACCGATACCCTACTCCTCGAACTGTTTCAATTGTAGATAATACTTTGTAGTCGGCTAATTTCTTTCGCACACGCGTCATATTGACATTCAATGTATTTTCATCCACAAAAGATTGATCATCCCAAAGATCCTCTAATAATTGTTCTCTCGTCACAAGCTTCGGATAATTACGCAAAAGAAGCTCTAAAATTGTACTTTCCTTTTTTTGTAACGGGATTTCTTCTGCTCCAATATGCAATTCCATTCTTTCTAAAAAAAGCTGAAACTTTCCAACCTTCACGACACGCTCTTCTTGCTTTGAAGCATATTCTCCATAAGTCCTTCTTAAATGACTTTTTATTTTCGCTAGGACGATTTCATAATGAAAAGGTTTCGTAATAAAATCATCACCGCCATTTTCAAGGGCAAATATTTGATCCATTTCTCCCGACCGAGCAGACACAAAAATAATTGGGCAAGTTGTATGCTGCCTTAACTGACGGCACCAATAATAGCCGTCGTACGAAGGTAAGTTAATATCTAATAAAATTAAATGAGGAGCGAACTCTTGAGACTCCTCGATTATATTGTCAAAGTTTTCAATTGTATGCACTTCATAATGATATTTGCGTAAAGTATCTGCGAGTAGTGCTGCAATTTTCCGATCATCTTCTACTACCAGTACACGATGTGTAATCAATTTTCTTCCCTCCACAAAAATTTCTATCTCTATCATAACAAAAAAGAGCCCGACATACGTCAGACTCTTTACTCAATTAAGCAAATTATGGTAGTTCAATTTCAAATGCTTCATACGTAGTTGGTTTTGATAACTTATTTGTTTTAATCAATAAACCTTCCTTCTTACCTAGTGCAAATTCTTGCTTAAAACTATTTCCTTCGATTCTTTCTGGAAATGGATTATCTTCTAGCATTAAGTAATTCCCTTTAGCGTCTTCTAGCCAGATTGAATTCAATGACAGTTTGTTGTCCACAATAGCATCACCTTGAACGTCAAAGTACACAACTACCTTGTCTTTTAAATAGGTTATATCAGTTATAAGAACCTTCCCAAAATCACCTTGGTCCAATACAAAAGGCAAACTTTGCTCTTCTATAAGCATCGCGACTTCTTCTCTTGCCAATGGTATTGTGTAAGGAATAATTCTCACTTTTTTTGCACCTTCTTTTAAAGGCGAATAGAGAAAATCAAGCTCTGCCTTTTCTTTGCCGTTTTCTATATCACCATGACCACTTCCAGTTAACATGTCTAGCACATTCCCTTTATCATCTATCATATAAAACTTCAACATATATGGATCCAGTTTGTTATTTTCTTTGTCCATCGTTATTTTCACTGTAAGATCAGTTCCAGCAGGCCCTAATTTCACAGAAGTAATTTGTACCTCAGCTTGTTCAATCATTTTAGCTTCTTGTGAACGAATAACTGTCACTTCATTTGATTGCTTCACAGGAAATTCAAACTCCCATTTTCCAGGAATAAGTCCGACTGCGTCAATTCTTATCTTCATATCAAACGCTTCTGGAAGGTCCTCAGTTGGATTAATATTCATTGTCCCTTTGTATTTTTGAGGAGTAATAAAGGCCCCAGAAGAACCAGAACTAAAATTGATTTCCTTTCCATTTACTTCAATAGTCGGTCGTTCAAGCTCACCAATCGCGAACAATGATTCTTGCGTGTAGCCAAACGTTAGTCTTGTTCCATCATAAAAAACTTCATTCATCGTCAAAGTAATTCCATTATCCTTTGAAGACTGATCGACAATTTGTGTTAAGCCCTTTTGACCAGCTATTCTTAAGCCTTCATCACCCACATCATTGAAAAAGGTTCCGATAAGTGGAATCTGCGAAGCAACTTTTGCCATCGCTGGTGAAATAGTTGCTGAACCTATAAACAAACCAAACCCAAGCACTGCAGCACTAAGCGAATAGAAAGCTATTCTCTTCTTCGATCTCTTATTTCGCTTTTCATTCATCGTATTTGCAATAATTAAATCGAGCTTATCCATTGGGACTGGTATTTTTTCCATTCCCTTTTTTAAATTTGGCCATTGGTTACTCATTTATACAATCATCCTCCTTCAATTTTTCTCTTAACAGATTAATACCTCGATGTATATTCGTTTTCACAGTGCCTTCTGGACAATTCAACAACTCCGCAATTTGACTAACTGTGTAATCTTTGTAAAACCGCAGTATGACAACTGTTTTATACTTTTCATCTAACTCTATAACCGCTTGAAGCAAATCTGGATCATTTTCACTTAATAGATAAGAACTTGCTTTACTTTCTAATATTTCTCTTTCCATAGGAATAACTTTCTTCTTTCGCTTCAACTGATCGAACGCTGTATTAATAAGAATTCGAGTAAGCCATGTAGAAAAATATCGCTCATCTTTTAAATGACTAATCGAATTAAGTGCCTTATATACCGTTTCCTGAAAGACCTCCAGTGCTTCCTCTTCGTTTTTCATATAAATGTAGGCAATCTTGTAAAGCTTGACCTTCTCTTCTTCTATTAACTCTTGAAAAGCTTTCTTATTTCCTTTTTTCGCACGCTGCACTTGCTTAATATCTGGCAAATTCCAGTCCCTCCTTTTCTTTACCTGTTAGACAAACGACATATGTAAAACGTTTCAAGTTATTAAAGTTTCTTATGTATTGGATAAAATAAGTAAGGCGTTAGCAAAATTCTGCCTACACGAATATCATATTAGAAGGATATTTTTGAACTAAGTTGTATTAAAAAAGAGCCTGACAATGTCAGACTCTTTCAGACTACTTATAATGATTAATACATGAGTTGAATTATTTCTTCTTTTGTCACACCACCAAAGTATTTTGGCACGTCAATCGAATCAAGCGCTTCTTCAATAGCTTCCTTACTATATGGCTTTCCAGTTAACAATTGCTCCACTTCTACAATATCGCCTACACCAAAGAAGTCACCATAAATATGCACTTCTTCCATAATTCCTTTATTTACTTCTAAACGTATATCTACGCCACCTGTTGGAAAACGGTGAGAATGCTTCATATTGAATTTAGGCGATTTTCCATAATTCCAATCCCATTGTTGATAACGTTCTTCCGAAAGTGCATGAATATTATTCCAGTCTTCTTCTGTAAGTTCCCAGTACTGAATATTTTCTTCACCGCCAAAAACAGAATTCAAAATTTCTAAACGAAATTCTTCAATTGTCATCGGTTCCTTTAAAAATTCTACAATATTTGCCACCCGACTACGAATTGATTTTATTCCTTTGGATTCAATTTTATCTTTGCTTACTTTTAACGCAGAAACAACTGCATCAATTTCTGTATCAAACAATAAAGTTCCATGGCTAAACATTCTTCCTCGGGTAGCAAACTGTGCATTTCCCGAAATTTTTCTACCTTCTGCTAAAATGTCATTTCTGCCTGAAAGTTCTGCGTGTACACCCATTTTTCCAAGTGCATCAACAACCGGTTGAGTAAACTTTTTAAAATTTCGGAAGCTGTCCCCATCATCTTTCGTTAAAAAACTAAAATTCAAGTTTCCTAAGTCGTGGTAAACTGCCCCACCACCTGAAAGTCTACGTACAGGTAAAATACCGTTTTTTTCTACAAACTCTGTATTAATTTCTTCTATTGTATTTTGATTTCTCCCAATAATAATAGAAGGTTCATTTATGTAAAACAAAAGAAATGAGTCTTTTTCAACATCCATTGTCTTTAATGCATATTCTTCAATTGCAAGGTTAATACGAGGATCTGTAATTCCTTTATTATCTATAAAATACATCATCATCTCTCCTTTGTAACCATTTTATCAAAAAAATCAAAGTATGTGTTGACAAAAGTTTCTGTGTTATATTACAATCACTATAACGAAAACAGTTATATAACAGATGGAGGTGGAACAACTATGTTAGAAAACGTACTTGAATTTTTCCGTAACCTGCCTGAAAAGAACTGCGCTACATGCGGTGAGAAAATTGATGAGCAGCATGAGTGTTATGGAAACCAATGCGACAAATGCAACACACTTTAATTTTATAAAATCAGCCAACTGGATACTCCCCTTTCCAGTCGGCTTTTTTTTATGGAATTTGAAATTCAGTATGTAAGAAAACATCTTAGCTGCGCAGTTTCCGGCTGACTCAAGGCTTCACATTGAGCTATACGATGAACGGGAAAATTTTTAAAGCTCGTTGGAAGTGGCTCCACCACTTTCAACAAGCTTTTTCTTCGGTCATCGTATAGCAAATGTTCGCCTTTCGCTCGCAAGAAACTTTAATGCCAAGTAGTTAAATACTTTTGGAAATAGGAGAAGCAAGTTCATTCTATATGCTTTGAGGAACACCAAAGATGCAATTTAGGCGACTCTTTGAAGGATTTTATAACGGAACACTTCTATATGCCCATCCATTATTCAGCAAGAGAAGTAGTATTTGCTACATATGAAAATTGACTTGTCATTTTTAACAAGAAAGACTGAATGATACATTTTTCTTTCTCAAGAGATTCGATTCGCTGTTTTCTGTCTAAAAAATAGAATAGTAAGTACTTCGTTAAAACACTAGATTAGATGGAATATGACTACATTCTTCTAAACTAGCTGGATGTAGTGAAAAGCGGTGACACCAGCGGGAACAGCGGATGTTTTCTGCGACGAGTAACCGCAGGAGCACCGAGCTGAAAGCCCCGCTAGGAGCACTCTTTTTGCGACGAGGAGATTGAAGCCGTACCAGCGGCAAGCGTCCGCTTGTAACGGAATCCATTCTATACATCCCCAAATCCAGTGCCCATGCTACATTTTCATATAATTGATTATCTTCCTGAAAAACGCCAACCTCCCTAAAGAGAGATTGGCATTTTTTTCATTTATGCTTCTGTCGTTTGTTTTGAATATCTTTTTGAAAACACTAACATGAAATATCCAAAAGTTACTGCTAGGAATGCAGCCGTGAATCCGATTAATACACCATTCATTGACCAGAAGTGACTCATATCTCCTGTTGAAATAGATGCTTTAAAGCTTTGTACCGAATATGTCATAGGAAGTAATTTATTAAATATTTGTAATGGTGCTGGAATTAGTTCTAACGGGAATGTTCCAGCACTTGTCGTTAATTGCATGATTAACACAAGTATTGCTACAAATCGCCCTACATCTGCTAGTACAGAAACAAGCATTTGTACTAAAGCTAAATAGGCAAAACTAGTAAACAGTGTAGAAAGGATAAATAATCCGACACTTTGTGTTTCAATTTTCAATGCAAACAACATAACAGCCACAGCAATAAGTGATTGTAAAACACCTACTACTACTAATACAGTTACTTTACTCGTATACCAAGCTGCTCCACTTGTAGGCTTAATCGCTGGTTGAACTAGTGGGAACACGATTGAAATTAGTAATGCCCCAACAAATAATCCAAGTGACATAAAATATGGTGCAAATCCTGTACCATAGTTCGGTACCGGGTTTACTGCTTCTACGTCTACATCTACTGGTGAAGCCATCATGCTGTATGTGTCGTCCGTTGCTTTTACTTCTCCAACTTCTTCACTTGCATCATGTAATTTAGATTGTAATGTACCTGTTCCTTCTAATAATTCTGTTGTACCGTCAGCTAATTTAGAAGAACCTGTAGCAAGTTCACCAGATTTTTCTGCTAATGAAGTTGTACCGTCTTGTAATTGACCTGATCCTGCCGCCAACTCATTTAAACCATTTACTAATTTAGTCGATCCATCCGCTGCAGATGCGACACCAGCATTGAATTCTGTCATTTTTTCAGCAAGTGTACCTGTTCCAGCTGCTAAGTCACCTGCTCCTTTTACTAATGGAGATGATGATTCATTTAATTTTTCAACACCTTGCAATGCTTGTTCATAGCCACCACTAATTTGAACAGCTCCTCCATGAGCTTTTGCTGTACCTTCTGAAAGCTGTGCAGTTCCTGTAGCTAATTTTCCAAGTCCTTCTGTTACAGCTGTACTACCTTGTTCTAATTGTTTTAAAGTTCCTGTTAATGCTTCCGCTTGCTCCGCAGGAAGTGTTCCTGAAAGCTGAGCTAATTGTTTAGATAGCGCTTGGATTCCTGCTGTTACATTAGCGGAACCCTGTGATAATTGGTTTGTGCTATCGTTTACTGTTGCCGTATTTGTTTTTATTTGTTCTAATGCTGCATTTATTTCTTTATCCTTTTGCCCTAATAATTTGTAGCTATTGTTTAGTTGAGAAACTCCTGCAGTATACTGCGTTAGTCCACTTTGCAAGGTAGTTGCACCTTCAGATGTTTTATTTACCCCATCTAAAAGCTGGCTCGATCCACTTTCAAGTTTAACTAATCCTACATTTAAATCATTCGATCCATTTGCAGCGGATTGTATTCCAGAAACAACTGTGTTTGTTCCATCTGAAAGTGTTACTGTGCTACTTGCTAACTGTTCTAAATAACCTTTTAGATCATTTGCACCTTTATTAATCTCATCAGCACCGTCTTTTAACTTACCGGCTCCGTCCGATGCTTCTGTAAATCCATCCCCTAATTTTGTAATTGAATCAAAAAGTTGTTCCGCATATGTTGTCGTAACTTCTTCGTTTACTTGTGCACGAATACGATCCATTGCTGTTTCACCAATTTGTCCGGATAAAAAGTTGTATCCTTCATTTGGTTTATAAAGCATCGTTAATTTTTGTGGGTTTTCATCTAATAATGTAGTCGCATGCTCAGAAAAATTTGCTGGAATTTCAATCGATAAATAAAACTCTTGATTCCCTAATCCTTTTTCAGCTTCTTCTTTCGTTACAGCTTGAAAATTGAATTCTTTACTTTCCGTGAGGTTCTTGGTCAATTCATTACCAATATCCAATTGAATCCCTTCCAGTTCAGCACCTTCATCTAAATTGACAACTGCCACTGGTAAATCACTTAAGTTTTCATATGGATCCCAAAATGCCCATAAAAACATTCCTGCGTACAAAATCGGTATAAATAATACTGCTAACATCGGTACGAGTAATTTTCTAGACCGAAGTATATGTTTCCATTCTTCTTTAATCATTTAATTTCCTCCTTGGACTTATTGACCACTTTGTTCAACTGGTCATTTTATAATAAAAAAAGGAGTCTCAAATTAAGAGACTTTTAAAAATAGTATCTCGAAACAATTCTGTAATAGATTTTTCAGAAAGAGGTTCACTATGTGTAGCTTCCCAATCAACAACAAACGCTAAATACGCTTTGAATAGTAAAAAGGCAACTAGCTCGCTATTAACTTGTCTGATTTCTCCTTTGGAAATTGCTTTTTCAATTTTAAGCTTTATATAAGAAACTATTTCTTGCTCAATTTGTACTAGAACTTGCTGTACAGCTGGAGTTCTTAGTTCTTTTTCTTCATCAATTATTTTAGCAAATAACTGATGCGTTTCACGGAACTCCAACATTTTCATCAAGGCATGATGTGCATTTTCTTGGAAAGGTGCGTCTTCTTTCAAGACACTCATTGCTTCTGATTTCATTTCAGAAATCATGCGAAGGACGATTTCTTGAAAAAGTATGTCTTTATTTTCAAAAAAAGTGTAGATCGTTCCTTTTCCAACGTTTGCTATTCTAGCGATTTGATCCATTGTTGTTGCTTTGAAACCGAAAAGAGAAAAGGATTTCGTAGCAGCCATTATAATTTCCTGCCTACGGTCCATTTATTTTCATCTCCTTAAAATAAAATGACTAGAAAACCATTTCGGTCATCTAGTCATTATAATACTCCGTATGATTTTAAAATGCAACCTTTTTTTATTTGCCATCTCCGTGGTTCATGGAATTATCCTCTTCATCTGGCATCACTTTACTCATATCTGGATTTCCAACGATTAGCTCTTGTTTTGGCATTACATGAAGGCCGTTCGCTGTTGTATGTGCGAACATATAATAAACACCGTCATGGTCAAATGAATACGTCGCTTCGTACACGCCATCTTTTGTATGTTTTCCTTCAAGCTTTTCACCGTGATCACGCATACCTGATTCCCATACTTCAAACTGCACTTGATCTGCATCATCTATTACTTTATCTCCTTGCGTAACTTTTGCTGATAAAGCAATTTCTTCTCCAACTGCTAATTTCTCTGCTGTTTGAATTTGTACTACTACTTCTTCTAATGTTCCTTCGTTATTTGATACTTCTTTATCTGAGCAACCTACTAGTGTTAATGTTGCTACTGCTATTGCGATCCATGTTTTTTTCATTCGAATAAATCCTCCCAAATAGGTAATGTAATGTGTACTGTCGTTCCAACTCCTACTTCACTTACGAAAGACAACTTTCCTTTTTGTATATCTACTAATTGCAATGCAATCGATAATCCTAAGCCAGTGCCACCGTCTGCTCTACTTCTTGCTTTATTGACACGGTAAAATCGTTCGGTAATATGCTCTAAATGCTCTTTTTCAATTCCGCATCCTTGATCGGCAATAGAAATAGTCGTTTCTTTTTTTCCTGTTTTATTAGAAACAGTAATGACCGAATTGTTTGGCGAATAACGAATGGCATTTTCTAATACATTGATCAAAATTTGCTTTGTTTTTTGTTCATCGGCATCTAATATTGTTTCTTCATCCATTAATGTCGTAAATATTATCGCTTTTTCGTTCGCAAGTGGTTGTAGGAGCTGTTGCACTTCTCGAATCGTTTCTGCTAAAACAAGAGGTCCACTCGCCACCTCTTCCTTGCTTTCAGATCTTGCAACTGTCAATAAATCATTCGTCAGCTTTTGCATTCGGTTCGCCTCTCGAACAATAAGCGAATAGCCTTCTAATTTTTTCTCTTCCGGAATAAGCTGCTGTTCAAACGCTTCACCGTACCCTTTTATATAACTAATTGGTGTACGGAGTTCATGTGAAACAACCGATAAAAAATCGCGTTTTTTATCATCCTCTTCTTGAATCGATTTCGCCATTTGATTGAATGCCTGCGAAAGCTCGCCTATTTCATCTTGTGACTCCTCTTTGACACGCGTATCATATTTTCCTGAAGCCATTGATATCGCCGCTTCCTTTAGCTTAGCTAAAGGCGTAAGCACTCTTTGTAAGCTCTTCAGGCTGATAAATGCCATTGCCACTAATAAAAGAGAAACAATTGCGACTAAAAAAAGGACATCTTTGGAAGCCATCTCCGTCATTTTCGTTAACGGTACGTATAAATAAATAATTCCTTCTAGCCGATTTTCATCTACAAGTGGATAAATCACCGAGACTATTTCCCGATCAAAGCGACTTTCAAAGCCACGCTTCTTTACCGATTTTCCGTCAATAAGCTGTGCACGTTCTTCCGCCCCGATCAAACTATCATAGTCTATATCAAAAGGTAAACACGCACTTAACTCTCTCGGATTACGAACAGTAAACACTTCAAAATTTGAAAATCGATTATAGTCTTCCGTTTGTTTTATGAAGTCGTCTGTGACAACTCCTCCATCATATGTACGCTGTATATTTGCAGCGACTTCTTTCATCGAAGACTCCGTATGTTGCACATACAACTCTTCATATAAAAAGTTCGTTAAAACGACTAAAAAAACAATTGTAGTAGCAATAAATACAAGTAACAGCATCCAAATTTTAAAGCTCAGCTTCTTCATTGATTTACCTCAAAACGATAGCCAATTCCCCACACCGTTTCAATATACTTTCCTGCCATTGCTCCCAGCTTCCATCGTAATGTTTTAATATGCGTATCAACAGTACGGGTTCCACCTTCATAATCTAATCCCCAAAGTTTCTCCAACAGCTGTTCCCTTGAGTAAACTTTACTTTCATTTTCCATAAATAAATGAATTAGCTCATATTCCTTTAAAGTAAGAACAATTTTTTTGCCATCACTCGTTACTTGCCTAGCAGCAATATCATTTACTAAAACACCTTTTGTTATCCTATCACTATTTATCTGTATTCCTGTTCTCCTAAGAATTGCATCAATTCTTGCAGTAAGCTCGATTGCAGTAAAAGGTTTTACAACATAATCATCGCCACCAAGCACTAGACCTTTGACTAAATCACTTTTTGCATCAAGTGCCGTTAGAAAAATAATGGGAATGGACGTAAATTCTCTAAGCTCCTTACAAACCGTAAAGCCATCTTTTTTAGGCATCATCACATCTAAAAGGATTAGATCCACTTTTGAAGTTTTAACAAGTTGAATTGCGTCATCTCCATTTTCAGCTTGCAGTACAAGGAAGCCTGCTTTCTGCAAATGTAACTCGATTAATTTTCGCATATCTTGTTCATCATCCACTACTAATATTGTCGTCATTTACCGGCCTCCCTTACTAACAGTTGAAACGGTCCTTTTCCAACTTGCAATTCATCTTTCGTTTTTCCAGATTCTACAAAATATATATAATGATCATCGTAGCCTGCTACAACAATATCCCGTCCGAATTCCGCAATCGAAAAAGGATTGGCACCAATTTTAATCGTCGATAACACATTACCTGTTTCCGATATTTCATAAATGGAGCTACTGCCATGGCTCACTGCATAAATATGTCCGTTAGAAGCTTTGATCATATTAATAGGCATCATTGGTGCTTCAATTTCACCTAATGTATTTCCAGTTTCTATATCAAATACTTTGACCATTCTATTTGGTTTACTTCCAGCACCATGGCCGCCTAACCAAAGCTCTTTTCCATTTACAAGAAGCCCATGGGAGGAGCTAGGTATTGTCCATTCATCCACCTCTGCTAAATCTAATGTAAAAACTGATAGCATTTCATCTTTGAAGTTTACTACATATAAATGATCTTTATTCGCAACCATCGACATTGGGTAGTTTCCAGTATTCGCCGTGCGGAGCTGTTCCCCTTCTTTATTAAAAAGAGTAACCGTATTTTCTCTTCCATTAGCTATATAAATTTTTTCATCGTATGCATACGCAAAGGTTGTCCCTTCCGCTACGTTCAATGTAGCAAGCAGCTTGCCGGTGGACAATTGAATAAGTTTCGCTTCCTTGAGTGAAAAACCATACAACAATAGTAAATCGTCTGTCACTAACGTAAATCCTGTATATGCCTCATCCAATTCCCACGTTTCAAAAATCTGATGCTCAGGTGAAATAAAATCAATCGTCGCATCTACTGTATTTAAACTAGCTAAAAAATCGGTCGATGGATCAATTGATGGAAACGAAGGCTGTGCACAAGCACCGAGCAAAAATACGATCAATAGAATACTCAGCTTTCTCAATTATCCACCTCCATTTGCTCCATTGTATCGAAAACATGTGAAAAAAGTTTGAAAGAAATGTGAAAAATAATCTTTCTTTTACTAAAATAATGGAATCTGATATACCCGCTCGATTTTCTGAGATACTCATCCATTTTCGGAGATTCCGGTCCTTATTTTTTCAAAGCTAAAGCCTCTAGCAAAATCGCTAGAGGCTTTCTATTAAGACAAATGCTTTAATACTACATCTGCCATCGCATCTACGAATAGAGCTTGATCGTTCGGCATTGCTGGTCGCACATATGTTGCACCGATTTCATCGCAAACAACTTTACATTCATAATCGTTATCATATAGAACTTCTAAATGTTCTGCTACGAAACCAACTGGCATATATACGAATGTAGTGAATCCTTTTTCTTTATGCAAATCATGTGTTAAATCTTGCACATCTGGTCCAATCCAAGGCTCTGGAGTTTGTCCAGCACTTTGCCAGCCAACCGCATAGTTTTTCACATTTGCAGCTTTTGCTATTAATTCAGCTGTTTCATTTAACTGGTCTGCATATGGATCACCCATAGCAAGAATTTTTTCAGGTAAAGAGTGAGCAGAAACGATTAAGCAAGCTTTTTCACGTTGCTCATCTGTCATTTCAGCAAATGCAGCACTTACTTTTTCACTCCAATATTGGATGAACTTCGGCTCATTATACCAGCTTTCAACAGAAGTAATTGTTAAGTTGCCTAGTTTCTCTGCTTCTTCTTTAATTCGACCATTATATGACTTAATTGAGAATGTCGAGAAGTGTGGAGCTAATACCATGGATACCGCTTCTGTAATTCCATCTTTATGCATTTGTGCAACAGCATCTTCTAAGTAAGGTTCGATATGTTTTAAACCAATGTACAATTTAAATTCGATATCATCTTGCACTTCATTCAAACGCTTGCATAGCCCTTCCGCTTGGTTTTTCGTGATTTTCGCTAATGGAGAAATCCCACCAATTGCTTTGTAACGACTTGTTAAATCTTCTAATTGTTCATCGCTCGGCTTACGACCGTGTCTAATATGCGTATAATAGCGTTCGATATCTGCTTCTTCATATGGCGTACCATAAGCCATTACTAATAATCCCATTGTCTTTTTCATCATTGTCACCTCTAGAAAGTTTAGTTAGATTTTGCTGCAATAAGCTCTTTACTATATTCATGAACAAACGTCGTTAAACGTTTTAATGTATCTGGGCTCACTTCTGGGAATACACCGTGGCCAATATTAAAAATATGTCCCGGTTGCGCTACCCCTTGTTCAATAATAACTTTTGCACGTTTTTCTATTTCTGCCCAATCTCCAATTAAGTAAGATGGATCTAAATTACCTTGAAGAGGTTTCGTCAAACCTTTTGCACGAGCTTCTTCAATAGATAGTCTCCAATCTAATCCAATAACGTCTGCAGGTAGGTCATGCCATTCCATCGCTAAGTGACTTGCTCCAACACCAAAAGTAATAAGTGGAACACCTGTCTCACGAAGCTCTGTGAAAATACGTGTCATAATTGGTTTAATGAAAATACGGTAATCTTCTACATTCAGAGCTCCAACCCATGAATCGAAAATTTGAATAGCTTTCGCTCCTGCATTAACTTGAGCTTTTACATATACAATGATCATATCAGCTAATTTATCCATTAAAGCAAACCATGCTTGGGGCTCTGATACCATAAATGCTTTTGTTTTGTTGTAACTCTTAGAAGGTCCACCCTCAATCATATAGCTAGCTAATGTAAATGGTGCTCCAGCAAATCCGATTAATGGGACATTTAATTGTTCTGTTGTTAATAATTTTATCGTTTCCAAAACGAATGGTACGTCATCTTCTGGTGACAAATCTCCAAGGTTGTACACATCTTGTACTGTACTAATCGGATTCGAAATGACTGGACCAACACCTGCTTTTATTTTTACATCTACACCGATTCCTGGAAGAGGTGTAACAATATCTTTATAAAGTATTGCCGCATCCACATTATAGTTTTCAACTGGAAGACGTGTTACATAAGCACAAAGTTCTGGCTCATGTGTAATTTGCTCTAAAGAATATTTTTCTTTTATTTCTCTATACTCAGGCTGTGATCTTCCCGCTTGTCTCATGTACCAAACTGGTGTGTGAGAAACCTGTTCTCCTCTTGCAGCACGTAGTAGTGTATCGTTAAAAGTAGTCATTATTTTTCCTGCCTTTCTTCTTATGTAAACGAACTGTTTTCAAATATACGTTTCCACTATAGACGTTCTATGCCAAAATGTATATAAATAAAGCCAATTTGTCATAAATTTGTTCTGAATGGTAGTCTTTATTTAGACATAGAGTTTTTAAACTGAAATAATGGGAATAGTAAAAGAGATGAAAATAATTGGGAGGTATTTATATGAACCTATATATAACATCTGGTACACCTGAGTTTATGGAATCAATACAAGAAAAATACTCGAAGGAAGAAATATTTTTACTTCATGGGAAAGGAAATTCTTTATTAGTTCATGAAACGGAGAAAAAAACAGTCTTTCAAGTACCTAGAAAATTTGAGGTTGTCGAATCTGCCGGAAAATTTGCACATAATGGATATTTCGTTTTACATAATATCCCTATATCAGATGAAGGAAAACCTATTTTCGAATATCTTTATACGAACCTAACAAGTACGTTAGAAAAAGAGCCTGGCTTTATAGCACTTCGCGTATTAAAACCAATTAAATCAGACGTGTATGTCATTTTAACGGAGTGGACTGGACCAAACAGCTTTGATGTTTGGCAAAAATCTGCCGATATTAACTTTGACAAACTTGCGGATAAACAAAACTTTTTTACAAGTGCTCCGTACATTTCTACCTATACTTCTATCGAAAGTGATGAGCATTAAACAAAAAGGTTGTCCCTAAGTAGAAAACTACTTCAGAGACAACCTTTTATTATTTTTTCCCCAAACGAAGAGTTAGCTCAGATATTACTAATGTAACAATTGGTACAGCAATCATGAGTAATGTATACTCTCCTTGAATAAGTACACCAACTAGCACAAATAATGCTTGTCCAAATTGAATCATTCGAAGCAGTTTATGCACGGCAAGTTTTCTTGCATTCGTTTCTATTGGAAATAAAAGATCCATACGAAATTCATGTCCAGATAGTAACGCGTGTTTTAATTGAACTACCGATGCAAATGCAAGTGCACCTGTGAATACCATCGAAACCATAGGAAATGGGATGAAAATTGCTCCCACAACTGCCAATGCCGTTAATCGAACCCATAAATAAAAATAATCATTTGTACGAATAAACGTGCGCATTACTAAATAGAGTTGCGCATTCTTCGATGCATATGGAACAAGCTTATAAAAGACATCTAACATCTTTCTTCTTTTCGTCATTCCTCTAATATGCGGAACATCTGTAAAATAATTTGCAAATCGATAAAAACGCATCATTCGCGACTGTTCCACTTCAATGAAATGATCAAAAGGAAATGGCACTTCTTCCTTTTTCTTTTTCCAAACAAAAAAATACACGAAACTAATACATACAATCGCTATTGCAACAAAATAGTTGCCATTAAACACAAAGTAAAGTGTCGTGAATAGTAAAAGAAACCTAACAAAACGGTCCATCCAAATAGTCTTTCCACTAGCTGCCCAACGGTAATTAAACTCCACTTCGATACTCCAACTTTTCATCACACATACTAGTATAATAACAACAAAAATTTCCTGTCCCGACACTCCACCAATCTTCGTAAGCATCGGGATAGACACGACAAATGCTGCAATAGCAGGCAATATCGAAGTCATATATGTCCATCTTAACGCAGGTTTTATATACATATTTAACTTTGTTTCTAGAGGCAGAAAATAGACGCCATCCGCATTTTTCATCAGCGTCACTGGTGGACTAATTGCTAGCAACAAACTTATGATAAAAGCAACGAGTAAAAACACTGGAAAATCAGCAGGTGCAGTTATTAACCATTCACTATACGAATAACCTGCTGCCCCTAAAACAAAAGTAATGACAATTGCTAAATGACCAGACACGATAAACTTTAAATATTTTTGCAGTTCATTTATATAATGAACGAAACGTTTATTCCAAACCTCATGCAAATTTTTCATCTTGTTGTTCCTTTGTCATTTCAATATATAAGTCGTCGAGCGTTGCGTCAGGCATATTAAATACCGCTCGCAAATCTGACATCGTTCCTTGAGCACGAATTTTCCCATTGTGTAAAAGTAAAATTCGATCACAAAACTTTTCTGCTGTTGATAAAATATGAGTCGACATAAGGACAGATGCCCCTTCGTCTTTTCTCGCTTTCATTTGATCTAGCAACGATTGAATACCTAGTGGATCTAGTCCAACAAATGGTTCATCGATTATATACAAAGAAGGATTTACTAAAAATGCACACATGATCATTACTTTTTGTCGCATTCCTTTTGAAAAATGAGTGGGAAACCAATTCAAACGTTTTTCCATTCGAAACTCTTTTAAAAGAGCACCCATTCTTGCTTCGAATACACTTGCATCTAGATTATAAGCCATAGCCGTTAGCTCTAAATGTTCCTTCAATGTTAACTCATCATATAAAACAGGGGTTTCTGGAATGTAAGAAAAAGCTGTACGATACTGTGCAGGATCTTCCTTCATCGTTTTTCCATTCAATAAAATCGTTCCTTTTGCAGCATTCATTGTACCAATAATATGTTTAATCGTTGTACTTTTCCCTGCCCCGTTCAATCCAATTAACCCAACTAACTCTCCTTTACCAATGGAAAAAGTTAGATCATGCAAAACAGGCTTTCTAGTGTAGCCACCTGTAATATCATTTACTTCTAATACAGTCATTTCTGCACCTCACTTCTACTAAATAGTTTACCAAATCTTGTACGAAAAATCTTCTCTGAAAATGGTTAAACAAACCTGTCCTATTATATGTTAGAATTTTTGTAACATGAATAGGAGGTTTTTTTAATGAGCGATTGTATTTTTTGTAAAATAATTAACGGGACTATTCCAAGTGCCAAGATCTATGAGGATGAGCATGTTTACGCTTTCCTAGACATTATGCCATTAACAAAAGGACACGCACTTATTATTCCAAAAAATCACAAAGAAAATGTGTATGATTTATCCGAAGAAGAAGCAAGCAATTTGTTTAAAGTTGTGCCAAAAATTGCTTCTGTTTTGAAAGAAACATATGGACCAGTTGGAATGAATCTTCTCAATAATAACGGTGCTCCTGCTGGGCAAAGTGTTTTCCATTTTCATTTACACTTTATACCTCGCTATGATCAAACAGACGGATTCCGTGCTACTTGGCATACAAAAGAAAAATCGTTCACTCCAGAAGTTATTCAAGAATTAGCAAATGAAATATATGAAAAACTAAACAACTAATGGTTGCATTTTACTAGATTTCGATTTACAATCGTAATTAAGTTTCTTGCTAACGATCACGAGGATACGTTAGAGGAATCTTAACAAATTAGAGCTTAGAAAAGCTGAGGAGAGATGAGAAATGAATACGAAAAATTTAGTTTTAATGTCCCTATTAGTAGGGGTAGGTGCTGTACTGTATATTATTATCCCAGGATTTAATGGTGGGATGAAACCAGACTTCATGCTAACAATGATGTTCATCGGGATTCTACTATTCCCTGATGCGAAAAGCGTCTTTTTACTTGGTATTTCAACAGGAGTTATTTCTGGATTGTTTTCTACATTCCCAGGAGGATTTGTTCCGAATATTATAGATAAATCAGTAACAGCTTTCGTTTTCTTTGCATTAATACTTGTAGTAAATAAATATGCTAAAAAGTTGCCCATCGCAATTGCACTTACATGTGTAGGAACGCTCGTTTCTGGAACAGTATTTTTATCTACTGCGATTTTCATTTTTGGAGCGGATGTACCTTTCGTGGGTTTACTACTTGCAGTTGTTCTTCCTGCAATTGCTATTAACGCGATAGCATTTTTCGTTATTTATCCAATTATCGGCAAACTAATTAAAAGAACTAAATTCGAAACTGCCTTAACTGTTTAAATTAGTTGCTTTCCTTTTCGAAGGAAAGCTTTTTTTGTGCTGAAATATATGTTTTAATTAGCTTAAGGAATGGAATAATACTTATAGCAAAGGAGTGAGCTACATGAAGGCATCTCAATTAATAATAGGAATTGTAGCAGGGGCAATTGCAGGGGCGTCTGCGGTGTTACTTTCTACACCACAATCTGGAAACGAACTTCGATCTTCATTGAAATCTACTTCGCTTAATTTTCGTGAAAAATTATCCGATGTAAAATTACAATTACAAGATGTGAAAAGCTCCATTGAAAATTTAACGAAGGAATCAAAGGTAATAATTCCTCAAGCAGCAGAAGATTTTAAAACAAGCATTACTAAATGGCAAAGTGAAACAGCGCCAATCCAACAACAGCTTCAATCAGAAATTTCGTCCATTCAGCAAGCTTTGGAAGAATTAGAAAAAGTTTTACCAAAGCCAAAAGAAAAAATAAATGAGTAAAATGAGCATACATTTAATCTGTGATGGATTAATTGTATGCTTTTTTATATGAGTGCTTTAAAGAAAATCAGCAGTATTCCTTTATTAATTATCACGCGTATTGATTAACCATTTTATTCAATTTAATGGTTTCGGCAGGGATTTGCGCTACAGAGTCGGACGCTTACCGCGGGCACGGCTTAAATCTCCTCGTCGCTGTGCTCCTGCGGGGCTTTCTGCTCGCGCTTTTCCCGCTGGTGTCGCCGCCTCTTTCGCTCCAATCCAATGGTGCATGTCAGAAACTTTCAGGCTACCCTCTATTTAAAACTTTTCCAACTAAAGTAAATGAAAATAAAAAAGCATTGAAAAATAGAAAATGGATTGTCCCATTTTATCGTTAAGCCCTATGATTGCGAACCTATATAGATAGAGATTTACTTCATGCCGTAGCGCGTCGGGCCGCATGAGCCGAAGTATGAGACCCACTTGGGCGCAGCACAAGTTGGCTCATGCAAGGTGCGGCAAGCGCGAAGGCATAGTGGCTATTCACTAAGACGCACTATTTAGCACAAATTTTCAAGAAACAAGATAATCAACAGACGTAAGTAATTATTATAATATTAATAATATTTTCATATATGTTCTTTCTTCTTAGTTACTTTCTTGCTATAATGTTTGAAATAAATAAACTTAGAAAGTGGGGACAGTTATGGAAGATAAACTATATACATTAAAAGAAGCAATGCTCTATAGTCAACGTATTGCACAGCTATCAAAAGCACTTTGGAAGGCTGTTGAAAAAGACTGGCAAGCATGGATAAAACCTTATGATTTGAATATTAATGAACATCATATTTTATGGATTTCCTACCATTTAAAAGGAGCAACAATATCTGATGTTGCAAAATTTGGTGTCATGCATGTTTCCACAGCTTTTAACTTTTCCAAAAAATTAGAAGAACGTGGACTACTATCATTTTCAAAAAGAGAAACGGACAAACGAAATACGTATGTTAATGTAACAACTAAAGGTCAAGAGTTGCTCGAATTAATGTATGAAAACTTCCATGATACTCCTCATTCTGTTATTGATGGCTCTGTTCCTACAAAAGAGTTATATGGAAAATTCCCGGAATTTTTGGATGTCATGGCAGTTATTCGCAATATTTATGGTGACGACTTCATGGAAATATTTGAACGTTCTATTAAAAACATTGATGAATCTTTTCATAAACTGGAATAATATTAGTGAATGTAAGCGCTTCATAATTTTTAATATTTGAGAGTATTGCTTTTTAAATATAAAAGTCGTATTGTATGTATCTGAAAGAGTTCTATCAACTGATAGGAGATGCATACAAATTGCACTGCTGGAAAACAATTAACGTTAAAAAGCAATACGGTTTTGACAGGTTATTTCTACTATCTGCTCTACTCGTAATAACCGTCTTTTCATTCGCATATGTTTTGCAAGGAATTATTAGCGACACCGCTAAGTCTGACGATTATTTTTGGATTTTTGTATTTGCCTTTTTAAGTGTATATCCAACACATAAATTATTACACTTTATCCCGCTTTTCCGTTTCCGAAACAAAGTAAAATTCTCTATAAAAAAGCAATTTGGTTTTATGCCCGTTATTTCCATGCGCATTTTTGAACCAATAAATAAAAAACACTTTATATTTGTTTTGTTAACACCGTTTATTTTTATAAACATTGCATTAATTTTAGCTGCGATATTTATACCTATATTCGCTCATTATTTCATCATTTTATTCGCCTATCATTGCGGAATGTGCTTAATTGATTTAATCTATGTGAAAAATTTACTCAAGTCTCCAAAACAGGCTCTAATTGAAGAAACTGAAGCAGGTTATGAAATATTGGTAACGAGTTAATTTCTATCACAGTATCTTGTACTTGTAAATTTAGTTCCTTCTTTGATATGCTTACTTGTATATGAAGGGAGTTTAGACATGATTATTTTTACGTTAGTTCTATTCTCAGCATTTTATTTGCTACAAATTAACCGCATGACATACGCATTAGTAATGTCCAAAGAAATTCCAGAAGAAAAACATCCGAAGATTTTTCGTACGATAAATATATTAATTACGATTCTTCTTGTTACCTTCTATGTTGAATTAGCTTACGCAGTTTAATAGAAAAATTGACCCAGCATCATATAATATGATGCTGGGTCATTTCTTTTTATGTACGAAAAGAGGAACCAAGATCGAATACACGATCTTAGTTCAGCCCTTTATTAGTAGATAAACGCTGCTCCAACAATGATTAACAAAATAAATAGAACTACGATTAATGCAAAGCCGGAACCAGAACCAGTACCTTGATTATATTGACCACTCATTTTTAAACACCTCCTATTCCATGTATCGTATGCAATATTAAAAAAACTTGGTAGGCGAATGAGTGGGAACCATTTTCGTTTTTATTTCGTTTATGTTATAGTTACAACTGCAACTAGAAGAAGTTAGGAGAGATTTTCATGAAAAAAACAGTATTAACATTAACATTAGCAGCATCTGTACTAGCATTAGGAGCATGCAGCAGTGACTCAGCTAAAAGCGAAGTAATTGCAACTTCAAAAATTGGGGATATTACACAAAATGATTTATACGAAGAAATGAAGAATTCCATCGGAAATCAAGCATTTCAACTATTAGTTATTGAAAAAGTACTTGAATCCAAATATGATGTTACTGATAAAGAAGTAGATGCTCAACTTGCGTTAGACAAAAAGCAATTTGGTGAAAATTTCGAAGCAATTATTGCACAACAAGGTTACACTGAAGAATCGTATAAACAATACTTGTACTTAAACATCTTACAAGAAAAAGCGTTAATCGAAGGTATTGAAGTAAAAGAAGAAGACATCAAAGCAGAATACGAAAACATTAAAGATGAAATCAATGCACGTCACGTACTAGTTGCAGATGCTGCAACAGCTTTAGTCGTAAAAAAAGAGCTTGAGTCTGGTAAAGACTTTGCTGAAGTAGCAAAAGAATACTCTACAGAGCCAGCTGCTCAATCAAGTGGTGGAGAATTAGGTTGGTTTGGTAAAGGCGCAATGGTTGCTGAATTCCAAGATGCTGCATTCGCACTTGAGAAAAACGTAATTAGTGAGCCAGTTGAAAGTGAACATGGCTTCCACATTATTGAAGTTACGGACAAGCGTACGATTGAAGAATCATATGAAGATAAAAAAGCAGAGCTTGAAAAGAAATTAAAGCTTGCTAAAGCAGATACTTCTACATTGCTTCCAAAAGTAGCGAAAATGATGAAAGATGCTAAAATTGACATTAAAGATGAAGATTTAAAAACATCTCTTGATGAATTTTTAACTGCTGCAGATACTGACACTAAAAAAGATAAAGATAAAGATAAAGATAAAGAAGAAAGTAAATAATAATCTTTTCATACTAAAAGCGTAAAGGCTCTAGAGCCCTTACGCTTTTTTGTGTTTTATTCAAATGTTGGTTTGTAGAATGAACGGTTTTCTAATGGGAATAATCGCTCTGTAAATTCTCCAGGATTCGTTTTATCCAGTGCCCGATTCAGCATATTCATTTTTGCATCAATATTATCGATATAATGCAAGATTTCAGCTTCTCGTAGCATTGGACGTTTCGGACTTCCCCACTCTTCTTTTCCGTGATGAGACAGCACCATATGTTGAAGAAGCATCACTTCTTCCCCTTCAATTTGTAACTCCTCAGCCGCTTTTGAAATTTCATTGACCATAATTGTAATATGCCCAAGCAAATTACCTTCAATCGTATACGTCGTTGCAACTGGTCCTGAAAGTTCTACTACTTTTCCTACATCATGTAAAATAATTCCTGCGTATAGTAAATCTTTGTTCAACGTTGGATACAAATCGCATAACGACTTGCCCAGCTTTAACATAGACACGACGTGATCGATTAATCCTGAAGCATAATCATGGTGATTTTTAGTTGCTGCTGGAAAAACCATAAATGCTGTCTGATGCTTTTTCAATAAATGGCGGGTAATCCGCTGAATGACAGGATTTTTCATTTCAAAGAAAAATTGCATAAGCTCTTCCATTAACTCTTCTTTTGGCTTCTCTGAAGATGGTACAAGGTCATTTATCGCAATAGGTTCATCCGTTTTTACTGGACGAATGCTTTTTACTCGAAGTTGAAACTTCCCACGATAATCTTGAATTTCTCCACCTACACGTACAATTTGTTCTGCCGTATATAATTTTTCATGTTCTTCATTTGTGTCCCATAGCTTTGCTTCAATATCTCCACTTTTATCTTGCAATATAAGTGACATAAATGGCTTTCCTACGGTTGTCACGCCTTTTACAGATTGTTTTATTAATAAATAATGATCGACTGGCTCTCCCACTCGTAATTGTGTAATACCTTTCATCGTAAAACGCCTCCACTTCCCGATAATAATGTCGCTACTTCTACGATATGCACATCTTTCCATTCGTATCGCATCTTTTCATGACATGTAAAATACAGCAGTTGATGTTCTTTTTGTAGCTCCATCATTAATTGTACCACTTGTTGTAATCGGAAACGATCGAAATGTACAAACGGATCGTCCATAATAATAGGGAAATTAATCTTCTTTTTTAGCGAAATAGCAAGTGCAATACGAAGTGAAATATATGCTTGCTCTTTTGTTGCTTGGCTTAGTTCGACTATTTTAAATCGCTGTCCATTTGCTTTGACTGCTTCAAAGTTTCCTTCTGGTGCTAAGACGAGATGTTCATATGAGTTACTCGTAAGCATTTGAAAATAGCGTTGAGCAAGTTCTAACACTTCTGGTAAACGTTCTTCTTTTAATTGAAGCATTAGTTGCTTAATTGCTTCTACCACGGCTTTATAAGCAGCCCATTTTTTTACGCTTTGTAGTAGCTCTTCTTTTCTCTCTTCTAATAGTTGTAACTTTGCACTTTGAGTATGATTTTCTAACAATTGTTTTGCACTCAAATATAATGTGGCTCTTTCTTCAACTAACTCATTTCGCTTATTTTGGAGCGCTTGAAGGCTACCTTTCGTATCCATTTCAAAAGCTTCCTCAAAGTCATCGATAGCCATGTCATTTTCACCTAATTGCATTTGCAAATGAGCAAGCTCTTTTAGTAAAGACATTTTTCGCTCATAAACATTAAATGCCGAGTAATAATCGTTTTCTGTTCGTGCTCCCGCTTCTTGTAAAAGCTGTGTTTGTTGTCGAACAGTAGCTTCCAAATACATTGTATTTTCTTTAATCTTTGCTTCCATCATTTCTAATTTTTTCGTTATAAATGCATGTTCTTCTATTTTTTTCTTTTCTATTAAATAATATTCTCGAAGTTGATGGAATAACATATCTTCTACTAATTGGATTGCTGTCATATTTTTTGCCTGTTGAATAAGTTCTAACATTCTTTTTCTTACTTCATATAAATTTGTTTCCATTTGATCTAGCTGGATTTGCTGTTCTTGAATTTTTCTAAGTCTATTAAACATTTCTGTCAGCACACTTGATGACAATTGCGAGCTTATTTGATAGCTGTCTAAAAATGCATAGAAATTTTGATCGATTGCATGCTTTTCTTGTTCAAGCATATCCATTGCATGCTCCAGACGAGTTATTTGTTCCTGTAAGGCTTGCTGCTCCTTCATGAGTAAATTTTCATATGCTTGTACATCATTCGACTGCTGCATTGCTTTTTTCATGACATATAAACCAACGTAAACAATTGCGCAAATGCCGACTGTTACAACAGCAATCTTCCAATTCGATTGAAGAAAACTAAAAAGGAATCCTACAATCAGAATTGCTCCAATTAGTATCATTTCGATTCCACGTATTTTGTTTTTTGCAGTCGACGTGCTATTTGAACGTTTTACATCTTTTATCCGTTTTTGTCGCTCATACAAATCTTCTTTTTTTAGTTGCAATAAACGACCTTCTTGCGTTAACTCTTGGTCAAGCTGCTCCTGCTTTTTCAATAAAGAAACTAATTTTTCTTCTTGGTGGATGGAGACATCTGCTTCTATAATATGCGTTAAATTCTTTTCCCAATCGACACCAACAAGTGCCAACTGCTGCATCTGACTTTGCAAAGTTTTCGTTTGTTCTTCTTCAATTTGTATTCTTTTTGCCTTCAACTGATGCCATTCTGTTTCATATGCTAAAAAAGAGTGCAATGACTCCAATTGTTGCATCGTCAAAATATCATGGTTACTCGTTAATGATTGAAACTCTTCGTCTAACTGCTCATTTGCTATCTTTATATTTGTTTCTTTTTCTTTTAACACTTCAAACCGCCTAATGCCATCCGCCGGAAACGATTGATGCTGGACATTTTCTAAAGATTTTACTGTTTCTATTTCTTTTTCTTTAATTGGCTTTAGCTGTTTCCAATGCGTATATCGTTGTAGCTGAGTAGATAGATGGTTTTCTTGTTTCGTTGTTTCTTCTAATAGTATTTCTATTTCTTTTAATCTCTTAATAGCAGGCTCGTATTTATTCACTTCTTCTACTTGCATTTTCCACTCTGTTTCAATCGTCCTTAGCTCTTCTATTTGTTGATTGATTAACGGCTTTTTCCCAGTAGGCTTAAATAACTCCCCCATCTCTTTCACAAACTGTACTTCCACATTCGATAATGTATCCATCCCAGTTGTTCCTGAAGATAGCAATGTTCTTGTAAGCTCGTCTTCTGTCATTTTTTCAAAACCTTGCAATTGAAGCAATGAAAATGAAAAAATCGCTTCAAAATCTAATCGACTATACGAATGAAGTAAATACGCTAGCTCTGCCTCTCCCCCACGAGTTCCATCTTCAAAATAGAGCGTTACATCCCCGCTCGCTTTTCCTTTTACTCGTTCAATCGTTACTCGCTGCTTATCCGTGCTCAGAATTTGAATCTTCCCACCGTATGTAGCACCTGTTTTGGGTTCGTATCTTAATAACTGTGCATTTTTTTGTGGAAAACCAAAAAGTATATGCAAAATAAACTGTTGGATACTTGTTTTTCCCGCTTCATTTTCTCCCAAAAAAACATTTATGCCAGCTTTTAAATCGATTTCAATATTTTCATGTTTACCGAAACCATAAATATGGAGCTTTTCAATGATCATCTCTCACTCACTCCTTTCTCGTTACCATTTTAGAAAGAAGCTGCTCCGCTTCAACTATTGTTTCTTCTAAAAAATCTCCATCAATTGGCGGAAGAAATTTACTTCCCCTAGGATGTTGATACAAATCTTTCAATACTGTTTTCCACTCCGTAGCATCCCACTCATTCAACAATTCTATAATTGGTTCATACTCTCTCGTCTCTTCTTTGGAAAACGCCATATTCAACGACTGAATAATAATAAACGGATCATGACCTTCCAAACTTTCTTGAATTACTGCAAGCCATTCTTCCTTTGAAGAACTTTGAATCATTTCCTGTGTCTCTAGCGAAATATGCGTAAGCGTCAAAGCTAGTATGGCACTTCCATTCACAGCACGAAATTCATGAAGAGTTCGCTCAATTAGTTGAATCATTTCATTCGCATGAACTATACCTTCGCAACTGATTTCTAATTCATCATAAATAAATGCAGAGGATGAAATAAACTGAAGATCGACATGCTCTTTCGATAAAGAAACGTCATAAAATCCTTTCATGCCCTTTTCATTTCGATGCCTACTTTGTGTATTTCCAGGATAAACAATTGGTGGCTCTTCATGTATAACTTGTCTTTTATGAATATGCCCGAGTGCCCAATAATCGTAATGCTTTCCAATTAAATCGCTTTTTCGAAACGGAGCATACACATCATGCTCTTCATTTCCCTCCACACTCCCATGAAGCATCCCTATATGAAACTCATTTGCATCGCCAGCCTGTGGATAATTGACATGCATCGCCTCACGAACATGTCGCTCCTTATAGCTAAATCCTGTAATTTGCACATTTTTTCCTTTCACTTCTAGCCATTTCGTTTCCACGTTTTCCCCAAACACATATACATTGTCCGGAAGCTGAAAACGAACCCAACTGCCACTTAAGTGATCATGATTTCCATAGCAAATAAAAACAGGAACACCAGCTGTTTGTAAAGCATCCATTCCTTTTTGAAACAAATGCTGTGCACGCAGGCTTCTATTTTCCCCATCATAAATATCCCCTACAATAAGTACGAAGTCTGGTTTATTCTCTACTGCATATTCAATGATTCGCGTAAAAGCTTCAAATGTACTTTCTCGAATATTTTGCCACCTATTTTTCGGAATTGCAGAAATACCTTTAAAAGGGCTATCTAAGTGCAAATCAGCTATATGTAAAAAACGAATTTCTGTCATCCCAAACACCTCACTTAAGACGAATATTTGTTCTTATTTTATCATAAAAAAAAGACTCCATACAATTAATAGTATGAAATCTTTTCATTTTCTAGATGCTTTTACTAGCAATAATCGAACCAATTAAATAAGAAAACATATGAATTACCCAAACAGCAGTTATTAAGAAAAATGAAAGACTAGGACCTTCGACGAAAATAATAATCATCCATACAATCAAAATAACAATCGTCGTAGTTACCCAGGAAATAGATCGCGCTTTTTCATTAATCTTTGTATATCGTTCATCAAAAAGTCGCTTTTTCTTTCCTATCTTTCGGTTAATAAAAAATACAATCCCCATTATAACAATCGCAAGTGGTAAACCTACCAAAAAAGCTACAAGATCAAAGTTTTCAAACATCCTTTTCATCCCCCTCAAATATAAATAATTCTTCTATTGTACATTGAAACAGTCTCGAAAGTTTAAAGGCTAAAGTAATGGACGGATTATACTTTCCTTTTTCTAATGAAATAATCGTTTGTCTAGATACATCCAGCTTCTCCGAAAGTTCATCTTGGGTCATCCCTAACTCTATTCTCTTCTCCCGAACAAAATTCTTCATTCTTATCACCTCTTTTTGTAAAGCTAACTTTACGTAAAGTATACTTTACTTTTAATTCAATTGTCAAGCTGACTTTACATTTATTTTTCCGCTTTTTTATGTATAATTTCAAGTCTGTGAGTGTCTTATTTTTAGGAATTTGTACTAATAGGAAAGAAAGCCCTCCTTCGCACTTTACATATAATGCGTCTTAGTAGAGAAGTTTCCGCTAGGATTTTCGCTGCCGGGAGGACGCTTACCGTGGGGCGGACGGTGAGTCGCCTCCCTTTCGCTACAATCCATTAGGGCAAGTTACTTAGTTAGAATGAAAACCCTATTTTCGCAAGGTAGAAAAGATCATACTTCTATGTCGAGCAAAATAGACTTTCTTAACGAACAGCTATTATCCCCTTGCTGTACTAGGCAACTAGTGTTTCGCTATATATACATATTATTATTTATGGAGATTCGGACTTATTTATAAAAAATGGGGATTAATTTGCGATTTAGCAAGGGTCAATTTGTGATTTGCACTTTTCAATGCCGTCTATTTGCATTTGCCTCAAGATTTGTCATGCTTTGCATTTTAATTGGATAAGCATTCATTCGCTATTTTTTTGTAAGAAATAGTTCCTCCATTCTAAATAAGTGGCCGTCTCCATTGGATTGAAGCAAAAGAGGCGGCGACACCTGCGGGAACAGCGCGAGCTGAAGACCCTGGACTGAACGAAGTGAGGGAAGCGGCTGAAGCCGTGCCCGCGGTACGCGTCCGCCTCTGTAGCGAAAATCCCAGCGGAAACTCACTAAAACGCATTATATATAGAAAACGAACAAAATATAAAATTGAATAAAATGATTAATCGACAGGCATGGTATAATATATAATAAAGGGGTGTTAGTTCATGAAAACGTATAAATTTACTGCATTTGAACCAACTGGAAAGCTTATTGTGGAGGAAACTTTGACGTTCGAAAATGACGAACAGGCGAAGAAACAAGGGGAAGCTTATATTGAAGAAAAAGGATTTTTAGAAACGACACATCGTTTAGTAAATAGCTCTGGAAAACTTGTATTATTTCACGTTTAACGCATTTTAAAAGATGGAGGCTAATATGAATAATCTATCTGGAACAATTGCTTTATCTGTTTCTTTTGTTTTATTTATCTACTTAGGTGGTTTAAAAATGTCTTATTCATCTCAATATGATCCAGGATTTTTCTTTTTTCCTGTAATATTACTATTCATTTCATTTGCTTTTTTTGGAATGGAATTTATAAAGTTCAATAACAAACAATAGATAGTGCTGCATACAATGAGGTGAATAAATGTCCAATTTAGTAGAAATGGGTGTAATACATTGGATAGGAATTCTTTCTACATTGCTAATGATCTTATGCTTTTATTTTACCCTTACATTTTTCGAAAACTTGCGTAAAAACGATGAGCGCATAACGAAACAATCTAAAATAGCAGCAATCATTTGTTTCGCATTAGCCTTAATTATTCCATCTATCTATAACCTACTATTATTTTTATAATACCAATCCAAAAAAACGCTGATAATCACATATCAGCGTTTTTTGATAGAGTTTTATTCTCCTTTAAAAACTGGTTTACGTTTTTCTACAAATGCTTTTATACCTTCTTGGTGATCGGCAGTTTTACGCATAGCAGCTTGTTTTACCGATTCTTTTTCTAAAATGACTTCTAGTTCTTTTATTTGCCCTGCATGTAAAACTTCTTTTGATGCCATCATCGCAGCTAATGGAGATTGTAGTAATTTTTGTGCATACGACGTTGCAGTTGCAAACCCTAATCCATCAGATGCTACTTCATCGACTAATCCTAATGCTTTTGCTTCTTTCCCCGTAAGTAATTGGCCACTCCACATAAGTTGCTTAGCTTTTGAAATACCTACTCTTTCCTTCAAAAAGAAATGACCGCCTCCATCAGGAATAAGACCAATACCGATAAAATTCATCGCAAGTTTACTATTCTCTTCCGCTATAACAATATCGCAACCAAGTACCAAACTAAATCCAAGTCCTGCCGCTGCCCCGTGAACTGAAGCAATCGTTATTTGTGGTAATGTATACAAATTCATCGCTATTCTACTAACATATGACATCGCTTCTTCTATATTAAATGGATTTTCTGTATTAAGCATTGCTTTAATATCGCCACCTGCTGAAAATGCACGTCCCTCTCCTTTAATAAGCAATACTTGAATAGAACTATCTACCTTAATCATTTCTAAACAATCTGCTAATTCCTTCATCATTGTTTCATCCATTGAATTCATTGCCTCTGGTCTATTTAACGTCAAAGTCGCAATTCGTTCATTTTTTTCTAACACTAAAGTTTTATACATAGCGATTCCCCTTTTGTTTAATGAATGGTTATTCATTTTAATATTTCGACAAAACTTTTACTTCTCCTTCATTATTTGAATTTTAGTTCGATATATAAATAAACACACTACTATAGGGGGATAATCATGACAATATTTTCAAACAACAAAAGAAATCATTCACATGAATTACTTGATTCACAAATCAAAAAAGAACTTCCAAAAGTCCAGATTGCAACAAACTTGCATCCCCATATTATAGCCCAATTAAAAATGATTCAATTGAATAAAACAGACTTGGCAATTCTACGAGTGCTTATCCCTGTTTTAAAAGAAAATGTTATTTCTTTAGTTAGAAAATTTTATAATAACCTCGAACAAGAGCCTTCATTAGGAGAAATTATTCGGGAAAATAGCTCTGTAGAAAGATTAAGGACTACACTAGAAAGACATATTGGAGAAATGTTTGATGGTACAATCGACCAGCAATTTATAGACAAGCGAGTTCGTATTGCAATCGTTCACGCTCGTATTGGTCTTGAACCAAAATGGTATATGTCAGCTTTTCAAGATTTGTTAAACGGTTTTTTTCATACCGTATTTGAGCTTTCATACACAAGTGAAGAAAAACAAAGAATATTAAACGCTATTTCCAAAATATTGAACTTCGAACAACAACTTGTATTAGAAACATATGAAAAAAAACATCGAGAAGAATTAGAAATGGAATCCGAACGCAAATCAAATTTAGTTGAAACTGTTCGGTCTAATTCAAATTCTTTAAGTGATATCACAAAGAAAACAAACACAAATATTGAAATGATGACGAATGACTTGTCACTCATGGAGACACTTGCTTTATCTAACTTACAATTAGCTGATAAAATAGCGATAAATGCCAAAACTGAGCAAAAAAATATGAATACTACCCAACAACATAGTACAAATCTAAGAGAAAAAATGACGGAAATGTACGCTAATGTCGGGGAACTCCAAGAGTTAAATGGCAAGATTTCAAACATCGCCCAAATGGTGACACAAATTGCAAATCAAACGAATCTGCTTGCGCTAAATGCTTCTATCGAAGCCGCTCGTGCAGGAGAACATGGAAAAGGCTTCGCTGTTGTGGCGACAGAAGTACGTAATCTTGCCGAAAACACGAAGTCTTCTCTATCTGAAATTGAAGAAATTCTCATTGAAACAAATAACAAAACAAGTTTAATCACAACAAACATTTCTATTATTCAAGAACTTGTACAACTCGAAGATTCTTTACTTACTTCTTCGAGTAATTCATTTGTTGCAGTTGTTCAATCTATGAACGAGTTACAACAACAAAGTGATGAACTTTCGAAGCATATTAACACGATTTCTGATCGACTACAGTCTATTAGCGAAAGCTCCAACCAAATTAATACCGCAGCTTGTGACCTTGCTTCTTTTTAAAATAAAATAACACTTCTGTTGATTAACGGTTCTATTTAATTTTGTATTTTCGTTCGTTTTTAGGTAAAGTGCGTCTTAGTAAATAACCACTATGCCTTCGCGCTTGCCGCAGCTTGCATGAGCCAACTTGTGCACGCCAAAGTGGGTCTCATCCTTCGTCTCATGCGGCCCGACGCGCTACGGCAAAAAATATTTGACTATTTATATAGGCTATTATTTATGGAAGTATGAACTTATCTATAAAAAGTGGCAATTAATTTGTTATTTAGCAAGGTCAATTTGCAATTTGAAGCTATGAACTTGTGATTTGCTCTTTTTTAAATGCTTGTATATTTGCATTTGCTTCAAGGTTTGCCAAACTTCGTATTTTACTTAGAATTTTGAAGTGTTTAGTTGGAAGAGCATTCATTTGCCCTCTCTTTCAATGAAATAGTTCCTCCATTCTAAATAAGGAGCATTCCTTTTTGCGACGAGTAACCGCAGGAGCATTCCTTTTTGCGACGAGTAACCGCAGGAGCATTCTTTTTTGCGACGAGTAACCGCAGGA
>NZ_JALDYF010000039.1:0-5140 GCF_032154225.1 Psychrobacillus sp.
AGGATTAAATCTACCCCTTGTTGAATTAGATCTTCTACATCACTTGCTTGTTTTGCCGCATTATCTTGTGCATCTACAACAGTTAAAGTTGCTCCTAGTTCTTCTGCTTTCGCTTTAGCCCCATCGCTCAATGTTACGAAAAATGGATTGTTTAAAGTAGAAACAGATAAACCAATTTTGTAGCTTCCTTCTTTATCTGTTGAGTCTGATTCCTTAGAAGAACCTGGTGCCTCTGTTGAACATGCCGCAAGAACTAGCATAATCATCATTAATAAAACTAAATGTACTTTTTTCATGATTAATTTCTCCTTTTATACTGTTTTTTTTCGGTCTAATAAAACCGCTACCAATATAACTGCACCCTTCACCACTTGTTGGAAGAAAGAGGATACCCCAATAAGATTTAGACCATTATTCAAGACGCCAATAATGAGTGCTCCAATTAATGTACCAACAATCCAACCTCGTCCACCAGTTAAACTTGTCCCACCTAGCACAACAGCTGCAATAGCATCCAGCTCAAACATATTTCCTGCTGTTGGTTGAGCAGAGTTTAGTCTAGAAGTTAAAATTAATGATGCTAAAGCTGCTAGGGTACCTGTAAGCGCATAAACATAAACTTTTATACGATCTACTTTAATACCAGAAAGGCGAGAAGCTTCTTCATTTCCACCAACTGCATACACTCGACGACCAAATGTTGTCTTTTTAAGAACAAAATATAATACTCCAAATGCTATAGCCATTGTAATTACTGGAACCGGGATTCCAAAGAAATAACCTTTTCCTATCAGTTGGAATGATAAAGAATCACCTAGTCCTGAAATAGGTCTACCTTCTGTATAGACTAGAGTCAAACCACGATAAATAGTCATTGTTGCAAGTGTTGCGATAAATGGAGCCACATTCCCTTTAGAAATGATAATACCGTTTATTGCACCCAAAATTGCTCCAAGGATTAACCCTAAAAACATTGCAAGCATTGGATCCATACCACTTGCCAAAAATCCAGCGGTTACTGCTCCTGTTAGCGCTAATATAGAACCAACTGATAAGTCAATTCCGCCTGTCAAAATGACGAATGTCATCCCAAATGCGATTAGTGCGTTAATAGATACTTGTCGAAGTACATTTAATAAGTTGTTTAGCGTTAAAAAGTTTGGACTCATTACACTAATTATGACCACTATTAGTAATAAACCAATTACAGGTCCGAGTTTTTGTAAAAATGATTGTGAACTAGATTTGAGCAACTTTGTCACCTCCCGTAGCATAATGCATAATTTTTTCTTGTGTCATTTCATCTTTTGTTAAATCTGCTGTTATTTTTCCTTCATGCATGACAAGTACTCGGTCCACCATACCAATAACCTCAGGAAGTTCAGAGGATATCATTAAGATTGCTACACCTTTTTCCGCCAAAGCATTAATAATTGAATAAATTTCTTTTTTAGCTCCAACATCGACACCTCTTGTTGGTTCATCTAGTATAAGGATGTCTGGTTCTATTCCAAGCCATTTCGCTATAACAATTTTCTGCTGATTCCCACCACTTAGTGATTTCACAAATTGGTTTGGACCAGAAGTACGAACTCCAAGGCGTTTTACCATTGAATCGTATAATTCTTGTTCTTTTTTTGCACCTACTACACCATTTCTAGAGATCTTATCAAAGTTGGTAATGCCTAAATTATCTTTCACAGAGAAATCAACAATCAATCCTTCCGATTTTCGATCTTCCGTTACAAACCCAAAACCTAATTTTATAGCTTTTGATGGATTCTGGATTTTCACTAACTTACCATCTAAAAAAACTTCGCCTTTATTTAGTTTTTTATATCCAAATAAAGCTTGTGCTACTTCTGTTCGCCCCGCACCCATTAAACCAGCTATCCCTAAGACTTCTCCTTTTCGTAATTCAAAAGAAACATCTTCAAAATATCCGTTTCTCGTTAAACTCTTCGCAACCAGCTTTACTTCGCCAATTTTAACAGATCGTTCTGGAAAACGATTACCAAGCTCTCGTCCAACCATCATTTGAACAATTTCATCAAATGTTGTATCCTTCACTTTTTTAACTCCAACGTATTGTCCATCTCGTAGTATCGTAATGCGATCACAGATAGCAAAAATTTCTTCCATTCTGTGTGAAATATATACAAACGAAACTCCTTTGGCTTGCAATGCTCGAATCGTCACAAAGAGTGTTTCTATTTCCCGATCTGTCAAAGCCGCTGTGGGTTCATCCATTACAATAAGCTCTGCATTGGACGATATTGCTTTTGCAATCTCGATAATTTGTTGTTTACCAACGGAAAGTGAACGAGCTACCATTTTTACATCAATATCGAGTCCCAAACTTAATAGGATTTCCTTTGCTTGTTTATTCATTTCTTTTGTTTTTAAAACCGGGCTTTTTCCAAACGTTCTTTCGTTTCCAAGAAATAAATTTTCTGCTACCGTTAAATCAGGAAGTATGTTCAACTCTTGATGAATAACTGCAATTCCATGTTGTTCTGCTTCTTTTGGATTTTTAAAATCTACTATTTGACCTTTTACCTTTATATCCCCCGAGTCACGTGTATAGATACCCGTTAATATTTTCATCAAAGTAGATTTACCTGCACCATTTTCACCCATTAGTGCATGAATTTCTCCCTTTTTCACTTCAAATTCAATATTACTTAAAACTGTATTTCCATTGAATGCTTTTGAAATTCCAGTCATTTCGATCATTGCTATTCACCTACCTTTAGAATATGACGCCTGATTGTAAAATAATATTTGCATAAGGAGTAGCTTCACCTGTGCGTATAATAACTTTTGAATTTCGTGTCATTACTTTAAACTCTTCATGTGAAATTTCTGTAGTTTTGCCAACTTTTTCTTGAACAATTTTATATAGCTTTGTATTAGCATCTTTTAATTCTCTAGCAATAAAGGCACACTCAACTTGTACATCATCTAACACAGCCTCAAAAATTTCTGTAAAAGAGGGTTTGCCAATTACATAAGACAAATCTATACAACGAACTCCATCTGGAATCGGTAACCCACAATCAGCTATTGTAATTTGATCTGTATGGCCAAGCTTAGCAAACTCAGCAGCAAGCTCACGGTTTAAAATACCAAGCTTCTTCATGATTTAGATGCTCCTTCTAATCTTTTCTTCACATCATCATGTGCTGGCATTCCGCCTTGTGCTCCAAATTTCTCTACTGATAATGAAGCTGCTGCATTTGCGTATTGTACTGCACTCTCTAAATCTAGTCCTTGTGCAAGTGCATGTGCAAGAGCTCCGTTAAATGTATCCCCCGCTCCAGTTGTATCTACTACATCCGTTTTAAATCCTTCAACAATGACATGCTTTTCACCGTCAAAGTAACGAGCTCCCTCACTACCTAGAGTTACGATTAACTTGTTTGGATACTTTTCTAAAACAGCTTCCACATCTAATCCAAAAATAACTTCGCACTCTGTTTCATTTGGAGTCAAATATGCAATATAATCCATAAATTCTTTTTGAAAGCCTCCTGCAGGAGCTGGATTCAACAAGACAGGTATATTCAATTCCGAACAAAGTTTTAATGAGTATTCAATTACTGGAATTGGAATTTCTAACTGCATCATGACAAAATTACTTTGTCGAATCGTTTCTTTCATTTTTTCAATATGTTCCAGTGTTAATGCATGATTAGCACCAGGTACAACGATAATCCTATTGTCTCCTTCAGATAGCAATATATTGGCTATTCCAGTAGCAGTTCCATCACTTAGAATGACACCATTTGTATTTACAGCATTTTTTTCTAGATTTTCAACAAGCTCTTTGCCAAAGCTATCAGTTCCTACGCTTGCAACCATTTGTACTTTGCTACCTAATCGCGCGGCGGCTACTGCTTGATTTGCGCCTTTCCCTCCAGGTACGGTCGTAAATAATTGTCCTAATACGGTTTCACCTTGTATTGGAAAATTATCTGTTTGTACAACTATATCCATATTTACACTACCAATAACTGTAATCAGCGTAACTCACTCCTTGTTGTTCCGCGCACTACTAACTCCACTGGAACTTGAATAACTTTATCATCTAGTTCAATATCTTCGATTTTTTTTATCAACATTCTCATAGCAATCGCACCCAATTTATAAATATCCTGTGCTACTGTTGTTAATCCAGGCGTCAGCATTCCAGCTAGGGCTATACCATCAAACCCTATAATTTGTACATTTGATGGGACACTTATCCCAAGAGAATATGCCGCCTTTAATGCACCAGCCGCTGATACGTCAGTGCTTGCGAATATCCCATCTATTCCTTCTATTTCAGTTAAAAACTTCTTAGCTATTCTTTCAGAATGCTCAAAGTTAAACGGACATTCTATTATATGTGATGTAATATCCTTTCCTTCTATCGCCTCTAAAAATCCAGCAAGTCGATCATCAGCCGGTCCAAGTCCAGAAGGACCACGCATGAACACTATATTTTGACAATTTTGCTCCAATAAATAGGAGGTTCCTAGCCTAGCTCCTTCTATATTATTTGAAGAAACAGTTGGGATTGAGTCATGAATCATCCTGTCAAGTGCAACTATGGGGATATCTAAATCTTCATAATGACTTGCTTGTAACTGATTAGTCGCAACAATAAATCCAGCAACATATTTTTGCTTAAGCATTTCAATATAATTTATCTCTTTTTCAGCTTCTTCATCCGAATTACATAAAATCACTGTATATCCATAAGACAACGCGACATCTTCGACCGCTCTTGCAAGTTCAGGAAAGAATGGATTCGTTATATCCGGTACGATTAGTCCAATCAAATTGGTTTGTTTTGTACTCAATGAGCGTGCAACTAGATTCGGCTTATAGCCCAATAGTTCAATCGCACTTTGAACCTTCTTTTTTGCTTCCTCACTGATATATCCTTTTTTATTTAAATAACGGGATACAGAAGCAACTGAAACACCAGCCTCTTTCGCCACATCTCTAATATTCGCCAATTGTTTCACTCTTTTCATCTCATTGTGTAACCGGTTACACATAATATACCAACGAATAACTTTAGCTGTCAATAAGAAATTAGTTGGCACTTATCACCAACTAGCGGACATTCTTGAATGGGTAAGAGTTTATA
>NZ_JALDYF010000040.1:0-4753 GCF_032154225.1 Psychrobacillus sp.
GCAATTGGGGTTGTCACATTAGTCATCACTCAGTTGATTCAATACACAGGTTGAGAGCGGTTGATTAAAATATCATACAAGCTTCTCTAAAGTCATTGGACTTGTGAGAAGCTTCTTTTTTCATTTCTTAGGACCCTATAGGGACCTTCTTCAATTGTTTTTTTCGGATGGCATATACGACTACCATCAAAAGTGGTAATATCAATCCAATCGAAAATGAAATGAATGGACTTGTTGTCGCATCCCAATTTTGTTGGTGTACGACATTGGGGAAGATGATAAGAGAAAGGACTACGACAATCATTCCCGATGGCATTGTTAAAGGGCGGTAATCTTTCAAATTTAAAACTTGTGCAACCCCTAGAACGGAAGCATAAAAATAAAGGGTTGCCTTAAAATAAAGAGCGATAATCCATAGAGCAGCCATAAATGCTTCAATGCGCTGTATAAACATACCAACATTTATTCTTTTTGCTAATTCAAATCCCGGATAAATCTGCGTTGCAGTATTGTCTGCCCCTAGTACTGAAATACACAAAAATGTAATGATCGTGATGGCAATTCCACCTATTAAGTTTCCGAATAAAAATGATTTTTTAGCTTGTTTAATATTGTTGATAAAGGCAGGGAAAATCATTAATAAAACAATCGCATTGACAGAAGTTACTTCAATAAAAAATATAGATGTTTGAAAGATTGTACTTGTCTCTGCCTCAACCACAGGCTGTACGTTTTCAAATTTGACTTCAGGTGAAATAAATAGTATTAACAAGAGAAAAAGAACGAAGAATAAAAGGATTAGTATTTCTGCAGAACGAGCAATTGTCTCCAATCCAAGACGGACTCCCATTACGATAATGATCGCCATAAGGATATTAAGGGCTGCCATTGGAGTATTTGGCATCAAAAGAGTGTTGAGGAATGTCCCGGAATAATACAAAAGAATCGAAGTATAAATCAAAGACATGAATAGAAATAGAAGTGAAGCGGCTTTGCCTACCCATTTCCCTAAAATCTTTTCATTTAGTTGGATAAAGGTAAGATGAGGGAACCATTGTGCTATTGTGCAAAATAGCCAAATCACTAATAATCCGATTCCCGTACCGAGTATTGCGACAATCCAAGCGTCTTGCTTTGCTTCAGCAGCTAATAAGGATGGAATAACCAAGATGCTCGTACCAATCGAAAAAAACGTGACTAAAACTAGAAATTGATACGAACTTATTTTAACACCTTGATTCATAGTATACTTTTACCTCACTTATACTTTTATTTAACTAACGAATTCTTGCACCAGAGAGCTGGAACTTCTATCCATACAATGGCAGGTGCAATAAGGAGTATTCCTATACTTTTCAGCATAATAATTTAGTCCTTACTCTTTTTTTAATAAAGAATTATTTATTGTACCTGTACGCTGAATTTGCATGTCAACTTCAACATTCACTTCCAGGTCTGGAAATTCAGAATCCCACTGTTTCTTAATCCTTTTCCATTCTTTCGGATTGGATCGATGAATGGCCTCGCCAAATCCAAAAATGTCTGATTTATATTTGTTTTGTAAATTATCAATGGTCTCATTAACAATCTCTTTCAATTCATTTTCGTAAATTTTCTCCAGTTCATGAATTGTTTTTAGTTCGCTAAGATTAATTTGACATTCCACTTCCCCTATATTTCCTTTTACTCTAATATTGACATCCACTTCAGGGTTTTCATTTATAACCTTACTTTTGATAACGGAGTTCAAGTCGGTTACTTCTATAGTTAGAGTCCCCTTCTTGGGGCAAGCTATAGGCATTACTGTTGTTTTTACTGAGTTGATGATATCGTTATATCCTCTACTTTCTCGTTCACTTAACCATCCTACAAGTTTATCTTTTTTAAATATAGCCAATTGGCCATATTGAATGCGGGCTGAAGGGGTAATCGTTTCCACATTCTGTTTACTTGCTCCTATTTCTTGGTTTCCCATTGCCAGAATCCCGGTTAACACAGCTTCCTTTCCTTCACTACTAATATCTGCTATGAGCTCGTGTAATTTAATGCCCCGGGTTGCGGACCAACTCTCATCTGACGTTTTAAGTGCTTCAAACATTTTATTTGCAGGTATGTTTTCCAAAGTTGTGGTGATATTCAATATCTCAGCTGCAGTCCTATTTTTAGCAACAACAACATAAAAGTCCGATCTAAATTCCCAATCCCGAGCAAATAAATCTAAGGAATCGCCAATCCCTTCTAGTGCCAACTCCTCACCAAGCACAAGCATTCGAAGGTGTCCAGGATATATCTTTCGAGGGGAGTCCTTGGTCATTTTACGAAAGGCTTCATATACTGTATTTCCGTTCGCTTGAAAAAGGGTTACCGTTGAACGCCCCGTACCTGTTTTGATGGAAACTTCCGATGGAACAACTACTTGAACAGTTATCTGGTATTCATCTTCTACTTTATCGATACCTATTGCCAACGTAATGGCAATCTCATTTAGTTCTCTGCTGTCCCAACACCCTGTAAGTAAGAGACTGAGAATCAGGAGAACAATAATGTGCTTTTTCATTGTATACTCCCCTTCGTACTCCTAATTTTTTGGCGGTTCAGGTTTTGCAGATGCTGGATCTTGTTGCCTAACCCTATTTTGTTGACTGATTAGGCGAGGTCGAGTAAACATTTTCCATATAGGCAAGCGAATAGACGTATCCTTTTGATCGGAAACATTAAATGGAGCGAGTGGAGACATATATGGCATACCAAAAGAACGTAAACTACATAAATGCAGAATCAGAGCAATTAAACCAACCGTAATTCCAAATAAACCAAATGAGGCAGCTAGTATAATAAATATAAAGCGCAACATCCTTACAGAAATAGCTATGTCGTAAATGGGTGCAACAAAACTGGATATGGCGGTTAGTGAAACGACAATTACCATCGCCGCAGAGATGATGCCTGCTTCAACAGCAGCCGTTCCTATTACAAATGCTCCTACAATAGACATCGCTGAACCGATGGATCGTGGCATTCTTAGACCTGCTTCACGTAAAATTTCAAAGGTGATCTCCATAAGCATTGCTTCTACAAATGCCGGTAACGGGACACCTTCTCGTTGGGCTGCCAGACTAATGAGGAGTGCAGGTGGTAGCATTGATTGATGAAAAGTTGTGATTGCAACAAATAATGCAGGTGCAAGCAATGCAATCCCAAATGAAAAAAAGCGCAGTAGTCGAATAAAACTCGCAATATCCGCGCGCTGATAGTAGTCTTCGGGAGATTGAAAAAACTGAATGAATAATGCAGGCACAATTAGCGCAAAGGGTGTGCCGTCTATCAAAATAGCTATACGTCCTTCCAATAGGGCTGAAGCTACTGTATCTGGCCGTTCAGTATTGAAAATTGTTGGAAATGGTGAATAAGGTGCGTCCTGAATTAATTCCTCGATATTTCCACTTTCAAGAATTCCATCAATATCTATTCCGTCTAAACGTAACCGTACTTCTTCCACTACTTTGTCATTTGCAATGCCATTGATATACATCATTTCAATGTTCGTTTTCGTGCGTGTTCCAATTATTTTTGATTCCATCCAAAGGTTCGGGTCTTTAAGTTTCCGGCGAACTAAGGCGGTATTCACACGTAAGTTTTCGGTGAAACCTTCGCGTGGTCCTCTAATTAATGTCTGGGCAGTAGGTTCGGTTACCCCACGCTCGACCCATTGCTTATTGGAAATGATTAGGCTTCGTGCATATCCGTCGACTAAAATAATGGTATCCCCTGACAGAAGGCTGGTAATAAGAACGTCAAAATCAGCTATTTCTTTAATTTCTCCAACTGTCATGGCAACATCTTTTAATACGCTAATAAGATTTTGCTCAGGAGAAGCTTTTTCTTGTAATTCAATCTCCACGATATCTAGCATGAGCGTTTCTAAAATAAAGTTTTGTAATGAGTGTGTATCGGTTAATCCGTCTGTATATATAATGCCTGCATTAATGTTTCCTTCTTTTCCAAACCGAATTTCCCGAATGATGATATCCGAACTTTTTCCGAGGGTATCTTTTAGCGTTTGTATGTTTTGTTGAAGACTAGTTTGTAAGGCGGCTTTTTGATTGGAACCCACTGCTTGAGTGGATGAAGGGATAGAGAGAGTTAACTCTTTATTATTTTTTTTCTTTGAAAACCACATAGTCCTTCTCTCACCCTCTCTGGTAAATCATGGTTATCATATTTTCAGTATGAACTACTTCAGTTTTTTTCATACGTTCAACAGGCTGAAGAAAGTGATAACCTCTTGATTTTTGTATAATGGGAACCAAACTACGTCACGGTGGGGAGGGAAGCAGATGAACTATATTCGTAATCGTCTCATAGGTTACGGAGTGGACGGTGTTTTGGTAGACCCACTGTCTTTTGTCATCCTGATTGGTGTTATTACGCTTCCTTGCATAATCACGAAATCTATTACAAAACAGTAGGCTCCATCGTTGTCGATCGCCCCGAACGTGAAGAAGTCAACACAGGCTTCAACGCAGCAAACGGTGAAAGGGCGGCATGATGTAATAAAAAGTCCCCTCTCGCTTCATGTGATAGAAGCGGAAGGGGATCTTTCTGTTTTGCGTGTTCAAGGTCCATTCTTTTTAATTCAAAAACATCAATACTGAACGCCACTCCGGGAATGCGTCTTAAATGCTTCTTCATTCGGCCCGAAATAATCTTCTGTGTAGTTGGCTACAAATTCACCATTGGCGATATAGCCGGC
>NZ_JALDYF010000021.1:0-46080 GCF_032154225.1 Psychrobacillus sp.
TTACCTACACTTAGTTTAGGAGCTGGAATAGGTTTATTATTTGGATATTTTGCTTATGAGATTTACAGTAATAAAAAGGAGAGTTATTTATAGTTATCCATCCTAGTGAATTATAAGTTTTTCTGGAATAAAGATCAGTGCTCGTTCTTCATTATTCATCTTACTCTTAAGATTGTAAGAATCTTATAGGGAAAATTTTTTAAAAGACTATTTGAATTTAAATGTCTTGCAATATTTATCTTGTTTGCCTTGGTGCTTTAAGTTAAGCTTAGAGTAATTAAATGAATTTGCAGGGGGACACGTTTGTGTTGAGAAGGTTAAGCCTGACCCTTAGAACCTGACCATTAATATGGACGTAGGGAGCAAAGTACACTATCATCAATATGTACTTATTCGGCTCCGCGTATTTTTTACGTGGGGCCTTTCTTTTGCAAATACTTTAATTGCGGGGGGACACATTGTGTTGAGAAGGTTAAAACCTGACCCTTAGAACCTGACAGTTAACACTGGCGTAGGGAGCAATCATGGGTGTAGTCTACACTTTTTGGCGTCTCTACTATTGGAGACGCTTTTTTTTGCGCTTACGTCCACCAATTAAGGAGGACAAAGAATGGAATTTTGTGAAAAAGTTAGACAGGAAACGTTATTTTATTGGGAGGCTAGTTTTAACCATCCATTTGTGCAAGGTATTGCAGATGGCAGTTTACCGTTTGAAAAGTTCAAGTTTTATATGTTACAGGATGCGTATTATTTGAAGCATTACACAAAAGTACTAGCTTTAGCAGCTGCAAAGGCAACAAATGACGAGGACATTCAGTACTTTTTAAACACGGCGAGATTTATTCATGAAGCAGAGCTTGAGCTTCACCGTACAACTTTTCAAGAATTAGGTGTAACAGCCGAAGAAATGGAAAATTTTGAGGTCGCACCAGCTGCTTATAATTATGTGAGTCATATGTACAATGCTGTACATAATGGTGATGTAGCAGAAGCATTTGCAGCCATGTTACCTTGCCCGTGGCTCTATCAAGAAATTGGCCAAAAGCTTAAGTATGCTCGTCCGAATGTACAGCTGTATGAGCAATGGATTGCATTATATGCATCTGACGAAATGCTTCAATCAATCGAAAAGCAAAAGTCGATGTTAAATCGTTTTGCAAGGGAACAGCCAAAGAAACAAAAGGTTCTAAAGGCACATTTTGAAAAAAGCTGTTATTACGAGTGGATGTTTTGGGAAATGCCATGGACGATGCAAACTTGGACACAAGGGGTGTATATGAATGAGCCTACAAAAAATTAATCTACAAAAACCTTTAGTGCATTGTATTACCAACTATGTTGTAGCCAATTTTACAGCAAATGGTTTACTCGCAATTGGTGCTTCACCTGTGATGGCCGATGCAGTGGAGGAAGCAGCCGAAATGGCTTCTAAATCGAATGCACTTTTACTCAATATCGGGACATTAAATACGCGAACTGTTGAAGCGATGAAGCTTGCAGGACGAATAGCTAACGAAAAGAACATTGCTGTCGTGTTGGATCCAGTTGGTGCAGGGGCTACGAATTTTCGATTACAAGCAACAATGGATTTATTACAACAACTTAAAATTAATTTAATTCGTTGTAATGTAGGAGAACTTGCGGCCATCGCAGGTGTTTCTTGGTTAGCGAAAGGCGTCGATAGTGGCGTTGGTGAACTTGACGTGGCTGAAACGGCCATGCAAGTTGCAAACAAATATAACTGTCTTGTGATTGTGACAGGTGTGCAAGATGTGATTACAGATGGTAACAGATTAGAATGGATCGTTGGTGGCCATGAAAAGGTAACGAAAATGACAGGAAGTGGCTGTCTACTAAGTGCCCTTTGTGCAGCTGAACTCGCAAGCTGTGAAAACGCATTTGAAGATCTTACGAATCTACTTCGTGATTATAAGCAAGTAAGCTTAAATGCGTATTCAACAATTGGGACATTCCATGTAAATTTTCTAAATCAACTTGAATATTTAGCGGAGGGACATCAATGATTACATTAACGATAGCAGGTTCAGATAGTGGAGGCGGAGCAGGCATTCAGGCGGATATAAAAACGTTTCAAGAGCTTGGTGTATTTGGTACAAGTGTTATTACTGCTTTAACAGCCCAGAACACATTAGGTGTACATGGCATTTTTCCAACAACTGTACAATTTGTAGAAGCACAATTGAAGGCGGTCCTTGAAGATTTTGATGTGAAAGCTATTAAAACAGGCATGTTATTTAATGCAGAGATTATTGAGTGTGTCGCTGTTACACTTAAAAATATAGGCTTACCTCTTATCGTTGACCCAGTGATGATTGCGAAGGGCGGTGCGAGCTTGCTTCAACAAGAGGCGATACAAGCTCTTAAAAATAAACTGCTACCGATTGCAACTGTTTGCACACCGAATATACCAGAAGCCGAGGTCATAAGTGGTCGAGCTATTCATACGGAACAAGAATTATTTCTAGCTGCGCAGGATATTCTCTCTCTCGGTGTACAATGTGTGGTTATGAAAGGTGGTCATTTAGCTGGTGACAAGGCGGTTGATGTTGTGTTTATAAAAGGGGAGATTCCTTTTGTCTTAGAGACGAATCGATTTGAAACAAAACACACGCACGGAACAGGCTGTACATTTTCTGCAGCATTAACAGCAGAAATAGCAAAAGGAAAATCCTTGCAAGAAGCCGTTTTGGAAGCGAAAAAATTTGTCCAGCTAGCGATTAGCAACCCATTAAATATTGGGCATGGCTTTGGTCCAACGAATCATTTTGCCTATCGTCAGTTTGGAAGGAAGTGTGATGTGTATGTCGCTGAGTCTCGATAAATATTTTATTATGGGTACGATTAATTGTCAGCGTGATCCATTAGTTGTCCTAGAAGCGGCACTACAAGCCGGTATTACGATATTTCAATTAAGAGAAAAGGGTGAAAATGCACTTACTGGGGATGCCTATGTACAATTTGCACGTAAATGCCAAAAATTATGTCACGATTACAAAGTGCCATTTCTAATAAATGACGATGTAGAGCTTGCTTTAAAGCTTGATGCTGATGGGATTCATGTTGGTCAGGATGATTTAAATATTGAAATGTTTCGTAAGCGTGCAGCAAATAAAATAATCGGTGTTTCGGTGCATACAATGGAGGAACTGGAGAAGGCAATTTTAAATGGTGCAAATTATGTTGGGGTTGGACCCATTTTTGAAACATCATCAAAAAAAGATGCAAAACCACCAGCAGGGGTTGCATTTTTAAGGAAAGCGAGAACTAATTATCCGAACGTCCCCATTGTAGCTATTGGTGGTATTTCACCATCAAATAGTAGCATCGTACGTGAAGCAGGGGCTGATGGTGTTGCAGTTATTTCTGCCATTAGTTTAAGTGAAGATATTTGGAAGACTGTTAGAGAAATTTAAAGTGAATTTTCGATGTTAATGCAAATATAATTTTTTTAGAAATCTATAACTTCATTAAATTGGCTAGGTTCTTGCTATAATTGACCCTAGCTTTTTTATATTTGTCTTCCATACACCATCATAAAATTTAAAGAGTAAATATTATTATTTTTAAAAGTAATTAAATATTGCGTTTAAACGTAAAATAAATTACTGTTAAAAGTAACTAGGGAGGATGGTTATGGATAATATTAGATTGAACGTAACTTTATTAAGAAAAAAAGTTCCAAATTTAACGACTGCCGCAAAGAATATTGGGATTCGACCAGCAACTGTATCTAATTTATGTACTGGAAAAATCGATTTAGGAAAAGCAGAGGTCAGGACACTTGTGGGTCTTGCGGCGCTCGCAAATTGTACAGTGGATGAATTAATCATACGAGGGGAGCAACAGAAAATGATTGAGACGCAAATCAAAACGTTAGACTTTTTTGCACCATTAGTAAAAGGTGGTACAACTGGAATAGTAGCACGACCGGGTATGGGGCAGCTTGTAATTGTTGCTGAGCTAATGCATCGTTTTAAGGAAAGCGATTTCACAACAGTTTTCTTATTACCTACGACTGAACATAATGAGTTAGAAGGAACAACGGAATTAGCAGACTATGTCACGACATCGATTGATGAAACGCTTGCGAAACTTTCGGCGTTACAAGAGGAAGTTATTTTTATTACAGATAAGAGCTATGTGGTATCGGGAGAACTTTGGGATTTACAGGAGAAATTAGTAGCTGAAGGGGTCAATAACATTACTACTATCTTATTAGACCTGTCGGGTGAGGTAGTAGATGAAGATATGCCTTATGGACCTTTAGAAACAGTTTGGCAACTGGATGCAGATTTAGCAATACGCCACCTATTTCCAGCACTTCATCCAATCTATTCAACATCATCGATCGTCGAAGGAGTTGATTTAGACCAACATCACTTTAAGTTGAGACAGCGGGCGCAAAAACTACTTCGTCGCTATAGAGAATTACGATCTTTAGTGGCTGTTCACGGAGTCAATAAAATTCCAGCTGTTGAGTTGGAAACATATGAACGAGGAGAAAGATTAGAGGCATATTTCACACAACCTTTATTTGTAGCAGAAGCTTATTCCGGAAAAGAAGGAAAATCCGTATCGATGTCCCAAACATTAATAGATGTCGAGTCCATTTTAGATGGCAAAAATGATCAATGCTCTGTAGAAGATTTAACATACACTGGTAGTTTAGCGTTATAAAGAATATAGGAGTGGTGATGTAAATGTTAGAAAAAATAACAGATAGAATTTATTATATGTTGCCTAGTAATGAAACAGGCAGACCATTGATAGGTCTTGTGATAGGTGATAACTATTGTTTAGTTGTTGATTCGGGAAATTCACCGAAGCATGCAAATGAATTCAAACTGGAAATAGAAAAAATGAATTTGCCACCAGTGAAATACTTGGTTTTAACCCATCACCACTGTGATCATACTTTTGGTTTGAACGAATGGGATGTAGTTTCAATTGCAAATCAGAAAACAAGTGATTATATAAATGTGTATCGAGATATTAAATACGATAATCATTCATTAGAATTAGCAAAAGAAATGGGCATCCTGAATGACTTTTTAGTTGGTAGTATTAAAGATGAAATTCCAGACAGAGAGAAATTTTCTCCTAAAAATGTTGATATCTCTTTTGAGGGACAACTGAAAATTGACTTGGGAGGAATAACGTGTGAGCTACGCCAAATTGTAAGTCCTCATACAGATGATTCAACGATTTTATATATACCTGAAGAAAAAACTTTATTTCTAGGCGATTGCGTCTATGGACAAAGAATTGATGGATATAACCATTTTGATGATAAATTAATGTTTCCGATGATTCAAATATTGGAAGAGTATGAGTCCGAATATTATGTGTGTTCGCATGAGCCTGTTTGCAGTAAGGATGAAATAGTGGATTTTTGGGAGCAAGTAAATATTGGTTTTGTTATTGCTAATAAATGCTCCAGTTTAGAAGAGGGATTAGTAGAGTACAAAAATCAGTTTGATAAAGAACCTACAAATAATGCAGTGTTTTTTATGAAAAGCTTTGGGCTTAGATAAGAAGAAATTTTTCACCTACTTTTAATAAGAAATAAGGGGAATAATGTGAAATCAATAGAAGCACCTATACGCTGGAATTTGAACAATATATATAACGAAAAGAAATCAATAGAAAACCAATTGGATACTATAAAAAAAACTCTTCACGAATTGGAGTCAATTGACGTACTTTTAGAAGAAAAAATAGAACTATCTGCACTTTCTGAAGTAATTAAAGATATTGAAACAGCAGAGTCATTTTATTATTGCTTAACCTCGGAAGAAATAAATTCTTCAAGTCTAGCCACACTTGGTTTAACCATTACTTCTTTGAAATCGAGAATTCGTATTATTGTTGCAAAATTGGACCAAAAAGACAACTTTTCTGGTGAAAGTGATAAAACTAGAGTATCAAGCTTTGCTAGGGAAACATTAAAAGGTTATGAGGACATATACACGCAGGTTAGACAAAACATTAGAATTAAAGTTAGCTTTCAGGGTGAGGAAACTGAAGTAACTTTAGGTGAAGCAATTACTATTGCGATGAAACATGAGGACGTAGTGACGAGAAAGAAGGCTTTTGAAGCTTTAAATAATTCTTTAAAAAAGCAGTCAAATATTTTTAGTTCTATTTATAATCAAATTATCGGAGTAAGATTGAACCTTTATAAAGAGGAAAATAAAAAAGACTATTTGGAAGAATCTTTAACGATGAATGGTATATCAGATGAGACACTTCAAACTATGTGGGATGTCGTGGATGATAATCTTCCAAAGCTGACAAAATTTTTAGAGGCTAAAGCAAAAGATAGTAATAAAGGAGAGATTTCATGGCATGAGTTAATGTCTTCCTCACAGGATGTACCTTACTTTATTAATTTCCCTACAGCTATAAATGGTTTAGTAAAGACACTTGAAAAATTGGATAAAAGCATGGCTGATTTTGTAATAAATGCTGTCACAACTGGATGGGTAGACGCTGAGCAACGGAGTTCTAAAGATTCTGGTGGGTTTTGTGTGCCATTTATTCGTGAAGGAGAGTCACGTATATCATTAAATTATGATAATTGTATAGATAGTGCGAGGATTCTTGCGCATGAATTAGGACACGCTTGGCATTACAAACAGATCAAGGTTGTTTCAACACTCCAATTTTTAGAAGATCGATTCGAAATGACAACAGCTGAAACTGCTTCGATTTTCTTTGAAACAGCGTTTATAAATAATATTATTCAAGAGACAAAAGACTCTACGTTAAAAAAATCCATAATTGGCTGGAAAATTGAACGTAGTCTAAATTACTTGATGGGAATAAGGGGAGCTTATTTATTTGAGAAACAAGTTTATGAAAAAAGACTAACTGGTCCTTTAACAGCAGATGAATTAGAAGAAATTTCATTGCAATCACAACAAGAGGCATATGGAAATAGTCTTAGTAATTACGATTCTTTTATTTGGATTAAGTATGTCCAATTTTATCTAACAGATAATCCTTTTTATAATTACCCATACTCATTTGGCTTTCTATTTAGTAATGGTCTTTTAGATTCATCAGAAAAAGAGAGTGAGCATTTCTCACAAAAGTTTAAAAGTTTTTTGAGTCAGACTGGTATTACCCCAATTGAGCAACTTACCAAACAATATTTTAATATTGACCTGACTAGCCCAGAATTCTGGCAGCAATCAATGCAAAGAATATTAAATGATGTGGAGCTTTATTTAGAGCTTTAATTGTCTTCATAGATCCTAGAGTCGCTTAGACGGCTCTTTTTTTATTTGAAAATAGAAAGATTGTTAAAATTAAAAGGTGTTTTTTAGTAGTATGGCGAATCATATGTAAAGTAATCGAGATATATTGGAAGAAGCTTATATAATAAAGAAAGAATTTGACTTATAAGACGAATACTACTTTTTTGGTGATAAGTTTGAAGAAAAATAGAAAGGAGTTATTCATCTTGATATATTTACTATTACTTCCACCAATCCTTGGAGTATTGTGGTTTTGAATCTTATTAAGTTAATTGAAAAAATAAGGGATAATAAAAATTATCATAACCATAATCTAAAGCTGTTTGGTGCAATTCTTACATTCTTTTTAGTATTATCAATTGTATTATCTGCTGCTCTAATAAACTGATGTTCTTGTTGCTCCTTAAAGACATTTTAGTGAACAAATCGTGCGGTTTTGAATATATCGAAGGTGAGTTGATTTCAAATGGATACGCAAATAACGACGAAACTTAAAATACTCAAGCCATCCAATGAAGTATTTGAAGCAATAGTAGACCCGGAAAAGATGGCTAATTATTGGTTTTCTTCTGGATCGGGAAGAATGGAACAAGATAAGAGAATTACTTGGAGATATGATGAATACAACGCAGAAGTAGAAATTCGTGTATTGAAAGTCATAGAAAATCAAAGACTCGTTTTTTCATGGGGAGAAGATGACGAAGAAACGGTTGTTACAATTACAATAAATGAATTAGATCATGTAAGCACCTTGATTGAAGTAAATGAATCTGGTTTAAAAGAAGATGACCCTGAAATAGTTAACAAAATGATAGGACAAAAAGAAGGATGGGTATATGTATTAACTTGCTTAAAAGCCTATTTGGAAAATGGTGTGAACAGTTTAAGGGCATCGTTGATTCATTAAGCAAGTAGTCATTTATTTGAATATTAAAGAGCTACTTCGGTAGCTCTTTTTTGATTTGAAAATAAAAAGAAAGTTCAAATGAGAAGGGATTCTTTAGTAGGATGTCGAAATTGTTAAAGTAAGTATTTGGATTAAAAGGGAGTTGGAATATGGTTAACGTTTTGTTTTTCGCACATCCTCAATATGCCGATTTTGAAATAGCACATACTTTATTTTTTTTGAAGAAATTAGGGCAAGCAAAAGTAACGACGGTATCCGTTAATGGAAAATCAGTTGAAAGCGTTGGTGGATTAACGACAAAAGTAGAAGTTTCTTTGCATGATGTAAATTTAGAGGCGTATGATTTGCTACTAATACCAGGTGGGGATGGAATTGACGAATTAGTAGAAGAGGATATCATATCTACTATATTAAATCGTGCTATTAGCTTACAAATTCCAATAGCTTCGATTTGTGGATCAGCCGTTTTATTGGCAAAAGCAGGAATTGTTAATAATAAAAAGATTACGTGTAATGCAGGTACATTTGAGAGAAATAGTCAGTTTTTTAGTGAATGTACGTATACGGGAAATGATGTTGAAGTGGAGCAAGGATTTATTACCGCAAAAGGTACTGCTTTTCCAGAATTCACAGTAGAGACGTGTAAACTACTTGGGTTGCTAAAAGACGATGAGCAAGTGGAATCGGTATTAAAATTTTGTAGAGGACAAAGTGCTTAAGTTATCAGATGATTTTTGAAAAAAATGTGAGCTGTCTATTCAGCTCTTTTTTAGTACATAGAAGGAGAATCAAATAAATGAAAAGAGTAAATGTAGTGTATGTCCTGCTCATAGATGAGCTTGGACAAAATGTATTAATGGTGAAAAATAAAGGTACAGGGCTATCTTACTATACACTTCCAGGTGGAGCAGTGGAAAATGACGAAACACTTGAAGAAGCTGCTATTCGGGAAGTGAAGGAGGAAACAGGATTAGATGTGCAAGTAGATGGCATTTTTTCAGTAGGTGAAGCATTTTTTGAAGAAAGAGGACACCATGCAATTTTCTTTACATTTGTAGGGAAAATAATCGGTGGAGAGATAAATATTTCATTACCAGAAGAAATTGAGGAAGTTACCTGGATGGATTTGGTGCAAGCAGAGAAACACGTACATATTGCAAGTGGATTTGAAGGTTTGATCAAGAGCGGAAATATGGTTCCGTATATTCTTAGAAGTAGGGCGTCAATTGAGATTGGAGAAGTGGAAAAGTAAATGACTATTGAAATTGTACCAACAAAAGAACAGGTTAATACTTGGATAAATGCATTCGTTCCTGATAAAGACTTGTTTTTTATAGAAGAAACACAATTGATGGGTTTTGAAGATTATTTAAAAGAAGTTTTAGTCATGCCTACAGAAGAATTTTTTAATCATTCATCCTATAATCAAATCCAACTTGTAAATAGTTATGAATATTGGAATATATCGAGTAAAGCAAACTATATTATTGTGGCACCCGCTAGTTGGCTAACAAATTTACCTGTGGAAAAGAGGAAAGAGCTTTTAACTATTCAAGTAAAGGTAGGTAGAGGTTTGATTTTTTCAAGCTCATTATTTTCTTCTGCTATTGGAATTCCAAAAGAATACATTGTAGTAGAAAACGAAGAAGAGTTTGTTGTTATTCAATATAATATGTGGAACAACCTTCCATACACAATAAAAGAAAATGTTATGAAAGCATATGCAGCTCTTTGGGATAATTGGACATGTTGTAAAGTACCAGAACAAACGCCTTTACATATAAGGAAATATGCGAATCAATTTTCTATAGTGTCAGGTAGTAACTGTTTGTCTGCAACATTATTTGCAGTAACAGTACAAGATTGGATAATTTCTGAATGGGTACATCCAAAGACGTTTAAAAGTGGACTAGAAAGGGCGAATTATTTTTTCATAAATGATGAAATAATGGAAGGCGATGTTATTGTTTGGATAGATACAAACGAAGTAATTCAACATGCTTCCTATCATATAGGGGATAATCTTTTCTTTAATAAAAATGGACAAACTTTTTTTAATCCGTGGAAAGTTACTCATTGGGATGAAATAAAAGATAAATGGAATCAATATGATATGCAAGTCTATCGTAAAAAGGAGAGAGACTCTTGAAAAGTATTTTAAATATAGTTACCGCTATTGCTTTTAGCGCCATTGGATTAATTATTTTTGGAGGAATTGTTGCTGCTGTAGGTTATGAAGGTGCTTTCCTTTTACTTGGAATTATTTTCATCATTTTATTAACAGTCATCATTAATTTATTGATTAAAATAAAAGACAACTTAGAAAAGTTAAATCGGTAGTTATATAGGGGTGAATTACGATGATTTTAGAGGATGCTGTTGAGGCAATCGTATATAGTCTTAAACAGGACAAAAAAGTACAGGCGATTTTTTTGAAAGGGTCCATGGGGAGAGGCGAACAAGATGAACATTCGGATATCGATCTGTATTGCTTAGTGAATGAAGAAGATAAAGAGGATTTTCTGCAATGCAGGCTTCAACATTTAAAGGCTTATAACAACTTACTTTTTTATGATGATATTTTCATCGTCGCTCCACAAATTCTCGCTGTGTATGAGAATTTAGTACATGTGGATTTGTTTACAGTAACGGAACATACATATGTCGAAAAGGATTTTTTGAAAGTCCTTTATGACCCGATGGACAAATTAAAGAAGTATTTGCATACGCAAAACTTACAATTATCCGAAGAAGAGTTTCAGGATGCAGTAGATGATATTGTGTGGTTTTTATTCCAATATAAAAAATCATCGGCTCGAGGCAATGATATATGGTCAGTTAGTATGCTCCATCAAGTAATGAGCCATCTAGCAAAAGTACTCCTGCACCGATATAGCCCAAATCGAGCACAATTGGGATTGAAGACAATAGAGTCATCTATTCCAAAAGAAATCGTCCAAGACATTACGTATATCTTGGAGCATATAACACCTTCAAATCATAAGTATGCTGCCGGGCTTATAAGTAAATTGCTACAAAAGGAAGCAGAGTGGGTTTTCACTAAGGCCATAAATCCACAAAAAATTAAGCCTTTTTGGGATCGAATTGTTCCATCATTTTATCAATCAAAACGTAAAGAGTGATTCTAATGAAAGTTCATATAAACAGCAGAATGGTATATTTAATAGCTATTATAATCACTATCGTTCTAGGTTTAGCCTCTAGGAAACTGCCTTTTTTGCCGTTATTTGTAGAGCAACATGCTGGTGATGTGCTATGGGCAATGATGGTCTATTTTGGATTCCGTTTTTTATTTGTGCGAAAGAGCATGCTAACGGCTGTTTTGTTTAGCTTTTTGTTTAGCTTTAGTATTGAAATAAGTCAGTTATACCAAGAGGATTGGATAAATCAGATTCGTGGGACGTTGCTTGGATCTTTGATTCTAGGCAAAGGTTTCCTTCCTATCGATTTAGTCCGATATTCTGTAGGAATTATGATTGGAGCAGCATTAGATAAATGGAGGGATTAGATGGATTACGAGTTACTGAAAGATAGAGTAGCAATGATTGCTGCTAGAATTCAAGAAATAGGTGGAGAAGTGCAAGAGGTTGTCATAGGTGAACCAGCTTTACTCGAAAAAATAATTCAAACTGAGGAACAACTTGGGCTCAAACTTCCTGAAAGTTTTAGAAAGGTTCTCCTGGAGTTTTCTGGGGACTTCAGCCTACGATGGTTTTTACCAGATGATATGGAGCAACCAAATGAATTTAGCGGGATTTTCTGCGGTACACCACATTGGAACCTAGAGCGGTTTCCACAGCTTGAACAAGGGAAGATGGAGTGGATTGACAATGTTTTTCCAAACGATAAGGATGAATACGATGTTGTATGGCATAATACATTAGCTTTTTGTGAAGTGCCTAATGGTGATTATTTAGCATTTGATATGAATACTGGTAACGATGCTTCTATAGTCTATCTTAGCCATGATGATGGAGAAGGGCATGGATATAAGATTGCAAATAACTTTATAGAGTTACTTGAGAATTGGTCAAGAGTGGCTTTTGTAGGGTGCGAGGATTGGCAATGGTTACCTTTCACAACAAGTTCCGAAAGTGGAATTAATGCAGATGGAGATGCTGCAAAAAGGTTTAGAACATGGATAGGATTAGATATTTAATAACTGAAATGGAGATTAAGAAAATGACACCACCAAAACATATACTTTCAGCTGCAACTATTGTACTTAATGATCAAAATGAAATTTTATTGATTAAAGGACCACGAAGAGGATGGGAAATGCCTGGAGGGCAAGTGGAAGAAGGAGAATCACTCAAGGATGCTGCAATTAGGGAAACAAAAGAAGAATCGGGAATAGATATCGAAATAACAAAATTTTGTGGCGTATTTCAAAATGTGAATGATTCAATTTGTAATACATTATTTTTGGCTACGCCGATTGGAGGAGAGCCGACAACTAGTGCTGAGAGTCTGGAAGTAGGTTATTTTCCTATTGAAACAGCATTAGAAATGATTACTTGGAAAAATTTTAGGGAAAGAATTGAGTATTGCTTAAATGACAAAATGCATCCATTTTATATTGCATTTTAACGGAGGCTAATGTAATCAAAAAAGCCGACGTGATTGCCGGCCAAAATTAGCGATGATTCATGAAATATAAAAACCATACTGCATGATTTTGTTCGTCAGCTGATGCTTGTGTAAATGCATCTTTAATAAAAGGATTATGTGTACTTCTTGCTATTTCGTGATAGAAATCTACTGTTTCTTGTTCATCGTGGAAAGCAGCAAGTATACCTAGTATATAGTCTTCAGGGCAATCGTTTGTCATCTGAGGAGTTGGTTGTAGCCTTGTTAATGACAAATATAAATGAGCAAAAGCTTCATAGTGTCTAATTTCATCGTTTCTTATTTCTAAAATCCGACTTTTTATTTGTTCGTTTGGAGCTTGGTTTGCTAATTGCTCATAACAATAAATCGCTTTGTATTCGCCATTTATAGCCTTAGTAAGATCTGTAATTAGTTTTGCATCAGAGGATGGGTTATTCAAATTAATTTCACCTCTTTTGGATAATGTATGAAGTCATCATGTTAAATGAAACATGTCCATCATAGTAGGGAAGGGGTTGATCTTTATGAAAACTAAAGTCAATTATCCATTTATCTATTTTTTATTGGAACCTAATGTTGTGCTTGTTTATCGCGTTGAAACACTAAAATATGTAACGGTATCGGACTTTAATGATGGTAACAAGTGCGAGGCATTCGAAATCAATCATCCAGACGATTTTGAAACGTTCGAGTACAAGGAAAGACAGTCAGTTGAGGGGAGAACATTCTTTCTCAACGAGGATGGTATGAACAAGATAGTGGAGGAAATAAATAAACAGATTCAAAAAATCTTGCATGAACAATCCAGGAGAAATGAATTTGGCCCAGTTCATATCGTTACTTCAGAATCCGCCGCAGGTTTGCTAAATGCGGGAGTTGAAAGACCAAGAAATGTAATAGCATATCCAGACTCTTTCTCAATTGGACCGTTGTGGATCTTACATGAAAAAACTGGACAAAGCTTCCGCAAAGAATGGCTATTTGAAAATATTAATGATAAGCAAGATGAATATGGAGATAAATGTATAAATACATTGCGTGAAATGGAGGATATTGGGGACCATGTACCAATTTATATTTGGTACGGTAATAATGCGGATGAGCAAGTAGGTCTACGTTACTTTCTCTACATAATGCGAGATAAGACAAATGATATTTTTCTTATTAACTCTACTGAACTATATGAGAAATCTAGTGCTACCGAAGAAAAGCAATCTATTTTTCATACAAGTCAAATGGATTCAGAAATGGTAAGACAGTTTTTTGCGAATAACAAAGAGTATGAACTATTAACTGATGAGAAGCGTATTCAATTTCAAAGGGAATGGGAAAAGTTGTCCGAAACGAAAGAAGTACTACGTTTATGGATAGATGACGAACTAAGAGGTTTACCAGAAAACCACTATGATTTACTCATTATCGAAACGCTTGAAAAAATGCATCATGAGCAAGGAATGAAAGATTTTATCAAGGCTGGAAGTGTGATTGGTGAAGTATTTACAAAAATGAACTCGTATTTAAATTACTATTTTTTAGAGTTTCGGGTGCGGCATTTAATATACAGTGGGGTACTTGAACTTAAAGGAATACCTAAATCAGAATGGCATTATAGTGTAAAACTTCGCTGATTAAGGCCTTATCGTTTTCATACTGAGCTAAATGGAGAGAACAAACAATAATATTGGAGGAAATGAATGATGGTGAATTCTACACTAGAAAATATAATGGAGTTAACAGATAGTGCACAGTGGTTAGAAGCTTTTCCTATTATGAAGCAATTACGAACTGATTTAACGGAAGAAACCTATTTAGAATTACTTCGAGATATGAGTAAAGAGGGATACAAGTTATACGCAATGTATGTTGAAGATGAAATAGTAGCATTAGCTGGTTTAAGTTGGAGGGTAAATTTTTATAACAAACGTCATATCTTTATTTATGATTTAGTAACTGATGAGTCTCATCGTTCGTTTGGGTATGGAGAAAAGTTGTTAAAACATATACATGACTGGGCTAAGGATAATGGTGCAGAGTATGTTGCTTTAGAGTCTGGTGTACAAAGAACAGAAGCACATCGATTTTATGAAGAGAAATTAGAATATGATAAATGGTGTTACTCATTCAGAAAAACATTGTAAATGGATTAAGAACTTTCAAATTTAAGGAGAGGTAAATTTGCGAAGAAAATTGTTCTCGATTCTTGCCGTTGCTTTTATTTTTTTACATATTTAATGGTCAGCTTTAATACATCAAAGTGGGGATCTAAAGTAGTAGATTATCTTTATGATATCAGTATTGCTACCCCATTTATTTTAGGTGGCTTAGGTTTATTGGCAGCTATTCTAGGTGTTAAAGGGAATATTAGGAAAATCTTTGTTGTGATAATTGTGGTGATGATGATATATTTCCTTATACCATTCATAATGAGTTTTGGATTCAATGAACCGTAAGATAGCTTGCGGGTGAAAATTAGGAGGTTTTTATGGGGTTTTCTGAGATAGCAGTTACGCTTTTAGTTTATGGTGGACTCATTACATTTTTTTTAGTCCCTTTTCCAAAAAAGGTGAACTCAAGAAATCAGCAACAAAGTCAAATAGCTTACTCAACAGTTTTAAAGGATAGTTTCATTCAAACGATCTTTCATAAGAAAGCAATATTTGCTTTTATCTTACTAAGTTTTGCGTTATTTAGTATTTGGGGAGGATATGCTCAGGCGGAATATCATATTAATTCTCATAGCGGTTATCCTCCAATAAGTACAAATCAAAAAGCGATTACTTCTATTTGCAGTGTATTTGTATATACAATTGTGATTTATTTGGTAATCGTATTGGTGAAAACGCAAAAAATAGTAAAAAATGCACGACATTAACATAAGCTAAATGAATAGCTTTAGTTACCTTTCAGCTCAGAACTCCAAGGTGTCTCTTTTCCAATATCTACGTTCAACTCTTGGCTTTTTAAACCTATTTTCTCAGCGTAATAATCCAACATTCCAAAAACTGTAAAACGATGAAAGTTTCCGTTGAAAAATTGTGGTTCATTTCGTCTATTTGGGTCTATATTCCAAAGAGGTACAGTAACTCTTGCTGTATTATCGTTAAATTCATTTATAGGAACATTGAAGTTGATATTCTCGTTATACCCATTTGCGACTGTTATGACAGTAACTTCCCCCATATTTAACTTTGGAAATTTAGGGTCTTTGGGAACTGTAACAGGTATTTTTGCTTCTCCTTTAGAATTTGTTAATTCTGTTCCGATGATCGCACCAACTGAATTTATTACTATAATTCGTGCGTTACTAATTGGTGTATCATTTTCATCAAAAACTGTTGTTACTTTAGCTGTTAATATTGCAGATACTGTGTTTTCATTTGTCTCTGCAAAAGCTGATAAGGACGGAAAGAAAAAAGAGACAATTAAAAATATAAATAGACTTTTTTGAACCAAGAATTCCACAACCTTTATTTTTTATCGTTTGTATTATTTGATCTAATACCCAATGTATACATGTCTTTTTAATTGCAATAACCTGCCGATTGGAAAAGTAGAAAGAACACAGAAAGGGCTAATTTTCTTTTTGTCGAATTTAATAAAAGAACTTGAAATAAAGGAGAACAAAAATATGGATAATAAATATCAAAAATTGATTTCATGGGTTGAAGATATAAAGGAACGAAATCACTGCTCCGCATCGGCATTACTTATACTACAGAATGATGAATTAGTGTTAGAGCATTACAGTGGTAGCCATTCTAATACCGAAAATTCATTGCCTATTGGTCAATCCTCACAATTTAATGTTGCATCAGCGAGAAAAAGTTATTTAGGATTAGCTGTTGCATATGCAATTCATGAGGGTAAAATCAGGAGTCTTGATGATTATGCAGTAAACTATTTTGAAGAATTCGATAAAAAATTACTCGATAAAACGACCATTAGAAATTTAATTACGCATTCTCATGGTTTAAATGAGGATGACAATGGAACGGTTTATAGAGAATTTCAACCAGGTCAAGGATGGGCATACAGAGGGATTAATGTGACAATGATGACGCAACTAGTCAAACGATTATACAACCAAAGTGTCGCTGAATTGTTACGTGAAAGAATTTTTTTACCACTTGGTTATAAGGAAACGGCATGGCAAACAGAAGAGAATGACAAATTAGTAAAAGTAATTATAGATCCTAACGAAGAGGCATCATTTAATCTAGGTAGGTCAAACGATGGGAGCGAATCGAACCTTCACGTTTCTGCAAGAGAATTTGCATATTGGGGCAATCTTCATCTTAGAAATGGAAATATAAATGGGAAACAAATTGTTCCAAAAGAAGTAATTGAAATTGCAACACAAGTTCTAAGTCCTAAGTATGATAATAAAGATTTTCCGTTAAACGGTGCATTTTGGTATGTTCAAGGAACTCCATCATTAAGAAGTGAGATTGGCGAAAGAGTGCCCAAAGGATCTTTTCAAATAATTGGCGTAACAGGTGCAACTTTATTAGTAATTCCTGAATATAATATTGTTGTTTCAAAGATGTATAACAAGAGATATAACTATGAAGAAATCGATGGAAATGACTATCTCTATTATTTAAGAGAATTTAGTAACATAGTAGCTGATACTTTCTCTAACTAACTTTTGTTGAACTGAGATTAAGGGCAGACTAGTACAAGAAGTTGATAAAATGAATAACAAAAGGAGGAGAAATAGAATGAAGTTTTATGTTGCATCTAGTCTTAATAATATTGAAAATGTTAGATTTATTAGTGAAAAACTAAAAAGTAAGGGATTCATCCATACATATGATTGGACTCAAAATGAAAGAATTTCAACCATTAACGAACTAAAAGAAGTAGGTCAAAAAGAGAAAGATGCGATAATCGAGGCAGACTTTATAGTAGTTTTATTACCAGCTGGAAAAGGAAGTCATATTGAATTTGGAATTGCATTAGGTCAAGGTAAAAAGATATATCTTTATTCGCTAATTGAAGAAGTTAACAACTTTGAAACAACGAGCACTTTTTATCATCTACCTGAAGTTGAAAAATGTATTGGAACTATTGAAGAATTAATTGATATTATTTCTTTAAATTCTAAGTTTGTTGAACACAAAGGGAGAATAAAATGAATTGGTGAAACTACTTGTATAAAACGCAAATATATTTAATCACTATTAACATTCCTCAATATTGCGATTATTAAATCTAGTTTATTATTATAGAGCGTGTGTAAATAAACCTCATCCAAAAGATGAAAAGGGGAATAAAATGAAAGTTTTTATAACAGGTGGAACGGGATATATCGGGACCGTTTAAGTAAATGTAGCAAAAGATTTAGGGTATGATGTGACAGTTTTGACCCGCTCAGAAGAGAAGGCTCGCCAATTGCAGAATGAGGGAATGCAAACAATAGTTGGAGATTTACTTGTGGATGGAAAGTGGCAGCAATTTATCAATGAAGTTGATGCAGTCATTCATTTAGCAGCACCGCCAACTTGGGGTAAGAAGGTAACGAAGAAAGTCGCGCAGAAATATGCAGCCGGACATGTGGAGATGACGAAAAGATTATTCGAGGCAATAGATCCATAAACTTTAAAGAAAGTGATTTATGTAGGAGGGACAAGCTATTTTGGTGATGCGGGCAATGGTGTTTCGCAAGATGAACATTACCGTAGTGAACCAAAAGGATGGGGACCGTATATTGCAGGTTCGATTGACTTGGCAAAGCAATACGGAGAGCAAGGATATCCGGTTACAATTGTGTATCCGACACAAATTTACGGGCCAACATCGTGGATGGAACAGCTCTATCTACGACCGCTTTATGAGAAGAAGCCAGTTACAGGGTTAAAAGGCTATGACGCGTATTTCAGCCCAATACATATTGAGGATTGTAGTCGTGCTTGTTTACATTTGATTGAACATGGAAAAGTCGGCGGAAATTATATTTTATCCGATAACCTGCAGCTACCATCGAGTGAATTTCGGCAGGAGATTGAGCGGTTGATGGATGTCCAAGATGCTAAAATTCGTCTCGTACCGCGTTTTTTATGTCAGCTAGCACTAGGTCCTGTATTAACAGAATATGCAACAGCCAATACGAACTTTTCTAATAAAAAACTACTGGATACGGGCTTTCAATTGAAATATCCTGATTACAAACAAGGCTTACCGAATGTTGTCCAGACTTGGTTAGCCAAACAATCATAAGCAATCTTCATTTTCGATAAAAAATAGTTTAAATAACTCCTAGATTATGTATCTGTTTTCGGATATAATCTAAGAGTTTTTCTGTAGTTTTGTATAATATATACATCTACTTTAAACAGATGGTATAATTTAAAGAATATTAATTTAATTCTATAAACAACAGCTAAACAATTAATTTCATTTGATGGGGTGGTATTTATGAGTGATCGATTTGATTTAAGTTTTAAAAATAAAGAAGTAAGAATGTGGTTATATTTGGCAGTACCAACGTTTATTGTAGGTAGCATCATTATATTATTTTTTGATCAACAAAAATATCCCTATGCACCACTGTCCTTGCTAATAGCATTTTGGTCTATCTTCTATACGTGGCGCTTTTTTTACCGGAGGAACAAGAAGAAAGAAGTTAGAAAACCTTCCTAAATGATTATGCTTGATTGCAGGAATTCCACTACCATATTATTCAAGTTAATATGCATTATCCAGAATCATAAAAAACATGTAATTCATGATGAAATGAGGAAGTGCTGCTATGGTTGAAAAGTTATTTTGGAGCGATCCATACTTAACAGAACTAAATACTTGTATATCCACTGTAAACGGTAATAACCTGACAGTGGAACAAACAATCTTTTACGCTTTTTCTGGTGGACAAGAAAGTGATAAAGGGTCTATAGGCGGATATTCCGTACTTCAAGCAAAGAAAGATGTTCATGAAATCATTTATACAGTTGAGGAAGGGCATCGTTTACATGTAGGTGATGTAGTGACGATGAATATTGATTGGAATCGCCGTTATCGACTGATGAGACTACATTTTGCAGCAGAAATTATTTTAGAACTATCCTATAAACATTTAGAAGGAATTGAAAAAATAGGTGCACATATCGCGGAAGATAAATCACGAATAGATTTTTTATGGCACGAGAACATATCAAAATCTTTCCTTCTTATCGAGCAAGAATTCGATGAAATCATTGAAGCAAACCTCGACATCACTAGTGCTTTTAGCAACGAAGAAGAAGGTCGGAGATATTGGGAGGTCAAAGGTTTTTCACAAGTTCCATGTGGAGGTACCCATCTAAAGAAAACGGGTGAAGTAGGGAAAATAAGATTAAAACGCAATAATATTGGAAAAGGGAAAGAAAGAATTGAAATTTATTTGGAGAATTAATACTTACATCGTGGGAGGCTGAACAAGTAATATCTTATTTTAGAAAAATAAGGAGAAAACTTAAATGAAAAAAACGATTAATTACGATAAACTCATTGAAATTGCTTTAGGACATTATGGGATTACTGATTTTTCATCAACTTTTATTAGACATAACGACAATATTACAATAAAAATAGATAATCATGAAGATTGCAATTCTTATGTTTTGCGGATTCATTCCCCTATTACTTCCGGTCTACAAGGTGTACAGCATACGTTTGAAGGAATAAACGCAGAGATGGAATTACTAAATAGTTTAAACGAACAAACTTCTTTACCTTTGCAGCAACCTATTAATAATAAAAAAGGAAACTTGGTTTCTACTATAGTTGATGTGGATAATAATATTATTCAATTGGCAACGCTCCTCACCTGGAAAGTAGGCAATGTTTATACGGGAAAGGAAATAAATTCAAAAACTATTGCTTATGAAGTAGGAGTTGTATTAGCTAAATTACATAATTTCTCAAATAACTGGATTATTCCACTACCATTTATACGACCAAATTACGATATTGAGAAGTATAGGAATTTGACGGATAGATTACAGTATGGTGTAGAAATTGGTTTATTTACATCTGAACAATATGATGTGATCTTAGATACAATGAAATATATAAAAATTATTTTTGATAGAACACCAATAACGAATAACAATTGGGGAATTATTCACGCTGACCTTCAAGGTGGAAACATAATTGTAAGTAATGACACTGTTATCCCTATTGACTTTGGTTTCTCGGGTTATGGTTATTATCTATTCGATATTGGCGTTACGCTTGCTTCTTTTAATATTAATCATAGAAAAAAAGTGTTAGAAGGATATAAAACATTAAGAAATCTTAATGAAGAAGACGATTTTCTAATAAATGCAGGTTTTATGTTAGGTATTTTTGGGGCTTTTGGTTTTATGGTCAATAACCAAGAAGCGCACGAATGGATACAACGGAGAATGCCCTATGTTACTCAAAATTATTGTAGGGCTTTCCTAAATGAAAAATCTTTTCTGTTGGAGATAGAGTAGTAAATGGCTTTTTTCTTCAACTCAAGAGTGCATTACTTCAAGAAGAAGTAAGGTTTTAACGCAGCGGGTAAGTTGAATACAGTACTTGTTTTATCATTTAACAATAGAGATAGTTGGTCGAGAAAAAATAACACAGTTTAACCATGTCATAAGTAAGTGAGGTTTATTCCTTTGTATATAAATAATTATGTAATAGCTAGAATACGAACAGTCTGATTTTAATCGGACTGTTTTTAGATGGAGAAACACCTATTTTTTTAATGAAATATATAATAGAAATAGGAGGCTGGTGGAAACGTTGGTATTAACAAAAGATACAGAAAGACTTGGAGGGATTTTATGTTTGAAACGATCGATTATTTACAATTTGGAAATGAAAATCAGCAACGTGCTTATTCGGCTATTAAAAACTTAGGAATCATGCGGAGTTTGTCTGAATATTATCCTACTCTTTGTGGTACTTTACCTATCGGAATTGATATAGTACATTCTGATTTAGATATCATTATGCATGTGGAAGAGTTTTCTTTATTCGAACATAAAGTAAAAGCTTTGTTTGGAAATGAACAAAATTTCACTTTTAAAAAAACTTCCATCCGTAATACTCCAGTCGTAAAGGCGAATTTTATATTTGAAGGATTTGAATTTGAATTGTTTGGTCAAGCACAGCGAGTAAAAGAACAATATGCATACTTACATATGATTGTGGAGGATTCCATATTGAAGCATCATCCTAATTTTAAAGAAGAAGTAATTAAACTAAAAGAACAAGGGATTAAAACCGAGCCTGCTTTTTGCGCACTTTTAGGTTTGGAAGGTGATCCTTATGAAGCGCTATTGGAATATGGAAAACAAAATGGGTTCATTTGATATTGTGATTAAAGAAACGGAGCCAATCTTATATAAAATACCCGAAACTCTTTTATCCATAAGAGCTTCGGGTATTTTTGTTTATCTTTTCAAGTTTTTTTATCCGCAAACGGCTGATAACACACAATAGGAACCTCGGCGTTTCTATGACACAAAAAAGTGCGTACTTTTTTTAATACATGAAAGGCTACATAATAGAAAAGCAATGAAATACCAACACAAATGGAGGACTAAATAATGATTAATAGCTTACAAGATACAATCAAATTAAATAATGGGATTGAAATGCCTGGCTTTGGCCTTGGTGTATTCCAAGTGGAAAACGATGCAACAGCAGATATCGTAAAAAATGCGATTGAGGTTGGCTACCGTAGCATTGATACAGCGGCTATTTACGGTAACGAAGCTGGTGTTGGTGAGGGGATTAGACAAGCGCTAGCATCTACCGGTTTAAAACGTGAGGATTTATTCATTACATCTAAAGTATGGAATGCTGGCTTAAGCTATGAGGAAACAATTGCAGCATATGAAGAGAGTCTACAAAAAATGGGACTAGATTACTTGGATTTATACTTAATTCACTGGCCGGGTATAAATAAATATGCAGAATCTTGGAGAGCGCTTGAAGATCTATACACAGCGGGCAAAATCAAAGCAATTGGTGTATGTAACTTCAACATATCGCATTTACAAGATTTATTGAAAATAGCTCGTGTAACTCCAGTAATTAACCAAGTAGAATTCCACCCACGTTTACAACAAGTGGCGTTACGAGCATTCTGTAAAAAGCATAATATTCAATTAGAAGCTTGGGCTCCTTTAATGCAAGGGGGACTTTTGGAAGATCCAACAATTGCTAAAATCGCAGAAAAATATAGTAAATCAAACGCACAAGTTATTTTGCGTTGGGATGTTCAAAATGGTGTTGTAACAATTCCTAAATCAGTACGTAAAGAGCGTATGGTTCAAAATGCAGACATCTTTGATTTCAGCCTTACGGATGAAGAACTACAAGTGATTAATGACATGAACCTAGAAACTCGTGTTGGGCCAGATCCAGCAGAGTTTGATTTCGTCATGTAATCGAATTTCATGAATTAAGAGACAAAAAGCCTAAAGGGATTATCCCTAAGGCTTTCTCTATTTTTATTGAGATAGTAGATCAACAGCAATATCTTCATCACGCTGCATGAGAAGAACATCCTCACCATTATCTATTAACTTTTCGATATGATTTTCACCCCAAGTGCAAAGTAAGTTAAGCACGGGATCCATTTCGTGTCCATAGGCTGTTAAAGAATATTCCACCTTTGGAGGCACTTGATTGAAAACTTTCCGATTGATTAATCCAGAATGTTCTAATTCTCGTAATTGAGTCGTCAACATTTTTTGTGAAATTCCAGGAATTAATCGACGAAACTCATTTGTACGTATTTTACCATGGTGATTGAGGTGACATAGAATAATAGGTTTCCATTTACCACCAATTACTTCGAGTGTGGCTTCAACGCCAATATTATAAACTTTTTTCATCGTGAACCCCCTGTATTATTCAAAAGTAACTAATAGTACTCTACATGCTTCTTTAGTGTATATGAATAATACTACATCTTTTTTTATAAATCAAAGGAGTTATCAATATTATGAAAAAATCAACAGCACCAAATGCCAAACTAACACTACTTGCACTAGCAATAAGTGCCTTTGGTATTGGTTCAACAGAATTTATAAGCGTGGGGCTACTTCCACTAATAACAAACGACTTCGGTATATCTATAAGCACTGCTGGTTTAACCGTATCCATCTATGCACTAGGTGTAACGATTGGAGCTCCACTTTTAACGGTTTTAACGTCCAGGTTAGAACGAAAGAAGGTTCTCTTGCTCGTAATGGCAGTTTTTATAGTTGGTAACTTATGGGCTGCTATTGCACCTACGTTCTCGTTATTACTTCTAGGTCGTATTATTTCCGCATTAGCACATGGTGTATTTATGTCGATTGCGTCTGTAATTGCGGCTGAAGTAGTGTCTCCAGATAAACGTGCAAGTGCTATTGCATTTATGTTTACAGGTTTAACATTGGCAACTGTGACTGGGGTTCCATTAGGGACTTACATCGGACAAGTATCAGACTGGCGCATGTCATTCATTTTCATTGTAGTAATCGGCGTAATTGGTTTTATTAGCAATGCATTACTTGTGCCAAATAATCTATCAAAGGGGAATTCCATTTCGTTACGTGATATGGGGAAAGTTTTAAGTAACTTCCGTATGTTATTAATTCTTTTCATTACAGCAGTTGGCTATGGTGGCGTATTTGTAGTGTACACATATGTATCTCCTATTTTAGAAAAACATATGGGATACTCTCCTCAAGCGATCGTCATTATTTTAGTTGTATATGGTATTTTTGTGGCAATAGGGAATACATTAGGTGGACATTTTGCGAACAGAAATCCACTTCGAGCTTTATTTTTCATCTTCATTGGACTTTCGTTTGCGCTACTCGGCATTAATTTCTCATTTGATTCCCATATTATTGGATTAGTGATGATATTTATTATGGGTCTATTCATGTTTATGAGCGTACCTGGCTTACAATTGTATGCAGTTCAGCTTTCGGAAAAATATGTACCTTCTGCTACATCAATGGCTTCTGCGTTAAATATTTCTGCATTCAATGTTGGGATTTTTATAGGATCTTATGTGGGAGGATTAATTGTGCGTTATCAATCATTAGAATATACACCCTTGTATGGCTTCTTAATGGTCATGGTTGCTACAGTGACTACATTAGCGTGGTTAATTTTTGAAAACAAAAAGTTGACGGAATTAAAATAGGTCTGTAAGACGGAGGAAGAAGCTAATTTGATAAAAAAATGAAATTCGCTCTCGTTTAAGAGAGCGGATTTCATGTATGTCTATGGTATGTGTATGGTAATAGATGCAGCGAAGTTTTTAATTCCAAAAACCTGCTTTTTCTAGTTTCTTTTTGCCTTTGAATGCAAAGATAATAGACCCCACATTCAAAATTAGCATGATAAAAATAGCACATAACACATAAGCGTAACTACCTGTAAATTCAAAGATAAAGCCATATGCAGGTAACGCAACAATACCTGCAACTGCTAATCCCGTTATTGCGAGTCCATAAATGCGACTGAACTCTTTATTACCAAATAGAGAAGTTGTTAATAGTGGTCCTAATGTTCCGAGAGATGCAACAACAAAGCCATATAGGCCAGTAGCTATTGTAAACATTACTGGATTTTCAGGAACTGTTATAAGAATCCCTACTGGAACTAACCCTAAAAGCATAGCGGAAATTGCTGTACTCTTCACGCCGATTTTATCACTGAGGAAGCCGAAAAATAACGCTCCAATGACAACACCTACCGACCATGCGCCCATTGCATTACCCGCAAATTTGATATCATAGCCCAAACCCATCGCAAATGGTGCAACATGCTGATTAAAAGCTGCTATTGATGTATCAAAAAAGAAGAATAGTAGTAAAAAATAAAATGCACTTGATTTTTTAGCTATGGCAACTGAAACTCCGCTATTTGCTTTTTCAACTTTAATCGCTTCATTTTGCTTCACTTCATCCGCACCATATGGCTGTAAACCTTTTAATTGTGGGGACATTCTAATTGTTAATAAGACGATTGGAATAACGACCGCCATTACGCCTACCCCTAAAATAATATACGTATTTCTCCAACCTTCACTAGCAATTAAGTTACCTGCTACCGGTTGAAGGAGTGCACCTATTAGACCACCAGCAGCCACCATAATTCCTATAGCCAAGCCTTTGTGCTTTTTAAACCAATTATTAATAAGTACAGGTCCCGCTAATTGTGTGACAATGACAGATCCCATTGCCATTGGTATAGCAAACAGGTACCAACCCCATACGGAGTTCATTAAGCCAAACATTGCAAAAGAGCCTGCCTCCAATATAACTGCTACTACTAAAAGTGTTCTAATATTATATTTTGCCATCAGCTGACCAGCTATCGGCAGAGAAATCATTGTGACAATAGAGGATATACTAAAGTACAAAGTCAGACTTCCCATACCAATACCTAAATCTTCTGTAACTGGAGTTAAAAATAATCCACCAGTAGTCATGATGCCACCTTTAGCAGCTCCGACCATTATAACCAACCCTAATAATACCCGCCAAGCATAGTGGATTTTTTTCTTTGGCTTATTCATGATATTTTCCCCGATTCACATATTTGATTGCTCATTTGTTTAGACAAATTAGCTTAAATTTTTACTAAATATATACGATTTGATTGAATTGTTTATCGACTTTTAATTCCTTGGTTACTTTTTGTAACCATGATAACTCGACAATTAGAAAGTGTCAATAAAATGAACTTAGTTCATTTGACGAAAAGAATACAAATTTTATTTGAAAGAATAATGTTAATTATGTAATCCCAAATGGAGAGGAAAAACGGCTTAAAAGTGAAGTTAGTAGTAGTGTGGGTAATAGGTCCTATTTCTTTGAAAAGCACAAGCACTTATTTTAGCATAGATTTATGTATTTAAGTACAAATTGATTATTTTGAAAAAACGGAGAAGCAAAAGCGGGGGAGATGAATCTAAGTTCGACTAAAAAATGAACGAAAAAAAGACCTGAACATAATGAAACCAGGTCAATAATTCTTGCAGTCTTTGTTGCGCTTTTCATAAAACGTTCTCAATCTCCAATGGAATAAGGAAGCCAGAGTAAATCATTTTATTATTATTTCAAATGGAGGGTATGCCGTTGAGCAGCCCTCTTTTTTGTACTACCATTTTCTTTAAGTGAATCCGGATGCTATATCCAACATGTAAATACTGCTTCCTATTAATTCTCAATTAACGAAACATTATGTCAAAAATATGTATTTATTTTCTGAAAACGAGTGACTTTTTTCAAAGCATGACGTTCTACTGTATGCTATTTAGTTGTTTGTGCTATTATTTTCATAACGAATAAAAGGGGGTGTTTGCATTGGGAAGGAATTAATGCATATTGGAGAGGTTGCAAAGCTTAGCGGATTATCAACTCGGACAGTTGATTACTACACAAAATGCGGATTATTTCCTGTTGAGCGTTCAAAAGCCAACTACAGGCTATATTCTTCCACTGTCCTTCAAACACTTGGACGGATTCAGCTATTGAAAAAACAACGCATGTCTCTTGCTGAAATCAAACAAGTTCTAGTCTCAGATGAAAATCTAGAAACTGAACTCTTAATGAAGGAAGTTAATGAAGAATTTGATTGTTTACAAAAAAAATTAGCACGGTTGGAAGAACAACTGAAAGATGCTCCTACTCACTTAAAAGTAAATATTCATAAAACGCTAGAAACACGGTTGATGTCGATAGCTTCGTTATTGACTTTGATGTAATTAATTTGGAGGTGGATCCCTTTAAAGGGAATATAAGTGGATATAATTACTATATTAAATTTAGTTTTATTAGTGATTTTGATTGGCTTGACGGCATTTTTCGTCGGATCGGAATTTGCAGTAGTAAAGATTAGGATGTCTCAGCTTGATCAATTGATAGCTGAAGGGAACAAAAAGGCTGTACTTGCGAAAAAAGTGGCTGTTAATTTAGATTATTACTTATCAGCCTGCCAACTAGGTATTACAGTTACCGCACTAGGATTAGGGGCACTGGGGAAACCAACTATTGAACGTCTGATGTACCCGATATTTGAATTTTTTGCTGTTTCCGAAACTATAGCATCTGCGGCTTCATATGCCATTGCCTTTTTACTAGTAACTTTTCTACACGTCGTTATTGGGGAGATGGCCCCAAAAACATTGGCCATTCAATATGCTGAAAAAATGACCTTGATTCTCGCACCACCGCTTTTCTGGTTTGGAAAAATCATGAAGCCATTTATTTGGACTTTGAACGGTTCAGCAGCCGTTCTGTTAAAATCATTTGGCATTAAACCTGCTGGACATGAACAGGCTTATTCGGAAGAGGAGCTGAAAATCATTATGGCCCAAAGTTACGAGGGTGGTACGCTCAATCAAACCGAACTATCCTATATGGAGAATGTCTTCACGTTTGATGAAAGGAACGTCAAGGACATCATGGTTCCCCGAACGGAACTGGTTACCCTTGATAAAGACATGCCATTGGATGAAATCATTAAAACTTTGGATGAAAACAACTACACGCGTTATCCGGTAACAGAAAACGGGGACAAAGACCTTATCCTCGGTTTTGTTAGTGCTAAAAAGATGCTTCCCCATATTGTAGCTGGACGGGAACGAAAACTCGAAGAATTCGTACGGAAACTCCCAATTGTTTTTGAAACTACTGGACTACAGGATGCTTTGCTTAGAATGCAGAACACCCATGTGCATATCGCATTAGTAGCTGATGAATATGGCGGTACTGCCGGCATGATTACGATGGAAGACATTCTAGAGGAAATTGTAGGAGAAATCCGCGATGAATTCGATGCTGACGAAGTACCGGATATTAGCAAGCTTGATAAAAATCAATACCTCATTAATGGTCGTGTACTTTTAAAAGATCTTCAAGACCGCTTTGGTTTAGTTTTTGATGAAAGCGAAGATGTCGATACCATTGGGGGCTGGATTCATTCCCAAAACGAAGGAGAAGTTCATACTGGTGATATAATCTCCAAAGACAACTATCAATGGACGGTTACTGAAATGGATAATCAACAAATAAAGCGGGTTATATTTCATCAAGAGATTTAATAAAAACGAAAATTTAAACAACTGAGTTAAATATTACTGGAGGTGAATCCCTCTCTTGAGGGAGAAAATTTGGAAGGACAAACCATAATAAACTTGTTATTAATAGCTTTGCTCATACTATTGACTGCTTTTTTCGTTGGGGCTGAATTTGCCATCTTAAAGGTGCGTATGTCAAGAATCGATCAATTGATATCAGAAGGAAATAAGAAGGCCTCACTTGCAAAGAAAGTTACGAACGAGTTGGACTATTACCTGTCTGCCTGCCAACTAGGAATTACGGTAACGGCGTTAGGTCTTGGTGCATTGGGTGAACCGACTGTTGAAAGAATGCTGCATCCATTATTTGAGTATTTTGCTGTTCCAGAAGCATTGGCGACGGCACTTTCCTATGCGATTGCTCTGGCAATAGTTACGTTCCTACATGTGGTGATTGGAGAATTGGCACCAAAGACATTGGCTATTCAATACTCAGAAAGAATGACCTTGCTACTTGCTCCTCCACTGTATTGGTTTGGAAAAATAATGAATCCGTTCATCTGGTTACTAAACGGTGCTGCACGAGTTTTTTTACGACTATTCGGAGTAGAGCCAGCTGGACATGAAGAGGCTCATTCAGAAGAAGAGTTGAAGTTAATAGTGACTGAAAGCTTCCAAAGCGGCGAGATCAATCAAACCGAATTGACCTATCTTAAAAATATTTTTGCGTTTGACGACAGGATTGTGAAGAACATAATGATACGGCGATCAGAAATCGTAACTGTGGACAAAAGCCTGTCGAAATCCAAATTTTTTGAGGTATTAGATGACCATGAATACACGCGTTATCCAGTGACAGAAGATGGAAACAAAGACAAGCTAATCGGTTTTATTAATACAAAAGAGTTATTGACTAGTATGGCAGCTGGAAGAACAGAGAAACCAGAATCGTTTATTCACGAAATGCCGCGTTTTCCTGAAACAACTTCTATTCAGAAAGTACTGTCTAACATGCAACAAAACAGAGTTCATATGGCAATCGTCACAGATAAAGAAGGTGGTACTGTGGGATTGGTGACAATGGAAGATATTTTAGAAGAAATTGTTGGTGAAATTAGTGAAGAATATCTGGATATTCAAACGACTTAAATTAGTATTATAATAGAAACCATTTTAATAATTTTTAAAAGAGGAGGTGCGTAATCTTGGACATTAAAAACAATTCAAAAAAGATTATGTCGGCAGCGAGTGATATGCTGAAGGATGAAAAAAACAGAGAAATGGCGAAAAGTTTAGTTTCTTCTGCATTGAAACAAGTAAAAAACTTGAAAAAGAAATAATGAACGGTTTAGTAAAAGCATGATTCTATTATAGAATTATGCTTTTTTTATGACCCGGATGCTTAAGCTACTGAGAAAACTATCAGCTTCGTTTACTAAGTGGTTAATTCAGTTAATATTATTTCACCAAGAGGAGTCTTTAATATATCGATAAATTTTCTCCTCATTTTTGTATTTTCTAAGAAACTTATGATAATATACATTAATTTGTATATACGGCGATTAATTGCCCGATATCTCAAATGTAAGAGGGGGAGACGTTTCGAAGGGAAATTAAAGGATCTAGCGTTTACAATCAAACGGATTTTTTTAATAATTGGAAGACTAGAATCAACAGAAAAGATAGTCCAAATAATGCTATTGAAGAACCGATTATCTTTGAATTAATAGGGAGCATTGAAGATAGTAGCGTTTTAGATCTAGGGTGCGGTGATGCATCGTTTGGAAAAGAACTCTTACATGTAGGAGCGAAAAACTACACAGGAGTACAAGGCTCGGAACAAATGGTGGAAGTGGCACGCACTAACCTACTTGAACAAAACGGGACAATACATTTTTAAACAATGAAATATTATAAATATCCAAAAGAGGCATTTGATCTTGTGACATCTCGATTTGCCATCCATTATGTTTCAGACATTAACCGCCTATTTCAAAATGTTCATAAAACTCTTAAAGAAACCGAAAGATTTACTTTTAGTATCCAGCATCCACTTACAACTTCGTCATTTGCTAGTAAGTAATCTGGGGACAGACGAGGCAATTGGATTGTCAATGACTATTTTCAAGAGGGAGAAAGAAAAGAACTTTGGATTGACCAAAAAGTAGTTCAGTATCATCGTACAATCGAACATTATTTTACAGCACTTAAACAAGCCGGTTTACAGTTTTAGATTTACATGAAGGTAGCCCAAAGCGTGAACATTTTAGTAGTGAAGATGAGTTTGTTAGAAGACAGCGAATTCCAATTATACTGGATTTTTCGTGTGTAAAGAAAGTATTGAAAAGAATTTCTTAAAGTACTTTTCGATCCAACCGATAAATTGAAAAGTTTATAGTTTTGCTCGATTGGGGGGAACTTAATGTTTGATACAATTGATTACTTACAATTTGGAAATAAAAATCAGCAACTTGCCTATTCGGCTATTAAAAACTTGGGTATCATGCAAAGCGAGTAAAAGAACAATATGCCTATTTGCATATGATTGTTGAAATTTCAATTCTGAAGAATAATCCAAGTTTCAAAGAAGAAGTAATTATACTAAAAGAGCAAGGTGTTAAAATCGAGCCTGCCTTTTGCACATTGTTTGGTTTAGAAGGTGATCCTTATGAAGCGTTATTGGAATATGGTAAACAAAATGTTTTTATTTGATATAAATAGGTACCAATATAAAAAGTCGATTCTCAGTTAACGGGGAATCGGCTTTTTATTATATAGAGAGTATTTTGAATATATAGTATGATTATAGTTGAAATAAGAAATTGTGGAAAATTTATTCAAGGGAGTAAACAAATGAATTTATTAACAGATGTAGTTCCATTAGAAGAAAATGCACTAAAAGTAGCTTTAGAGGACATTAAAAATGGATCAAAAATTTGGGAAGAAGAGAATGCAGTTATTATTGTAAAATCAATGATGGAGCATATAGGTACAACAGATAGCGAACTTAGAGACCAATTGATTTATAGCTCTTTTTATCAATTTATCTTAGAGAAAAATTATCTGAATGATGAGTTGTTAATCGAGCTGCTGGATATGTGTTTAAATGATTTATTAATGAAAGGACTTGGTGAAAATGGCACTGATACAGTGTTTACAAGGTCTTTCACCTCACTACTAATAGGGCTTATTTTAGGTAGAGATAACAAAAATAGTTTTTTATCCCAAAGTACGGTGTACAAAGTAAAAGATGAACTAATCGATTATATGAACGCTGAAAAAGATTTAAGGGGATATGTTTCTGGAAAAGGATGGGCTCATAGCGTAGCTCATGTATCGGATGTGTTTGATGAACTGATTAAAAATCCAAATGTCAATCAAGAGCTATATTTTGAAATTCTAACACCACTGTGGAATAAGGTTTTTGTTTCAGAAAGTGTTTACATACACGATGAAGACGAAAGAATTTTAACCCCAATACTAGAAATGCTTCATAACGGATTGGAACTCAAAGAGATAGAGTATTTGATACAAAATATCCCGTCAGAGCTAGGAATGCAAAAGCAGCAGTTGGAGGAAGAGCAGTATTGGATGTTAGTTGCAAATTGTAAAAAATTCTTAAAAAGCTTTTATGTAAAAGTAAGTGAAGTTGATGATTTGATTCCACTCCAAAAAAGCATTGCAAAATGTTTGTCAGAAATATTTCCAAACTGAAGTAGACGTTGTGTTTGACGAACTTTTAAAAAAATCGACCTACTCTTAAGTGAGCTGGTCGATTTTTTCTATCATTATTTAGGGAAGTAAGAATACCCAGGATATTTGACGACCGGCCATTTCTCTTTCCGTAGCGCATGCAATAATTCCGGACCAACATGCAAATTGGTTTTTACTAGTTCGCTAGGGGTAAGTGCCATCCATTGGTTTAGTGACACGTCAACAAATCGATCGCTCTTGAACATTTCCAAAAACCATAAAGTTTCATTGCCTGTATTTTGAATATAGTGCCCAGTAGCAAATGGTACATAGCCGACATCACCAGCTCTATAATCAAATGTACGAGCTACACCATTTCCAGAGAAAACCGTCATGCGTCCCTGTCCAGTAAGGTAATACTGCCACTCATCGTTATTCGGATGCCAATGTAATTCTCTCATTGCGCCCGGTTCAACCTCCACAAGTGCAGCTGCGATATTTTTTGATATAGGGAAATTAGAAGAGTCTACAATTCGTACGCTTCCGCCAGGTGTTTTAATTGGTGTTTGCGCTAGTAACTGATGCTTGAAGTTTTGAGGAATGGTGCCGTTAGGAGATTGGACCTTTTGACTTTCCAACGGTCCAGGAACTTTGTCTTGATAGATATAAACTTGGCCTGAAGGGATGTGGTCAAAGGCGTCAACTGGTACGCCGAAATTTGCAGAGAGTACATCTTTTGGGGTATGTGCAAACCAATCGGAGATGGATAAAGTGTTAAGGTCAGAAAATGCCCCATCATCGAATACGAGTAGGAATTCGCAGTGCTCCAATCCTTGGATTGAATGTGGGATTCCAGGGGGGAAATACCAAAGGTCACCTGGTCCTACATCGGCAATGAAATTCCTCCCCTTTGCGTCAACTGACGTAATTCGTGCACTGCCTAAAATCATATAGGACCATTCTGCTTGCTGATGCCAATGTAATTCCCGAACACCACCTGGGGTCAAGCTCATATTTACACCTGCAAGGGTGGTTGCAATGGGTAATTCTCTGACAGTTATTTCCCGTGACCACCCGCCGTGATTTAGTTTCATAGAGGTGTCTGAGAAAGAAAATTTCAAGTTAGGGACCAAGCCGGCATCTGTTTTTGGTGGAACTAGCATGTCAGGGTTTTCAAAATCCCGCATAATATCGCGGGGACCTGTATCATATCCTCCGGCACCGTCATTTCGGAGGGGCTGTGGTATATTTTCATACACCTCTCGAGTTTGTTCCGGATTTTCCATTCATAGGCTCCTCTCATTAGACAACATTTTTTATTTGAGCTTTATTATGGTATATGATATGGAAATCGTGTAAATGATTTTGTGTTAAAAATTAATCATAATTTTATTATTAAAGGATAAAAGGAAAGAACGTCGAATTAGTGTTAATCCAGATAAAAAACTGGGGATAGACAATATAATTTGTCCTTTTAGGAGTGGAAGAAAATGAAGGATGAAAAAAAGATTTCAATAACGGCATCAAACAAAGAAATTCAATATACGCATATGGAAAAAGGGTCAAAAGTTATTTGTTTTATGTTTTCTGGAACAGGATATACATACGATAAGCCTTTATTTTATTATGCAACAATGGTGATGCTTAAAAATAATATTGATGTTGTACATGTTCATTATTCGTACGATGAAAATGAACGCAATTTACCGATAAATGAATTTAGCAAATTGATGGTGGATGATGTGGATTCAGTAGTTAGAGACGTTTTAGAAAAAGGCGGTTATACGGAGACGATATTTTTAGGAAAATCACTTGGAACTATCCCAATAATCGCTAAGTATGGATTGGATGCTAATTATTCTGATTCAAAGGTCATATTATTAACACCGTTATTAAAAATGGACGCGTTTTTTGAGGGGATTTTGGGAAGTATCAACGAAACCTTTTTGGTGATCGGGAAGAACGATGTGCACTATGTGCAAAATAAAATAACGAAGCTTAAAGAGAAACGAAACTTAAAAATGAAAGAAATCAATAATGCAAATCACTCTTTAGATATTGAACCATACAATACTACTGTCTCTATTATAAGTTTGGGTGAAATAATGGATAGTATAAATGACTTTACGATTAATAAAAAAGGGTAATTGGCAGGTATTTCTAGAGTGCAGATCGAAAAAGGAGTGTTCTGAAAATGACGATATTTAAAAATAAGCATTTTATAGGGGTTCTATGGGTTTTAGTTACTGCACTATTTGGAGCCGCTATTTTAACAATTGCATTTAGTTATTTCAATACAGCAGAAATAAATTCATTGAGTACTGGTTGCTATGAAGCTGGCGGAAAAGTCATATTAGAAATTCACAATAATATTACAAGTAGCTATTCATTTGAATGCAAAAAATAGCAAAACATTAAAACAAGTATATAGAATTAGTAAATTATTAAATGGATTACCTATCTGAAGTTAGGTCATTTGGAAATACATTGATTAGTTGTTTAGAAAAAGTGAACAGATGATAAGAATGGAAGATGAATACATGGATGTAACAGAAATTTTACGTATAAATAAACAAGGCTGGGAGAGTTCAGCAGAACGATTTTTTGGAAGAACTGCTCTCCCAGAATATGGTCCGTTTTCTCTGGAATAAGACCAGCTTAATTTATTTGGTAATATTACAGATAAAAAAGTATTAGATATTGGGTGTGGCAGTGGACACTCATTACAATATATGGGAGAAAGAGGAGCAGAGGAATTATGGGGATTAGACCTTTCGACAAAGCAAATTGAAACAGCTAGTAAATTGTTAAGTAAGCAAAAAGTTAAAGTATCATTATTTGAATCTCCTATGGAAAATAATCCAGGTCTACCAAGCGATTACTACGATATTATATATTCTATTTATGCATTAGATTGGACAGCTGATTTGCGCCGTACATTAGCAAACATCCATAACTATCTAAAAACCAGGAGGTACTTTTATCTTTAGTTGGGAACACCCTATTCATGACCGTTTGCCTTATGAGGAATCATCGTTCACTTTTAAAAAATCATACAATATAGAAGGACCAGAATATAACGATGCATGGCATAGTAATGTGGTTATGTATCATAGGAAACTAAGTACATATATAAATACTCTAATTGATTCTAATTTTATTATTGAGAAGGTAATAGATGATGTTATTTTACCTGAAATCCCTTCGGAAAATCCTTCGAAATGGTATTCAACCCACAAAGCGCAATTAGTTCCAGCAACATTTATAATAAAAGCCTCTAAAAAGATATAAAGGGTTAATGAAATATGTGTTCTTTTATGTTGAGTTATTAGGATAAGGAGGTATTCACTTGGGAGAACTTCCATACGTAATAATAATCTCGATTGTATTGATTATTAGTTGGATTGAATTTAGAAAAAAGCTTAAGAAAGCAGAGGGAGAAGAAGAAATAAGAAGGGCATTTGTCCCTTTTCTTTTAGTAGTGGTTCTATTTGTTATATCTATTATAGTATTTCTGACTTAAACTCTTATGGAATGGGAATAGAGCCTGAATACCTGTAACGTCAGTTTTCGTAAACAAAAATATCCTTTCAATGGATATTTTTTTGACACGTCCACTAACCAATGGTTATATTATAACCGTTGGTTAGTGGGTGTATAAAAAGAAATGAGTGTATTCAATTTGTGCAACGTTCGGAAGAAACTAAAAAGATGATTTTAACATCTGCGGTAAACTTATTTGCAAATAAAGGATATGATTCCGTCACAATACGAGAAATTGCAAAGGATGCGGGTTGTTCACATACAACGATTTATCTTTACTTTAAAGATAAGGAATCCTTACTTCATCAGCTTTCTATGCCGTCCTTGCAAGAACTACATCATCAATTGCTTCAAATTTCAATTCAGCATACATTATCAGCAGAAAACAGACTAAAAAAAATTAGTCGTGCATATATCCACTTTTGCTTAAAGCATCAAAATATTTACGATATTTTTTTCAATGCTAAATCTTCTAGGGTGGATGAAGTAGAGCAAGAATTAGAGATCAATAAACTTCGAATTGAAATTTTTGACATGATGAAGTTAATCTTTCAGGAATGTCTTTCTATTCCAAGTAATGAACAATTATTGGCTTATTCCCGTATTTATTATTTCAATTTGAATGGGATATTAAGTACGTATTCATATATGCATGAGCCGCTTGGCGTTTTAATGGAGAGATTAACTCCTACATTTGATCTCTCAATCGAAATCCTTTTATTAGGCTTTAAAGAAAAACTAAATAAGGGGGAATAAAGATGAAAGCAAAACAGATTTCTGACCATATTTGGAGCTTGAAAACGTGGATGATTATTCCTATTCATGTATGGGTTGTTGTGGAAGAAGACGGAATCACTTTAATAGATGCTGGAATGCCAATGATGGCGAAAGGAATTATGTAATTCATGAAGGAGCTAAACGCTGGTCCACTAAAACGAATTCTTCTTACGCATGGACATTCTGATCATGTTGGAGCAGTAAAGGCAATATTGGCTGAATATGATGTACCTGTGTACGCACATCGAATAGAAATTCCATATTTGGAAGGGGAGGTGCTTTACCCAAAACGAAAGAAATTGGAAAACAACTTGCCAAAACAACTAACTCAACCCCTAATTGAAAAAGAGCATGGAAATTTGAAATCTGTAGGTGAATTAAGACCATTTTTTACACCTCGGCATTCCCCAGGTCATGTCGTCCACTATCATGAAAAAGATCAAGTGCTGTTAGCGGGGGATCTATTTAAATCGAAAAATGGGAAGCTCCAACCTCCCATGTTTACACCTAATATGACAGAAGCATTAAAAAGTAGTGCTATTGTAAGCGAGTTAAATCCAAAACGATTAGAAGTATGCCATGGAAATACAGTGTTTAATCCTGCTGATCAGTTAGAGGAATATGTTCGAACTACGGAGATGAAATTAGGCGAGAAGTAATCAGCAATTTAGGGAAGTCTGAATTATTTTACTAAGTTTTTACTGATATATGAAAGATTTGATAGTACACTAATAAAGTAAAAAGGTTTACTTCAGTAAAATAAGGTATATTATATTTGTTGAATAGATTCTCTTTAAAGACAAGAAAAGTAGGTGAACACAATGGGAAAATATCAATTGGATACCAAAAGTAAGGTAGCTGTGGCGAAGTATCAAGAAAAACACAAGCCTGCCAAATTTGATAAAAAGCAGCAAATTGAAAAAATACGAGCGGAGTATTTGGAAAAAAAGCAAAAACAAACAGATAAATAATAGGAATGAAAATAACACATATAAACTTGCAACACCTCCCGATACGATAAAGGTATTAATCAAAGGAGGTGTTTTTTGTATGCATAAGTAAAAATTGAAAATTACCACATATTTTTTATTGCTTAAGATTGCTTTTCAAATTCACAAATATCAATCCATTTTTGCAAGGAAGTAATTACTTCTTTGAAAGCAATGCCGCTCGCAGTTAGCTCATATTCTACTTTTTTTGTTGAGGAATCGATAAGTCTTTTATTGACTAATTTAGCATTAACTAAATCATTCAGTCTTTCAGTAAGTAATCGATCAGAAATCCCAGGGATATTAGCAATAAGCTCGTTATAGCGTTTTGGACCAGGTAATAAAGTGTAAATAATCATTCCCATCCAACGCTTGCCGATAAACTCAATTGCTTCATGGTAGTTACTACAATAATTACTACATGTATTGGTATCAGTCGATTTAAGCAATGATAAAACCTCCATTTATCGATTCTATTTCTTTATTGTACCATAGATGAGTCATTTGTTTGACGAATAAACTTACTAATGGTAAGATACTTTTTGTAAATAAACTTACCATAAGTAAGTTATAGGAGGAAACAAAATGACAAAAGAAAAAGATTCAAATCTATATACGATTATGAACGCAAGAAAATCTGTGAGAGTGTACGATCCAAGTTTTAAAATTTCGCAACAAGAGATAGAGGAAATTATCAAAGAAGCAACATCAGCACCTTCTTCTAGTAATCTTCAAGCATGGAGATTCCTTGTCATTCAAGATGAAAAAACAAAAGTAGAGCTTCGAGCAATTGCGAACAACCAAGAGCAAATTGAAACTTCCTCTGCAGTTATTGCGGTATTAGGAAATGCCGAAATGTATAAAAAAGTGGAACAAATATATACTCAAAATGTAGAAGAAGGCCACATGGGTGAGGATATAAAAGATCGAACTATTAAAAATACACATCAAACATATCCTTATGCTCCATTAGAGGCTAGAAAAAATATTGCAACTTTTGACGCTGGTCTTATTACAATGCAATTGTTGTTAATTGCAAAAGAAAGAGGATTCGATACAGTAACAATGGGCGGATTCGATAAAGAGAAATTTACGGAAAGATTCGAACTACCTGAACATATTTTCCCTATTGCTCTAATTGCAATTGGAAAAGCAGCTGCACCAGCATTCGGTTCATCACGTTTACCTTTAGATGAAATTGTTCAATTTATTTAGTCTCGAATGTAAATAGAATAGTGTTCAAAAAGTCAAAGAAAGATGGACTTGCGCAAAAAATAGAAACAACCAAAGAGATAAATAAGCCACCTAGCATTGATATTTAATCAGTGCTAGGTGACTTATTTTTGGGTTTCTACAACTCCTATTTATCTTGGGAAACTGGGGAACATTTGGTCATCAAAACGGGATCTAAAAGTAGGAACCTGTGAGTGTCTATGCATTCGACTTTTACTTCCGATCTTGATACATAGTGTAAGCTATGTTTAATTAATGAAGTGGCTTGGCATTAAACCCTTAGTTGGAATCTTTGCAGGTAATGATCTTTGATTTATCCGCAGGTCGTCACCTATATTCTATAAATTGAAATCTAAACCATGTTCAACTAGAGTAATCAACCTATTTATGAAACGGAGTATTAAATAAAAAAGAAGCCAAATTCTAAAAGTCATTAGAATTTGGCTTCTTATATTATGTAAAATCAATTGATTAAAGTGAAAAATTATGGTAAATTAATATAGAAACACTTTTTAATTTTGTGTGCATATAATTACCCTTATATTTATTTTACATTATAAATAAATTTTTGTCAACTTTATTTTTATGAAGGAGTGCTTGAGATGAATACAGAACTTCTGCAGGAGCAAGAACGATTGGAAAGTGTAATGGATACTATTACAGACCAAATTGGCAAGCTAAAACGCGAAACAGATTGGCGTCGTCAAGAGGTAGTTCATTTCCGGAAACACTTTTGGGATGACGTCAAGGTAAATACAGATACGTTTGACGATTATCTTGAGACGATTATGAGCTTAAGGCAACAGGCTCAAAATCTTTCTGTAAGCCAAAGCACACATAAGCAAGCTTTCAATAAATTGTCCGCACTTCAACGAATGCAGGAAATTCCTTATTTCGGTCGAATCGATTTTATGGAAGAAGGAACTTCCGATACGGAAAGAATTTATATAGGTATATCCACACTAATGGATTCTAGTGGAGAAAACTTTTTAATTTATGACTGGCGAGCACCAATCTCAAGCGTTTATTACAATTATTCATCGGGTCCTGCTGAATACACGACACCTGGAGGAGTTATCGGTGGTGTGCTGGAGGAAAAATGGCAATATATTATCCGTGGCGGCGTTGTTGAATCGATGTTTGAAACTAGTCTCACGATAGGGGACGAAATTTTACAACAAGTGCTTGGAAAAAGTACAGATAAACACTTACAAAGCATCGTATCTACCATTCAAATGGAACAAAACCAAATTATTCGACATGATCATGGCCGACTACTCATCGTTCAAGGAGCAGCTGGTAGCGGCAAGACGTCGGCTGCTCTACAGAGGATTGCTTACCTACTTTATAAATACCGAGACAGATTGAAAGCGGATCAAATCATTTTATTCTCACCTAATTCAATGTTTAACAGTTACGTGTCCAATGTGTTGCCTGAACTTGGTGAGGAGAATATGCAGCAGGTCACTTTCCAAGAATACTTAGTTCATCGCCTAAGTGACGAGTTTCAGGTTGAGGGTCCATATGAACAATTGGAATATGTGTTGACCGAAATGGATGAACCTTCATACCAAACTAGGTCTGAGAGCATTCGATTCAAAGCATCGGTTCGTTTTTTTGAGGCAATTAAAACATACAGACAATCGCTGGAATTATCCGGTATGCTATTTAAAGGTATTAAATTCAGAGGAAAACAAATTGTCACAGCGAAGCAAATTACGGAAAGGTTTTATAACAGCGACACATCACTCCGTTTTCATAACAGGCTGGAGAAGTTAACGAATTGGCTAAACGAGCTAGTGGATGAAGTGGAGAAGCACGAACAGACAGAGGAGTGGATACAGGAAGAAATCGAGTTACTTAGTGAAGATGATTATCAAAAAGCTTATAATCATTTGCGGAAAAAGAAAGGCTTTAAAGGGGCATCCTCTGATGAGTATGAATTAGAACGAGAAGAACTCGCTCAATTGATTGTTCACCAAAAGTTAAAAAAGTTACGTAAACAAATTCGGGAGCTTCGTTTCATTAATATTAAAGGAATATACAAGCAACTTTTCACTGATTCAACGTGGATGGATGGGGGAATTTCCGAAGAATGGGAAGATATTTGCTTCTCGACTTTGAAAATGTTAGATGAAGGAAAACTATTTTACGAAGACGCTACGCCATTCTTGCTTTTGAAAGAGTTGATTCAAGGCTTCCAGACGAACAGCTCGATCAAACATGTGCTTATAGATGAAGCACAAGATTATTCACCGTTTCAATTCGAATTTTTGAAGCGTTTATTTCCAGCAGCAAAAATGACAGTGCTTGGAGACTTTAATCAAGCTATATTCGCCCATGCTAGCGAAACGGTAGATTTCGATATGCTTACGAGCTTATATGGACCGAATGAAACGAATGCGATAAACCTGACTCGTAGTTATAGATCTACAAAACCAATTGTCGAATTTACACGTGGACTTATACCTAATGGAGAACAGATTAACGCATTTGAACGCGAAGGAAAAAAGCCTATTCTGACGCAATTGACCAATCGAAAAGAATTGCATCGCGACATCGCTTCGAAAGTGTCAGATTTACGTAAACAGAAGTTTAATACGATTGCGATTATATGCAAATCCGCAGAGGAAAGCGTCATTGCATACGACGCCCTAAGTGATGTCGAAGAAATTAAACTAGTGAAGAGCGGTTCTGGTGAATATGAGCAAGGTGTCGTTGTAATACCTGCATATTTGGCAAAAGGAATTGAATTTGACGCTGTTATTATATATGATGCATCGGCTCAAGTATACGCCGATGAAAGCTTACGTAGATTGTTTTACACAGCGTGCACACGGGCAATGCATGAACTGCATCTTTACAGTGCAGGAGAACCGAGCCCATTTTTACGAAACGCTGCGCCGGAGAAGTTAGTACTGAGCTAGATTTAGAAACAATAATAATGCAGCAAGTATAGATAATAATTCTATACTTGCTTTTTTTAATGCCTGATTAACTAAGTATTTAAATTATACTATTGTTGTATTATCGATTCTGTTCGTTATTTTGTTGTGTGTTTTTACGTTTAGTTTGATTTAAATCTAGATCTTCTGCAAATTCTTCACGATTGTTTTTTGAATTAGGTTCTTTCTTCTTAAAGTTCGGTTTATTTTTCTTTGCCATGTTATCTTCACCTCCTAGAGTTTAATGTGCACAGTGATAGAAGTTCTTATGCAAAATGGTTAGTTCTTTGCATTTTTTAAAAACAAACAGAATATGTATAGTTGAATTGAATTTATGTAATAGGAAGGACAAATTTTGTGAATGGTGACCCTTTCAGATGAAATGGAACGAATGTTCCGTTAGGATCCAGTAGGTTAACTAAAACAGCATGGGCATTGGATGCGTTGATTGCTACTGAGGATGAAGTCACTCCAAAAATTAAATCAGGTATCCAATATATTTTAGAAAATAATAAAAAAGATGACTGGACCACATCGTATCGAAAAGGACAGGGAATGGTTGATAGTTTGTATATTCATTATCATAGTTATCGCTATATTTTTTCCCTAATTGCACTTTCGCATTATCAAAAAAGTTTCCGAATGAATGCCTCACTACTCTATAAAATGAATAGGTATATAAATTGAAAGGGCCGACTCACAAATGGGAACGGCTTTTTCGATTTTTCTACACAACCATTTTAAAGAACACTCTTGTAATTCGAGATTATTTCTGGCTAAGCAGCTAATCCTATTTCTCGATTGTATAACCATCTGACCGGTGCGATTAAACTACTGCTTTAAAAAACTATCTGAAACTTAATGAATTATTTATAACCAAATTAAATTGGTAAACCCAATGAACCGGTGACCACCTATAAATGAATCTTCATTAGAGGTATTATTTTTTTCTAAAAAAGATAGCATTGCTTTTATTTGTCTTTTTTGATTACTGTTGCTACCGGTATATCAAAAATAGAGAAAATTGAAACTTTTTGTTAATGAAATCGTATTATAGATAACGATTATGTAGGAGGGGTGAGTTGAATACACTAACAATAGTAGGATTAATAATCGCATTAGCAATTAATTTATCTATCATTCATTTTTATTTGAAAAAACGGCTTAAAATCAAAAGAAAGTGGAATGGAACACTAGCTAAAGATAAGAAGAAGTATTCAATGGTAATTGAAATTATCATTTTTTGCTTATTCTTCCTAAGTACTATGAATTTGTTTATCGATCATGGTATAGAAAATTTTTCCTTTAGTGAAAGGTTAATGCCGATGTTCGGTATGTTATTCTTACTAAGTGTAAATCGTGGAATAGAGGAATGGTTGTTTTTCCGACAGGAGAAAACTTACTACTATGACTTGTTAGACTCCGTATATATTTTGGTGTCATTTTTAATTATACTTATTGGAGAGCAATTATAGATACATATTATTGCAAATGTAAAAATAAACTAGTAACAGGAGGGGTCATATGACAAGTGAAATGGAATATAAAGAAGTTAAGAAAGTAAATCCGTTTTTTTCAATATGGTTATCACCTAAGGAAACGGTGCGTTATGTGTTGGATCATAAGGAGTTAAAATATTCACTAATACTTTCTATAATAGGGGGTTTTGCAGGGATACCTTCTGCAATAAGTTCCATATATAGTTTTAATCTCGACATATCATTTTGGTGGATATTGCTAGCTGCTGTTGTATTAGCTCCTATATTTGCTTTAATTGGTTTAGGTATTGGAACAGTTATTTATACTTGGGTAGGGAAATGGTTTGGTGGCGTAGGTGTTTATAAAGAGGTTGCCCAAGCGATAGGAATTATTATGATTCCTAGTATTTGGTTGACTCCATATTGGATATTAACAGCTGTCATGACTTACAACATGACTACGACGTTTACTCTAGGCGCTATTGTTTGGTCGTTACTCAGTAGCCTATTTATGATATTCTTCGGTATTTGGATGATTGTTATTCAAAGTAAGATATTTGGAGAAGTGCATCAATTTTCAAGTTGGAGAGGGTTCGCAACACTTATTATTCCTTCATTAATCATTGGAATCATTGTATTTATTTTTACGTTTATCTTCATATCCTCGATAATAGTATAAGCATGATTATTAGTTTGAACAAAAAAGAGTGACCCATTTGGATCACTCTTTTTGTGCTGTCGTAGCAGCTCGGAGGGGAAGAAAGGAAGTTTCAAATCCTATAGCACCTTTCATCCGAGATTTTATAGAATATTAATTGTTGACCGTTATACGTTACAATTTAAGAATGTTGAATGCTAACCTTTTAGAGCTAAGGTTTAACCTTTTAGCTTTTTCATTTTCGTTAATTGCCATTTGAGTGCAGGGTTTTAACCCATACCCTGCTCGGGGAAACTTTCTTCTTTTTCACTAGAACAGCAAGCTGTTATTTTATTGGTTAATCAATCGTTATCATTGTATTTGCATTTATTTCACTTAAAGCTACATCCACATCGTCTTCGAAAGACTCAATATCTTCTGCCATTCTTGTTGCAATTTCTTTTACCTGTATAGGATCTATTAGTTTCGTCTCTTCCGATTCCCAAAACAGTTTTTTGTATCCTTCTACAGCAGTTAAGTCCGTTTTACCATCTTTTGAAATCATATTATTTAGTTGAGTATCTAGTCTATCTTGAGCGAGTTCATTATTTTGCTCAACTCTGACTTGAGATTGACCATAATCACTGTTCATTTTGCGAAGGAGTGTTTTTTCAATCTCGATAAAGTTTTTACGCTCAATAGCGTCGGCAACCGTCATTTTTATCCCAGAAACTTCTACAGTTGTTTTGGCGTTAGACTCTACAATTGCTTTTTTGATTTGTTTTCTACGTTCGATTAAATCTTTGATGGACTGAAGACTTTCTTTTGCTTTCTTCTCGAACTCATCAACTGTTTTGAAGCCGGGTATATTTTCTTTTGGCTTTTTTGAAGCTGCGAAAGTGGTTTCATTAACTTTTTTTACAATACGGGCATCCAATGTCTTAAGTTCCCGTAAAGCCCTTGTAATCGAGATTTCCATTTATACTTCACTCCCAAGCTCTTTTGTAAATACTAGTCTATATTAGTTTGGGAGACTATTCAAGTATTTCCATTTGATTGAATATGTTATGACTTTTCATTGAACACAGGGATATCAGTGATGAAATACTACACTTAAGAGGTAACCGAGGAAGATAAATGTAAGAAATGACCGTATGGATACAGCACGGATATGATGCAGGATGAATTCATTTATACTTGTAATGGCAATCAGCCCAATGGATATGCCTAATAAAACACCTTGTGCCCTAGTAGAAAGAATCGTATGGTGTCCAATCCAAACAAATATACTAAAGCAGACGGATAAACCAATAAAACACAGAAGTAACCCCCATAACTTCTCTCCTTTCGAGAGAAACGCTGAAGTAAGCGCGAATCCTTCTGGTAAATGATGAAGAATCGTTGAGGTCGTAATGGAAACACCAAAAGTAGAATTACCAAGCATATTGCCGATAGTCAAACTTAAAGGAATTGTATGTATGAACAGGGCAATGGTAAGCAAGTACACAGATGGTTTATACGGAGTGGAGACATGGAGAAAATTGTCCAATAATAGGAGGAAGAGGCATCCAATGAGTACACCAAGAATAATTCCAGGAAATTTGTACATAGCTAAAGCAGATGGAATAATATCAAGTGCTAGTAGGCCTACTAAAAATCCACCACATAATAATGCCAAACCTTCATTTGTTTTATGAAATATTTTAGATACTAACCAAGCAACTCCACCACCTATACTAACACTGAAAAATAGAAAACCACCAAGAATTATTGCATTCAACTTCATCATTCTCCTACTCTAAAAATTTGTAATCCTATTTCACGCCTGTTGATTAACCATTTTATTCAATTTTGTATTTTCGTTCGTTTTCTACATAAAGTGTGTCTTAAAAAATAGTCACTATGCCTC
>NZ_JALDYF010000001.1:0-772313 GCF_032154225.1 Psychrobacillus sp.
ATAATTTGCTAAATCTTTAATTGCATTTGTCTTTGCTAAACGTAATGCTCGTTGTGCCGAAGTTTCAGACGAACCCCCACTATCTCCATTACCACTTGTTGACGGTGGTGTTACTGGTGGAGTCGGAACCACTGGAGTTACAGGTGGTGGGAAGACGATTGCTTGAAGTCTCTCCAACTCTTTTATTAATGCTTGATGGAACGCATTTGTACTAGATAGTTTTGCTACTAGTGATGGAATATCTTCTATCGCTTTTACTGCTTCTTCTTTTCTTCCTGCAAGCAGTAACTGTTGTGCAGTTGTGGCTTTCATTATGATCGTTACCGGAATAATCAGTTCATCTCGTTTTGCATCTGCTGGCTTTTTATACTTTTCTAGCAGTAGATCACGAGGTGCTTTACCTGTGAAGCGATATAAAATAGATGTTATCGACTCCAATTGGACAGATAGCTTGTGATATGCTTTTTCTACCGCTGCAAATTCTATCGATACCCATAGCTCGAACTTTCATATCATAGCTATCCTTGGATAGAACAGCAGGACATAACATTGAACCATCTTCTTGCAATGCTTTCATGAGTACATGTCGAACTGCCTTTTTCTCATCTTTGAAATGATTGAGTGCCATACCCGCAAGATCATTACTTGCCCACCTTATCATGATAAGGATGATTTTACCGCCTTCTTCAAGACGTGAAAGCATCGTATTTGTAAACCAATCCCAATGTTTTTCAAGTGTTAATGCATTGTAAGCTTCGAGTGAGTTTTTAATTAAGTCATCGATAATAAGAACCGATGCACCAAACCCTGTTGCGGTACCTGTTGGAGAAGTAGCAAGATAGTTATTATATCCACCTTCTAAACTCCATAGGTTCATAGCTGCGTCACCTTGTTTGATATGGACTTCAGGAAATATATCTTTGTAAATAATACGGTCCTTATCAGCCTTTTCCTCAGATATCCCATTTCGAACACCCTTTGAGAACATCGTTGAAAGAGTTTCGTTGTATGATCCAGTCATTATCTTTTCTTCTTGGTTCTGTCCAAAAATCCATTGAGCTAACATTACTGCTGTTCTGCTCTTTCCATGCCTACGTGGTACGTTAATGATTAACACATCATCGTCTGACTCATATAAGTCTTGCATGTCGTTACATAGGTCAATTAGGTATTGGCGATCAGTTGCATAGAAGTCAGGAGCTAACAAATGACAAAAATAAAAGAACTCACGGTTAGCGAGCTCTATCTTGGCCATCTGTTTAATTTTTTCTAAATCAGTCATTTGTCTATCAGCTTCTTCAAGTCCTCAGTAGATAAGCCTTTAAGAGGATTATTGATTTCCATACTGCCACTATGCTGTATATCCTGTTTGTCTCTCCATTTATCTGGACGGCGGTTTTTAAGCCAAAATATTTGTGCTGTTGTATCTGGACTGACTTCTTTTGTCTTTTCTTCAACGAGCATACTTTTATATTTTGAAACTTGCAATTCAACTAAATGAATCTCTTCAAGTGTTGCTTCTGGATTATCTAATTTGAACTTGATTACTGCAACCTGTATTAATGCATAATGTTCCTGCTCTGACATTTCAACTTGAGCATACTTCTTTTCTCTATATTCATATCCTAATGCTCGTTTTAGCAAGGCATTTTCAACTTCATAGTCAATTATTTCCTTGCCCCTTTTTAAGGCTGTCGATAATGCCGAATACTCCTTTACATATTCTCTAAATGTTGAGTATGCCACGCCTAAATTATTTGCTATCTGTTCATCAATTAAACCATCACGAGCCCAGCATTCAATCTCAAATAACCTTATTTCTACATGAGTTTCATATTTGCTTTTCCTGCCCCCTTTATTTTTTTCACATCTTATCACCCCATTATGCTATTTGCTTTTCTGACATAGAAAAAGCACCCTTGGAGGATGCTTAAATTAATTCATAACCTAACACTTTAATATCTGAAGTAGATCTATTGATTTCTTTTCCAATCGCACTACTCACTATTTTTAGATTTTCGTGTTTATCAAGATCAACTTCATCATCAATATGGATTATTTGATATCTCTCACCTTCAGACACTAGCATTTCATGAGTTGTATCAAATAGATGATATTTAACATTCAAGCGCATTTCTCCACCTCCTGCTGACAACATTCGCCAAAGAAGGTGAAAATCCTTCCGAATTACATAAAAAAGCACCCACAAATTGCGAGCGCCTTATATAAGTATATTAAGTTTATGTACTACCAACACCACCATAAGCGTGCACGTAGTCTCTTTGTTTCAATTATAATTATGTTTTTAGTTTTTGCAACTTGATTGTCATATTGTTGTCATGTATATATAGTAATTAATTTAATAAAAATAGTATTTTTATGTAAACTAAGAATACTAATTCATTTTAATAACATATTTACTCGCAATTACTATCACCAGGAAATTGCTTTTCCATTTTACTAATACAAGTGGTTAGAATTACACCTAGGACAACAACAACTCCTGCTACATTTGCCTTTAATCCAGATTTAATCAACTCTCCCGCTGCTTTTGTATATTCCTTATTATAAATAGCGTTTACAACCCCAGCACTAATGGCTGTTATCGTATAATTTGATTTCAGTCCATCCAGCACACATTTGTTTTTTGCATTTGCATATTCAGCAGTTTCATTTTTCAAATACCATCCACAAGCCACAACCATTGGCCTGATAATATTAGCATTTTCTTTTTGAATATGACTTTCGCTTACTAATAAATTTTCAGTTTCTAACCCCAATAAAATTTCTTCTAACAAAGAATTATCTTTTAACTCGTCCTCTAATATATCTTTATTATACCCAAGCACTTTACCCTTAGCGTCATACAAAAGAGCACCCTCTAATATTAATTCTAATGCTTCTGCAACATCTAGTTCTAATTGTTGATCATACTCAGATGAATCGCTTACTAATGCACTAGCTGTAGTACTAAAAACAAACGAAATAGAAATAATTAAAGCTAGCGTTATTAAACAAAACTTAGAATAAAAAATATTTTTTGCAAATCTCATCTTAGTCCTCCTAAAGAAATATTTCCCAATACTTCTAAATAATAACACACTTAGTATTATTTGTAATTTTTATTTTTTTTCAAGTCATAATAAAACCAAACTGACATAACGATATAGTAAGTAAGAATTATTTTTATAGTCATATCAAAATCTTTCCAATTACTCTGGAATAAGCAGAGTAATGTTACCACAATCAAAAACCCAATTGGATATATTAAAAAACGTGTCATAAAATCTTTCTGTAACTTCATAGATTTACACTCCTTGTAATAATATTATTTAGGTTTGACAATAACACACATCTATATTAATAACAAATATGGATATTATGACCAACAACAAATACACTCACTTAGTTAGTGAGTGTATTTGATCTTTAATATTTATGGTTTTACAATAAGAGATGCCACATTCCGTATATAACCATAAGACTTTCCTAATTCTTCTGCTATATCCTTATAAGATTTATTCTCCAAATACTTCATCCTCGCAATTTGATAATTCAACCCTTCCAACTGGTTGATCTTATCCTCAGTCTCTTGCTTCACATCAAGATAAAACTCCAGCATCTTCTGCAACCTGTGTTTCTTATCATGATACACCTGAATATTTTCTAACGATGCAATTACCCCGAAGTCATCTGAGCCTTTCCCGGTGAAAGGAAGCTCACCTTTTCCGAACCAATACTTCAAGTCCACATCCACCTGCATGAGCTGCGTTTCAATAATATCTATCTTTCTGCAAAGGTCCACGTAATTCGTTATGATTTCCATATAACTCACTCCTTATGTGATAAAAAAAGAAGGCAACAAATGATACAACAATACTGTAATCAAAAGTTGTCCTCCAGTTGGCTGGGTGGATCTATATGTTCTCAATACTTACATCTTCAATTTTTTCTACTCTTCTTGTTGTTGCATTAAAAACAACTAAGCATTTCAATACGAAATCACCATCTCTAGGTTCAGATTGGATAAATTCATTTTCGTCAGCAAAACCTTCGTAAGTGGGGTTTATTGCTTGTACTGAGTATTCTATATTTGCCTCAAAAGAAATTGGAATGTAGAAATAATTTTCTTGTTCTAATATTTCCCTATACTCATCAACTTTTATTTCACAAAGCTCATTAATGATAGGGTCTGTTCCCCATCCATCAAAATAATCAGCTTCAAAATAGTTATTTGAAAAAATGTAGTATAATTCAATTTCAACAGTACTGTTCCTGTTTATGTCATCATTTAAATAAACCTCAATAATCTTAATGATGTCATCTATCTCTTGGAAAGAAAAATGATGAGTTCTCAAATATTCTATTTCTTTTAGAAAATCATTTATATGTTTAAAAAACTTTATGTTCTTATTTTTATCATCAAAATCACTATGGAATAAGTAATACCCATTATCCTGCTCTATCGCAAAATCTTTATAATTGTTAGAAATAAAATAGACTTTCTCATCAGGAAACTTTTCAGCATAGTCATATATTGATTCCCAAATAATAGCGTCTTTAAACTCTTCCTTATTATCTCTAAAAGGCATTTTAATTGAATAATACCGTGATACAGCCTTTTCATAAGCTTTTAAAGTTGGTTTATAGATATAGAATTTATCTTCTATCTCTTTACTAAAATTCTCTATTAGTGTGGATTTAATTGTTTTTCTATCGAATCCTACCTCTTCAACATCAGCAAGTTTATAAAGCTTCGTAGTGAAGTCTTTCATATGTGTTAAGGCGCTATTTAAATCTTTTCTATAGTTTTTTATTACTTCATGAAAGTTCATTTCCGTCAAGTATATATTAAAGTTTTCATCCTTATTTAATTCTTGATGTACATCCAAAAAATCTCTAAACCACTGACTTTCCATCTTGTAGTCACTCATAATTATATTTGTGTCTAAAAATACAGTTATCGTCAAAACTCTTCCCTCTTCTCACCGCACCCAAGTCATCGACTGGATGCGTCACAATCACATATTCCCCACACAGAGGTAGTTCTATTATACCAACATTTAGTATCATTGTACTAGCACCCATTTTAAATTTTTCCATAATAACCAATGACTATCCAATGTGATAAAATAGAATTGTTGAAGTAGACGGGAAGAATCCTGTTATTTTAATTACTATTTAATCAAGGTAAGGTGATTCTCCAAATGAATATATTCGAAGGTGTAGAAATTGACTACATGTACATCATAGGTCCATTGCTAGTATTAATGGCCACGATGTTTACGGTAACTTTGATTTATAGTTTACTTTTTAAATGGCTGCCTAAAAGTCTATTTAATTTTCTTATTGGGCCAGTAGCTTTATTCGGCGCCTATCTCTGGGCGTTCCCAATGAATTTTGGTTTCTATGAATTTTTCAAATAAATTAAAGGTATCTTAGTTGATGCCTTTACGAAACTTTATGTTCGAACTGTTCATTATTTTCTAATCAATCTATAACGACATTTACAACGTGATTTTTTGCGACCATAACCTAAACAAGATTCAAACATTGCAAAAACTCCTGTCTAGTTACTGAATAACATGAACAAAAGACATTTAGAGAATTACTTGGTAGTTTATGAAAATACTGATAAAATAGAAACATTAAGTCGAAAAGGTGGTAGTTTTGTGTCAAATCTTGGCGGAACGTATAATGTTGCAACTTCAAAAGAAATACAAGCAATTGAATCTTATCTTTTGAGAAAAGAAGTATCTTTAAACGTTGCACTAAAACGTTTGGAGCAATTACAAAAAGAAAAAATTCCAAGTGTTAATAGTCCAAGCGGATTTTTTTATCTATCGGAACAGACAGATGCTATTTATGACTTTTATAAAGAACGTTATCCGGCTCTGTTCGAAAAACAAGAATTTGAAACTTATGAACAACTAAAACATCGAGCAGTAGATTATTTTGAAGAACATTTCCCAGATATTGATTAATACTTTGAGCCAAAGAAATTTGGCTCTTTTTTCGTGATGTCGTTTTACGTTTCATGTATTAACTCCAGCTGCACTTCACTTAGTCACTTTTCTGCTATTTCTATATACTCTGGATTAAGTTCGACCCCCACGAAATTACGGCCATGTTTAAGAGAAGCTAATCCTGTAGTTCCTGAACCAAAGAATGGATCCAAAACAACTCCATTGATAGGACTACCAGCTAATACGCAAGGCTCTATTAAATCTTCCGGAAAGGTTGCAAAGTGTGCTTCTCTCAATGGTTTTGTAGTTACTGTCCATACTGACCTCTTGTTTCTCTTTTCACGAATTGCTCGGAATGCCTCATCTCCATACTTTCCATCGAAAGAACCACGAACTTTATCTTCTCTTCTTTGCTTTTGTGGTTGACCGAATGCCCCTTGAGACCCTCTGATATCCTGAGTACCGTAAATAGCTGGCTCCTTAATGATTTCATGATCGTAAAAATACTTAGGTGATTTACTTAGTAAAAAGATATATTCATGAGCCTTAGTAGGTCTGTCTATCACGCTCTCAGGCATTGCATTAGGTTTATTCCAAATTATATCCTGTCTTAAATACCATCCATCAGCTTGTAAGGCAAAAGCTACTCTCCACGGCAAACCGATTAAATCTTTTGGTTTTAACCCTGTAGGGACATTATTAATCTTTGTTTCAACGCCTATAGGATTTGGAACATATACATGTTTTTGCTTATGCTTTTCAGACCAAGCACCTTTTCCACTTCCTGCGTAAGCATCACCAAGGTTCAACCAAAGTGTACCGTCGTCTCGAAGTACTCTCTTAACCTCTCTAAAGACCTTTACTAACGACATTACATATTCTTCTACAGAGCTTTCTAAACCTATTTGACCATCTACACCATAATCCCTTAATCCCCAATATGGAGGGCTTGTGACCACAGTATTTACACTCTGTTCTGAAAGTGTTTTTAAAACATCAAGGCAATGTCCTTGATAGATTTTATTCAGTTTCATTGCCATCATCCTTTCAAAGTTTTCAAAATAATTATAATATTGTATAATTTACTTGTTAGTGTTAAAGGAGGTGAAAATATGAAAAAGAAAAAATGGATTACTACAGCTTTTTTAACTTCTGCACTTATTTTAGTTATTTCCTCACCTGCACATGCTGATAAAAAAGTTGAAGTAATAAAGGGTATCGAAAGTGATTCAAGCAGTGCATACTGCGATTATGGGATGTAATAATAAATCGAACAGAATATCCTTTGCTTTACCAGTTTGCTTCTGAGCCTTTATGGCTCTTTTTTTTGCTACAATATTACTTTTTAGTTTCATATAATGGTCGAACTGAGCAATAATATATTTATTAAAATCATGCCTTTTCATCGAACACTTATTCGTGTATATTCAAAACATACTAGTAAAAGGAGGAAAATTTTTGAACTCAATTGATTTAATTCTTTTAAATTTCAACGAAGTACGAAGAAGAAGTATTAAGGTTTGGACATCTATTCCCCAAGAAAAACTAATATGGAAACCCGATGACGAAGCAATGACTTGTATAGAGATGATTAGGCATGTTCTAGAAAGTGAGCATTATTACCATCTAGCAATCCAAAATCACGGCAGTCTGTCAGTTTTTGATTCTCCTTTCGAAAAACAGCCTTTTACCACTGTGAATGCCGAATTGGAATTTGCTGAACCATATAGAATTCAGTTTTTAGAAACAATTAGGTTATTTACTGAAGAAGATTTAACCAATATTAAAATTGATCGTTCAGATTCAGGCTACATAAGAAGTTTTGGAGACATGTTGCTAAGAGTCGCCTATCATGAATCTGTGCATACCGGCCAATTGCTGGATTACTTAAGAATGGCAGGAGTTCCAAGAGTACGTGTTTGGGATTAATTTATCTCACAGGTGTTATCACTTAGGTGATACACCTTTACTTTTTTATACCGTACATTTAGTGTCACATCTTGGTCGGAATGTGCATTAATTTTAGTTATTTGCTACCATTCTGATCCAAAGATGACTACTTACCATTCCTCCTTTTTCTGCACGTTTGTTGTCAATGTAACGAGTGCAAACATAAGAACTTTCATGAGAAAATAAAACAGCATTTACATTTCTATCGTCATACACTTCGTACTTTACCTTTTGATTTACTGGCATTATTGTTAATCCCTTCTGCAGCTTATAGAATAATATCCAAAACTAGTATAAAATTTATGAAGCTTAATATTCTTAAAACCTAGTATCGTGTTGTGAAAGAAACGGAGGAAAAAATAATGTTTTTTAAACCAAATTCAAAAATTAATGAAAAAAGTATTAATGTAGCATTTCAAAGTACATTTACATTTTGGGGATTTACCCTTCTTGTAAATGCACTCTTTGAAATGGCGCAAGATAAGCCGTTAATAAGTAATTCCTTTGTTATATTATTTGTGGGATTAGCGATATTCTTTTTAACTGAACAAATAGCTAATTATTTTTCAAAAAATAGGAATTAATAGTTATCGAAATCCACATGTGAAATTGTGAGAATATCCAACTCTAATGTCCTTGATTGATATTCCTAGGCCTTTTTTGTTAATTCAATTCACATTTTGGTCGAAATGCGTTTTAAAATAATGTTAATTGCTCACATCTCATTGAATTAGTTTTCTTTAAATAATGCCAAACAGCTTTGCAAAATCTCTCATAACTAATAATTAAATCGCTTATTTTCTGTCAGATATCTTTCCATCACAACCAAGCTCATATGTTGATTCGGTTTAAATACTCTATATCTTTTTTTAGTTTTTCTATTTCACTAGATTGATTGCGATAATCGACTTCTAATTTGCGATATTCCGCTTCATAAGTAATCAAATCATCGATAGCTTGTTTTTCCGCTTTATTCGCGATTTCAGCACGTTCGATGTATTTTGATACATTTTCCTTTAGATTCCCCTAAACTCAGCTTAAATAGGTCAAAAGCTGCCCTACAAGCTCTTTTAGACGTGAAAGCTGCCACTTTAAGAGGAAATTCGAAACAAGTAGAATACGACCAATTAACTGTCGCTGAATGGTTAGACATTTGGTATGATATGAACAAAAAGAAATGGAAGGAAACTACGCGGGATCTTCGAAAAACATTAATCAGACTCCATTTAAAACCTGCAGTCGGGAGTTACAAGTTACAAGAATTAGACAAATTGACATATGAACGAAATTTCATTAATAAGCTTGAAGGTAAGTTCAAATCAAGTTCTATCGGTCTCTGGCACAACATTTTTAAAATCGCTATTAATGCCGCAGTAGAAAATGAAATTCTACCCCGAAATCGCTTCAAAAAAGTAACATTTATATCAGATAATAATGAAGAAGTTATTAAGAATTTTCTAAACCCTGCTGAATTGGTTACGTTTTTAAACGATGCCAAAAAACACGAAAATATAACAAGCTATAGTTTTTTACTGACAATAGCCTATACCGGCGTTCGGTGCGGAGAAGCAATGGGACTCCAATGGAAAAATATTGACTTCGAGAAAAAAACAATCAAAATTGAACGGACAAGAGATTGGTACGGTCCACGTGCTCCAAAAACTAAAAATTCTTACCGCACCATTTTAGTTGATGAAACTGTAATAAATCAATTGATAACCTACAAAAAATGGTGCAAAAAGACTTTATTATCTTATGGAAGAAAATTAGAAGACGAAACATTTGTATTTATCTCAGATCATGGTGGGAATCCTCTTTCGAGTACAGCTCGGTTAATAAAAAGAATAATTGAAAGAACGGCTCTCCATAAAATAACATTACATGGTCTGCGACATACACATTGTACAATATTATTGAGTCGTGGATTAAATGTAAAAGTAATAGCAGAACGTTTGGGAAATACCCCTCAAATGATTTATGAAGTATATGGACATGTACTAAAAGAATTAGAAGTAGAATCTGTTCTCTTGTTTAGTCAAAGCTTGCAAACGATTAGGGCTAATAATGGGGCTAACTAGTATGTTTGGTAGATTGAAAGCTAGATGAATCAAGGGTTTGTAGATTTTGCTTCCAGTTCGTGCTATAATAAAAACATTGTGAATTTAGGAGGTACTAGTAATGATTGCAGTAAGTAATGTAAGTCTTCGTTTTGGAGATCGCAAATTATTCGAAGACGTGAATATAAAATTCACTCCAGGCAACTGTTATGGTTTAATCGGTGCAAATGGAGCTGGAAAGTCAACGTTTATCAAGATATTATCTGGGGAAATTGAGGCCCAAGAAGGTAATGTTATTATGAACCCTGATGAGCGTTTAGCTATTTTAAAACAAAATCACTTCGAATATGAAGAGTTCAATGTTTTAGAAACAGTAATGATGGGCCATAAACGCCTATATGAAGTTATGAATGAAAAAAATGCTATTTATATGAAAGAAGACTTTTCTGATGAGGACGGCATGCGTGCTGCTGAATTAGAAGGAGAATTCGCTGATTTAAATGGTTGGGAAGCAGAATCTGAAGCAGCTATCCTTTTACAAGGATTAGGTATTCCAGATAGCATGCACCAAAAGAAAATGGCTGAATTAACAGGTTCTGAAAAAGTAAAGGTTTTATTATCTCAAGCATTATTCGGTAAACCAGATGTTCTTTTACTCGATGAGCCTACTAACCATTTAGACATTAAAGCAATTCAATGGCTAGAAGATTTCCTTATCAACTTTGATAACACGGTTATAGTTGTATCCCATGACCGTCACTTCTTGAACAAAGTTTGTACACATATTGCAGACTTAGACTTCAGCAAAATTCAAGTGTATGTTGGGAACTATGACTTCTGGTATGAATCAAGCCAACTTGCATCAAAACTGGCTTCTGACCAAAACAGTAAAAAAGAAGAAAAAATTAAAGAACTTCAAGCGTTTATTGCTCGATTTAGTGCGAATGCATCTAAATCAAAACAAGCAACTTCTCGTAAAAAAATGTTAGACAAAATAGAACTAGATGATATTAGACCATCTTCACGTAAATACCCATATGTAAACTTCTCCATGAAACGTGAAATCGGTAATGATATTTTACAAGTTCAAGATTTAGGCTATACATTTGAAGGAGAAAGACTTCTTGAAAAAGTGAACTTTACATTAAATAAAGACGATAAAATCATCTTACTTGGTGACGAGTTAGCAAAATCAGCTTTACTTCGTGCTTTGGCAGAAGAGGAAGAAACACAAGAAGGATCTGTTCGTTGGGGTGTAACAACTACACGTGCATACTTCCCTCTTGATAACGCTAAGTATTTTGAAGGAGACGAAGCCTCTCTTGTAGACTGGTTACGTCAATATTCACCAGACGACGAAAGCGAAACTTTCTTACGTGGATTCTTAGGACGTATGTTGTTCTCTGGAGAAGAAGTGAAGAAAAAGCCATCTGTACTTTCCGGTGGAGAAAAAGTTCGTTGTATGCTTTCTAAAATGATGCTTTCTGAGTCGAATGTTCTGTTACTAGATGAACCTACAAACCATTTAGACTTAGAGTCAATTCAAGCATTAAATAATGGCTTAACTGTATTTAAAGGTGCAATGATCTTTACATCTCATGACCATCAGTTCATTCAAACGATTGCAAACCGTGTAATTGAAATTCAAGAAGACGGATCTATTTTAGATAAGCAATTAACTTATGATGAGTATTTAGAGTGGAAAGACCAACTACAAAAGTAAGCATTCGAAAAGCGTGAAGGATTAATTCCCTCACGCTTTTTTTGATGTTTTGATAAAACGACCAAGCATCGATCGTGCTGGAAGCTTCCCTAAAAACGTATGACTTGTTTCTGAGATTTTTTGTAAAGCCGTTAATAAATTTACATCCCCTGCCCAATGCTTTTCAATAATTTCAGGTGAAAATTTATTTAAAAGCATATTTACAACAAAAGTCGCCACAATAATATCATCTATAAAACCACCTGGACCGATCAGTCCTTCTGGCATTACGTCTATTGGCGATATAAAATACAATATTCCGCTACCGATTAACGTTTTGCTTTTCGCATCAATTCGATTATCTAATAACGCTTTTACAAGCAGATGAAATAAATCAGGTGCAAATAATAAGTAAGGAGCAAATTTGCTTCCTTTTCCTGATTTTGATGCCAAATAGTCTACCATTTTCGTGCGTAAACTTATGTAAAAATCACGCTGAATTTCATAAGGTGGTAACTCTTTTTTTAACTCCACATCCATGGAAATCTCCCCTCTCTTTTTTTCACTATACCAAAAATGAAACATAAAAACATCTTACACGACTAATCTATATATAGTGAGGAGGAGAATCGAATGCAAAAATTAGTCTTATTGTTAATTCCTATTCTTATTCTTTTTGCGTGCACAAATGAACAACCTATTAGCAACGACGCTGCATCTAACAAAGATGAACCAACTGTTTCAGAAGGACTTCCACTAGAAAAAGCTAATGATTTAAGACAATTTTTTATGGCAGATCAAGCATCAGCCAATTTTATAGGTGAAGGTAATGAATATGCATCTTATACGTTAAAAACAGTTCATTTGTCTGATAATTATGTCGTAACATATGAAAATAATGGTGGTACTGTTTTACAAAGAATATATAAAATAACCGATGAAAAAGTTAGTATACTAGCGGAAAACGAAGAAGCATACGACGAAAAAACGCCTACTTTAGAAGAACTAAATACGATGCAAGAGAAAAAGATTTATCTCGTAGCACCTTTAACTGTCGGTAGTGAGTTTGGTGGCTGGAAAGTAACTTCTACAACTGAAACAATAAAAACAAATGTCCAAACATTTACAGATGTCATCGTCATTGAAAAAATCGATGAACAAAATACAATCGTCCGGAAATATTTTGCGAAAGACTTTGGAGAGATAAAAAGGGAATTTATCATGAATATCGAAGGAGAAGAAACAATTATTTCTTCTACCATTGATCAAATTTCATAAAGAAAAAAGGCTCTTCCGCTGTGGAAAGCCTTTTGGTTACTTATAGTTTCGTTACATTTGCAGCCTGAGGCCCACGGTTTCCATCGACAACTTCAAACTCTACTTTTTGTCCTTCTTCAAGTGACTTGAAGCCTTCACCTAGAATAGCAGAGAAATGTACGAATACATCGTTTTCTCCATCTACTTCTAAAAATCCAAATCCTTTTTCAGCATTGAACCATTTCACAGTACCTTGTTTCATCATTCCTACCTCCAAAAAATTAGTCAATATGTGAAAATAAAAATTCACATATTCCATGCAGTACCGACATCACATCGATTACTACATAGAATATGTGAATAATTAATGCGGCTTTTCACATTAAATTGTTAAATAAATTATATCAGCTTCATAAATATAGTCAACCAACATTTAGATAATTCAAAATTATCTTATATAACATTCCATATTAACCCATGATATATTTGCAAATCTTCATCACAAGAATCGCAAAAGCATTGTTCTTTTATTGACCAAAAAGCCCAGTATTTATCGTCCTTAGCCTTCTCCTTTGGAAATTTTTCTCGAAATTCGGCTAACATTTTATGCAAATGAATGAGTGCATCTTCTTCATTCTCAAATGTAAATTTCTCTTTAATATACTCTTCCCAACCTTCGAACGCCCACCACGGTTCATAATCCGCTTTCATATAAATAATTTCATACATAATTATCGCCCCAAATACTTTTAGTTACCTCATATTGTACTTCGATAACAAAAAATGTCTACTCAAAAGGCTTCCCTAGCGTATTTAATTTGAAAAAAAAGAAATTATCAGTTAAGTTATAACTAAGACAATTCAACGGTAAAGGGGAGATGTTTTCGATGAAAAAGCGAGCGTATATTGAAATGCACGGAGATGTTGATGGAGTTGGTTTCCGTTTTTTAGTCAAACAAAAAGCACAATCTCTTGGGCTAAAAGGATTTTGTAAACAAAATGAGGACAAAGAAATAATTATTGATATTGAAGGCGATAGTGGTAGTTTAGAAGAGTTTTTGACATACATTCAAAAAGGTGTCTCCCCTATGACACATGAAAACTCGTTTGCTATCGAACTAATAGATGAATTAGTCGGCTACACAACGATGGAAACGGATATTATTTAAGCTTTTTTGAAACCTTCTTCTCTCCTATTCGTATAATGTATTGTAGATAGTAAGGAGGTAACCGATTATGACTGAAGTTGGACAATCAATCATTCGACATTTTATAAATATCCCAATTATGATTTCTTCCTGGTTTATCTTCTTTTTCCCAGTTGAAAGTGGATTTTTAATAAGCTCAGCAGTAGCTTTAGGTGTATATGTCGTTTCAAATTTTTCGATAAAAAAATTACAACGGCGAAGTATTATGAAAAAACATCAATTGACTCTTAGTGAGTATTTCCATATACAAAAGCAATTAAAAGAAGCGAATAAAAAAATTCAAGCACTTAATAGTCATTATTTAAAAGTAAGATCCATTAGCTCTTTCAAACAACTTTTCGAAATGACTAGACTTGCAAAACGCATCATTTCATTAGTAAAAACAAATCCACGTAAATTTTACCAAGCAGAGAGGTTTTTCTATGCACATTTAGATTCTGCTGTTGAACTTACAACGAAATATACTTTTCTCGTGTCACAACCAGTTAAAGATATAGAAATGAAAATTGCGCTACAAGATACACGAGATACACTGCAATCAATCAGTGCCGTAATGGAAGACGACTTAAAAGACGTTTTATCAGCAGACATTGAGCATCTAAAAATGGAATTAGATTTTGCAAAATTATCTGTGGGCACCAAAGAAAATCCCTTATATTTAAAAGGAGAATCAGAACATGAGCGAAAATTCAGCAAACACAAGTAATAACCTACTAATGGATGATTTACTAGCAAATCCATTTGATATAAGCACGCAAAAAGAGCAGTCACCTGCACCAACGAATTCCGATCCACTACCTACAAAGCTAATTGATCGATTATCGGAGGAAGAAAAACTAAAAGCTCATCAACTCGCAGATCAAATACCTGCTGGTAACTATGAAGCCATTTTGACTTATGGCGCAAATGCTCAAACTGAACTATCTAGATTTTCTCATCAAATGCTCGACCATGTTCAAAAAAAGGACATTGGCCCCGTTGGAGATATTTTAAGTGATCTTATGAGTAAACTATCCGAGATGAATCCCGACGACTTATCTGCTCAGAAACAAACGGGTATAAAAAAATTATTCAATCGAGTAAACCGCTCTGTGCAAGAAATGATGACAAAATATCAAAAACTAAGCACACAAGTCGATCGAATCGGCATTCAATTAGAACATTCTAAGCGCGGACTCATAGAAGATGTTCAAAGCTTGGATAAATTATATGAGCAAAATAAAGCATATTTTCAAGCACTAAACATTTATATTGCCGCTGCCGAGCTTAAAAAAGAAGAAATTATTAATGTAACGATTCCAGAACTTCGCAAAATAGCAGAAGCTTCGAACGATCAAATGGCTTTTCAAGAAGTAAATGATATGGCGCAATTCTTAGATCGTTTAGAAAAGCGTACATATGATTTACAACTATCGCGTCAAATTACGATTCAAACGGCACCACAAATTCGAATGATTCAACAAACAAATCAAACACTTGCTGAAAAAATTCAAGCATCTATTATGACTTCCATTCCACTTTGGAAAAATCAAATAGCAATTGCACTTACTTTAAATCGTCAGCAAAAAGCAGTTGAAGCACAAAAACAAGTAACCAAGACAACGAATGACTTATTACTAAGAAATTCAGAAATGCTAAAAGTGAACAGCATTGAAACGGCGAAAGAAAATGAGCGTGGCATTATAGAAATTGATACATTGAAGAAAACACAAGAAAACCTACTTCAAACGATCGAAGAAACTCTTCAGATTCAAGCAGATGGTCGAGTAAAACGAAGAGCAGCAGAAATTGAAATTGGCCGTATGGAAGAAGAATTAAAACAACGTCTTCTATTAATAGCGGACAAATCACAAAAACGACCTTCTCAATAAAAGAAGGTCGTTTTTCTTACAAACTTTTCACCACATGATGTAATATTTTTTTCAATAGTCTAAGCGTTTCTTCGGAAAACTTTTCCATGGATGATGCAGTTGCTGTCTTTTTACCAAAAATTAAGTGAAAAAGATTTAATTGTTCTTCTGTTGCTTCTGCATCATTTAAAAATAAGTGTAAAACTGAAATATCTTTCCTTTCCAGCTCGATTACTGCTTCCGCTGTATCCATAATTCCATTTTGAGCATAACCGAATGCAGATGGCTCCCCGTCCGAAAATAGCAATATAAACTTATGCACCTCTTGCCTATTTTCCAGCCTTTTTCCCATCCATCTAAGTGCAAATCCATCTCGATTATCTTCATGCGAATCCAAAGAAAGAATATGCATCCCACTATCCTTTTGTCCATCTTCTAATTTATGAACCCATTCAAACGTATTCGGCTGCTTCGTCTCAGACGCCTCAAATGCATCCTCGTAATGCAGGACAATTTCATGTGTTATATGCAATTTTCTCAAAACATCATGAAATAAAAGCACTGCTTTTTTTGTTTCCTCCAATTTATCCTGCATGGAAGCAGAACCATCAACGAGAAGTCCAAACACAGCATCCAACTGTTTGCTCGGAGCAGACTTTTTATAAAATGGCTTAGGTCGCTCTTCCGTCCATAACACTGTTTGTTTAGAAGATAACCGACCTTTCGATAAATTGACGCGTTTATCGACTTTCTTTTGTTCCATTCTTTTTTTCATTTCTTCGACAAATGCTTTAACGAATGGTGCTTGCTCTTGTCGATATGTTTGAAGTAAGAGTTTATCATCTGATGCAGGAATTACATCTAAGCGCTTTTCTTCAAAAACGACGTCTACATGCTCTTTACCAAACGCTTTCCCTGCTTTTTTCATCGGATTCGATTTCTTATTTGTAATCTCATACTGCTTTGCAGAGTCTGTATTTCCAGCCGATTGGCCTTGCCCTATTTCCGTTATTTCGTGTCCTTCTCGTCCTTCTTCCGCAGCTATATCCTGATCTGCTCGTCCATCTCGCCCATGCTCTATCTCATATTGTAAGTGAACCCCTTTTTCTTGCTCACTTTCACGATGCCAGGTCCGATAAACTTCTTCGATAGAATCCTTCTTCTCTCTCTCCCCCGCTTCGGATTCCTTCATTCCTTTGTGGTAATGAAAATCTTTCGTTGGCAAGTTAGAAGGAGAAATAATCGCATAATACTCTAACAAAGTATCTTCTTCTATATGTTCTTTAAGAAAATAAATTAGCTGATACACAATGTCTATGGAATCTTGTGTATTTTTGCACTCATACACCTTTTGAATAATTGGATTCGTTAACCCAAATATCTCTGGTCCATTAACATGCATCGTCCCTTCATATAAACAAATATAAACGTAGCTAATAAAAGCATCTGCTAAAAACCCTTTTTTACTATTGACGATTAGCTGCTGCCTATGAAAAGTTAAATACGTTTGAACTCGGGTATCAAATATTTTCGCTGTACCGACTCTTCTTTTTTGAATTTTTTCAATAAGACGAAATTCCTCTATAGCAAAAAGCAGTTGATCCATTAATTTTGGAAACTCATTTGGTCTATCCATTTGATAATCTATCCATGATTGAACATTAAAATGTTGCCAAAATCCTTCTGACATTAAAAATATATCCGATAGTCTTCCTGCATCCATAATATCTATTTCTCGATGTCTCCAAAACACACTAATTGAAATTGCTTGATCAGCAGGTTGAAACTCCATTAGTTTACGTTCATTCACAAGTAGCATCGAATTTTTCGTTAATGCCTTCGCAACATTTTCGTAATGCATTAATTGCCGTGCTTCAATTGTTTCATTATTAAATTGTATAAAGCGATTAACAGAGGACATTTACATCCCTCACTTAATCCAACTAGAAGCGAGTTCTAATACTAGTTTTTTCTCTTGCTCATCTTCTAATTTTTCGGCAATCGCATATTCAATCGCTCTTATAGGGTCCATATATTGCGCAAGCTCTACTGCATAAAACAAACTTCGTATTGAAGCCGCTTCTTCCGACAATAAACCTTGTTTTACTTGCTCTATTAAATCTTCTGCCAAATGAAGCATAACGGCCTTTAATTCATTTGATGCAGCAGGGAAAAGCTCCTCCAAAAGCGTAGCAAGTAACTCCCCTGCTATATACGGAACACTAAAAGATACAAAGCGGTTTTTTAATGCTTCATTCATCGGAGTAGTTCCAATATATCCTTCATTAATAGCTGCAATAACAGAAAAGTCTGGATGAGCCATAATAACTTCTCCTGTAAATGGATTCGTCAACATTCTCCTATGGTCTAAAACACTATGTAGAATAGGCAATGTCTCCGATTTCGCCATATTTATCTCATCGATATATAAAATATGTCCTTGCTTCATCGCATTGATCACTGGACCTTCGACAAACTCAATTGAATTTACACCTTCATGTAAAACAATCGTTTTAAACCCTAACAATGCTTCTGCGTCTAAATCTACCGAACAATTTATACTTTGAACTGGCTGAGAAAAGAACTGCGATACAGTTTCCGCAAGCTTTGTTTTTCCCGCGCCTGTAGGACCTTTTAAAAGTACCGGTTTTTTCAATGAAACAGCAATCAGTACATCGTTCAATAAATGTTCGTTCGGAGATAAGTAACCACCATTACCTATTAATCGCTCATCTTCCTCACTATGTACTCTTGCTAAACGGATCTTTTGTTCCTCTATAATTAATTCATTCATTTTCTAGTCTCCTTATGAAAAAAAACCGATGAGTTATCATCGGTTTTTATTGGAAATATTCTTTGTAATAGCCGCCGACTTTTCCTGTATTGTCGATAACAAATAAAAATTCTTCCGTTTCATTTTTCACTTCATATGTTTTCCCAACAGTTAGTACATTGCTTACTAAGAATTTTTTTGCATCTGTATGTACACAAGAAACTGTTTTAATAGTTGGCGCTGTCGCCCAATTTAAATGGATCATGTAACCACTTCCTTTACTAATAGTATACGTTTTTCCAAACTAAATTTCAATGCAATCAAAATCAAAAAAATGCAGACATTCAACTAAATGAATATCTGCATTTATATTAATTAAGAATTTAACATTAAATCTTCTGGGTTTTCAAGAAGTTCCTTAACCATTTTTAAGAATCCTACAGAATCTTTTCCATCGATTACACGGTGATCATAGGAAAGTGCAACATACATCATTGGACGAATTTGAATCTCTTCTCCAACTGCGATTGGACGTTTTTGGATTGTATGCATTCCTAAAATACCAACTTGAGTACCATTTAAAATTGGAGTAGATAATAATGAACCGAATACTCCACCGTTCGTAATCGTAAATGAACCACCTGACATATCAGAAAGAGCTAATTTGTTATCTCTCGCTTTTTTAGCAAGTTCTCCAATATTACCCTCAATCGCAGCGAAATTTTTGCGGTCAGCGTCACGAACGATTGGCACTACTAAACCACCATCTGTAGATACAGCAATACCGATATCAAAGAAGTTGTTTTTCACAATTTCATCCCCATCGATTTGTGAGTTAACGTATGGATATTTTTTAAGTGCTGCAACTACAGCTTTTGTAAAGAATGACATGAATCCAAGGCGTACATCGTTTTGCTCAAAGAATTGATCTTTTTTGCGAGAACGTAAAGCCATCACATTTGTCATATCAATTTCATTGAAAGTTGTTAACATTGCAGTGTTTTGTTTTACTTCTAACAAACGTGTAGCAATTGTTTGACGACGACGAGACATTTTCTCACGAGTTGTACGGCCATCATCTACTTTTGGTGTTGTAGCAGCTGGTGCAGGTGTCGCTGCTTTAGCTGGTGCAGTACCATGTGCACTAACGTCTTGAACACGTACGCGTCCCATTGGATCAACTGGTGAAATTTCACTTAAGTTAATACCTTTTTCGCGCGCTAACTTACGTGCTGCTGGGCTTGCAATTGTACGGTCTTGTTCAGATGTATTTTCTACAGCTACTGGTGCTGCTGGTGGAGTTTCTACTGCTGCAGGAGCTGTTGGAGCTGCCGCTACTGGTGCTGCTGGTGCACCTGATCCCGCTCCAACGATTGCAATAACTTGACCTACTAGAACCGTGTCGCCTTCTGCCGCTAATAACTCGCTAACAACTCCAGCTTCTTCCGAAATAACTTCTACGTTTACTTTATCTGTTTCAAGTTCAACGATAAACTCACCTTTTTCAATTGTATCGCCTGGTTTTTTCAACCATTGTGCAATCGTACCTTCTGTAATCGATTCTGCTAATTCTGGAACTATAATTTCTGCCACTTGAATATCCTCCTCTAATCTAACCTTGCTTATATACTTTTAACTGCTTCTTCAATAATGCGTGTTTGTTCTACTTTGTAAGTTTCTCCATCGCCCTCTGCTGGACTAGAACGATGAATTCTACCAACATACTTCACATCTTTATCATTTGCTAACTCAAGTAAATATGGAAGAGCAAAACTCCAAGACCCCATATTTTGAGGTTCTTCTTGTGCCCATGCAAGCTCTTTTACGTTAGGGTAGCGATCTAAAATAGATTGAATTTTTTCTGCTGGGAACGGATATAGCTGTTCAACGCGAACAATGTGTAAATGATCATATCCTGCACCATCTTTTACTTTGTCTGCAAGATCGATAGCCATCTTACCACTAGCAAACACAATTTTTTCTACTTTTTTCTTGTTCGCACCTAAGCCTGGTTGTTCTACAATCGTGTTAAACTGACCAGTTGTAAGTTCAGCAACATCAGCTCCAACTAGTGGATGACGCAATAGTGATTTAGGTGAAACAATCAATAACGGACGAATTGCCTCTTCTTTTAACATTTTAGCTTGTCTGCGTAAAATATGGTAATAGTTAGCTGCACTTGAAAGATTCGCAACTGTCCAGTTGTTTTCCGCTGCAAGTTGTAAATAGCGCTCTAAACGTGCACTTGAATGCTCTGGCCCTTGACCTTCCGCAGCGTGCGGTAATAACATTACAAGGCCTGATTTTAAGCCCCATTTAGAACGAGCTGCACTGATGAAGTTATCAAACATTACTTGTGCCATATTCGCGAAGTCACCATATTGCGCTTCCCAAATAGATAATGAATTATTATCCTCTAAATTATAGCCAAACTCATATCCTAAAATAGCAGCTTCTGTTAATGGACTATTATGCACAACAAAAGAAGCTTTTGAATTGCTAATATGGTGAATTGGTGTTAACTCCGCGCCAGTTACTTCATCATGCATAACTAAATGTCTATGCGAGAAAGTTCCACGTTGAGCATCTTGTCCAGTTAAGCGAATAGAATTACCATCTTGCAGAATAGTAGCAAATGCTAGTGTTTCTGCATGACCCCAATCTAATTTTCCTTTTCCTTTAAAAGGCTCTTGACGACGTTTTAAGATTTTTTCTAGCTTTTTAAATGGGCTAAATTCAGTCGGCCAAGTTAAAAGCTCTTCGTTAATCTTAGCTAAAACGTTTTCTGGAACTCCTGTTTGTATTTCAGGGAATCCGTTTAATACTGCTTCTGGTATAACGATTTCATGTGCAGTAGCTGATGGAAGTTCTTTTACACGATCGTACGCTTCCTGCATGCCGTTAAAAATAGATTCATCCAGTTTTTTCACATCATCTTGTTCCAATAGTTTCGAATCTACTAGTTGTTGACCATAAATTTCACGCACTGTTGGATGCTTGTGAATGATATGATACATCGTCGGATTCGTTACTAATGGTTCATCCATTTCGTTATGTCCATATCGACGGTATCCAAGAAGATCAATAACGATATCTTTACCGAATTTTTGACGGTACTCATGTGCAAATTTTGCAACAGCAAGCACAGCTTCAGGATCATCTGCATTTACGTGAACGACTGGCACTTCAAAGCCTTTAGCTGGGTCTGAAGAATAATGAGTCGAACGTGAATCGTAATATTCCGTTGTAAACCCAATCATATTATTCGCAATAATATGGATGGAACCACCTGTTTGGAAACCACGTACTCGACTATAGTTAAGAAGTTCTGTTACAACACCTTGACCCGGGAATGCTGCATCTCCATGGATTAGAATTGCAAATGCTGCATTTTTGTCTTGCACTGGGTATCCTGCTTCGCCCGTTGTTTCTTGGGCCGCACGAGTTTGTCCTGTTACGATTGGACTTACAACTTCTAAATGAGATGGGTTATAAGCAAGTTTCACAGTTAAGCCTGATTGTGAACGGAAAGATGCACCACTATGGTACTTCACATCTCCATACCATCCCTTAGACACTTCTAATGAACCATCTTTAGGTAGGAAAGAATCGTTAGGCACATGTGCAAAGTCTGCAAACATCATTTCATATGGCTTATTTAAAACATGCGTTAATACATTTAGACGACCACGGTGAGCCATCCCGATATTCACTTGCTTTGTATTTGTTTTATCTGATTGACGAACTAATTCATCAATTAATACGACTAATGTATCTAGACCTTCTATTGAGAAACGTTTTGCACCTACAAATGTACGGTGGATGAATTTTTCAAACCCTTCAATTTGCGTTAAACGTTTGAGTAGCTCTTGCTTTTCTTGCGTTGTTAGGTTTTCTTTAATAGCGCCTTTTTCAATTTTATTTTGTAACCACGTGCGCTCATCTGCATTCACAACATGTGCAATTTCAAAGGCAATTTTATCTGTGTAAACAGATTTTAAATGTGCAATTGCTTGAAGGCCATTTGTGATATTTCCTGGTGCATTTGAGATAAGTAGTGAAACTGGTACTTCTCTTAAATCCTGTTCCGTTAACCCGAAAGTTTTTGGATCGACTTTTTCTTCTTCTTTTGGACGATCATTAAGAGGATAAATACTTGCTGCAAGATGTCCATTCGCACGAATTGCATCCGCAAGCTGAATAGCACGAATAATTTTATCCATGTTATTCGGAGCTATAGTCGAGTCCGAATAATTTACACTCGGTGGGGAAGAACTGCTAACGGTAGGTGCACCGTATTGTTGAAATAAACTTACTAACTCGCTATCAACTTCTTCAGGAGATTGTAAGAATAAATCATATTGTTCCATTACATATCCAAGGTTAGGTCCAGAAAAAGCTAACCAAGGCGATTCATTGTTCGACATTTAGGAAAACCTCCAACATTTTTTGCCAATTGGCATACGAATAAATAATTAAATAAGTGAAATAAAAGCAAACATTTTTATATATACACTAAATGTACACATATACAGTTTACCACTCTTTAAGAAGGACTTAAAGCCTCTATCCTTAAAGAACAATTTTTCCATATCTATCTTACTACTTCAGGAAATAAATACAATGCTTTTCGACAAATTAAAAATGAATATTCATTTTTATTGAAAAATCGAAACAAAGGGGAACTCTAACTGGAATATTGTTCCCTTTCCTTCTATGCTATCTATTTCCACAATTCCCTCATACTCAGCAACTAACATTCGCACAATACTTAGTCCTAGACCAGAACCACCTCTACTCTTTGTCCTCGATGTTTCGACTGTGTAAAAGCGATCAAATACTTTCGGAAGATGCTCTGGTGGTATACCTATTCCGTTGTCCTCCAATGTAATTGCAATGCTTTGTTGCTTTTTCGTTGCAGTTATTTGAATATATGGGGTTTTATCATTATATTTAATAGCATTTTCAATTAAATTTCTGAAAATTTGCTCAAGAGCTGTATGTGGAACAGCAACTACAGCAGTTTCTACTGCGCTTATATCGATGCTTACAATAGGATTTAACGATACAAATTCTTTTTTTATTGTTGTTAGTACGTCCACTATATTTGTAGCTACTTCATTTTTCGCATTTTCACTTCTTGCGAGCTTTAGCATTTCCTCAATTAATTTCTTCATCTTTTGTATTTCATTCAAAGAAATTTCCAATGAATCTGCTAACACTTCTTTTTCATTTTTCCCCCAGCGATTCAGTAAGGACAAATGCCCCTCCACAACTTGCACAGGAGTTCTTAGTTCATGCGAAATATTATAGATAAAATCATCTTGCCTTTTGATTGTTTCAGACACTTCATTCATTAACTGCTTGTATATGACTAAAAGCTCTCCAATTTCATCTTCCTTCGAATACTGAAAACTAACTTCTTTCGAGAATTTTGATTGTTTTGCGTGCTGCATTTCATTTCTAAGTTCTTTTAATGGTTTCAATAAAACCGAAGATAATGTATACCCAATAAGGGCAGAAAGCACTAAAGAAATGACAGCAAAAATAAACATAGCCGATAATATATATTTCATCAAACGAGAAAAGTTATCTAAACTATGGGAGATTTCTACATACCCTATAAATGTGCCGAATTGGATTTCTGCAACTTTATGAAATGATAGCTGATTATCTATTATGCTTCGCTTAAAATCAGTCGAGAATTCTTTTGAAAACGGCGGGAAATTGCTTGCATCATTAATACGAAGTACTTCTATTCCATCTGTGTTCATCAAACGAACAGACTGCTCTTGGTTAACAATTTGGTTAAGTAAAGTGGTATTTCTTTTAATATCTTGTATCGTAATAATCGGTCCTTTAGATTCAAAAAACAAAACAAGCTCATTTAGCGTATTTTGTGCCGTTTTCTTTTCCGAAATAAGCATCCAGTTGTAAATAGAAAAGTATAGGATGATAGACATAATAAGAAAACTTAAAAAAATTGAAATGGCCGAGCTATACGTCCATTTCTTTTGCAAAGTCCAATTTTTCATTCTCTCATCACGTACCCAACCCCTCTAACTGTTTCAATAATACGCGCAATTTCTTCCGGCAGTTTTTTTCTAAGATGGCGAATATAAACATCTACAACATTTGTCTCAATTTCCGCTTCGAAGCCCCACACATTTTCTAAAATAGCATCTCTCGTTAAAACGATGTTTTGATTTTCCATCAGGTAAACTAACATGTCGAATTCTGTTTTTGTTAGTTCTATTTTTTTCGTCCCATAAAATACTTGATGGGCATTTTTATCAATGACAAACTCATTTATTTTCAGCGTAGCACTCACATCTATTGTTCCGTCCACTCTTCTGAAAACAGCTCGAATTCTCGCTAGTAATTCTTCAATGGCGAAAGGTTTTACGACATAATCATCTGCCCCTGCTTCAAGGCCAGATACTCGGTCGATAATCGCATCACGAGCTGTGATCAAAATAATAGGCGTATTTTGTTGTTTTCTTATCCGTCTACAAATCTCTAACCCATTTAAACTAGGCAGCATGACATCAATTAAAAGTAAGTCATAATGATTAGATAAAGCTGTCTCATATCCTTCTCTTCCATCATGTACAACAGAAACTTGAAAATTTTCGTGCTTCAGTTCCAATTCAACGAACTTCGCAATATTCACTTCATCTTCTATAAGTAGTATATGACGATTCATCTAAATTCACTTCCTCATTATTACTTACCTCGTAAGAACGCTCGAGTAAATATAATTATTTTTGCCATAACTCTTTGCCGTATATAACGCTTGATCTGCTCTATCTACTAATTCATCTACTGTCTTGCCATCATTCGGATAAACGGAAATTCCAATAGACGAGGTCGGAGTAAACAAATGATCGTTAATCATCCATCCAATTTGCAACTCATTTCGAAGATCCATAATCGCTTTCTCCACCTTGTTGCTTATACCATTTACATAATCATCTATTTGCTCGACAATCATGATAAATTCATCTCCACCAACTCGATAAATCGTATGCTCATAATCGACTGCTTTTTGCATACATTCACCAAATTTAAATAAAAACTGATCTCCAACATCATGCCCAAATTGATCATTAACCAACTTAAAATCATCACCATCTATATAAATCAAAGCAAAATTTGGATATGAATCACTGACAGATTCTATATTTCTAGATACACTATCATGCAATGATCGTCGATTACATAAGCCAGTTAAACTATCATGATAAGCCATATGTATTAGTCGCTCTTCTAATGCTTTCTTTTCTGTAATCTCTCTTGAAACGATTACATACCATTTTTCTTGTTCTCCGTCGACATCTCGTTGCACTGTTGTGACGGAGGTATCCGTCCAAATAATGTCTTGATGTTTAGATTTCATCAATAATTCCGTTCGAAATACTTTATTTTCATGAACATTTGGGATACTATCATCATTACTAAGATCAAAGTTCTCATCTGACGCTAGCTGAAAATAATAGGTACCAAGCAATTCTTCTTTGTCATAATGCAAAACTGATTCATGACTTGGAGAGGAATAAAGGACATAACCTTCCTCGTCTGTTATAGCAATCAAATCATTTGAGTAGTCTGTTATTAATTCGAATGTTCTTTCGATATTACGAAGTTCACCCAATACTCGATTCTTTTCTGTAATATCAAATTGTATCGTTAAGTATTTGTCAATATCGCCATTTTCGTTTTTGATTGGAACAATATTCGCGTTGACCCAGTAAAAAGAACCATTTTTAGTACGATTTCGAATTTGACCACGCCATATGTTCCCGCTTTTTATGGTGTTCCACATATCTTCAAAAAAAGAGGCATCGTGATAATTCGAATCAATCATTCGAAAAGTTCTTCCGATTAACTCATGTTCTTCAAAATAAGAAGTCGCCAAAAAAACGTTATTGACCATTTCAATAATGCCATCTTTGTTTGTCATTGCTACTAATGCTGCATCATTAATCCCTTTTTTATAACTTTCCAGAATATATGTAGCATCTTTCATTTCTTGTGTACGAGAAACTTCTCTTGTCGTTGCTAATATATATTCTATTCCGTCCTCAAAAATAGGAATTGCAGTTGTTTCATTCACATATGATTCATTACAAAGAGAAAAATGATCTTGATAGAAAACAGATTTCTTCATATGTATCGCACGATTATAGTTTTCAATGATCGTTTTATAGCTAAACTCATCTAGACATTGCTCAAGCGTACGCCCTAATGGACATTCTTCAAAAATTTCATTCGATTTTTTATTAACATATTGATATACAAATGTGTCTCCAGTTTTTCTCATGAAAAACACATAATCTTCAGCTAAATCATATAATAATTTGAATTGGTTCGATGTAATTAATTTTTCTACCATAATTTTTAACGTTCCCCTTCAGCTACTTATGTATGTCTCTTAATCATATTTATTAAATGGAAAAGATACAAGTCTTTAAGCACGTTTTATAAAAATAATTCTTTACAAAAAATTAATAAATATTGTACTATATTTATCTATGCAAAATAGATAAAACTTAGTATATTAATAATGCAAATAATTTTATAAGACAAAGTTCGCTTTGTCGAGGGAAGGCAAATGGTGCGCCACCAGTTTTGAGCTGGTTCTAGTAGGTTCGATTCCTACCCCGAAATTTTTTATGCAATACGAAGTGAAAAATTTCAGGGGAACTAGAATGACTATGCTCATATTTGGTTCTTTTAAAGGGGCGCTTTTTTTGATTAAAAAACGAGAATTACAAGAATGTACATCGCTTTACGAACTAATGGCAGAACCAAGTGTTATGAAATACGTTCGGTATAAAGCGGATTCTGCTGATGAATATTGGTTTATGACGAGACAGTTAATGGAAGAGGAAGAAAAAGGCTTAGCAATAACAAGAACAATCATTAGTGATTTTGGTCAACCAATAGGTACGATCAACTTGTTTGATATAGAAGACGGAGCTGGATTTCTCGGCACATGGATCGGTAAGCCGTTCCAAGGACTTGGATACAATAAAAAAGCGAAAGAACAATTTCTAGAAGAGTTGTTTTTCGAATTGGACATTCATTCCGTATTTTTACGTATTCGAAAAACGAATGTGCAAAGCATCCGCGCAACCGAAAAACTCCGTTATGCACAAAACGCTAACACAACACACCCTTCTATTTATGAAGCGATTAACAAAGAGGACGACATATTCGACCTTTACCATATTTCTAAAGACTTATTCCATTTTGTCATGCTACAAGAAAATAACGTTGAAGAACAGGCAATGTGATCTGTAAAAAAGCTTCCGTCAAACGTTTCATTTGACGGAAGCTTCTTATTTTTTGTATGTTAGCAAAACTTCCGTAAATTGGTCTGGCGTTTTAGAAGGAGTTGCATTATATTGTTGTTCTAATATTTCTTCCTTATTGTTTACTAATGCAGTTACTGATTCCATAAACGTTATCGAAGTTAAATTTTCTTCTGTTAGTACAGTTGCATACCCTTTTTGTTCAAAGTAGTTTGCATTTAACACCTGATCTCCTCTGCTAGCTTGGAGAGACAAAGGAATTAGTAGCATTGGTTTTTTTAGCTCTAAAAACTCAAAAATCGAATTGGACCCCGCTCTGCTTATTACATAATTCGACATTTTCAACAAATGAGGCAATTCATTCGTTACATATTCAAATGCAATATAATTCGGTTTTTTAACAAATGTTGGATTTAAATTTCCTTTTCCACAAAGGTGAATAATTTGATATTTTCTCGTCAGTTCATCGATGTTTTCAAGAATTGCTTCATTTATTTTTGCAGCACCTTGGCTTCCACCCATAATGATAATCGTTTCTTTGCTTGCGTCAAAGCCTGTCAGTTGCTCTGCTATTTTGTCGTCCCCTTGAAATAAGTCTGGGCGAATAATAGCGCCAATGGCAGATGCTTTTTCACTCGGCAAATATTTGATCGTTTCTTCAAACACTGTAAATATATGACCAGCAAAAGAAGAGGCTATTTTATTTGCTAATCCTGGTGTTAAATCTGATTCATGGATCACTACCGGAATATTTGCAAGTTTAGCCGCTAATACGACAGGAACGGAAACAAATCCACCTTTAGAAAATACTAGAGAGGGTTTCGTTTTTCTCAGTACATTTAGCGCCTGAAGTGTGCCGTACATTACTTTAAATGGGTCCGAAAAGTTTTTTACGGAAAAATATCTTCTTAGCTTTCCATTTGAAATAGCGTGGTAAGGAATTTTAGGGAAGTTATCTTGGATTAATGTCTTTTCTATTCCATCATGTGAACCAATATAATGTACGTTATACCCTTTTTTCATTAACTCTGGAATAATCGCTTGGTTTAACGAAACATGACCAGCCGTTCCTCCACCTGTTAATACAATTGTGTTATTATTCATTCATAATCTCCTAACTTATATAAAACTTCACGTCTGTGGATTATCCTATTTCTTGAAAATTTGTGCTAATAGGAAAAAACGAATATCCTTTAATACTTAAACACTCGTTTTCGACTTGCATTACTTCCTCATTCGTACTTTACATATAATGCGTCTTAATGGTAGTTTCCACTACAGGGGTGGACGCTTTCCGCGGGCGTTGCCTCTTTCGCTTCAATCCAATGGAGGTTGCTACTTACTTAGAATGGAAGCGATATTTCATAGAAAAGCGAACGAATGAATAGTTTTCCAGCTAAATACGAAGTGTGGCAAATATTTAGGTAAATTCAACTAGACAAGTATTGAATAAGTGCAAATTAATCGTCACTTTTATAGATAAGTCCAAATCTCCATGAATAATAACCTATATAAAAAGCGAAACACTTGATGCCGTAGCGCGTCGGGCCGCATGAGCCGAAGTATGAGACCCACTTGGGCGCAGCACAAGTTGGCTCATGCAAGGTGCGGCAAGCGCGAAGGCATAGTGGCTATTTTTTAAGACACACTTTATGTAGAAAACGAACGGAAATACAAAATTGATTAAAATAGTTAATCAACAGGCGTGATAAAACTTTAAAGGATGTGCTCAAATGCACGAAACTACAACTCTCACGAATAAAAGCGTTCATATGATCAAAATTGTACTACCTATTTTAATAACACAAGTTGCTCTTTATTTAATGACTTTTTTCGACGTCTTAATGACTAGTAAATATAGTATTCATCATTTAGCAGGTGTTTCGATTGGCTCCTCTATTTGGCTTCCTGTATACACCGCGTTAACTGGTATATTAATAGGAATTACGCCAATTGTAGCACAATTAATGGGCGCAAAAAAGGAGAAAGATGTACGTACCTTTGTACAGCAAGGATTTTTTATAGCAATTGGATTAGCATTCATTGTTTTTCTAGGTATTTTATTGTTCATAGATCCTTTGTTAAATCTTATACCCCTTGAAGATAGTGTACGCATTGTTGCGAAGAAATATTTGTATATGATGAGTATTGGACTTATACCACTATTTCTATATAGCGTACTTCGATCATTTATCGATGCATTAGGACGCACACGCGTTTCGATGTTCATCACATTGCTATCTGCACCAATTAATATTGCGCTCAATTATGTGTTCATTTACGGAAAGTTTGGTATTCCCGCAATGGGTGGGGTTGGAGCGGGCCTTGCTTCTGCACTTACTTACTGGTTAATTCTCTTCATCGCTATTATCATTGTTTTACGTATGAAGCCTTTTGCTGAACTTTCGATATTTAGCAGCTGGAGTAAACCTTCTCTAGTGAAAATTGGTGCGCTAACAAAAATTGGTGTCCCAATTGGCTTATCTCTTTTTGCAGAAACAACGATTTTTTCTGCGGTTACGATACTCATGAGTACTTATTCTACGCAAGTTATTTCCGCTCATCAAATTGCGATGAATTTTACTTCCCTTCTATATATGGTTCCGTTGAGTATCGCGATGGGTGCAACTATTCTTATCGGGCATGAAGTCGGAGCAAAACGGTACAAGGATGCGAGGGTCTATAGTTGGTTAAGCGTTGCAACAGCTATCTTCTTTAGTTTTATATCCTCGTCTATCCTATTATTGTTTAGAGAGCAAATAGCGTCTATTTATACTGCTGATCAAGCTGTTATTACATTAACCGTACAATTCTTTTTCTTTGCTGCATTGTTTCAGCTTTCAGATGCGATTCAAGCGCCAGTTCAAGGGGCACTGCGAGGGTATAAAGACGTTACCGTTACATTTATCATGGCCATTGTTTCTTATTGGATAATCGGCTTACCAACAGGATATATATTAGCAAATTACACTTCGTTCGAGCGTTTTGGCTATTGGATTGGATTAATTGTCGGACTTACAGTAGGTGCAATTACGCTTGGGATTAGACTTGTATACTTGCATAAAAAAATAGCAAAAAACGACACATTGTGATTTGCGTCGTTTTAGTCTAGTACTCCTGTGTCCGTAATTTCAACTTGGACTTTTGGGATAATCGTTAAAGTGGGATAAATTTCTTTCCACTTTTTTTCTTTGAAAACATCTGGATGGAATGCCCGAGCGATCCTCCCTATACCAAGTGCGTCTGTATTCGATTCATGTAAAATTTCTACAACTTTTTCCATATCACTTGTCATCTTTTCTTGTATAAATTTTTCTAATTTCTTCTTCCTATTTTCATCAAGTAAATGATTTTCATAATACTCCATTATCCCAACTTTTAGTCGATAATCTATCGTTATAGTTGTTCCTTCCCATTTCATCATCCGCTTAATACGATTTATTCTAAACGATACTGGAACCTCATTATCTATATAGGACACATTCGCGTATTTTCCTATTTTATCTTTCATAACTTGCAATAGCAGTGATTCTACATGATTAAGTGTTTTACCAGTAAATTTTTGGCCGTCAAAAAGCGCTAATCCTACAACTTCTGGTACTCCATTTTCAGACGAAATTTTGACATAAGGTAATGTTAAGTCAATCGCTTCATCCATTAAATAAGAACAGGCAAGCTGCAAGTCGATATTGGGGAATACTGATTTGTGGATAAATCCTTGCACCAGTTCACTATAATAATTATTTACATCATCCCCCATCTTCTCTCCAAATTTTATAAAAGGCTCTGGGTCCCCTTCCGTTACTAATAAGTATGTGTTTAGCCGATTTCTTGCGTTTCTGTAATATTGATCTAATAGATGATAAAGCTCTTTCTCCGCTAATTCATCCGATATTAATATGCTGGAAAGTTTCGATAAGTCAATTCCTTCATTTACTTGCAAATCCACCTTCTGTCTAAGATCCTCTATAGAGGTTCCGTCTACGGTTATATAGCTATATTCGGTGGTGTTACGCTGTTTTCCCGGAAGCCCATAATAACCTTTTAAATGACCTACTTCCCCATCAAATGCCACCATTGGTACACTCACAATATTTTTATTTAACCGTTCATCCCAGCAACCACTTAACAATACTGTAACTAGTAGTATAATACTAAACTTTTTTTTCACGTAATGACTTCCTCCATCCCTTTAACATGATGAATAACGGAAACAGTAAGCCAAAAAAGTAATGTCCATACATTAATATGTCATGTGACTTTTTTACTAATTCACGAGTAATAAGAAACAAAGGTAGTATGGACACAAGGAAGTGAATGAACACTGTAAATTTAATACTTCTCGTGTACATTGTTTTATATAAGGATAAGCCCAAAAACATAAACAGAACAACCGAAATTACACTCCATGTCATCCAAATATACGTAAAAAACAAGTCCAGTCTTTGTAAAAAAGTAATCTCTTGAGATTTCAGCAAATACATGATTGTTACTGGAATGATTTTTATTTCCTCCAGTGAGAAAAATAATAAAACATATAAAATCGTAATAACAAAAAATAACGTTAATATAAGCTGATAAAGAGCAATACTTCGAAATTTTAGTTCTTTTTTATCTTCTACAAAAGGTCGAAGTATTAAAAAAGCTTCTATTCCTATAAACGCATACATTGTTTGTCCTACCCCGTCAATCCATTGTTTACTATCTATTTGCCCAAACGGAAATAAGTTGGTCCATATTAAATCTTTTGTAGCAAGACTTAGCATTGCCAAAAAAATTACAATAAACGGGATTAATATAACTGAAATGTTTAGTGCTACTGCATATTTACTAAGATTCGCGTACAGCGAAACAATCACCATTAAGCTAATGACAATATAAGCAGGAGTTTGTGGGAATGCCCATACTTCTAGTATAAAGTCGATATAGGCCAAAAAAGTGACAACAATCGTGTACCAATATATCTGATATAACCATTTTTCAAATTTATTTAACTGAAAGTATTTATAATACTTATTGAAAATATGAAGAATAAATAAGTGAAATAAACTTACCGCGATAAAAATTAACCAAGAATTTTGTTCCGCAGCCTTTATTACACGTGATTGGACAGAGATAAAAACAGTACCTGTCTGTAAAATGAATAAAAATAAAAAAAGCTGCTTATTTGATAATGTCCACTTAGTCATGTTTCTTTTTTCCTTTTTTACTGAATAAGTAGAAATTGCGCTGCTGTGGAACTTGCTTATAATATGGAAGACGGAAAAAGATCGATTTAATTTTAGTAGGTTCAAATGGAATAATAGGGCTTAAATATGGTCGATTTAATGATTGCAAGTTTAATAAATGAATGAACAATAGCATCGAGCCTATTACGATACCAAAAAAACCAAACATCGATGCTAAAACCATAAATGGAAACCGCAATAAACGCACTGTTGTATTCATTTCTACCGAAGGCACTACAAAACTAGCCAAAGCCGTAGAAGCAACTACTATAACCATTAAATTGGATGCCAGCCCTGCCGCTACAATAGCATCTCCTATTACAAGACCTCCAACGACACCAATCGTCTGCCCAATTGGACTTGGCAACCGAATGCTAGCTTCTCGAATAAGCTCTATCAACAGCTCCAGCAATAGTGCTTCAAAAATCGGCCTAAACGGAATATTAGCTACCGAACTTTTCACTTGTTCTCCAAGATCAATCGGCATAATTTCAAAATGAAAGCTAACAACTGCAATATAAAACGCAGGTAAAAAAATGGCCGTAAAAAAGCTAGCTAGTCGAACTAGTCGATAAAAGGACCCAACTAATACTCTTCCATTAAAATCATCCGGAGATTCATAGAACGTAAATAATGTAATTGGGCCAATTAAAGCTGTTGGATCTGAATCAGAAAATATAATGATTTTTCCATCCACTAAATTAGCAACCGCTCTATCTGGCCGTTCTGTATTTAGGAATTGGGGAAACGGCGACCAAATGACATCTTCTAAATAATCTTCTAGTTGACCAGAACTATAAATCATTTCTGCTTCAATGCGATCTAATCTTGCTTTGAGAACTTTCAATGCTTCATTATCTACTTTTGTTGTCAAATAAATAATCGAAACAGTTGTATTTGATTTTGCCCCAATCGTATGTTTTTCAATTTTTAAATCTGGTGATTTAAGCTTTTTTCTTATTAAGTTAATATTGACGTCTAAATTCTCTACGAAGCCATCATGCCCTCCTCTTACTACATACTCATTTTCAGGAGATGATGGTTCGCGAGAAGCAATTTTCGGCAATAAAATTCGAATCATTTTGTCTGTTTTAGGAAATACGATGACCGTTTCTCCATTACAAATACTTTCTCTAAACTGTTTTATCGTAAAAGTCATTTCTTCCGAAAAAGCCGTTTGTCCATACTCTGCTTCCCCAGCCTCAAACTTTCTTTGAATCGTTTGTAGTTGTTCCATTACGACTGCTGTGTCAATCATTGTGGAATAATAGCAGAGAATGACATGCTCTTCATTCCAAACGAGCTCTTTGGCAATAAAATCAAATGCTTGAGAAAATTCGTTTTCTAAAGATTCTACTATCTCTTTATATGAAACCATTCGCTCACCTCTTCATTGGAAAGTGTGTGCAATTTTTTTTGAATGTAAACGTATAAAAGAATAAGAAAGGGAGTAGTGGGATGGGGAGAGTGGATTTCGTTGCAAGCGGACGCGTTAGGTGGGCACCGCTTCAGTCGCTTCCCTCGCGTCGCTCCTGCGGTTACTCGTCGCAGAAAGGCGTTGCTCCTGCGGTTACTCGTCGCAGAAAGGCGTTGCTCAGTCCTGGGTCTGCTGCTCGCACTTTACCCACCCGAGTCCCCGCTTTACACTACATTCATCCTGCTTATAGGAGTGTATTCATGTTCTTCTACTTAACCATTTTCATTTAAAAGGAAGAGAAAAGTTCATTAACTCTTTTAGTTAGAAATAGACTGACAATTTTCGTGCGAGGTAATTTAGTGATCTGCTTCTACGCTTTCTATCCATATAGTGAAAAATGTGACCGGATAATTCTATTTATGACCGGATAGAATTTTTTCCGCCCGTATAGATGTTTTTATGACCACATAGCATGTTTTGTCTAATTTAATATTTAGAAGAAAGGAAATTTATAGCAAGAGCAAGGCGAACATTTGCCATATGATGACCAAAGAAAAAGCTTGTTGTAAGTGGCTTCGCCACTTACAACAAGCTTTAAAAATTTTACGCTTCATCTTATTTTTTAATGTAAAGCCTTGAGTGAGCCGGAAACTGCTTCACTTAGATGGTTTTTCTTTAATACTATTTATTTTCCGATAAATTGTTGCGTCCAGTAGTATCCACTATTAGATAACCCTACTCCTATATGTGTATAAGATGGATTCATAATGTTTGCTTTATGACCCGGTGACTTCATCCATGCATTCACAACTTCAGTTGCACTTCTTTGCCCCATCGCAATATTTTCAGCGGCTGATTTATACGTAACACCAAACGATTTCATTTGATCAAAGGGTGAGCCGTATGTTGGACTCGTATGAGAAAAATAGTTTTTATTTTTCATATCTTGAGATTTTGCTTGTGCTGATTGAGTAAGCTTTGTATCCATTTGTAATGCTTTCAATCCTGCTTTTGCACGTTCTTTATTTGTTAAGTTTACTACTTCTTGAATAACAGAAGATACTTGTACCACTTCTGTTTTTGGCGCTTCGGGTTTTGCTGTATTTGGTGTCGAATTAGATACAGGTCTTTTATTTGAAGAATGCACCTTGTTATACTTATATAGAGACTTTCCATTATTTGTGATCGATGTTTTTACCTCGGAAGTAGTATTTGAAGTTCCTGTTGACATAGATGCTTCAGCCGTATTTGTTGAAAACAACAAGCCACCTGCAAGTAAGCCAACTATTAACGAATGTTTTTTATTCATTTTCGTTTCCTCCTTCTTGTGCTCCTCCATTATAAACATAAAATTAAATGCTTTTTACCCATAAAATATTCCAGTTAATCCAGTAGGTGTGTAAATCTTAATAACAACAAACATCCTTTATTCAAAAAGGTGGGTATTTTAACCACAATGCTTAATTATTTCTTCCAGAACATTGTTGACAGTTTCATATATTCGTCAAATCTCTGTTTTATCATTAATTTCACTAAGGACACTTAATACCTTTGTTCTGAATAAATGATCATCTAAAAAAGCTTTAATAAATTCATTAAATTTTTTCTCAATCCAAATGGTCTCTAATGCACTCATATCTTCAATAAAAAAAGAAAAAGAAATATCTTCGGAATCATTACTTCTATAAAACGCGGACGTTAAGATAAATAATGTATTTCCCCCTTTATACCAAAGACGTTCTCCGCTTATTTGATAATCTGAAAATCCCATCAAATCATCCAATAATTGTTTATCTTCCTTATCTAATTTTATTGATTTCCCCAATTGATGCATCAACTTTGCATAATCTAAACTTGAAGCCGCAGGAAGTTTCTTCGTTATCTCTCTTTGAATTTTCATATCAGACACCATTTGCAGTTCTTCGATGAATATATTTGCTTCACCATTAATAACTTTATCCAACAATTCAGTAGCTAATAAGTTAAAATGGCTATTCGACATTTCTCTAATAGTTTGAGCAATTTTCTTTTTCGCTACCTTTTCTTCTATGTATAAATAACTAGGAATTAATAATGCAGAATTGATAGGATAGATTTCTGTGTGTTCTAATAATGAATATTCTCTAATTACTTCATTAATTTTACCTTTTCCTAACTTATAGAATATATAGTCTGTACAAGCATTCGAACTATACTTCATCATTCCTTTTGCAATTTCTTTTAATGTCACTTCATTACCTATTTGTTCATTTTCTTTCCATAATACGTGAGCATTCCCATCTGTGTTTTTCAAATAAAGAGAATCCACTTCCTTAATTGGGATTAATTCATCTGAGTTCAAAAATTTATCACGTACAGCGTTAATAAATGCAACAGCGTATATAATTTTTACAGTACTTGCTAAAGGTATAATCTTATCTTTATTGAAGTTAATTATTTCGTTATCATTTTGAATGAACGACATTGACCACATATTTGGATTATTTCCCATAAATTTAACAATATCGTCTTTCGTTTTGTTCATATCCCTCTTTTTAATAAAAAATACCAATAACATAAAGCCTATGAGTAATAAAAGAATACCTAATAAAACAACAGATAATATCATAATGTATATATTCAACAGACCAATCCCCTTTTTATTTTGTTGGCTACTATATAGATTTACGAAGTGAATTGGAAAAGGTTTCAAAAAACGACACTGATTTAGTTCACATTGCCTAATAATAAGAAACATTCCTTCATCAAAAAAACCTACCAAGTTACATCCTTGGTAGGTTTTCGATTTATTATTTTCCGATGAATTGTTGTGTCCAGTAGTATCCACTATTAGATAATCCTACTCCGATATGTGTATAAGATGGATTCATAATGTTTGCTTTATGACCTGGTGACTTCATCCATGAATCGACTACTTCAGCAGCACTTCTTTGTCCCATCGCAATATTTTCAGCGGCTGATTTATACGTAATACCAAACGACTTCATCTGATCGAATGGTGAGCCATATGTTGGACTCGTATGAGAAAAATAGTTATTATTTTTCATATCTTGAGATTTTGCTTGTGCTGATTGTGTAAGTTTAGCATCCATTTGCAATGCTTTTAATCCTGCTTTTGCACGTTCTTTGTTTGTTAAATCTACTACTTGTTGAATCGTAGCACTAGCTGTTACTTCTTCTTTATCTTCTGTCACTGGCGGTTTTACTGGTACCGATGGCTTTTCAGTTACCGGTGGTTTTACTGGCACCGATGGCTTCTCGGTTACTGGTGGTTTTACTGGTACTGACGGCTTCTCGGTTACTGGTGGTTTTACTGGCACCGATGGCTTCTCAGTTACTGGTGGTTTTACTGGTACAGATGGCTTTTCAGCTACAGGTGGTTTTACTGGTACTACCGGCTTCTGACCTTCTATAATCTTATCTATAATAATTGAGTTTAAGTTTTTTAGCTCACTATTAAGTAAATCCGTTATATTCTTTTCACTCAAATCATTTTTATACATAACTTTATACGGAGACGTCCAATTAGTCATTATGGATATATTTGCCTCGGAAGTAGTATGTGAATTTCCAGTTGTCATCGATGCTTCTGCTGTATTTGTTGAAAACAATAAGCCACCTGCAAGTGCGCCAACTATTAACGAATGTTTTTTATTCATTTTCATTTCCTCCTTCTGTTTGCTCCCCCATTGTAAACATAAAAACAATCGGTTTTTTCCGATAAAATATTCCAGTTGGACCAATTCCATATAAATTCGTATAGTAAAGCTATGTTAACTAGATTACTTTGGATATGTTATCCATACTGTCTAGTTTTTACGTTTCAAATCCTATTGACAGTTTGAAAGAAAATAAAAAAGCAGCTTAGAAGAAGGAGCAAATCCCTTCTTTCAAGCTGCTTTTCATTTAATAAGCTTACCTTGCTAACAATTTGGCATACTCTTCATCATAAAGAGAAATAATCTGTAACTGATCAACTTCTGCTAAATCACTCTGTTGAACTCTAGTTACAGCCAGAAGATATTTCTTCTCGATGGATTGCCTTGCCCTTGGATGCGTTAATTCGTCTAGTAGCTCACTTTGGATAACTTGACGAATCTGTTGTTCCGATTGAATATCTTCTACAAATCTTCTTCCTTTAAACAATAATTGAAATGACTTAATCAACAGACTTACTCCCTGGCACTTCTATTAAATTAACTTGGTCTCCGATAATGACCATTTTAGGTTCCATTTTCATATATTCTGGGAGCCATTGAATCATGCCATATGTATATTGAAAAAGAAATGGATTTTTATGTCCTTTTAACGGTACATACCCTTTCATACGATACACCGTATCAGGAAGTCCTCTTACCCAGTCTTCAAACTCTTCCATTCCGACAGCTTCTTCAAAAGTATGCAATCGAGAAGATAACGATAATTGTTTTCCAATTGCTGTTTCGTTTACTTCTTTACCATGGAAAGTTGCTTCCATATTCGTGATCCATTTTAAAGGTATTTTACTATTAGAAGTTTGAATAATAGGAGCATTAGCATTTAAAGCTTGTAGCTGCATTGTCACACTAGCGACTTCAGCTTCTGTTAATAAATCAATTTTATTTGCTACGATTAAATGTGCATGACGAATTTGTTCTAAAAATAACATTCTCGTTTGTGGAGTTAACTTATCTCGGTCAATCCATCTTTTGCAATCAGCTACTGTCACAATACCTTTCATATTCAGTCTATCTGCAAATAGCGGAGAAAATATTGCATCCATTGCTTCAACTGGATGTGCAGCTCCCGTCGTTTCTATCAATAAAACATCAAACTCTTGTTGCCCCTCTAATAACATTTGAAGCTGTGCTTCCATTTTTTCAGAACCTGTGCAGCAAATACAGCCTTCTAACATTTCTTTTAACGGAATTCCTTCTTCAACTGCTTGGCTATCAAAAGCAAGTTGTCCTAGTTCATTCATAATTACCGCAGGCTTTAAACCCGTTTGTTTAAATTGTTCAATCATATGTGAAAGAAGTGAAGTTTTCCCACTTCCTAAAAAACCACTTAATAAGTAAACATCTTTCATCATTATAAATACTCCTCGTATCTGTTAAAAAAGCTGACCAATTAGGCCAGCTTTTTCATTTTATTTTTTAAGAAGTTCTAACACGACTTCTTTTGCTTTTAACAATTGTGGATCATCTTGAATAATTTTCTCGCGGATTTTATCCATTAAAATAAACGAAGTTTCTCCAGTAAGCTCACCAGTTACAGCTAGCTTATTATCTGTTTGGAACTTTTTCACTGCTGCAGCCATATTCGTGTCAAAATTAACATTTACTTCGCCAATATTATAACCAATCGCTTGTAGCATTTCCTTTGCATTTTGCACTGCATCTGATTTAGATCCTTCTTTTAATACAGAAGCCGGGTCTATTGGTGCAAGCATTGCGTAAGAAGGATAGTCTACAACATAATCGGGAGCAATCCCTTTCTCATGTATCCAGTTCCCTTTAGGAGTTAACCATTTTGCAGTCGTAATTTTAATATTCGAACCGTCCGGTAAATCATTCGCCGTCTGTACTGTACCTTTACCAAATGAATTCAAGCCAACAAGTGGAACATTTGCTGACTCACTTAATGCACCAGCTAAAATCTCAGATGCAGAAGCACTTCCTCCATCTATTATGACAGAAACAGGTATGTTTACTCTTTCTCCAGAAGATGCGGAGATGATGTCTTTATTGCCTTTGTCGTCAATCTGAAGAATCGGTTCTCCATCTTTGACAAATAAATTAGATATATCAATCGCCGAATTCAACAAGCCGCCTGGATTTTGACGCACATCTAATACAAGGCCTTCCATTCCTGCTTTTTTCATTTCGTCTATTGCATCTAATAATTCGTCATACGTATGTGTAGAAAAACTTGAAATAATAATATGTGCGATATTGTCTTCCAACATTTCTGCATACACTGTTTCAATTGGAATATCGTCACGTACTAATGTAATTTCCATGTTTGCACTATCTCCACGTTTAATAGTAAGGGTCACTTTCGTCCCCTTTTCTCCGCGGATTAATAACACAGCTTCTGAGGCAGAATATCCTTGAATATCTTTTCCATCTACTGTCATAATTTTATCATTTGGAAGAATACCAGCTTTTTCAGCTGGCGAGTTTTTAATAGGAGATACGACGGTAATTATACCGTCTCTTGCTTGGATTTCAGCACCTATCCCTTGAAAGCTTGAAGAAATATTTTCGCTGAACTGGGATGCTTCATTTTGATTCATATAATCTGAATAAGGATCTCCCAAAGCATCGATCATTCCATTTATAGCTCCATTAATAATGTCATCCTCGTTAATATCTTGGTAATACTCTGTTTTTAACTTGTCGTATGCCATATACAGCTTCGAGAATTCTGTTCTTTGCTGTCCTTGTCTTACAGGCTCGTTCCCTTGCTCTTTTCCAAGAGTTAAAGTAAACATAGTAACGGCAGCTGTAGCAATAACTAAAGCAAAAATCATTAGGATAAAAACGAATGGCTTCATTTTAATTGTGCGAGTTTGTTTCACTTCCGGATTTTCTCGTTCTGTATGTTGACGTTCCTGTTCATCCAAACTTTTCTCACCCTTTTCAAAGAAACTTCAAAAATAGACTGTCATTAATCTGACAGTCTATTTTTCATTATCTTATTTTACTCTTGAATTGCAGCTTCTAGTGCAACAACGATCATATCGTTGAATGTAGTTTGTCGTTCTTCAGAAGTTGTCGCTTCACCAGTAATAATATGATCACTAACTGTTAAAATAGATAGTGCTTGGCGACCAAATTTAGCTGCTAGTGTATATAGAGCAGCAGTCTCCATTTCAACTGCTAGCACACCATACTCTGCCCATTTTTCATTTTGCGCGTTATCATTATAAAATAAATCTGCTGTAAATACGTTACCAACTCTTAGGCTTAATCCAGCTTCTTTACCAGCATTGTATGCTTTATAAAGTAAATCAAAGTCAGCAGTTGGTGCAAAACTCACGTCATCTAACAATACTTTGTTCATAGACGAATCAGAAGAAGCACTTTGCGCGATAATTACGTCACGTAGTTTTACATCTTTTTTGATTGCTCCACATGTACCAACACGAATTAATTTTTGAACATCATATTCACTCATTAATTCATTGATATAAATAGAAATTGATGGAACTCCCATTCCTGTTCCTTGAACAGAAACTCTTTTTCCTTTATAAGTACCAGTGTAACCAAAAATGTTTCGAACTTCGTTGTATTGTACAACATCTTCTAAAAATGTTTCTGCGATATATTTCGCACGAAGTGGATCTCCTGGAAGTAAAATTGTATCTGCAATTTCACCTTTTTTTGCGCTAATGTGTATGCTCATTTTATACCCTCATTTCTAATATGTATCCGCTTAATCATACATTTTTTTAGCAATAAATGCAACGAATCTGCTAGCTATTCTCTGCAATATATAACTCCCATAATTCATCAAAAACAGATGCTTGCATTTCAGGATGGGCAAGCTCTTCTATATATCTAGAAATCACATCAAAGTCCGTCTCTGCTTTTGGAAAATCATGCTGCTCAAATGTATTGTCCGCAAATTGTGTCTTCTTATCAGCCTTTTGACCCCCTCGAAATTTCAGAACATACAAATAAAATGATTGTTTCATGTTTCACCCCTCCTTTAGTCATGAAGTCTTAGAAAATTCAAAAATATGTAGATAATTTAATCTAAAACAAGTAAACTATCAATATTACTAATTTAATACATCTGGAAAGGGTTGGTCTAGTTGTTTAAAAGCTTTAAAAGCAAAAAAATATCAGTAAAGCCTAAGATACCTAAATTAAAGAGACAACGAAAAACGGAAAAAAAAGGGAAGAAATACCCACTCCTATCATTTTTGAAAAAAAGTAAAAAAGATAAAATATACATACCAGCAGTGGGAAAACCTAAAATATGGAACACAATACGTGGACAAGTTGTTTTAATCTTCTCTGTACTTATTGTCATACTTATTTCAATGCTTATATTAACATCTACTCAAATGTACTCTTCTCAACAAGCTCTTGAAAAGTTTACAAAAGTTGATATTAAAGAGCAAATGATGGTAAATCAAATATCTGCTGAAATTTCTCAGCTCGCAAATGCAGAGCAAAGCTATATAATAACAGGTAAAACAAATTATATGTCAAGCCATCGTAAATATAAAGATGCAATCACTACTCATTTAAAGGAGTTAAATGTGACATTTAAAGATCGTCCTGATGAACTACAACGCATTAAATCTATCGAGCAATTTTACACTACTTATTTGCAATATTCAGAGCGCGTTATTAAAATTCGTGACGATAAAGGTATCGAATCTGCTCAAAAATTAGTTGCAGCTGGAAATGGTAAAACGGCTATGAATTACGTAGATGTTCATATTGGACTTATAAATGAATTACTAGCAAAAAATAATGCAAGTAAAATTGCTGCATTAGAAAAGGCCAACAATAATTCGTTGTACTTATTTATCGGCTTAACGATATTTTCTGTAGGACTTGCATTATCGTTTGGAATTTATCTATTCACTTCTATAAACCGCAGCACTCGTGCTATTAATCGTTCTATTTTGGATATCGCACAAGCTGGCGGTGACCTAACAAGACGCGTTCAAGTTCGAACAAAGAATGAGTTTTCTGAAATTGCAGAAAGCACAAACGTATTAATTGCATCTATTGCTAACTTAGTAAGACGTGTTAGCTTGTTAACAGAAAACGTATCAGCAAGTGGGCAAGAATTAATGGCCTCTTCCGACGAAACTGCGGTTACAATACAATCTATCGCAGACTCGACAAACGAAATTGCTGCTGGTAGTGAACAAACAATGAATAGCATGACAGATGCAATCCAAAAAATGAACTCTTTAGAAGAAGCAACACGCTATTTAAATAACGATGCACAATCTGTAAAAGACGCCACTGATTTGATGAAAATAGCTGCAACTAAAGGGGCTGAATCAGTTCAACATTCTTCTAATGTGATGTTAAACATTGAAGAAACGATGGCTAATACAACGCAAACTGTCGAAGCATTAGGAACTAAATCTTACGAAATTACATCTATTATTAAAACAATTACTGCAATTGCAGAACAAACAAACTTACTCGCATTAAATGCAGCAATTGAAGCCGCTAGAGCTGGTGAACATGGCAGAGGCTTTGCAGTAGTTGCGGATGAAGTAAGAAAGCTTGCGGAGCAATCACAACGAGCGGCAAAAGAAGTAACAAATATCGTTACGTCTATACAATTGGAAGTAACATCTATTGTGAAACAAAATCATGAAGGTGTTGAAAATGTTATTCGTGGTGTTGAAGTAGCAAATGAAACGAATGCTTCTTTAGATTTAATCATGGTTCAAACGAATGAAACAATTACGCTTATTGATAAAATGGTTGTTCAAATTGAGGAAACACTTAACTTTAGTCAAGAAGTTGCGGCATCTTTCGTTGAAGTAACACAAATTGCTGAAAATACTGCAGCAAATACAACAACTTCTGCTTCAGCTGCACAAGAAGGTTCTGCTGCAATGGAAGAAATAAATGCTTCTTCTGTAGAGTTATCGAACCAAGCAGATGAGCTTCGTAAAGTAGTAAACGAGTTTAAATTATAAAAATAAAGCACCGAAGTGTCATTTGACTTTTCGGTGCTTTTTGATTTCAAACAAACTCCTTTTTAAAAATATAGAAATGGATAGAGTGGATTTCGTTACAAGCGGACGCGTTCTGTGTGCACGGCTTCAACCACTTCCCTCGCGTCGTTCAGTCCAGGGTCTTCAGCTCGTACTTTACCGCCCGAGTCGCCACTTTTCACAACATCCATCCTGCTTATGGGAGTATATTCATACTCTTTCTACTTAACCATTTTCATGTAAAAGGAAGGAAAAAATTCATCAACACTTCTTGTTAGAAATAAGCCGACAATTTTGTATGAAGTAAATTTGTCATATACTTCTCCACTTTTGCCATACGATGACCGAAGAAAAAAGCTTGTTGGAATTGGTGGTGCCACTTCCAACAAGCTTTAAAATTTTTACCGTTCATCGTATAGCCCAATGTGAAGCTTGGAGTGAGTCGGAAACTGAGTCACCCTTGTTTGCTTGCATTTTTTAATGACTTAGTAATTATAAAAAATAATATTAAAACTGTTTCAAATACTCTTCGTAACCCTCTTCTGCTAGCTTATCTTTCGAAACGAAGCGTAAAGAGGCTGAGTTAATGCAATAACGCAGGCCTGTCTCTTCTTTTGGTCCGTCAGGAAAAACATGTCCAAGATGAGAATTGGCTGTTTTACTTCGTACTTCTACCCTTCTCATACCATGGCTCTCATCAGAAAGTTCGACTACCTCTTGTTCTTCGATCGGTCGTGTAAAGCTTGGCCATCCGCATCCTGCATCATATTTGTCATTAGAGCTGAACAACGGCTTTCCTGAAACAATATCCACATAAATTCCTTGTTCAAAATGCTTATCATATTCATTTTGAAATGGAGGCTCTGTCCCACTTTGCTGTGTTACGTAATATTGCATTTCTGTCAGTTTGTCTTTCATTTTGAATCCCCCCACATTTTCTCTTTATATGCAGCTCTTCCTGAACCAACGAAATAGCGGTTATAATGCGCCGAATTTTTTTTATAGTAATCCTGATGGTACATTTCCGCCGGGTAAAACTCTTTTGCTTCTACTATTTTCGTTGCTAGTGGTGTATTAAATTTACCGGAAGCTTCTAAATCAGCTTTCGATTTTTCTGCTTGTTCTTTTTGCTCTTCCGAGTGATAAAAAATTGCTGTTTGATACGACGAACCTCTATCGAAAAATTGGCCATTATCATCTGTTGGATCAATATTCATCCAAAAAATTTCGAGTAATTGCTCATATGAAAAAATCGCTGGATCAAACGTAATTTGAACTGCTTCAAAATGACCTGTTGCGTTCGTACACACTTGTTCATATGTTGGATATGGCACATGTCCACCTGTATAACCTGAAATGACCGATTCAATTCCATCATAGGAATCAAATGGTTTTACCATACACCAGAAACACCCACCTGCGAAAGTAGCTTTTTCCATTCTAGTCCCTCCCTATTTTGTTGGAATAATAATTTCCAATGTAATAATATCTTCTCCTAAGTTCAATTCTTTTGCACGTACATACACTCCAGAAGACATTGGAATACTTGCTAATTGAATGAGTACTTCTTTTTTAGCTGGATTTACAATCATCCACTCTGGCAATTCTATCGAGTCTTTTAGTACTTCTAACACCGTTTCCGGTGGAATTTTTATTCGACCAATTTCCAAAGACGATTGCTCTAAACGAATATTTCCATCCTCATCGACAAACGGTTCAAAAAACATTTTCACAGGAAGAGTGTATGAAAAAATGGTTAGCTCGGTAGATAATATGACTTGATCTTCTAATGATAACTTCAATGGTAAAGGCTTACCTTCCATCGCTTTTGCCATAAAAGTATTTGCAATGCCTTCAAAATCTTCTTTTGTCGTGTTTACTGTTAAAATATTCCCAGTTTGCTGTACGGTCTTTGGTTCGATATATGTAGTGTCAGTAGGAGTAGAAATCAAATAAAACAATCCTACGGCACTTCCGATCAATGCGAATACTAGTAAAAAGAAAGCTATCTTCCATTTATTCATCTCATTCACTCCTTAAAACAACAATTCCCTTTTCTGAATATCTATAAAACCACAATCTTTCAAGGAGCTCATTATTGATTTTTCTATTAATTTATATCCTTTACTGTTTGGATGAAAAAAGTCTGTGTGATATACCAAGTTTTCATTCGTATTAAAAAATTTATCAATTGGTACAAAACAAGCATTTTCATCTTCCAAACTCATTGACTCAATCGTCGTATTCCAATCCGCAACAATGTCATCGAATTCACTGACTTCATCTGTCACAGTAGTCAAAGGATTATATAAGCCGATTAGTACAATTTTCGCTTCACTATTAATCTGTCGAATTTTATCCAATATACGCTCATAATTTTTTTCAAATGAAGCTTGCTGTTTTTGAAAGGATTCTACTTTTAAATTGAGTAAATCCTTTTTAACTACTTTCATCATATCATTGCCACCCATTGTCATCATGATGATGTCTGCTTTTCGAAGAATGTGATCGATATCCCCGTTTTTGATAATTTTTAATTGTTGATCACTTCTTCTACCTCTTAAAGCAGTATTGGTTAAAATAACATCTTCTATTCCTTTGTATTGTAAAAGTTCTGTTTGCACTCTGCCTAAATAACCTTCCCTTTTCAGTTCATCTCCTACTCCTTGTGTAAGGGAATCGCCAATACCAACTAACTCTATTGTTCTAGGAAAAAATGAATAAGGGATGACATATTCTTCGAATGAAATAGATTCCTTTGCAGTAAAATGGACAGGAATTATTTCTTTTGACGCACAACCGCTCAGTAAGATAACACATAATATGCTGATTAAATATTTCATCCGTATCGCCTCTTTTACATGTTTGAATACAACAAAAGCAGGGAATGTCATCCCTGCTTCCACATTTTACTCTGTCATATACATAAAACCAATTGCACCTGGACCAGTATGCGTACTAATAACAGGTGAAGTTAGAGAAACTTGGATGTTTGTAAATCCCGATTCCTCAATAAGTTTCATCAACGGAGTAGCCATCGTTAAGCCATATGCATGAGAGATTCCTACCGCTTTAACTAACTTTCCTTTTGTATCTTCCGTAAATTGATTAAACAAATGACTTACTACTTGTTTATGGCTCCTTACTTTGGCAACTGGAGTATATTCCCCACCCGCTAAGCTTGCAATTGGCTTAATAGATAATAGGGAGCCGATCATCGCAGCACCTTTACCAATTCGTCCACCTTTTACTAAGTTGTCAAGTGTATCAACAACTACGTATAAGTTCGTTTTCGATCGGATTTCGTTCAATTTTTCAACAATTGCTTCCACTGTTTCGTTATTTTCGGCCATCTTTGCCGCTTCTAACACTTGGAAAGTTAAAGCAAAAGAGATAAACATAGAATCGATGACAGTCACATCTGATTCGGTCATTTCAGCAGCCGTTTGAGCAGATTTCACTGTCCCACTCATCCCGCCTGTCATATGTATGGAAATAATTCGATCACCATTTTTACCCAATTCATCATATAGCTCTTTAAAAACACCCGCAGCTGGTTGTGAAGACTTTGGCAATTTTTTTGATTCAGCCATTTTCTCTAAAAATTCTTTCGGATGAATGTCAACACCATCTACATATGATTCATTGTCAATTTGAATAGTTAAAGGAACTACATGAATATGAAATAAGTCAATTTGTTCTTTTGTTAAATCAGCAGTTGAATCTGTCACAATATGAATTTTACGCACAAAATCCCTTCCTTCCTCTATATACCTATTATAAGAAGAATGAAGGTAGTATGTAAACAATTAGCTTCTAGTTTTCATCTGTAATAGACGATTATTAATTTGTGTATGAAGTTCCTCCATAATTTTTTTAGCTTCATTATTTTGGATACTCTCCATACTATATGTTTTCAACACGGATATTTGAACTTTTGCAGGTCGTATTTTATTATTATTTTTCTCCATAATGTCAGAAGTACCGGAAATAGCTATTGGCACAATTGATACTTTCGCATCTTTGGCAATTCGAACAAAGCCGGCTTTAAATTCACCAAGCTCTTCTCCTTTGCTTCTTGTCCCTTCTGGAAATACTAAAATAGAATGGCCATTTTGCAGTTGTGTAGACGTATCTATAATAGATTGATACGCACTTTTACGATTCGTACGATCTAGAAAAACACAGTTCATCTCTTCCATCCATTTGGATACTAACGGAATTTTTTTTACTTCCACTTTTGAAATAAACCCAAAAGGCTTCGGAATATGAGCTAATAAAGTTGGAATATCAAAATTCCCTTCGTGATTGCTTATGAATAAAACAGGACCTTCCGGCAAATTTTCAAGTCCCGACACATCAAACGTACTTTTCGTTCTTTTTAAAATGCCGGCAGACCATCTTTGCGGAACTTGATGAACTAATTCGTCATATCCAGCAGTCGACAATGTACTTTTTTTCGCTTTAATCGCTTTTAGTTTCGGGATACTTATAGGCAAATAGCCAAATAAGTATCCGAATGTTTTAATCGTAGCTAACAACCTATTCACTAACCTTTCTTTCATACACTAAATAAGCATATGTTACCCCATCTGGAGTTTGCATATCTTCTGTTGTATTTACGAGCACCCACTCATCGTGACTATACGCTGGAAAGAAAGTATCACCCTCGAATACATTTTGAATATACGTAATATATAATCGATCCGCTTTTGGTAGCACCATTCTGAAAATTTGTTCACCGCCGATAACCATTACTTCTTCATGATGGCTTTCTGCAAGCTTAATCGCATCTTCTACACTCGAAACTACATCCGCTCCTTCTGCTTTATAAGAAGGATTTCGAGTAATAACAATATTCTTTCTCCCCGGCAATGCTCTCCCGATAGAATCAAACGTTTTTCTTCCCATTACAATCGCTTTTCCCATTGTTTTTTCTTTGAAATAAGCTAAATCTCCTGGAATATGCCAAGGCATTTCATTATTCAAGCCAATTACCCGATTTGGATCATGCGCTACTATTAATGAAATCATATTACTCCTCCTATCTAATTGCTATACTGCAATCGGTGCTTTAATTTTAGGATGAGGATCATAGCCCTCAATCGATACATCTGCCTCTTCAAAGTCAAAAATAGACTCTTTTTCAGAAGACAAAACAAGTGTTGGCAATTGTTTTGGCATGCGTGCTAATTGAGTTTCTACTTGCTCCAAATGGTTTAAATATAAATGCGCATCTCCTAGTGTATGCACAAAATCTCCTACTTCTAGTTTACATTCTTTCGCAATTAAATGCGTCAGTAATGCATAAGAGGCGATGTTAAAAGGAACGCCTAAAAATACATCTGCACTACGCTGATATAATTGGCAGGATAACTTCCCTTCAGCAACGTAAAATTGCATAAAAGTGTGACACGGTGGCAATGCCATTTCATCCACTTCCGCTGGATTCCAAGCAGTAATTATATGTCTACGTGAATCTGGGTTTTTCTTTATTTGTTCAATAACATTTTGCAATTGATCGATGGTAGAGCCATCTTTGTTTGGCCAAGATCTCCATTGTCTGCCGTAAACTGGACCAAGATCCCCGAAATCTGCTGCAAATTGTTCATCTGCTACTATGTTGGTACAAAAAATGTCCATTTGCTCCTTAACAATCAATTTAAACTCTGGATCATTTGCAGCTCGTACACCGAAATTCGTCATATCGGGACCATCATAGCTTTCACTATTCACCCATTTTTCAAATGCCCACTCATCCCAAATATGGTTATTCGATTCGATTAATGTTTTAACATTCGTATCGCCTTTTATAAACCATAATAACTCACTCACAACTAATCGAAATGCCGTCTTTTTCGTCGTTAAAAGAGGAAACCCTTTCGATAAGTCAAATCGCATTTGATAACCAAATACACTTTTCGTTCCAGTGCCAGTACGATCTTCTTTTGTTAATCCATGTTCTTTTATATGCTTACATAATGTTAAATACTGTTCCATTGTAATTCTCCTTTTTCGCTGCATTAAACAAAAAAGCCCTCGTTAAGAGAGCCATTTCGGAGGTGTATTTTTGGACCAAAAAATTTCTCCTAATGCATAGTGTTTCGTATAGTTATCTTCTTCAAGATGATAATGAAAATTAAAATAATAGCCTTCTAATGGCTTTTTGTCTGTTCTAACATGGAAACGAATTAAATCTTTTTTTGCATCATTATCTATTATGTGAAAAATTTTTTCATGGTATTCACCAGAAGGTTGTTCCGAAATAGTTAAATTTGCAACTTTTTTTGAATCTACTTTCGCAATCGTCATATCCATCACTTCTTGAATGCGAGGAAAGATTATCTCATCAAACTCATTTTGAATAAATGGTCCAATGCGTTCGCCAAATTTTATGTATGATTGTTCTCTCGCTGCAATGGCAATTGTTTCTTTTACATCGGGTGCTTTCGCAATAGAAACTGGTTCAAAATCTATCGTATGAGCATCTGAAGAGATTGTTTTAGTAGGATTTTTATTGTCTAATAATTGTTCCCAAATAAAATGGTCAGGAGAAATCAGACCAAATGTTAATAAAGCAACGGTTACGATAATCGATTTTTTCATCCAGTTTTTCATCTATATCACCTCAATTTTGACTAAATTAGAAACGCTTCTCTTATAATTAAACGATTTATCGAACAAAAGGTTTCTTCTTGTTACTATTCATTGTACAATAATTAATGTAAACATACAGTAGCTTTTTTAAAATTAAGGAGGAGAATTCATAATGGATGCAGATTTAGTAATTGGTATTGGATTTTTATTTTTATTAGGATATTTAACTTCTTTAAACTTCACTGACTAACGGAAAGCTGTCATATCGACAGCTTTTTTATTTTTCGATAATTCCGTAATGAAACTTAGCTGTGAGTCTTGTAAAACGAGTGAATCCATACTCTTCAAATACAGACGATCGAAAATGAGCTTTCAATACGACTCTTTTCCTTGCCACACGTTTTGCCTCTGCTACCCACTCTGCTGTGAGAGCATCTTGCTGCCCAACCTTTCGAAGCGTTTGAAAGTTCGACGATTCTTCGATTTCTTCCTCGAACATCGGGTCCAAATACACAACGTCATATGCATCCGTTTCTGCCGCTTTTAAAAACTGAATCGACTCTTGATGAATTAATTGTACTTGGCGCATACTATGCTGCAATTCTGCAATTGGCGTTTCATACTGCTTTAACCCATTCGAAACGATGTACGCAACGAGCGCATTCGCTTCGCATGCATGTACAACTCCTGCGTCTCCCACTCCGAAAGCCGCGATCATACTGTCCGAACAAAGCCCAGCAGTCGTATCTAAGAAACGATCCCCTTTTTGCAAAGCCGTCGCTTGTAAAAAAAGATCCTGCTCCCCTTTTACTAATCTTTTCATTCGAAAAGCCGCTGAATTAGGGTGAAAGAAAAAAGGAGACGTCGAGCCCAACATAAATAGCTCTAATCTCTCCTTGTTTACGACAATTACGTCACTTTGGTGTTGCTCTTGAAGTGCTTGTACCGACTTCTTTTTGCGATCAACGTAAGCAAGAGATAGCTCGTTCGCTACCTCTTTTGCACGCTCTATTAGTACTTCATTCGTACGTCCCGCAGTTGTAACGATTGCTTTCATGAAGATACGATTTGTGAAAGCACACCAGACAAATGATCTCTAATCGTTTCCATTGAATTGCTCTCAATTTGTTCACGTGGAATAAAATAAGCTAACTGATCATCTTTCCAAACTGCAATCGAAGGAGAACTAGGTGGAATCTCTTCAAAATAACCTCTCATCGTAGCCGTAGCGTCTTGATCTTGTCCAGCAAACACGGTAACTAAATTAGCCGGCTTCACTTCTAACTCTTCCACAGCCGCAATTACTGCCGGTCTAGCAAGTCCTGCTGCACATCCGCATACCGAGTTAATCACGATTAGTGATACTCCTTCAGCACTTGCCATATGGTCTTTTACGTCTTCTTCTGTAATAAGCTCTTTAAATCCAGCGTTTGTTAGTTCACTTCTCATTGGTTTAACTACTTCTTTCATGTACTCATCATATGCGTTCATGGTTTCGCCTGCTTTCAATTATGTTCATTTCCCCTCTGTATAAAGGGATTTCTAGTTTCTATTCTACTTCTCTTTTCATATTTTTTCATCTGTTTTAGCTTTTATTGTGAGTTTTTTGTTAGTTTCGTGATTTTGTCTAAAGCATGCTTTTGAGAACCCCATTAATAAACTAATTTTTTTCACATGCCCAACCATCTTTGTCTCTATCATGTTTTGAAGCATATGCAGGATGGCCTTCTTTTACCCCATAAGAATAATATTCTTTCATTTTAGTACAATTAGGATAACTAGTAGGAGCTCCTGGAATAATTTCTAATCCACTTCCAACACCTGGCTTAGGTTGAGATGGTTTAACTGGCTGAACTGGCGCTGGGTTCTCACCCATTTGTTGAAGTAAAGCTAACTTAGATTTAGAAGGAGTTTCATACTTTACATGTCCATCTGCTCGAACGAAGCTACCTCCTCCAACGCCATATAAACCACCATGATTACTCTTATAACTGTATACACGAAATTCTTCTCCTATCTTCAAAACACGTACAATTGATAAAGAGCCATCACTCTCTAGTTTTACTAGTTCAGTTTCAGTTTCAATAGTAACTTTACCAATTTGGCCCAATTTCAGTTCAGTTTTCCCCCACATTACTGTTCCAGCTGCATCTGCATGTGAAAAGTTGAAGCTTAGTGCTAATACAAAAAGCAAGACAACCTTAAAAAACTTTGAAAACATTATACATCCCCTCCAATCCAATTAACTTTTATGGTGCATTTTGTAAATAGATAGATCTATAGCATTATCACAAAATCAAATAATGTTATCATTATGCTGACAGACTGTTGTCACTATTCAAGTGCTATACTTTCCACATAAACAATAACTTAAATGGAGGATTTATATATTGAAAACCCAATGGTCTTCTACTGTCCCAATTCACAATGACCTTATTACAACAACTGATCTAGTTTACAAGCCATGCAAATTCGAATGCTCTCAACCTCAATTAGAACCACAAAACGCTGAATATGGAGCATATGTATTTACACTAAATACTCTCTCCATTAGATTTCGCTCGGCCAAGGTTACTCCTACAAAGGTCGGTCAATTTGTGACTTTGTGGGAGAGAAGTGAAGAAGGACCAATCCAACCATATGATATTTCTGATCCAGCTGATTTTTTTGTTATTAGTACACGCAAAGAGAATGACTTTGGTCATTTCATCTTTCCAAAAGCCGTTCTATGTGATAAAAATGTCGTTTCTAATAAAGGAATAGGTGGAAAACGAGCAATGCGTGTTTATCCGCCTTGGGACAAACCTACAAGTCGTCAGGCTCAAAAAACGCAGGAATGGCAGTTAGCATATTTCTTAGATATACCTTTAAATGGCCTAGTAGATTGTGAAAAATTTCAAAGACTTTATAGTTTGAGTCTTCCGGGTAATTAAAACATAATGTCCTATGTTACAAAAAATCATTTGTAACATAGGACATTAACTAGAACTATCCAGTTTAGACGACACTTCTACTTTCATTACAACAAAAAAACACACCCACAGTGAGCATGCTTTAGCGTTATATTCAATCTTCGAAATTCGATATCAAAGGTAATGGCTGTAGGGAAACCTTATTGAAAATCCCGTAAACATGCCCACAAACATTACAATGTGCAATATTAAACCACGGATCTCCAACATTAGATGTTTCTACACTATCGGACGATACTATATGCTCCAAACCTTGAATATAACAAGAAGGGCATTTCGGTTCTGTCATAGTTAATCCACCTCCCCTTCATCTACAATTCGACAAACAAAGAGAAAATCCTTCCAAAACCTTTCACTCAACTATCGTCACATCCACAATTCCGTCCATCTGGAGCGTAAACGATTTGAGTGCGTCTTCCATCTCGATTTCACGATTAATAAAATCTATCCACGTTATTTTACCCACTTGATAAATAAATTCACCATCACTCCATACTTTCACAGTAACTTCTACATTCCTTTTCATAGCTATTTCTATTGTTTCTTGAATAGTTGCGAGATCCCATTCATCCAACTGAGGACGTGGAGTTTCATATAGAGCTTGCTTATGTTCTCTCAGCATTTCGACATGCTCTGGCAGCATCATTGCGGTCCACTTTTTTGTACCACGATCTCTTATCATAATTTCTGCCCTCCTAACATTTTAGAGCGTTTAACCGCCGTCCCTGCTGGTGTGTAAGATACGGCTCTTAATAATGAAGCTGAACCATACCTATTGCGAATACCGTCCATAGCCGCTGCTAGCTTTCGATTTTTCCAATTATCCTTTTCGAATAAGCTAAGCTGCATGGAGTGTTCATCCTCCAGCTTTGTGATAGAAATGGAAATTTGCCTTACTGGACTTCCATTGTAATTTTCTTTTAATAATTCTTTGCATGTTTGATAAATTTTCATCGTATCGTTTGTTGCTTCTTCGACTGTTCTAGACCTTTGAAAACCACCACCGAATGCATTTTTGCTATAACCAATGGCTAGTGAAATTGTACGAGCTGATTGGAGCACGTCTCTTGCTCTTTTCGCTACGTCTTCACACATTTCCAACAAAACAGTATGAACTTCTTCGATTTTATTATAGTCTCTCATTAAGATTTGGCCTTTACCATAACTGATCTGCCCCGATTCGATTGGCGATCCTAGTTTAGATAAGTCGATTCCCCAAGCGTGGTGATAGAGCTGGTTTCCCATAACACCGAATTTATCTTCTAATAATGATAAAGGGACATTTGCTAGTTGTCCGACAGTGAAAATACCCATATTATTTAGTGTTTTTTCGGTTCGAGATCCAATCCCCCACATTTCTCTTAGAGGGCTAACAGGCCAAAGTTTTGTTTGCACATCCTCAAATGTCCATTTGGCGAAACCACTTTTCTTAGCTTCCAAGTCAAGAGCAAGTTTAGCCATTAACATATTTGGGCCCATACCAGCTGTGCTATGCAATTGCAGCGTATTTAATATTTCCTCTTGTATGCGCTGAACTGTATCTTCTGGGTTTCCCCATAATTTTTCTGTTCCTGTTAAATCAATAAAGGATTCGTCTACGCTGTATACATGAACTGCTTCCGGAGGAACATACGTATGCAAAATATCCGTCACAGCCATCGACATTTCTAAGAAATACTGCATTTTAGCTTCAAACACTCTTATTTCAGGATGATTTGGAATATCATATAGCCTCGACCTTGCAGACCTAATCCCAAATCGCTGTTTCATCGGAGGACTAGCTGCAAGCACAATGGACCCTGGATGCTGTAAATTTCCCACAACTGCAATTGGCACCTTGCGTATATCTAAATTGTGGAGTACAGCTATACAGCTAGCATAAAAACTCATCATATCAATACATACAATTGAACGATTTGGAAATTGACTATAGTCCACTTTATATGACATCTCTCTCTCTTTGCACTACAGGAACGCACGCGAGTACATTATCGATTAGAAATGTTCGCTTCGCACTTCTTGTGAAACAAAATCCTTGAAAAGAATTGTCTTGCAGTTTAATGATTTTTACCCTCCTCTTACTTATCTCCCCTGACTTAGATAGATACATTAATTCAACAATTTGGCCACGGCCAAAATATTTCTCCAACAATATACGCACAAACGTTCCCTCCTTTTCACTTAGTATATGCGAACGTATGTTTTTTATGCAACTATTAATTAATGTTAATTATTGGGTAAATATTATTACTTGAACGATATGCTATACTTTTTGGAGTGATACTAAATAATTTACATATTTAAGGGTGGTAAGCAAGTTGAATTTATTTGAAGGGCTCGAACTTAGCTTCGTGCAAATTATAGTTCCATTAGTTATCTTGTTTTTAACTATGTTCCTAACAGCTTATTTTATTAAAATTGTTTTTCGAAGGTTTTTAGTGAAAGGGTTATACGATGTTTTTCTTGGGGTAGCTCTTTTATATGCATTTTATGTATGGGCGATTCCAATGAATTTGGGTTTTTATGAATTTTTCAAGTAAATCAAAATCGTTTTATCAATTAATCGAAAGGGCATTTTGCTCTTTCTTTTTTTATTTTGCACAACAAATTGAGTACGTACATATTATGCAGAGAATGTGTTTATGGGCATATTACAACTGATGAAAGGCGGGCTTGTTTATGGATTCTTCGATTGATTACACTTCCCCTTCAACCGAGTTCACGTTTGATGTAAATAACAATACGCTCTTTAAAAAAGATGTTTTCAACTTCTTGAATGTTTTAGGAGTGCAACAATTAAACACGCTGAATAATACATCTTTAATAGATATTTTCCTCAGTGCAAACAATGTGATTGAGCCACATTATCATCCGAATGCTTCAGAGCTTGTTTATTGTATTTCTGGAGCAATGACCGCTTCTTTATTGAATCCATTTACAAAACAATATCAAACATATTCGATCACTCCTGGCCAAGTCGTGAATATCCCCCAAGGCTGGTGGCATTATCAATTTGCTACTGTGGATCAAACCCATGTACTTGCCATATTTAATGCACCTACACCAGAAGTAATTCTTGGCTCGGATATATTAACGCTGACACCGTCAAATATTATGGCACATACTTATTCGATGGATAAAGGCCAATGGGAAAAGGCGATTGCACCAATTATCCCCTCAACTTATATTGGGCCACGGCAAAACAATAAAACAACAGATGAAAATAAGCCGCAACAATATGTAGATGATATGAATCATTACGAAGGTCGCGAGTATATAAATTGAAAAACGTCCCTGTGACACAAACAATTCAGAATTGCTTGCGTCACAGGGACGTTAATTTTATAGTAGCTTATGCATCGATATAGAGGATGTCACATAACCCAACTTTTGGTAGAGGCTTTGTGCAGATTTGTTGCTGCCGAACACACTTAAAGCAAGTGAGTTCATCCCAAGTTCTTTTACTTTCACTTGTAATTCCTCTAAAGCCCTAGTACCGTAACCTTGTTTTCTATATGCTTCCTCAATAAAAATATGATAAATGTATGCTCGATCAATTTCCCGGTTTACGTTAAACCAGATAATTCCTACTTTCTTTTTTAAGACTGGGTCATAAATATTATATAAAAATTGTCCCTCTGTATCTAAGCCTTCTGAAAATATATCCTTCATCATCACTTCTGATTCTTCCATTGCCTTATCCATTGCTAGATTATAATTAGTAGATATTTCTTTAGCATAATCCGGGATCATAAAATTTAAATACTCATCAAATTCTAGTTTATTCATTTTCTCTAACTGAATCATTTCATCTCTCCATTCGTGTGTAGAATAAAATAATTCCATCCTGTTACACCGAATGATTTTTATTCCTATCTTCATTTTATATTGCTTCAATCTTTTTTCCAATACTATCTTTTTCAGGGAAGTTATTTGCGTCACAGGGACGTATACAAATATACTCTCAGCTCATCCTGATCAACTGTTCCTAGCAATATATCTTGCGTATCCACATTTAACGTTCGCATTTTATCTTCTAGCCAAGTAATATCTTTTCCTGCAAGATGCAATCCATTTATATTTAACTTGCCTTCTTTAATAATTGCTTGAGGAAGTGAAAAGGGTTTCTTGACTAATTGTATATCTTCCGCGGTTATAGGTTGTAGTTGAGGAGATACAAAAAATGATATTGTCCCATCTGGTTCCCAAAGAGCAAGTGAAACATGATGAATTTTTTCGATTTTGGATTTTCTTGCTTCCGATAACAGATAATCAATGGATATTCTTGCCTTCGTTAATCCTTTATACAAAATTTCACCATCTTTTATCAGAGGGAATGAAGCTGGTTCTAGCCAATTTCTTACCCTAGTCCATTTCAAACTCACAAAAGAAATAAGCAAATACAATATAATGAGTACGCTGGTCGTAAGAATAGATCCTTTTAATCCTAATCCTTCGTCTGATAGAGGATGTGCGAGAATATTTCCAAGAACTAAAGCGATTGTAAAATCGATAAGCCGTAGCTGCGAAATGGATCGCCGCCCCATCACTTTAGTTGCTAATAATAAAAAGAAAAAGGAGACAATTGCTCGTAATATCCATTGAAGGCTTGTAAGCGATTCTTGGCCATAAATAAAATCCAATTACTTTCACACTCCTAATTCTAAATCACACAATCTTATCGTACTTTATCCTATATTCAGAAACTTTGTAATCGATAAATGCACCAATGACGCCAATTGGCAAGCCACCCGCAGAAATGGCAAGTAACAGCGTAAATATGTTTAACTTTTCTACCCTAAAGCTCAAAATATAGAGAATAGAAAGCGTTCCAATTACCATGAATAGTGCTGTGAAATAATAAGTTATATGGATTTCTTCTTTTGTTTTTTGTTCCGTTTTTATTAATTTTCCACTCATATAACCACCTCATTTCTTCAAACTTCAACTTGTCTTTTTATTATTTACTTAACTGCCATTATTTACTCACTTTTTTAACATTTTCTTGTCCGTATCATGAACAAATCCACTCTTTCATAAACTGTTAAAAATGACAGAGGTGTTTTTGTGTTTAATTTTCAAGATATTTGCCATCAATATGCTCAAATTGTTAATGGAAAAGGTAGTATGGACAATGGCATATGCTCGGTGGAGATTGGGCGTCATTTATCTGTCACGATTCAAGGTCGCCCTTCGCGAAGTGCATTACCTGCAGGAATTACGTTTGAATCGTTGGATCAGGAGGGACATGCACTCAATTTAGGAGAAGTTGTCCTTTTGCAAGAAGAGCTTCCCGCATTTGTTCATATGTTAGTGAAAAATAACTTAATCGTAAGTGCCATTCATAATCATTGGATTTTCACTAACCCAACGATTCTATATGTTCATTTTCAATCTGTGGAACCACCATTATCTTTTGCACAAAAAGTGGCAGAAGCATTTACTGTTTTAAAACATTAGCACAACGAAAAACGCCCATTCGATTTTTGTCGAATGGACGTTTTTGCGATTAATAAAACTCTTTCATCTTTTTCAAAGTATAAAGGAAGTATTCCCAGTTATTTATTGTCGAAGGAATGCTTACATGCTCTTCAGGAGTATGAACGTGAAACATGTCCGGTCCAATGGAAACTGCATCTAAGCCTGGAATTTTCTCGATAAATACCCCGCACTCGATACCAGCATGTACAGCAATTACTTCCATTTCTGTACCATATTTTTCTTTATACGCTTCTTCAAATAATTGCTTCACTTTTGAGTTCGGATTATATGGCCATTCTGGATAATCTGAATCCACTGTTATGCCACATCCAAGTATTTCCGCAATTGTTTTTGCTTGCGTAACCATATACGATTTTACACTTTTAACGGAGCTCCTAATTTCGCTAACAAAAATGACTTCTGAATCTGTCGTTGTTACAACGCCCAAATTCGTCGAGCTTTCCACTAATCCTTTTATGCCCATGCTCATCCCTTGCACGCCGTGTGGAATTAATAACAAAGAGCTAATCGCTTTATGCATCGTGTCTTTCGAAAACACCTGTGAAGAAATACTTGCTGTTTGTTCAAAGCTTATCGATACCCCTGGGTCAGAAGATTGTAATTCCGTTTGAAATATTTCATTCCATTCCGTGATTTTTTCTTCTATTTTATGTACATCATTTGGATGAATAAAAACTGTTGCTTCAGCCTCACGAGGAATCGCATTACCTTTTAATCCACCTTGAATATTCTGAATGAAACAAGAAAATTCAGTTATTAAATCTCGCAAAAATCTACCTAATAATTTGTTGGAATTTCCTCTTTCTTTATCAATCGATATGCCAGAATGGCCGCCACTTAATCCTTTTATGCTTACACGGTAAACAACTTGATCATCCAGAGCATCTTCCCAACGAATAGGCAATGTTTGCTCAACGCGTACCCCTCCTGCACTACTAACAAGCAACTTTCCATCTTCTTCCGAATCAATATTAATGAGAATTTTCCCTTTAAAATGATCTGCATCTACGGCAAGAGCACCGTTCATCGTTGTTTCTTCTTCCGTCGTAATAACTATTTCAAGCGGTGGATGCGGAATATCATTAGCATCCAATAAAGCTAAAGCATACGCAACAGCAATTCCATTATCCGCGCCTAAGGTTGTGTCCGTAGCGTATAACATATCCCCTATAATTCGTAACTGAAGAGGATCATTTTCAAAATCATGCACCGTATCTTTATTCTTTTCACAAACCATATCCATATGCCCTTGAATAATTACAGTAGGTGAACTTTCATAGCCCGCTGTTGCAGGCTTTTTCATAATGACATTTAATGCTTCGTCCTGTATTACTTCTAAATTTCGTTGTTGTGCAAAACGAACTAAATAATCACTAATTGCTTTTTCATTGCTCGAACCCCTTGGTATTTTAGAAATTTCTCCAAAATAATAAAACACTGGATGTCCCGCCAACTCTTCTAAATTACTATACATCGCCTTCACCCTCTCGTTTGTATTTCATTATATCATAAGAAAAACCGAGCAAAATGACGCCCGGCCCTTTACTTAGCGACGCAGTTTCCGGCTCACATTGGGCTATACGATGAACGGTAAAATTTTTAAAGCTTGTTGAAAGTGGCTACACTACTTCCAACAAGCTTTTTCTTCGATCATCGTATGGCAAATGTTCGCCTTCCGCTCGCCAGAAACTTCAGTGCCATGTAGGTAAATACTTTTGGCAATAGAAGAAGCAAGTGATATTCTATCTATTATGTAGGCTGCCAAAGATGCAATTTTGGCAGCTTTTTGTAGGTTTTTAGAAAGCGACACTTCCATATCTGGATAGAAAGTGTAAAAGTAGATGACAAATTTACTTCATACGAAAATTGTCGATCTATTTCTAACTAGAAGTGTTGATGAACTTTTTTCTCTCCCCCTTACATGAAAGGGCTAAAGTAGAAAGAACATGAATACACTCCCATAAGCAGGATGAATGTAGTGAAAAACGGCGACTCCAGTGAGAACAGTGCGAGCTGAAAGCCCCGCAGGAAAGCAAAGCGTCAGCTTGTAACGAAATTTACTCTCCCCATCCCTATACTCGCTTCCTCTCTATAGGTACCGTAAACCCTGTGTTCATGCTACATTTTTATATACTCCCTTTCTTATTCTTATGAACGTAAAAAACACCTTCTAGTCGAAGGTGTTTTGTCTTATACTACTGCTTGAGTTGGGGTTGACCAATCTACTTGATTTAAAAATGCATACACATCTTCACATACTTTGTCTTTTTCTTTTCCTACTGTAATAATATGTCCTGATTCTTTATACCAAATAATTTCTTTTTCATCTGCCTCTACTTGCCCAAGGATAAACGGTGCACTTTCTTGATAAATAGCATCGTCAAGAACCCCTTGTAATACAAGTGTTGGTGATGTAATTTCATGTAAATCCTCACATGTATTTTCAGTAAGTGCTTGAACACCATTTAAAGAATCTTTCGGTACATTTTTTAAAACTTCTAATTCTTCTATGATAATTTCTCTTGATTTTCCTTCAAAAGATTTATACAGCTTTGCATAATTATACAAACGTTCAGATAATCCATTTGTATTGCTTCGTTTAATTGGTGCACACATCGATACAACTGCTTTTACTGGAAATTCTTCCGCCACTTTTAAAGAAAATACGCCACCTAACGAAATACCTGCCACTGCAATTTCTGTATATCCTTGATTTTTCAAATGATGATAACCATCCACAACATCTTGCCACCAGTCAGCTGGACTTGTTTGCAATAGTTCTTCTGGTGTTACCCCGTGCCCCTTGTACATTGGTGCATGACAAGTAAAACCACGTTTTTGTAAGTATTCTCCTAATCTTTTCACATCTTTCGTACTTCCTGTAAATCCATGGAGCAATAATACAGCCCGATTTCCGCCTATGAATGTAAAAGATTTAGGTGCGACAACTTTCATTTGAATATCCCCTTTTGTTTACCATCTCATCTTGTTACTAATCCTATCATTGACAATTCATAAAGTATAATTTATTATTTTTATCACAATCATGCATAAAAGGTATCAATAACTAAAGGAGAAGTTGTATACATGGAATGGCAACGACTAGAATATTTCCAAACACTTGCAAACATTCAACATATGACTCGTGCTGCAGAAATATTATCTATTTCGCAACCTGCGCTAAGTCGATCTATTGCTAGCTTAGAAGATGAAATTGGCGTTCCTTTATTTGATCGACAAGGTAGGTCTATTGTATTAAATCGTTACGGTATGATGTTTTTACAGCGCGTTAATCGCATTCTAAATGAAATGAATGATGGACTGGATGAAATTCAACAGCTCATCAATCCAGAACAAGGAGAAGTATCACTTGGCTTTTTACATACACTTGGTACGAGTACTGTTCCGAATATCATCCGAGCCTTTCATGAGCAGTATCCGCATATTACGTTTCAATTGAAGCAAAACCATACGCATATTCAATTAAAGCAATTAAAAGCTGGTGGCTTAGACCTTTGTCTGCTCGCTTCCATCGAATATGAAAAACCGATTAAATGGACAGAACTATGGCGTGATGAATTATTCGTTATCGTTCCAATCAATCACCAACTAGCCAAGCGCGAAAGTATTACGTTACAAGAAATAGTACAGGAATCGTTTATTTCGATGAAAAAAGGGTATGCACTACGCAATACGACAGATGGGATTTTTACTGAGGCCAGTTTACAACCAAATATTACTTTTGAAGGAGATGAAGTGGCGACTGTTGCTGGTTTCGTTGCAGCAGGACTAGGTTTTTCGATATTGCCAGATGGGGAAGACATAAATACAAATAAAATCGCAAAATTACGCATACAAAACATGGTATGTGAACGAGTAATCGGCATGGCAATAGTGGAAAATCGCTATTTATCACCTGCTGCGGCTAACTTCCAACAATTTATACTCGATTATTTTTTAAATAAATAAAAGTAGCTTTAAAAACGCAGCTTGAACACAGAGTTCAAGATACATATCGATAGGAAGGAAGTATAGGGATGTGGAAGTGGATTCCGTTACAAGCGGGCGCGTTCGGTGGGCACGGCTTCAGCCGCTTCCTGTGCTCCTGCGGTTACTCGTCACAAAACAAAGTTCCGCTACGCTCAGTCCAGGGTCTTCAGCTTGTAATTTTCCCACCCTAGTCGCCGCTTTTCACTACATCCACCCTGCTTATGGGAATGTATTCATGTTCTTTCTACTTAAGCCTTTTCATGTAAAGAGAAGAGAAAAAGTTCATGGACACTTCTTATTAGAAATAGACCAACAATTTTCGTACGAAGTAAGTTTGTCATCTACTTCTCCACTTTCTATCCAGATATGGAAGTGTCGCTTTCTAAAAACCTACAAAAAGCTGCCAAAATTGCATCTTTGGCAGCCTACATAATAGATAGAATATCACTTGCTTCTTCTATTGCCAAAAGCATTTAACTACCTGGTACGGAAGTTTCTGGCGAGCGTAAGACGAACATTTGCCATACGATGACCGACGAAAAAGCTTGTGGGAAGCGGTGCAGCCACCTCCAACAAGCTTTTAAAATTTTACCGTTCATCGTATAGGCCAATGGGAAGCCTGAAGCGAGCCTGAGACTGGGACACTAAGCATGTTTTTGCTTTAAAGGATTGGGCGTCTTTTTACCCATTTTTTATTAGATATTCAATTCCTTTGCATGTATAACTGCTTGTGTTCGTGAATTTACACCAAGCTTACTGTAAATATTAGACAAATAAATTCGTATAGTACCTTCTGAAAGCACCAACTTACTTGCAATCTCCATATTAGACGAACCGTTTGCGAGCAATTGCAAAACTTCCCGTTCTCGTCGTGTAAGTAAATCTAAAACAGAATCTTCTTCTACCGGCCCCGCTAAATGTTCCACATAAGGCATCGCAATGGAATCGAAGTGCTCCTGTCCCTCACCGCGACGTATGCGCACATATTTTTTCAACAATTTCATTACATCTGGTTCATCTGTAAACGTTCTAACGTACAAATATTTTACACCATGCTCCAACGCTTGATGCAATGTTGTTATTGCTAATTCTTCATTCAATAATTTTTCATGGCAAACAGCTTCCAACACGGTTGTTTCGATAATTGTCGACATTTGCTCTTCTTCTATCGCTTGTACCTTCACATGTAAAATAGACTTTAATGCTTTCTCTATTTCTCCTTTAGCGATAAAAAGTCGTGCTTGCACTAACAACCAAAATACTTCTTCCGACTCAGCATCATGACTGTTTAACCCCATCGACAAATTAAGCTCTCGCTCCGCACGGATAATATCTTCTTCCATCACATAACAATGCGCTTTCATCGCATGCAATGAACGAATCCAATGCTTTTCTTTTGTCATCTTCATCGCATAATCCAATATAGCTTGCGCCTCAATAAATTGCTTTTGTGCACCATATATGCGCGCTTTCAATATATACATCGGGATAAATAAACCTGGATCTTTCCATTCCAAACCGGATTTTAATGCTTTTTCTAATTCCAAGATACAAAAATCAATCAAGCTTCTTTCATACAAACTCTCCGCAGATACACCGTAACTAAATACAGTCATGCTACTTTCCTTTAATTCAGTACCACGAAATAGCCCGATAAAAGATTCTGATTTTTCAAATGACCATAACTTCCCTCTGGAAGCAATACCAGTTCGTAGAATTCTAGCTTCGCTTAAATTATATTGAATCGGGAATTTATCCCATCTCGTACTGACTATTCCCTCTTCAAGGTGCTTTTTAACAATTTCAGCTACTTGATCCAAATCTTCTCCGATTGCAAATAAAACATATCCTTTTACCATTTCTAAAATACTTGCAATACCTTTAAACTCTTCTTCATCCATCCATTGTTCTTGTATATGCTTCTGTTCTAACTCCAGAATCAATTCCTTCGCTTCATTCATTTTTAAAGAATTAGCTAATGTAACAATGTACATCACAAGCGTTTCCACATGTACAGCGCAACTACTATCGCGCAATAGTTGAACCCAGCGTGTGAATGTAGAAATTTGCTTAGAAGTAAAAATATAAACAAGATACTCATATATCCACTCGTCAGCTACTTTATACTGTTTCCCATGCATCAAAAGTTCAATCGCAGAAATAATATCTTTCTGCTCACATAAAAAAGCCGCTGCTTTTTCATATAAGGATGACATGCTTGCTTGTGAATAGCGCTGCTTTAGTTCAATTTGTAAAGCATCTGCAAATAAATGATGATAGCGAAAAACCGGTTCGCTCGTATGCAATCGCACGATAAATAATCCCTTTTTTTCAAGCTCCATCAATATAGAATGGCTATCAGTACGATTTGTAAGCGCATCACAAATTGTTGGCTTTAGTTCGTTTAATATCGAGGTTTGCACTAGAAAATCCTGTGTTTCCGATGAAAGTGACGATAAAATTTCCTGAAGTAAAAATTCGGTAATAAACGGATGCGTACTTTCAAAAGATTCTACGTTCCACTCCGTTTTTAACGACATAAGCCCCGCTAATTGAATACCAGCTGCCCAGCCTTCTGTCTTTTCAAATACTTGTTGGAGTATCTCTGTATTGTCATAGCCTAATTCTTGCTTCCTATAAAAATTTTGTATTTCATTATACGTAAAGCGCAGCTGATCCACACCGATTTCAGTCAGCCATGCCTTCACACGCCACTTTGCAAGAGGAAATGGTAAATCAATGCGGCTTGTTATATAAACACAAACATTATTAGGTAGGTATTCTATAAATCGAGCCATCGTCGTATGAATAGCCTGACCTTCTATTAAGTGATAGTCATCGATGACCATATGTATTGTTTTCTCTATCGAACCAATTTCATTCAAAAAAGAATCTATTAATAATTCTAATGAGGACTGCTCGTCCAATAAAGAAAGTAATCTAAAATCGATATCACTTTTTACTGCATCTGACACTGCACCAATAATATATTTCCAAAAACGTATCGGGTCATTATCTGTCGTATCTATTGAAAGCCATGCAACAGATTCATTCAGTTGGCTAAACCATTGGCTCAGAAGTGTTGTTTTGCCATATCCAGCTGGTGCCCGTAAAATCGTTATTTTTTTTGCTCCAGTATGGCGTAGTAAATCAAATAAACGTTCTCTTTCAATCGACTCTAATGCGGCATGTGGCACTGTTATTTTTGAGTGTAACAAAATTGGTGGTGGCATTCGTTAGTTCCTCCTTTCCGATTAATAATAGTCATTAAGCTAAATGACTCATCATTCATTTTTATACATAGTTCTTATTATAATAGAAAAGCGATTACTTTAGTTCAAAATTCGTAAAAATTTTAATAATTTAAACCTCACCCTTGTTCGAGTGAGGTTGTGATAGTTTATTTATTTTCGAGCTTCATTCATTTGCTTCCAAACAGAGCCTTTTGCTTCTTCGCCTTCTTCGATTCGAGCAATTGCCATGCGAATTTGAAGTTTGACTTCATATTCCTTATCATCCATTGCTTCTTTTAAAGTGGGAAGTGCTTCTACCGTCCCTATTTCATAGAAATACATGGCCGCTCTCCATCTTACTAGCTTGTTTTTATCAAAGAGTGCTGTTTTCATCGCTTCTTCAAACTGCCCGAATCCCAGATCACTCATTGCGTCTCCTGCAGTTCTTCTAACAGCGGCACTTTTATCTTTTAAGGCGATTTCCAAATAAGGAATAACGGCCTCATCTTCTATTAATCCTAAATATACCGTTGCTAGACGACGAATCGATATTTGCTCATCTTGTACTGCAAGTGCCAAAATAGAAAGGTCTTCCAGCTCCGGATTGATCAAATTATTTAACAGTTGGAAGCGAGTTTCCCATTCACTTGCTTTGAATTGTTCTAAAGAAAAAGGAACTCGAACAGCAGGTTTTTCATCTGCCGGCTTATCTTTATCTTCGATTAATTGTTGTAACTTTGTTTCTGGGAAAGTTGCTTCTAGTTCGTTTACTAACTGCTCGCCAACTTCTTTTTGGTCACCATAGCGAACACCAAAATCGACCCATTTTCGAAGGAGAATATAATTTTCTTTATCTCCTTCCATTGCCTCATCCAGCGCTTTTATAAATCTTGCTGATAAACCAAACCTTGACTCTGATTCACCGTCAAACACTTTTACTTGAAGCGGAATTCCTTTATATTGCTGAACATGTACATACACTTCCCCATAATGTTCCAGCGGTTTTTCTATTTGCTCTTCTTCGTTATTTGCTCCAAATACGTTTTCTACAGAAGCTAAAATAGACTCCCAAGTAAACTTTGCAATTCTCTCTACCGCTAAGAAATCTGCGACATGATAAACACCTTTTACGCCCTCAATTTTAAATAAATCTTGAATTTCTTTCGGCGCATCTACACTATTATCCTTTTTGTAATTATGGCTTTTACCAAAAGGTAGCTCCGAATCAATAATTACTTTCATTGTGTTTGGACTTGGGGTTGGTTCAATTGATACGATTTTCATCTTTTCTTTACCTCCACAAAATTCATCATTACGAAGTAGCAATTTCCTCTAAATAAGACCAACGTTCGATTAATTGCTCGTATTTTTCATTTTCATTTTCTAATTGTGTCGTTAGCTCTTGAAGTTTCGTGAAATCTGCACCAGTTTTCAGCACTTTTTCTTCTAGCTCTACGATTAATTGTTCTGATTTCTCTATTTCTGCTCCTATTGTTTCCCATTCACGCTGCTCTTTATAGGAAAACTTCTTTTTTTCCTTCACCGCTTTAACAGGAGTATCTTCTATCACAACTTCTAGAGCTTGTGGTGTCACCGGTGCTTCTTTTTTCGTTTCCAAGTAATCCGAATATACACCAAGCCATTCGCCAACCGCTCCGTCTCCGTTTAGTACCCAAAGCTTTTTAGCAATTCGGTCTAGGAAGAAGCGATCATGCGAAATCGTAATAATAACTCCAGGGAATGTTTCCATGAAATCTTCTAATACTGATAGCGTTTGAATATCCAAATCATTCGTAGGCTCATCGAGCAATAAAACATTTGGCTGCTCCATTAGCATTTTTAGCAGTACAAGTCGCTTTTTCTCGCCACCCGACAACTTGCCGATTTGCGTACCATGCGTGTTTAATGGGAATAAAAATCTCTCTAGCATTTGAGCGGCAGAAAATTTCTCTCCTGCACCTGTTTCAATTAGATTGGAAGACTCTCGAACATATTCAACCATTCTTAATTGTTCATTCATCTCGGGTAATTGTTGTTTAAAATGCATTAATTTCACTGTAGATCCTACAATAATTTCACCTGAATCCATTGCAAGTTCTCCTGCTAGCATTTTTAATACCGTACTTTTACCTACACCGTTCGGACCTACGATACCAACTCGATCGCCAGCTTGTAGAAGGAATGAGAAATCATCTACAATTTTTTTCGTTCCAAAAGCTTTGGAAATCGATTGTCCTTCAAGCACTTGCTTACCTAGACGAGTTGTAGCTAATTCCATTTCCAAGTTTTGATTAGAATTATTTCTGTCTACCTTTGCATCGATCTCTTCAAAACGATCTTTCCGAGCTTTTTGTTTTGTCGAACGTGCTTTTGCACCTCTGCGAATCCATTTTAATTCGTTTCGGTATAAGTTTTGAAGCTTTTGCTGAGAAGAAGCGTTCATTTCCTCGCGAAGCGCTCTTGATTCGAGATAGTCTGCGTAGTTTCCTGTATGTGTATATAATGTTTTATCCGCAAGTTCATATATATGTGTAGCAACTGCATCTAGAAAGTAACGGTCATGGGTAACGAAAATAATCGCCCCTTCTACGCGTTGCAACATTTCTTGTAGCCAATCTGTCGACTCTTTGTCTAAATGGTTTGTAGGCTCGTCCAGCAATAGTAAATCAGCAGGCTCAATCAATACTTTTGCTAGAGCTACTCGTTTTTGTTGTCCACCAGATAAATGTAAAACAGACTCTTCAAACTGCGTAAGTCCTAATTTTGTCAGCGCTGTTTTAGCAAGTGCATTTATGTCCCATGCTTGTAAATCATCCATTTTTACTTGTAAGTCCATTAGTCGATTTTGAAGCTCGGTTGAACTAGAGTCTTCCATTAAATCAGCTAACGCTTCTTCATATTCACGATTTATTTTTAGTATAGGAGAATCTCCGCTAAATACCGCTTGCAGAACCGTTTCTTCTTTTTCAAAAGTTGGTTGTTGTTCTAAATAAGCGATACGATATTTGTTTGGATGATCTCTATCGATGGAATCCGCTTCTAGTTCATTAGCAATAATCGAAAGAAATGTAGATTTACCAGTCCCATTAATACCGATTAATCCTGCACGGTTTTGATTGTTTATCGTGAAAGATATATTTTCAAACAGTGTTTTTTCTCCGACTGTTTTTGTTAAATTTGAAATGATTAAATGACTCATAGTGCTTCACCTGTTTCTATTCTTAGTTGTTGTAGAAATAACTCCATAAATTGATGTCTTTCTTTTGCTAATTCTTTTCCTTTTTCCGTTAGCATACCATTTGCTAGAAGCAATAGTTTCTCATAGAAGTGAGTAACGGATGCTGTATCTTTTGTACGATACTGCTCAACAGACATATTTTCACGTGGAGTTTCTTCGGAATTGTAAAGCTTTCTTCCTTTTGCTCCTCCGTATGCAAATGTTCTAGCAATGCCTACTGCACCAATTGCGTCCAGTCTATCTGCATCTCGAACAATTTTTGCTTCGATTGTTTTAGCTTCTGTTTCATTCCCACCATTAAATGAGATGGAATGGATAACCTCTTTTATATGAGACACTTTTTCTACTGGTAAATTTAACAGCGCTATTATGCGGTCCTCTTCCGAAACCTCTTGTACCGTTGCGTATTTCGGATCGCTCACATCATGCAAAAGAACTGCCAATTCTACTATTTCCTTATTTGCATTAGGCTCCGTTTCGAGTATTTCAAATGCATTTTTGCGTACTCTTTCAATATGTTGAAAGTCGTGACTTGCATCAAAGTGCTTGTACACTTCTTTAACTAACTGTTCACATTGTTCAATAGGATTCATTTTTTCATTCTCCTTAACCTGAATCATCTATTTCATTATATACAAAAAAAACAAAAAAGACCGCTTTTTAGGCAGTCTTTCTAGCTTATTAAAATAACCCTACTGCTTGTCCGTCTTCTGTAACATCCATTTTCAGTGCAGATGGTTTTTTTGGCAGTCCAGGCATCGTCATAATATCACCTGTTAAACATACTAAAAAGCCTGCTCCTAGTTTTGGTAATACTTCGCGAACAGTAATCGTAAAATCAGTTGGTCTTCCTAACAGCTTTGGTTGATCTGATAAAGAATATTGCGTTTTCGCCATACAAATCGGCAAAGCATCCCAGCCATACGATTCGATTTGAGCAACTTGCTTTTTAGCTGCATCAGTAAACACAACATCTTCCCCACCGTATACTTGCTGAACAATCGTTCGTACTTTATGTTCAATCGAATCAGACACATCATACAATGGAGCAAAGTTCGATGGTTTTTCTAACTCACGAAGTACTAGCTGGGCTAGCTCAACTCCACCTGCTCCGCCTTTTCCCCATACTTCTGTAAGTGCTATCGATATATTCTTCTCCTTGCACCACGCTAGTAAAGCATCTGTTTCTGCTTTTGTATCCGTGATGAATTTATTTAAAGCAATAACTGGTTCAATACCAAATGCTCGAATTGTTTCCACATGCTTTTCTAAATTATTCGTTCCATGAAGTAAAGCATCTACATCTTCTTCTTTTAATGTATCTTTTTGTTTCCCACCTTGCATTTTAAGCGCACGGATTGTAGCAACAATTACGACAGCACTTGGAGAAAAGTCGGCCTGTCTCGATTTAATATGCATGAATTTTTCGGCACCTAAATCTGCCCCAAATCCTGCTTCGGTAATAACAACATCCGCTAAATTAGTCGCTGTTTTGGTCGCAATGATCGAATTACATCCATGTGCAATATTGGCAAATGGTCCACCATGAATGAGGGCAGGTGTTCCCTCTATCGTCTGTACTAAATTAGGTTTAATTGCTTCTTTTAGCAATAAAGTGAGCGCACCTTCAACGCCTAGCATACGCACTGTAACAGGCTCTTTATCATATGTATAACCAATAACAATTCGAGCAAGTCTTTCTTTTAAGTCGGAAAGATCCTTTGCAAGACAAAGTACAGCCATGATTTCAGAAGCAACTGTAATATCAAATCCATCTTCACGAGGAACCCCTTGAGTTGGTCCTCCAAGTCCAATCGTAATATGACGGAGTGCACGATCATTCATATCTAATACTCGTTTCCAAACGATTCTTCTTGGATCAATTTTCAAATCATTTCCTTGGTGTAGATGATTATCAATTATTGCAGCTAGTGCATTATTAGCAGTAGTAATAGCATGGAGGTCACCGTTGAAATGCAAATTGATCTCTTCCATCGGTAAAACTTGTGCATAACCTCCACCTGTTGCCCCTCCTTTTACTCCCATAACAGGACCTAAAGAAGGTTCACGCAACGCTACGACAACAGATTGTCCAATTTTTTGCATAGCATCTGCAAGTCCAACAGTAACAGTAGATTTCCCTTCTCCTGCTGCGGTTGGGCTAATTGCAGTAACTAAAACAATTTTCCCTGGGTTTGTCTTTATTGTAATTTTTGTTGGGTCAATTTTCGCTTTGAAGTTTCCATAAAGTTCTAATGCATCTTCAGAAATACCAATTTTATCCGCAATATGTTTAATAGGTTTCATTTTTGCATTTTTGGCAATACTTAAATCGGAAAGAGGCTCTATTTGTACATTCATGTTTATCCCAACCTTTTTTCTTTTATTATATAATGTTTAACAGTTAAAAAATCACCTGATTTTCGACATATTATTGACGAATCTTGTCATTTAATATATAGTTTATCTATCCATTATCAGAATACTTAGTGGATTAAGGGAGGAACGTTTGATGCATCAGGGGAAAGTAAAATGGTTTAATAACGAAAAAGGTTATGGCTTTCTCGAGTACAATGATGGAGAAGATGTATTTGTCCATTTTACAGGTATTCAAGGAGACGGATTTCGAGCATTGGAAGAAGGACAAGATGTGACTTTCGAAATAGTTGAAGGAAACCGAGGACCTCAAGCTGCAAACGTAAACAAAATCTAGCAAGAAATTGTTCTTCCCGCGGCCAAAATTGTCGTGGGCCTTTTTATTTTTCAGCTAATTTTGTTCCTGCATGTTTTATTTTTTCTCCAACGGTGCACTGATCGATACAAAAACTATGCGCCCCCGCCCTTCCTCTCTCTTTACGGAGTTGAGTTCTAACAAAGCACTCTTCACAATACTTTGTTAATAAGTAATCTATCTCCTGTATGATTTGTACTTTTTTCATGTTCATTCTCCTAACATTATTGAGTCATATTTTACTACTTTTGCACTTTTTATTGCAAGCCCCTTTCTCTAAATAAAAACAAGAAAAACAGGTGATACATAATGCTTGAAGTATATATTGATGGCTCTACGACAGGAAATCCTGGTCCAAGTGGCATAGGTATTTTCATCAAAGGAGAAGGCCATCATATAAAAATAAGTGAATACATTGGCAGTTGCACGAATCATACAACAGAATTCATCGCCCTACTTAGAGGTATGGAAGAAGCTCAAAAGCTAATGCCTTCGATTGTTTCTGTACGAACGGATTCTCAAATAGTTTGTGCTGCGATAGAAAAAAGATATGTGAAGAACGCTGAATTTGCTGCGGTGTTAGAAAAAATACTACCTATTATTGACACGTTCGATTTATTTTTTATTAAATGGATTCCAGATGATCAAAACAAGGCCGCACACGCTTTGGCAAGAGAAGCTGTACAAAAAAAACTGCCTTAATCGGCAGTTTTTTTGAATTCAATTGTCCGTTCCTCGGAGTCATATAGTACCCATTCTCTATTCGTTACAACAGAGCCGACATTAACTCCAGTATGTGCAGACGACAGATGTATTATTTCATCGAACTGAAAAGCAGATCGTACTCCATTCAAAAAAAGGCTAGAAGTGTGACTATGACCGAAGAAAAATAGTTTTTCCTCATTTTCCGTAATTTGTGGCGTCCACGGTTCTCCGCTCCAGTCCCATTCGTGTCCATGCGTTACGGAAGCACCTTGAATATATAACTTTTGTGGTAACATACTCACAAAATGAATAATAGGATGATCTACTTTGCAAATCGCCACTATTCTTTCTTCTTGATTGCCATAAACGGTTGGAAACGTTAAAAGTGGCATTATTTTTTCTGGTTCGATTAAGACATCTTCTATTGCATCAAATACTTCTTTTTGTGCTCTTTTCTTACCAATTATGCACTCAAATAAGTCACCAGTGCTTATTTTTTCAGCATTTGGCTCTACTTCTTGAATATGTCGCAATACAGCCAGTAGATCTTCAACAGACGAATGAATATCTCCAATTATTGCATATTTCATCTATTCTGTTCTTCCTCATAAGCCGTTTCAATCGTTTCTTTTGTTCGATTCATAAAGCGCATAATTACTTCATCGTTTCCAAACAACTGAAATATATTCAATAAAATATTTTTTGGTTTGTTGATCGATGTGTAAATAAACTTGGTCGTCATATTACTTTGACTCTCTATTTCATACTCCGTTGTCATGCGAAAACGATCATTTAATAAAAAGCTTTCTTGTAACGCTTTATAATTGCTTTCGTTTGTATATTTGAGAATTGTTAGCTCATACTGTTCTATATAAGAGCCATTTTGATACGTTTGATTTATTAACGAACCAACTACTTCTTCTTTATGTACAATAATCTCTTCCGCAATTACTTTTGGAAAAATTAATTTCTTTTTTTCTAGATCACCATAAATAAATGGCCAAACAAATTCGATTGGTGCGTTAATACTAATTTCTCTTTTCCACTTTTTCATGTTAGTAGCCCCTTAAGAAAGTCTGGATAGCATTTTTTCAAATTTATCGCGCCATTCATCCGCCAATGCATCGACTTTTAATACTTTTTCAATACCTTCTTTTGATTGTTTTTGAAAAAAATAAATAGAATGAGCATATGACAGCGTTACTTTTTCTGGATGTTCGAAAACCTTCTCGATTTTATCATGCTTTGTTATTTTTCCTTCTTTAATTACTCTGCATAAGTAACCGGTATGTCCCGTTTCAATCATTCTTTTCATAAATTGCGCAATACCCGTTCTTTTATTGATTGTATTGCATGGTATTCTGCCTTGCGTTACTTCGATAATCGTTTCACCAATTGCAAAACGATCTCCGATATGTATATTTTCTTCCAACATGTTTTCAACTAATAAATTTTCTCCAATAGCACTAATCGGCAAGCGTGTTTGAAACTCTTTCATCCAGTTTGTATAATGCTCAACGCTATACACGCAAACTGCTCTGTCCCGCCCACCATGATGCTTCTTGTCTGCTACATCATCTTCTATAAAACCATCCTTCGTCAAATGAGCTTCTTCTACTTGATTTTTGAATATGCCTGAGTATAATTCTTCGCCCGCTTCGTTCTTGACGGTTCTAGGTTTTCCAATTGAAACTGCTATAAGTTTCATCTCTTCAGTATATAAAGACATCGCTTACACCTCCAAATTTATTACTGTTATTATAACACAAAAAAACAGACCCTCGAATGAGAGTCTGTTAAAGTTTAGGTTTAAAATTAAGCTTTAACTACGTTAGTAGCTTGAAGACCACGTTGGCCTTGCTCGATTTCAAAAGTTACTTCTTGACCTTCGTCAAGAGATTTGAAACCTTCGCTTTGAATAGCTGAGAAATGTACGAATACGTCGTCTCCGCCTTCACGTTCGATAAATCCGAATCCTTTTTCTGAGTTAAACCATTTTACTTTACCTTGTTCCATGTGTATTTCCTCCTCGTATGCAGCAGCTGCACACATTGTGTTACTATCCTTGCTCAACACTGTTAAGTAAAAGTGTTGCCACTTACTAACTAAACCGAAGCAAAAATAATCCTCTTTAAATATAGCACGAAAAAACCTTTAAAGCAACAGTTTTGCTGAAAATAATTTTAAATACTTTCCAGTAGAGCACCTATTGCACCACTGTATCCATGTTTCTCTAAAAACACCGGATTTTTCTGTTTCAGCCTTGTGTATGACTCAATTATTTTTTTCAATAAATCATTATTTTCTAGCGTTGAACCGATGTAAATGATATCGCTTACTTCATGCGCTTCAGCAACTTGAATACATAGGGAGGCAACAACTTCTCCAATAATCCCTTGCACTCCTGCTAACAAATCTGCATTGCTTTTTGTGTCACTTTTTTTCAGCGCAACTCCTCCGAAATTACTCGCTGTCAAAGATCCTTTTATCGGCAATTTATTGCTCTCATAAATATCACTTACTAACACATCTATGTATGTCCGACTTCCTTCTTTGGAAATTTCTATCATTTCTTCGTAATCAACTAGACCAGTTAGTGCCATTCCTAATCCAGTCAAGGTTCCACCGCCAATACCAGTACCACCTAATCGGCTATGTTGCTGGTTTTTCATAATATGGATAGAAGTGCCTGTCCCAATATTCGCAATGATCGCTGATTCGCATTTTTTATTTTCTTGTTTTAATTGATACATTACACCGTTCATTGTTGCATCGAATTCAACAATGTAAGGGATTTCATTTTTTGATAACAAGTAGTTTTTTAATTGCTCCGCACGGCCACCAGTGAGGCAGATGGAAGCCAGTGGATGCTCAGCATCAATCCACCCCTTTACCGCTTGAAAATCAGTGGAAGGAAAGCTGATTAATGTTAACTCTTTCTCGTCATTCCAATAAGCTATTTTTGTTAGCGTTCCACCTGCATCAATACCGATTCTAGTTGCCATACAAATTCCCCTTTAGTTAGGACACTTATTTAATCCATGAGCCAACGATTGGATAATTAAATGTGTCTCCATTGATAGCTTTTATTATTCCGATAATTGGAACAACAAATGCCATTATACCAAAAATAATAAGCATTGGAATGCCAATTAATAAAATAATCAAGAAAGCAGATACTGTAATTAATACAGCCATTACTAATTGAAACAGAATTGCTTGGATGGAAAGTTTTTTTATTTCTTCATCATTTATTACTAAAAATAAAACAAACGGTACTAAAAATGGCGCAAACCATGTACTTGCATGAAGCAATATTTTCAAACCTGTATTTTGCATGTAGATCATACTCCTTTCTTTTTATGTTTATACGCTTTGGTTTGTTATTTAGTTTCATCTTTTCACTAATTTTTTTACGAGAATACAATATTTCCAGCAACTACCGTTTGAAGAACTTTTGCTGTCGTAAATGTTTTGTTTGTTAAAGTTTGATCGACAATCGTAAAATCTGCGTCAAATCCTATTTGAATTTTACCACGACTTTCTTCTTTTCCTATCGCTTTTGCACTTCCAGTTGTGTATAAAGAAATAGCTTCAAATGCCGATAATGCTTGCTTTGGCAAATAGCTATTATTAACAGCTGCATCCATACTTAAAAGAGGTTCAGCTATTTCGATTGGTGAATCAGATCCCCCCGAACAGTCAAGCCCAGCCTCGATTAATGTTTTCCACGCATAAGCCCACTGCAAGCGCTCTTTTCCAATTCGCTCTATTACCCAAGGGAAATCGGAAGGAACAAACATCGGTTGTAAATCTAGCACAACAGGCAAAGCTGACATTCTTTTTACTAAATCCTCCCTTAGTATATTCACATGGATTAGCCTGTCTTTCTTGCCGTGAGGAGGTGGATATTTTTCAATTAAATTTAAAATATTTTCAACTGCTTGATCTCCTATAACATGAACAGCAATCGTTTCATCATATTTTCTTGCTAACTGAACAAGCTGCTCTAACTTTTCTGGCCTATGGACAGCAACGCCTTTATTGCCAGGGTTATCCGAATACTCCTGTGACAATAAAGCCGTATGCCCCCCTAACGAACCGTCTACGAATATTTTCATCGCACCAAATTCAACGAATTCTGTTGAGCTCTCCCCTTTCATCTGTTCAAATACTTCATGATGTCTCAATAAATGCGTTCGAAAGCTTGTCCCTATTACTTCACGAAAAGCCTGCAATGGCACTGTATAAGGCCCGTAATAAGCCATATCTTCCGTATGTACGCCCGTTAACCCTTTCGACTGCAAATCACTTACACTTTGCTGCAATACTCCTTTTAAATACTCTGTTGTAACTGGAGGGATATTAGACGTAATTAATCGCTGCGCTTCATCGTAAAATAAGCCGTTTAAATTTCCTGCTTCATCTTTCCCAATAATTCCACCTACTGGATTCGGCGTATCTTTTGTAATACCTGCAAGCTCCATCGCTTTTGTATTAGCAGTTAATACATGCCTACAAATTCGTTTTAAAACGATCGGACTCTGAGATAGTTCATCCAAGTCTTTACAAGTAATTGGACGGCCTTCATGTAAAATATTATCATTCCACCCTTCTCCGATATACCAATTGTCCTTTTGAACACGAGCCGAAACTTCTTTTACAATATCTTCGATGGAAGTAAACTTTGATAAATCTAAGTACGCCAATTTTTCTCCATGACCAATTATATGAATATGGCTATCTACGAACCCTGGATACATACTTGCACCTCGTAAAGAATGCACCCGGTCAGCTAACGCGAATAAATCAGCTTTCAAGCCTATTTCAATAATTTTACCATTTTCAATTAAAACAGCTTCCACTTTCTCATCAAGTGCGTTCATCGTAAAAATAAAACCGTCTGTCCATAGTTCCTTCATTTTTTCACATCCTTTTTATTGCTCAATAAATCATCGACAAGTACTTCGGCAGCTTTTCTATATATATTGCTCATATTTGCAAGAGATGCGATAAATAATATTTGTTTTAGCTCATCATCCACCACTTCTTTTTCCACTTCTGCTTCATGACTTTTCATTTCATCCAAAAAGTTTTCCGCATTATTTTGCTGTAAGCTAACTAATGAAGAATAAAATGCTTCTAGTTGTAAATTCTCTTTTTCTATTTTTTGATTAACAGGATCTAACGTAGCTTTTATATCATTTATCGAAAGTGCACCTTTTAACTGATAAATAAGACTAATAAGCATAATATGTTGCTTGGAATACTTTTTATTTTTGATTGGGATGAATAATTTTCCTTTTGCATAATTATTAATCATCGTTTTCGTTAGAATTTTTTCCTCTTCATTTCGCACGGTTTCTCCAAATTTAGAATCAAATAATTGGATAACCTGGTCCATATACAAGTCAATATCAGGAATTTCGCCTTCATGTATCGCTGCTTCTAATGACAGTTTTTTTAGTATTTCTTCAGAATGTATCAATTGAATTCCTCCGTTAAATTATTGTCTCTATATTATCCTAAAAAAAGTATTCAGTAAACATTGACTATTAGTTATCACGAGAGTATTATACTAAGTAGTTATAAATACTACATAACAAAGTGGAGGTATTTAAAGTGGGAAATTATATTAGAGAACCATTTAACGGATTATCACATCTATTTGGAGCATTACTTTCTGCGATTGCATTAATTGCGATGATTATTAAAGTATCATTGGAGGGTACAACACTTCTCTCCATCACAGCAATCCTTCTTTTTGGGTTAAGCATGATTTTGCTCTATGCATCTTCTGCAACATACCATATGGTCAAAGCAAAAGACCGTGTGATTCAATTTTTTAGACGCTTAGATCACTCGATGATTTATTTACTTATAGCTGGCACATATGCACCTTTTTGCTTAATCACCTTAAAAGGTACGACGGGTTATGTGTTATTTGGGATTATTTCTTTCATTGCAATAAGTGGTGTACTTTTTAAAATGATTTGGTTTAATTGCCCGAGATGGGTTTCCACTGCTTTGTATATTGGAATGGGATGGATTATTGTTTTTTTAGCATCACCACTAGCTGAATCATTAGGTTCACAAGGTCTTTTTTATCTAATACTTGGTGGAGTACTTTACACAATTGGCGGGATAATATATGGTTTAAAGCCGAAAATTTCCTTTTTAAAAAAATTAGGCTTTCATGAAGTTTTTCATGTATTTATTTTGCTTGGCACTTCTAGTCATTTCATTTGCGTTTATTATTTTGTTTTATAATGTTATTTGGAAATTTCCATACTTTCTATTATGATAGTGATAGAGAAAGTAGGCGGTCATTTTGTTAAAGAGCTACGGAAAAGTAGGAGGAGCCATTACCTTCCTATCATTATTTTTATTAATACTTGGTGTTAGATACGTATTAGGTCAAGATTTAGTCATTATGAATTTCATTGCTTTTGCAGCATTTTCCGTCGTTGCAGGAGCATTCTCAGCAGCTTTGTTATTTTATAACTTACGAATTGGCTTTTATCTATTTGCAGCTGGCCTAGCAATCGGATTTATCGAATTATTTCGCTCGTTTATCGTTGGAAAAGATGGCTTTGGAGATTTAGCTGGGATCCTATCCTTATTCATCGCAACATCATTCGGCTTATTTGCGGCTTTACTTGTAGAAGGAATTCGCTATATTTTGAAAATGAATAAATAAAAAGAAGTTTTTCCGCTCTACGCGTGAAAAACTTCTTTTTTTGTTCATTTACGTTTAAGGAAATTCCAAATAATTACGACAATTATTAACAATTGAGGAATTAATGTTTCCAGTGTTGGATAAAAACCAATAGAACTAATTACAGGCAGTTTATCAACTGGAGACATTGGAATAACACTCGTTAACTGTAATGTATGAACGCTCACGCCGATTATTTTAAATGCCAATACATATATTAAAATCGTTGCGACTATAAAAAATCGATGAATTGGTATTTTATTGCTTACTTTAACTAAAACAATTGCAAAAATCACCAAAATCGCCAAAGCAATAACAATTCCTAAGCTTAATTCAAATGTAGACATTTTAGGAGCAATTCCAGCATAAAAAATAATTGTCTCAGCCCCTTCTCTAAATACAGAAAGAAAGCTAACAGTAGCCATTGAAAAAATACTACTAGTTGAAATGGCTTGATGCATTTGCGTTTGTATATACCGATTCCATGAATTTATACTTGATTTATTGTGCAACCAAATCCCAACACCCATCATGAGAACCGCTGCTCCTAAACCTACATACCCCTCCATTATTTCTCTGCTCGTACCCGCCGAAACAGACTGAAAAATAGTAGAAAGAATTACAGCTGCAATAGCACTTACTACTAGACCAACAAAAGCACCTACATAAATCCATTTTTGCATACTTTGTTGATTTGATTTCTTCAAAAAAGCTATTAGTGCAATAATAATTAGTAATGCTTCTAAACCTTCGCGAAGTAAAATTAAAGCTGAATCCCAATACGTGTAATTGGAAGTTGTCTGTAATAGTTCTATTTCCGTAATAAAAGAACTTATTGATGTATTAATTGTCTTTTTATCCACGGAGTCTTTCATTAGTTTACTAACGAGTACTGGAACATCACTTTCGATTTTCGTATAAAGACTTGCATTTTTTGTGCGAATATCCCCTTCAACATTTGGCCAAATTTCGATAAACTTGACTAATTTACTTACTGCTGGCTCGTACTCCGAATCATTTATAAGATCTTTGCTTTCTTTCAGTAATACAATAAGCGTTGTTAGTGAGTAATCTCCTGTTGGTCCTTCTACAATTTCACCGGCAACAAAATCGTCCATTACACTTTGTAGCATGTCAAATTGACCTTGAAACTGCTCTACATCAAGAATATCCTCTGCTAAACTAATTCGCATAAATGCTAATTGAGTTTCAATTTTACCGTAACTTGCGATATCAATTTCTCTAACTGGCCGCTCATTTTTTGTCCAAGAGGCTACAAATTTTGTATATTCCCTTGATATCTCCTGTTGATCTTTTGTATTTATTACAGTACTTAATTGATCAAGAGCTGGTTGAATCTTAGTCCCGAAGCCTTTTCGTTCTTCCGATTCATCTACAGGATTTTGTTCTTTTTCAAGTGCAGCTAAATCTTTTGCGAGCCGTTGGAGGCTTTTTAATCGTTCATCAGAACTTTTTGCCTCATAGGCCTCTTGAAAGGTGAGATTAATATCATTCACTCGTTTACTATCTTCGAAATCTAGTTCTACCCAAACTTTTTGGAAGCTTTCAAGAGCTTTTATTGCTGCGCCTTCATCTTCTTTTTTCGTATTCATGATCGAATCACTAATAGAAATATATAGTTCGCTATATGAATTAGATGCCTCGGCAGGTGCAGAATAAAGGAAAAGAAAAACGAGTACAAAGCATGTTAACGTACTTAATTTATGCTTTAAAAAGTGTTTCACCGATATAACTCCCCTTTTGGATACCAGGGAAACATGCAAATATTGCACTGCCTCGATGGGTAATATATTCATTTAATTTATCCACACGACCTAAACTATTTTGAATATTGATAAACTGCTTTGGCTGTTTTTGAAATGAAATAAATAATAAACCAGAGTCAAAAACTCCTGTCTTAGGATCGATCCCACTGGAATAGGAAAAGGATCTTCTCAACATACGATCTTTCACTTGCTTCGCCAAATGTACATGAGACGTGATCGGCACTATAGGTTTACCCGCTGAATCTGTGCGAGTAAGCTCCATATCATCTAATTCCTTTGTTTTACCTATAGGCGCACCACTATCACGATGACGGCCGAAAGTTGCCTCTTGTTCACCTAAAGCAGTACGATCCCATGTCTCTAGATGCATTTGAATTCTTCTAGCTACTAAATATGTACCACCTACCATCCATGGAACAGACTCGCCTGGTTGAATCCACACAATATCTTTCATTTCACTCGTATTTTTTACATTAGGGTTACCAGTACCATCTTTAAATGCAAATAAGTTTCTTGGTGTTTGTTTTTTATTATTATTCACTGGAAATGAATTAAACCCTGCTTGAGTCCATTTTAATGTAACTTTTCCAGAGGCAGCTCGGATAAGATTACGAACAGCATGAAAAGCAACTTGAGGATCATCTGCACATGCCTGAATGCATAAATCTCCATCAGAATAGCTATCATCCAACTGATCTTTAGGAAAATGAGGTAATTTTTCTAATTCTTTTGGTTTTACACGTTCTAATCCTAATTCTGATTTTCGGAATAGGCTTGGGCCAACTCCAAAAGTCAGTGATAAGTTGGAAGCTGAAAGACCAACTGCCTCTCCAGTATCTTTTGCTGCAATATAGGCATTCGTAGCTGGTTCCTCTATTTGTTGGCCATTCATCATTCTAACCGCTAAGGGAGTCCATTCTTTAAATAACTGTTCCAGTTCTGTCTTGGATTGAACGATTACATTTATAGAAGCAAAGTAAATATGTTTTTGAACTTCCGTCTTAATACCAGACTGTGATTTTCCGAAAAAAGGTATTTTATCCGTTACGGTCATATCGTCTTCCACAATGGAGTAGCCGAGCGTATTAGCAATAGAACCTAATCCAGTTGCACCAATCACTACACCTAAAATACCTGCTCCAGAATACTTGAGCATTTTTCTCCGGCTGATTTTCTTTTTAAAGAAACTATCTGGTTGCTTCGTGTCCATTTGTATCACTCCATAATGATTCCCATTTGACTTAATGGTTCCCCAAGTTGATTTACAGCTTCTGAAAGTGCTTTTGTATCGTTATTTGTAAGTTCCTCATATGAAACATAATGACCTTTTCCATTTTCATATTTCGCTAATAATTTATTAATGTTAGTGAAATTTTTCTCTAGATTGCTAACTAGATTTGTATCCTTTTCTTTAATCTTTTCTTTTAAAATAGCAAATATTTTTTCAGCACCTTCAATATTTGCTTTAAAATCATATAAATCCGTATGAGAAAAAATTTCTTCCTCCCCAGTTATTTTAGAAGTAGATACTTCGTTTAATAAATCAACTGCTCCAGTAATCATTAAATCAGGTGAAACTTCAACTGTTTCAACTCTTGCACGAAGTTCTTTTGCGTCTTTTAATAATTGTTCCGCAGTATCCTCATAACCATTTGTAGTTTTGTCTACCCAAAGACCATATTCAATCTTATGGTATCCCGACCAATCATCTTTTGTCTTTCCTTCTTCTTCTAAATCTGCCCATCTAGCATCAATACGTGGATCTAAATCTCCAAAGCTTTCTGCAATTGGCTCAGATCGCTCAAAATACATACGTGCTAAAGGATAAATTTCTTTCGCTAATTCTATGTCACCAGATTTAACAGCATTCACAAACTTTTCTGTCTCTATTACAAATTGATCCATTTGCTCAATAGCAAACTCTTTATATTTTTCTGTTTCAGCATTTAGATTTACTGAGTTAGAAACTGTATCAGATGGTTCTTCTACAGTATTTTCAGAATTGTTACATCCTGTTAATAGCATTCCAGTAATAAGCAAAAAATTAATAATTGAGAATTTTTTCATAAATACCCTTCTTCCTTTTTATGTATATACATTAATAATGATAATCATTTTCAATTAAAAGTCAATGAATTTTTTCTCTATCTATAAGAAAAGCACGAGCTGAAGCTGTGCCCATCGAAAGCGTCCGCTTGAGAACGGAATCCATTCGATTCTTTCTTACACTTACAAGACCCCTAACCTTAGTGTTCATGGTAAATCTTCATATACTTTTTTTCTTATAAAAAAGGTTCAGCAATTATGCCAAACCTTTTTTCATAAAATTATTTAAATGTAGAAATAATCGTTTTGTTTCGCCCAGATGCTTTTGCCTCATACAACGCCATATCTACTCGGTGCATTAAATCATTAACCGTTTCTTCATTTTGTCTCCATTCACCGACACCAGACGAAATCGTTATATGTTTCCCAGTCGGCGGAAGAGCTTCTTCAACAATTTGACGCAACTTTTCTGCAACATCAAAAGCTTGTTGCAATGAAGCATTCGGTAAAATAATTGCAAATTCTTCTCCACCAAGCCTAGTACATACATCCCCAACTCTTGATGCACTGTTCATTTTTTCTGCTATAAACTTTAAAACCTCGTCCCCAGCACTATGTCCGAATTCATCATTTACCTTTTTAAAATGATCAATATCCAACATAATAATAGAAAATAATTTATTTTGACTTACTAAATCTGCAAATAATATTTCCGAGTATCTTCTATTTTTCAACCCTGTTAAAGGATCAGTCAATGACCTAATTTTAAATTCTTGCACTGTCTCTTCTTGCCTTTTCCGATAGCTAATAATCGTTTCCGTTAGCTGTTTTGCTTCAAAATACCAAACAGGTATATACAAGTCATTCCCATCTATTCGATCGTTTTGCGAACTCATCGTATATAGAGCTAATTTTTTTAATGGTGATGCAAGTCTTTCAGATAGTATGTATGCAACCATATAAAAAATAATAGCAAAAGGTAATGAAAATAAAAATATTTTCCACATAATTGCAGACAGTTTATCTAAACTACTCGCATAAGGAGTTTGTGATACAACTCCCCAATTACTCGTATCAATATATGTATATCCAGCTAAAAAGTGATTACTACTTAGATTTTTAAACTCTAGTATTCCACTTTTCTTTTGCATTAATTGTTGAACGACTTTATTACCTTTTACACTCTCCCCTATTCTCTCACCGTCAGGGTGATAGATGAGTGTTCCATTTTTGTCTACTACATATACATATGAACCATCTTCCGCAAAATGCTCCGCTAAAATATTTCTGATAAAATTATCCTCTTGCAAGTAAATAGTTCCATTCAACATGCCAATATAATTATTTTTTCCATCAAATAAAGGAGTTGAAACTAGTATTAATAGCCTCCCTGTCACAGCTTTATATGGACTTGTAATAATATTTGCCTTTTTTCTTAATGCTTCTTGTACTCCTTCAGAATCAATCTTATTCCCTGCAATCCCTATGTTGGGTGATGTAGCAATAGCTACTCCATCACTGCCAATAATCGATAAAGAGTTAAAATTTTTACTGTTTACAAGTAGTTCATCTAAAATCGCCGTTAACTTAGTCTCATCTTCAAAATTTCCAATTATATCTTGTTTTCTAGATTCTAAGTTTTCTTGCATATCTTTAAAAACCTTATCCGACATTTTTGCTAATTTCGTAGAATACACTTTGTTATTTTCTAATGAAACATCGATCAAACTTTTTTTCGTAACTATGTAACCGGAAAATAAAGAACTACTAATAATACCTACTATAGTAAAAGTCGTTAGCATTAATATCCAAAATCTAAGTGATCTTTTCATAATATCTCCCTCAATGTAAGTTGCTTGAAAATGTATAACTATAATAATAACATGAAATATATGTTAAAAAATAAAAAACTTTCATTAAGCTATCACGCTCAATGAAAGTTTTTATAATCTATTAATGTCCACCTAAGTAAGCTTGTTTTACTTCTTCACTCGTTTGTAAATCATGTGCAGAACCAGAAAGAACAACTTTTCCAGTTTCGATTACATACCCACGATTTGCAACAGATAATGCCATATTCGCATTTTGCTCAACTAATAAAACAGTTGTTCCTTCTGCATTAATATCCTTAATTACTTGGAAAATCGTTTTAACCATTAAAGGAGCTAAACCCATTGACGGCTCATCTAGCAAGACAAGCTTTGGCTTAGCCATAATAGCCCGGCCCATTGCTAGCATTTGCTGCTCTCCACCAGAAAGTGTCCCCGAATGTTGTTTTTTACGCTCTAATAATCTCGGGAAAATCTCATATACTTTTTGCATATCCGCATGAATTCCTGCCTTATCTTTTCGTAAAAACGCTCCTAACTCCAAGTTTTCTTCCACAGTTAAGTTTGCAAATACACGACGTCCTTCTGGAACATGCGATATTCCCGCTTTAACAATCGATTGAGCTTGTTTACCAGCAATCGTTTTATCCAAAAACTCTATTTTCCCAGTTTTAGGTTTTAAAAGCCCAGATAATGTTTTTAAAAGCGTACTTTTCCCTGCACCATTCGCACCAATTAACGTAACGATTTCACCTTCATTTACTTCAATAGAAACATCTCTAATTGCTTGAATATTTCCGTAATACACATCTATATTTTCTACTTTAAGCATTGTCATCGTGAACTTCCTCCCCTAAATAAGCCTCAATAACCTTTGGATGGTTACGAATCTCTTCCGGTGAACCTTCTGCAAGAAGTTGACCATGATCTAGTACATAAATTCTTTCACACACACCCATAACTAAATTCATATCATGCTCAATCAATAAAATCGTTAAATCAAATTTTTCACGAACAAACGCTATAAGCTCCATTAATTCTTTCGTTTCTTGAGGATTCATACCCGCTGCTGGTTCGTCTAATAATAAAAGCTTTGGACCCGCAGCCAATGCACGAGCAATTTCTAACCTACGTTGTTGACCATACGGTAAGTTCTTTGCTAACTCATCTTTGTACTTATCTAAACTAAAAATCTTTAGAAATTCAATCGATTTTTCTTCCATTTCTTTTTCGCCAATAAAGTGAGATGGCAACCTTAAAATAGAACTAACAATCGAGTGTTTTGCAAGTGAATGATAAGCAACTTTTACATTGTCTAATACCGATAGTTCATTAAAAAGGCGAATATTTTGGAATGTGCGACTTATCCCTTTTCTAGTTACTTTAAAGGGTTGCAAGCCGTTAATGCGTTCTCCATTAAAAATAATATCCCCTTCTGTAGGTACATACACACCTGTTAAAAGGTTAAAACTTGTTGTTTTACCAGCACCATTAGGGCCAATAAGGCCAACTAATTCACCTTGATTCAAATACATATTCAAATTTTGAACTGCTTTTAAACCACCAAATTGTATTCCTGCATTTTTCACTTCTAATAACGGTTTATTTTCCATGTTGACCGCCTCCTTTTGGCGTTCTCCACAGCTTGAAATAATCTGTAATTTCCATCGTACCCATTAATCCTTTTGGACGATAAAGCATAACTAAGATTAAAACAAGACTATAAATAATCATTCGTGTTTCAGGATACCCTTGAAGATACGTAGAAACCACAGTTAGTAATATAGCTGAAAGAACAGCACCTGAAAGACTACCTAGTCCACCAAGTACAACAAATATTAATATATCAAAAGACTTTAAAAAGCCGAATTGACTCGGTTGAATAATGTAGAAGTTATGCGAGAACAACGCACCTGCTACACCAGCAAAAAATGATCCGATTGCAAATGCAATTACTTTATAATAAGTTGTGTTAATCCCCATTGCATCTGACGCAATTTCATTTTCACGAACGGAAATTGCAGCAATTCCATGCCTCGAATTAGTAAAATTAACGATGACAACAATTGTAATAACTAAACAAATAAACGCATACGTCCAATTCGTTAAGTGGGATACTTGCATTCCAGCTGCCCCACCAACATAATCAATATTCAAGAAAACGATCCGAATGATTTCTGCAAATCCTAACGTAGCAATTGCTAAATAATCTCCCTTTAGTCGTAAACTTGGAATACCAACGATTAATCCCGCTAAAGCTGCTACAAGTCCCCCTACAAAAATTGCTAATGCAAAAGGAAGATCTAACTTCATCGTAACAATTGCAGAAACATAAGCACCAACTGCTAAAAACCCTGCATGACCAATTGAAAATTGTCCAGTAATTCCGATTACCAAATGTAGGCTAACTGCTAAAATTATGTTTATGGCAATAAATATAAATGTATTAGAGTAAAATTGACTCATCATTCCAGTTGAAATCAGAACTTGTACAACTGCATAGACTAATACCGCTACTATTATAAATGGCCAAAACTGTTTAGATTTTTTCATAATTATGTACCACCTACACTTTCTCTCGTGTATTTTTACCAAAGATTCCAGATGGTCTAAAAATTAGAATTAGTATTAAAATGACGAATGCCGCAGCATCTCTCCATAACGAGAAACCTAATGCACTAACAACTGTCTCAACAACTCCAAGTACTAGTCCACCAACCATTGCTCCTGGAATTATTCCAATTCCACCAAGCACAGCAGCTACAAACGCCTTTACTCCTGGAATTACTCCCATAAGCGGATCAATCTTTGTATAATACACACCGAAAATAACACCTGCTGCCCCAGCTAAAGCTGAACCAATAGCAAAAGTTGCAGAAATTGTATTATCTACATTAATGCCCATTAATTTTGCAGCTTCTGTATCATGTGAAACCGCACGCATTGCTTTGCCTGTTTTTGTTTTGTGCACAATAAACTGTAGTAAAATCATTAATACGACAGAAACAGAAAGGATTAAAATGGATTGAATACTAATTTGTGCACCTAAGAAAGAAAATGAGCGATTTGAAAAAATGTCTGGATATGCTTCCGGCTGCGCTCCTCTAATATAAATTACACCGTATTCAATTAATAAAGAAACACCGATTGCTGTAATAAGTGCTGCAATTCTTGTTGCATTTCGTAAGCGCTTATAAGCAATACGTTCAATAACTACGCCAAATATAGCACAGGCAACCATTGAAATAATAAGTGCTGGGAAAAATCCTAAGCCAAAAATAGTAATAGAATAAAATCCGATAAATGATCCAACCATGAACACATCCCCATGTGCAAAGTTAATCAACTTAATAATTCCATATACCATCGTATAGCCTAGTGCGATTAATGCGTATATACTTCCGAGTGAAATACCGTTAATTAATTGTTGAATCCATTCCATGAAGTTTCACTCCTTTAATTAAAAATAGAAAAGGAGGGATATTAATCCCTCCATTATTTAGCGATTTACTCTTATGGATTAACTTTTGTATTAAATACTTGTTTTCCATCTACGAATTCAATAATAGATGCAGATTTAATTGGGTGATGATTTTCATCCATTGAATATAAACCTGTAACTAGTTCTAGTTTATCCGTTGCTTCAAGGGCTTCTTTAATTTTTGTACCATCTAATGATCCAGCTCTTTCAATTGCATCTTTTAATAAGTAAACCGTGTCATATCCAAGTGCATGGAATGAGTTAGGAGCTTCACCATATTTTTCAGTGAATTTGTCAGCAAATGCTTTTGCTTTACCGTCTGGATCTTCTGCAGAGTATGCAGTAATGATGTACGTATTGTTTAATGCAGCAGCACCAGCAAGGTCAACAAGTGTTGGAGAATCCCAACCATCTGCTCCCATTAGAGGAACAGTAATTCCTAGTTCACGAGCTTGTTTAACAATTAACCCAACTTCTTCATAGTATCCAGGGATAAAAATATATTCTGGGTTAGCTGACTTGATACGTGTTAATGTTGAACGGAAATCCGTATCTTTTGCTACATATGACTCTTCAGCAACAATTGTGCCCCCAGCAGCTTCGAAATCTTTAATAAATGAAGCAGCAAGACCTTTTGCATAATCACTTGCGTTATCAGCATATACTGCTGCTGTTTTAACTTTTAATTCATTTGCAGCGAAGTTAGCAGCTACTGTTCCTTGGAAAGGATCGATAAATGCTGTACGGAATGCAAATTCATTTACAGAACCATCTTCCCCTACTGTAACAGTAGTACTTGTACCAGATGGAGAAATCATTGGCGTTTTACTATCATTAGCAATTTGTACTTGCGCTACAGAGTTACCGCTTGTTGCAGCTCCAATAATAGCAGTTACTTTATCTTTACTAGTTAATTTAATCGCAGCATTCGTTGATTCTGCTGCATCTGATTTGTTATCAACTTTTATAATTTCGATTTTCTTCCCATCAATACCACCTTCAGCATTGATTTCATCAACTGCTAAAGTAATTGCATCTGCTTCTGATGTACCATATGATGCTACTGCACCAGAAAGTTCCAGATTGGCACCGATTTTAATTGTATCACCCTCAGAACCACTTTCTTTGTCTCCTCCAGAACATCCTGCTAGTACCCCAACTAACAGTGTAGATGCTAGGAACAGTGAAGCAAATTTCGATTTCTTCATATAATAATACCCCCTATTGTAATTAGATAATTCTGAATTTATAACATATACTACTTGCTTTCTCTTATTCTACAAGTAGAGATTCAGAACTAATCTATTTGTTGTTTAGAACAACTTCATTGTAATTCAAAGTTCATATTCAGTCTATACTAATTTTTTAGTTTAATTAGAAAATTTGAAACATTACATTAATATAACGTTTGCCCGTTTGCACCTAAACCCATATATCATACGCTTTCCCCGTCATATTTTTCCCATAAATATGAAAAAACTTATCTAGTAAACTGGATTTTCTATCCGTTTAATTAGTTCGTTTTATTAAATTTCTATCTTTTTCTTAATGGTTTTTTTGGATTATTTTATCATTGTCACTAATATTTTTTCTATTTATTTGAATTTTAGCAAAATAGTGATTTGTTCTTTTACTTTTATCCTATTGTTCTATATACTAATTATTAGTTCGACATCCGTAATACAAAGGAGAGATAAAAATGGTTAAAAGTTTACCTGCACGTTCGGAAATTTTAGTTGAAGAAACATGGAATTTGGCTGATTTGTTTACTACAGAGGATAGCTTTAATGGGGCATTATTAGAAATCGAAAGTGAAGTAGCAATTTTTGAAGAAAAGCACAAAGGAAACATCGATAGTGCATCTTCTATTATTAGTGCTTTACAAGAATACGCTGCTATTTATGAAAAAATAGTCCCTGCTGGAACATATGCAAGCCTATCTTTAAGTACTGACCAAACAAATACAGAAGCACAAATGCGCGCAAGTAAATTTGGCTCACTTTCAGCTAAAATTAATAGTAAATTATCTTTCGTAAATAGTGAACTTGTAGAATTGTCGAATGAAATGATTCAGGAAGCAATTCAACTCTCTCCTACTTATCAAAATTATTTAAGTAAACTTCTTATTAAAAAACAGTACCAATTGCACCCAGAGGTAGAAAAAACACTTGCTGCGTATTCAACTACGTTTAACGCACCTTATAAGTTATACGATACAACTAAAATGATTGATATTGCTTTCGAAAATTTTGAAGTAGACGGAAAATCGTATCCGCTAAGCTATGTGTCCTTCGAAAATGACTGGGAAGCTGAAACAGATACAGCTGTTAGACGAGCTGCATTCCAAGCATTTTCAGCTAAGTTAAAAGAATATCAACATACTACAGCGAAAACATATGATATGCATTTACAGACAGAAAAAACAACGGCAGATATTAGAGGTTATAATTCTATATTCGATTATTTATTGTTAAACCAAGAAGTTGATCGCTCTCTTTACGATCGTCAAATTGATTTAATATCGAAAGAATTAGCACCACATATGCGTAAATATGCAAAACTGCTTCAAAAAGTTCATGGTCTTGAAAAAATGACATTTGCCGATTTGAAAATTTCTCTCGATCCTACGTATGAACCTAAAATTACAATTGAAGAGTCGAAGAAATATATTGATGATGCACTAAGTATTATGGGTGAAGAATACGTGACGATGGTCGACAGAGCGTATAAAGAACGTTGGATTGATTTTGCTCAAAATACAGGGAAATCAACTGGCGCATTCTGCTCAAGTCCATACGGCAACCATCCATATATTCTAATTTCTTGGTCTAGTAGAATGAATGAAGTATTTGTACTCGCTCATGAACTAGGTCATGCTGGTCATTTTTATTATACAAACAAAGAACAGCATATATTTAACGCTCGCCCTTCTACTTACTTTATTGAAGCGCCATCTACAATGAATGAAATGCTTGTTGCAAATCATTTATTAGCAAACTCAGACGATCCGAAATTTAAGCGTTGGGTTATTTCTTCAATAGTAGCAAGAACGTATTATCATAACTTTGTTACGCATTTACTAGAGGCTGAATATCAGCGAAAGGTGTATGAGAGAATTGACCAAGGTTTAAATGTTAATGCGGGAATATTAAACGAATACAAGCGAAGTGTATTAGAAGAGTTCTGGGGAGATGCTGTTGAAATTACTGAAGGTGCTGAACTTACGTGGATGCGTCAGCCGCATTACTATATGGGCTTATACCCGTACACATATAGCGCGGGCTTAACTATTTCTACAGAAGTTTCTCAGCGAATTCTTCGTGAAGGTCAAGTCGCAGTGGATGAATGGATTGATGTGCTAAAAGCTGGAGGTACAAAATCGCCAGTTGAGCTTTCTCAAATGGCAGCTGTGGATATTACAACCGATGAACCACTTCGAAATACAATTGCTTATATTGGCTCTTTAATTGACGAGCTTGTGTCACTAACGGAAGAAATCGAAGGAAAGTAAAAAAACGCCCAAAGAATCAACAGATTCTTTGGGCGTTTTTTTAAATATAACCATTATTTTTCTTTTACTATTTTTACTCGTTTAATAAACAACGCTAAAATTAGTGCTACAATTGCTACAAAAGTTGAAATCCAAAACGAGAAGTTAATACCATCTAACATCGCAGTCTTCCCAATCTCTATTTGCATTTGTGCAATACCTTCTGGTGAAGTTGGTATATTTCCAGCTGCAGTCGCTTTTGCTAAAAGATCCACTCCAGCAGATTCCATTCTTTTATTCATAATTGTAAGAAGTATTGCAGATCCTATAGCACCTGAAACTTGCTGTAATGTATTGTTCATAGCTGTTCCATGAGGATTCATTTTCATAGGTAATTGATTTAAACCATTTGTCATAACTGGCATCATAATCATAGACATACCGAACATACGAACAGTGTAAAGCGCCATAATATAGTAATATCCTGAATGTAACTCGAGCTTACTCAGATAAAATGTTGTTACAACAGTTATTGTAAGCCCTGTAAGCGCTAATACTCGCGCACCGTATTTATCAAAGAGCTTCCCTGTAATTGGTGACATTATTCCCATTACAAGTGCCCCTGGTAACATTAATAAACCGGAATCTAAAGGAGAAATTCCTCTTATCGTTTGGACATATAGAGGTGTTAAAATCATCCCAGAGAACATTGCAACAGAAACTACAATCGAAACGGCAGATGATAATGCAAACATTGGATATTTATAAATTCTAAATTCCAACATTGGTTCTTCTAAACGAAGCTGGCGCAAGATAAAAGTTACTAAAGCAATTACCCCAATAATAATTGTTCCGTAAACTAGCGGTGAACCCCATCCTTTATCCCCTGCAGAACTGAACCCGTACAACAAACCTCCGAATCCAATACTTGATAATACAAGTGAAAAAACGTCTAATTTTACATCTCTATTTGGTGTAATATTTCTTAATTTAAATATAGATAATAATAGCGTACCAATTGCAAATGGCAACACAATTATAAATAACATTCTCCAATCATAATGTTCGATAACCCAACCAGAAAGTGTTGGACCAATAGCTGGAGCGGAAATCATTACAAGTCCAAACATCCCCATAGCTGTACCACGACGCTCTATTGGAAAAGCTGTTAACATGACATTCATTAATAATGGCATCATCATAGCAGAACCTACTGCTTGAATCATACGAGCTGCAATTAACACCCAAAATGCTGGAGCAAATATCGCTAGTGCTGTCCCAACTGAAAAGAATACCATTGCAGTAGTAAACAATTTTCTGTTCGTAAATTTTTGTACGAAAAATGCACTTGCTGGTATTAATATACCGTTCACAAGCATATATCCCGTCGTTAACCATTGTACAACTGATGGTGTTACATCGAATTCAGTCATAATAGTTGGTAAAGCGACATTTAGTAGTGTGTTATTTAAAAAAGCAATGAATGCGCCTATAAAAAGAATGGCAATCATCGCATACGGTGGTTTTTGTTGCATCTCTTTCATTTATTCATTTCCCCCTATTTGTACCTTGTGTATATTATTTGTACCCTTTGTACATCACTTTGAATATTTTATACTCATAGTCCAAAAAATGCAACTATGTAAAACGCTTACATGAAAAATATTTGATAAATGTTGATTATACGGTTAATATATGAATTATACTAGTAGTATAAAGGTGATGAAAATATGAATAATAGAAAAAGAAATGTACTATTAACCGCGCAACGACTTTTTATAGAAAAAGGATATATATCTACATCGGTGCAAGATATTATAGATGAAGCAAAAATTTCTAAGGGAACTTTCTATAACTATTTCTCTTCTAAAAATGAGTGTGTTATCGCTATTATTGAAGATGCCAAAGAAGAAGTTGAGTTAAAGAGAAGGAAGTTGCTTCTACAATTGGATATATCAGAAAAGGATATGTTTATTGAGCAACTATCAGTCCGTTTGGAAGTGTATCGAGAAAGAAATTTAATCCCTATTTTTATTGCCATATTTCATACACGCGAATCCGAACTTCGGGATCTTGTAAAAATAGGACATGAGGACGAAATTTTTTGGCTTTCCAAACGTTTAGTCGATATTTTCGGAGAGCAAACAAAGGAAGTTTCTGTTGATTGCGCCATACTTATGCTCGGCATGATTCAACAAATACAACACCCATGGACAGCTAAATCGAAGGGTATTACAGAAAAACAACTAGTACAATTTGTTATGCGGCGCATCGAATCACTTATTTACGATATGGCCAATGAAAAGGATTCACTCGTTGATGCTCGTTACTATGAAAAGCATATAGATGAAGCACATATAACGAAAGAACTTGTTCTTCAACAATTAAAAGACTTGTATGAACAAAACAAAGAAGAACTACAAACGAACGAATTACAATTATTAGAATTCGTTCTAGACGAATTCAATTTGGAACATCCTAGAAAGTTTCTTCTTGCAACTGTCATGCAAACTTTTTCAACTGTTTTTAAAGAATCATCTTTGTATCCACAATCAAAAGCTCTTTCCACAAATTTATGGAAAGTGATCGATTCAATTTCATAATGGAGATGACTATACATGCAAGATAAAGTGATTGAACAGTATCAAGAAGATGAGAATATTATGATTCACCTTTTTACACAATGGTGCGCAAATCATGATTTAAATGCCCAAATATTGTATGAGGAAGCTTATCCAAGTCAACTAAAGAATACGATGCTATTAAAAGCGATGGAAGATACCGAAAAAGATTTAATAGAGGTAGATACAGGAACTGTTTTAGAAGTACTTCAGCTTTTTGGCAATGAAGATTTAGCATTCGTTGTATCAAAAGCAGCAGAGCGTATTGTGTAAGAAAAAGACTATCTTTTAGTAGAGTTTCCTCTACTACTAGAGATAGTCTTTTCTTTTTATGCCTTTTTAAACGCGAGTTCTAGTAGTTTTTGCTGACTACTACTCGAATTCCCATCTGTTTCAATAAAATGATAATTCCCGTCTGCATCTTGCATCCTTGCCTTCACCGTATCATTTAACTCCAGTTCTAAAATTCCCATTATACGTCTTTTAATTGTTGGTGCTAAAATTGGAAACAATATTTCTACACGCTTAACCATATTTCTTGTCATCATATCCGCAGAAGATAAAAACAATCTTGATGCCCCATTCCGATGGAACCAATAAATTCTCGAATGCTCTAAAAACCTTCCGACAATACTGATGACCGTAATATTTTCACTTACACCAGGTATTTGGGGACGTAAACAACAAATACCTCGGACAATCAGATCAATTTTCACCCCCTCGGAAGAAGCTTCATACAATTTCAATATTAAGTCCTTATCCGTCAGAGAATTCATTTTAAGAATAATATGCCCGTTTTGAAAAGCTTTATGATACTCTATTTCTTCATCTATTAACACAAGGAATTTATCTCTAATATCAAACGGAGAAACGACTAGTTTATTGTATTCTGGTTTATCCGTATAACCGCTCAAAAAGTTAAAAAACTGAGTCGCATCAGAACCAATCTTTTTATTTGTCGTAATAATCCCCATATCGGTATATGTATGCGCTGTTTGGTCATTATAATTTCCTGTGCCTAGATGAACAAACTGTTCGATTTTATTATTTCGTCTGCGGATAACTAGTGTAATTTTCGAGTGGGTTTTTAAATTATGCATCCCATAAATCACCAAGCAGCCTGCCTTTTCAAGCTCTTTGGCCCAATGTACATTTTTTTCTTCATCAAAGCGGGCTTTTAACTCGACTAAAACAGTCACTTGCTTGCCATTTTCCGCAGCTCTTTTTAACGCCAATATAATAGGAGAATTTCCACTCACCCGATATAATGTTTGTTTAATCGCCAACACATTCGGATCATCCGCCGCCTTTTCTATAAACTCTACAATTGGTTGAAATGACTCGTATGGATGATGGAAAAACAAGTCTTGCGTCAATGCTTTCGAGTATATATTTTCCTCTCGCTGAATATCTAGCGGCAACTGTGGGATAAACTTCTCGTAAAACAAATGCTCATATGTACCTTCAAATGTTTTAATAAATGAAAATAAAAATGTTGGATCGAGAGGTCCTTCTATTTTATACACATCTTCAAGTGAAATTTCTAGCTCGTCCAATAAATAATGTAATATTTTTTGTTTAATTTCGGATGTTTTAACTTCTAATCTACTAACCGCTCCCCACTTCCGCTTTTTCAATTCTTTTTCAATCTCAATAAGTAAGTCTCTTGCGCCTTCTTCATGAATCGTTAAGTCAGCATTTCTCGTAATACGGAAAGGATTTGAATGCTTCACTTGATAGCCGTGAAATAATTTATGAATATTTGCTATAATAACGTCTTCTAATAACACTGCCGCATACGATCCATCTTTTGTAGAAACTTGGATAAATCTTTTCAGAACAGATGGAACTTGAACGATTGCAATTTTAGATTGGTCTAGCTCTTTATCTCTTTCATCTTCAATCATGACTAAAATATTCATCGTTTTGCTTAATAATATTGGAAAAGGTCGATAAGCATCTACTGCAATCGGTGTTAACACGGGATAAATCTCTTCTTCAAAAATAGCATGTAATTCATGCTTTTGTTCATTCGACAACTGCGCATACGTTAACAGCGAAATGCCTACTTTCGGGAGTTTTGTTTCGATTAATTCCTTATAAATTTTCATTTGCTTGCTTACAAGGTTTTTCGTAATGCTAGAAATGCGTGCAAGCTGCTCTTTTGGCGTGAGTCCTGCTTTATTTTCTGGTTTATTGTACCCAACACGTACTTGATCTTGTAAACCAGCGACTCGCACCATGAAAAACTCATCTAAATTAGAGCTAAATATTGCCAAAAATTTCAATCGTTCCAATAAAGGATTAGACTCATCTTCCGCTTCCTGCAATACCCGTTCGTTAAATGCAAGCCAGCTTATTTCCCGATTATTATAATAGGCGTAATTATTAAATGGATGATCTTCTATGCTATTCTCTTTCATATATAAGTCTCCTCCACATTTTCAAATTGTATAATTACTTCGCAGCTGCATATTTTCCCTAAATGTTTCTTCAGCTTTTCCGCTTGATATTTTTCTAATAAATAATTTCCTTCTACAAAAAATGTAAGCATAATTGATTCCGCATTTTTTTCGACCGTAATATTTTTTATATTAGATCTTCCTAATACGTCGACGCCATGCGTAAATCTTAATAATGCGCCAATATCCCTCAGTTGCTTGAGCTCCTTCTCCCCTATTACATGCTGATAAGGTTCGACGTATCGCTTAAACGTATCTTTATTTTGATACGAAGCCAATAAAGCCATCTTTAACCTTTCAAGGTTCGAAACTCCATCCAGCGTTAAATTCGTCAATAAATAAAAAGTATGCTGACTCACAGCATCATTATCAATATGTCTTCCTATATGAAATAATTGATACGAAAATTTTAAAAACTCCTCGTTTTCAAAAACATCCATATAACCCCATTCGCAAAACTTCGTATAAATAGTCGTAAAAATATCATATAAATGTAGTGTGCTATCTTCCGAAACATTAAATTTCCCTAAAACATGTCGTATCGCTTTTTTCGTTACTTCATTTTTATTGAAATCATTTGGAAATAGATCGTGAATTTGTGAAATAATAATTCCTTCACGCAACCCTTTTTTACTGTACATAAAGACAGGTGCTTGTACTACAGACATAAATGTTCGAAACGTTTCTAATGCAAGCACAATAATGTCGGCGCGATCGCTTGATAACCCATCAATTTTTTTAAGTCCATCTAAAGAACATTGAGCAAAATGATAGCTAATATAGTGTAAATCCTCTGCATTTAGCTCATATTGATGTGTTCCATTTAACGGGAAGTTTTTACGTTGCTGATCTACTTGTGCAATATTTCGTGCACTTCCTCCAATCGCAATAATAGGAACTCTTGCATTAACTAGCCAATCAAGCGTTTGAAACTGCCCTTGAACATAGTTAACTAACTCTGCTTTTTCTACGTCTGTCATAGTCAATCCTTTCATAAACTTGCCTTTGAGTGAAACGGCACCAAAAGGGAAACTATGCGAATGGATAAGATTTTTCTCGATAAAGTAAGTAACTTCTGTACTCCCCCCACCCATATCAATCGTGACAGCAGTTCGAATATTTGTCGTATGAATAACTGCTAAATGACCAAAATATGCTTCTTGCTCTGCTGTAAGTACTGTTAGCATAAAGCCAACCTCTTTTTCTACAAATTCCAATATATCTTGTTGATTTTTTGCTTGTCGAATAGCGGCCGTAGCTGCTGCAAAAACCTCTTCTACATGAATATCAGCAAGAATTTCTTTAAATTTTAAAAGTGTTTCCACTAATACTTTTGTTCCATCATCACTTAAATTACCATTCTCTTGAATATACATACTAAGCCTTGCGACCGTTTTAAAATTATGATGTTCTACAAGGCCTTGTTCGGAGTTGTAACTATATACAACGAGGCGAATAGAGTTTGATCCAATGTCGATAATTGCTTTTTTAGTTGTTTTATTTGTCAAAATTACTCTACTCCCTTACTTAAGTATTTTAAGCGCAAAAGGTATTTTTGATTGTAAAGATATTGTAAAAACAGGTTCTAAATATTCAATAAATTACTTTAAGTATACAACAAGTGATATGTTAAACTTAAGTAATTTTTTAGAATATTTCACTAAAATGGCGCTTAATCATGTACAATATGGAATATACAAGGGGGAATTTAATGAGATGAAAAGTTTTACAAAACAAGAGAACAGTTGGGCACTCTATGACTGGGGTTCTTCTGCCTACTCTATCATTATTACTACAGCTGTATTTCCTATCTTTTATAAAGCATCCGCAACCGAAGCAGGCGTTAGTGCTGCAGATTCTACAGCTTATTTAGGATATACAATTGCTATTTTCACATTCATTTTAGCTATGCTTGGACCAATTTTAGGCTCAATTGCAGATTATAGAGGGATGAAAAAGAAGTTTTTCACCTTTTTCTTTGTGCTTGGAGTGACCTTTACCGCTTTACTTGCTTTTGTTCCATTTGATAATTGGCTACTATTACTAATATGTTATACAGTTGCTGCACTTGGAGCTACTGGTGCTAATGTTTTTTACGATGGTTTTATCGTAGATGTATCGACAGATGAACGTATGCACAAAGTATCTTCACACGGTTTTGCTCTTGGCTACATAGGAAGTACAATTCCATTTTTAATTAGTATAGCTATTATTATTTTATCTCAATTAGAAATCATCGCCTTGTCTACGACAAACGCTAGTAGAATTGCTTTTCTAATTACTGCAATATGGTGGATCATATTTTCTATTCCGATGTTCAAAAATATACAGCAAATTCATTTCATCGAACGTGATGGGAATATTGTTTTGCAAAGTTTTAAACGATTAGCTAATACGTTTAAAGAAATTCGTCAATATCGTACACTTTTCTTATTTTTACTAGCTTATTTTTTCTATATTGATGGTGTTGGTACAATTATCGCTATGTCTACTGCTTATGGGACAGACCTAGGTTTAAGCTCTACTAGTCTATTAATTATTCTTTTTGCGACGCAAGTAGTTGCTGCACCTTTTGCCATTTTGTTTGGCAAACTTGCTGGGAAATTTAGCGAGAAAAAAATGCTCTATGTAGGAATTATTATTTATATTATTGTATGTATTTACGCATTTTTCATGGAAACCGTTGTCGATTTTTGGATACTTGCAATGCTCGTAGCAACTTCCCAAGGTGGTATACAAGCATTAAGTAGATCGTATTTCGGTAAGTTAGTTCCGAAAGAAAAAGCAAATGAGTTTTTCGGCTTTTATAATATTTTTGGTAAATTCGCTTCCATTATGGGTCCGTTACTCGTAGCAATAACTGCACAACTTACTGGAAAATCAAATTATGGTGTATTCAGTTTAGTTATTTTATTTATCATCGGGATTATTATTTTAGCGAAAGTTCCTGAACCTAAGAGTAGTGAAACTGTAAATCCAATATAATTGAGGAGGTATTCAAGTGAGCATTCGTAAAGCAACATTACAAGATTTAGATTCATTAACCGAGCTGTTCGATTTATATCGTATCTTTTATAGACAAGATTCTAATGTTGGTGCTGCTAGGAACTTCATAGAGGAACGTTTACGCAAGGAGGATTCCGTTATTTTCATTGCATACGAAGGAGATTCTGCTGTAGGCTTTGTTCAACTCTACCCCTCTTTTTCATCTGTTAGTATGAAACGTTTATGGATATTAAACGATTTGTATGTAACATTTAGTGGTAGAGGCAAAGGCTTTGGCGACAGGCTAATAAAAGAAACAATTGCGTATGCAGAGCAAACAGGTGCAAAAGGCATCCTTTTAGAAACAGAGAAGGAAAATATCCCTGCACAAAAACTATATGAAAAAATTGGATTCCACAAAGAAACGAATCATTTTTACTTTTTCTCACTATAAAAAAGGTGTTGTAAGCCAAATTGCGCTTACAACACCTTTTTTATAGTGAGAAAGTTTATACATGTAGAAAAAGTGGATTTCGTTTCAAGCGGACGCTTTCCGCGGGCACGGCTTCAGCCGCTTCCTGTGCTCCTGCGGTTACTCGTCGCAAAACAAAGTTTCGCTGCGCTCAGTCCAGGGTCTTCAGCTCGCGCTGTTCCCGCTGGAGTCGCAGCTTTTCACTCCATCCATCCTGCTTATGGGAGTGTATTCATGTTCTTTCTATTTTAAGTCCTTTCATGTAAGAGGAAGAGAAAAAGATCATCAACACTTCTAGTTAGAAATAGACTGACCATTTTCATATGAATTAAATTTGTCATCTACCTCTCCACTCTATGTTCAAATGTAGAAGTGTCTCTTTCTAAAAACCTACAAAAAGCTGCCTAAATTACATCTTTGGCAGCCTACGTAATAGTTAGAATGTAAATTGTTTCTCCTATTGCAAAAATATTTACCTAATTGGCACGGAAGTTTCCAGCGAGCGGAAGGCGAACATTTGCCATACGATGACCGAACAAAAAGCTTGTTGGAAGCGGCGCAGCCACTTTCAACAAGCTTTAAAAATTTTACCTTTCATCGTATAGCCTAATGAGAAGCCAGAAGCGAGTCGGAAACTGCTTCGCTAAGTTAAAGGACCGGGCGTCATTTTGCAAGTTTTTTTTATTAACGCTTTCGTAATATAAGCGTAGTGGTAACACCTACAGAAATTACCGTCAGACATGAATGGAGCAACGAAACAGAATCAACGACAATACTACCAGCTATCACTACAAGGAAATCAAAACTCAAAATAGATAAACCTGGATTAATCCGCAAAAACTTCGCAATCATTTGTGCCAATAAATCCGTTCCACCGATAGATGTATCAAACTTCAGCATTAATCCAACACCCATTCCTACAAAAATACCTCCGCACACTGCCCCTAGCATTTCATTCGCTATAAATTTTTCTCCTGCAATATGTAAAGGATACAAAAAATCAATAACTACCGAAGAAAACAATAATCCGTGAATACCATTGTAAAAATACGTTCGATAATACACCCATGCCACTAAAAAAATCGGTAAACTTATACACATAATTGCAAGTCCAACTTTCACATCCAACAAATAATGAATAATTAAACCAATTCCAATCCCTCCACCATCCAATAGATGAAAAGGAACTAAAAAAAAGTTAATACCGATAGAAACTAATACACTCCCCAATAAAATAATGAGAGACTTATAGAGAAAACCCATTTTCCCCACCTTTCTGCTTATTTATATATATGTTTAGAGAAAGAAAAAAACACAGAAAAATATATTCTGTGTTTGAATAGTATTCATTATTGTGCAAAAGATGCTGGCATTACAACGGCTATTACTTCCCCTTTAGCACAAAGCACATCTCCAGCATATACTTCAGACATTACTTTCCACTTTTTCGGATGAATTTCTTCCACCTTGCCTACTACTTTTAACGCAACACCATGTGGCGTCGGCTTTAGAAAATCAACATGTAACGAGCCAGTTACAAATCTTGGTGGCACTTCTCCACTTCCAGGCTCAAATCCATTTTTACGATGTAATGCAAGTGCAGCCGATCCAGTTCCATGACAATCAATAAGTGAACCGATTAAGCCCCCATAAACAAATCCGGGAATGGCAATATGCTGTTCATTTGGCTCGTAAACCGTTTCTGTATGTTCCCCATTCCAATAAGTTCGAAAATGATAGCCATTTTCGTTCAGTCTTCCACACCCGAAACACCAAGCAAAATCGTCCGCATAATCATCTTGTATCGCATGAATAACTTGTCCCATTCCTCATATCCCCTTTGTTTGAAATTATTGATATAATTCCTCTCTTCTATCTTGAAAAACAGGAATTCTGCTTCTTACTTCTTCAATTTCAGCTAAATTAACTTCGATAATTTCAACTGTTTCTTCATTTGCTCCAGTCCATAGAACTTCACCCCAAGGAGCAATTACCATCGAATTACCGTCAAATGTATTGTTTGGATCTTGTCCTACTCGATTTACTGCTACAACAAAGCTTTGGTTTTCAATCGCTCTAGCTTGTAATAACGTTTTCCAATGATCTATTCGTTTATCTGGCCATTCAGCTGGAATAAACATTATTTTAGCACCATTTAATGTATGGGCTCTTGTCCATTCTGGAAAGCGTAAATCGTAACAAATAATTCCACCCATTTTGATGCCATCAAGCGTAAATAAATTTTTTTCGTTTCCAGCTTCCAAATAAAGATGCTCGTCCATTAATTTAAATAAATGTGCTTTATCGTACTCCGCAATTAATTCACCAGACGCATTCGTAACGTACATAGTGTTGTAAAACTTGCCTCCTTTTTTAGTAGAAACAGATCCTCCAACTATATGTATTTGCAATTCTTTCGAAAGCTTACTAAATAGATTTTTAGTTTCAATGCCTTCCACATCTGCAATTTCTTCTAACCGCGTTAAATCATAGCCAGTGTTCCACATTTCAGGCAACACGACTATTTCTGCTCCTAAAGAAGCTGCTTCACAAATTTTATTTTCTACTTTACTAAAATTGTCTTTTGGCTCTCCAAAAGCAATATCTAATTGAACACATGCAATTTTCATTTCGCCACCACCTATAGACATAATACCAAAAAGGTTATAAGATTTGTCTAATATATGCAAATATTAAGCAAAAGAGGTAAATCAAATGGACTTTTCAAATCGATTAAAAAATCTACCAACTCAGTTTTTCGCAACACTTGTTCAAAAAGTAACTACTGCTATTGCAGAAGGAAGAGATGTAATAAATCTTGGACAAGGAAATCCAGATCAACCGACTCCTGAGCATATTGTGAAAGCATTACAAGAAGCTGCTACGAATCCACAAACGCATAAATACTCTCCGTTCAGAGGTACAAATGAGTTAAAACAAGCTGCTGTAAACTTTTATAAACGAGAATACAATGTGGACGTTGATCCAAATACAGAAGTGGCAATTATGTTCGGTACAAAGATTGGATTAGTAGAATTACCACTTGCCATGATGAATGAAAATGAATTAATGCTCCTACCAGACCCGGGCTATCCTGATTACTTATCTGGAGTTGGTCTAGCCAGTGTTAAATACGACACAATGCCGCTCCTTGCAAAAAACAATTTTTTACCCGATTACACAGCACTAACAGATGAGCAAAAACAAGCTGCAAAGTTAATGTATTTAAATTATCCAAATAACCCAACTGGAGCAACAGCAACGAAAGAGTTTTTTGAAGAAACAGTTGCTTTAGCGAAGGAGTCTAACATCGCAGTCGTACATGATTTTGCATACGGTGGAATTGGTTTTGACGATGTTAAGCCAGTTAGTTTTTTACAAATTGCAGGAGCAAAAGAAGTTGGAGTAGAAATGTATACACTTTCGAAGACGTACAATATGGCTGGATGGCGTGTTGGCTTTGCAGTCGGAAATCCTAAAATGATTGAAGCGATTAACTTAATACAAGATCATTTATTCGTGAGCCTCTTCCCTGCTGTTCAAGCTGCCGCTGCTGCTGCACTCAATGAAGATCAGCAATGTGTAGACGAATTAGTTTCGTTGTACGAAGGAAGAAGAAATGCGTTAATAGATGCTTGCACTGCTATTGGTTGGCATGTACAAGCCCCTAAAGGATCCTTTTTTGCATGGCTACCTGTTGCGGAAGGATACACAAGTGAGGAATTCGCCGATTTATTGCTCGATAAAGCTGACGTAGCAGTTGCAGCAGGCAATGGTTTCGGTACTTATGGAGAAGGATATGTACGCGTAGGTTTACTCGTTAACGAGGAACGCTTGAAAGAAGCTGTTGATCGAATTGCAAAACTTAACTTGTTCTAAGCAAACTATCGAACATTGCACACAAAGTCCGACAAAAATATAGTCTTTTATTATAATGAATAATACCTTACAGTTACTATGGTAAGGTATTATTCATTATTGCTTTAACAAATGACCAATTATATTTTTGAGAGAGGTAATTAGATGAAAATTGATGCACCGAAAATCCCCTATGATTTGCCTACAATGAATTTCCAAGATATTTTATATCAAGAAGAGCCGGAGCTTGATATGTGCACGATTAATGATTCTTTTTTCGCCAATGAAGCGATTGATAGAGCCCGCTTATCTAGAATGTCTTTGAAAAATTGTAAGTTTAACAATACGAATTTTAGTCATATCGACATTACAGATGTTGTTTTTGAGAACTGTGATTTTTCAAATGCTATTTTGAGAAGCTCCTCCATACACAGAGTCACATTTAAGAATTGCAAATTACTAGGCGTGGATTTTACAGAGTCCCGTTTTGGCAATGTCTTGTTTGATAATTCTATATTGAACTTAACTGGATTCGGAAATTCAAAGTTAGAAAAAGTAGTATTTCAAGAGGCTTCATTAGTTAATTCAGATTTTTATGATTGCAAATTTAAAAACATCGAATTCAATTTATGTAATATTAACAGTGCCAACTTTGAACAAACACCACTTAAAGGGATAGATATTAGTAATTCTACTTTTGAAGCACTTACTGTATCTTTGGAAGATCTTAAAGGCTGCAAAGTAAATTCTAACCAAGCGATTCAATTTGCTGCTCTGCTTGGCTTAATAATAATGGAGTGAAATAAAACGCACAGATGCCCCCCAATACGCTAATTCATGGGGCATCTATGCGTTTATTTTGATTTGATCTACATTACTTTATAATAGCATGCAACAAAGTCCAAATGACCTTACCTTCTTCTGGACTATCAGGTGTTATAGCAATTTTTCCTGGGTAAGGTAAAGGCTCTACTTTATCTCGATAATATTTGGCAACGAATGCATTATCCTCTTTTGCTAGATCAAAAAATTCCTGTGTCGTTTGTCCAAAGAAATTTCTCTTTCGTTCTATCGCCCATCTAAACCAACTGAAAAAAGCATTGTCTGATTCTTTGTAATGATCCATCAAACTTTCTGCTTCCTCCATCCGATTTAATGCGATAAGTGCGGCAACAGTCGGATAGCGAACTCCTAGATTATCTCCCGCATTTAACTGAAGCAGTTCATTGAATAACTTGAAAGCTTCTTTAAAATTTCGTTCTGAAAACTGCCATAAGCCATATTTAAATAATGCTCGTAAATATGGACGGTTCGGTACATACCCCCATGCAGAATCAAAAGTAGAGTCGAACTTATTCTTCCCAATCTCTATTGCTTTTTCATACAGTTCACTTGGAGTACCTTCTTCTGGATAATCAGCCATCAATAAAAGCGCATCCACATTTGTTGGATCATACAAGTTTGCTAGTTTGGCCGATGTCTGTCGATAAACCCCATGCTTACTTGTATATGCTTCATATGCGTATTTTTGTGATTCTTCCTGTTTGTTTTTTGGTTCATACTCTTTGTTTTTAAAAATTTCTATATACCTGCTCATTTCTTTCTCCGATTTGATACTCACCGTATCCATATGCATCGCTAGTTCCCAGTTTGTATATTCAGCTGATGAAGCATCTGTACCAACTTCAAAAGCAAATACTGTTTTGTCATGTAATTCTTCTATTGATACTTCTGTTCCATAAAAGTCTTCGATTTGCATTTCATACTTGTTTGCTGTGCTACTAGAAACATCAAAAAATTGAGCAATTTGTTTTTTTGTCCATACATTCGGGATAAACTCATAAAGCATTCCCACTTGAACTGCACCTGCTACAATCGCTAATGGTTTTTTTATATTTTTCGGGATTCCTTTTTGCTGGATAAATTGGATGAATAAAGACATTAAAGCATCACTTTTTATATCCATCTCAACAAGGCATGAATGCAATTCATCGATCAGCTTTATTTCCTCTTCATTAAACATATCTGTTATATTATTTTCTTTATAGCCAAGCATTATAAAACATTCAATGATATATTTATTGTAAAATTCCTCCAAGGAATCACATGTAGACCTAGCAAAAAGTTCCTTTACTTCTTGTATAAGATGCTCATCTTTTACAGGTAAAGTGACTAAGCTATTTAACACGATATAAAAGGAATCACTTACCCTATTATCTTGTAATACATGTCCAAATACAAAGTCCCCTTTTGCTGCGGTGAAGGATTGTTGTATTTCTATTTCGGCTTTTTCATTTGTGAAAACATCCTTTAAAACAGCCCGATTATCTTGTACTTTGTCGACTCGTGCAAGGAGTACTTTCGGGTTTTTCCATTCCTCCAAAATAGCTTTCACTCTAGGTCTTGCTGTTTTATTTGCTGCTTTTATTAAAAAATCATTCCAAATATCTACTCGATAACTAAAATAATAACTATCTCCCATAATCGCACTAGCTTTTTCATTTTCATAATGCTCAGCTAAAATAGCTTCTCTTTCTCCAAGCCATTTATAAATTTCCATTTGTTCCTTTGGGCTAGGATGACTCGTAAAAAATTGATACATAATATTATGTAGCTCTTCGTTCACTTGCTCATCTATTGAAACTACTTTCTCTTTACTTAAACAACATGCTTTATACTTCTTCCCGCTTCCACAGGTACAAGGATCATTTCTTCCTATCAAGAGAACCTCTCCTTAATTTTAAAATAAAAGTCGTTCTTCTTCTCTACTATGAATTTCATTGACAGTTAATAATGCATGAAATCGTTGAATGACCGCTTCTTTTAACGCTTCGTTGTGTTTCACCTTTTCTTCATAGAAGCCAGATTCCTCTGCATCCGCATGGCTAATTACACGTGTTTCCCAGTAATCAAGTAAAACGTCGGCTGCATGATTTGCCTCTTCTAGTTTTCCTTCTTGCCATAATGCTAGAAAATGATCTGTTTTTTGAATTGCTCCTGATAAACCGCCTTCATGTATTGCTCGATGGGAATGCAATTGACGAAGTGCTGGACCTGCCATAAAAAATCATCCTCTCTTCTATTATCCACCTATATAGGACATATTTATTTTTGTTCGATTTTTTGCTGTTTGCTCTGTTCGTTCATCCGAATAACGATCTGTTCGACGTTCCCAAACGTTAATAATTGCTGCTCGTAATTCTTCATCTGTTGCCCCATCTCGAATCAAAGCACGAAGATCAAATCCGTTTGAAGCAAATAAACAAGTATAAAACTTTCCGTCTGAGGATAATCTTGCTCTCGTACAAGAAGAACAAAATGATTCTGAAACAGAAGTGATAAATCCTACTTGCGCTGCGGTGTCTTTATAACAATAACGTTTCGCAACTTCGCCAAAATAATCGAGATCCACCGCCTCTATGTCAAACTCACTTTGTATTAGCTCCACAATTTCTTTTTTTGTAACAACTTTTTCAAAGCTCCAACTATTATCATTGCCAACATCCATAAATTCGATAAATCTTAAGACAATTCCTCTATTTTTAAAATAAGTAGCCATTGGGATAATTTCCTGATCATTCACATCTTTTTGAACAACCATATTTACTTTCATATGAAATCCTAATTGCTGAGCATATTCAATATTTTCTAATATAAGAGAAGGTTTAATGCCTCGGCCATTCATTTTACCGAATAATTGTTCATCTAATGCATCTAAGCTAATATTTATCCTTTGCAAACCGGCATTTAGAAGTTTTTCACCACATTGTTTTAATAATACTCCATTTGTCGTCAGCCCAATATCTTCAATGCCTTTTATATGTGTTAATTTGCCTACGAGTTCATGAATATTTCTTCGCATTAATGGTTCCCCACCGGTTAAGCGAATTTTTTTAACACCTAGTTCCGCAAATATTACGGACAGTCTTTCTATTTCTTCGAATGTTAGCAGTTCATTTCTCGGTAAAAAAGCATAGTCATCTCCAAATACTTCTTTCGGCATGCAATATGTACAGCGAAAATTGCATCGATCTGTTACGGAAATACGAAGATCTCTCATCGGTCTATTGAGTTGATCGCGCACATTTCTTTCCGACATATTATCCCTTCTTTCTTTTAAAAAGGTATATTCACATTTTGAAAAGCAGTCTTCGGGTCCGTCGTTAATGTATTCGCTGGAATCCATTCTGTCGTCGTTCCCTGTAGAAAGCTCATGACACTTAATTTATTTTGATCTAAAGCATTTTTTAAGAGATCTTTTGCTTCTCCGCTCCATATACTTACAAGCGGATGGAACTGCTCATTATGACAAACTGCAAGTATCATTGCGGTTTGTTCCACTTTGCTTAACGAATAAATAACTTCTTGATCTATAAATGGCATATCACATGGCAAAACAATATATCGCTCTGCTTCCACTGCTCTCATGGCGGAATAAATCCCGGCAAGTGGTCCGTCCCCTTTGTACATCTCATCATCTACGATAGTACATTCATTTTCAGGGAATCTACACATCAATTCCGCTCGAGTAACAATGATTACTTTTTCACAAATGTTCTCCAATGCCCTATATGATAATTCATAAAAATAATCATCCTTATACTTAGCAAATGCTTTCGGTGAACCAAATCTACGAGACATACCCCCAGCGAGTACGATTCCTACTGTTCTCATCATCCACCACTTACTGGTGGTATAAATGCAACCGTATCTCCTACTTGAAGGACATCTTCTGGCAAAGCATATTCTTCATTAACCGCTACAAGCACCGCACTATTTGAAAAATTTTCATATTTATTTTGAACAAATTCTACTAATTCTTTTACTTGATGTCCCGAAAACTGTATTTGTTCTTTTTCAAGCCCTGTCTTTTCTTTTAATCCAGCAAAATACAAAAGAGTAATCATCTTATTCCCCTCCAATAATAGGCTTCTGTTTTTGATCCCCTATCCATTCTTGTCCATTTTCCCAAATTTCTTTTTTCCATATTGGAACTATTTCTTTTATCCGTTCGATTGCATACTCATTTGCTTCGTATGCAATTTTTCGATGAGGTGATGAAACAGCAATAACTACTGCAATATCAGATATTTCTAGGTCTCCTATTCGATGAGCAATTGCCACTTTCGTATGTGGCCATTTTTCTTGTATTTCGTCTCCTATTTCAGCAAGCTTTTTTTCCGCCATCGGAATATACGCTTCATACGCTAAGAAAACAGTTTGTATTCCATTTGTCCACTCTCTCACATGACCAGTAAATACAGTTACTGCCCCAGCTGATGCATGTAAAACGGCTTTTCTATATTTTTCTGGATCTATTTCAGCAGTCGTAATTTCAAACAATTTCACGCTATTCTCCACCCATCCATTTGTTTAACCAGTTATTCAACTGACTTGTATTTTGTATTGGATACGTATGTATATTTGGTACATTTACTTTTGGATGAACAACGACACAAACGATATTTGTTAATGTTTGCAAAGTTGTCCAGTCTTCCTCTTTTTTCACAATAACAACTTTTGGATAACTCTCAATTTTATATCCTTCTATAAAAAGAATAGAAGGATCACTAAGCTTAGCTAACGTAATAAGCTTAGTTAATGACCACTCTTTTTTACGTTGATGCAGTTGAATCATATGGTCATCAACTGCTATCGAGGTCACTGCACCTGCTGTAGTAAACTTCATACTATCCGTTTGGTCATTTGGTAGCTCTAAACCATTTTGATGTCCATGATGCTTAATAACCGCCGCATCTATTTGTTCATTTGCCAACGTTTTAATCCAAGACTCTATTAAAGTTGTTTTTCCGCTATTTTTATAGCCAACTACTTGTAAAATTTTTAAAGATTCCAACTAGAAACACCTTCCTCTATTCCTAACAAAAGAACATCTACTAAGTCACCTTTAGAAAAATTTCTTGTTCCTCCAGGAAGAACGATGAATGCATTTCCTTTAGCAATCGATGTTACAGCATTTGATTTATTGAACCCAGCTGAAACTACCGTTGCTTCCGTACCGTTGAATGCATAAATACTACGTATAAATCGTGAAAATGGATTTGGTTTTGTAATTTCTTCTAACAAAATAGCTTTTGTATAAGGCAAATAGGGCTGTTTATTGCCCATCATCGTTTGAATTGCTGGTTTCGTAAACAATTCAAATCCTGTATAGCAAGCGGAAGGATTTCCCGATAAGCCAAATAAAATCTTGCCATTTGCAACTGCAGCGGTCGTCACACTTCCAGGACGCATGGCAACTTTATTGAATAAAACCTCTGCATCTAAACGCGCATATATGTCTGGTAAAAAATCAAAGTCTCCTACCGAAACACCACCAGTTGTTATTAAGCAATCCATTTCATCGAGTGCTGTTTTCACTAATTCATAACAGCTGTCCAGATCATCCGATAGCATCCCATATGAGTACGCTTCAATTCCGATTCTTTCTAGCTGTGCTTCTATCATTGGTCCATTACTATTTCTAATTTTTCCGGGTTGCAAATCTTCATGCACTTGTACTAGTTCGGTCCCTGTGCAAATGATTCCAACTTTTGGCTTCGTTCTAACTTTCACTTTGGCATATCCGAAAGTAGCTAACAATGCGATTGTCCCCGGATGAATAATTGTTCCAGATGGGATAAGAACTTCTCCAAGTTTAGCGTCCTCTCCTTGAAGCGAGATATTTTCTAAAGGAGAAAAAGGCTTGCGTATCGAAAAACTGTTTTCGCTCTCTCCTGCTTGCTCTAACATGACAACTGCATCTGCCCCTTCTGGAACAAGTGCCCCCGTCATAATACGAACCGCTTCTAGTGCCTCGAGCTTTTTGCCTGAAACTTGTCCTGCTCCAATGTGATCAATCACTTGAAAAGTAATTCGATTTGTACCGCTAGCTCCAATAGAATCTTGTGAGCGAATAGCAAACCCGTCATATGGTGAATTACTGAAAGACGGAACATCATGCTTAGCAATAATCGGTTCCGCTAAAATATAGCCGTAACTTTTAGCTAACTCAATTTCTTTAATAGGCATTAATGCTGCTTGTTCAATAACTTTTGCCACTGCATCTTTTACTTGAATTGGCTTTCTTATTTCTACCATTTATAACAACTCCATCTCTTTTACATGCTATAATTTCATTATCAACGTCTGAAAGGAAGATAATCATGTCAAATCTTACACATTTTAATGAACAAGGTCGTGCTAAAATGGTCGATATTTCGGATAAAACCGAAACCGTTCGTACTGCAGTTGCGATATCGTCCATTACCGTGAATGAATCTATACATAGCCAAATTACAGAAGGGACAAATAAAAAGGGAGATGTCTTTGCTGTAGCGCAAGTTGCTGGAATTATGGCTGCTAAAAATACAGCGACCCTTATTCCAATGTGTCATCCGATTTCATTGACTGGCATTAATATTACATTTGACTGGTCTATTGATGAAACGTATGTAATTTCTATTCGCTCCGAAGTGAAAACAGTCGGCTCAACTGGTGTCGAAATGGAAGCATTAGTAGCAGCCTCTACTGCGGCTCTAACTATTTATGATATGTGTAAAGCAGCAGGTAAGGATATGATTATTGGTCCTACCATGCTTTATTCTAAAACTGGTGGGAAAAATGGCGATTATCTGCGAGAAAATAACGAATAATAGTCTATTAATCTCTGTGAATTTTCGCAGAGATTTTTTTATTTTGTTAGTTCAAAAATAATATGTTCTAGCTCAGGTAAAATTAGTTTTGTCATAGCAAGATGAATTGCTCCAGTGGATCCTGGTAAGACGAAAATTGCTTTATCAAAAGCTACTCCGGCAACAGCTCGACTTAGCATTGCTTTTGTTCCAACGTCTTCGGTGAAACTTAAATAACGAAACAATTCTCCAAAACCAGTTATTTCTTTTGTGAACGTAGGCTGTATTGCTTCTATTGTACAATCTCTTTTCGCAATGCCAGTGCCGCCAGTTGTAATAATTGCATCTATTTTTTCATTCCGATACCAAATATCGAGAATGCTTTGTATTTCCTCTATTTCATCTGTGCATATTAGCTTTCGCACAACTTCAAGTGAAGCTGTTTCAGCTAATTGTTGAATAAGTTGTCCACCTTTGTCTGTCTCTTCTGTTCGTGTATCACTGATTGTTAATATAGCTATTCGAATCGGTCTTTCTACTTTAAATTGCTTTGACACTACTGCACCTCCTTATTACTTAGCCAAATAGCTCGACATATAATCTTCTACCTACGGTAATATCCCGTAAGCCATGAATGAGAAGTCGACCATCTTTAAATACTATCATTCGGTACTGATCCTTTTGCAATTCGACAAAATAAGGCGTTCGCTTCGTAAATGCTTGAATGCGTTTTGCTGCAAATTCTGCATCATTCAACGTCACTTCCCTATCCACACTTGGTAGTACTTGAACTGCGTCTCTACCACATAATACTGCATATCTTTGTTGTCTATTTACTTGTAATGATGGAAAAACTGCATGCTCGCTACATGTCTCACATCGCGGGTTTTTCACTCTTGCAATACCAATATCTAAAAATGTATTATTCCAGCAGTCAAAATGATGCACTTTTGTACGAATAGCTGCATTATTTCCTGTCAGTATTTTTAATACTTCTGCACTTTGCATTGCAGCAGTAATTTGCACAGCTGGGGAAATGATGCCAACTGTGTCACATGTTTCATTCACAGATGGAAGCACTGGAAGTAAGCATCTAAAGCATGCTGTTTTTTGCGGAATAAAAGGAAAAACAACTCCACTACTCCCTACACAAGCACCGTATATCCAAGGAATATTGAATTTATAAGCTGCATCATTTACTAATAGTCGTGTTTCAAAATTATCTGTTGCATCGATTAAAACATCTGCTTTGCTTGCTAAATATTCAATAAGCTCTTGGTCTACATGTTGTAAATATGTATGTAGCACGACATCAGAGCGAATGGACTTCAACCTTTTTTCAGCAGCTACTACTTTTGGAAGCATGTCCATTGCATCTTGTTCTGTAAATAATTGTTGCCTTTGCAAATTCGATGCTTCGACATAATCCCGATCTGCTAAATGAATTGTTCCTACTCCTGCTCGCACGAGAGACTCCACAATGGCTGAGCCTAATGCACCGCAACCAATAATTACTGCTACAGCGGATGATAATTGTTGCTGTCCATCGCCTGCAATTGGCTTAAATAATTCTTGTCTCGAATATCGGTTTTCCATGCAAGTTCTTCCTTTCAAAATAGGGGAAGGGCCCCCTATCGTTAAGATTGGTTGCCCTCTACTTGTCGATGTGCAGTTATATCTGTAAACGTTCCTACATAACTGACATCTTCCCCTGTTTCATCTTTTACTGCGCTAATATTTAGCCATTCTAAAAATTCTTCCCCGTTCTTTTTACGGTTCCAAATTTCTCCTTGCCACATTCCATACTCTTTAATGTTATTCCACATTTCATCATAAAATCCTTTATCTTGCCTACCTGTTTTTAAAATTCTTGGTGTTTCTCCAACTGCTTCTTCCTCGCTGAAACCTGTTAACATTGTAAATGCAGGATTCACTGCTTTTATTTTACCAGAAATATCTGTTACGATAATCCCCTGCCCTGTCGAATTAAATACTTGTTGAGATAAATGTAACTTGTCTTGATAATACATATTCACGACTAATACTAAGCTAGCTAGTGACACCGATGATAACAGCATAAATCCGATTGAATATTGACCTGTTATCGCATGAATAGATGCTAGTAGTAATGGTGGGAAAAATCCTCCAAGACCACCCATCATCGACACTATACCGTTTGCAATACCAGCTTGTTTATTAAAATAAAATGGCACTAATTTAAAGATAACACCATTTCCGATTCCTGCACAAAGAGCGATAACTAAACAGCCTATAGAATACAAAACTAAAGAAGGGGAAAAAGCTAAAATGACAGCTGCAAAAGTATAAACAGCAAATACGCCCATCAATAAAAACAAAGGCTGAAATTTATCCCCTAACCAACCACCAACTGGTCTAAAGAATGTTGCAACTGCTATAAATCCAGCAGTTCGAATACCCGCGTCCACTTTATCCAGTTCAAAATTAGTTACAAGAAAGTTTGGCAGATACACAGTAAATGCAACGAATGATCCAAAAGTAATGAAATAAAACAAAGAGAAATACCATAGTTTTTCATTTTTATATACACCTTTTATTTGTTCAACAATTGGTGTCTTCACTTTTACTTCTTTACGATCACCAAAAAGAAAATTCAGAGCTGCAAATATTAAGAGTAAAATTAAATACAGTTTAACTGTTAATGACCAGCCAACTTGAGTTGCAATAATTGGAGCAGCAAAAGTAGAAATGGCAGTACCAATATTCCCTGCTCCGTAAATACCATTTACAAAGCCATGTTTTTCCTTTGGATAATATTTTGGTAATGACGTAACGCCTACTGAGAATACGGCTCCTCCTACTCCCAAAAACAATCCTCCGATAATTAAATCAATATAGCTAGAGGCTTCACTAATATAAAACACTGGAAATAATAAAAGAATAAAACTAATTAAAAATACGAGTCTAGCACCAATTATATTTGCATAATATCCAAGTGGTATTCGAAGTATTGATCCTAATACTACTGGTACAGCAGTCAAAATAGCGATTTTGTCAGCAGGAATATCGATGTCTTCTCGAATAAATGGAAGCAAAGAAGAAATAATAACCCACACCATGAATCCGACAACTAAATTTAATGTTTGCAATGGCAATTGTACTTTTTTAATCATTTAAACCACCTTTTCTTTTGGTAATAAATGATCCACGTATTTGATTCCCTATGTATAGTGTACCGAAAATCCTCCGAAATTCTAATAGGGGACTCCCCTTAACAGCTTCGGGTATTCCCTAAAAAAAGAACAACCCATGAAGAGTTGTTCTTAAACGATCAGTGTATTTAATTGTTCGAGAAGTTTATCTTGATCTACTGCTTTCATCACTCGCTCTGTCATTGGAAAAAGAACGGACTGCTCTTTCACGAAATGAACCATTAAAACTTCAAATGCTTCGCCTGCATCTTTTGCTATGCTCGTCATTTCTTCTAATGTTAGCTCGTCTACACCTTCTCGTGTGTGGTGTAAGAAGTGACCGATGTATGCGTCTATTTCTTCGTGCTCTGCTTCAATTGTAACGATTGGTCCTTGTTCTGTTCCGATATAATGCCCTAGTAGCGGAAAAAAGTATTTCTCTTCTTTTTCTGTGTGGTTTTTTAAAGGTTCGATGAACTCAATAAGTAGCTTTCTTAGTCGTTTGAATGCAGCTAAAGCTTCTACTTTTTCATATTTCCCATCTTCAAAATTAAGTACGATTTGATGCCATTCGTACATTAAATGCATTAAATATTGATGTTCATTTTCTAATATTCGCATTGCAGGGTCTGTGCTTTGAAATTTCATATTGCTTAACCTCTCTTTCTAAATAAACCCGTTGATTTTCGCTACGGCAGACGCTTTTCGCGGGTCTGGCTTCAATCTCCTCGTCACTTCGTAAACATGTGCTCCTGCGGTTACTCGTCGCAAAGACACTGGCCAAGCCAGTGTCTTTCCTGCGGGGCTTTCAGCTCATACTATTCCCGCAGAAGTCGCCACCTACGCTCCAATCAACTAGTATGTATCTATACATGTTTACAAATAGGATGGCAATCATTTAAATCGTGACGAAACGAATTAGAAATTAAAATGACAGCACGACTACTTCTTTTACTCTACTTCTAAAAAGAGAAGCAGTTGCTGCGAAAAATTCTACCTGTCTTTGGATGCCTAAAAGCTTTAATTACAAAATATAGACGCGAGTACTCAAAAAAATCAATCAATAGATTGAACATGAATACATTTATCTAGACTAGATAGATGAAGTGCAAAGCGGCGACTCCAGCGGAATCAGCGTTAGTCGAAGACCCCTCAGTGGAGCGCTGAAGCGACCGAGGAGGCTGAGACAACACTAACGGAATGCGTCCGCTTGAAACGGAATCTACTCTATAAGTTTACGCACTTTCTTCAAGACATACATAAATGTTTATTAAAAATCTAGTAATTTCTTTTTTAGGGCGTATTCTACGAGCTCTGGACGGTTTTTAAAATGAAGTTTCTCCATAATTTTTGCTTTATGTGCCTCCACCGTTTTAACGGATATATAAAGCTTTTCGGCAATATCTTTATTGCCATACCCTTTTGCTACTAACGGTAAAATTTCTAATTCTCTTTTCGATAGCACGCGGAATGGATCATCGTCGACTATTGCTTGGTCTTTTTTGATAAACTCTTTTACAAGGGATGTTGCCATTTTCGGGTGAATATACGTCCCGCCTTTGTAAACCATCCGTATTGCACTAAGCAACTCTTCATCTGGCGCATTTTTTAACACATATCCAGAAGCTCCGTTTTTTAATACATGAAACATATATTCTTGGTCTTCATACATCGTTAATATTAAAATCTTCGTGTTTGGAAAGTCTTCATTAATCTTTCCGGTAGCGATTAAACCACTTTCACCAGGTGGCATGCTTAAATCTAAAAGCAATATGTCAGGTTGATATTTGGCAACCATTAAATGGGCTTCAATACCATCTGCCGCAGTAGCAACTACTTCCATATCGTCTTGATAGTTTAAAATCATTGAAAAACCACTTCGTACAACAGCATGATCATCAGCAATCACAATTCTCAATAGTCTTTCTCCCCTTTACAATGGAACCTCGAGATGTACTTCAGTTCCTTTTCCCACAGACGAATTAATCGAAAAAGTCCCTTTTACAAGTTCCGCGCGCTCTTTCATACCAAACAACCCTAAACCTGTACCTCTAGATACTCGATTAATGACATCAAAACCATTCCCTTGATCCTTTAGGTCAAGTATTAATTTGTTTTCTTTTTCATACAAATGGACAAATATTTCATCTACATCTGCATATTTTAATGCGTTTAAAATTGCTTCCTGGCATATTCGATAGACTACCGTTTCTATTTCACTATTAAAACGTTTGCCTTTGATTTCGTGGTTATAGTGGACAATTAATCCATAATTTTTTTCAATCCATTTAAAATGCGACCTAAATGCCGCTTCAATGCCCAAATCATCCAGCGATGACGGTCTTAATTCAACGGACATACTACGTATTTCGTCTAATAATCTCGTTAAAGAAGTTTCTATATGTTTCACTTTTTGTGCAACATCTTCTGGATCTTTTAAATATTTCATCACACGAATATCGACAAGTGAGCTTAATATTTCTTGTGCCACACCATCATGTAACTCACGTGAAATTCTTTTTCGTTCATCTTCTTGTGCTTTAATAATTTGTTTAATTGTCGTATTTCGAAATAATGTTTCTTGGGTTTCTAATTGTTTCGTTAAATTTCTCAAAATGAATACGTTTATACCTTCATCCTTATCAATCGTATGAAAACTTGCTGTATAAGGGAGAACACCTTTCCCTTTTGTTTCCAAATACACTTGAAAAGAGCTAAAATCTTGTTGTGGATTTAGAAAATAACAGTTTTGACATGTTACTAAATCTTCTGTGTTTGTATAGCCTTTACAACTTAAACAAATAGATTTTTCTTTCCCTTGTAACATTGCCTCTAAAGCTTCACTTTCTAAAATTTCTTCCGCAACAGGATTCAAATTCAGTAATGTATTGTTTTTATCGAAAAAGAAAATAGCTTCCGAACTATATTCATACATCCCTAATAGATAATCTATTAATTGTGAATGAGTAATATTTGTCAATTCTTCGCCATCTCCTTTTCATAAAAATGTGGAAAATCAGTGTCCATATTTTTTTTGATTGTTTCATATAATTCTTCCGTCATTGCATCTTCTCGTCGAAAGCCTAATAAAATAACTCCTTGTACTTTATTATTTTTATATAGTGGCAATGCACAAAAGCTTTTTATTTTTTCGGAAACAATAATAGGAAAATTGAACAAATCTTTTACTGGATATTTAGTTGTCACATTTTTCACAAGTATTGGCTTGCCAGATTTGAAAACCGAACCAGCTATACCTTTACCTGATTGAAGAACAATTCGTTTTAGGCGATTATTTATATTGCCAACAGCAAATTGCCAAGTCAACACATACTCTAGCTGGGCAGGCTGTATAAATGCCAATGTCACGAGATCTAGCTCATATTTTTCCTTGATCGAAGAAATAATTTGTTGAAAATCAGTATTCATATTAATGCCCCTTATGGATAAAAAAGAAGACCGAAGTCTCCTTTTTCATTATTCTTAGCGGTTTTTTCTATAGAGAATATAACTTCTACCTGCATAGTTCAATGGTACACTCCAAACATGAACTAATCTAGTAAAAGGCCATAATCCCATGATTAAAAATCCAGATAAAACATGAATTTTAAATGAGACTGGAACATCTGCCATCAATGAAGCGTCCGGTTGCAAAATAAACAAGTTTCTAAACCAAATGGAAATAGATGAACGATAATCAAAATCTGGCTGTACTGCATTGGTTACAAGTGTCGCATACATCCCCATGAATACGATAAATAACAAAATAACATTTACGATTAAATCAGATGTAGAACTTAGCTTTCTTACTGTTGATTTTGTAAATCGACGTGCAGTTAAAATAATCATTCCTGCTAATGTAACAAATCCAAAAAATCCGCCAATGTATATTGCTCCGATATGGTATAAATGATCACTTACACCAAAAGCATGCATCCATGATTTTGGAATGCCTAGCCCCGAAATATGTCCTAAAATAACTGGAATAATCCCAATATGGAAAAGTAAACTTCCAATCATTAATTGCTTTTTCTCAATAAATTCACTAGATTTTGCAGTCCAGCTAAATTGGTCTGTTCTATATCTAAAGATATGACCTACGATGAACACGACCACGCAAATATAAGGGAAGATAACCCATAACAACTGATCAATCATGTTCATTGTTTACTGCCTCCCTCATTAAACACGCTTTCACCGTTTCTCTAAAGGCTTTCACAAGAGGGTAATACGGACTTTTAAACTCTTCCAATGCTTTGACTAAGTTATATGTGCCATCCTCCAATACAGCAAATAAAATATTAAAGCTATCTTTCGCTCGTGGATCGCCAATCCATTCAGCAGCATACAAAAATTCACAAATAAGTGGTAAATAATCAGAGAGCTCTTCTGCTGGCATATTTAATCCAAACATTTCATACATCACTTTAAGCTTCGCTAACATTTGCCCTCTTTCTTTGGCATCTTCAAACTTGAAATAAGTCATATATAGCGTTGCACTTTTTTGAAAATCAAATGTTTGGACGTACAATTCTTGTATATCGTCTAAGCTGTATGCATGTACTGCTTCCCAATATTTCTTCACTAACTCATATGCAGGATCATCTTTTGAAAACGATTCTTCAATTACAGTTGGGTGATAAGTCAATTTTTCAGGATAACTTAATTGTTGCGCAAAAAAACCAAAAGCTGTTTTATGTGTGTATAAATAATCGAGATCAATCACGCCAAATCCCCCCGTAGAAATTCTCTTCATAAATTTCTTTTCCTGTTTTATTCGTCGGGTTTGGTGAAGCAGGACCACAACCATCACAGCCCATATCATATCCCATCGAGCCTTGCGCACGATATGGATCCATATAGCCTTCCCGATGAGATGTTGGTACAACAAAGCGATCTTCGTATTTAGCAATTGCTAAAAGTCTATACATTTGTTGCGTTTGATGTTCCGTTAATCCAACACGCTCTAAACGACTTACATCGAATTCTTTCCCAGACGACATAGCACGCATATAAGAACGCATCATTGCCATACGTTGTAAAGCTCCTTTTACTGCAACTGTGTCCCCTGCTGTAAGCATATTAGCCAAATACTGAATAGGTGTTCTCATCTCTTCGATTGCAGGGAAAATCATATCTGGATTTTTAATCGAATCTTTTCCTTCAAAGTAGTTCATAATTGGGCTTAGTGGTGGTACATACCAAACCATTGGTAGTGTGCGGTACTCTGGATGTAAAGGAAATGCGAGCTGATACTCAATTGCCAGTTTATACACTGGTGAATTTTGCGCTCCTTCAATCCATTCTTCCGCTATTCCATCTTTTCTTGCCTGTTCGATAATTGCTGAATCATGCGGGTTTAAAAAGATATCACATTGTGCTTTATACAAGTCTTTTTCATCTGGAGTAGAAGCCACTTCTAATACACGGTCAGCGTCATATAAAAGCACTCCTAAATAACGAATACGTCCTGTACAAGTTTCTGAACATACAGTTGGTAATCCAGATTCAATACGCGGATAACAGAATGTACATTTTTCTGCTTTATTTGTTTTCCAGTTAAAGTACACTTTTTTATATGGACAGCCTGTCATACAGTAACGCCATCCTCGGCAAGCTTCTTGGTCTACAAGAACAATTCCATCTTCTTCTCGTTTATACATTGCACCCGATGGACAGGATGCTACACAACTTGGATTTAGACAGTGCTCACAAAGTCTTGGTAAGTACATCATAAAAGATTGTTCAAAGTTAAATTTGATTTCCTCTTCTATTTTTTGGATATTAGGGTCATGAGGTCCTGTAATATGAGCTCCTGCAAGGTCATCCTCCCAGTTCGGGCCCCATTCTAAATCCATATACTCTCCGGTAATAACTGATTTTGGTCTAGCAACTGGCGTATGATTTTTTTCAGGTGAATTGGTCAATTTTTCGTAATCGTATGTCCACGGTTCATAGTAATCTTTCATTTCTGGCATATCTGGGTTATAAAAAATTTTTCCAAGTGCAATTTTGGAAAGCTTGCTTCCTGATTTCAGCTCAAGCTTTCCGTTGCGCATTTGCCATCCGCCTTTGTAAACTTCCTGGTCTTCCCAGCGTTTTGGATAGCCAATACCTGGTTTCGTTTCTACATTGTTAAACCACATATATTCTGCACCTTCGCGATTCGTCCAAGTGCTTTTACACGTTACACTACAAGTATGACAGCCAATACATTTGTCTAAGTTCATCACCATTGCGATTTGCGCTTTAATCTTCAAGCCACTTAACCTCCTTCATCTTGCGAACAGCTACGTAGCCATCACGCTGATTTCCTATAGGGCCATAGTAGTTAAATCCATAGCTTAATTGTGCGTAGCCGCCGACCATTTGTGTTGGTTTGACGTGAATTTTTGTAGGTGCGTTATGACTTCCGCCACGTTCTTCGGTAATTTCAGATCCAGGAACGTTAATATGCTTGTCTTGTGCGTGGTACATGAACATTGTTCCTTTTGGCATGCGATGACTTACAACCGCTCTCGCTGTTACAACACCATTTCGGTTGTACACTTCAAGCCAGTCATTATCGTTAATATCATGGGAAGCTGCATCTTCATTGTTAATCCATACGGTTGGACCGCCTCTAAATAGCGTTAGCATATGCAAATTATCTTGATACGTACTATGAATATTCCATTTCCCGTGTGGTGTAAGATAACGTAAAACTAGCGCATCTTTTCCACCGACTACTTGCTTATCTCTTGTGCCAAAAACCATTGGTGGAAGCGTAGGTTTATACACCGGCAAAGATTCTCCGTATTGTAAGAAAATCTCGTGATCGATATAAAAATGCTGACGACCAGTTAATGTTCTAAATGGTACTAATCGTTCAATATTTGTCGTAAATGGAGAATATCTTCTTCCAGATTTATTGGAACCACTAAATACTGGTGTTGGAATTACTTCTCTCGGTTGGACAGTAATATTTTCGAATGTAATTTTCTCTGCTGCTCGGTCAGCTGAAATATCTTTTAGTTCAACACCTGTATCCTGTTCAGCAGTAACCCAAGCCTTTTGTGATACTTTTCCGTTTGTTGCAGAAGATAAATGTAAAACTGCATTGACTGCTTGTCTTGCTGTTTGAATTTTTGGTAATCCATTTTTAATCGTTTTATCAAAATGTGTACCATTTATTTTTTTCATATCTTCATATTCTTCTGCAACAGAGAAGCTTACTCCGTGTGCACCAATTTTGTTTTTTTCAGCTAATGGACCTAATGAAACGAATTTATCGTACACTTTTGTATAATCTCTTTCGACAACTGTGAAGTTTGGCATTGTTTTACCGATGATCGGCTCAATTTCACCTTTTTTCCAGTCTTTTACTAATCCTAATGGCTGAGAAATTTCACTTTTCGAGTCATGTGCTAGTGGTGAAGTAACAACATCTTTGTAAACCCCAGGTAGATGTTCTTCTGCCATTTTTGAAAATGTTTCTGCAAGGGTGCGATATATATCCCAGTCTGAACGCGATTCCCATAGCGGATCAACTGCTGGATTAAATGGATGTACAAATGGATGCATATCTGTTGAAGAAATATCCGTTTTTTCATACCAAGTTGCAGCAGGAAGTACGATATCTGAATATAAAGGTGTTGTCGTCATTCTAAAATCAATCGACACTAACAAGTCTAATTTTCCTTCTACATCTTCTCTCCAATTAATTTCTTCTGGTTTTGCATCTTCGTTTGGTGTCGCAAGCAGTCCATCACTCGCGCCGAGTAAATGCTTCATAAAATATTCTTGTCCTTTAGCAGAACTCGATATTAAATTGGATCTCCATACAAATAGTGATTTTGGATGATTTTCAGGTGCACCTGGATCTTCAATCGCACCTTTTACTTCACCTGAAACTACTTGATCATATGCATGCTTAATAATTTCTTCGTTAGTCGTTTGCCCTTTTGTAGCTGCTTCTTCGGCAAATAACAAGCTATTTTTGTTGAATTGTGGATACGATGGAAGCCATCCAAGTCTTGTAGCAAGAACATTATAATCTGCAGGATGTTGGTATCTTAAATCTCCAGCAAGTGGTGATTTCAATGAATCATTGCCCATTTCTTCATATTTCCACTGATCTGTAGCAAAGTAGAAAAATGATGTAGCATTTTGAAGTCTTGGTTGTACTTGCCAATCTTTTGCAAAAGCAATTGTTGACCAGCCTTCAATTGGGCGTACTTTTTCTTGCCCAACATAATGCGCCCAGCCTCCACCATTTACTCCTTGAGAAGCTGTTAAAATAACGAGATTTAATATAGAACGATAGATTGTATCACTATTAAACCAGTGGTTAATACCTGCCCCCATAATAATCATCGAACGACCATTTGTGTCGATTGCATTTTGTGCAAACTCACGAGCAACTTGAACGACTACAGAAGCTTTCACACCCGTTATTTTCTCTTGCCAAGCAGGTGTATAGTGAGAATCAGCATCTTCATAACCGTTTGCATTGTACTTACTATCATTACGTTTTACACCATATTGACTTAACATTAAGTCATACACAGTTACCGCTAATTTCGTACTGCCATCCGCTAACGTAACTTGCTTCGTTGGAATATGGCGCTTGAACGTTCCATTCGCTACATTATCGAAAAATGGAAAAGCAATTTCTTCCCATTTTGAATCTTCTTTTTGCACCGACATTGCCGGATCGATTATAGAACCATCTTCATTTTCTAAAATCAAATTCCACTTTTTATCTTCTTCCCAGCGTTGACCCATTGTTCCATTTGGCACGATAATTTTGTTCGTCATTTCATCAATAATTACTGGCTTCCACTCAGCATTCTCACTTTTATCACCAAGATCACTTGCTCGTAAGAAACGTCCAGCTTTATATTTATCTTCATGTTCATCCAACAAAATTAAAAATGGCATATCTGTAAATTGTTTTGCGTAGTTAATAAACATTGCTTCTTTACGCTGCACATAAAATTCATCTAAAATAACATGAGTCATTGCCTGCGCTAAAGCGGCATCCGTCCCTGGATGTGGTGCTAACCAGTTATCCGCAAACTTCACGTTTTCTGCATGGTCAGGAGCAACAGAAACAACTTTCGTTCCTTTATAACGAACTTCTGTCATGAAATGTGCATCTGGCGTTCTAGTTAGAGGAACATTAGATCCCCACATGATTAAATATCCAGAATTATACCAATCCGATGATTCAGGAACATCTGTCTGCTCACCCCAAATTTGAGGAGAAGCTGGAGGTAAATCTGCATACCAATCATAAAAACTAAGCATTTCTCCACCAAGTAGGCTGATAAATCGTGAACCAGCAGCATAACTAATCATAGACATCGCTGGAATCGGCGTGAAACCTGCTATTCTATCAGGGCCATATGTACGAATTGTATAAATTAGTTGGGCACAAATTAGCTCCATTGCATCTTGCCAAGAAACTCGTACATGTCCTCCTTTACCACGTGCTTTTTTATAGGCAAAAGACTTTTCAGGATCTTCTACAATACTTGCCCAAGCGTCAACCGGATTCGTATGTTCGTGCAATGCCGATTTCCATAATCTCCAAAGTCTCCCTCTCATATAAGGATATTTCACACGTAGTGGGCTATATTCATACCAAGAAAACGATGCACCACGCGGACATCCACGCGGTTCAAATTCTGGCATATCAGGTCCACATGAAGGATAATCAATTTGTTGATTTTCCCATGTAATAATTCCATTTTTCACAAATACTTTCCAACTACAAGAACCGGTACAGTTAACACCATGGGTTGTGCGAACTACTTTATCGTGCGACCAGCGTTCACGGTACATATTTTCCCAATCTCGACTTTTTTGTTCAAGAATTGACCAACTACCTGAATACTTTTCTGTAGGCTTAAAATACTTTAATCCAAATTTACGTTTCATTAGTATCGATCACCCTTTCTTTTCGAATGATGAAGCATGACGGGAATCAATTACTTGTTCATTCTTATAGTTTTATTATGAAAGACTATGAATATAAGTGACATTAGGGAAAGTCCTATACAGTACGGGGTTTTCCCTAGACAATGAAAAAAGACCTGAGTATAGGAACTCAAGTCTTTCATAAATAAACCCTAAAGCGATTTCTCTTTTGTTTGAACAATTAACAACATGGCAAATGAAATGATCATAATGGATATTACCCATAACCAAGCCATTTTCATATTTCCAGAATCAATTGCGACATATATCGCAGTAGGAATTGTTTGTGTCTTGCCAGGGATATTACCAGCGAACATTAAAGTTGCTCCAAATTCCCCTAGTGCTCGTGCAAAGCTTAAAATACTTCCTGTTATTAGACTGCTAGAAGCTAGGGGAATAGAAATATGATAAAACACTTTCCATTCACTGGCCCCATCTACTCTAGCTGCTTCTTCCACATTAGAGTCTACTCCTAAAAAACCCGATTTAGCTGAATTGTACATTAGTGGAAATGCTACAATGGTTGATGCAATAACGGCGGCCCACCAAGTAAAAATAATTGGTTGACCAAAAAACCATTCAATCGCTTGTCCAACTACGCTATTTCTCCCGAAGATTACGAGCAAAAAGAAACCAACAACCGTTGGCGGAAGAACCATCGGAATGATTAAAATCGTTTCTAAAATCGCTTTTCCTTTAAACTGCTTTCTCGCTAAAAACTTCCCTACTATCGTACCTAAAATAATAACGATAATTCCTGCAATAGCTGCTACTTTTAACGATAACCAAATAGGGCTAAGAAATTCTTGGATAGCTGCTTCACTCAATTGTAAATCCATAGTCTTCGTACACTTTCAATATTTTTTCACTTTGCAAGAAAGCATAAAACTCTTTTGCGGCCTCATAATGCTTAGAATCTTTTATCACTCCAACAGGATAAATAATCGGGCTATGAGAAGCTGAATCGGCAGATGCAACTATTGTTACTTTATCTGACGTTAAAGCATCAGTTTTATACACAACTCCCGCTTGAACATTTCCAGTTTCTACATAAGATAAAACTTGTCGAACATCTTTTGCAAAAACTATTTTCGGCTCCACATCATTCCATATTCCAACCTTTTCAAAAGACTCTTTCGCGTACTTTCCAGCAGGAACTGTTTCAGGAGTTCCAATTGAAAGTTGGCTTACCGACTCTTTCGCTAAGTCTTGAAAACTTTGGATCACTCCCTGTTCTTCCTTTGGAACGATTAAAACTAATTCATTGCTAAGTAAATCTGCTCCGTCTTCTTTTGCAATAAGTCCTTCTTCTACTAATAAATCAAATTTATCATCTGCTGCTGAGAAAAATAAATCTACCGGAGCTCCTTGCGAGATTTGTTGCTGTAGAGAACCTGAACCACCAAAGTTAAAATTCAACTTTACTTCCGGGTGCTTCTCTTTATATGTATGTTGAATTTCTTCCATTGCATCTTTCAAACTAGCTGCCGCTGAAATAGTTAGTTCGACTGGCTTCGTATTTTTTTGTGCCGTACCTTCTTCTATGTTTTCATCGTTGGAACATGCTGCTACTAATAAAAAAACGAATAAGAACATACTAATCTTTTTTAACATGTGATCACTCCTTTTTATAAGTCTTACTATTTACTTTAATATAACTAGTTCTGCGGTACAACGGAAACTGTCAAATGAAGTATCTTTTCGATTAAAAAAAGCCACTACTTATCGTCAAATATTATTCGACTTAAGTAGCGGTTCATTTTCTCACATAGCATTTCGAACGTTTTCAAATAAGATATTATTCTCTAAATGAACATGTTCATATGTGTCTTTTTCTAAGTATTCTAGTCGTTTATAAACGAGTTGATACGTCCCACAAGCCCCTTCTGGCGGCGTGAAATTTTTTGTGATTTCGCGAAGCTCTTTTAATAGAGTACCCGCATTTTCATGCTCTTGCTCTAATTCAAATACATGAGGTATTAACTGCTCAGCATTTTCTTTTGTTGGCTTGCTTAAAAATTGCATGATTAATGGAAAAACTACGTTATCTTCATCTTCTGTATGATCAAGTAATTCACGCTTTAGATGAAAAAATATTTCATGCACACGAAGGAGATGTGGATGTTTTTCTCCATGAACTTTCGATATTTTCGTAATATATGGGCTTAATGCTGGTAGTTCTTCTCGTAAAAATGCATGATGCTTCGTTTGTATATGATGAATTAACTCCTTCTCATCCAAAGATGTCGGAATTATATCCTGGAATTGGAATTGTTTCGACTCAATTTCCTTTACTTTTTCAAATACTTCACTCGGATCTAACTTTTTTTCAAGTACCGCGGTTTGAAGTGGCACTTTTCCACCACAACAAAAATCAATTCGAAGCTTTCTAAAAAGATCACCTGTTTGCGGGATTTGTTTAACGATGTCGGATACATTTGATTCTAAAGTTAACTGATTCATCTTACTTCCTCCCCAATACTATTTGTTCTACACTTCCATTGTAAGACGGACATACAAAAAGAATATAAGGGAGTTCCCTGTTCATCGTAAAATTCACTCTAATTTTTCAAATGATGAGTATAAAGTGGTATGATAGTTTGTAGATGTTAAACAAAGTAGGTAGTTTAAATGGTAAAACGATTAGTAGTGACAGGCTATAAGCAGCACGAATTAGGCATCTTTAATGATTCCCATCCAGGAATTCCAATCATAAAAAAAGCTATTCAAAATCAGCTACTCCCTCTTATAGAGGAAGGATTGGAATGGATCATTTTAAGCGGGCAACAGGGAGTTGAAACGTGGACTTCTGAACTCGTAGCAGAAATGAAAAAAGAGTTTCCGGAACTAAAATATGCTATTATCACTCCTTTTCTTGATCAAGAAAAAAACTGGAATGAGCAAAAACAAGAAAAATACCGCAACTTATTGTTTCAAGCGGATTTTCAAACAAGCCTTACGAAAAAACCGTATGAGGCTCCTTGGCAATTCATCGAAAAAAATAAATTTCTAATTCGAAATTCAGACGGTATACTTATTGTCTACGATGAAGAAAACGATGGTTCTCCAAAGTACATGAAAAAATTAGCAGAACAATATGCCGAGAAAGAAGATTATTCGATTTTTATAATCGATGCATATGATCTTCAACTAATAGCAGAAGAAATTGCAGAAGAAGAGAGGAATAATTTTATATGATTACAAAAAGATTAGCACAAAAATTAGCAAATGCTTCGAATAAAGAAGTAAGTTTATCACTAGAGGAAAAAGTCTATGCAGAAAAACATCAATTATTAGTCGATGGATTGACCGTAATAGAAATAGAAAAAAACAACCAATTTAAAGATGCTATTATCGAGCGTTTCCATAAAGAAACCGAAGAATTGATTTCTGAAGACAAAGCTGATTTTTTAACAAAGCCATTAGCTCATTTGAAAGAAAATATGCATGAATTTATTTACCTAGAATCTTCGAGCTTCGACACTATTGGCGTAGATGCAATTGCAATAGAATATGACGAAGTATTTGAAGTCTATACAGCTATGTTTGGACTTGCTCTCCAAAAGAAATTCGCTTCAGCGATGAAAACATTTTTAGATGAACACTTTAATTCAGAAAAAATGAACTATAGTATGATGTTTTCTGGCGAAGACGGACTTTGGGAAGTCAATTTACCGTTGAACTATTTTAATCACTTTGAAGAAAACAGCACAATTGAAGAAACATACCATTTCTTATATACACTTATTTTCTCATTAGGTGAAGCAGTTGAGCAGCTGTCATAATACGAAGCAATCATGAACAGTAAGCCATTCATGATTGCTTTATTTTTATATGCATACTTTGGAATTATGCGGCTAAACTAATGAGGATGTTTCATCACATTTTTATTAGGAGGAAGATTGGAATGAATCAAAACTCATTTAGTCAAGGCCAAACTCATCAAAATATGCAGACTGGCAATGTTACTCAGCAAATGAATCATGGTGGTCATGAGCTATTTGATGTTCATGAAGTTTTATCTTGCATGGTCGCTGGCTTAAATCAAAAAGTTATGCTTCGACCGCATGTAAAAGATCAAGAATTACTGACGATTTTAGATCGACAATATGCATTTTCGCTAGATGAATACAACATTACGGTGGAAGCTTTCAAAACTGGCAGAGATCCTTCGCACCCCACTTCAACATATAAAATGCAGCTGGGCAATGATTTTATATATGGGTTAAAACCTGGTCAGCCAAAAAAACCAATGCAAAATGCCAATGAAATTTCGGATGAAATGATTTCAGGTTACTTACTTGGTTCCTCTAAAACATCTGCAACAGCTAAAACAAGTGCAGCATTGGAAACAACTAATCCAGTTGTTCGTAGAGTGCTTGCCGACTCGATTCCAAACTGTATTGAAATGGCTTATGAGCTTTCCATTTATCAAAACAAACATCATTATTATCAGGTACCTCAACTTCCACAACAGGATATGCAGCAAATTTTAAATTCCTTTGCCCCCGTACAAGGTCAACAAATTCAGTAAGCAAAATAAATTATCTCTGTGGATACCCACAGAGATTTTTCATTGTTCCCCTTGTAAGATGTGTTAGTATTAACTATATATAAACAAAAAATACTAATATGTAACCAGTAAAGGATGATTTGATGAAAGTTGCAATTTTTGACTTCGATGGAACTTTATATGCAGAAGAAACTTTTAAATTATTAATGAACCATTTAAAAGAACATCCAATTTACAAAACAAAATACAGTCGTTTTTATCGTGCTATTCTTCCTCCTTATTTTGCACACAAATTTAAATTATATCCAACAACAAAAATGAAACAGCGTTCGATGAAGCTTTACTTAGATGCTTTTGCTGGTTTAACAGAAGCTGAAATGAATACTTATTTTGATGAGTTAGGCGTAAAAATGAAGAAAGATTTTAACAAAGAAGTACTTGCTAGACTTAAACAACATCAAAACGAACAAATACATATTTTACTTGTGTCTGGTGCATACACGCAGTTTTTACATCGCGTAACAGACGGCATAACATTCGATCAGATCATTGGAACAAATATTTCTTATAAGGACCAATTAATAGATGTCCATGCACCACTTATCCATATAAATGGTACACGTAAAACCGATCATATTTTAGAAGCATTAAAAGGGAAAGAAATCGACTGGGAAAATAGCTATGCTTACGGCGATAGTTTTTCAGACTTACCTGTACTTGAATTAGTAGGAAACCCTGTTGCAGTAAAACCAGAAGGAAAACTTCGAAAAATTGCAGCAACACGTGGATGGGAAATTATTTAGCTACATTTTAATAACCTTAAAATAAGACTTGCAAATGTAAAAACATTATGTCAGTCTTATTTTTTATTCACCCATTTTTCCATCAAACACCTATACCTTATCTTTTAGCTCTATAACTTTTCCTTCTTATTCCTTTCTATACCACCCATTTGTGACATCTTTGTGAATTCTTAATTTCATACCACAATCCGACATTTTTTTCATTTTGCATGTACTATAATGAAAAAGTTGCTTCCTTACACACTAATTTATCACCTAAAGATTTGAAGCTAAATACAATATTTGGAGGATGTTTTTTGTGAAAACTGCATTATGTGAAAAAGAATTATTGATTCAAATCGGAATTAAAAGAAAAGCGATGTACAAAAAAGCGAAGAGTTTTGGTTTTACTCATCCCATTGTAGTTTCCTGCAGTCAAGAGCTGGATGTGCTAATTAATAAATATCATGATAAAGTTTCCTAACAAAACGATAATTATTCAACTATAGATATATGTAGAAAAACCGTTCAGTACCTACTAAAGGACTGAACGGTTTTATCATACTGTATCTTTTCAGATGAACTCTAACTATATCCGAACATTAATATCCTTCCCATGTAAATACGATTTTATTTCGGAAATAGTATAATCTCCATAATGAATCATCGAAGCTACAAGTGCAGCGTCAGCTTTTCCATCTATAAACACTTCCTCGATATGTTCAAGTTTTCCTGCTCCCCCTGAAGCAATAATTGGCACATTTACTTTTTCAGAAAGCAACTTGATCAGCTCGACATCATAGCCATTTTTCATCCCATCTTTATGAATGCTTGTACAAATAATTTCCCCTGCACCAAGTTCCGTTGCTTGTTCTGCCCATTCAATTACATCCATCCCCGTTTTCTCGTGCCCTGAATGTGTATATACTTCCCAACGAATAATTTCCTTTTCCTCATTATAAATAGGCATTGCATCTAGTCCTAAAACAACGCATTGTTTGCCATATATTTCTGCTGCTTCCCTTAAAAGTTCTGGACGCTCGACTGCGGCTGAGTTCACTCCTACTTTATCGGCACCTGCACGAAGCAAGCGTTTAAAATCATCGATTGTTCGGACTCCGCCAATTACGGAGAATGGAATGTATACTTCTTCCGCTACTTTACGTATCCACTCTATTTTTAAATCCTGATTTTTTAAAGAAGCAGTTGTATCTAGATAAATCAATTCATCTGCGCCATCTTCTGTATATTTCTTTCCGAGTTGTGCAGGATCTCCAATAATGGTTGGATTTCGAAATTGGACATATTTTACTGCTTGATCATTCAAGACATCAATTGCTGGTACAATCCTTTTTCTAAGCATGTATGCCCCTCCTTATTTACAATAATTATGTAATAGCTGAATGCCATATTTACCACTTTTTTCAGGATGGAACTGCACACCCATTACTTGTTCATTGCCAATAATACTAGCAAAATCGTTAAAGTAATTCGTTGTTCCTAATACATCATTTACTTCCGATGGTTTCGCAAAATAGGAATGGACAAAGTAAAAATCACTGTTATCTGGAATTTCATTCAATAAAAAATGATTTTGCACATTATTTACTTGATTCCACCCCATATGCGGAATCTTTTCAGACATCTCTTTAAACAGTGGAACTGTTCCTTTCAGAAAGCCTAAGCATGCTACATTCCCCTCTTCACTCGTTTCCAGTAATAGCTGCATACCTAAACAAATGCCTAAGAGAGGCATCCCATTTACAACTTGCTCTTTCAAATAGTCACTTAAACCCGATTCATTTAATACGTCCATCGCAACTTTTGCATTCCCAACTCCAGGTAAGATTAGCTTTTGTATCGATTCATCGTGATCAGTAGCTTTTGTTATTAGCTTCGTTTCATACCCTAGGCGCGCAATTGCTTTTAAAACACTATGTAAGTTACCTGCTCCATAATCAATAATGCCAATCATCCCTTAACCTCCACCAGTTCGTTTTGTTTTATTATGCCATTTCGAAAATAATAAAGGAAGAAAAACTTTAGCGCACTAGCATAATAAAACCAGTCATGATGAAATGACTGGTTTCTTATTAACATATTCACTTACTTTTTTCGCTACATCTTGCCCTTCCTTAATCGCCCAAACGATTAAACTTTGCCCTTTTCTTGCATCCCCTGCAGTAAAGAGTCCTTCTACATTTGTCACATAATCTTTTGGTGAAGCAGCAATTTTTTTATTGACAATTGTTACTCCGAATTGCGTTGGTAACGAAAGCTCTGCTCCTTCAAAACCAATTGCAACGAAAACAAACTGCGCTGGCCATATTTTTTCTGTCCCTGGGATTTCTCGGAAAAAGTAATAGCCATCTTCTCCAAGTATTTTCTCCATATGAATCGTATGGAGCTCTTTTAAATGCCCATTTTTATCTGCAACCATCCGTTTTGTTTGTATTAAATATTCTCGTGGATCTTTCCCATATTTTGCATTGGCTTCTTCATATGCGTATTCTAACTTGAAAATGTTTGGATCCGTTGGCCATACATTATCTTCTGCTCGAGCACTTGGCAACACTGGATGCTTCCCAAATTGAACGACACTTCGACAATTTTGGCGTATGGCAGTTGCCACACAGTCTGCTCCTGTATCACCACCACCGATCACAATAACATCCTTGCCTTTTGTATCGATAAACTTTCCATCTACAAAGTTAGAATCTAGCAAGCTTTTTGTCGTTGAAGTTAAGTAATCCATTGCAAGGTAAACTCCAGTTGATTGGCTTCCTTCCATATGAATCTCTCGTTGCTTCTGAGCGCCAATACATAAAATAATCGCATCATAATTTTCTTTTAAGGCTTCCGCAGAAATGTCTTTCCCTACTTCCGTATTTAAAATAAAATCAATTCCTTCTTGTACAAGAAGCTGAATGCGACGTTCGACTACTTCTTTTTCTAGCTTCATATTTGGAATCCCATACATTAATAACCCTCCAGCCCGGTCCGCTCGTTCATATATCGTCACAGAATGCCCAGCTTGATTTAACTCATCTGCACTAGCAAGTCCTGCTGGTCCTGAACCAATTATGGCAATTTTCTTTCCTGTACGATTATTAGGTATGCGAGGAGTTATCCAGCTATTTTCAAAGCCTTTATCTATAATTGTTCGTTCGATATTTTTAATCGACACTGCTGGATCTGAAATTGCGAGTGTGCAGGAACCTTCACAAGGTGCTGGACATACACGACCAGTGAATTCCGGGAAATTATTCGTCATCATTAATCGTTCCAACGCTTCCTGCCATTTCCCTTTATACACTAAGTCATTCCACTCTGGTATTAAATTATTAATAGGACAACCAGCTGTTGCTCCTCTAATTTCAATTCCCATATGGCAAAAAGGAGTTGCGCAATCCATGCATCTCGCACCTTGTGTTTGCAACGCTTCATCCGTTAACTTTGATGCGTATTCGTTCCAGTTTTTGATGCGTTTTAGAGGGGCTTGTTCCTTTCCCTTTTCTCTATTATATTCCATAAATCCAGTCGCTTTACCCATTTCCCATTGCCCCTCTCGTTATTTTTTTACAAGCTCCAATTCTTTCTTTTCTTTTTTATTGGACGTTGCTAAAAATGCTTGCATTGCTGCTTGATCGTCTGTATATCCTTCGCTTTTTAATGTTTCTATTTTAGATAGCATTGTTTTGTAATCATTCGGTACAACTTTTACGAATTTCTGAACAACCACATCCCAATTGTCTAGCATATAAGATGCTTTCGTGCTCTTTGTATAAAAGAAATGCTCTGTCACTAGTTGTCTAATTGCATGTATTTCTTCGCTTAACGTCAATTGTTCAAAAGCAATCATTTCGGTATTACATTTATATTTAAAATCGTCTAAGTCATCTACAAGCACATACGCAATTCCGCCCGACATACCTGCACCAAAGTTTTTTCCAACATCGCCTAATATAACAGCACGGCCACCCGTCATATATTCACAACCATGGTCCCCAATACCTTCTACAACAACATCAACTCCACTATTTCGAACTGCAAAACGTTCCCCAGCACGACCATTAATAAAAGCAAATCCACTCGTTGCACCATACAGGGCAACATTACCAGCAATAACATTTTTTTCAGCAGTCCCTTTAAGCGGAGCTGCTACAATTAGTTTTCCACCCGATAAACCTTTACCAAAATAATCATTCACGTCACCAGTTACATACATCGACATTCCTTTTGGAACAAATGCCCCAAAACTTTGTCCTGCTGCACCAGTAAAACGTAATGTAATCGAATCTTCCGGCAGGCCGGCAGAACCGTATTGTTTGGAAATTTCACTACCAATAATTGTTCCTACGACACGATCGGTATTTGCGATTGGATAGTTCAACTCTATTGTCGTTCCATTTTCAATCGTTTTTTGCATGTTAGGCAATAACTCCCTTAAATCAAAAGATTCCTCGATTTTATGATTTTGAGGAGTTTTATAGGTGCGTACCCCTTCCGGTTGATATAATAATGCTGCTAAATCCAATTGTTTTGCTTTCCAATGCGCTTTTGCACGTTCACTTACTTCTAACACATCTGTACGCCCAACCATTTCTTCCACAGTTCTAAATCCTAATAAAGCCATATATTCACGAACTTCCTCTGCTACAAATCGCATGAAATTGACGACATAGTCTGCACTTCCTGTAAATTTGTCTCGCAGGTCTGGATTTTGCGTTGCAATCCCTACTGGGCATGTATCTAAATGACACGCTCTCATCATGATACAACCCATTACAATTAATGGAGCCGTTGCAAAACCATACTCCTCTGCTCCAAGTAATGCAGCCATAACAACATCTTTTCCTGTCATAAGCTTGCCATCTGTTTCCAAAACGACACGATCACGCAATCCATTCAGCATTAGTGTTTGATGCGCTTCTGCAAGTCCTAACTCCCACGGTAACCCAGTATGCTTTATACTCGTTTTTGGTGATGCTCCTGTTCCACCGTCATATCCACTTATAACGATAACGTCGGCAGCCCCTTTGGCAACACCGGCAGCGATCGTTCCAACACCTGATTTTGCAACAAGCTTCACACTAATTCTTGCTGCTCGATTGGCATTTTTCAAATCATGTATTAACTGCGACATATCTTCAATCGAATATATATCATGATGTGGTGGAGGTGATATTAATCCAACTCCTGGTGTAGAACCACGAACATCCGCTACCCAAGGATATACTTTATTGCCAGGTAATTGCCCGCCTTCACCCGGTTTTGCTCCTTGTGCCATTTTAATTTGAAGTTCATCTGCTTGAACCAAATAATGACTTTTCACTCCAAACCGCCCGGAAGCAATTTGTTTAATCGCACTTCGACGATTATCTCCATTCGCATCTAGTTCATAACGACTTGAGTGCTCTCCACCTTCTCCACTATTACTCTTTCCCCCTAAACGATTCATCGCAATTGCCAACGTTTCATGTGCCTCTTGGCTTAATGATCCAAATGACATTGCACCTGTTTTAAATCGTTTTACGATGGATTCTACAGACTCTACTTCGTCTAGTGGAATACGTTTACAGTCTTTTTTGAATGTCAGTAAGTTGCGTAAAAATCCAATACGTTCTTCATTTGCCATTTCAGCGTATTGTCTGTAAAGACCATAGTCTCCTCTTCTAGTAGCCCACTGCAATGTATGAATTGTTTTCGGATTAAACGCATGATGCTCTCCTGTACTTCTCCATTGAAAATCACTACCCGATTCCAATGATTTATCTGCTGACGCAACTGCATCTGCATGTCGGCGATTAGCTTCTGCTTCAATTGTTTTTAAATCAATGCCACCAAGTTGAGACACAGTCCCCGTAAAATACTTTTCGATAACGTCTTTATGAATGCCAACTGCTTCAAAAATTTGTGCCCCACGGTAACTTTGTACGGTTGAAATACCCATTTTCGACATTACTTTCACGACGCCATCCGCAATTCCTTTGCTATACTTTGCAATAGCATCTGTATAGCTACTCGTTATATGCCCATCTACTATTGCCTCCGCTAGCGTCGCATACGCTAAATAAGGGTTGATAGCATCCACACCAAAGCCGATAAGCGCAGCAAACTGATGCACTTCTCTGACTTCTGCGGATTCGACGATAATGCTTATTTTCGTGCGGTTTCCTGTTCGTAGCAAATGTTGGTGAAGGTTACTTGCTGCCAATAAAACCGGTATTGCCACTGTATTTTTATCCATCATTCGGTCTGTCAAAATAATTAACGTAGTGCCTTTTTCGATTAGCTCATCTGCTTGTTTAGCAATGTCGTTTAATGATTTTTCTAAATCTCCAGTCATTTCAAGGCGGATTGTATTACTTTTAAAATGTTTTATGTCGTTCACTTTTAACTGATGCATTTGGCTATTCGTTACGATCGGTGTATCGAGAAAAATACGTTTACTATTAAGCTCACTCGGCTTTAATAAGTCCGCTTCTGCACCTAATAAAGTCATCGTAGACGTGACGATATGCTCGCGAATCGAATCAATCGGCGGATTTGTCACTTGAGCAAATAGCTGTTTAAAATAATTAAATAAAGATTGAGGTCGATCCGACAATACAGCAAGTGGCGTATCATTTCCCATTGATCCAATAGGGTCTTTCCCATCAAGTGCAATAGGTATTATATACTTTTGAATATCTTCAAACGTATAACCAAATACTTTTTGACGAAACAGCAAATCATCGAATTGCTCCGCTTCTTCTTTTTCCGATTGAATCGTCACTAAGTTTTCTTCCAACCACTGATCGTATGGAAGTGCATTTGCCATGTTAGATTTAATCTCTTCATCGGAAATAATTCTCCCTTGTTCTAAATCTACTAATAGCATTTTTCCAGGACTTAAACGTTCCTTATACAAAATATTTTTTTCTTCTACATCTACAACGCCAACTTCAGAAGAAAAAATTATATAATCATCTTTTGTCACATAATAACGAGCAGGACGTAAACCATTTCTGTCTAAAATCGCACCAATTTGTTTGCCGTCTGTAAAAGAAATGGCTGTTGGACCATCCCACGGCTCCATTAGGGAACTATGATAAGCATAAAATGCTTTTTTCTCTGCGCTAATATGTAGATTTTCTGTCCAAGGCTCTGGAATAAGCATCATAGCGGTATGAGCTGGTGATCTTCCAGCAAGTACAAAAAACTCAAAAGCATTATCAAGCATCGAAGAATCACTACCATTTGTATCAATAATCGGAAGCAGTTTTGCAAGATCTTCTCCGAATGCTTCGGAAACAAACTGTTGCTCACGCGCTTTCATCCAGTTAATATTCCCTCGAAGTGTATTAATCTCTCCATTATGAACGATGTATCTATTTGGATGCGCTCGTTCCCAGCTTGGAAACGTATTCGTACTATAGCGTGAATGTACGAGTGAAAATGCAGATGTAAATAATTCGTTTTGAAGATCCACATAAAATAAATCCACTTCTGCGGGAGTAAGTAACCCCTTATACACGATTGTTCGACTAGATAAACTTGCACAATAGAATTTTTTTTCGTGCTGTAAAGCCCAATGCTCCGCTTGCTTTCGTATAACATATAATTTCCGTTCGAATACAAGAGAATCCTTTGAGTTCACTGATTTGATAAATACTTGTCGCACGACTGGCAATGTTTCATTCGCTATAGCACTTAGCACTGTCGCATTAATCGGAACTGTTCTCCATCCAATAAGTTCTTGCCCAGCTTCTATAATATAGTCATTTATTTTTTGTTCGATTGTTTCTCTTTCGTTGTCATCTTTTGTAAAAAATAACATACCGACCCCGTAGTTTCCTTTCACGGGTAGCTCCCATTCTGTGCACTCTGCTCGGAAATAGGCATCGGGAATTTGGACCATTAAACCTGCCCCGTCTCCCGTTTGACCATCACTTCCACGACCAGCACGATGATCGAGTCGGCATAACATTTCTAACCCTTTTTTTACGATTTCATGTGTTGCATTACCTTTTATATGTGCATATAAACCTATCCCACATGCGTCATGTTCAAACTCTGGTTTGTACAGACCTTGCGCTTTTGGTATTTGATGAAATGTCATGTTTATCCCTCCATTTTCCATAAAAAGTTACTTATGAATATTGTAGGTTTTCAAATTGATATAAACAATATATAATTTGGATATAATTCATCTGTTTTCGAGATAGGTTGAAGGGGTGTCCTATGGAATTACGACAAATACGCTATTTTATCGAGGTTGCAGAACGTGAACATATTTCAGAAGCAGCGGTACATTTACATGTCGCACAATCCGCTGTTAGTAGACAAATCGCTAATTTAGAAGAAGAACTTGGCGTAGAGTTATTTGAACGAGTAGGCAGAAACGTCAAGTTAACACCGATAGGGAAGATTTTTTTAACACATAGTGTTTCCGCACTGCAAGCAATTGACTACGCAAAGAAACAAATTGACGAGTATTTAGATCCTAAAAAAGGGACGATTAAAATCGGGTTCCCTACTAGTTTAGCAAGTCATCTTTTACCAACTGTCATATCAGCTTTTAAAAAAGAATACCCTGATGTAGCGTTTCATCTACGCCAAGGTTCTTATAATTATTTAATCGATTCCGTGAAAAATAGAGAGCTTAATCTTGCTTTTTTAGGGCCACTTCCTCCAAAAGATAGTGCAATAAACACTGCCATTTTGTTTACAGAAAATATTTCCGCACTTGTTCCTTCTAATCACCATTTTGCAAAGCGAGAAAAGCTTCAGTTAATTGATTTGAGAAATGAAGCTTTTGTATTGTTTCCAGAAGGGTATATTTTAAACAAAATGGTTGTGGAAGCATGTAATTCTGTTGGATTTGAACCAATTGTGTCTTCAGAGGGAGAAGATATGGACGCTATTAAAGGCTTAGTTGCTGCTGGGATAGGATTGAGCCTTTTGCCAGAGAGCACTTTTTATGATTCTACACCAAGGTTTACGGTCAAAATTCCGATCACTTCACCTGAAATCCGAAGAACTGTAGGGATTATTACACCAGTGAACCGGGAGCTCTCTCCTTCAGAAAAAGTGTTTCAACAATTTGTTATACGATTCTTTTCAATTTTAGGGCAATACCAGTAATACTAGTGTCCAATTGTAAAAACTAAAAAATCTCTGTGAACATCCACAGAGATTTTTTAAAACTACTATAGAGTTATTTCACTTTGTTATAGAACTCTACAAAGTTATTTACTACTTTATCTAAGAAGTCCACTGTTCTTTCATCTACAAGCTCATTTTGGTCGTTTATTTTTGTATGGACAGCTCCGATATATACTTCGTTTCCTGGAAGTAACTTCACCTGTAAAGTTGGATTCGCAAGAATATCTCTTAAATGCATTTGAGCACGAACACTTCCTAATACACCTGTCGAAGAACCTACAATAAATGCTGGTTTATCTTTTAAATCATGTCCACTACGCGACATCCAATCCATCGCATTTTTCAATGCACCAGGAATAGAATAATTATATTCGGGAACTGCAAACAATACTCCTTCCGCATTACGAACTTTCATTTTAAAATCCATCGCACCTTTTGGTGGAGTGTCTTCAATGTCCGGGTTAAACATTTCTACCTCATTAATCAACGCGATTTCAATAGATAATTTATCTGCATATCGTTTTTGCATATATTTTACTATTTTCAAGTTAAAAGATTCTTTTTTGTTACTACCTATAATTGCCGTTACTTTAATTGTCATATATATTTCCCCTTTGTCTTAATCATCACATTTTTCAGTATAACACAATGGCATTTTTTCATGCTTGAAAAATGCTCACATTAAAACAAAAGAAAAAGAGGAGATTGCTCTATTTCATTAGCAATCTCCTCTTTTAAACTAAATTTTATCCAACAATCGCATTTGCAACTACTAACATAATCAAAGCTGTAAACCAAGCAAGCGTTGTAGGTACTGACCAAACTAAAATTTGTTCTTTTAACTTTGTAATTCCAAGCATGCGGTTAACAACCCAGAATAACGAGTCATTAAAATAAGAGAATAACATCGCACCTAATGCAGCCGCTTGTGCTGCAAGCGCTAAGTTTACATCTAAATTCGCAAGTATTGGAGCTGAGATTGAAGCTGCGGTAATCATCGCAACTGTACCACTACCTTGAATTAAACGAACGATAGAAGCAATAAAGAACGGTATTAAAATAGCTGGTAACGGTAATCCAGCAATAATTTCTGCAAGATAATCTCCAGTTCCACTGTCACGCAGAACTGTACCTAATGCCCCACCAGCACCAGTTACTAGTAAAATAATACCAGCAGTAGTCATTCCTTCTTCCATTCTTCCTAATGCTTCGTCACGCTTCATACGGTTAGCTAAACCGTAAATTGCTGCAACTAACCCTAGCGCTAATGCAATGATAGGTTGACCTAAAAATAATACATAATCCCAAACCCCACCAGTAATTTTCAATGCGGATAATGTTGTGTTTAAAAATATTAATATGATTGGCAATAAAATCGGGAAAAATGAAAGAAATAGTGATGGTAATTCTTTCTCACGATCTGCAGATGCAGCTAAAAAGTCATTATATACCATGTCAGAAGAATCCTTACGAACAAATCCCTCTCCATCTTCTTCAGGCACTTGATAAATGCGTTTGCCAATCCACTGTGCGTATAATACACCTACAATAATAATCGGAATTGCGAATATTAATCCCCAAAAAATCATCTCACCGATATCAACACCAAAAATCCCTGCAACTCCCAATGGTCCTGGAGTCGGCGGTACAGCGTGATGTGTTGCAGCTAAACCAATTGCAAGAGCAATCCCAAGTGTAACGACGGATTTACCTGTTTTACGAGATAATGATTTTACTAACGGATTTAATATAACAAATGCAGAGTCTACAAATATTGGAATGGAAACAATGTATCCTGCAATTGCCATTGCCCACTCTTCTCTTTTCTTTCCTACTAAACGAATCAGCGAGTATGCTAGCTTTTCAGCGGCACCTGTCACTTCTAAAATACGTCCCATCATAACTCCAAGACCTACTACAATCCCTATAGATGCGAGTGTATTCCCAAAACCTGAAGTGATGGAATTCACAACTTTGAGCGGCTCCATACCTCCGATTAATCCAGTAATGGAAGCTGCAATAATAAGTGCTAAAAATGCGTGAATTTTCGTTTTTAAAACAAGTAAAATAAGTACTGTAATACCAATCGCTAAACCAAGCAACATTTGCATTTCTAATGTCATCCCATGAAACCCCTTTCATTCTCTTTTAAAGAAAAAGGAAAGCACTCCCTTTCCTTTTTCCCCTATATTTTTTACAGTGATTCTCGAGTAAATTTCGGAGCATATTCTGCAGCAAGTTTAATACATTCATACATACTTACTTCAGATGCAATATTTTTCCAAGCTATATCAAACGCAGTTCCGTGGTCTACAGAAGTACGTAAAAATGGTAAGCCATTTGTAATTGAAATTGTACGGTGGAAATCTGTCATTTTTGCAGCAATATGACCTTGGTCATGGTATAAAGAAAGTACTGCATCATATTTCCCGTTTAATGCTTGGAAGAATACAGAATCAGCAGGAACTGGACCGTAAGCATCAATTCCAGAAGCTTTCGCTAATTCAACGCCCGGTTTAATTTCCTCTACTTCTTCATTACCAAATAGTCCGCCTTCGCCAGCATGTGGGTTAAGCCCAGCAACAGCTAATTTGCGTGATTCAACACCAAGACGTTGTAGGGCTTTGTCACAACGAATTAAATAATCATGCACACGCTCTTTTGTCATTTGTGTAATTGCTTCTGCTACTGACACGTGACGAGTTAAGAAGAAAATACGCATTCCATTTACTTGGAACATTGTTAAAGGATCTGGAGTTTTCCCTAAATCTTCAAGCATTTCAGTATGACCAATATAAGGTACTTTTGCAGCTTTTAACGATTCTTTATTGATAGGAGTTGTTGCAATTGCTTTTACTTCCCCAGCCATTGCCATTTCTACAGAACGTTTGATAAATTCAAATGCAGCTTGACCATTTTGTGCTGAAACTTGTCCTGGCTCAAAAGAGTCCATATCAATATTTGCTAAGTCAATAACATCAATTGTTCCAAATTCATAAGCGCCATCTGCTGGAGTTGCAACTGTGCTCACTTTTAAATTCACACCTGTTACTTCGATAGCTTTACGAAGAACATTTGCATCTCCTACAACTAGTGGTTTACACATATTGTATAACTCTTCTTTTGCTAATGATTTTACTGTAATTTCTGGACCAATACCTGCCGCATCTCCCATAGGAATCGCGATTATTTCTCTTACTGTTGACATATCCTATACACTTCCTTCTTCTTTTTTATTCATTAAAAATCTTACACATTTATAGATAGAATACTTATCTCCTACTGTGCCACCTTTTGTAATAACTGGAATTCCATCAAGTGTCCCACCATTGAAATGTCCATAAGCAGCACGTGGAAGAACTTCTTCTTGTAAACCAATCGCCTCTGCTCCACTAACAGCACATAATGCCGCAGTAACATCTCCTCCACTTGAAAACGTTCCATCAATTGGATATTCTGTTTGCTGAACGACGCTATTCGTTACCCGAGCAAGACCTTCAGTAATCCGTTTCGCAAGTATTTCTTCCGTAGTACCTTCTCGAACTGCAATTTCCGAAAGATTTAATTTTTCGGTTCCTGGAGAATAAGTCGTGATTAATAGTATTTCTTGTTCTTCTAATTTTATTAAAGCCTCTTTTGTCGCACGGTCAATTTCCACGTCCCATGAACTTGTAATAGAAGCCAATGCTTCTGTATTAACATAGACAGGTTGAACAGCTTTCTTATCTATTAAATAATTTAATTGTCTTCCAGTTAAAGGTGTTATACTTCCAACAGTGACAATAAATTTATTCATTTGAACATTTTGATGCGCTTTCATTCGACCATATGAAGCAGTTAAAGGACCTGGATCGACAGGGATAAAATGAGTTCCTTCTATTGAAACCATCGCTTCGGCAATATAGTCAATTTCTTCATTAGTAACTGCGTCCACTACAATGATTCGATGGCCCTCTTCGATTTGGCGCATTAGCTCTAATTGTATTGTTTCTTTACCTTTTAATACTTTACCAAGACCGATATGGGAAACGGAGTGTTCGCTTTGTTCTTCCATAATAGTCGGAACATGTGATTTTGTTATTGGATTCATCGGGTCCTTTGCAACATCAGTCGCTTCTACCGGAACACCATCTACTAAAAGATAGCCACCAGATACAACACGACCAGAGTCAGGATACGAAACGACAACAACTGCCACACTAGTCTCTCCAATAGCATCTAGCAAAACACCTGTTTCTACTCCTATATTTCCTCGTACCGTACTATCAATACGTTTTCCAATAACAGTAGCTCCCCAAGTAGAAAGCTGTTCGTAAGCTTTTAATACACGCGCTTCTGATGATGAAGTTGAGCAATATCTGCTGTCTGTATCAATGCCTAAAGCAGTAAAACCACCTTTTGTCGGAACTTCTCCACCGAATACAACAGTTGCACTCGTAAAGCCGTTTTTAATAAGAAGAACACCCGTTGCATTTGCACCTGTTAAATCATCTGCAATTACACCAATTTTCATGTTTACACACCCTTAATAAACTTTGACATTTCTCCATACACTTGCTCAAGCTCTTTTGGAAAAGTTTGATCTGTAATAATTCCAGTTATAGCATCTACATCTGCAATTTTGGCAAATGCTTTTTTCTCAAACTTTTGAGCATCTACCGTTAAATACACGCTTTCACTTGCGTTAATCATTTCTTTCTTTATAGCAGCTTTTTCAAACGTCGCAGATGTTATTCCTAACGTCGAATGAACTGCGTGCGCACCTAAAAATAAAATATCTACATGAATATCTTTTAACATTTTCTCTGCGTAGGAACCAAATACCGCCCCTACATCATTTTGAACTTTACCACCAATTAATATAATTTCCATTTCACTATCAACTAGTTCAGCAGCAACTTTAATATCATTCGTGATAATAGTTAAGTTCTTTCTTGTTTTTAAGCGTCTCGCAATTTCAAGCGTCGTAGTACCGGAATCGAGTAATATTCTCATACCATCTTTTACTAAGCCTACTGCGATTTCAGCAATTTCTACTTTTTGCGCATGCGCTTCGGAAATTTTTTGTCGGTAACTTTGTTCACCAATAATCGCTTGAGCAAGTGTTGCTCCACCATGAGTTCGTATTAACTTCTTTTGTTTTTCTAACTCATCTAAATCTCGTCGAACAGTCATTGCAGAAACATCTAATAGATCAACTAAATCTAAAATTTCCACTTTTCCTTTTTGGGTAAGTTCTTCTAAAATTCGTTTCTTCCGTAAACTTGGAGTCATAAAATCATCCCTTCACTTTTGAAAGCGTGTTCACTATGAACATATTATGTCTAAATATTTTAAATATGTCAATACTATTTGTTCTTTTTTATCACAATTTGTTCAAATCTAACAAACGACACCTGATTTTAAATCATCGAACAATTTTGAATCGTCCAAAAAATTAAAGTATTTTTCGCTTTAGTGTGATAAAATATAGTAATGTTTTATTTAAATTGGAGGTATTCAAAATATTATGCTAGCAGGAAACACGAAGCCAGTTCAAGTAGAAAAAATATTAATCGCTCATCAGTTTTTAAAGGATGTTGTCGTGCATACACCTTTACAAAAAAACGACTATTTATCTCAAAAATATAGTTGTTCCATTTATATTAAAAGAGAAGATTTACAGCATGTTCGCTCTTTCAAACTGCGAGGTGCCTATTACAAAATTAAAACAATCGAAAACGAGGCTCGGGCAAAAGGCGTCGTTTGCGCAAGTGCTGGTAACCATGCGCAAGGAGTTGCTTATGCATGCGCTCAACTTGGAATCTTCGCAAAAATTTTCATGCCTCTTACAACCCCTAAACAAAAAATTGATCAAGTAAATATGTTTGGGCGTGATTTTGTAGAAGTCATACTTGCAGGTGATACATTCGACGATTCCGCAATCACTGCTTTAGCATATACAAAAGCAGAAGACCATATTTTCATCCACCCTTTTGATGACCAAGAAATAATCGCTGGACAAGGAACAGTTGCAATCGAGATTATGAACGATATCGAAGAACCAATTGACTTTGTTTTCGGAAGTATCGGTGGCGGCGGACTAATATCTGGAGTATCTACTTATATAAAAAACGTTTCCCCTGAAACAAAAATAATCGGAGTAGAACCAGCTGGTGCTGGAAGTATGAAAGCTGCATTAGCAAATAAAGGAGCCATAGCATTAGAAACAATTGATAAATTTGTAGATGGTGCGGCTGTAAAATGCGTTGGAGAGCTAACATATGAAGTTTGTAATAGATACGTAGATGACGTCCTTCTTGTGCCAGAAGGAAAAGTTTGTACAACTATTTTAGATTTGTACAATAAACATGCCATTATTGCAGAACCTGCTGGAGCACTTCCAATTGCCGCTTTGGATTTTTATCAAGACCAAATAAAAGGTAAATCTGTTGTCTGTATTATTAGTGGAGGAAATAACGATATTGGGAGAATGCAAGAAATAAAAGAAAGATCCTTATTATATGAAGGACTTCTTTATTATTTCATCGTAAAATTTCCACAAAGATCTGGTGCGCTACGTCAATTTCTCGATAAAGTACTCGGACCAGATGACGATATTACGACATTTGAGTACACGAAAAAGAACAATAAAGAAAGTGGCCCAGCACTTGTTGGCATCGAATTAAAAAACAGCAATGATTATAATGGGCTAATTTTGAGAATGAGTGAGAATGGATTTTCATACAAAGAAGTAAATAAAGACAGCACCCTTTTCGAATTGTTAATTTGACGAAAACCTTTGCTATTACTTGCTTTCGAAGCATTTCAAATGATATTTTTTGCGAAACATGATTTTATTTTTTTCAATTTGCACCTCACTTTTCTAGCAATATAACATTCTCTTTGATATAATAATTATTGTATTATAAACATTCTAATGTAGGAGGAATTATTCCATGTCTGAAAACTTGAACAATAACAAATTGACAACTGCAGCTGGGGCACCAGTTGTAGATAACCAAAACTCAATGTCTGCTGGAGCGCGAGGACCATTATTATTACAAGACGTTTGGTTATTAGAAAAACTTGCACATTTTGATAGAGAAGTAATTCCTGAACGTCGTATGCATGCAAAAGGTTCTGCGGCTTATGGTAAATTTACTGTTACTCATGATATTACGAAATATACGAAAGCAAGCATCTTCTCTGAAATCGGGAAAGAAACTGATATGTTCGTTCGTTTCTCAACTGTAGCTGGTGAACGCGGAGCTGCTGACGCAGAACGTGATATTCGTGGTTTCTCTATGAGATTTTACACAGAACAAGGTAACTGGGATTTAGTTGGTAACAACACACCAGTATTCTTCTTCCGTGATCCACTTAACTTCCCAGACTTAAACCATGCTGTTAAACGTGACCCACGCACAAATATGCGTAGCGCAAATAACAACTGGGATTTCTGGACTTCATTACCAGAAGCACTTCACCAAGTGACAATTGTAATGAGTGATCGTGGTATTCCTGAAACGTATAGAAATATGCACGGTTTCGGAAGCCATACATTTAGTATGATCAATGCTGACAATGAACGAGTTTGGGTTAAATTCCACATGCGTTCTGAGCAACCTATTCAAAACTTAACAGACCAAGAAGCAGAACTTGTAGTTGGTAAAGACCGCGAAAGTCACCAAAAAGATCTTTTCGATAATATCGAACAAGGTAACTTCCCGAAATGGAAAATGTATATTCAAGTAATGACAGAAGAGCAAGCAAACAATATGCCGTACAATCCTTTTGACTTAACAAAAGTTTGGTATAAAAAAGATTTCCCACTTATCGAAGTTGGTGAATGGGAACTTAACCGTAACCCTGAAAACTATTTCGCTGAAGTTGAGCAAGCTGCTTTTACACCAGCTAACGTAGTACCTGGTATTAGCTTCTCACCAGACAAAATGCTTCAAGGTCGTTTATTCTCATATGGTGATGCACAACGTTACCGTCTAGGTGTAAACCATCACCAAATTCCAGTGAACCAACCTAGATGTCCAGTAAACTCTTTCCATAGAGATGGAGCTATGCGTACGGACGGTAACCTAGGTGGAACACTTCACTATGAGCCAAACTCATACGGAAAATGGAAATCACAACCGGAATTCAAAGAACCAGCTCTTGCAATTAACGGTGCTGCATCAATTTGGGATTTCCGCGAAGACGATGATAACTACTTCGAGCAACCAGGCAAGTTATTTAACTTAATGACTCCTGAGCAACAACAAACATTGTTCGAAAACACTGCTCGTAACATTAATGGCGTAGACAAGCATATTCAAATCCGTCACATCACTCATTGCTATAAGGCAGATCCTGCTTATGGTAAAGGGATTGCTGATGCAATTGGAATCGCTTGGGGCGACGTAGAAGCTGCTCTAGCAGAATAATAAAATAACAAAAAGGACAGCGAATTTGCTGTCCTTTTTGTTATTTATATAGGGTCAATTACCTTAAAAAAGAAAGGCTAATAACCAGCCACCTATTCCACCGACGATACCCATTACGATTAGTATGCTTCCATGTTTCGTTGACTCGTAATCTCTACTTAAAACAACGCCCATACAAATTGCCACTATTCCAAGATATATAGGAAAAAACCAAATGCAAATATAGCTGATAGCCAACCGATTGTTATTAGTATTTTCCTTCCATCTTTTTGGATAAAGCATCTCCCCCTTGAACTACTAGATACGAGTGAAACTACAACAAGTTCCAATTTTTATGATCAATAACTTCTACTCCCTCAAAGTAACGAAAAAAAGAAGACTCACTGAGTAGTCCTCTTCAAACTTCTTTTATTTACTTTCATAAAATTCTTCTGATATGCCTTGAATTAATGGTGACGCTTCACCAGAATAAAAAATACGTAAATCATGGAGAGATCTCGTGCAGCCTACATATAATAATTTGGCATCATACTTTGAATCTTTATAATGATTTGCATCCACATCGATCAGTAACACTGCATCAAATTCCAACCCTTTAGCTAAATACACTGGTACGACAGAAATACCACCTTCGTATTTGCTTTGATTTGCTTCAATGACATTCACCCTAACCCCTGCCGCTAACAACTTTTCATGTATGGAACGGCATTCAGCATCTGTTCTACCGATAATTGCAATCGTCTCGAGATTTTCTTTTCGTAAATCTTGTAGTGCCTTATCGATTTCGGTCATTTGATCATCCGTAGCAATTACTTTCACTTTTTCCCCACTACGAAAAACTGGTATTGCTAGACCTACTGGGACTTCTGCATGCTTGATGACCTCATTTGCAAACTCGATAATTTCTTTTGTTGAACGGTAGCTTCTTGTCAGTTCATAATAACCTGTTTCTTGAAACACTTCTTTAAAGTCATTCCAGTCCTCAATGCCTTGATAATTATAAATCGCCTGAGATAAATCACCTAAAATAGTAAAAGAGTTGCCTAATGTAATCTCTTTTAAAATATAAATTTGAAATGGCGAAAAGTCTTGTGCTTCATCGATAACAACATGATGAAATTTTTGTTTGCTTTCTATTCCCGTTAACTGATGATGAATATATACGAGCGGCGCTAAATCTTCTACATTTACTTCTTTTTTTAGGCAATTCTTTTCTGTTTCTCGAACTAGCTCTTCAGGCAATAATTCTACTATTTCTTTTTGTTTCATCAACGAAGTATAAAATGACAAAGCGCTCATTTTTGGCCAAAACTTCATATATGCATTTAGTCTATTATTAGCCTCTTTTTTCAGCAGCTTTTTCTCATTCGTTTCCTCGATTTCTTTTAGTTCAATCTCTATCCAACGCTTGATTCGTGCAACTAATCGTTCCCTGCGTTTTATTAATGGATAATGCTTATATTCAACCATTAACCACTTCTTTATTTCATCCAATGGTATGACAGCTTGATTCCATAGTTCTAAATCAGTTGTTGGTACTAGATTTTCTTCCAACTGAATGAAACTTTTTTCAATAAATGACTTAAACTTGATGGACCCTTTTAATTTATCGAGCATAATTTTATTATTATCTCGATTAATTGAAAAAGCTTCTTTCAGCTTTTCTTCTGGATTTTTTAATTTCACCGCATTATCTAAGAGTCGTAACGCCCATTCTGGAAAAGTAGTTTGTTTAATATTCCCTACGCCAAGTTCAGGAAGGACGCCTGAAATATAGTCTAAAAACAAACTGTTTGGAGCGAAAATAATCATTCTATCTGCTTGTAGCTGTTCCCGATATTCATATATTAAAAAAGCAAGGCGATGTAAAGCGACTGTTGTTTTCCCGCTCCCTGCAACTCCTTGAATCAATAATGGCATGTTTTTCTCAGCCCGGATAATTTCATTTTGTTCAGATTGTATCGTTGAAACGATATCTTTTAATTTATTGTCTTTATTTTCACCTAATCGGTATAAGAGAAATTCATCTGTCAGTGATACATCTTCACTTCCTTTTACATATGTATCAATAACTCGTTCTAGCTCTCTTTTCCGAATGGCAATGTTTCTTTTTAAATGGACCTCTCCTTCTACTAATCCATCGGGAGATTGATAAAAAGCAGGTTCTTCGCCACCAGTAAAGGAATAAAACATACTCGCAACTGGTGCACGCCAATCAATAACTACCGGTTTCTTCGCGTCCTCATCAGGAACCCCGACTTTCCCAATATAAAGTGGATTCGGCTCTAATTGACCATCCTCTTGAAAATCTAACCGACCAAAGTACGGCGCTTGTACAGCAATTCGCAAATTTTTCCTATTTAGCTCCCTCATACTTTCAAGAACTTGCTCAGTATAGTCATCTCCATGATAAACTGGAATACTTTCTAGCTTGTTTATTTGCTCATCCAGTTTAGATAAAACCTCTTGCAATCGTTGTGATTCCGCTTCATATCTAGTGCTCATTATTGATACTACCCCCTACCTGTTCTAAAAATTCAGTCGAGTTATCATTGTATGAAAATGTATATATAAAGTCAATAATTTATTAATAAAAAAGCATCTGAAAGTGAACGAATCACTTATCAGATGCTTTCAAATTAGTTATACAGACAATAATGCGCGATCACTCGTAAGTTTCTCGCCGCGAATACGTTGGAATTCATCCATTAGTTTTGGAATCGTTAACTCTTTCTTTTCGTCTGCTCCAACTTCTAAAATAATTTGCCCTTTATCCATCATTATTAATCGATTTCCAAGATCAAGTGCTTGTTGCATATTATGCGTCACCATAAGCGTTGTTAATTGATCCTTCTCCACAAGTTGCTTTGTTAAGTTGGTAATCAATTCCGCTCTTGATGGATCGAGTGCTGCAGTATGCTCATCAAGTAGAAGTATAGAAGGCTTTGTGAAAGTAGCCATTAATAAAGAAAGAGCCTGTCTTTCTCCTCCCGATAGCATACCCACCTTCGCATTTAACCGATTTTCTAAATTTAAATGAAGCATTTCTAACGATTGCTTAAAATATTCTCTTCGCTTTTTATCTACACCTATTTTTAACGTTCTTTTTTTATCTCTAGAATAAGCTAGTGCTAAGTTTTCTTCAATCGTCATGGACGGGGCAGTACCTGACATAGGGTCTTGAAAAACTCGCCCAATAAATTGTGAGCGTTTAAACTCTGGTAGCTTAGATACGTCTTTGCCATCAATTGAAATAGTTCCGAAATCAGGAGTTAGTGCACCAGAAATCATATTCATCATCGTTGATTTCCCTGCACCATTACTTCCAATAATCGTCACAAAATCTCCGGCTTGTAGCTCTAAATTGATTTGGTCTAATGCGATTTTCTCATCTGCAGTTGCTTCATTGAAAATCTTATTAATAGATTTAAGTTTTAGCAAGATCATTCGCCTCCTGCTTTAATACTCCGCCATCAGTAGAAAGTCGTTCCGCATGGCGCTTTGCTTTTCTAAGCTTTTCTCGTCTTTTTTCTAAAACCTGAGGCAATATTAAAGCGACGATAACAATAATTGCTGTGATTAGCTTCATATCACCTGTATCGAGTATTTTCACTCGAAGCGCTAGAGCTAAAACAATACGGTAAATAATTGCGCCAAAAATAACTGCTAATGTTGTACGCATAATCGTTTTTGTTCCAAAAATCGCTTCTCCAATAATAACCGAAGCAAGTCCAATAACGATCATCCCAATTCCCATACCAATATCGGCAAATTTAGCATATTGGGCAATTAAAGCTCCTGAAAATGCTACGAGCGCATTTGAAATTCCAAGTCCAATAATTACAAAGTTATCTGTATTCGCTGAAAAACTACGAATCATTTTTTTATTATCCCCTGTTGCACGAATCGCAAGACCAACTTCTGTTTTCAAGAACCAATCTACGATGAATTTAATCAAAACCGCAATTATTGCAACGACAAAAATCGTTCCCCATGTCGATGGAACAAATTGCACGCCCATACTTTTCAAAAAATTATTAATTGTTTCATCTATCCCTAAGTTACCCCACCAACTATAAAACTTACTGAATAGCGTTTCTGCATTTAACAGTGGTATATTCGGGCGTCCAATTGAATTATCAGCAGTTAAGCCCATTATTCGTAGGTTGATAGAATATAAAGCTATCATCATTAATATCCCTGAAAGTAATGGATTGATCTTTCCTTTTGTATGCAAAACACCTGTCATACAACCTGCAAGAAATCCAGCTAATACCGCTACAATTGTTGCGATTGCTGGGTGGTATCCAAGTACAATCATCGTCGCTGCCGTTGCAGCACCCGTTACAAAACTTCCATCTACCGTTAAGTCTGGAAAGTCTAGCACTCGGAATGTAAGATACACTCCGAGTGCCATAATTGCATAAATGATTCCTTGCTCAACTGAGCCAAAAATAGCTGCAAACATGTAAGAATCATCTCCTATCTATTCAACAAATTCTGATTTCCACTCATCTTTTACTTTAATGCCAAGCGCATCAACAGTTTCTTTATTTAATACAAATCTTAAGTTTTGTGGGTATTGTACAGGAAGTTCTGCTGGCGTGCTTTCACCTTTTAAGATTTTTGCTGCCATTTGCCCTGCTTCATAACCGATATCGAAATACTCAAAGCCATATGCCCCTAGTCCGCCTCGTTTCACAGAGTCAAATTCCCCAACCATTAATGGTAACTTGTTGTCATTTGCTACAGAAATAACAGACTCAAGAGCAGAAACAACTGTGTTGTCTGTAATAATGTACAATGAATCTACTTTACCGATTAAAGATTCAGTAGCTTGTTTTACTTCTGCTGAAGTAGAAACAGATGCTTCCACTACATTCAAGCCAACAGCGTTCATTTGTTCTTTTACTGCATCTACTTGTGCACGTGAATTTTGTTCTCCTGCATTGAATACCATTCCGACATTTTTAGCACCTAACTCTTCTTTAAGGAACTTAATTGTACTTGGAATTGCATCTGGTTGAGCATCTACTGTTCCAGTTACATTCGCACCTGGTTTTTCCATCGATTGTACTAATTCAGCACTTACAGCATCTGTTACAGATGTAAAAATAATTGGAATATCTTTCGTTATACTAGCAACAGCTTGAGCACTTGGTGTCGAGTTTGCAAATATTAAGTCTGCTCCAGAGTTAACTAAGTTATTTGCAATGGTCGTATTCGCACTATTATCATTTTGTGCATTTTCTACTTGATATTCCGCTTCAATACCTGCGTCTTCAATTGCTTTTTTAAAGCCATCAAATGCAGCATTTAATGACGGATGCTCCACAATTTGCGTAACCCCTATTTTGACTTTCTTCGTTTCTTCATTTGATTGCGACGAAGAACTTTCTCCTTCTCCACAAGCAGCTAATAATAACACTGCAGCGAAACTAATACACGCAAGTTTTTTAAAGCTTTTTTTCATCTTAATCAAGCCCCCCTAGTTTAACCATACACATCAGCGATTCAACTCGCTAAAGTAACAATTTATAATATATTACACTGCAATTGATTGATAGTCAACAAGATTATAAATGTTCCGATAACTTAAATGCTATTTACTGTGAAAATATACTAAAAAATCAGGGTATATTACATATCATAAATAAAACATCGTAGCGACCCAGTTTCTGGCTCGCTTCAGACTTCACATAGGGCTATACGATGAACGGTAAAATTTTTAAAGCTTGTTGTAAGTGGCACAGCCACTTACAACAAGCTTTTTCTTCGGTCATAGTATGGCGAATGTTCGCCTTCCGCTCGCCAGAAGCTTCTGTGCCAATTAGTTAAATACTTTTGGCAATAGGAGAAGCAAGTCAGTTCTATCTACTTTGCAGGCCGCCAAAGATTCAATTTTGGCGGCTCTTTATAGGTTTTTAGAAAGTGACACTTCTACATTTGAACATACAGTGGAGAAGTAGATGACTAATTTACTTTATTCGAAAATTGTCGGTCTATTTTTAACTAAAAGTGTTGAGGAACTTTTTTCTCTTCTTAAATGAAAGAGCTTAAGTAGAAAGAACATGAATACACTCCCATAAGCAGGATGGATGTAGTGAAAAGCGGCGACACCAACGGGAGCAGCGAATGTTTTTTTGCGACGAGGAGATTGAGGCCGTGCCCGTGGTACGCGTCCGCTTGCAACGAAATCCACTCTCCCCTCTATATGTACCGTAAATCCTATGTTCATGCTACATTTTTATGTACTTTCTTTTTAAAAAGGACATTACACCTAAATATCAGATGTAATGTCCTTGTATTTTATTATTGTTCAATATTACTTGGATCCATATAAACTACTTCCCATAAGTGTTTATCTAAGTCTTGAAAGCTTCTACCATACATAAACCCTAAATCTTGCGTTTCGTTATAAACAAAAGCCCCATTCACCATTGCCTTATCCACAATATCATCAACCATTTCTTTCGAGTTAACACCAATGGCCACAATAGCTTGTGCGCTTGTTTCCGTATTTGGAATTTCTTTTTTAGTGAACCCTTTAAATCTTTCTTCCATCATAATCATTGCAAATAAATTCTCACCCAAAACAAGGCATGCCGTTTGCTCATCCGAAAACTGTTCATTGAAATTAAAGCCGATTGCTTGAAAAAATTGAACTGATTTCTTCACATCTTTTACTGGTAAATTCACAAAAATATTTTCCGCTTTAACTACCATCACTCATCACCTCACAGTTAATTTACCATTATCATCTATAGTCTGTCCACTGCTCTATTTTACTATTCATATACTTATCTGCAGCAATAAAATCTTAACAAAGGATTTACATTAGCTAGACATTTTTAATTTATACTTTAGATTAGCTTAATATGTTCTTTTTAGGGGGATTTACAGAATGGCAATCATGGGCAATGAATATGAAGATTTATTCTCATATATATTAGAAGAAAAAGCAATACAAACTGTATTTCAACCTATCATTTCCCTTCATAACGGGCAAGTGTATGGATACGAAGCATTAAGTCGGGGTCCTATAAATACTTCTTTACAAAACCCAGAAGAATTGTTCAATTATGCAATGGCTAATGGACAGCTTTGGGAGCTTGAGAATTTATGTCGGGCGACTGCATTAGAATCCGCTTTTCATTTAAAAGCAGAAGGAAAGCTTTTTCTTAATGTGAATCCAAATATTATGAACGATCCTAAGTTTAAACAAGGATTTACGAAAGAATATTTGGGTAGATTCCAAATGGACACTGACTCTATCGTTTTTGAAATCACAGAAAGAGAAGCTATTAATAATTTAAAAGACTTTATTCATACAGTGGATCATTATAAAAAACAATACTATCAAATCGCCATTGACGATGTGGGAGCCGGGCATTCTGGCTTGAACGTTATAACCGATGTTCGTCCTCATTTTATTAAACTAGATATGAAACTTATCCGCGACATAGATAAAGATCGAACGAAACAACTTCTTGTAAAAAGTTTAAGCGAATTTGCTAATTACTCTCAAATACATATAATTGCAGAAGGTATTGAAACAAAAGAAGAACTTACGACCATTATGGGCTTAGGGGTTCAATTTGCTCAAGGTTACTTCATTCAAAAGCCGCATCCTTACTTATTACCGATTCGAGCTGAACTATTATCTTTTATACAATTAGAAAGTAAAAAGAGAAATTTAGTTAGCACAAATCGTTTAACGGATACATCCATTGAACAAATTGCTACTCCTTTGCGCACTTTAGCAAAAGATATGCCTATTTCAAAGGTTAGCGCACTTATGGAGTCGAACGATTTACTACCTGGATTTTGTATTACAGACGGGAAAAAGTTAATCGGGGTTATTACGAGGAATAATCTTCATCTAAAATTTAGCGGACCTTATGGCTATAGCTTGTATAATAAAAAGCCTGTTTCCGCAATAATGAGTAGAAACTATTTAAAAGTCGATTCCTCTACTCCAATTGATGTAGTGGCTAAAATTGCGATGAAACGTGATCCTATTCATCTGTATGATTTTATAACTATCACAAAAGATGATCATTATTTTGGGGTAGTAACTGTTAAAGATTTACTTGAAAAAAGCATGCAACTAGAAATCGATTATGCCAAACATTTAAATCCGTTGTCAGAGCTTCCAGGTAATATTATGATTGAACAACAGCTTCAAAAATGTATAGATTCTTCTGCTGATTTTACAGTGCTTTATTTCGATATTGATAATTTCAAACCATATAATGATGTGTATGGCTTTGAAAAAGGAGACAAAGTAATTATGAAGCTTGCAACAATTTTAGAAGATAATCTACCAGACGATGGATTTGTAGGACATATCGGCGGAGATGATTTTATTATGATTGTTGATGCTTCCAAAAGTCGTGACTGCTGTGAAAAAATTATTTTTGCTTTTACTTCGATCGTTGAACATTTCTATCATGCACATGATTTCTTAAAAGGAAGCATCGTTTCTAAAAACCGACATGGTATAGAAGAGCATTTCTCCTTACTTACAGTGTCTATTGCTGGAGTTACAAATAAAAATAATCAATCCATTTTTGAACTATCCGAGAAAGCAAGTCATCTAAAAAAACAATGTAAACAATTTCAAGGAAGTAATTATATCCTTTCTTCTATGTAAATTTGGGCAATCTCATTCTTATGGAGTTCATGATTTCGTCAATGTCTTACTGCATTTATATGCTATGATGATAGTAGAAAATATGTTGGAGGAGGCTTTTACAGTGTTTGGTGTCATGATTTTTGGCTTATTGTTTTTCATATTAATATTCGGACTGTCCGTTTTTACGATAAAAAAAGGATATGCTTTTAAGCACACAATTGATGAGCGACCAACCCAACAGGAAAAAAATAAGTAGATAAAAATGTAGCATGACCGCAGGGTTTACGGTACCTATAGAGTGGATTTCATTACAAACGGACGCGTTCGGTGGGCACGGCTTCAGCTACTTCCCTCGCGTTGTTCAGTCCTGGGTCTTCAGCTCGGTGCTCCTGCGGTTACTTGTCGCAAAAAACCTCCGCTACTCCCTCCCGAGTCGCCGCTTTTCACTACATCTATCCTGCTCATGGGAGTTTATTCATGTTCTTTCTACTTAAACTCTTTCATGTAAGTGGAAGAGAAAAAATCATCAACACTTCTAGTTAGAAATAGACCGACAGTTTTCATACGAAGTAAATTTGTCATCTACTTTCTCCACTTTATGTTCAAATGTAGAAGTGTCGCTTGTAAAAACCTACAAAGTGCCGCCAAAATTGTATCTTTGGCGGCCTGCAAAGTAGATAGAACCGACTTATTTCTCCTATTGCCAAAAGTATTTAATCACTTGACACGGAAGTTTCTGGCGAGCGGAAGGCGAACATTTGCCATACGATGACCGAAGAAAAAGCTTGTTGTAAGTGGCACAGCCACTTACAACAAGCTTTTTAAATTTTATCGTTCATCGTATAGCCCAATGTGAAGCCTAGAGTGAGCCGGAAACTGCGTCGCTCAGTAAATGCTCGTTTTTTCTTATTTATTCTGCGATACACGGTCAACAAACGCAACGATTGATTGAACAAATTGTTCATTGTCCTTAATATTATAATACTGGCTATCTAGTTCGAGATAGGAATGCCCGGTTTCGTGTATTCGAATAAAAATAAGATAATTGAAATGAGTTTCTGCACCCCATACACGGATATTCATCCCTTGATTTGCTGGATATGGAGGAACGCCTTCTACCGTTTTTAACGTACTTCTCACAAATGTTTGCTTCTCCACTAACTGCTGAAATTCTTTTAATGCAGCCGGATCTAAAATTTCCGTATAAACTCCATTATTCCCAATTTCCACATAAAACTGTTTGGAGTCATCGATTGTTATATGAGTTTGCCTATAAAAAGAACCTAGGGCAATGAGCAGAATGATTAATACAAATATGGCACTTTGTATATGCTTTCTTTTCCTATTTTTAAACAAAGCATAGATTATAAACACAAACAAAAAAGGTACTAAAAACATGAATAACCAGATGCCTATATTAAAAAACTGGATCAATTCAACGCCCCCTTCTTCATATCTTAATATTACTACAATTAGAATATATTGATTACAAAAAAGGACTGTAAACAAACTCAAATTTTTGAGTTTATCTACAGTCTTATCACCGAAGCGTTTTTTATTATTCTGCAGTTGCAGTTGCTTTTGCAGCTTCTAGTCTTTCTTTTCTTGATAATTTTTCTTTTTTAATTTGTTTACTTCGTAATTGTCCACATGCAGCGTCAATATCTGTTCCTTGTTCCATACGCACACCACAATTAATGCCTTTGTTCTTCAATGTTTGGAAGAACAAAGCAATAGACTCTTCAGAACTACGTTGATATTGCCCGTGCTCATCTACTGGATTGTAAGGAATTAAATTCACATAAGACAAATGACGTTTATTCGCAAGTAGTTGCGCTAATTGTTGTGCTTCTGCCACATGGTCATTTACATCTTTCAATAAAATATACTCAAATGTAATACGACGATTTGTTTTCTCTAAATAATAATCAATTGCGTCCATCACTTGTTCAATCGGGAATGCTTTATTGATCACCATAATTTTAGTACGCAATTCATCATTTGGCGCATGCAATGAAACAGCAAGATTTACTTGAATATTTTCATTAGCGAAATCAATAATCTTTTTAGCAAGTCCACTTGTAGAAACAGTAATATGTCTTGCCCCAATCGCTAATCCTTTTTGATCGTTCACGACACGTAGGAAGCTCATCAAGTTCGTATAGTTATCAAATGGTTCACCGATACCCATTACTACGATATGACTTACTCGCTCGTCTTTGTTCATCTTATCTAAGTGCTCTTGCACTTTCATAATTTGCCCAACAATTTCCCCTGAATCTAAGTCGCGACTTTTCTTCAGAAGTCCACTTGCGCAGAAACTACATCCAATATTACAACCAACTTGCGTCGTTACACATACAGATAAACCGTATTTAAAGCGCATTAATACTGTTTCAATTAGATTTCCATCTTGCATTTCAAATAGAAATTTAATCGTTCCATCGGCTGATTCTTGCATAACAGATTCTTTTAAAGTTTGAATAACAAAGTGCTCCTCTAAAATAGCAAGGCAGTCTTTGTTTACGTTGTTCATCTCTTCAAAGCTCTGTACTCTTTTCACATATAACCAATCCCAAACTTGCTCTGCTCGGAATTTCTTTTGGCCTCTTTCTAGTAGCCATTCTATTAATTGATCTTTTGTAAGACCATAAATTGATCGTTTCAAGTTTATCCCTCATTTCATCCATATACAAATTGCCTATTGTATACATTCAACAATTTATTATACAGAAAGAGCGATATAAAAGATATTATTTTGTTTATTAAGAATCATTTTTTCGTCTTATGTCGCTGTGTAAATTGAACACCTGTACATTTTAATTGCAGCATTTCTTCTATTATCCCTGATAAATGTGCACCTGCTTCTACCGGCACTAGTCCACCTTTATGAATGTTTGAAATAACCGATCGATCCGCTTCTACCGTTTGCTCATTAGGTCTGTAAATAATATAAGCACTTAAGCTTTCATCCGTATTTAAACCTGGGCGTTCGCCAATAAGCGAAATGATTAAATCACAATCTAATTCTTTCGCAATTTGATCTTGCACCCATACACGAGATCTTTTCACAAATAACGGTTTAGCAACCGAAATATTTTTGAGCTCAAGCCCTTGTGTAAGTGCTGGCAATAAATCCGCCATATTTGCCGCAATCGCAGATGAACTTAATCCATCACAAATAAGTATTTGTACATTCTTCTTTTTCTCCCCATTTTGCCTTAACCACTCAATGGAAGACTCCGACAAGTTTCTCCCTGCTTCTAAGTCCATTAAATACGTTTTCATATCTTCAGCTTTTGTCGTTAAAATAGGCAATTGATGCTGTTTAATAAATTCTTCATCAACATCTTTTAATACAGCATCCTGTGCTGCTGCATGAGCAATTCGGAATTGTAAATAACTTGTCGTTCGCATTCTAGTTCCCGCTCGACCTATCCCAATTCGAGCAGGTGTAACTTGCTGTGCGCGATCAATAGATGCTTGATTAAACGCATTTGTAATACCCATTTCTTTTTCTTCTGGAAAATATATTGTATCTTCGGGAGTAGTTTTCGTTGTATCTACTTGCTTTAATTCTTTCAACACTTGTTCAACAATTGCTTCCACATTCATCTTCATTTTCAGCCCACTCTCAGTCAAAGATTGATAAATCTCCTGCTCGTTCTGTTAAACGTCCATTTTCCATAATCCCCATTTTTTCCAACCATTTTTCAAATTCCTTCAGAGGTCGGAGCCCAAACATCTCTCGTAAACTTGCATCATCATGAAAACTAGTATCTTGATAATTCAGCATTACGTCATCTCCTGCTGGAACTCCCATATAAAAGTTTGCTCCCGCTAATGCCGTTAACATGCCACCGATTTCTTGATCATTTTGATCTGCTTCCATATGATTCGTATAAGTAGGAGCAATCCCCATCGGTAAACCGTGCATTTTCCCCATAAATAAATCTTCCAAATCCGCACGTATTAATTGCCTGCCATCATAAAGCGTTTCAGGTCCAATAAACCCTGACACATTATTCACCATAAATGGCTTCCAGCGACGTGCAAATCCGTAGGTGCGAGACTCTAGCGTCTGCATGTCTACACCATGATCTGCTTCTAGTGATACTTCCGAACCTTGACCTGTTTCGAAATACATGAAATTTGGACCAGCCGATGTGCCATAGCGCTGCATCAATTCATACCCTTCATCTAATATCTTTTTGGAAACGCCGAATGCGTCATTCCCTTTTTGCGTTCCAGCCAAGCTTTGGAACATTAATGCCATTGGTGCTCCTTTTTCTACTGCTTCCATTTGCGTAGTAATATGTGCAAGTACACAGTTTTGCGTAGGAATTTTCCATTTCTCCATAAATTCATGTGACAACGTTAATAATCGCTTCACTGAATCTACTGTATCTATATTTGGGTTAATCCCTATTACTGCGTCACCAGAACCGTACGACAATCCTTCTTTAATTGAATATAAAATACCTTCTGAATGATCATTCGGGTGGTTTGGCTGACACCGAAAGGCAAGTCTTCCCGGCTCTCCAATTGTCGTATTACAGTGAGCTTGGTATTTCATTTTCTGCGATGCCATGACAAGATCGATGCTCGACATTAGCTTAGCAACCCCAGAAATCATTTCACTCGTTAAACCTCTACTTAATTGTTTTAGCTGATCCTCGCCAGTTGTAAAGCTTAGTATGTAATTTCGAAGTTCTCCAACTGTCCAGCTACTAATACTTTTATAAATAGATTGACTCATATCATCATAAATAATTTTCGTCACATCATCTATTTCATATGGAATAACTGGATTTTCATAAATATCTTTTAAAGTAAGCTCGCTTAGTACAACTTTCGCCGCCATTCTTTCTAAAGACGAAGTAGCAGCCACCTTTGACATAATATCCCCAGATTTCTGTTCACTCGCTTTTGCCAATACATCTTTCACACTTGTAAATTGATAATGTTGTCCTCTTACAACACAAGATAATTTCATCATTTCCCCTACTCTCTGTTTAAATAAAAAAACGCCCGAATATCCCATAATTGCTTACAGGAAATTCAGGCGTCTTTGCCAATTATTTATTTATTCTTTTATTATAGCAAACAAAAGAATAGAAAGAAATAATTATCTGACATTTCAACTTTTTAGATTCTTGGGTGTTGAGGCTCATTCATATATGGAGAGATAACATCTGCCTGTAGTGTAGAATGAGGTAAAGCAACAAAAACACCTGCTATTAATACATAGCCTACAATTACAAATTTTAAAGCCCACTTTTTCATGTTTATACCTCCATTTGTTTAGTTAAAAGTATATAAGGAACTACTTCTAACTAAACTATAGTGTATAAATAGAATCACTTGTATTGGGAAATTTTATATTATTTCAAAATCCAAAACACCTAAAATATTCATTTAACGGATAAATTATAGTTATTTATGTAAAATGATCTATTTTTAACTCAAATTCATAAAAATATTCAGAAAAGTATTTGTAATTTATCACTTTTCCAAACAACAAATTAAACATTGGGAAAATTCTGCACATAGAAAACGCATTTGCAAAAGTTTGCAAATGCGCTTATTTTCTTCTAATTATTCTTTATCATGTAGTAGTGCAAGCTTAAAATATTTACTCGACTTCTCAAAGTTTCCATTGGATTCATAAAATGTAGCTACTTGATAAGCGCAACGCTTCACTTTTTCATTTTCCCTTAGCTTTTGAAAAGATGGCATCGAAATATTTTCTAAATAAGAAATAAACGACGACTCTGAAACTGTTAATTCTACATACGATAGCTCTAAACGCGATCTATTTGGTGCTGAATAAGTTGGTAAATATTCTAATGCTTCTTCTACTAATTCTAAAGCTTTTTGCGAATCTTTTAATATATTATAAATTTCAATAATAGATAACAATGTACTAATGTATATATCAGTTCCCTTTTGCTTCAAAGAAAGACTTTTATTATATTGGGCAATTGCATCCTCATATTTCTCTTGACAGTAATATAAATAGCCAAAGTTATGAAAATTTCGTGCAGCTATATCTTGTTGGTTAAAATATTCTGCTTGCGTTTGAATATTCATAAAAAGCTCTTCTGCTTTTTTATAATCAGCAATTCTAGTAAAGTTAATCGCTTGAATGATCTTCGTTTCCAAGTTTCTAATGAAATTATTATTTTTACTAAAAAACGAAATTGATTTTTCACTATAATAAGTAGCCATTGTTGCTTGACCGAGTGAACTATGAACAAGCGCCTTATGGTAGTAATACTCATAAACTCTATGTTCATATTCAACTGCAAAAGGTTCTATTTCATTGAACATTTTAAGGGCTTTCCAATTTTCTTGTTTAATCATCCACAGGATTCCTGAAAAATATGTCATTAAAAAGCGCTCATATTGTGAAAATTTCGTTTGTTGTTGTTGAAGCCACTCCATTAGTTCATATGCTTCTGTTACTTGATAATTGGACAAATGATACCTAAAAATAAGTAAATAATATTCATAAACTAAAGGTGTGCAAATGATATATTCATGTTTTTCCGATAATTTCTCATACATATTAGCCATTTGTTCTTTATTATAATTCACGATAGAATCATAAAAGGTTTTCAAGCTATTGCTAATCGAAGCAATTTCCTCTTTTTCATTTGAAATGGAAATACCTAAACGCTCTGATAGCAACTGAAGTGTTTCATTGCTTACTTCTTTGCTATTATTTTCGATTTTGCTGTAATGTGTGATAGAGCAAATATCTTTGCACACTTGTTCTTGGGTCAATTTTTTCTTTTTGCGATGATAATATAATATTTTCCCCACAATCAAAAATATCAGCTCCCCATTAATTAGTTTCTATGCCATTTTCACGAATCCAGTCACTATAACTACCAACATACAATTTCACATTTTCATAGCCTGCTTCTTTTAGACTCGCATATAATGGGGCAGCCGTCACACCACTACCGCAATATGCAATAACAGGTTTGGTTGGATCTGATACAAGCTGAAGCTTCTCCTTCAATGCATCCTGAATTAGAAACTTACCATCTGCTTTTAACTGCTCCCAATCAAAGTTCACGGCAGTTGGAATATGACCAGCTATTTTATCAAGTGGCTCACTTTCCCCACGAAAACGTATATTAGAACGAGCATCGACTAGCTGTCCAACTTGCCCGCCAGAAATAATTTGTCGAACACCCGCCATATCAACATAAATAGAATCATTCCAAGCAGGAATCGTATCTGTCGCTGAAATTGATGGTGCAATCTCGGATACTGGAAGTAAATTTCTCAGCTCGCTGTATCCTTCACGAAGTACATGAATATCCGTAAAGCCCGCCCAGTCCAATAAAAAATAAGCACGCAAAGCAAATGGTGATGCACCTTGATCATAAATAACAATCGTATCATCCAACGTTAGTCCCGCTTGCTGAACAAGCGTTGTCATTTTCTCTTTTGAAATCATCGGATGACGACCTTCATCGCTCGTCATGTCCGATAAATCACGTTCTAAATCCCAGTAAATAGCCCCTTCAATATGCTCAGCATCATACATTTGACGACCTGTTTCTGAATTCCCCAGTTCAAAACGTGCGTCTATGAAGCGTATATCTTTTTTCCGCAAATCTTTTTGATCAATAAACACGACACCCATAACCGTATCCCCTTTATAGTGAAATTTGTTTATAAATTTCTTTCCATTTCAACAGCATTTCCTCTTGCTCAAGCAATTTACGTTCTGCATCAATTTGTGCAATTGATTCATTTAAACCTAATAATCGAACGGCTTCTGCTTCCACATCTGCATACTGATCTACCCATTTGCTTAATCTAGCTTTTTCTTTATTCAAATAGATTTCTGCATCCACTTTTGTTTGCTCAGATAATGCATCACGCAATTTTTCTTTTTCATTTTTCTCGAAAAATGATTTCGTATTTTTAAAATAGGATTTAACATTTTCATACTTAGTAACTTCCGTAAAAGGACCAACAAACTCGAGCAAATCTCGATTGCTGTTTTCATGCGGTGTAAATGTAAAACTAGTATTCAAGTCCTTTAATGCACGTACTTCTTCTTTTTCCACTTGCATCACTTGTTTTTGGATAAACTGCAACACACGGAAATTCGTTACACGCATCTCCTGCTCTAGGTCAAAGCTAAGCATTTGCAAAATATCTTTTAACGCAAATTCTAAAGCTGCACTTGGTGATTTATTTGTAAATAAAGATGGGTTATATGCTTCTTTAAAGAATTCATTAAAACGATAATATACTCGCTGCAACACGTAGTATAAAAGCGTTTCAAGCTCTTGGTTAGCTTCTTTTGCAATCAGCGTAGATTTCGATACAGCTAGTCGTTTTCGAACCGCCTGCTCCTGTCCACGTAATTCTAAAATTCGTGCATCTTTACGAGCTAAGTTCGCTTCCGTTTGTTCGATTAATGTAAATAATTTCGTTTGTTGACGGGTTGCTTCCTCATCTAATGAAGTAACAGCAATTTGTTTTAAATCTTTTTCTAAAAATCGGTGGAATGCTTCTTCAAACTGAGCCATTCCCTCATGTACTTGTCGATTTTCTACTTTTTCTTTCAATCCTTGCAAACTGGAAACACCGTATACTCTCGGGAAACGAATACCAAAACGTTGAAGCTCATCTTGGACATATTGCTTCACAAGTGTTGCTTCCTCGTCATTTTCCGCCAAATCAATCGCATTCACAACGAAAAACATCTTATCAAGCTCAAATGCATCTTTTACTCGGCCAAGTTGTATTAAAAACTCACGATCAGCTTTCGCAAACGCATGGTTGAAATACGTTATAAAAAGAACTGCATCTGCATTTCGAATATAATCAAATGCAACACCAGTATGTCTTGCATTAATCGAATCTGCTCCAGGTGTATCCACAAGAGTCACACCAAGTCGCGTTAGTTCACAATCATAATAAAAATCAATCACATCAACAAAACAACTTTTCGATTCCTCTGCTACATACTCAGCAAATTCTTCTCCAGTTACACGCAATACTTCTCCAAATCGATTTTGGAAAGTAGGATATCCTTTATAAAATGCTGTAATAAAAGATTTATGCACTTCTTCTACTACAGACTGTTTCATAACGCCTGGTGCTTGATCGAAAGCTTCTTCCAGTGAGTGAACTTCGATTCCTAATTGGCTATAAGCAAATGCAACATCTGCTAATAATTGGTCTTTCTTTTTTAATGTAACATCAGCCATATTATGCGGATGCTGCGCTGAAATTGGATGTATTTTATTGATTGTGGCAGTTGTTGGGTTTGGTGAAACAGGTAACACATTAGCACCCATTAAAGCATTCGAAAAACTTGATTTACCAGCACTAAACGCCCCGAAAAGCGCAATCGTAAACTGTTGATTTTCTACGCGTAATGCTTTTCGTTTAATAACACTAGCAGCTTCTTTAAATGCTGGCAGCACATTCAACAACTCACCAATTTTGTTTGCACGATTTAGTACAGCATCTGATGAAAGTAAGACTTCGTCAGACATAACAGCTTCTTCTGTCTCTGCTTGCGTTACTTGTTCTTCTTCCACCATTTCCGTTTCATCGTATTCTGTAATCGAATTTTGGAAATCATTTCGTTCATTTTCCCACACTAGCATCAGCTGATCTCTTTCTTTTCTTACATCAAGGGAAGGTGTTTTCGTCGTCTTGTCAAACTCAGCTAGCTTCGCATCTATTTCCTCCAAAGCTCGAATCGCTAATATTTTTTCTGTTAATAACTGATTTTTTTGCGCTACACGTTCGGTTTCTTCTAGTGGATTTTCTTGTATAAATTGAATCGTTTGCTCTTTCCATCCATCCGTTTCACGAATGAAAAAACGATTTACTGCATCTCGTACTCTATTTGCATAATGAAGAATCGCATCACCAGTAGTACTCGCGCCATCATGTAATGGCTCACGAATAAGTGAATCTGATATAATTATTTGCTGCTCGTCAATTTCTGTTGTGCGTTCAGCTGTTAAAAGAGAAACGTCTTTTAACATTCCTTTCATCAACTGCTTTACATGTATCGTAATATTTGTAGAGATTACTTTTTCTAATAAGTGTCTAGCATCTTCGACTCTTCTTAAGCGTTCATCTTCAGTTTTCTTTTTACTTCCGATAAACCCAACTTTAAACGAGCTTTGCATACTCTCTGCAAACAATTTTAATGCATCTCTCATTTCATAAGGCATAATCGATGCATTTTCTAGAATTGCTTTACGTTGATCTTCAAATTCTTTTTTCCACGCCCCAATATCTTGCAGCGCTGTATACTTCTCCGATAGCTCTAGCTGCTCTTTAATATCTTCTTTATTTTCCCATTCTTCCACCGTCAGTTGGTCTTCAAATGTTTCTAAACATCCTGCTTTTTCATCTTCTAAAAAGTTTTTATGCTCGTCTGCCAGCTTCTCCAAAGTTGCTTCCGAAGACGTAAGCAAATATTCTTCCTTGTTTTGTATAGACTGTAATACAATTTGGCGTACTTTTGGAAAATCATTATGTATAAAATTCGGTTCTTTTAATGAGGTAAAAAATATTTCTTTTGGCTCAACTGCCCATGCTCTAAATGCATCTGCAACCGATTGTTTGAATGCTTCAAACGAAAGCTCTTCTTCCCGATGCTTATCCACTTGATTGACAATTAAATATACATTTTCATTATAATGAAGCAATTGCTTTGTAAATTGAAAATTAAGCTCGGATTGCACATGATTATAGTCCATTACGTAAAACACAATATCCGCAAGATGCAGAGCAGATTCTGTTGACACACGGTGAGCATCATCTGTCGAATCAACACCTGGAGTATCCATCACTGAAATGCCCTCCGGCAAACTCGAAGTAGCATGACCTATTTCTATTTGGGATACTTTGCTGCCATCTTTCGAATACTTTTTCACAAGTTGAATATCATATTCTCCTGAAAACTTTACAGGTGCACGGTCAACAAAATGAACCAGCGCATAATTTTCTTCGGTTTTTTTAACCGTTACAATATTTGCAGAAGTTGGAATTGGGCTCGTAGGTAATAATTGTTCTTCCACTAGGCTATTGATCATACTCGATTTCCCTGCTGAAAAATGCCCTGCAAAAGCAATGGTAAAAGTACCTTTTTCGAGTTTATCTGCAAATAATTTAGCCTTCGCTAAACGTTCCTCGTCTTGATGTTGGTCAAATAATGTAGCAAGTAACGCATTTTGTTCTTTTATCGTTTGAAGTTTAGTTGTATTCATCATTTGAAAAAAAATCTCCCTTAGCTAATTCAGAATTCCTTTAGTCTCCTTATTATAGTAAGCAAAATTTTTTATTACAACTGCTATAAAGGAATTCAAGGAACATATATTTCAAGTGACAAACATACGTTCCAATGATAATATAAATAAAAAAGATAGGAGATCACGTATGGAAAAAGTCAATCGTGTCGAACTAAAGCATCTTTCACCTGAAAATATTAATGCATTGAATTCTTTTACACTTTCTGAAGAACAAAAACAATTTTCTGCATTGCCAAACAAATTTGAAGAAGTAACTCCAGGGCAGTATCGAATTGTTATTTTAAATGAGAATGAACCAGTCGGTTTCTTTCTATTGCATTCAACAGAGAGAGTACAAAAATATACTCAAAATCCAAATGCAATCCTATTAACAGCATTATCTATTAATCACGCAGAGCAGGGAAAAGGCTATGCAAAACAAGGGTTGTTACAACTTGAAAAGTTTGTAAAGTCAGAGTTTCCCAAATGTGATGAAATTGTTTTGGTTGTAGATGGCGAAAACATTCCAGCACGAAGTCTGTATATTAAAATTGGTTTTCAAGATACTAATGAACGGATAATTGGTAGGATTGGCGAAGAGGTTATTATGAAATTACCAATCATTTAAACGAAAAAATGTTAGAACGCCTATGTTTACGTTCTAACATTTCCCCATAATAATCGATGAATACGATAGAAGTTTCAGATTATGCTCACTACTTCTTTAGATACTTCCTCTTCGAAAAATTCAACTGTTAATACATTCGTCAAGTTGATAAACTTCTCTCCGTAAGGAGCAAAACCCAATTTCCCGCTAATCAATAAATCTTTATAGCCAGGAATCGTTTCAGGATGTTTTTCTTCTATTGTTATTTTATCGCCATTGATCATCAAAAATTGAACATAACATTTCTTCATCTGATCCCTCCTCTATCGTTTCAATTCTACAAACGAGGAGGAAATCCTGCTAAATTAATGAAATATTATAATGATACTATTGCGATAAAAATATACCACTTCAAAAAACTTTCTAACAATTAATTCTGGTGTCATTTGTACCAATCCATAAGTGCAAAATTAATATCAAATCTACACCCCAAATTGTTCATATTCATCTATGTAAAAAAACAAGATTACCACAATTGTGACAAACTACTGCTTTATGTTTTGCAGATACATTACTAAAAGTCCTTACCTTTTTTAAATAATTTAATTCCGTATTTGACACTTTCCACATTAACTTTAAAATCTGCTATAAATTCATTTCATGCTCCAGCAGGATAATCGTTCGTCGAAGAACCTGTAGCGAAGCTAGGAGGCTAAGACAACGTCCTCTTGTATCGGAATTCATTCTATAAATTTATATGATTTTTTATTCTTTTAAATAAGATCAAAATCTTTTTTTATGATTGAGTACATATATAAATCATCAAATTTACCACAAGTAAATTCATAATGTCTCAGCAGGCCTTCTCTTTTAAAGCCTTGCCTTTCTACAAGTTTTTGCGATGGGAGATTGGCAGGTTCAATTAAAGCCTCAATTCTCTCTAACTGAAAATGATGATAACCATACTTAACAACTGCTTCCAATGCTTCACTAGCAATTCCTTTTCCCCAGTAATCTTTGCTTAGTTCATATCCTATTTCAGCTCGATAATGCTTTGTAAGCATATTAAGAAAACCGCAACTTCCAATCACCTTTTCAGAATCTTTTAGTGTTATTCCCCATCTAATTCCTGTACCTTCATCGTATATAGATTTATACCATTTAACTTCATCCCATACGTCTTCCACTGTCTCGAATGGTACTAGCCCCATAGGTTTCACAACATCTTTATCAGATAGATACTTTAACATATCACTAGCATCCTCTGGTTCTACTCCTCTTAAGATTAGTCTTCTTGTTTCAATTATAGGAAATTCTTTTACCATTGAATTTCTCTCCTCTCTAGTTTTAATAGAATTAAATATTAAAACCCACATTTCTATAAAAAAACGTTAACCCAAAACCCAATTTCGTTCAACAACAAATTTATATACAAACCCTGTCCCCCCTGCTATTTGGCTGAGATATTACCAAAAATTCAGTATCTTGATCAGATTCATTGCGCATTTGATGTTGCACAAGCGGAGGTACTTCTATCCCTTCATTCGGACCTAAAGTAATGAGTTCACCTTCAATTTCCATTGTTGCCATACCAGATAAAACGAAGAAAAATTGGCGAGCTTGATTATGAAAATGCATTATTTCCGTCGTATTCATTGGCATACGTTCATGAATGACACTCAACTCTTTATTTTTTACTAAATGCCACCCATCACAAATATCTCCCCATATATAATGTTCTGCGTTCTTTTTACTTATCTTCAATACAATCACTCTCCATTAACGATTCTAACTACTAAACTGCATGGGCTACCTTCACTGATCACTTATGTTATTGTTTAAATTGTTCATATTCATCAATGTAAAAAGATACATATCCACAATTAGGACAAACTGCTGCTTTAGGTTTTGCAGATACATTACTAAATAGTCCTTTACCCTTTTTTATTATTTTAATTCCGTACCTAGCGCCTTCAACATTAACTCTACAATCTGCTATCATTTCACTTTGGCATTGATTACATTTCATTCTCATTTTTTAACCACCTAGTTTTGGTATTTAAAATCCGTTTGTATAAATACGAGTAAACAACAGTTATGGTTTCACAATGGCCAAAATCTTGTTGAACCTAATGTTCGAAGACAAAAAAAGCCAACAATAGATATGTTGACCTCTCAATAAATTGTATGGGTGCTTGGTGCCTCTCACTTATTCCCATTTCCTCATTATTTGTTCTACAATTCTTTCCACTGAAAGTCCGTTTTCTTCTAATATCTCTACATCTGTCCCACAACCGGAATATGCATCTAAAACACCGATTCTAAGAACTTTTTTTGGCAAGTATTCGGATAGTATTTCCGATACAATACTACCTAAGCCACCACGTATATAGTGTTCCTCCACAGTTACTACAAGTTGCACATGTTTCGCACCTTCTAATAACATTTCTTTGTCAAATGGCTTTATAGTTGGAAAATGCTGATGTGCAATAGAAATGCCATCCATTTTTTCAATTGCCTTCGCAACTTGATAAGTCATACTTCCAGTACTTACAATCAAAATGTCCGTACCCTCCGCAAGCATTTTACCCTTTCCAATTTCAAATTCCGAGTCTAATAAAAAGGCAGGAATCGTCTCATCCCGCGTTAATCTTAAATAGATTGGTCCTTTTGTTTGATGCATCGTATTCATGGCAGCTTCCGTTTCATTGGCATCCCCAGGTGCAATAACGATCATATGAGGAATGGTCGTCATTATAGCTATATCATCTAAAGAATGATGCGTTTTTCCTGTGTTGCTTGTAAGCAATCCACTATAGCTCCCGACTAACTTTACATCGAAATTCGGTTGGGCAACACTAACTACAATTTGATCAAACGCTCTTTTTGTTAGAAAAGTAGCAAAACTACACACCCACGGCTGAAATCCAACGGAGGCCAGGCCTGCTGCAACTCCAACCATATTTTGTTCAGCAATTCCCATTTGTAAAAAAGAGTCTTCGGTTTCTTTTTCTACTGCATCAAGACGAGTCGAGTTTCCAAGATCCCCATCAAGGGCAAGAACCTTTGAATCTTCCAAAGCCAGTTTAGCCAAGTGCTTTCCGAATCGATCTCTGACACTTATCGACATACTTATTTAATTGCCCCTTCCATTTCTATTAAAGCCTGTTGGTACTCCTCATCATTTGGCGCCTTTGAATGCCATAGATAATTGTTTTCCATGAAACTCACACCTTTTCCTTTTACGGTATTCATGACAATTGCTTTTGGAAGTCCATTTAATTGTCCCTTTGCTTCTGTTAACGCGCCTACTATATCTGCCATACAATGTCCGTCTACTTCCCATGTGTCAAATCCAAAACTTTCGAACTTCTTTTTTCCTCTTAGTTCTGGAGACTTTCGATTCGTTTCATTTTTCCAACCATATTGTTGTAGACCATTTTGATCTAATAGAACAATCAGATTATCTAAATTGTATTTTTCAGCTATGTTTGCCGCTTCCCAAATCTGACCTTCTTGCGATTCTCCATCACCGATCAAACAATAGACATGAAAATCTTTTTTTAATCTCTTAGCACCAATTGCTATGCCGACAGCTGCCGATAATCCTTGACCTAACGATCCTGTAGACATATCCAAAGCATCTAATCGAGTCATATCAGGATGCGCTTGTAGGCGAGATCCATATTGATCAAAAGTTTTAAGTTCCTCTTCTGGGATATATCCTTTAAGTGCAAGCGTGGCATAAAGTGCTAATGCTGTATGACCTTTTGATAAAACGAATCGATCCCGATCCTCCCACTTCGGATTGGATGGATCAATAGATAATTGATTAAAAAAGAGAGCTGTTAATATATCCGCACAAGATAAAGAACCGCCTACATGTCCCTGTTTATTATAATGAGCTGTAAATAATATTTTCTTTCTCAGTTCATTCGCAGTTAGCTTTAAATCGGTAATCATTTAATTGTCACCTTTCAGCTTTAAATATGTAACCTAAAAATGGGTAGCCTTCTCCTTAACCAAAAAAGAAGGCTACCAAAATATTTTTAACTAAATAGACTTGCAATAAAACCTATAATAATTCCAATTACGCCAAAGTCTGTATCACCAAATGTTGTATTAGCGAAACCAAGATCACCTAGCACTGGTAATAAAAAGGCAGGTATAAAGCTAATCAATACCCCATTTACGAAACCACCGGCAGCAGCTCCTACTCTACCTCCTGTTGCATTACCAAATACACCAGCTCCTGCTCCTGTAAAGAAATGAGGAACAAGACCAGGAATAATAAGCGGTAGAGATAATAAACCTAAAAATGCCATACTAATAAGTCCACCGGCAAAACTGAATAGGAAACCAATCATCACTGCAGTAGGTGCATATGGGAAAACGATCGGTATATCTAGGGCAGGTTTCGCACCAGGTACAATCTTATCTGCAATTCCTTTGAATGCTGGTACAATTTCATTGAGAATCATACGTACACCAAGTAGGATAATACTTAGACCAGCTGCGAACGTAATACCTTGCATAATACTGAACATAATGTAGTTTTGATCACCAGAAAAATTAGACACTACGCCAGAACCCGCTAACACAGCAACAATTATAAAAATAGCTACCATAGTGAGCGCAGTAGAAATTAATGAATCTTTCAGAAATGCCCATTTCTCTGATATATTAATATCTTCTGTAGACTTTTCTTTATTTCCAAACCACTTACCAATTAACCCGGCAGATATATAACCAATCGTACCGAAGTGCCCAATTGCAATGTCTTCACTTCCTGTAACTTGTTTCATAAATGGTTGCCCTAATGCTGGCATTGCCACCATTAAAAAGCCCAGTAACAGGGAGCCGACAATAACTAAAGAAGCTCCCGACAGTCCAGCTGTTCCTAGTACTGCGGAAAGCAAGGCTGCCATAAAAAATGTGTGATGACCCGTCAAAAAGATGTATTTCCAAGGAGTAAAACGTGCAAATAAAATATTAGCAACGAATCCAAATCCCATAATAAGTGCTGTCTCAGTACCGAACATTTTTTGTGCTATAGCAACGATTGCTTCGTTATTTGGGATCACACCTTGAATATTAAAACCTTTTTCTATAATTCCTCCTAAGGAATCTAAAGAACCTACAATTACCCCCGCACCAGCACCCAGAATAAGAAATCCAATAATACTTTTTAAAGTCCCAGACATCACTTTTGTAGCTGCGGCACGTTGTGCAACAAGACCGATAAGAACAATCAAACCAACTAACACAGCAGGAATACTTAAGATTTCATTCATTAAAAATTCAAAAAATGCCATACTTTCATCCCTCCTTGATGTCTATAATACCGACTCCAACGCTGTTCTGACCTCATTCGTATCAGCAATGTTTTTAACACTCACAACTTTCACCTTTCCACCTTCAAGTTGCTTTGCAAATTCTTCGTTTGTAAATATTAAGTCCGCGTGAGTGCTAGACGCCGTAGTAAAATCTGATGTTTCCACGTCTGCTTTAATGCCTTTTTCCTTTAAAATTTTTTCTATAGTCATTTTCAACATCATACTAGACCCAAAACCCATTCCACATACAGTTAATATTTTCAACGCTCATGCTCCTCTGTTTTCATTAAATAAATGAAGAATCTCTTCTTTTCTTTTTGCATTTTTTAATTGTTCCATCGACTCTTCTTCCGAAATCACCTCCGCAATCTTTTGCAAAATTTTAATATGCGATTCGTTATCTCTAGCGGCTAGACCTATTAATACCTTGATCTCTTTCCCAGGTTCAAAAGCAACTTCCTCTTGTAAGATAATAATACAAATTCCTTCTTTAATAACTCCATCTTCCGGGCGTGCATGAGGCAATGCAACACCAGGTGCTATTAAAATATATGGTCCAAACTTTTTAATACCTTTTATAATCGCGTCAATGTAAGTTATCTCTACTATCCCTGTTTCAACTAGAACTTCCCCACAATACCGGACTGCTTCTTCCCAATCTTTTGCTAGGACATTTAGCCGAATTGCATCTTCCTCTATTATTTTTTGTTTCATTTTATCCCTCGCCTTTGTATATATTTCTTCTATAATTTTTGAACGTCAGTTACCTAGAACACTTCTACCATATCAATATTCGCAAGCACCTTTCTTTATGATGATAACAAAAAAAGAGCAGAAGAAGTGACTTGGTCACACCTTCTGCTCTTTCTCTTTTAGAAAATCCGATGTCTAAAGTGACACATTATGGTCGTAATACCTCATTATCTATTCAGATAAAGGCAATTTAAGCTTTGTAAAATGTGTCTGGTATTCGGGCCAATCTGAATCTAGTGGGGAACCTGAATATCGTGGCTCTTCAATTGGGAATGTCCACCATAAACAAGATCCGATATTTTCATGCAGCTCCTCAATTAGGTTTAGTTCATTTGTATTTTCCAAATTCCCCTAATAGTTTAACAGCATTGTTATAGGCAAAGAAAGCATCATAATCTTTAAACTCTTTTATTTTATGTATATAGTCCTTTCAGCTCATACGCAAATGCTCCAATGGACTTTTCTGTCAATCAGTTCACAATTTCACTCCTTCGCTTTGTGGTCGAACTACACATTTTTATTCATTTCCCCACCAAAATCAGTAAAGTATCTAACTTTATCTATAGAACTGCATATACTATATAGAAGGTCATTTAATGTTAGAAGGTTGTAGAACATGATGAATAATGAAAAATATGATAGTCCACTTTCCGAAAACACGTATAAAAATAGAAATTCAGCTAACTCATCATCTAGCACTACTGCTATCGCAGGCGGTTGGATAGAAGCAATTGGAACTATTGTTGCTGCCATCGGGAATACACCTTCTAAGGTAATTTCGAAATCTATGTTAAAGGATTTACGTTTAATCGGTAATGTATTGCAAGCAAATGGAAGTGCCCTCGTAGCTGATAATGAAGAATTATTACTAGACATAGTAGGTGACCAACTTCAAGCGATAGGTAACATTACAGTTGTGGCAGGTATATTAGATACAAATGAGAAATCAAGTCAACGCTTATTAACTCAAGGTAATCTTCTTCAAATACTAGGTTCAGGTGTCTCTGTGAATACACAGGGGAGTTTATCCTTAATTCAAAACATAGATAATATAGGTAACATTATTCAAGCGATAGGCAACACAATTCAAGTTTTTGCTAACACAAATACTAAAGAAGGAATTAGTATGAATGCATTGGGTGTTTGGATACAAGCAGCTGGAACTGTTATAACGGCTCTGGCAGCAGATTACGATAACTAAAAATAGTTTTAAAAGTCAGACCAACTAAGTAAAATAAATAAAAAATTTCTTTAACACTTTATTACTTACCTTAGCCTATGCCATCTGAGAATATTCTTTGCCACTTACCATTTTCCTTTTTTATTTCACGATTTGGTCGTAATGCGCATCATAGTATAGTTTTCTTCATACGATTACTTGAGGTGAATAAAATGGAATTACTTTCTGAAAAGGATGCATTGAACTGGATACTTTATGTTGTTTACTTCGGATTTCCTATTCTAATAGTAATCAATTTAGGTGTATTAATAACTTTAATCCAATTAAAGAGAAGAAATAAAAGTTAAAATATAACCCTAAAAGAACAGAGTAATTGTTCCTTCTTTTTTTTGAACACTAATTTTAACCCCTCATTAATTGGGTCACAGTTTGTGTCTAGTGTGTCGTATCTGGCATTATCCTTTTCATCACCGCTCGACAACGTTTCACACTTTCGTGATTTCCTGTGTATTTCCATTTATTAATATTACTAGCCCTGTAATGAAAATCTTTGGCATCGCTAATAGTTTCTTTATCATCACGTTTTACCAATTCATATCCTCGTGATTCTAATTCAGAGATTGCTTCATCTAATTCAGCAATTGTCGAACGGTTAATATGAACTAAGTTATTTGCAGATTTTCCGAATGATTTTGTTGTCATTTGAACTCCTCCAATCATTTAAAAGTTCCTGATTTCAAATAATGTTTAGCTTGGTTATAAAAGTGGTGATATATCCATTTTTTTATTGATATAAACAATCTCGAAATACGCATTAAACACTTTACTTGTAACTTAAATTTTCCATACAAATGTATAGTTTTTTATACACCGCACATCCTAGTCAATGTATGAAAAATTTATGAATCATTAGGTAGTGCAATTATGGGAATACTAAGTGGAAACCCAAAAGATGAACCATTACATTATGGAGAAGTGTTTGGCATTTGGACAAATATAGCAACCAACAATGGATTAATAGCTGCATATCAAACATTTATTAATCACACAGGTGACAAGGAATTAGAAAAAATCATTGAAGAATCAATTCAAGTTATGAAAGATGAAAACAAGCACCTAGAAGTAATACTAAAATTAAATGGTGTAGCACTTCCTCCTGCACGGCAGGTTGCAAGATTAGAAGACATCCCTCTTGGTGCAAGATTTAACGATCCTGATATCAGTGCGGCACTCTCAATGGATGTTGCTGCAGGTTTAGTCGCATGTAGTCAACCAATGGGAATGTGCATTAGAGAAGATGTTGCTTTAATGTATGGTCAGTTCCATATGAGCAAAGTTCAAATAGGCGCAAAACTGTTACGCTTAAATAAAAGTAAAGGTTGGCTTGTTCCACCACCACTAAATGTAGACTTTCCAGATAAATAATAATAATTCTACGGGCAATCTATATTTGATTGTCCTTTTTATTTTTTAGGACATATAATGTGTCTACATTGTCTTTTCTATTTATTAAAAACACTTACACTGCCAAATAATATTACTAAAAAGCCTATATTGGTGGAGGATATGAGAGGTATGTTCCAAAACAAAAGAAAGAGACCAATAATGATCTCTTTCTCAATTGCATTCTATTTGGTAATCATTCGTTAATGTATTTAATAACAGCCATTTCTTTACCAAATCTATCTCCATTATCTACAAAGCCCAAATTAGCATATAAATGATGCGCACCCAAATTTCCGGGATTATAACCTACAATAATTTTTTTAACATTTGGTAATTTCTCCATCTCTGAAATCATTAGCTTTGTTGCAGCTTTACCTATACCCTTGCCTTGGAGTTCCTTATCTACCATTATTCTATACACCCAATAACCATCAAGTTCTTCGGGAACGGAATTGTACATTAAAAAGCCAACTACTTTTTCTCCAGAATAAATGGCATATGGTTTTAATGTAAGCTCAAACTTTGATTGAACTATGGATATAGCATTTGGCTCGATGTATTCTTTTTGTTCTTTCGATATCTCTAGTTGGCAACAGTCATACCAGTTTTCTTCATTTAATTCTACTATTTTCACATTCTTTGTACTCATGTTATTCCCCTTTCATAATCCGGGGAAACGCTAAATCGATTAATTAATTTGACGTTAACCCCTTGTAACCATTCAAAATAAAGATCCTCTTATTTATCATAATGAACGCCTCCTCAAAAAAACTCTCGCCTATAAATTCAGACTTTTTAATCTTATCATATTACTCTACTCAATTTTATAAATATTTCCCTTAAACAAGCGCATCTAAAAACCGTTGGACTTCTCTTGGAGATTTTAAAATAATGACTTGTTTGTCTTTTGGTAACTGATCAAACTTTTTTAACATAGCTGGCTTCTTTGTCTTTGGATAATTCCAAACCCACTTAAGAAAGTTAATATCAAACCTTTCATTATTACCTACTGTCATATCAGGTCTTGATTCCCCAAGATATTGAATCATTCGTTTACAAACACGATACATACAAATCATTCTATTAATATCAACAAAAATAATCGTGTCTGCTGCATTTAACCTAATATCTATTGTTCCGTTATAGTTACCATCAATGATCCACTCTTCTTTACTAACTACTTCTGTTTGCACTGTTATTTGTTCCTCTTTCGATGCTAGTATCCAATTTGGTTTCCAAAACAGTGCATCTAGATGATAAACTTCAATATCCAGCTTTCCCCCTAGCTTTCTTGCCAGCGTGGACTTACCTGACCCTCCAGAGCCAATTAAAGCAATTTTTTTCATAAGTAATCCCCTACTTTGCGGTTAGTAAAACTAAGTTGTTTTATCATGTCTCTTGATTATCCTATTTCTTGAAAATTCTTGCTAAGTAGGGCCTCTTAGTGAATAGCCCCTATGCCTTCGCGCTTGCCGCATGAAGTAAATCTCTATCTATATAGGTTAGTAATCATAGAGCTTAACGATAGTTCAAAAATGGAAGGTTTAGTTGGAATTTTAGCGTATTTAGTTGGAAAACTATTCGTTGGTTCGCTTTTCTAAGAAATAGTGCTTCCATTCGAAATATGTAGCATGCTCCAATGGATTGGAGCGAAAGAGGCGGCGACACCATCGGGAATAGCGGATATTTTCTGCGACAAGGAGATTGAAGCCATGCTTGCAATAAGCGTCCAGCTCTGTAGCTCAAATCCCTGCCGAAACCACTAAATTGAATAGAATGGTTAATCAACACGCGTGTTGTTTTATTGTAAAACAAAAATCGACAAAAAAAGATGATTCCACTGTCTTAATAATAAGATACAGTAAAACCATCTATGAAAGTTAGATTATTTTGGTTGCGGGGACGTTCCCTTTAAAACATAAGCAGTTACCCCACTATATAGTAGAATTGTTGATCCTATTAACAGTGCTATCATACAAATCGTCCTCTCAACTGATCTTGAAACTCATTCTCACTTGTATAATATCATATAAATTCGACATTTTCTACAAATACTATTCTTTTTGTCCTATATTCATGATAAAATTAAGTCATCTATACTACAAGGAGAGGATAAGTTGAGCGCTTCAAAGCATATTCAAGCTATTTTAAACGGAACAATCCAATCATTAAAATCAGTTATCCCTCTTACGATGGATATAAAGTCACCTTCTCTGATGGTACAACCATTCGAACAAAAGGAAATGGGTGTGCTAATTGGGATTATTGGAGATATTAGAGGGAGAATAATTATCGACTCTACAGCCGATTGTTTTTCAGCCATCGGGGCTACTATGTTTGGTATGCCACTTGAAGGCGAAATGCTCGAATCATTTACTGGTGAGTTAGGAAACATGGTTGCAGGCAATCTATGTACTTCCGTAGCAGCAGCGAATGGGGTCGAAATTGATATTACTCCTCCAACCGTTATTGTCGGGACTACTAAGCTATTTGGCTTCCAACATGCATTTAAATTACCTGTGGAACTAACAGGAGTTGGTGAACTAACAATTATACTTACAATTGATGAATAACGACTAAAGAGCTCTTTCTATTTAATAGAAGGAGCTTTTTTTTATATTTTTCACATTTAATTCACACTTTGGGCCATTTCCTGTGACATTTATCACATCTTCTACATCTTTTTCTATCTATTATTAGAAGTATTAAAGAAACATCTTTTCAAGAGGGGGTGAACGTAAAATGTCGAAAAAAAACGAAAAAGAGCCTGATTTGAAAGGAACACTTTATTCAGTTGGTTTTTTGGGAACATTCATTTTGGTTACTTGGTTCTTGGCATTTTATTTATTTATTGATCGATTTTAAAATGATGGAGGTTAAAAACTATGCATATGCATAAGTATGAAAAATGGTGGCTAACATTTGGTGTTGGGTCCTTGGTCTTATTTTTAGTTATTGTTGGTTTTAGCGCATTTCATTATGGTTCTCACCCACCAAGTGATAAGGTGTACATCGATCCTGAGCGAGTAGATGAGATTGCACCATTTAATAATCCAGGTGTTCACAAAGTAGAAGGAAAAGATTGGGATTATGAAGCAGTAATTGTAGCATCTGCTTTTTACTATAATCCACCTGAAATTGAAGTGCCAGTCGGCTCTAAAGTTAAATTTATTGTTACTACAAAAGATGTAGTACATGGTTTCCAAGCGGCTGGGACAAATATTAATATGATTGTAGAGCCAGGTTATGTATCTTCTTATGTAACTACTGTCGATAAAGTTGGAGAGTATTTAATCTTATGTAATGAATATTGTGGTATCGGACATTCGTCCATGATGTCTATGCTAAAGGTGGTAGAGTAATATGACAACGATTAAAGAAAGAGCACAAGATTTTGTTCAAGTCGATAAACGAGATGCTAAACTTGCACTTGCGCATATTTATGTAGCATTTATTGCACTGTTATTAGGTGGACTTGCCGGTCTATTACAAACTTTAGTACGCTCTGGACAATTTACACTTCCTTGGGGAATTGGTTATTATCAAGTTTTAACAGTTCACGGTGTATTACTAGGACTTATTTTAACAACGTATTTCATCTTCGGTTTCCAAATAGCAGCTGTAAGTAGAACTTCAGGTACATTAACAAATAAACAACGTACATTAGGCTGGATCGGTTTTTGGACAATGACTATTGGTACAACAGCTGCTGCTATAATGGTCTTACTAAACGAAGCATCTGTACTTTATACATTTTATGCTCCATTACAAGCCCACTGGATCTTTTACGTAGGTTTGGCATTAGTAGTTGTTGGATCTTGGATAGGTGGAGCTGGACAAATCGGGAAATATATCGAATGGCGTAAAGCTAACCCAGGTCAACCAAGTCCATTATTAACGTTCATGGTTGTTGTAAACTTAGCAATGTGGATCGTTTGTTCACTTGGAGTAGCAGTTGAAGTTGTATTCCAATTAATCCCTTGGTCATTAGGATGGGTAGATACTGTTAATGTATTATTATCTCGTACATTGTTCTGGTATTTCGGACATCCACTTGTGTATTTCTGGTTATTACCAGCTTACATGGTTTGGTATGTAGTAATTCCAAAAGTTATCGGAGGAAAAATATTCTCTGACTCTCTTGCTAGATTATCATTTATGTTATTCCTACTCTTCTCTATTCCAGTAGGATTCCATCACCAATTAACAGAGCCAGGAATTAGTTCTTTCTGGAAGTTCTTGCAAGTGGTATTAACATTAATGGTTGTTATCCCTTCCCTACTAACTGCTTTCTCTTTATTTGCATCGTTTGAAATTAGAGGTCGAGCACTAGGTGGAAAAGGTCTTTTCGGATGGGTTAAACAACTACCTTGGAAAGATGCACGTTTCTTAGTACCATTTATCGGAATGGTTGCGTTTATTCCTGGTGGTGCTGGTGGTATCATTAACGCTTCTCACCAAATGAATCAGTTAATCCATAATACGATTTGGGTTACAGGACACTTCCATCTAACAGTAGCAACAACAGTTGTTTTAACATTCTTTGGAGCCGCTTATTGGTTAATACCGCATTTAACTGGTCGTGTGTTAACAAAACAAATGAATAGACTTGCTATTATTCAAGCAATTGTTTGGACTGTTGGTATGGCTATCATGTCAGGTTCTATGCATATTATCGGACTATTCGGCGCACCACGTCGATCGGATTTCTCTACTTATGGTGGTTCTGAGCAAGCAGCATCTTGGATTCCATATCAAATTGCACAAGCAGTTGGAGGAACTATTTTATTCATCGGGATCATTTTAGTCCTTTATATCGTTGCAAACTTAATATGGTTTGCTCCAAAAGGACAAACGGAGTTCCCTGTAGGTGAAGTTTCTGAGAATGCTGAAAAAACTCCAATGGCACTTGAGAATTGGAAAATTTGGCTAACAATTTGTATCGCTTTAATCCTTTTTGCATACTCTGTTCCAGTAATCGAAATAATTAGAGATGCACCTCCTGGATCTAAAGGGTATAAACTTTGGTAACTAATAAATGAAAAGCGTGTTGTAAGTGACTTAGTCACCTACAACACGCTTTTTGCTTGATTATCAATTGGTATTCACAAAATATATGAGTCAATCGCTTCGGTTAATAGTGATTTTTTTATTTTATAATGAGTAGCTTGCCATATTCCTTTTCCATCTTTTAGGATCAACAGCTGAGGTGATTCATGCCTTACACCGAGATCTTTTTCAATCGCATTTGAAACTTGCCTCTCCATCTGCACGATGACTATATATTTTGGAAGCTCAGTTTCAAGTGCGCGTATTTCCTTCATTGCTAATAAACTACTTGCGCATGTCAAGCTAAATTTTAATAGAAGAACAGGTTGATCCTTAGACGTTTCTAATAAATTGCGCCAAGCTTCTATCGACGTAATTCGTTTCATAACTTGTTTAACCTCCAACATTTCAAGTACTTACTGTCTATGGGAAATTCTTTAGACGCGATGCTCATCCAAACGCCATTGTCGTATTTCTTTTTTGATTTCGTCGGGCTTCATGCCAGTTGCTACAGCTTTTGAAACAAGCTCTGGAAACTCCTTATCTGATGCAAAACGCAAGGCAATCAGTTGTGCCATTGTAAGCCTTGAATCAATAATTGATCCAGTCAACATAAAGTAACGCAATTGTTCCTCCACTCGAATCGTACGATCTTGAACTTTTAATGCATTTACTCTTGCAAGCAAACCAGTAATGATACCCATAATTACAAGAGCCATTATCAAAAATGTAGTGAAGAAAAATTGCCCTTTTACAATACTCGTAGTTGTATAGATGATAGCAACTATTAATGTAATTGCGCTTAATGGCAATAATACAAAATGCTGTAATGGGTGGAGACGAGTATGATTTTCGTAGGACTGTTTCTCTTTCAATTTTATTCCCCCTATTTTAAATGAATATACAAATTCATTATATACCACGGTGGGTATTAAATGCGCATTTTTTGCTTTTAAAAAAGGATTAAGCGCATTTGCCTAATCCTTTTTCTCACTATTAAAGTTGATAAATTTCCGTATACTTCTCTTCTAAAAAATCAGCAAGATAATTCCCGTTTAGGCCTTCCCCTGTTGCAGCCGTCAAAATTTCTAAAGGCTTTTTAAGAGCGCCATATTGATGAACATTTTGCGTTAACCAGCTCTTTATCGGAGACAAATCTCCCTGCTCAAACAAATCATCAAAATGTGGAATATCTTTTAACATCGCTTCTTTCAATTGAGAAGCATACATATAACCTAATGCATACGATGGGAAATACCCAAAACTTCCCCCTGCCCAATGAATATCTTGCAAAATTCCTTCCACATCGTTCCCTGGAGTTACACCTAAATACTCCTCATATTTGGCATTCCAAACAGCTGGCAAGTCCTCTACTTGTAAATCACCATTAAACAACCCTTTTTCAATCTCATAACGAATCATAATATGAAGTGCATATTGTATCGCTTTAGTCCTATTCGCATTCTCTGTTCCAGTAATAGAAATAATTAGAGATGCACCTCCTGGATCCAAAGGATATAAACTTTGGTAACTAAGAGACTATTCTTTCTAAAAGATCATTAATAAAAATTAACAAAATAAATTAGCATACAAAAACGCTTGGTGTATAACTAAGCGTTTTTGTATGCAGTTTTTTATTGAAATTTTAGTTTAAGGATTTCCCTACTTTTCATTACATTATAGTAATCCCCTATCCTATGGTGGATAGAGGATTACATAAAGAATCTTAGATTATCAATTTGGCATACGAAAGGTTCCATCAACATTTTGGTAATTTACGCATTTAAGCACTTTCGTTACTTTCTAGTGTGGTAAATTATATTTCTCTTAGCAAGGTATATTACATAGTACTATTTGTGGAGGTTTGGCTTAGTTACCGTTATCCTAGAGAAGAAATTCGTACTTGTCGTACTTGTAATACTTTTAGTGTAATGTCAACTACCACTTTTTCGCGCAAAGTACTAAATGTTCCATTCACATCTACTGGACATGGAGAAAAATCAAGTTCAAAGAATTCTGCACTAACTAGCTCGCAATACGGTTGCTCATTATAATAAACATTATTTTCAAAGAAGTATTTATCTAAGCGTGGAATATCACTGTTTTTCGGATTAATAAATCGAGATTTGCTCTCTGTAGATTCACCTAAAGCCGGGAAAAGAAGGAAATCACCCGCTTGAAGATCAGCAAATCCAGAAAATGGAACAGTAGCGATTCTATCTCGAATAGTACCACTACAATCAGCTGTAGCGTATTCAATATCTTTTCGAATAAATCCTTCTATAAATAATTTTGCTCTTGTTACTGTACGGACACCTGGGCATATTTCTTCACCAAATCGTACAGGAACCAATTTACATTGCGTTAGAAATACATCTTTATGCACTCTTTTAATTTCGCTTGCTGCTGGATTAAGCGGTATATTAGCCTCTACAACAACCTGAATTGTTGTCTCCGCTAATACAGCAGGAACTTTAATAATCGGTGAACTCGCAGGAACTACGCAAGGTACTGCTGGTTCATCATTTAATGGTGTTAGTGTCACTGCGTTTACTGGACATGGAGCAACAATAGGGCACTCCCCAAAATCATTAGAATTCGTTTCATTTATTTGACTCATCAAAATCACCTCCTTTCGTTATGTCAGTCTTTTATAACGTTACTTTTTGTAAGTTTTCTACTTTGGCCGAACAAGGAAGACAGTACTTGAAGTCACTAAAGGTAGTATCGTAGATATTCGGATTAAATTCAAAAAAACTAAATAATTTTATTCTGGAAATGCTGTTATCTACTTTGTGCTCTATTGACCACTTTTTTATCAAGCATTCGACTTAAAATAATAATTTACATTCTTAATATACGTTGAATAAATTAATAGATATAAGCTTTTATAATAGGTAGAGCAATAATAGTTTTATTTTTGCTAGTAATGTTGTTTTTAATGAGTAAAGATTCCAAGTATTTTATTATTTGAACACAAAAAATCCACCTCTCAGATTAACCGAGTGGGTGGATTATCATAATTTCAGGCTGCCTTTGGGAAATTTCAAGAGTTACCTAGAGAAGAAATTCTCACTTGGCGCACTTGTAATACTTTTAGCGTAAGGTCAACTACAATTTTTTCACGTAAGCTGTCAAACGTTTCGCCTGCTTCTACAGGACATGGAGAAAAATCAAGTTCAAAGAAACTCGCACTAATTAATTCACAGTATGGTTGCTCATTATAATAAACACTATTTTCAAAGAAGTATTTGTCTTGACGTGGAGTATTACCGTTTTTTGGATCAATAAATCTAGATTTTCCGTTTTCAGAAGACTCACCAAAAATCGGAAAAAGGATAAAATCCCCACCATGTTCTACGTTACCTTTAAGGTCTGCAAAGCCTGAAAATGGAATAGTAGCAATTCGATTATGGACTACCCCATTACACTCCGCTGTAGTATACTCAATATCTTTACGGATATATCCTTCTATAAACAATTTTGCTCTTGTTACTGTACGAACACCTGTGCATGCTTCCTTATCGCTAAATGCTGTAGGTACTAGTTTACACTGTTTTAGAAATACGTCTTTAAGTACTCTTTTAATTTCGACTGCTGGTGGATCAAGAGAAATATTTGCTTCTACTACGATTTGAATTTTGGATTCTGCTAATACAGCTGGCACTTTTATAATAGGCTTAGAATTTCCTGGTATTACACAAGGTTTTGCTACTTCATCATTTAAAGGGTTTAGTGAATTTGCGTCTACTGGACATGGAACGACACTTGGACACCCCTCATTATTTGTATCATCTTTTTGACGCACCACCATTTCCTCCATTCACTCTTTTCATTTTTTTAAAAATTACTTTCAAAGTTCTAGCAAGTAAACCTTTCTATTAATTCATGTCCATAGTAACTTTTTGTATCTGTAGTAATTGAACCATTATATCTAAAACAATATTTTGACTTAGTCGATAATAAAAAACTTCTAATTCTTCGGAAATGGATTTTTCATCAAAATTATTACCGACAATATATTCAATATTTTGATAGATATATCCCTCAATAAATAGTTTTCCTCTTAACGCTTTTTGTAACCCTTCAACCGTCGAGTGAGAGAAACCGACAGGTACAAACTTAGAATTTGTCAAGATCACTTCTTTAGAAATTTCTTTTACCCTAAAGACTTTTTCTTCAAAAAGAACTTCTTCCTCTAGACAAATTTCAATGTTATATTCGCCTACTACAACTGGAACTCTGACACTTACTACTTCATGAGAAGTATATAAATTACTATCTATTTCTTTTGTTTTTATAGAAAGGGAATCATGCATCGGAACTACTGCTGATTGATAATAATCCTTTTTCCCTTTCATACTCGCATGATCAAGTTCAGTTGAAAATATGATATCACGTGATTTAAAGCCAATTAAATAACAATATGGTTGTTCATGATAATAAGTAACAGTATCAAATAGTTTTGTATCTAATTGGGGATTTTGATTGTTAGATGCGTTAATAAAATTAAATGTAGTATGGTACGAACTGTCTAATACCGGTGGGTAAAGAAAATTATCAATTTCAGCAAAAGTTGCGATTGGAATTTTAATTGTCTTTGTTCGTACACTTGTAGGTTGATTCGTTTTAAATTTTTTTTTAGTTCCTTTATCTAAATCCTCTTTAATAGCATCACTTATTGACACATCTTCTTGGGTATTCAGCTCAGATTGTGATGCTCTCTCTTGTTCTACTGCACCATCCATTTGCTGACCAAGCTCAGTATTATTCACATCACTTAATACTGCAGTATGAAGGGCATTATAAATTTTCGTAAAAGTGATGAATGAAATTTTTATTGTTTTTAAGTGTACTCTTGTATCCTTATTTAACCGATTTGTGAGATTTATTTTTCTTACTGTATTTATTTGATGCATGGAGTAGTTAGCACCCCCTCCCTAAACACACTAATTATTCCTGTATTTCTTTGTATAACTGATTTTTAGCAATCCAGATGTCCAGGTTTTGCTTTACTTATATTATTCAATTTTACTTAATTCGTTCACCTATTATTAAATCCACTGCCGCGCTGATAAATCACCAATAAAAAAAGGACTAAGCAAAGTAGCCTAGTCCCCTTTTTCCTTTATTAAAGCTGATAAATCTTCGTATACTTCTCTTCTAAGTAATCAGCAAGATAATTTCCGTTTAAGCCTTCTCCAGTTGCAGCCGTCAAAATTTCTAAAGGCTTTTTAAGAGCGCCATATTGATGAACATTTTGAGTTAACCAGCTCTTTATCGGAGACAAATCACCCTGCCCAAACAAATCATCAAATTGCGGAATATCTTTTAACATCGCAGCTTTCAACTGTGAAGCATACATATAACCTAATGCATACGATGGGAAATACCCAAAGCTTGCCCCTGCCCAGTGAACATCTTGCAGAACTCCTTCTGCGTCGTTTCCTGGAGTCACACCTAAATATTCTTCATACTTCGCATTCCAAATAGCCGGTAAGTCCTCTACTTGTAAATCACCATTAAACAACCCTTTTTCAATCTCATAACGAATCATAATATGAAGTGCATATGTTAACTCATCCGCTTCAATTCGTATTAAAGAAGGCTTTACTTCATTAATTGCACGTAAAAAATCTTCCAGCGATACATTACCGAATTGTTCAGGAGAATAACTTTGCAATTTTGCATAGTTTTGCTCCCAGAACTTTGGATGGCGTCCTACAAAGTTTTCATAAAATAGGGATTGTGATTCATGGATACCCATGGAAGCACCATTAGCTAAAGGTGTACCTGTTAGCTCTTCTCCAACATTTTGATCATACATTGCATGACCACACTCATGAATCGTACCGAAAACTGCTGATCGGAAATCCGACTCATCGTATTTCGTTGTAATACGAACATCTCCACCATTTAAACGAGTTTCAAACGGATGAACGGTTTCATCTAATCTACCAGCGTCAAAATCATAACCTAGCTGCTTTAAAATTTCTAAACTAAAAGCTTCTTGACCCGCTTTATCGAAATGCTTAAACAAAAAGTCCGTTTTCGGCTGGTTTGGTGATTCTGTAATCTTTTTCAATAAAGGAACGATTCTACTTCTTAATTCGCCAAAAACTTTATCCAATACCTCTGTCGTCATACCAGGCTCGTATTGGTCTAAAAGGACATTATAAGGATTGCCGTCTTTTACGCCCCAATAAATAACGAATTTCTTGAGTGTATCAACCATCTCTTTTAAGTATGGCATGAACAGTGCCCAATCATTGTTATCTTTCGCTTCTTCCCAAACAGATTCTGATTTGGATTGAAGTATAACGAATTTTTTATATTCTTCAGCAGGGATTTTTTTGCTCATATCATACTCTTTTTTCACTTCTTCAAATGTACGTTTCGTTACGATATCTACAGATCCAAGTGTTGGTTCTAATTCGTCTAATAACTGCTTCAATTCATCCGAAGTAGATAAATTAAATACATCTGTAGCAAGAACCCCTACTACTTCTGAACGTTGATCTATCCCTTTTTTAGGTGCACCAGTACGCATATCCCAATATAAAACCCCTAATGCTTCTTGATATGCGCCAATTTTCTTCACATAATCTAAAAACTGCTGTTCAATTGCCAATGTCATTTCCCCCTTTTCAAATTAATCGTACCATATTAGTTATTAATTTGAGTAGGTAAAATTGCACTAAAGCGATTTTCTAGCGCTGCTTCTTCCGGGTTCAATAAAAGATGTATTTCCCCATGATCATTCGATGTTCTAATTAGTCTTCCAATACCTTGTTGAAGTCGTAAAAGCATAAACGGCAACTCTACTTCTTCAAAAGCATTATTGGAGAATTTTCGTTTTGCATCGAATAACGGGTCTACTGGAGGGAACGGTAAATCATAAATAATCACTCGTGTTAAAGCATTTTCAGGAAGATCTAAACCTTCCCATAAATGATAAGAACAAAGCGTTTTGAACGCACCATTTTGGAATTCTTTCACGATTGTAGAAAGTTCACGATCTCCTTCAAAAACAATTCCTTCTGTAGAGAAAGTAGACAAACGGAACTGTTCCATTGCTGCTTTAGATTTAAATAGTATTAATGTTTGTTGCTCATCTTCTAGTAATTCTAATACACGCTCATTTTTATCTGTTTGCTCAATTGGATGAGCTTTTATTTTCATCACTTCTTCATAATCAAATGGAGATGCTACTGAAAACGATTGGAAATCATCAATTCCTAAAGAATCAGCAATATAAGTGAAATCTTTTTCTATTGCTAATGTAGCAGAAGAGAAAACGATTGGCAATTTAGTTGTAAATAGTTTTTCTTGTAAAATATCTGTTACAAGACGTGGCATAATAATGAGTGTTTCATGACCATCTATAATTTCAAGCCACTCTACACCATCCCCTTTTTCAGTAAATAAACGTAGGGAGAAAGCATATTGCTCTAAAAATTCTTCGACCATTCGTAGTTCGTACTCAGGAATCGTATATAATTCTGATTCGAAAACAAATTCTTCTAATAAGTCATCTGTTATACGAATAGCTTTTTTACAACTTTGCGTAAGTGTATCCGACTTTTCAATCGCCATACGTTCGCTTTCATCAGAGCTGCTATTTTTTCTGAGTAAACCGAAAATTTCATCATGCACTTCTTGTAAAATTTCCATTAGATTCAATGTTTTTTCACGCACACCATCTACCATTACTCGTTCTAGTAAGCGCACTAATGTCTCACTTTGTATTTCATATGTGAGTGCTTTTTGAGCAGCAAATTCCAATAAATGCCCTTCATCCAGAACAATCATAGAAACTTCCGGTAATAGTGGTAATTGACCTTCACGTACACGTGATTCCTTCGTCCAAATATGCTCCATTAAAAACTCATGCGAACATATGATGAGGTCTGTAGACTCTCGGTAGTTTTGACGATGAATGGTTTGACCACAACGGTTTCGAACGTCACATACCATACATTGTTGTGTTGGATGATAATTCACTTTTTGCCAATCTTCATCACTCACACCTGGATATTGGCTACGCTCACCGTATGGGTAAATTTTTTGAAGGGAAGAATGACTATATACAAAATCAGGAACTTGATCTTCTATTTCTTCTAAGAAATAATCATTATCTCCGTCTTTTTGTGCTTCCTCTAATCGTTTTAAACATAAATATTGATCGCGGGATTTAGCTAATCGCACATCAATTTTTACATCTAAGTAATTTTGCAGTTTAAAAATGTCTCCTGCTTCTTTCACTAATTGCTCGATTAGTGTTTCATCTGCACATGCGATTAACACTGGCTTCCCAGTATATCTAGCATAAGAAATCGATGGCAATAAATAGGCAATCGTCTTACCAGTACCTACTCCAGCCTCAGCAAATAACACGCTTTTTTCTTTCAATGCATTCTCAATTTGATAAGCCATAAAGATTTGCTCATCTCGACATTCAAATCCTTTTTCCGGTAATTCATCATATAATACGTCTCCCATCCAATCCCCTAGAGATTCGAAAAAAGAACGGTCTTTTGATAGTTGAAAAGGTAGATCTTGCTTCATATACTAACTCCTCCAAAATAATAGGACGGAAAGGAGGATCTCCTTTCCGTCAGACTGTTGAGAAACGCTTTCATTCTTCGATGCTCCTCCAGTTACTCGTCGCATTAAAGAACGTTTGCTGGCACATCATTGTAAGCTCATGAACCATAAGTTCAATTCACTTCCGCCTCGTTGCTCCTGCGATTACTCGTCGCAGAAAAGAACACTGCTGGCGCGCCTCGACTGACAAGCGTTTCCATTCAGTCTGAGGTACCCACTCCTATTTATACTTATTTTAAGAACGCTTGCCCCAGAATTGGTAAAGATCCGTGCGAATAAATCCGTTGAATAATTTACGCTTTTTCGTTGTACGTTTACCATAAAGCTCTTCGAAATTTTCCATAGAAGAAAGCATATAAACAGACCATGTTGGATAATTTCTCATAAGATTTCCTAAATCTATAATGACTTGCTCAACTTCTTCAATTTCTCCAATACGTTCCCCATACGGCGGATTTCCTATCATTACACCGTCTGTTAACGTCGTCGTAAAATCACTAGCTTGCATTTGTTTAAAAGTTATTAAATCTCCAAAACCTGCTTCAAAAGCATTTTGCTCTGCAACTTGAATCATTTTAGGATCAATATCTGATCCAATAATCTGAAGTTCTTGATCGTAATTAGCAAGCTCTTCTGCTTCATTTCGAACGTCATCCCAAACTGCTTTTGGCATCCATGACCATGCTTCACTATGAAAATCACGGTTATAACCCGGAGCGATATTTTGGCCAATCATTGCTGCTTCAATTGCTATTGTACCCGAACCACAAAATGGGTCTACAAATGGGCGATCTGGATTCCATTTTGACACTTTTACAAGAGCTGCTGCAAGTGTTTCTTTTAACGGTGCTTCCCCTTGCTCTTGACGGTATCCACGTTTATGAAGACCTGCTCCACTTGTATCAAGTGTAATTGTTGCGATATCTTTTAAAATACTGATTTCAAGCTTATACGTAGCACCTGATTCATCCAAAAATCCGATTCGTTTATATGCTAATTTCAAACGCTCTACAATTGCTTTCTTCACAATGGCTTGGCAATCTGGCACACTAAACAAAGTAGATTTAACCGATTTTCCTTGTACAGGAAAAGCTGCATCCACAGGTAAAAACATTTCCCATTGAATTGCTTTCGTTTTCTCAAATAATTGATCAAACGTTTTTACAGGAAATTGCGCTACTACAATTTTCACGCGATCTGCTACTCGAAGCCAAATATTTGCGCGAGCAATTGCTCTTTCATCGCCTTCAAAGTAAACTTTCCCATTTTCAGTCGTTGTTTCATATCCTAAAGCTTTTACTTCATCCGCAACAATTCCTTCTAAACCCATTGCGGACGTTGCTACTAATTTAAATGTTGTCATTAGACATTCCTTTCTTGCTTATGAATTTCCCAAAGTTCTAGAAAATCCAATAGCTCTGTACTCGGAAGCGGCTTGCTATAATAGTATCCTTGGATAATATCGCAACCCATCTCCTTTAAAAGTTTCATCTGTTCTTTTGTTTCTACGCCTTCTGCCACTACTTTAATATGCAATCGATGTGCCATCAAAATAATGCTGTCTACGATTGCTTGCTTGTCTTTTAAAGATACTATGTGTTTAATAAAACTACTATCAATTTTTAAATAGTTTAAAGGAAATCTGTTCAAATAGCTTAAAGAAGAATAACCAGTTCCAAAATCATCTATTGATATTTTAAAGCCTAAGTTTTTTAATTTCGTTAACTTTGTCACGACTTCTTCTGAATCTTTCATCACAGTTCGTTCGGTTAACTCCAACTCAATTTGGTTAGGACTACAATTATATTGCCCAATAATTGTATTTATTCGCTCAAGAAAATCATCTTGTTGAAAATGTAAGGAGGCAATATTGATAGAAACTTGTAATTTATCTATCCCCTTGTTTCTCCACTCTACAATATCCAAGCATACTTTTTCGATAATCACTTCACTTAGCGGAATGATCAAGCCTGTATCTTCGGCATGTGGGATAAATTCAGCTGGCGAAACAAAGCCCAACTTGTCATTTGTCCATCTGACAAGTGCTTCTACACCAATGATCGTACCATTAGTAATGCATATTTTAGGCTGATAATGAATGATAAACTCTTTTTTTTGTATTGCTTTTCTAAGCTCTCCTTCTAACACTAAAAGCCGCTTCGAATCTCTTTTTAGTTCGTCAAAATAAAAAGCATATTGGTTTCGCCCATTTTGTTTCGCAAAATACATCGCCTTATCTGCTTTATGAACTAATTGGTCTACTTCTATTCCATCTTGCGGATAAATACTAATTCCTATACTTGATGTAATATAAATTTCATTGCCATCAATATAAAATGGCTTATTTAATAATTTTATAATATCTTTTGCAAAATGAGCTGCTTCTTTTTGATGCCCTACATTACTCATTGTCAATAAAAACTCATCGCCACCGTACCTAGCAAAAATATCATGCTCTCGGACAATCGTACTAATTCGATTACTAACTTCGATTAGTATCATATCTCCAAGTTCATTGCCTAATGTTTCATTGATCTGTTTAAAACGATCGAGATCGATAAAAAGTACAGCATGCTGAGATTTTTCATCATGAGAAAGCTGAAGTAAATCGGTTAGTAAGTCATTGAACGAATTACGATTCGATAGATTGGTTAAAGAATCGGTTACTGCAAGCTCTTCTAATTCTTTTTCTACTACTTTCTCGTTAGAAATATCCGTAAAGACACCGAAATAGTTCGTTATTTCCCCGTTGTCATTTAAAATGCTCGCTATCGTAAGAACTTCAGGATAAATTTCTCCGTTTTTTCTTTTATTCCAAATCTCGCCTCGCCAAACACCTTTTTCTCTAATAATATTCCACATGTCTTTGTAAAACGTTTCACCTTGTTTTCCAGATTGAAGAATTCGAGGAGTATTCCCTCGAACTTCTTCCATTGAGTAACCTGTCACCTTTTCAAAGGCAGAATTGACAAGTGAAATACGCTTTTTTTCATCTGTAATCATAATACCTTCTGTAGTTGAATGGAAAACTTCTTCAACTAGTTTATTTGGATACAAATGAAATTGCTTAGGTTTTTGCTTGTTATCCACTTTCCATACCCTGCCTTTTTTATATGTAAGAATAGAAAAGCCCTCCGAGATTGGAGAGCTTTTTAAATATTAAATATAGCCACTCATACATTCAATAAGCCATGTTTTGTTTCCACAGTACTCAAACGGCGCTTAGCCTCGTACCTTGTGGACAGCAATCATCTATCTACAGAATTACTTCTGTTCTTCTATCCGTTCATTTCCTTCAAGAAGATGCCCCTACCATAATTTGGGTTTCTCACTCATGGGGTTTACCTCGTTCCACCTGTATAGTTTCCTATACAGCTCCGTCACTGTGGCACTTTCAGAGATTGTCAGCCATATCCTAAGACTTAGGCCTTCATCCCGCCGTCAGCTATAAATAGCTGCCTTAGTTTATTTTTTCACTAAGCACGAACACTACATTCATCTCAGAATTGTGTGAGCATGGACTTTCCTCTACAATGTCTAGCATCGCAGCGATTGCCCGAATATATAAGTGGTACTATTAGTATATACGATGCATGTATTAGTTACAATGTTTGTGAATTAATATAATTATTCGTACAATTTACTTCCAAAAACATGTTTCTCTAAATGAGACAGTCTTTTTAAAATATCAAAGTTAGTAGCACCAACTTGTGGAGCTGCTTGCGTTCTTTTCGGAGCTTCTGCAAGTTCCTCTTTTAGTTGCTTATTTTCTAATTGAAGTTGCGCAACTTTTTTTTCATATGCTTCATAATCTTGAATAATATCATCTAAAAAAATGTCTACTTCTTCTTGATTATAGCCTCTTAAGCCTGTTTTAAATTCTTTTTCTAATATAGCTGAAGCTTTTAATTTAAATTCCATCTTTAATCTTCCTTCCATCTACATTTCGCTAAACGTATTATAGCATAATAATGTCGAATAATGGAGTAATTTAAGGCAACAAAACACGCTTTTTGTTAAGTTGTGCGGTTTCCCAGGAAATATTTCTTTTTCGAATTATTCTTTCTTTTCTCTTTTGAAGTTGCTTTTTTACGGCCATTTCTTTCGCTTTGGATAGCATATTGCTTGCACTATCTACATATTCTATACATTCTTGCGTCATTTCAAGCGCAGCATCAAAATCTTTTTGCTGATGCTCAAACAGTTTTGCAAGCTCAATATAAACTTCTACTCGATATTTCCCTATTATTTCTTTTAATGACTCTCGGAAAGCATGTAAACTTTCATCGACTAATTTATTTCTCTTTAAGTGGATTCCTAAAAAATAATAGGCAAGGCTAACTTCCTCGTTTTCAAAATGATCCACTACAAATCGAAACCAATCCACACTTGTTTCGGTTGTTTTTAAATCTTGAAACCATTTCCCAATATTCGTATACGTAGTTGCAGATTCGACTACTTCTTTATCACTCAAAAGCTCAACCGTTAAAATATACAGTGCCGCTAGTGATAAAATATCCCACTCATTATGTGTTAATATTTTCATCAAATTTGTCGGGTTGCCATGCTTCAATGCATCAAAATAAATAATTGGTGCTAAATGACCTGGAATATCATTTTTTCTCACAAAAGCAAGTTTTTCTTCCTCCACTTGCTTTAGTTTAAATCGCTCCATATCACCCTTCCAAACACGTTTAGATGAATGCATCAAATCAATTTGCCGATGCTGCTTGAGTGGAGGAATCGTCTTTCGATTCATCGTCCATCTTGACTCTAGCTGTGGAAGATCAAAACTTTTTCCATTGTACGTAAGCATTGTTTGAGAAACTCGCCAAAAGTCGGTTGCAAATAAAAATGCTGCTTCTTGACCTGGATCTGCTAAAACATGTTGCGTTAAAAGAAAGCCATTGTCTACTTTCTTTAACACTCCATTTAAAAAAATGAGCACTCCGGCCCCTTTTAACCCAGTCGTTTCCGTATCATAAAAACAAAATGCACTCTCTGGTGTAATTGTTAAAGGATGCTCTGGATAATTTTGTTGCATAAAAGTGATCGCTTTTTGCAATTTATGTAGGGCAACATTGCCATGTATATGCTGCTCATCGTAAAAAGTTTCCTTCACAAATAAAAAGCCGTGCTCATTTTTTATTAACTTTAATCCGGCCGCTTCCCAAGATTCCGTGTAAAAAGGCAGTTTATCTTCTTTTATTTCTTTCGTTGGCTGTTCTTTTGCAACCTCTTTTTTTACGAGTCCCTTCATTTGCATTAACTTTTTTTCATAAGACATTTTCTTTTACCTGCAAATAATGAAGTAGTTTGATCACTTCGATTTTCAAATTCAATGTAGCATCCTGTGCACCGATACATGCTGGACACCCAGAAGAACACGGACAACTTTCCACTTGTTCGGAAACTTTCGGGACTAGCTCATTCCAAAGATCAAACATTCTTTCAGACAAGCCAATACCACCTGGATAGCTGTCGTATATATAAAATGTAGGTTTTTCACCAGCAATCGATTTCACTTGCGGTACAACATGAATGTCTTTTGCATCACAATGAATGAATAACGGGATAAATGCATGCAATGCATAGGCTACACCTGTCATTGCATCCGACAGCAAAGTATCTGTCCAATCACCTGGCTTATCAAAACAAAACCAAGTAGAGGATGTATGCAATTCCACTGGAGGTAAATGAATTTTACCGGAGCCTATATTATCGTGCGTATCAAATTTGATTTTTTTGAAAATCGTTGGCTGAGCTAGCACAATAATATCGCCGTATTGCAAAGTACCGATTTTAGCGTCTCCCGCCTTATCTTCACTCAACACTTTTAACTCGATCGCAATGTTCGCATCTGTAAAATAATCCACATCTACTTCCCGAACAAACGCTTTTTTCTCTTCCCAATCAAGCGTCTCCACTTGAAATTGCGTTCCTTGATGTAAATAAATGGCCTCTTCGTGCAGCAAAGTCATTGCACTATATTGGTCCATCTCTCCAATAACTCTCGTTTTCGTTGGTACTGACATATCAATAATGACGACATTTTCCTGCGATGCAGAACGTAAGCTAATATTACTAGCAGGAAAGCTTTCAGACATCCAATGCCATTTGTCGACCGTTTTCAATAAAACCCCTTCACTTTCTAAAAACTCAAGCAGTTCCTGAACAGAAAACTCCGCATACGAATCAACCGCTGTGAAAGGCAATTCAAAAGCAGCACATTTCAAATGATCCATTAAAATAATCATATTATCTGGATGAATTCTCACTTCTTCGGGAGATTGACCTAAAAAATAAGAAGGGTGATTCACTACGTATTGATCAAGGGCAGTCGATTGTGCAACATAAATAATAAGCGCTTCATCTTGCCTTCTCCCAGCCCTTCCAGCCTGTTGCCATACACTCGCAATATTACCTGGATATCCCGTCATAATACACGCTTGCAGCTGTCCGATATCGACACCTAACTCTAATGCATTCGTACTTACAACAGTCCGAATAACACCATCTCTTAACCCTTTTTCGATTGATCTTCTTTCCGACGGCAAATAGCCACCTCGGTACCCACGAATCGACTGATCGTTTATCTTTTTACTTACGAGCGCTTGTAAATAAGTAACGAGCATTTCCACTCGCACTCTACTTTTTGCAAACACAATCGTTTGAATTCCGTTCACGTATAACTCTTGGGCTATATCCCTTACTTCTAAAATGGCACTTCGCCTAACATTAAACACTGGATGCACAATAGGAGGATTGTAGAAAACAAAATGTTTTTTCCCAGCAGGTGCTCCATTTTCATCGATTAATTCGTGGGATTCATTTGTTAATGTTTCTGCTAATTCTTTTGGATTTTTGATCGTAGCAGAAGTACAAATGAACTGAGGATTGCTCCCATAAAATGCACAAATTCGTTTCAAGCGTCTAATAACATGTGCTACATGACTTCCAAAAACACCTTTATATGTATGTATTTCATCAATTACAATAAATTTCAAGTTTTCGAATAGCGAAACCCATTTCGTATGATGGGGCAAAATTCCTGAGTGAAGCATATCTGGGTTTGTTAAAACAATATGACCGGACTTCCTTACTTTTTGCCTAATTCCCGGTTCGGTGTCCCCATCATATGTGTAGCTTAATATTTCCTCCTCACTGTTTTCGATTAATTGTTCTAAATCACTTTTTTGGTCTTGCGCTAATGCTTTTGTTGGAAATAAATAAATGGCTCGTGAGGTGGGGTCGTCTAATATCGATTGAAGAACCGGAAGATGATAGCATAATGATTTTCCAGATGCAGTAGGAGTAATTGTCGTATACGATTTTCCAGACATAGCACTATCAAAAGCTTGTCTTTGGTGCACGTATAACTTCTCCACCCCCTTTTTTACTAATGCCTTTTTTATAGATAGGTGCATGTTTTCTGGAAACGAAGCATATTTCGCTTTCTTTTCATCCGTTGTATGCACATGTACAATGCTTTTATTCCTATTTTTATCTAGCTTCCAATCCTCTAACAACTGTTGAATCATTTTTTGCTTAAGCAAGTTCATCCCCTACTTCCTTAATCGCTTGAATAATCGTTTCTAATGTATATTTCGATGAATGAATCGACTTCAAAAATCTTTTTTTGCTCGTGCCTTTATAATAAGATTGAACGATAAATTGCTTCATCGATTCGATCAAAGAGTCTACTTGACTTGGGTGTACATATTTAGGTCGCTTTACTTGAATCCATACTCGAATAAGACTTTCCCACTCTTGTAATAGCTCATCTATTGCGTAAGCATGAGGCTTCACATCTTGAAAAAAGTCGGGGTCTTTGTCTTCTGCTCTAAATTTTTCAAAACGGATAATACATTGATCGCATTCCGCTAGTAGTTGCTTACTTAGTTGTAATAATGACAAAATAATCCCTCGCATTCTAGTAATAGTTTAACAAAATCTATTGCATATTACTAGTTTTACGAACGTACATTCCTTACATTTTGTTTTCCAACTTTTCTAGCTTTGCTAATAAATGAAAAGAGCTCTTACTAAAGTTTTCTTCAAATTTATCCTGTTCATCGTTTAGTCTATTTTCAAGTAAATGCTCTAGTAGTTCCAATTGGTCAATAAGTCGTTCAATTTTGTTCATCAAATATTCCCCCTTTGTAATAGATAATGTACCTTATTTTTCACCAATCTCCGTCCGTCCCGACAAAGGTTCTATCCTTCAGACAAAACTAGTTAGCTGTCGACAAAAACATACGGAAACAATGTTTAGTTCATTTTTTAGGTAAAGTACGTCTTAACGGTAGTTTCCGCTAGGATTTACGCTGCAGGGAGGACGCTTTCCGTGGGGCGGGCGGTGAGCCTCCTCGGTCGCTATCGCGCCACTGCGGGGTCTCACCTGTCCCGCTTAATCCCACTGGAGTCGCCTCCCTTTCGCTTCAAACCATTAGGGTTACTTAGCTAGAATGAAAGCCTTATTTTTGCAAGAAGAATGTTGAGCAAAATAGACCTTCTTAACGAACAGCTACTATACCTTTGCATTAGGCAATAAGTGTTTTGCTATTTATATAGGTTAGTAATCATGGCAGCACCATTTCATAAAATGTAGAACATTCGATCTTGCAAGTAACGAAGAATTTGTCATTTACACTTGTTAGATACTTTTAGCTTCTCATTTTCTGCACTGCTTATTTAGTAGAGGTTTTAGGGTATTTTAGCAAATTTTCACAAGCAATATTCCTAGTTGGAAGAGCATTCATTCGCTCTCACTTTCTAAGAAATAGTTCCTCCATTCTAAATAAGTAGCATTCTCCATTAGATTGGAGCGAAAGGGGTGGCGACTCCAGCGGGAAAAGCGTTAGTCGAAGACCCTGGACTGAGCGCATGCGAAGGAAGCGGCTGAGGCAACGCCCGCGGAAAGCGTCCACCCCTGTAGCGAAAATCTCTGCGGAAACGACGCACTTTTCTTACAATACGATAGAAAGCTTAGCTAAATACATTTATGACAATTAAGTAGTATGAAACTAAATTGCCCCCCTTTGCGTCTAATTAATCTGTGATAAACTAATAGCATAAAGAGGTGAGCTACTTGGCTATTCATTATCCAAATGGAAAAGTATACAACCCACAACCAAAGACATTAGCCGTGAAAAAAAAGAATTACTCTTTTAGTAATCGAGGAAAAACATTAGAAGATGAGCTGAGCGAGGCAAATGACTATTACCTTGCAAACGACATTGCAGTTATTTATAAAAAGCCCATTCCAATACAAATTGTCAAAGTCGACTACCCAAATAGAAGTGGGGCTGTAATTAGAGAAGCATACTACCGAACTCCTTCAACAACAGACTTCAATGGAGTCTATCAAGGTAAATATATTGACTTTGAAGCAAAAGAAACGGAAAATAAAACTTCCTTTCCATTAAAAAATGTTCATCTGCATCAAGTAGAACATATGCGAAAAGTGTCCATTCAGCATGGAATAAGTTTTTTACTAGTGCGTTTTTCTGCTTTTGATCGATATTTTTATTTACCTTTTGAACAATTACATGTTTTTTGGGATAGAATGCAAACAGGAGGAAGAAAATCTATTGCTTTAGCTGAATTTGAAGAGCATGCAATTGAAATTACTCCAAAATATGCGCCAAGAATTGATTATTTACAAATAGTTAATGACTTGAACGGATAAAGTGAAAGTGAGGGAATGTTTATGAGTGAGCAAAAAAGAACTCGTGAACAACGAAGAAAAGAATTACAAAAAACGAAACAACCAAAAAAACCAATCAAACTATGGATCAAACGAATTTTCATTTCGCTTATTATACTAGGATTTGTAGTAGCAATCGCAGGAGGTGCGCTATTCACCTATTACGCAAGTTCTGCTCCAGAATTAGATGAAACATCTTTAAAAGACCCAATTAGTCCAAAACTTTTAGATGCAAATGGAGACATTTTTGCAACAGTTGGTGCAGAGAGCAGAGAATATATTCCATACGATCAAATACCACAGCAAATGGAAGATGCAATACTTGCTACCGAGGATGTTCGTTTCTATGATCATATGGGAGTCGATTTCTTACGACTAGGAAAAGCAGTACTTGCAAACTTTACGAGCGGATTTGGTTCACAAGGGGCTAGTACGCTCACGCAACAGGTTATTAAAAACTCATTTTTAACGAATGAAAAGACATTGAAACGTAAAGCACAAGAAGCATATCTTTCTGTTCAATTAGAACGTAAATATGAAAAAGAAGACATTTTTGAAATGTATTTTAATAAAGTATTAATGTCAGGTAGAATTTATGGCTTCGGAACTGCAGCACAACATTTTTATGGCAAAGAATTAAAAGACTTAACATTGGATCAATATGCTGTACTTGCGGGTATGCCACAAAGTCCAAATAACTATAATCCATTTAAAAATCCAGAGCTTGCAGAAAAACGTAGAAATGTCGTTCTTCATCTAATGAACTTACACGGCAAAATTACAGAAGAACAAATGAAAACAGCTCAAGCAATCCCAGTAGAAGACTCTCTACTTCCCGAAGACAAACGTGTTTCTAGACAAAACTCAAAATACGATGCGTTTATCGATATCGTACTAGATGAGCTTGAAAAAGAAGGCGATGGAGATGCACTTTCAGAAGGAATTACTATTTATACAACGCTTCAACCAAATGCACAACAACAAGTAGAAGCTACATTAAATTCAGATATGTTCCCTACGGAAGACATTCAGTCAGCTGTAGCTGTTATTGATACCAAAACAGGAGCAATTGCTGCTGTTGGTGGTGGACGTAATTATGGGGCTGATCGCGGCTTTAACTTTGCGCAAGATATGAAATCTCGATCACCCGGATCTGCGATTAAACCATTACTCGATTATGGTCCAGCTGTTGAGTTTTTAAATTGGTCAACTGGTCAAACGATCATAGATGAAGAAATTACGTACACTAACTCTAAACAAGTAGTTCGTAACTTCAGTGGGAAATATAAAGGCGCAATGACAATGCGCGAAGCTTTATACAACTCTCAAAACGTGCCTGCTGTTAAAACGCTAAGAGAAGTTGGCACAAAAAATGCGAAAGAATTTATGAATCGTTTTGGGATTGATATCGGTGATGTGACGGAAAGTAGTGCAATCGGGGGTACTTCAAAATCACTATCCCCTATTCAAATGGCCGGCGCATACGCTGCATTTGGAAACAATGGTATTCACACAGAGCCATACGCAATTAATAAAATTGTTTATCGTGATGGAAAAACAACAAAAAATTATCGTCCTGAGCAAAAAGCAGTGATGAAAGATTCAACTGCTTATATCGTTACAGATGTCCTACGTGATGTATTAACAAAAGGAACTGCAAAAACAGCAGCTATCAAAGGCTTGGATATTGCTGGTAAATCGGGTACATCTAACTATGATTCCAAACAAATTGCTGAATGGAATCTACCTAAAAGTGCATTCCCAGATGTTTGGTTTGCTGGTTACACAACGAACTATTCCATTGCTGTTTGGGCTGGATATCCAAAGCCAAAAACACCAATGACAACGAATGAAGAACGATATTTACCGCAAAAGATTTTTAAACAAGTAATGGCAAGTATTTCAAGTGATATAGCGACAGAAAAGTTTAAAAAACCTAATTCAGTAGTAGAAGCAACAATTGAAAAAGGAACAGATCCACTTCAATTAGCAAGTGAATTTACACCAGAAGAATTAAAACGCACGGAACTATTTGTAAAAGGAACAGAGCCAACATCGGTGTCAGATAAGTATGAAAAGCTGGAATTGAATGCTCCAACTAATCTTACAATTGGTGTGGATGAAATTACATCGAGTGCAACGCTTGCTTGGGAATTTGAAAAACCTGAAAAGCAAGATGTCGAAGTGCAATTTGAAGTTTCTGTAACCATTGACAATGGACCAAGCGAAATTCTTCAAACGACAAACCAGATGGGATTAATCGTGCAAAGCTTACTTCCTGGAAGCACGTATGTCTTCTCTGTTACTGCAGTTTCAGAAGATGTCCGAAGTGAAACTATTTCTAAGTCGGTCACATTAGAAGCAATAGTGGATGAGGATCTTGAAATAATGCCTCCACTAGATGAAAATAATGGGAACGGTAATGGAAACAACAATGGAAATGGCAATAACAACGGAAACGGAAATGGGAATGGGAACAACAATGGAAATGGAAATAACAACGGGAACGGTAATAATGGTGAAGGTGAATTCAATCCGGTAGAACCCCCATTTGAACCGACACCTCCAGAAGAGGTAACACCTCCAGAGGATACTACAACAAATGAAGACGGTTCAACACCATAGTAAAAGCCTCCAAATCTTAGGATTTGGAGGCTTTTTATAATGATTCAGTAGCTTGTGCGCGTTCCATTACACGCTTTCTCGCAATAATCTTTTTCGTTTCTTTAAAAAGCTCATCTAACTGACGAAATGCAGCATAGTTCCCGCTATTACTTAATACGAATTCATAACGTTCCGAAACATTAAGCGGTGAAACTGTAGATTGAGCTATCTCTTCTCTTTGGAAAGTAATTTCTTCCACTTTCACTAAAATCGACTCAAATAGCTGAATCCCCAAAGACATCAGCTCTATTTTGGATTCACTTTTATGTTTAAAAAGCTCTGTTAATTGATGCTGTAACTGCTCCCACTGCGCAAACTCTTCATCAAAATTTACATCTTTAAACTTCCACACTATTTTTCGTCCTTTTTTTACCTTCTCTACAAACCGATAAGAGTGGGCATTCAGGGCAGTTTGGATTTTGCGCTTTACAATGATAGCGTCCAAAGAAAATAAGTTGATGATGTGCTTTAGACCATAACTCAATCGGTGTTTTTTTCATTAACGTTTCTTCTACTTGAAGAACCGAATCTTTCCATCTACATAACCCAAGCCTTTTCGATACTCGATCTACATGCGTATCTACCGCTATTGCTGGTATATCAAACGCTACAGATACAACAACATTAGCTGTTTTTCTTCCAACTCCAGGAAACGTCGTTAGTAAATCTCTATTCGCAGGAACTTCCCCGCCGTATAACTCAATTAATTGTTCGCTTAAACCTTGAATGTTTTTAGCTTTATTGCGATATAGCCCAATGGAACGAATATCAGTTTGTAACTCTTCCAAAGAAACAGCTAAATAATCCTCTGGTTTCGTATACTTCTGAAACAAATCTTTCGTCACTTTGTTCACTAATACATCTGTACACTGTGCAGATAATAAAGTCGCAACAAGCAATTCAAATGGATTTTTATGAACTAACTCACAATGAGCGTCTGGAAACATTCTTTCCATTTCGTCTAAGCAATAATGCCACTGTGCTTTTGTAAGCATTGATTTCCCCCCTACTCTCTCTCCTCCAGCCAATTATAAAAAGGAACTTTCGAAGTGTTTGCTTGTTCAGGTTCTTTTTGGACAGGAATAGCTTGTCTAAAATTAGATGATTGCTTTTCAGCTGCTTCCACCGTTTTAATATTTTTCTTTTTCCATTCAAATAAAATACGATCGATGTATCGTAAACTTAGCTTTTGTGACAGTACAGCTTCTTTTAATGCTAATCGAATTAATGAGGTGGAATGATGATCTTGGTCAAACCACATACCAATTGTTTCATATTCCATCGGAGACAATAATCGTCCAAACTCTTGCTCAAAAAGTTTGTAAATGTCTCCTTCTTCCGCTTTCAGTAGCTGATCATCCACACTATTTTCTTCTTGCTCTACAACATCTAATAGCAAATTCCACAAATGATGGAATGCATAGTATTCATATCGTACACCTTCATCTGTAACATGCTGCTCTATTTGAACAAATCCCTTTTGAACAAGACGTTGTAATATCGTCACGACTTTATTTTCATTGAAATGCGTTCGTTCTACTAGGTTTTGAGGTGTTGGAAAACGATTACCGCCTTCACCGTATGCGATTAAATGTAGCAATAAGATTGCTTCTTCATCTTTTACATTAATTTTTTTGTAATAGCTAAAAAAAAGCTGGGAAATGGTTACATTTCCCTGCTCTGTCCAAATGCGGAGTCGATCTTGATTTTGCATACTCGTACTCCCCTTTTTTAATATAATAGAAAGTATAATCTTTCCTATTCAGTAATTGTCTAGCTCCAGCGCCTAGCTCCTCGGGGTCAAATCTGAAAAGATGCTCCTGCGGTTACTCGTCGCAGAAAGATTTTGCTCCTGCGGTTACTCGTCGCAGAAAGATTTTGCTCCTCCGATTACTCGTCGCAGAAGAACGTGCCTTACGGGGCAGACATAGGCGCTTACGCATTTCTTATGGATATAATCTGTTCAATAAACGTGGGAATGGAATTGCTTCACGCACATGCTCTGCTCCACTAAACCATGCAACTGTACGTTCTAAGCCAAGTCCGAAACCTGAATGAGGAACAGAACCTTGTCTACGTAATTCTAAATACCAAGCATAAGCTGACTCATCTAATTTATGTTCTTCTAAACGTTGTTTTAATAAATCATAATCATGAATACGCTCTGATCCACCAATAATTTCTCCGTAACCTTCTGGTGCGATTAAATCTGCACATAATACAACGTCTTCTCTGTCTGGATGTGGTTGCATATAGAATGGTTTAATACCTGTTGGGTAATGTGTGATGAAAACAGGCATATCATAGCTTTCAGCAATTGCTGTTTCATGAGGAGAACCAAAGTCATCGCCCCACTGAATATCGTCGAAGCCTTTTTCATGTAAAAACTTAATCGCATCATCGTATGAAATACGTGGGAATGGTGCTTTAATGTTTTCTAATTTCGAGATATCACGGCCAAGACGCTCTAATTCTAATGTACAATTTTTCACTACAGCTTGTGCGATAAACGATACATATTGTTCTTGGACTTCTAAGTTTTCTTCGAATTCTACGAAAGCCATCTCTGGTTCAATCATCCAAAACTCAATTAAATGGCGACGAGTTTTCGATTTTTCTGCACGGAAAGTTGGTCCGAAAGAAAATACTTTTCCAAGAGCCATTGCAGATGCTTCCATGTACAATTGACCCGATTGAGAAAGGTATGCATCCTCATCAAAATATTTTGTATGGAATAATTCAGACGTTCCTTCTGGAGAAGAACCTGTTAATATTGGTGGATCCATTTTCACGAAGCCATTATCGTTGAAAAACTCATATGTTGCACGAATAATTTCGTTACGAATTTTCATAACTGCATGCTGTTTTCTTGAACGTAACCATAAATGACGGTTGTCCATTAAAAACTCTGTACCATGCTCTTTTGGTGTAATTGGAAAGTCCACAGCTGCATGAAGTACTTCTATTTCTTTCACTTGTAATTCATAACCGAAAGAAGATCTTTCGTCTGTAATTACTTCTGCGATAACATACATAGATGTTTCTTGCGTTAAGCCCTTAGCAGTTTGGAAAATTTCTTCTCCTACTTCTTCTTTTACTACAACGCCTTGGACAAATCCTGAACCGTCACGTAATTGTAAAAAAGCAATCTTACCACTTGAGCGTTTATTTGCTAACCAAGCACCAAGTTTTACTGTTTCGCCAACATGGTTCGCTAAGTCTTTTATCATAATTTTTTTCATAGAGTCCTCCAAAAAGTTTAAAGTTTATTGTATGTAGCATTACAAATTAGAAATCCGTTTCCACCAATCCCCGTTATTAAATAAAATATAGACATAACTGAGGTTATCGGATTTGTTAACATACGAAATTTCCCATACTGGGCCTACTTCTTCCACACCTAATTTGGCGTGAAGCAGCTTACTATTTTTTTCATCTTTCATCGCCAGTCCAATTGCTTGCTCTGCGGATATTCCATCTTGAAGATTTACTTCCATAATTGATTCTTCCGATTTTTTGTCCGGAATAAAAAACGCTTTTTCTACTCCATCTTTCGTCGAACCGATAACCGTATGAAAGGTTTGAGAACTATTGTATACATAAGAATCATCCACTTTTGTTAATAGATTATTTTTTAATACGTATGTCTCAGCATCTTTGCTAGCAGTGTGAAATGGTGATTTTGCTTGAAAATAAATAAGTAAACTTAGAATGGCCGCTAAGCTAACAACGAATACGACGATGAATATTAACCATCTTTTTAAAATCATTCGCTATGTCCTATAAATCGTGAACACTGCTTTTTCTTGGTCTTTCTTATCTAATGCTAATCCAAACATTAAATCGTCTTCTTTTAAAGTGCGATTTAGCATGTCTACAATTTTATATAAGTCAGCTTGATAACCTAGTGTAACAGTGGACAGCACTTCAATTTTATTTTCCATAATAATACCCGCTTTCTATAACTCATACTTAATCAGTATACCAATTTTCAAGCTCTAAGACCATATTTTCTAACGATACTTTCTTAATAGGAATATTAGGAATTGCCTGTAAAAAGTCATTTCCATACGACTTCGTTTCAATTCTTCTATCTAACACGATAAATGCCCCTTTATCGGAAGAAGAACGGATCAATCGACCGAATCCTTGTCTAAACCGAAGAACTGCCTCGGGTAATGAATACGCGCTAAACGGATTTTGTCCATTTTTAGTTAGTAACTCTGCTCGTTTTTTAAACAAAGGATCATCTGGGGAAGAAAACGGCAGTCTAACTAATACGATGACTGACAGCGAATCACCAGGTACATCTACGCCTTCCCAGAAGCTATTCGTTCCGAACAAAACAGATTTAGAAAAACGTTGGAATGATTTCAATAATCTCATTCTACTTCCCGAAGTCATCCCTTGCGCAAATAACATATAATCTTCCAGTAAGTTCGTTTCTTGTATGAGATCTACTGTTTTTCGTAACATATCTTGAGATGTAAATAAAACAAAGCACCGGCCTTCTGTTACTAATACCGTCTGCACAATTGCTTCTGCGACTGCTTCAATATAATCATTTTGAGAAACTTGTTGAATATCCGGCATATCATTGACGATGAAAAGCTCTGCACCATTATAATAATCAGCCCCAGCTTTATATTGAGAAATAGGGATAGATTCAGGTAATCCTAGTTGAGAAACGATAAAATGGCGATTCGACGGTACTGTTAATGTTCCAGAAGTCCAAATAATTGCTCCTTCTTCTCTTAAAGGCTGCAGAGCATGATTAATTTCATCTTGAAAATTCAGCGGCCTTTTAATAATTTGAAGGCTTCCTGGAATGCTCCTCGAATCTAGCTCTAGCCATTTCGCTTCGATTTCTTCCTCTTGCAAAAATATTTCGTCCCATTCACTCACTTTAATCTCAAGTTCTCTCAGCCAATAATACCATTCCTGTAAAAGAAGAGGAGCATGCTTTTCCATCGCATTTTTCGTATAAGGCGAATGAACAATAGACTTCGCTGACAAAATAAATGTTTGAATGGCATTTGCAACAACTCTAAACATATCTTCCGGTAGCATTAATTCCTCCAAAGGAATTGTTCGCTTCGTATTTCGTGAACGAGAAGAAACGATTTGTTGTGCAGTTGAAGTAATATGAGAAACTGCTTGATCAAATGCATTCACAGCGTCCACAAATTGCTTTTCAAGACGTACTTGTAAAGGATATGGAATATGCAATAAAGAAAGCTGCCCTAATAGTTGATCTGTATCTAATGTACCGAACTGACCAAGTACATATTTCCATGTTGTATACGAAAAAACTCGCTCTTTTCTAGACATGCTAGCATGGATAAATTGATGTGCTTCATCAATAATTGTCGCACATCCATTTGAAAGTAAACGAATTTCTCTATCTTGATCTGCCAGTATCATTGCGTGATTAGTCACTAGCACATCGCAATTTTTACTTCTTACAAGTGCTCTTTCATAAAAATCAATGTCTTCCAGTTCATTTGTTTGAGAACGTTCTGTTCGTCTAATTTTATCGATAAATAGCTGACCACCACCGGAAACATTTAACTCCGTTAAGTCTCCTTCATTCGTCATCGTCAACCAAACTAAAATTTGCATAATCGTAAATGTTTCATCATACGATTCATCTTCTAATTGCATATGCTGCCAGAATCGATATAAATCAATGTAGTGGCTCATCCCTTTTAGCTTAGCAACGCGTGTTTGAAAGCCAAGTAGCTCATTTAACTTCGGTATTTCTTCCAGCACTAATTGATCGATTAAATGCGTTGTATATGTACTAATTATGACGGGCTTTTGCTTTTCAATTGCATAAATCGTCGCTGGCAATAAATACCCTAATGTTTTCCCGATTCCTGTTTCCGCTTCACAAACTGCTTCACTTTTACCTTGCAATGCATAGTGAATCGTATCCATTAACTCGAATTGGCCTTGTCGTTCTTCAAACTTCGGAAGATTTTGCTGGAATAAGTCCAATTTTACTTCCCTTTGAACAGGATATTTCAACTCACCCGCATACGCCTTGTTGTTTTCTACTTCCTGCTTTAGTGGAATCGTACGGAAAACAGGATACTCTCCTGCGTCATACTCTTTCCTCTTCAGCGTTAACACGTCAAAGAAAAGTAATGATAAGTTCGATTTTAACTGGAAGGATCTTTTGTGTAATAGTTCAATTGTTTTGAGAGGAAGCTTACTTAATTGCTCCGCACACTTCAAAAACAAATGCGCCGTTGCTAATGCATCGTCATCTGCTCGATGTGCCGTTTGCAATTCGATTTGCAACTCAGAGGCAATATCCTGAAGCTTGTAGCTATAAACATTTGGAAACATGAGCTTCGAAAACTCAACCGTATCCATTGTTTTACAAACTAATTTCGGAAGACCCACTCTTCGTAGTTCGCCTTGCAAAAAAGAAAGGTCAAAATGAATGTTATGCGCAATAAAAATATGATCCTGTAGCATATCTAAAATTTTTGAACCCACTTGTTCAAATAACGGAGCATCTTTTACATCGTCGTCTTTTATTTTTGTTAAATCCTGAATGAAAAAAGGAATTTTTTTCTCTGGATTTATAAAAGTAGAATACGTATTCACGATTTGGTTCTTTTCAACAAATACAATTGCAAGTTGAATAATTCGGTCACCATTTGAAGATGAATGGCCTGTTGTTTCAATATCCACAACTGCATATTTATGATTTTCCAACATTCCTCAACTCACAGTCTTCATTTATAAAAAATTGTTCTTCTCTTTGATTCTCTGCTTAAAATTGTACCACATTCTTCTAAGAGATAGGAAGTTCCCTGTGTCGGACACAACTTATAAACAATTCAGAATAGTGTTTGGTTTGTTTCTGTCACAGGGTCATTTTAGAAAAAAAAGACCGTAAACAACTCAAATTTCTGAGTTTGTTTACAGTCTAAGTTCCTCCATCTATAAAACCGTTGCTTCTGGCTCATAATGAATTATTTGCTTAATCGTATTATCTTCATTCATAATCGCCACAGTAGGTTCATGTGATTTTGCTTCCTCATTCATCACATAAGCATAAGAGATAATAATGACTATATCGCCTCTTTGGACAAGTCGAGCTGCTGCTCCATTTACACAAATTACACCACTGCCTCTTGCACCAGCAATAATATACGTTTCAAAACGTGCACCGTTGTTATTGTTAACAATATGCACTTTTTCATTTGGTAGCATGCCAACCGCATCTAAAATATCTTGATCGATTGTAATACTTCCAACATAATTTAAGTCTGCTTCCGTTACAACTGCACGATGGATTTTCCCGTTTAACATCATTCGTAGCATGATTTACACTTCCTTTACGTTCACAATAATATTGTCTATCAATCTAGCTTTTTCAAAAAACACGGCCGTTGCAAATAAAATTTGCTCTGTATGATTAGAAATTGGTTGTAAATCTGGATAAGACAATGCTTCAAAATAGTCTATCTTTCCAGAAGTATTACTTTCAATTAAAAGCCTCGCTTTGCTTATTGCCTCTTCGACACTATTTGTTTGCTCCCATACTTCCATCGCACTACTAAGCGCTTTGTACAAATGTGTTGCCTCTGCTCTTTCTGCATCACTTAAAAACACATTTCGAGAGCTTTTTGCAAGACCATCTATTTCCCGAACTGTAGGAACTCGAATGATCTCTACAGGGAAATTATACGCTTGCACAAACGTTTCGATAATTGCTAGCTGCTGTGCGTCCTTTTGTCCAAAATAAACTCTTGTAGGCTGGACAATATGGAACAATTTCGTAATAACTTTTAAAACACCATCAAAATGTCCTGGTCTACTTTCTCCACATAACTTTGTAGAAAGCGTTCCAGCATGTATCGTAATACCACTTTCAAACGGATACATTTCTTCAGCTGTTGGAGCGAAAAGTACATCTACCCCTTCTGCTGTCGCTAATTCTGTATCTTTTTCTATATCGCGTGGATATCTATCTAAATCTTCATTTGGACCGAACTGTGCTGGGTTTACAAAAATGCTCATCACGACAACATCATTTTCAAGTCTAGCCTTTTTTAATAAAGTCAGATGACCTTCATGTAAATAGCCCATTGTTGGTACAAAACCGATTGATTTGTTTTTATTATTTTGTAAAAAATGTTGTAATTCATTAATTGTTTGAATTGTCTTCATAGTTGCCCCCGTAAAGCTGTTGTAGTTGATCTTCTTTCATCGTAAACGAATGCTGTTCCGCTGGAAAAGTCTCATTTTTCACATCTTGCACATATTGGGCTATGCCGTTTGCTATAGCGCTTCCAACATTTGCGAACTCATGCACGAATTTTGGAATATGATGCGTTCCGAATTTGACCATGTCATGAAATACTAACACTTGCCCGTCTGCACTTACCCCAGCTCCAATTCCAATTGTAGGAATCATTAAACGTTCCGAAACTTTTTCTGTCAGTTGATATGGAATACATTCAAGTACGACAGCACAAGCTCCTGCTTGCTCACATTTAATCGCATCTTCTATTAACTTTTCAGCTGCTTCAGCAGTTTTCCCTTGCACTTTATAGCCACCTAGTACTCCTGCTGATTGTGGAAGAAGTCCTAAATGTGCGACTACTGGTATTCCCGCTGATGTTAATTTTTTTATAACAGGTACTACGTCATCTGCGCCTTCTACTTTTACTGCCTCTGCATTTGTTTGTTGCATAATCATTAGTGCGTTTGCAAGTGCTTGATCGAGTGAGCCATGATAAGTTCCAAAAGGCATATCCACGATTAAAAATGTGTTCGGTGCGCCTCTTCTTGCAGCTTTCCCGTGATGAATCATATCATCAAGCGTAACTTGCATCGTAGAGTTATACCCAAGCACGACCATACCAAGCGAGTCACCAACTAAAATCATATCTACTTCAGCTTCTTCAGCAAATTTTGCCGTTGGGTAATCATAAGCCGTTATCATCGTAATTTTTTCTTTTTCTTGCTTCATGTTTACAAAACTACTTGTTGTTTTCAACTGTACCACTCCTCTTTTTTTAGAGGAGAAAACCGAAAAAAACCCTTCTATTCCTAAAATGGACAGAAGGGCAGAAAATGTATAAGTAGGTTTTCTCCGTCCCTGTCATTCGTAGATCAAGGCAGACTATTCAATTAAAAAAATATTTGTTTCAGGTGCAGTTCTTAAAAGATACTACCCTTCCAAAATAGAATAGCAGAAAATCGTTTATACGTCCAAATTAAAATGGTGAAGCTTTCTTGTTTTTGAGTAGGCTAGCTATAAGTCGATAATATAAAATAACGTCCCATTTTTATCTGAATGCATTGTACATTCAAGATTTAGTATTCGAGCGGTGTCCTCAATTATCTTTAATCCTAGTCCTGCATGCTTCCTATTGGTATCAAATCCAATTCCATTATCTCTAAACTTAACGACACCAGAATCAATAGTGATCTCCATTCTTTTTGCTTTTGAATGTTTTAACGTATTTTGAAAAATGTTATCAAATAACCTTTGGAGCCACAAAGCATTACTAGTCCATACCATATCTTTTTGTGAGCAAGCATAGATTAACTCTACATTCTGGACACTGTACAAGTAGCCCCATTTTTTCACCATCATTTCCAATAAATCATTCATATTCACTTCATTAGTTAATATATAGGAATTTTCGAGAGAAGCAGTAGGTTGTAAGTTAAATTCGCTCGTTAAATCTGCAATGTATTGCACTTGTTGATCGAGTGATTCAAGTATGAATGTATGATTATTACTATTATCTTCTAGATAAAAAAGTTGCAACTTAAGCGCAGTCAAAGGAGTGTTGATGTCATGCCTCAATTTATGAAAAATTTCCTTTTGCATCTCCTCTTGCTGCTTTAGTTCTAATTCTCGATAGGTTGTTCTTTCAATTAGAAGATTGACAGATTTGATTAGCTCGCCTAGTTCATCCTCTCTTTGAACATCCAACTTATTCGGCGTTTTCTCATCGCTAGCTAAATTTCTAATTGTATGATTTAGCATATTTATTTTATTTAATAGAGAGTTAATAGACTTAGAAAAGAATAAAGCTAGTAAAACCAATGATATTAAAAATACAGCTAGCATGGTTGGATAGGCAAAGGATTCATGAAAAGGCACGCCATTATTATTCGTTTTAAAAGCAAAATCATAAATGGCTGCTATAAGAATACTTATGAATAGTAGTAATAGTGGTACGCTAACAATAGCGGAAAATAATAATAACTGGTATTTTCTCTTTAATTTCATTTTTTCATATAGGTATTTAACCGATACCCTTCTCCATATATATTTTGAATAATCTCGCCTTCTTTATCATTGATTTTCGTTCTGATTTTCTTCATATGCACATTAATAATATTTTGATTTCTATCTTCTAGCTGCCATAAATAATGAAAGAAATGATCTTTTGTTAAGACCCTATCTCTATTTTCGTATAAATAAAAAAATATTTTACGCTCGGTAGCAGTAAGACCCACCTCTTGATGTATATTGTTATTAAAAACCTTCTTATACTCTGCATCAACATATATATGTTTAATTTGCGTAAACGTACCATATTTACTTTCTAACATTTTCTTCATTCGCAGTAACAGCTCTCTTGGGTCGAAAGGTTTAATCATATAATCCTCTCCGATTGTCAACCCTTGGAGCTTGCTATCTATATCTTTTCTGGCGGTCAAAAAAATTAGAGGTATGCCTAATCCAAGATTTTTTATTTTTTGTGAGATTTGATAACCATCTTCCCCTGGCAACATGACATCCATAATAACTAAATCTATTCGCTCAATTACCTCCAGTACATCTTTCCCATCTGTTTTCCAACATACGTTATACCCTTCTCTTTGCAGTATTTTTTGTAATAAATCTCCTATCATAAAATCGTCTTCAACTATTAAAATAGTAAACATATGCATCACTTCGGCCTTTCATCGTTTTCTACTTTTTCGTTTATAAAGTTTACGGAAAGATTATATATTTCCTCAGGAGCGTATAAATAAATAGAATGCCTACCTTTAACCTCTTTGACTTCAGCTGTTTCTAATTGGTCTGCAAGTTGCTTATAATTTTCAACTTTTTGCTTCGTATATGTGGCGTTTTTATTTTCATCCGTATAGGCGGATAAAAATAAAATTGGTGTTTCAACTGGTATTGGAAGTTTAACCGATTTTTTTGCATTTTTATTATTTTGTAACAATTCTTGTTTCATATCATTATTAAATGCTTGTTTATAAGATATAGCTTTAAAAACTTCCTTTTCTTGCACTGTTAAAAAGGATTGCCTCACTACTTCCGGATCATAAGTTGCGGAGGGAAATAGTCGATGAAAACCAATTCTAGTTAAAACGTTCATTCCTCTAATTGTGAATGAGTCAGCTAGACTCATTTCATAATTTGCATATTCTTCGGGTAATCCAATATCTAAAGCGATGATCCCCTTCACTTCCTCTGGATATTTTTGTGCCCAGTAAATAGCTTCTAGTCCCGATAATGAATGAGGCACTAATATATACGGAGGTTTGTTTCCAGATAAAATAAGTGATTCCCTTGTTTGTTCTAGTATTGTATCTATGTCACGTTTATCATGAGAAACATTACTGTACCCATAGCCAGCCCGTTCAACGACAGCTATCTTATGCTCTTTTGAAAATTTACTATATAATCCTTTCATTTCATACAATGGTGCCGCAATTCCTGAACCTGCCATAAATACATAAGTATCTTTGCCTTTACCTTCACTATATACATTTATCTTTCGGTCATTTATTTCAACTAGTGTCTCCTTACTTTTTATTAGTTCAGATTCCTCACTTAATTGATACTTATGATATACAAAAATAGACATAGATACAACAAATGCTAAAATAATGCATGTTAAAAATAGAGTTTTGAATACTTTCAATATTTTTTTCATTGACTTCTCCTTTCAGGTTATAGTGAAAGGATATTATAGAAAAATAAATTTCTTATAAATTTTTTAGATTTTCATAAAAAAACTGTAAATCAATATCAATTGATCTACAGCTTTTTGCATCAATGTTATTTTATTTCCCCAACGCCATATGCATTCTTATCTTTTAAAAAAGCGCACCCACAATTGGAGGTGTTCTAAAAACCTTTATACATTAACTTCAAAACTTTCTATAAATGCTTGTACGTTTTTCATCACAGTTTCTTCAGAAGGTACTTGCTCTAATAATTCGTCTTGAGTATAGGCAGTTCCGCCTTTTATAAGGAAGTCAATTTCTTTTGTATTCCGGATATCTTCTAATGGATTTTTGTTTAGAATCACTATATCGGCTATTGCGCCTTCTTTAATAACACCTAGTTCTGGACATTTTAATGCTTCTGCCGCTACAATTGTCGCTGCTCGAATAGCATCTATTTCTTTAAAACCTGCTTGCACAAACAATTCTAGCTCCCGGTGCAGCGCCATTCCAGGTAGTGTGAATATGCCTGCTGGTGTATCTGTTCCTGCTACTACCATTCCTCCTAGGTCAAAATAGATTTTTGCAATGGTTTTATTCATTATATGCTGAATCCCTAATGACTTCATTGGATAACCCAAAATCCGTTCCCACTGTTGAATTAACCCCACATTTTCCTTAACCTTTTCCATTACTTTATTGTCAGGAAACCAATAGTTTTCTAATAAATTTGCCTGATCCAACAAAACCATCGTCGGACAGATAATAACGTTGTTTTCTAATAACACTTTACACACTTTTTCAATTCGAGCTTTGTCCGGATTATCCCAGTCAATCGTATCCCAAACAGTATCATCTGCTTGCATGGTCCATTCAGGATATATATCTTGAACGATTCCAGATGCATGCTCATTCCATCTTACTCCCATCCTTGCAGCATCTATTGCAGTTACGTCCTTAGAATAGACCAAATCACAACTAACTTCTCTATTTTTCTTTTTGGCTTCATCCACGACTACTTCCATCATTTCTTTTGACAACCAGCAGTACACCTTTATCAAATCTGCTCCTGCATCTACCTGCCTTCTCACTTCTTTTCGAGCATCTTCTGCATTATCAATATTAATATTCCATTGACTCGTTTCTCCCCATAATCCAGGTGGACCATCTATAATTCTGTCAGCCGAAATCACACGAGGGGTAGCTGCTCCAGGTGGTGCTTCTATTAAACTCTTTAATTCGATGACATTCCCACCTGTATTTCGAACAGTTGTAACGCCGGATGCAGTAAAAACTGGTGCGAACCCTTCCTTAATATGTACATGCATATCTATAAGCCCTGGCAAAACCCATTTCCCATTTACATCAATTATTTCTGCTCCACTGCTAATATTTCCTTCACAGTCTTCTACCTTTTCAACTTTTGAAATCCAACCATTTTCTATAAGAATATTGGATAGAGCTATTTCACCTGTTACAACATCAATTAAATTTGTGTTTTTCAAATAGAGCACTGTATGACCCATCATTCCCATTCCTTTTCTAATTAAATGATTTTAATCTACTAAGTGTACGTTGTTAGGTACATAAAAGTTCCTTTATTCAGATAATTAGACAGCGAATTAATCATTAATATCTAATGACATTTTCCTTTGTAGGTTATTGGCGAGCTATAGACAAATGTGGACCGCAAGATTACAAAAAATATGCCGTTGCAAGCAACAGTGTCGCTTGCAACGGCATATTCAAAATCATGTAAAGTTGATAGCTGCAAAATAAATTTCTCGAACTTCCTCATTATCTAAACGAAGCTGAAGAACTCCATCATTCGTTATGCCAATTACGCTTTATATTCTTTGTCTAAAATTAAAATTGGCTTTATTGTAGAACCCTTTTTCGAATCTTCAAATGCTTGTTCTACTTGTTCTAAGTCGTAGAATTTAACTAATTTATCTATTGGAAACTTACCATTTTTAAAGAATTTAACTAGTTTTGGAATGAATAATTGTGGTACAGCATCGCCTTCAATAACACCTTTCAGTGTTAAAGCATTTAACATTAAATCGTTTGTTACGTTGAATGTTAAATCGCGTTTACCAACTGCAACTGTTGCGCAAGTACCTTTTACGCGCAAGCAATGAAGTGCAGCAAGCGTTACTTCTGGTACACCAGTTGTTTCGAATGAATAGTGCGCACCTCGGCCGTCTGTAATTTCTTTAATTTTTTCAGTTGGATTTTCTTTAGTACTGTTGATAACATGTGTTGCACCTAACTCTTTTGCAAGTTCAAGACGACTATCGTGAATATCAACAGCGATAATTGGATCGCAACCTGCAATTTTAGCAGCCATTAAACCACTTAAACCCACGGCGCCTGTACCGAATACAACAAGGCTTGTGCCTGGTGCTGGAGCAAGTGAGTTTAACACTGTACCACTACCCGTCATTAAACCGCAACCTAATGGACCCAAGTAACGTAAATCTGCATCTTTATCAACTTTGATAACGTTTTTCTCATCAACCGTTGCATACGTACCGAACGATGATTGACCGAAGAATTGCGATACATCTTGGTGGTCATGTGTATGAATTGGTGTTAAATTATGTTTATTACGACCAGAGAAATTTAATGGAATCATGTTTTCGCATCCGCCTGCATTGCCATCTAAGCAGTTATCACAGTGACCACAATATGCGAACCCTAGTACAACGTGGTCTCCTTCTTTAACAGTTGAAACGTTAGAACCAACTTTTACAACGATACCTGAGCCTTCATGACCTAAAACTGCTGGCTGTGGAACAGGCAACGTACCATCTAATACAGTTGCATCTGTGTGACATACTCCAGAAGCGACTATTTTAACAAGCACTTCATCTGATTTTGGATCGTCAAGTAATAATGTTCGTTTTTCGAAGTCTTTCTCAGGTGTTGTTACCATAGCTATAATTTCCATGCATTTTAACCTCACTTTTTTTAGTTGTATGTTATTCTCATGTTAAGTATGAAAAGTCACAAAAAAGTCATTAATTGCGGACTCATGTAGAGTGTATAACTAGAAAGCCTCTGTTTCAATCACCAAAAAACATTTAATGTATAGGTTTTCGACACAAAAGTATTTTTGTCTGTTTATTCAACATATTTTTAAAAACGTCTAAAAAGGAGAGCCCAAATGATAAAAAAAGAAGATCGGCGTGTTGAGCGAACGAAAGAAACGCTGCGTCAAACGTTTAAAAAGCTCGTTAGAGAAAAAGGCTATTCGCAAGTAAGAGTGAAGGATATCGTCGAGGAAGCCAACTATAATCGTACGACGTTTTATGTACATTATGATGGCAAGGATGAGCTGGCAAAGGATGTAATCCACTTTGAAATGGCTGACTTTGAGTACGAATTTTGTAAACCAACGCGCGACAATCCACTGCTTGATTTAACGAGAATGCAACCAGATGGTACAAATGTATTTCAGTATATTGTCGACAATCGCAACTATTATGACCTAGTGGTTATGGATGACTGCATTCCGAATATTCGAGAAATATTACTCGGTAAATTACAATACATATTCCAAGAGAGAATGTCATTTGTCAGCGACAAGTATGTTGAAATTAACGACGAGTATTTTATTCAATATCGCTCATACGGTATTTACGGCTTTATTCTCGAATGGATTCGTAGTGACTATGACGCTTCCCCTTCCGAGATGGCTCGTCGCATTATCAATTTATTACATATCCAATCCTCTCTAATGATGCAGTTAGAAGGAGCTGAATAGTCTCTGTACTACAACAAAAAAATAAGCGTCTTCGAAATGAGTCTCGAATACGCTTATTTTCGGTGTAGGGAATAGTGGAGAATCAACAGGTGTTGAATTCGTCCAACTAGCTTTTGTTTAGTAGATGAATATCAGCAGAATAAATCTCTCGAACTTCCCCATTATCTAAACGAAGCTGAAGAACTCCGTCGTTCGTTATACCCATCGCAACCCCTTCTAATGTTTCTCTTAGCATACTTGCACGGATTCGTTTTCCGATTGTGCAGCTGTACATTTCCCAAAGAAGTTTGATCGATTCAAAGCCATTTTCAACGTATATAGTAGAATACTTCTCCAAGTAAAATAAAATCTTCGCTACTAAAGCTGCTCGATTTACTTCCTTTTGTGTTTCCACTTTTAAAGAAGTAGCAATCGATTGAATGGACTCATCAAAAGCTTCCATTTCTTGATTTACATTCACACCAATGCCAATAATAATGGACTGCACACGGTCCATATCCGCTTGTAACTCGGTTAAAATACCAGTCATTTTTTTGCCATTGATCAGTAAATCATTTGGCCATTTAATATCTGGTCGACAACCGGTTAAATCTTCTATTGCTCTTGTAATAGCTACCGCCGATACTAGTGTAAACTGCGGAGCATATTGAGGTGTTATTTCAGGACGAATAATCACACTCATCCATATTCCTTTATTTGCAGACGAATCCCAAGAACGATCGAGTCTACCTCTTCCGGCAGTTTGTTCTTCTGTAATAACGACTGTACCATGGGGAGCTCCATCTCTCGCTTGTTCCGCAGCAATATTTTGAGTGGAATCACATACTGGGTAATAAACAATATGACTACCAAGCTGCTTTGTTTCTAAAAAAGAACTAATTCTTTCTTTCGAAACGACATCTGGAGTTGACTTCAAAATATACCCTTTTTTCTTTATAGCTTCGATCACATAACCATCTTCTTCAATCGTTTTTAAATGCTTCCAAACCATTGTTCTCGATATATTTAATTGATCCGCAAGCTTTTGACCGGATATTGGTTCTCCTTTTGCCATAAGCAGCGTTGAAATAATCTTCTCTTTAATTGTCATATTCACGAAAAAACCAATCCCTTATCTGTTTTCGATCATTTTGAATTTCTCCATTAACGAGTGCAACTGTTAACTTGTCAATTACTTCTTTTAGCCATGGTCCACGTTTTTGTTCTGCCCATTCCATTAAATCATTTCCATTTACAACAATATCTTTTGAAGAAGCTAATGGTATAGCCATTTTTTGCTGATGAATTTCCTCAAATGAATACGGCAGTTGTTTTCCTGCAAGAATGCTCGTATAACTAGCCGCAGCTACAAGTACATTTTCCTCGAATTGAAAAAAGTCGTAATTCGACCAGCGATTTTCCTCTAAGTTGTTTGCTGCTTGCAACACTTTTTTAACATACATCATTTCTGCATTAGAACACTTATATTCCGCTAAGTTTATATCTATTTCCTGACTTAAAGCGAAAAACGCCCATCCATTTATTTTATTCTCAAACGCTGAAAAGGATTTCCATTCCTCTACATTTGTAGACCAATCACCAGGGAATTCTTTTGCTAAATTACTTGAAACAAACATGTCCATACCTTTTCCAGCATGAGCCGTTGTCCAAATTTTCTCCAGCTCTACTTTGACTCTCTCAATGGATACATGGCGGATAAGTTCGTGGAGAGATTGGATTGCTTCCAACGTGTTTTCATCCACTTGAAAATCTAATTGTGCTGAAAAACGAATAACTCGCAGCATTCGTAGTGCATCTTCCGAAAAACGCTTCAGCGGATCTCCAACAGCCTTTATTAAGTTCGCCTCAATGTCTGCCTGTCCTTCAAAATAATCAATGACAACATCCTCTTTCGATAAGGCCATTGCATTCATCGTAAAATCTCTTCGCTCTAAATCTTCCCGAAGTGACCGCACAAAAGCTACTTGGTCTGGTCTGCGAAAATCGGAATAAGTAGCCTCTGATCGAAATGTCGTTACTTCTATTGTTTCTTCTAACACAACTAACACTGTGCCGTGTTCTATACCGACATCAATTGTATGCGAAAATAACTGTTTGACTTCACTCGGTGTTGCACTCGTTGTAATGTCCACGTCATTTGCATGCACTCCTCTTATGAAATCGCGCACTGCTCCTCCTACAACATATGCTTCAAATCCAGCATTTTCAAGCGTTTCAATTACTTGAAATGCAACTGGCCACCGATTTTTCATCATGCTATTTTCTCGCCACTCTTTCATACATTTCTTCATATTGTTGCACAATTTTAGCTGAACTAAATTGTTCATGGACAACTTTTAAAGCTGTTTCTCTAAATTGCATATGTATTACTGGGTCCTTCAATATAGAAATTGCATACTCAGCAACCTTCTCCACGTCACCAAGTTCAACTAAATAACCATTTTCTCCGTGAGAAATTACTTCTGGAATACCGCCTACCCTTGTCCCTATACACGGCACTTCACAAGCCATTGCCTCTAATAGTACAAGACCAAATGATTCTTTTTCAGAAAGAAGCAGCATTAAATCAGAAATTGCATACAAATCCGATACTTTTTCTTGCTTCCCTAAAAATAACACATCTTTCTCCATTGCAGTGCCTTTCAGCATTTCCATCACTTGATGCTTTTCAGGTCCATCACCAACTAATAAAAGCTTTGCAGGAATTTCCTTGTGAATTAATTCGAAGCTTTTAATAATATCTGGTACATTTTTTACTTTTCTAAAGTTAGAAACATGGATAATTACTTTTTCATCTGGCTGAATTCCAAGCAATTCTTTTAAGTTTCCAGTATCTTTCTTTCTATACTCTTTTTCATCTACAAAATTATACACAGTCTCCAGTTCTTTATTTGGAGAAATAAGTTCCATCGTTTGTTCTGCTAATGAATTAGATACTACCGTCACGATATCAGACTTTTCAATGCCATATTTAATCGCTCCTGTTAAAGAGGAATCATATCCAAGCACCGTAATATCTGTTCCATGCAACGTAGTAACAATTCCAATATCTGAATTTGCCATATCTTTTGCCAGAATTGCACATACTGCGTGAGGGATAGCGTAATGAACATGCAGTACATCTAACCCTTGATCCACGATAACCTCTGCCATTTTGTTCGCCAAAGCAATATCATACGGTGCATATTGAAAAACAGAATAGCTATTTACTTCCACTTGGTGGTAAGTAATGGTTGGATACATTTTGTTCAAACGAAAAGGTACACTTGACGTGATGAAATGGATTTCATGTCCTCTATCTGCTAACATTTTTCCAAGTTCTGTCGCAATAACGCCAGACCCACCAACCGTCGGATAACAAGTGATACCAATTTTAAGTTTTCTCATTTACTCACTTCCTTATCGTGAACGTCTTTCTTCTAATAAACGCCAGTCTAAAAATCCTTGCTCGATTCCTTTTAACAAAATTTCAGCTGTCCCCATATTCGTCGCTAATGGAATTTGATATACATCACATAATCGAATAAGTGCAGTAACATCCGGTTCATGTGGCTGTGCTGTTAAAGGATCTCGGAAAAATATAACCATATCCATTTCATTATTAGCTATGGCAGAGCCAATTTGTTGATCTCCACCTAATGGGCCAGATTTGTATCTAAAAATAGGTAATCCTACTTCATTTATAATTCTAGTCCCTGTTGTACCTGTTGCAAACAATTCATGATCCTCTAAAATGGACTTGTAAGCCGTAACAAATTGGATCAAATCTTCTTTTTTTCTGTCATGTGCTACTAATGCTATTCTCATCCAATCTCCTCCTATAATATAATGTCTTCTAACCCATAAATAAGTGTATCTTGTTTCATAATTTCCGTAATAGAAAGTACAATTCCTGACATGAAAGACGTGCGAGTAAATGAGTCGTGACGAAGCGTTAACAATTGCCCTTCACCACCAAGTAATACTTGCTGATGCGCAACTAGTCCTGGTAAACGAACGCTATGAATATGCATACCCGAAACGTTAGCTCCTCTAGCACCAGCTAATATCTCTTCTTCTACTTCGTGACCTTGCTCAAAAGGAGGACGTACTTCATTGATCAATTGAGCTGTTTTAATAGCTGTTCCAGAAGGAGCGTCAATTTTTTGATCATGATGCATTTCAATAATCTCCACATCTGGCAAGTATTTTGCTGCCATTTGAGAAAACTTCATCATTAGCACAGCTCCGATAGAAAAGTTTGGGGCAATAATACAGCCTATCTTTTTCTCTTCCACTTTTTTTCTCATCTCTTCTAATTGTAAATCAGTAAAGCCAGTTGTACCAATAACAGGTCTTACACCATTATCTAAAGCAATTATCGCATGCTCATAAACTGCTGCTGGAACTGTTAGATCAACTAGCACATCTGGTGCCGTTTGATAGATTAGTTCTGTTAATGAAGTGAAAACGGGAATATCATTTTCAATAAAAGCTTCTTCTTTTCTATGGTCCAACACACTTACTAATTCAAAATCATTATGTTTTAAAATAGATGCAACTGCTTCTTTTCCCATTCTTCCTCTTGGTCCTGCTACTGCTACTTTAATCATTATTCCAAACCCTCCTTTTTAGTCCAACGATCTTTGTCTCGTGTATTGTATTTATGTAATACATCTCGTAAAGACTGTTGTAAATCAATACCTTCTGCGTTGGCCATGCATATAAGTACGAAAAAGAAATCGCCCATTTCATCCGCAAGCTCTTTTTCTACTTCTGTATGTTTCTTTTTCTTCGCGCCATATTTATGCTGAACTTCTCTCGATAGTTCTCCAAGTTCTTCCGTTAATCGTGCTAGAAGTTCCATCGGAGGAAAATATCCTTCTTTAAACTGGCTTATGTATGCATCAACATCATTTTGTAACTCTTTTAATGATTTGTTTTCCATAATAAATTTCACACTCCTCCTATCATCCTAATAAATAAATACACTGGTTGTCAAAAGCAATTAAATAAATGATAATAATAAATGTGTTAATTACTAAAAGAGGTGTTTCAATGGGGATTGGATTAAAGTTAAAAAACATTATTTTTATTATTATAGGGGCAGCAATATTTAGTTTCGGTTTTATACATTTCAATATCCAAAATGCGCTTGGAGAAGGCGGATTTTCAGGAATTACGTTAATTTTGTATTTCGTATTCCATTGGGATGTTGCTTTAATGAACTTATTACTTAATATTCCTATGTTTTTCATCGGGTGGAAGCTTCTTGGACGAAAAGTATTTTGGTATACAGTCATTGGAACAGTTTCTGTTTCGTTATTTTTGAAAGTTTTTCAAGTTTACGAAATTCAAATCGGCTTAAACGATGATCTGTTCCTTGCTTCTCTGTTTGCAGGTGTATTCATCGGAACTGGTCTAGGTATCATTTTCCGTTTTGGTGGAACTACAGGCGGCGTAGACATTATTGCGAGGCTTGTTCAAAAGTATTTTGGATGGACAATGGGAAAAACAATGTTCATGTTTGATGCTGTCGTGATTTTGCTTTCCTGGCTTACTTTTTTAGATATTCGTTCAATGATGTATACACTTGTTGCTGTTTTTGTCGGAGCACGAGTAATCGACTTCGTCCAAGAAGGTGCATATGCGGCTCGTGGTGCGTTTATTATCTCAGAGCATCAGGATGCAATAGCTAATAGAGTTGCGACCGAAATGGAGCGTGGAGTGACTGTTTTAAGAGGGTATGGTCATTATACGAAAAAAGATCGTGAAATACTTTATTGTGTTATTGCAAAAAATGAAATTATCCGTTTAAAGACGATTATTACAGCAGTTGATCCACATGCATTTGTAACTGTAACAGAAATGAATGATGTGATGGGTGAAGGTTTCACGTTAGATGATAATAAAAAACCAATACATTAAACAAAAACATCGTAGCAACCTAGTTTCCGACTCACTCTAGGCTTCACATTGGGCTATACGATAAACGGGAAAATTTTTAAAGCTTGTTGGAAGTGGCCCGCCACTCCCAACAAGCTTTTTCTTCGGTCATCATATGGCTAATGTTTGCCTTTCGTTCGCCAGAAACTTTAATGCCAAATAATTAAACACTTTTGGCAATAGGAGAAGCAAGCTCATTCTATCTAGTAAGCAAGCTGCCAAAGATGCAATTTGGGCAGCTTATTGTAGGTTTTTACAAAGAGACACTTCTATAAAATTTGGACAGAAAGTGTCAAAGTAGAAAGAACATGAATCCATTTCCCCTATACTTCCTTCCTCTCTATATGTACCTTAAGCCCTATGTTCATACTAAAAAAAGGATTGTCCTTCGTCATTTCTGACATAGGACAATCTTTTTTAGGCAAATAATAAATATAAACTTTCAAACTTATTATTTGTCTAGCTTCAGTGCCTAGCCCCTCGGGGTCAAATGTGAAAAGTGCTCCTGCGATTACTCGTCGCAGAAGATCGTGCCTGTCGGGGCAGACATAGGCTCTTCCGCTTTTCTTTATTAGTCATCTCTATTCGTCATACCTGTGTAAATTAATACTAAACGTACTAACTCAAGCACAGCAACTGCAGCTGCGGCTACGTATGTTAAAGCAGCAGCATTTAATACTTTTTTCGCATGACGTTCTTCTTCATTGCGAATAATACCTAAGGACACCATTTGGTTCATCGCACGGTTTGACGCATTAAATTCAACTGGTAATGTAACAATTTGGAACACTACACCTGCTGCAAGTAATACAATACCTAACAGCAACATTCCACTCATCGACGACAACATTCCTATCATGATGAATATCCATGAAGCATTCGAAGAAATATTAGCAACCGGAACTAACTTATGTCTTAATGATAAAAATGAATAAGATTCTTTATGTTGAATCGCATGTCCAACTTCATGCGCGGCAATTGCAGCACCAGCAACAGAAGCCTCACGGTAGTTATGTGTAGACAACGCGACTATTTTTGTCATCGGATTATAATGATCACTTAAAAAGCCACTGCTTTCAACTACTTTTACATCCTGTAAACCATTTTCATCTAAAATAGTTCTAGCTACTTGAGCACCTGTCATTCCAGAAGTAGAACGAACTTTAGAGTACTTTTTATACGTACTTTTCACTTTCATTTGTGCATATATCGGTAGCAATAAAATTATTGCAAAATATATGATATAAGAAATCAACGTTCATTTCCCCCTCTCAATCTATACTTATATAATAAATGCAAAACAGTAATCCATCAACTAATTCGCTTTGACCTTTTTTGATATACATAAATGGCAATACAAATACAAGCAATAGATAACCAAAAAGTGAAGTAACCAATATTATTTGCAAACTTGTTCAAGCTTCTATACATTGGCATTTGCCCAAAAACATAGTCTATGACATCATTATGCAAAGTCCATATCGAAGCGATTAAAATATGTATCCATGTGAATCGGTAAAAAGGAATATACAAAATTGCTTGTAAAGCCATTGCAAAGTGAGAAGCTACAAGCATCCACCCCATCCAACCAAGCGATCCGGTTTCTACAAATGTCCATATATTCATAACAACTGCCCACAAGCCATATTTCACAAGTGTTATTAAAGCAAGTGCTTCGATTAGTTTCCAGTTTTTCTTTAACAACCAGCCAAATAACGCAATAGTGAAAAATAAGCTAGCTGTTGGACTATCTGGTACGAATAGATAAAACTTAGGCTCAGTATTAGACAATTGTCCTTCGTACCAATAGTAGCCATATATCGTCCCAACTATATTAACAACGAATAATAGCCACATAAATGATTTATTGTATAGAGTCATTTTAATAAACATCGCAAGATCTTTCATTCCAACGCTCCTCAAATAGTAGGTAAAAAAAAAGAGCCAGTTACCTGACTCTTTTTTTGTTATTCTGGTGGTTGTAATGTAGTGATAAATTCTGCAAGTTTTTGAAGTTCTTCTTCAGACCCTTGGAAAGTACCACCTGGCATTCCGCCTAAACCATCATGTGCAATAGTTACAATTTCATCGGCAGTAAGATCTAAACCAATTAATGGTTTACCTAATGCGCCTTCAAATGCATTACCATGACAGCCTATGCAGGAGGAGCCCAAATAAATTTGGTATCCTTCAGCGTTTTCATCAATTTCAACTGCAGGAACTTCTTCTTTAATTTTACCGTATTCTTTAGCAGCTGCCCAATCATGGTTAACTACTGATTCCCAAGTTAAGAAAATAATAGCAGCAATAGCTAATACCATAAATCCTGTTGGTAAAGGACGTTTAAATGGACTTCTTTCTTTACTTGTATCTAAAAATGGTACTAATAAAAGTGCACCAAAAGCTAAACCTGGCATTACGATTGCTCCGATAATATTAAATTGACCTGAAGCAAACTCATATTTTAATAACTGGTATAAGAATAAGAAATACCAGTCTGGTACTGGAATATAGCCCGTGTCAGCTGGATCAGCTGGACGTTCAAGTGGTGACGGATGTGCAACTGTTAGAACTAAATAGCCAACTAAGAACACAGCACCTACTAACCATTCTTTTAATAAGAAGTCAGGCCAGAAAGCTTCTGTTTTACCTGGATACTCTGAATAGTCTTTCGGTTGTTGTTTTTTACGGCTAGATGGATGTGTTACACGAGAGTCACCGACAAATTTCATACCTTTTCCGCGATGCATAATGTCCCCTCCTTTTGAAGAATTATCTGTTCCACTTCCCCATTAAAGTGGTCCAGAAATACCTTGACGACGAATCATGATAAAGTGAGCTGCAAGTAATCCAAATAAAGCAGCCGGCAAGAAGAACACATGAATCGCAAAGAATCTTGTTAATGTTTGTGCACCGATGATTGTTTCATCACCAGCTAAAAGTGTTTTAATTATTCCACCAATAAATGGAACAGATGCTGCAATTTCAATACCAACCTTCGTTGCGAACAATGCTTTCATGTCCCAAGGAAGTAGGTAACCTGTAAATCCTAAACCTAACATAACGGCGAAGATTAGTACTCCGACCATCCAGTTTAGTTCACGAGGTTTTTTATAAGAACCAGTAAAGAATACACGTAATGTATGTAAGAACATCATAACAATAACTAGCGATGCTCCCCAGTGATGCATCCCACGCACGATTTCACCGAATGCTACTTCATTTTGAAGGTAGTAGACAGATTCCCATGCATTTTCAATATCCGGTACGTAATACATTGTTAAAAACATACCTGATAATATTTGAATAACTGTGATGAAGAATGTTAATCCTCCGAAACAGTATACAAACGCTGAGAAGTGATGTGCAGGGTTTACGTGTTCTGGTACTTCATGGTCTGCGATATCACGCCAAATTGGAGTAATATCTAGACGTTCATCCACCCAATCATAGATTTTATTCAGCACTGTTGTCGTACCCCCTTACTTAAACTAATGTATTAGGTATAGCTTTACCAATTTCTAAGAAACCGTCATTTACACGAACTTCAAATTGATCTAACGGACCTAGTGGTGGCGTTTTTGGTACATTTTTACCATTCTTCTCGTAACGACCTGCGTGACACGGACAGAAGAATTGATTTTTGTGTGCTGGGTCACCTTCCCAGTTTACCGTACAGCCTAAGTGCTTACATACTGGTGAAAGAGCGATAATCTCGTCTCCTTCTTTGTAAACCCATGCAGCATTTGTTACATCAGACTTGTACCATGCATCCACTTGTTCAAATGTGAAGTCAACACGTTCAGGAACTTCTGTAATATCAGCAACTTTTTTGTCAGTTAAGACAAAATCTCCGCCTTCTTTTTTTTGCAATACAGGATCAATTGCAAATCGTACCATTGGCATCAGCATTCCTGCCGCCATAAATCCGCCAACACCAGTTAATGTATAACTAAGGAATTGACGTCTTGATACTCGATTGTTACTCATGCTTTTTCCCCCCTCATACTTAAAGGTCAGTCCAATGGACATACTTGCTTGAAATAATAATACTAGGACATATCAATGATATATCAATAAAAAAGGAAGGTCAATATTCCTTTCACACGATTTGTGAACTTTATGAACATTTATTGAAATAAACTGTCACTAATTTGCCCATTTTTTCGCGAAAATAGGAATAAGTTGGCGAAGTTGGTCTTCTAACACAGAATTTTTCATTTTGGGATCCATTGATTCTAGTGGAATAGATGGAATCCACATAACGTTTTCTTCTTCCCCCATTGTACTCCATTCTTTATCAGAAGTAAGGAAAAAAATATGTTTGAATTCTGCTTTTTTTAATTCTTCTTTCCAACTTTCTATTAATGACTGCTTGTCCTGCCCTTTCGTATAAGAAAAGGAAGGAAATAATACGATCCTTCCTCGGAATTGATTTTCTACCGTATTTGACAACGATAATATAAAATCAGCTGCAGATGCCGCAAATTGGAATCCGTATTCAGAGCCATCTATTAGTGTTAGTGGAATTACTGCCGTATCTATATATTCTTTTTGCGCTTGAAAAACAGCACTATCTTTCCCATTCCAATGCATGACAATCTCTCCTAAATCTTTTTGTGTTGTAGCTCATTCCATAATGCGGATAGCTCATAAAATTTTGTTTTATCATTTTGATCGATTGCTTCATCAATTTGTTTTTTCAATTGCTCTATCTGAAAAGAATGCAAGCTTTCTGTTAAAATGCTTTCTGCAATAAGTTGGTCTTTTTCACTAATATGCAAATACTTCGGCATATACGGATTTTCTTCTAACACTGCTAAATATTCCGTACTAGGTGGCATTGTTTGGAAATTTAGTTGTATATACATTTCTTCATCCGGGTGCAGCCTTAAATCATGAAAAGATTTCTCTGCGTCTGCTGTCATAATACTTCCCTTATAAAAGCGAAAAGGGATTCCAGAAGATGTTGTAACAGACATAACCATTGCTCGTGGACAATAATGCGCTTCCTCCACAAAATGTACGTTATTTAATAATGTCTCGTGACTTATTAAGTAATTCAAGATCCACACGCATTCTCTTCTTTTCATTTGATACTTTTTTAAAAACCAACGGACAAATTCTTTTTTCTCGCCAACTGAAACAGAAGCAGTCACGTAACCTCTCCTTCCTTTACTTAGTTATTCACTCATCTCAAACCATGTGCTATTCTCAGGATCTAATTTTTGCAATAAAGCAACAACTCCCATTGCTTCTTCTCGTTTTCCATCTTCTAGCAAGAAATAGAAGTATTTCTCCAAAAACTGTGCATCCTCTTTAAGTTCAGTATATGCTAACTTATAAAATTCGTATGCTTTTTCATAAATTTCTAAACGCTCATACGCTGAAGCTAAAAATGGGTACATAGACGACCATTCAAACTGGTCTTTTTTCAATGTTTCATACAGCTCTATCATATCTTCATCTTGCTCTTCCTTAGATAACAGGGAGGTTAACGTAAAAATAGCATCCATATATTCTGGATCTAACGCTATCGCTTCACGCAAAAACTTTTCCGCTTCTTTCACTCTACCCAATTTTAAAGAAATTTTACCTGCAAATAAATAATATTCTTTTTCAAACTCATCTCGAGCTATACCATCCTCAATTGCTTTTAGTGCTTCTTCATTGTTTTCAAGCATTGCATTCGCTTCTGCGAGTAACATATATGCCGAGAAATAATCTGGATCCATTCCCAATAAATTTTCTAAATGGTTAATAGCTGTGCTGTAATGTTGCACTTGAAAAGAAGCATACGCGGCATGAAATAATACGTCTGGCGCAACTTCTTTCTTCAGCGCTTCCGTATAATAAGGAATTGCTTCTTCATACGCTGCTCCCGCACTATATATTTCAGCAAGCTTCAAAGATAAATCAACTGCTGGAATTGTCTCTTGAACTGGAAGCAACTCCTCCATAATGCGTGCTGCTTCTAAATAACGGCCAGTTTCAAATAACAACTCACCTTTTGCATACAAAAGTAAAGGCTCATTTGGAATTAGTGCAATTGCCTCATTTATCTTTTGCTCAGCCACTTCATAAAGCCCAATCATTTGATAATAGTCCGCCAAAGTTAATAACGCTTGCGGATATGCTTCTGCCGATTTGTCTACGCTAGTTAAAAGATCTAACGCTTCATCTTCTTTGTCCATTTCCAATAAAAGCTGCGCTTGATCAATTTTCAACTGATTTTCTTCTGGAAATAAAAACTCAAGATGCTCTAATATTTTCAAAGCTTCTTGAAGATAGCCGTACTGAGAAAATATATCTGCAAGTTCATATTGTGCATCTGGATTTTCTTGCAATAGAAATGGTTCAAGCAGTGTCGTAATTTTTTCTACATTTCCTTCTTCCATCGCTTGTAGAAATGGTTGTAGTTTATCCATCTAAATCACCCGTCCTTTTAGTATCCCATTAATCGTACAGGACAGATTCATGTCATACAAGTAAAAAACTCTCCGGTAAGGGAGAGTTTCATCATTTTACGATTGTTGCAAGCTGTTCAAAGAAGTTTGGATAAGAAACAGCGATACATGCTTCGTTATCGATTGTTACTGCGCTCGATGTAATGAGAGAAGCAATTGCAGCCATCATACCAATTCGGTGGTCTCCATACGTTTTTAAATCGCCACCATGCAAAGGAGTTGGCCCTTCTATTACCATCCCATCTGCTGTTGCGGAAATAGTCGCACCGAGTTTCTTTAATTCATTCACAACAGCATCAATGCGGTTTGTTTCTTTCACTTTTAGTTCTTCCGCATCTTTAATAATCGTTTTACCAGTTGCTTGCGTTGCTAGAAGTGCAAGAATAGGTATCTCATCGATCAATCTTGGGATTAAGTCGCCACTAATTACAGAACTTTTTAATGTAGAAGTTTCAACTGTAATATCCCCTATTTCTTCATGGCTCACATTGTTTAATGCTTGTATCGTTATTTTTGCATTCATCGCTTGAAGTACATCAAGAATTCCTGTTCTCGTTTCATTTAAGCCTACATTTTGCAAAGTGAGCTTACTATTAGGAACAATAGCACCTGCAACTAGAAAGAATGCTGCGGACGAAATATCTCCCGGCACAACGACATGTGTTCCAGTTAAAGTTTGCCCACCTTTAAAACGAATCGTCTTGTCTTCCACCGAAATAGTCGCACCAAAATGTTGCAACATTTTCTCCGTATGATCACGAGACGTTTCTGTTTCAATTACGACTGTTTCCCCTTCTGCATTTAAAGCTGCAAGTAGTATAGCTGATTTCACTTGTGCGCTCGCAACAGGCATCTTATATGTAATGCCTTGCAGTTTCGTTCCCTCAATCGCAATCGGCGTATATTGTCCACTTTCACGTCCAATAAAAGATGCACCCATTAGCTTTAAAGGATCTGTTACTCGTTTCATCGGGCGTTTTTGAATAGATTCATCTCCAATTAATACGGAGGAAATAGATGAACCTGCAAGAATTCCTAACATAAGACGTGTTGTTGTACCAGAATTCCCTGTATATAAAATTTCATCTGGCTCTTTCCAAGCATCCATCCCGTTACTATGAACCGACACGTTTTCGCCGTCTACAGAAATTTTGACTCCTAATTTTGAAAAGCAGTCGATTGTGCTTAAGCAATCATCGCTTTGTAAAAAACCTTCAACTGTCGTTGTCCCTTCTGCAATCGCTCCAAACATGATGGAACGATGAGAAATCGATTTATCTCCAGGTATTCGAAGTGAACCTTGCAAGGAAGGTTGTGCATAATCTAATACTTTACTCACTGTCATTTCCTCCCTTAAGAAATATATGTTTCAAAAGTCGTATTATTAGCTATACATTGAACGCCTCGCGCTCGATCATCCATTGTTTGAAAACTAATAACTAAAATACCAAATATATCTTCTCGTGTTTCCACAATTCGTAAGTTTGTAATACTAATATTATCTTTTGCTAAATAGCCAATCACTTCCGCAATGACCCCTGCATAGTCCGGTACGTCTATGTATAAATCGTACACGGTGAACATTGCACCCTGCGCAGTTATTGGTAAGTCATCTCGAATTTGTTTTGCAGTCGAAAAATAACTTTCTATTTCTTTTTCATCTGCATGGAGCAATAGATTTTGAAGGTTTATCATTTCATTTGTCCAAACTTGAAGCTGATTGCTCAATTCTTGTCTGTTTTGAACGGTAATATCTCGCCACATAATTGGATTTGCAGATGCAATTCTTGTTAAATCACGAAATCCACCCGCTGCTAGCTGCCTCGTAAATGGAAACCGCTCATTTTCTCCAGCCAGTTGATGCACGAGAGATGCAGCGACTAGATGAGGGAAATGACTTACAACAGCAGTCATATGATCATGCTCTTCTGCATTTACTTGTACAATTTTTGCTTTCGTAACTTCCAAAAGGTCGGAAAGAATTTTCGCTTCTTTTTTATTTTCATTTGGAAATGGAGTAAGCATATAATACGCATTTTCAAATAGATGAGAACGCGCTGCTTCGACTCCACTTTTATGAGAGCCGGCCATTGGATGTCCGCCGATGAATGTAATGCCGAGTTCTCTTAACTTCTCGGCAGCTTTCATAATTTCTTTTTTTGTACTACCAGTATCTGTCACAATGACATCGTTTTTTAACTGCCAGTTAGACATTTCATCCATTAATCGAATTGTTTCATTCACAGGAGTTGCGAACACAATTACATCTGCAAGTTCCGCGGCATCTTTCGTATGGATCGCCATTTCATCAATGACTCCGATTCTTTTCGCCGTTCGAACTGTATGGATATCCGCATCAAACCCAATAATCGACACATCTGCATTACGCTTTAAGCCAAGTGCTAAAGAGCCTCCAATAAGCCCAAGCCCTATAATAAGTACGGTCCGATTCATTACAGTACGCCTTCCTCTTGTAAAACTTCATCTAATTTTTGCAATAAAGCAGTATTTTGTTCTTCCGTACCAATCGTAATTCGAAGATATCCAGGCGTACCTAGAGCATTTCCGCTACGGACGATAAACCCACGCTTCATCAGCCCTTGGAATACCACATCACTATCAGCTTTCACTTCCATTAAAATGAAGTTTGCTTGAGAAGGATAATAATCTAGATTACGCGCTTCGCAATATGCCTCAAATTGCTTCTTCCCAGCGTTATTTTGAACTTTACATTGCTGAATAAACGCTTGATCTTCTAAACCGATGATTGCTACATTTTGGCTTAGCAATGTATTGTTAAATGGTTCACGTGTTGGCTCTAACTGACCGATTACTTCTTCCGAACCAATTGCATAGCCTACACGGAAGCTTGCTAAACCATACGCTTTCGAGAATGTACGAAGGATTAAAACATTTGGATGCTTTTCTAAAAGCCCAATGGAATCTTCGTACGATTCATCCGTTATGTATTCCGTATACGCTTCGTCTAAAACGATTAATACATCGCTTGGAGCTTTCTCTACAAACTTTTTAATCGCTTGACTTGGCGTTAGTGTACCAGTCGGATTATTCGGGTTACAAATCCATACGACAGCTGTATTTTCATCTATTGCTTCATACATTTTATCTAAATCATGCTCACCGTTCACCAAAGGTACTTCTCTTACTACAGCGCCTTCAATAACTGCGTTATGCTTGTATTGACCGAATGTAATGTTCGCAGCAACCATATTCATCGTCGGTTGCAATAAAGCTCTAGAAATCATTAAAATAATATCATCCGAACCATTTCCGAATAATAATTGGTTTTCAGATATATTTACATGACTTGCTACTGCTGCACGTAATTCCGTTGCATAGCCATCTGGATAAAGAGCAAAATTAATATTTGCACTTGTTAAATATGCTTTTACTTTAGGAGAAGCTCCATACGGATTTTCATTCGAAGCAAGTTTTATCACTTGATCTAGATTAAACATTTTCTTTACTTCATCCATTGTTTTTCCTGGCTGATACGCTTGTAAACCTGCAATTTGTTTTTTGAATTTCATCCTAAAGCTCCTCGTTTCTCTCCATTATTTGATTAAATCAGGTCGTAGTTGCACAGCATTATTTAAGTATATATGTTGGATATCTTGTTGGTTTTTATCCGTATTTACATGCATTAATAGTCGAATACATTTTTCTAAAGAGCCTGGTACATTCATTTCATGTGTACACATAACCGGAACGTACGACCATCCTTCTATACTTCTAACCGCTCTTGCTGGAAAGGCGGAAGAAATATCCGTTGTCGTCGATATAATGACAGAAGCAACATATTCTGGGTCAATCCCATTTGCTTTTACCATTTCTAAAGCAAGTCTTTCCGTTTCCTTCAACACTTGCTCATTCGAATCTTCTGTTACTGTTGTTGCCCCTCTTATGCCTCTTATCACTTACTGCCCCTCCTCAATCCACTTCCTAAATTCCTCATCACATTTTTGTACTTCTTCCATCGAAATCGTTTTGACAAACGGCTCTCCGATTTTTTGAAGTAAAGCAAAATGAAGCTCTCCGTTAGTCGTTTTTTTATCTTTTAACATGAAGCTTGCTAATTCATTGAAATCGCAAGCAAGTACATGTTGAAAATTGTATCCAAGCTTTTGTGCAAGTGTATACAGTTGAAAGGCAGATGAAGATTCTAATTCCCCATGAATTTCACTTAACATTAACGCAGGAATCATACCAATCATTACTGCTTCCCCATGCGTAATTTTGCCATAACCAATAGATGCTTCGATTGCATGACCATATGTATGACCAAAATTTAAATATTTTCTATACGATTGCTCTGTTTCATCTAACTCTACAATATGTGCCTTCACTCGAATTCCTTTTTCTAACCAAACGAGCAATTCATCTTTTTGTATTGTTTCAATACTCGTTAAAGAATAAAACTCCTGAAACCAGTTACGATCGCTTATAATGGCATGTTTGATTACTTCCGCCATACCAGAGCGCACTTCTTCTACTGGCAATGTTGCTAAAAAATGAAAATCATATAATACTTCTGACGGCTGATAAAAAGCACCTATCATATTTTTTCCATTTGGATGATTGATCGCTGTCTTTCCACCAACTGCGCTATCATGTGCTAAAATGGTTGTTGGAATTTGATAAAAAGGAATCCCTCGCATAAATGTAGCAGCAACGAAACCTGTTAAATCTCCTACAGCCCCTCCCCCTAACGCAAGCAAGACTGAATTGCGTGAACAATTCTCTTGCAATAAAAACGTTTGAACTTGAAAATAAGATTCAAACGTTTTACATGCTTCCCCATTAGGAACAACATACATTTTGAAAGGTAATGAAAAATTTTCTCGAAAATACGTTTCGTGCAAGCTCCAAACATGCTCATCCGTAACAACGACAATTTGATCCGCTTTTTTCATTTTCTCCGAAATTCTATGACAAAACTCACTTAATATATTTTCCCCTAAATGGACTTCATACGAGGCAGTTGTTGTTTTAACTGGAATAATCATTTTGTTAAAACCCCTTTGTGTAAGCTCTATGTCTTTCTACTTCCGCTTTTAATAGCTCGATTTGATCTCCATTAAACGTATCTAATACAGCCGCTGCAACTTCCCAAGCAATAACTGCTTCTGCAACTACAGATGCTGCTGGCACCGCACAACTATCAGAACGTTCAATACTTGCTTTGAAAGGCTCTTTCGTATCAATATCTACACTTTGTAAAGGTTTATAAAGTGTTGGAATTGGTTTCATTACCCCTCTTACAACAATTGGCATTCCTGTTGACATACCGCCTTCTAAACCACCTAGACGATTTGTATCACGCGTATATCCAGTTTCTTCATTCCAAGAAATTTGGTCATGCACTTGGCTGCCAAATAAATTAGCCATTTCAAACCCTAATCCAACCTCGACACCTTTAAACGCATTAATACTCATCATAGCCATTGCAAGTTTACCATCTAGTTTTCGGTCGTAATGAACATAACTACCTACTCCCGCCGGCATACCTTCAACGATTACTTCTACAACACCACCAATTGTATCTCCAGCTTTTTTCGCTTCGTCAATTGCTGTAACCATTTTGGCAGAAGCTTCTGAATCTAAACAATATACTGGATCCTCTTCTACAATGTTTCTAATTTCTTCTACTGTTTTTCCAGTTGTTAAGCTTAAATCTGCTTCAATTCCACCGATTTTCGTCACATGTGCAACAACCGAAATCCCTAATTGCTTTAACAGTTGTTTCGCTACTGCCCCTACTGCAACTCGCACAGTCGTTTCTCTCGCTGAAGAGCGTTCTAGTACATTACGTAAATCACGATGACCGTACTTCATGCCTCCAACTAAATCTGCATGCCCCGGACGTGGTCTTGTTATTTGCCTTTTAATATCCTCTGGGTCTACTTCCTCCCCTAGAGGCTCAATTCCCATAATATTCGTCCAATGCTTCCAATCATCATTGTTTACGACAAGGCATACTGGAGAGCCTAATGTTTTCCCGTGGCGAACACCCGCTGTAATTGCCACTGTATCTGTTTCAATTTGCATTCTTCTTCCACGGCCATGGCCGCCTTGTCGACGCTTCAACTCTTTGTTTATATGTTCACCTGTAATTTCTAATTGGGCTGGTAACCCTTCAATAATTGCTGTTAATTGTGGTCCATGAGACTCACCTGCTGTTAAATAACGCATGATACTTTCTCCCTTCAACTCGCTAAAGTATTTAATACACTATATCAAAATTTTTATTCAAAGTATAGAGCTAAAAAGAAAACTGTCCGATTGTTACTGGACAGTTTCATAGTTTATTTTTTCCGATAAAAAAATGTGTCTTCGGTATCAAAACCATATTTACCCGGATTAAATATTTGCTCGGTACTACCTACAAACAAAATACCTCCTGGGCGTAGTGAATCGCTAAAGCTTTGATAGATTTGGTCTTTCGCTTCCTCTGTAAAATAAATCATCACATTTCGACAAATGATTAAGTCATAGTTTTTGTCGTATGTATCTTTTAATAAATTATGTTTTTTGAAAGTAACCGTCTTTTTAATAGCTTCATCTACTTTATAAAATTGTCCTTGTTCTTCAAAGTACTTTTTCTTCATATCACTTGGAACTTCTGCTAATGATCTTTCAGGATATATACCTACCTTTGCACGTGAAATAGCATTTTCATCTAAGTCAGTTGCATTGATAGACACTTGTGTAAGTGGTACATGATTCGACAAAACCATGGCAGTTGTATATGGCTCTTCTCCAGTCGAACATGCTGCACTCCATATTTTTAATTTTTTATTTTCTGCTAATAGTTTCGGAAATATTTTGTTTTGTAAAACTTCCCAACGCTTTCCGTTACGGTAAAATTCTGATACATTGATTGTCATTCTATCCAAAAATTCATTCATTAGGTCACGATCATTATCTAATGCTCCGAAAAAATCAACAAAGTTTTTGTATCCTTTTTTTTCGTATAATGAAGTAAGTCGACGTCTCATTTGCGCTTCTTTGTAAGCTGCAAGATCAATACCGGTTTTTCTCTTTATCGATTCTACAAATTTTATGTAATCTGGCATGTGACATCTATCCTTTCAAGATTCCTAAGTATAGTATATCGTATTCAGAACATTTAAGATATACGAAGATGGGAGGTATATGTGAACAGGTCTGTTGATTATCCTATTTCTTAAAAATTTGTGCTAATAGGAAAAAAACTAATACCCTTTAATACTAAAACACTCGTTTTCGACTTGCATTACGTCCTCATTCGTACTTTTGATAAAGTGTGTCTTATTGGTAGTTTCCGCTGGGATTTTCGCTGCAGAGAGGACGCTTTCCGTGGGGGGGCCGTGAGCCTCTTCGGTCGCTCCTCTGCGGGGTCTCACCTGTCCCGCTTAATCCCACTGGAGTCGCCTCCTTTTCGCTTCAATCCATTAGGGCAGGTTACTTAGCTAGAATGAATGCCCTATTTTTGCAAGGAGAAACGATCATACTTCTATGTCGAGCAAAAAAGACCTTCTTAACGAACAGCTACTATACCTTTGCTGTGTAGGCGACAAGTGTTTCGCTATTAATATAGGTTAGTAATCATGGCAGCCCATTTATAAAATGTATGATAGTCGATCTTCCAAGTAACGAAGAATTTGCAATTTGCACTTATTACATACTTTTAGCTTCTCATTTACCGTTCATTTTCAATTCTAAATAAGGCGCATTCTTTTTTGCGACGAGTAACCGCAGGAGCATTCTTTTTGCGACGAGTAACCGCAGGAGCATTCTCCATTAGATTGGAGAGAAAGGGGTGGCGACTCCGGCGGGAAAAGTGTTAGTCGAAGACCCTGGACTGAGCGCATGCGAAGGAAGCGGCTGAGGCAACGCCCGCGGAAAGCGTCCACCCCTGTAGCCGAGATCCCAGCGGAAACAACGCACTTTATGTAGAAAACAAACGGAAATACGAAATTAAAAAAAATGGTTAATCAACAGGCGTGACATGTGAACATAGTATATCTCCACAAAAAAAGACAGCCTCGTGTATAAACACAAGACTGTCTTTTATTTGAATTAGTTAACCCAGTTGTTAGCATCTTTCGCATAAGCAACTAGCTCTTCTTCTTTGAAGAATAAACCAATTTCACGCTCAGCGCTTTCAGGTGCATCAGAACCATGAATAATGTTTTTACCAACAGTTACTGCGAAATCACCACGGATTGTTCCTGGAGCAGACTCCTTTGGATTTGTAGCACCCATCATAAGACGAGCTGTTGAAATAACATTTTCACCTTCCCAAACCATTGCAAAAACTGGTCCAGAAGTGATGAATTCTACTAATTCTCCGAAGAATGGGCGTTCTTTATGCTCGCCATAATGTTGTTCAGCTAATTCAGCTGGAATTTGCATTAATTTTGCTCCAACTAATTGGAATCCTTTTTTCTCAAAACGACCTACGATTTCACCGATTAGGTTACGTTGTACGCCATCAGGCTTTACCATTAAAAATGTTTTTTCCATCATTAACACTCCTCAAATATATATATGGTCTAATTTCTCTACCGTTAAAAATAGTATCACTATGGCGCGGTATTTTCAATTAAAACTTACGCTTACTCATAAACAACGCGATATTTTGTAACGATTTTTTAGCAGAATGGGCAGGTAATTGCTTTACTTCATTTAGCGCTTTCTCCAAATACATATTACTTATTTGTTTTGCGCGCTTAATCCCATCCGAATTTCTTAGTTCAACTAACAACTTTTGCATCATTTCGTCCGTGTTATTTCCTGCAATCATTTCTGTCAATAAAGGAGAAATAGCGGGATCATTTTTCACAAACAATACAGGCAATGTAATATTTCCTTGCATTAAGTCGCTTCCTGCTGGCTTCCCTAACTGTTCATCTGTCGAAGTAATGTCTAAAATATCGTCTATAATTTGAAAAGACATACCAACATAGTAACCAAAATTCTTCAGATGTCTCGTTGTTTTTTCATCGGCTCCAGAAGCAATTGCCCCAAGCTCACAGCTCGCAGATATTAATATAGCGGTTTTTCTTTTTATTCGTCTTAAATAATCTCGAACTGTTTGATCTAACATACGCTTATCTTCGATTTGTATAATTTCACCAATACAAAGTTCAACCATCGTATGTGATAATACTTCATGTGCATATGTATTTTGTAATGTTGTTATGTATTCAATCGCCCTTGCAAAAAGAAAATCACCAGTATACATTGCGACTCTATTGTTTTGCTGAGCTTTGACCGTTTTTCTTCCACGCCTAGTGTCTGCATCATCAATTACATCATCATGTACAAGGGAGGCCATATGAATGAGCTCCAAAGGAACAGCGACATTTTTTAAAGATTCAATCGAATAGTTTCCAAACTTCGCTGCAAGCAATACAAAAACAGGTCGAATTCGCTTTCCTCCAGCAAGAAGTAAATGAAGAGAAGCTTCATTCAATAAGTGAGATGAAGAATTCACCGCTGTTGCAAGTTCTTTTTCGATGATATCTAAATCCGATTTTAAATCGGAATAAAGTAATTTCAACTTCATCTTATCCACAGATACAAACCTTCTCCCACTTAAATATCTTTTTTACGTCCAATATGTCTTGCAGCTGCTCCACCACTGTATGGCTTGCTCTTAACATTCACTAATCCTACTTCTTCAAAAAGTTTAGTTAATTCAGCTCTATTTGGAAAATCTTTAGCAGATTCCTGTAGCCATGAATACTCTTTATAACTTTTCGCAAATAGTTTTCCAAAAACCGGCATGATAAATCGGAAATAAAAACGAAATACGCCGTTGAATAATTTAGAGTCTGGATGTGAAGTTTCTAAGCAAACAACCATTCCACCTGGCTTCACAACACGGTTCATTTCTTGTAACACTTGTTTGTAGTTCGGAACATTTCGAAGACCGAAACCAATCGTAACAAAATCAAATGAATTATCTTCAAAAGGTAATTCCATTGCATTACCTTGTATTAACTCAATTTGAGAAATATGTTTCACTTTCTCTTTGCCAACATTCAACATATTTTGACTAAAATCTAAGCCAACTACTTTGCCAGATTCCCCTGTTTCCTGCGCAATTGCAATCGTCCAATCAGCAGTACCGCAACAAACGTCTAAAGCTTTATCGCCTTTTTGAACATTCATCGCTTTCATTGTATCTTTGCGCCATGTTTTATGTTGTTGAAAACTAATGACCGAATTCATCGAATCATAGTTGTCTGAAATTTTTTCAAATACTTCATGTACATGCTGTTCTTTTGACTTTTCCACAATTTACCCTTCTCTCAACTGCTTTTCCAACGAATAGACATTCACTCGCTCTAAAATGGCATTTTTTACAGGTTCTTTTAGTAATTCAGAGGAACGTATATCTTGCTCAAATGCTTGCTCCATTTTCTCTACTTCTAATTGGAGAGCATTTATGTTCGATTGAAGCACGTTCGATTTGCTTAAGTAAAAACTATGTTCATTTTTTTCATAAGCCATCAACTCTTTTTTCAAAGATACGAGCAATAATGCTTCTTTCATCATAAACACATACTCGTGGAATGTGTAATATTCAAGGAATTGTTCGATTGGTTTGCTTTCAATGATTTGAATTGACTGAACGAGCTGTTCCAATGTATATACTTGTTTATCATAAAATAACGATTTTTTTTCGGTAACGGCTGTTACGCCACTAGATAATAGTTTGATGAGATCAATCTTATTTTCTTTAGCAAGCAATTGATAATATCGACCACTATAGTAATCACCAGCGAGCACTTGCAATTGTTGCTCTCTTGATGTTGCATTGTCTTCCCTTACTAATTCATGTGCCGCAAGAGCAGTGTAAATGAGGGACACGGCAATTGTCGAAACTTTTATCGACTCATTCCATTCCTCACCATTGAATAAAGGCAATAGTGTAAAGAACAAGCGATCTTCATCTACAACTGGATAGCCCGTGTATTTTAGCAAAGTGTGTTGTTGAATTTGCATGAAAGTATTCTCTTTGTATTGCTCTACATGTTGTTTGATGAATGCTTCGTTCATACACTTTACTCCATTTCCAAACTGCAGTTAATCTTTTATATTTCGTTCATTTTTGAGCAGTTATCATTATTTTTTCGATTCACTTTGAACAACGCCGTTTGCAGTATGGATAGCTGCTTTCCCTCTAATTTTCATAGCGGAAGTATGCTCTGTAAATTGCGCTATCATAACTTCTCCAGTATCAAGCTTTTCAGAATGATGAAATTTAGTGTCTGTCCCACGTGTTAAACCGATTACATGGACACCATCTTCTTCTGCTTTTATCACAATAAAATCTGAACTAGACATTATATAGTCTCCTTTGTTCACAGCCTTTTTTTATCATACCATATTCTTACCTATTCATCCAAAACAGTTACTTCATCTGGATAAAAGATAATATTTCAGAACGTTTTACTTCGTCTGTTTCTAAAATCCCTCTCGCTACTGCTGTAATTGTTTTGGCACCTGGTTTTTTAATACCTCGCATTGTCATGCACATATGCTCTGCCTCAATTACAACGTATACTCCATGAGGATTCAACATTTCCATTATGTCATCTGCAATAGTTGATGTAATTCTTTCTTGGAGTTGCGGTCGTCTCGCAGTTGTTTCTACTGCTCTTGCTAACTTGCTTAAACCAGTTACTACTCCATCCCGTGGGATGTAAGCTACATGTGCTTTGCCGTAAAAAGGGACTAGGTGATGTTCACACATCGAATGAAAAGAAATATCCTTTACAAGAACAAGCTCTTCATGATCTTCGTTAAATACTGTTTTAAAATATTCTTTTGGATCTTGATGCAATCCTTCGAACATTTCTGCATACATTTTAGAAACTCTTTTCGGCGTATCGAGTAATCCTTCTCTTGATGGGTCCTCACCTACAGCTTCCAGAATCATTTTGACAGCTTCTTCTATTTTTTTTAGATTAACATTTGTCATCTGTAAACCTCCCAATAAACCAAACTCATATTATGTCAATAGCATCTTAGCATACGATACTACTTTAAGAAATAACTTTCATCTATGTATCCTTACATTTCATCAATTGAAAAGAACGGCTATCGTGAAGCTAGGCTCCACAATAGCCGTTCTATGTACTACAAACATCTGTTTATTTTACTGCATCTTTAAGTGCTTTACCTGGTTTAAAAGCAGGTACTTTGCTAGCAGCGATGTCGATTTCTAAACCTGTTTGTGGGTTACGTCCTTTACGTGCAGCACGTTCACGAACTTCAAAGTTACCAAAACCGATTAATTGAACTTTTTCACCATCTGCAAGAGCAGTTTGAATTGATTCAAATACAGCTTCAACAGCTTTAGAAGCATCTTTTTTAGAAAGTTCTGTAGCTTCTGCAACAGAGTTAACTAGTTCTGTTTTATTCATACCATTCACCTCCTCTCAAAGGAAGATAGCTTCAATCCTGTAAAAAGAGTATCACAACCAAAAAGCCTTAGCAACACTATTTGTACGTGTTTTATAAACTTTAGGCAAAAAAAATGGCGTTTAATGAAAAAACGGGACTTTTCGCATAGATGCGAGAAGCCCCGTTGCATATTTATAATATAAAAGTAACCATGCCTCTATCGCCTTCATTCACCATTCGTTCAATCGTTTCACGCATTCTTTTTTTCGCAACTCCAGAAACACTTTCTGTTTTATAGCGTAAACTTTCCTTCATCACCTCGACCAATGAAGTGCCAAAAACTTGTGTTTGCCATAAAGCATCTCGGTCATGTAAATAACCATGTTTTAAGTCTTTTAAAAGTTGTTGACTATGAAATTCCGAACCAAGCAATGGCGAAAATTCCGCTTCCATATCAACTCGAATAATATGAAGCGATGCGGCTTTTGCTTTTAAACTAACACCATAAAAATTATTTTGTTTAATAATTTCTGGTGCCGATGGTTGAAAATCTTGAAGCGTTGGTAAGGATACCCCATAACCATGGGTTTTCGCTGCTTCTAATGCATCAGAAAATTTATTGTATGCTTTTTTAGCAGTCGAAGCCTCTTTTACAAATAAAAGCCAATCTTTTTTTGATTGAATTGGCTCTTCCAGCCATTCATCACATACTTCTTGAAATACTTCTGGTTTCAATCCAATTTGAATACAAGCAGATCCTTTACCAGGGTTGGCCTCCACAACTTCGGCAGATTGGATGAAAGGAACTTGTTTAAATCTAGAGGCTAGCTCTTTTACATCTTTCATTTTTGACACTAATTGCAACCATTCTTGCAAGGAGGACGTAATTGCAGTATTCACGAAATGATCTGGTTCTAATACGTCTGTCCAGTCTGGTTTGACTAATTCGATATCAGTTATCGGAAATTCATAAAGTGCCTGTTGGAGTATGTATTGAATTTCCTCCGCAGTCATACGATCAATCGCTACTGCAATAACTGGTACTCCGTGCTGCTCTTGCAAGGAGTCACGTAATTGGACCGTATTTTCATGTCCTGGCAGTTTACTATTTAGTACAATGACAAATGGTTTTCCGATATCTTTTAACTGTTCGATAATTTGTTGCTCCGCATTTTCAACTGCTTTTCGAGGGATATTATTAACTGTTCCGTCAGTCGTTACGACAATACCAATTGTTGAGTGGTCACGAATAACTTTATCTGTTCCAATTCTTGCTGCTTCTTCGAACGGGATGGCTTCGTTATGCCAAGGTGTATGGACTAATTTTTGTTCATCTTCTCCAGAGTGCGTTTTTATACCGTCAATCATGTATCCAACGCAATCGACTAATCGAATTTGTAAACGAAGCTGTTCTTCTCCAACATAAATATTTGTTCCATGTGCAGGAACAAATTTTGGTTCAGCAGTCATAATGACATTCCCTGGGGAGCTTTGAGGAAGTTCATCTTGTGCTCGAACTCTTTCTGCTTCCTCTTTAATATTAGGAATGACTACTAACTCCATTACTCGTTTAACAAAAGTTGATTTACCTACTCTCACAGGCCCTACTATACCAATATACACATCTCCATTAGTTCGTTCTGCTATTTGTTCGTAAAGTTGATTCGACATGGATACTCTCCTTTCTTCGCAATCTAATATATGCACGCAAAAAACGTTTCATGCATCGCGCATGAAACGGATTCCTTTGAAAAAAACCAATCAAAAAATCCCTGTAAAAATGCACAGGGATTTAATAAATAGATTTATTTTTCAAGCATAAATACTGGCTCATTTTTTTCATTTACTGTATATGGCAATGAATATGCCGGTACAATTGCAAAATTATCCGTCAATAAAAAGCGAATATCTTCGCCAGGTTTAATGTCCAAATCGCTCTCCATAAGCATGCGATTTAGCTCAATCGAATAATCGACATACACTTTACCGTCCCCAGTTGCCACTAAAGGCAACTGAGTGTCCGAATAAGGACTTTGAACAGACAATTCGTTTTTATACCCCATCTTTTTATAATCGAGCTTATATACGCCTTCTGCAATTATTTCTGCAACTGGCCCATAACCATTAATCCCTTTACGGTAATTAATTCCTCTTAAAGTATCCGCAATTCGTAAATCTACTAGCTTTACAGTCGGATTTTCCTCCACGTCCATTAGAACATATTGATAAATCCCACCTGCTTCATACGAATTGGCAGGAGCTTTCCCAATATAAGCGGGAACTACTTTTTTGAAATCTATTGGATATTTAATGTATTGATCTGTTTCGATATCACGAGTTTTAATTGGTAGTAAGCCACCAGAACTTTCTCTAAAACTATCTACTGCAGTTTGCATCATAGCTAACTGATCTTCATATGGCAGTAAATTTTCTGGTTGTTGTCCACTTTTATAATTACAACCTGCCAATACTAATACGACTAACATTAAACTAATTATAAATTTCATTTTATTCATCTTATTCTCCTTACTAAGCTTTTGTTGGATTAAAGATAATATAGACCATCGTGATAAATCCTAAAAATAACAATATGTATGCTACTAAGCCTAAAATAAATTTTAAAAATCGATTTTTGAGCTTATTTTTCACTAAATACATGAGCCCCATAGCAATAAACAGAAAGCCCATTGATGCAAATGAAACCCACATTTTATCCATTGATGACATAAGTATCCCACCCTTCTACTCTAATAAAAAAGTATATCATATCAAAAAAGAGTTGTTTTTCATACAACTCTTTTTTGTGTGACAATTTTAGAACGTTTTATAATCCTCTAACTCATGTTTCTTTGTTCGTAGCATTAAAATATCAACAGCATCTTTCGGATTCTCGTTTTCAAATAAAACCGAATACAAAGCTTCCGTAATTGGCATATCGACTTGTTGTCTTTTAGCAAGCTGATGAGCTGCCTTCGTCGTGCGAACACCTTCTACAACCATGCCCATTTCTTCTAAAACAGTATCCAGTGAAGCACCTTTTCCGAGCATATTACCCGCTCTCCAGTTTCTAGAATGCACGCTCGTACAAGTAACGATTAAATCGCCCATTCCAGTTAAACCAAAGAATGTGTATGCTTCCGCTCCAAGACTAATACCAAGTCTTGATATTTCCGCAAGCCCTCTTGTAATAAGTGCTGCTTTTGCATTATCACCGTAACCGAGACCGTCAACTATACCTGCTCCAAGTGCAATAACATTTTTAAGTGCTGCACCAATCTCTACACCGATTACATCATCATTTGTATAGACACGGAAGTAATTGTTCATAAATAGATCTTGGACTTTTTTAGCCGCGTCTAAGTTTTCGCTTGCTGCAGTAATCGTTGTAGGATATTGTAGTACAACTTCTTCTGCATGGCTTGGACCAGATAATACAACAATCGCACCTACTCCATTTGCAGGAAGCTCATCTGAAATCATTTCAGATATACGTTTTAAAGAGTCCGGTTCAATTCCTTTTGACACATGGACAATTAATTTCTTCTCCACGAGTAAGTCCTTCATGTCCTGACAAACTCCACGTATCGCTTTTGTTGGTACTGCAATAATAATTGTAGAAGCGTGTTTTATCGCTTGTTCAAAATCACTAGTTGCTTTTAAATTACTCGGTAATAGTGTGTCCGGTAAATACTTTTTATTTGTGTGGTTATCATTGATTTCTAAAGCTTGGTTTTCTCTGTGTGACCAAAGGAGGCAGTCGTGGTTATTGCCTGCAAGCACCATTGCAAGTGCTGTTCCCCAACTACCAGCCCCGAGTACAGTTATTTTCTCCATTAAATTACGCCCCTTTAAACACGAATCATTAAGTTCTCGTGCGAGTAATAATTCGAATAGGTGTTCCTTCAAAGTCAAATGATTCTCTAATGCGATTTTCTAAAAATCGTTCATAAGAGAAATGCATCATTTCTGCTTCGTTTACAAATACAACGAATGTTGGTGGTTTAATCGCCACTTGTGTTGCATAGTAAATGCGTAATCGTTTTCCTTTATCTGTCGGAGCAGGATTACGTGCTACTGAATCTTCAATAACTTCATTCAAGGTAGCTGATTGTACACGAAGTGAATGGTTTTCACTTACTTTGTTAATAATCGGAAGAATTGCATGTACACGTTGTTTCGTTTTAGCCGAAACAAAAATGATCGGTGCATAGTCTAAGAACTGGAAATGCTCACGAATGGATTTCGTCATTTCATTCATCGTTTTATCATCTTTTTCTATAGCATCCCATTTATTCATAACAATAATAACTGCTTTTCCTGCTTCATGTGCATAACCAGCAATTTTCTTATCTTGTTCTTGAATTCCTTCTTCTGCATTTAGCACGACTAAAACAACGTCCGAGCGTTCAATAGCCTTAAGTGCCCGTAGAACACTATATTTCTCCGTTGTTTCATACACTTTCCCTTTTTTACGCATTCCAGCAGTATCGATCATGACATATTCTTGTTCGTCGAAAGTATACTCTGTATCAATTGCATCTCTTGTTGTACCAGCAATATCACTTACGATAACGCGTTCGTGCCCTAAAAAAGCATTAATAATGGAAGATTTCCCTACGTTCGGTCGTCCGATTAAAGAAAACTTAATCACTTCTTCATCGTATTCATGTTCATCTAACTCAGGGAAGTTTTTAGCAACTTCATCCAATAAGTCCCCAAGACCTAGACCATGAGATCCGGAAATTGGGAACGGCTCGCCCATACCTAGTGAATAAAAGTCATAAATCATTTCTTTCATGTCTGGGTTATCAATTTTATTTACTGCTAAAACAATCGGTTTCTTTGTTTTGTATAAAATTTTTGCGACATATTCATCCGCACTCGTAATGCCTTCACGTCCATTTGTCAAAAATATAATAACATCCGCTTCGTCCATTGCGATTTCTGCTTGTTGTTTAATCTGTTCTAGGAATGGCTCGTCACTAAGCTCAATACCACCTGTATCGATAATATTAAACTCATGTGTAAGCCAATCTGCTGAGCTATATATACGATCACGTGTAATACCTGGAATATCTTCTACAATCGATACACGCTCTCCTACGATTCGATTAAATATAGTTGATTTGCCGACATTCGGTCTACCAACGATTGCTACTACTGGTTTTGTCATACTTTTTCATCCTTCCAACTTCGTCTATGTTGTATTATACAACAAAATAGACTAAAAAGTTTTCTAACATTATGAAAGCAGGCAACATTTATGGGCTGCCTGCTCTTCTTGAAGTTCATTTATTATTTTTCAAACGAAAAATCTTTCAACTTGTCTCCGAGTACATCACTTATCGAAAAGCCTTTCGATTCTTCCGGTATTTGATAATCTTCTAAGTTATAGTCATCTTCATTTTCAACTAAATCTTTAATGCTTAGAGACAATCGTTTTTCAGCACTGCTTACTTCCAACACTTTCACTTGTACTTCTTGGCCATCTTTAAGTACTTCATGTGGCGATGCAATATGCTTATGTGCAATTTGGGAAATATGAACTAACCCTTCCACTCCTGGGAAAACTTCCACAAATGTTCCGTAAGATACGATACGTTTTACAACGCCCGTTAATACAGAGCCTTTCGAAACTTTTTCTTCTAGTTGCTCCCATGGTCCAGGTAAAGTATCTTTGATTGATAAGGATATTCTTTCTGCATCTCGATCAACAGAAAGCACTTTCACTTTTACTTCTTGTCCTTCTGAAATAACGTCATTCACATTTTCAATGCGATCATGAGAAATTTGGGAAATATGAACCAATCCATCCACTCCACCAATATCCACGAAAGCTCCAAAAGAAGCGATGCGTTGAACCGTTCCGATTAAAATATCTCCACTATAAATATTTTCAAGTGTTTTTTGTTTACTTACTGCTTTTTTGCCTTCTACAACTGCCTTATGAGAAAGAATTAAACGATTTTTATCTTTTTCTAGTTCGACAATTTTAAAAGCCAATACTTTGCCTTTATAGTCTTCAAAAGATTCAACAAAATGGTCCTCAATTAACGAAGCAGGAATAAATCCACGCACTCCTAAATCAACGACTAATCCACCTTTTACAACTTCTTTTACTTCTGTTTCGATAATTTCACCAGATTGGAACTGCTGTTCTAACTGCCCCCATGCATTTTCAGCATCTACTTTACGTTTAGAGAGGACATAATTTGTTTCCTCAACCTTTGTAATCATTAGCTCTAATTCATCACCGATGGAAACGGCGTCGGATGCTTTTTCAATATGCAGGCTAGATAGTTCACTTATCGGAACTATGCCATCAAAAGGTGCACCTTTAATTGTAACGATTGCTGATTTTTCATCTACTTGTACAACCGTCGCTTTCACCAGTTCTCCTTCTTGAAACTCATGTGTTTCTTGTAAGTTCATTTCCTCTGACATATGATATCCTCCTTCACAGCGTCTCATTATCTATTTTATGCGAATTAGCCAAGAAATACAAAAGGAAGCCCTTTAAAATTGGAAAAAGATTTATTTTTCAGTTTTATACTGTTCTAGTAACTGCGCAATATGTTGCATAATTACTTCCGTCACTTCTTCTGTAGACGCTCTTCGATCACGATAAGGCTGCATATCAATGGCATCCCCATATACAACTTTAAGCTTTTTAAATGGCTTGTAGGGCCCAATAATCGCACAAGGAACGACATTCGCCTCTCCTCTTAAAGCAAAGAAACCAGCTCCAGAAAAACCTTTTCCAAGTGTCCCGTCCTTACTTCTCGTACCCTCTGGAAATAACCCAACAACTTCGCCGTCTTTTAATAATTTAATGGCACGTCGAAGTGCATCTCGATCACTCATCCCTCTTTTTACTGGAAATGCATTTAAACCTGGTAGTAGATTTTTTAAAATAGGCATATTAAATAGTTCTTCTTTTGCCATGAAATTTACTGGTCTTGGTGCATTAATACCAACTACTGGAGGATCTAATGCATGGATATGGTTGGAACATAATAAAATTCCTCCTTCTTTCGGAAATTTTTCTGTTCCAATTACCTCAAAACGGTAAATAGGTTTAAGTGCAGTAAAAACAACTGATTTCGCAAAGGAATATAAGTTCATATTAGGCGATCCTTTCTTTTGCAAGCTGCATAATTTTCTCTGATACTTCTTCAATTGTAAGGGATGTTGTATCGATAAAAATCGCATCTTCTGCTTGTATTAATGGGGAAGCTTCTCTCTCACTATCCATTTTATCTCGAAGTGAAATTTCTTCTATTAGCGTTTCTAAACTTGTTTTGATTCCTCTTTGTTGATTGTCTAGTAATCTTCTGTTCGCTCTTTCTTCTACACTAGCAGACATGAAGATTTTTAACTCCGCATTTATTAATACATGCGTTCCAATATCACGGCCATCCATGACAATGCTTCCGTCTTTACCCATTTCAATTTGTCTCTTGACCATTTCTGTTCTTAAATTAGCATGTGCTGCTACTTCAGAAACAGAAGAAGTAACTTGTGTAGAACGAATTTGCTCGGTTACTTCTACTCCATCCAAATAAACTAGTTGTCCAGTTGCTGACGGTTTTAACTCAATTGTAGTTTGTTCTAATAAATTTGTTAGCTTTTCACCGTCTTGCAAATTTATGTTTAATTGGATTGCTTTATACGTGATTGCACGATACATTGCTCCTGTATCTACATATGTATAGCCAAGTAATTCTGCTGTTTTTTTAGCAATTGTGCTTTTACCAGCCGCTGCTGGACCGTCGATTGCTATTTGTATTTGTTTTGTCATTTTGTAGCCTCCACTCTATTCCAATTTATTTTATCATAAGAAATGTGTAAATGCCTGTTTCTAAGTAGCTTTTCCGCATACGAATAACAGGGCAAAAAAGATGCTCGGTCTATTAAATCTTAGCTTCCTGGTTTCTAGCTCGCTACAGGCTTCCCATTGGGCTATACGATGAACGGTAAAATATTTAAAGCTTGTTGAAAGTGGCTATGCCCCTTCCAACAAGCTTTTCCTTCGGTCATCGTATGGTAAATGTTCACCTTTCACTCTCCAGAAACTGCCGTGCCAAGTGATTAAATACTTTTGGCAATAGAAGAAACAAGTCGATTCTATCTACTTTACAGGCCGCCAAAGATACAATTTTGGCGGCACTTTGTAGGTTATTAGAAAGTGACACTTCTACATTCGGACATAAAGGTTGAAGTAGATGACAAATTTACTTCACACGAAAATTGTCAGTCTATTTATAACTAAAAGTGTTGATGAACTTTTTTTCTTCTTACATGAAAGAGCTAAAGTAAAAAGAACATGAGTACACTCCCATAAACAAGATGGATGTAGTGAAAAGCGGCGACACCAGCGGGAATAGCGGATGTTTTCTGCGATGAGTAACCGCGGGAGCATATGTTGTCTTTTTGCGACGAGGAGATTGAAGCTGTGCCCATGCTACGCGTCCGCTTGTAACGAAATCCACTTCATTCCTATACTCCCTTACTCTCCAAATGCACAGTAAATCCAATATTCATAATACATTTTTATATGCTTACTCTTTGAAAAAAAGCCTGTATAAACAGACTTTAGTTCAACCCTTTTTTTCTTAACATTAATTGACGTTCAAAACAATATCTAACAATCAGCTGCTTGTCTAAATCATCCGTATCTGTAAATTGAATCGAGGCAATATGTTGCTCGGATTTTTCAAAAATCCGAATAACATGGGCAGTCGTCGTAACATACTTAATATCTCCATTATTAAACGCTAAAGGTATTAACAATGAAATAGTATCGCCATCTTTAAACTTAATTTTTTTGTTTAAAATAACTGCCATTCCGCCCGCACTAATATCGTCAGCAACAAATTGATATTTATCGTCTTCAAATTGAATCGAAACATCGACAGCTGCCATTACTCGAACAAAGTCACGACGCTGAATTCTAATAAGCTCTTCTTTACCAGGGTAAGAAAGTCTAATCATTGGAATTTGACCTTTTTTCTTTCCTAATACTTCTGTTGGAAAAGCAAAAGCAGCGCTTGTATGTTCATAAAAAGAAGCTCTAAGTTGGGAGCCGTCCATTAAAAAAACAGTTTTATTCGTAATAGAATCTATTGGATAATCAATAAAAATGGAAGTATCATCTGTATCGACAACTTTACAACGATATTTCTCTACCTTTTCTGAATAGCTCGGTTCCAGTGTTAAAATGGTTCCTACTTTAATACTCAAGCTGAACACCTCACCTAATGTCATAATAAGTTTATTATGACATTAGTTCAGCCCTATTTCTATACAAAAAAATTATTATGGGAGTTTTTCCGCATGTAAAATTTCATGACTTTCCGTATCAATATAAATTTTATATGTGCCTATTGAATCGTTTCTTGTCAAAATTTGATAGGCAAGTCGTTGTTCCAACTGTTTATTTTCCACAAACGCTAACTTTTCTTCCTCGATTGAAAAATTAGGTGAAAACATTTCAGCATAATCTATCGGAACTACTTTTTGTGCGCCAATTTTTTCTTTTTGAATATACTCCATTGCATTTAACCCAAGTAATTCACCATTGTCTTTCGCAATTTTCATCTGAATGCCATCCGCATAAACTAATGCATCATATTCAGCATCTTTTTTCGCTAAAGCTATATGCCAAGCAATTGTATTTTCTCTATAATCAACCATTTCTGTATCGGTATAACCAAAGGCTTTCAAATATCCTGTTGTTTTTTCTTTCATTTTTTCTATACTAATCGTCGTTTTGTCAAATGGTCTTTCCATTAGGTACGAGAGTAAATGTCCACCTTTTTTAGTGAAATCAGCGTATCCAATTCGAATTCCTTCATGAAACTGGATATGATAAAAAGGATAGGGAGCAGTTTTAGAGCTTTCTGTTATATGCAGTTTTGCATTTTTTAACTCTGGAAATAATTCAAAAAACTTTTGTTTGACTTGCTCTTCATTTACTTCAGAATCCTCGATATTTTTTAAGTCTTTCTTTTTTTGTTGATCCATCTCACTTGCAGTCATCGGAAAATCACTTTCCGTATATGCTTTCACAGAATTTCCTAGTGCTTTCCATCCTTTTTCACTTTCTGCACTTGCTTTGTTTTGCACAAATGATGTTACGATGTAATCTTTTTTTCCTCCGTCTTTATTTGTAAAAGCCCATTGATCGGATAAGGACCTTAAGTTGTCACGAGCCGAAGTCATATTTTTTTGCCATTCTTCTATCGGCACTTTTCCATTACTAACTTCATTGGCTCCGTTACCAATTCGATTTAAATAATTCATCCATACGGTTGATGTTTCACTATCTATAGGTAGCGCCGAAATAGATGTGCGCACATCTGCCGATAGCCTCCACACATCCTCTAAAGGCTGTTCCAGTGCGGCTTTATCAGTGAATAATAATGTTTGGTCTATCGAGTCACTTAGCTTCACAAGCTTTTCAGATGCAGATGTTAATTGATTGGAATATTGGACAGCTAATGCGTTTTCTAACCGAGTATTTTTATTTTGAATGGAAAAATGATACACAAGGAATACAACAGCGACAGTAGAGGCAAATATCCATATAAACTTTTTCATGTTATCTCCTTATGAACAAAAAATATGCTGTCCGATTTTTTTAATTTGCGGGCGTGACCAAATCCATTTACTCGTTGCCGTGTCAGGATTAAAATAATAAATAGCATTTTCCGTTGGGTCCCATCCATTCAGAGCGTCTAGTACGGCTTCTTTTGCTCTTTCATTTGGCGTTAACCATATTTGACCATCTGCTACTGCTGTAAATGCTAATGGTTGGAATATCACTTCGCTAACTGTATTAGGAAAATCAGGATGCTCCACTCTATTTAAAATAACTGCAGCTACCGCCACTTGTCCTTCATATGGTTCTCCCCTTGCTTCTCCATATACGGCATTGGCGATTAGTGCTAAATCTTTTTCAGAGTATTGCGGTGGAAGTTGCATATTTGCGCTTTCCGGTTTTTTATTTTTTACTTGCTCTTCTAAGCTTTTACCCCCGTAATGTGTAAAACTATTTCCTTTTTTTATTTGCTCATGAACGAATTCTTTGTTGAATTTCGATGCTTTCACAAGTGCAGCTTTTGTTTTTTCACCAAGCATCCCGTCTATTGGCAACCCATATTTTTCTTGAAAAATCCTCAAGGCCCAATACGTACTATATCCAAATTTCCCGTCTATCTCACTCGTATAATATCCAATGTATTGCAGCCTTGACTGAAGTTCAATTACATCATCTCCAAATGCACCACGCTCTAATACTTGTGTTGAAAAAGCCATCGTAGTCTCTTCCTGATTTAAAAACGAATAACTTCCTGCTATACATATTAAGCTAATAAGGATGTATTTTATTTGTTTCAAATGACATCGCTCCTTTTTCATAGCTTGGATAAAATGTTCCTAAATATACAAAAAAAATCTAGCACTAGGCTAGATTTCTTTCTCTACAAAATATTCATGTTGCTCAAATCTTCTTTTACGAGATAAAATATGCGCTTTTTTTACTTTTGATAAACCGAACAACCATAAAAACAACATAAAAGGAGCTATTAATAACAAATCTACCCCTTTAATAATCAATATACTATTATAAGTAATATGCAAAATAAACGGGGCAATAAAAGCATAAAAAACTTCATACTTCGCTTGATTGGAAGCAGAAAACTTCGCTCTTCCTAAGTAGTACCCCATAACTACCCCAAATAGCGCGTGACTAGAAACAGGTAGAAGTGCACGTAAAAATGCTTCATCCATCCCAAAGTTTAATAAATATAAAATATTTTCAACCGTTGCAAAGCCTAGTGAAACACTTGCCCCATATAATATTCCATCATATGGATCATCAAATTCAACATGTTTGTAAATTGCTACAATTAAAATAAGCCATTTGAAAAATTCCTCAAGCGCACTTGTAGCTATCGCATGATGCAAAAAAAGAGAAGTAAATACTTGTTCTTCTTGAATAACATGTTGTATAAATAATATTGGGAAAGTTATGATAGCACCGTAGATAAATGTATGTAACAATAATCTTGAAGGCTCTTTTGCAATATCTTTGCGCAAATAAAAATAGCTTAATAATGCAAGTGCAGGAGCAATTGCAACGGAAAGTAGTATAAACATATCGTTACTCCTTCCAAATCATTATTCTCATTATACATTAAAATTTCGATTATTTGTAAAATAACGGAGGTAGACTTTTGAAAACAATTTTACTTATACACACCGGCGGAACTATTTCTATGCAAATGCAGGCAGAAACGGGCGCAGTCGTCCCTACTGATAGTAATCCATTAACGATTGAGGCAGGAAAATTAATGGAGTATGCAACAATTATTGAAAAGGAAGCATTTAATCTTCCTTCTCCACATATTACACCGAAAGAAATGCTTATTTTAAAAGAAATTATTGAACAAACCATGTCTGAGCAGCATATTGATGGGGTTGTCATCACACATGGAACAGATACATTAGAAGAGACAGCATATTTTCTAGATTTAACAGTTGATACTGCCATTCCAATTGTATTAACTGGCGCAATGCGTTCATCTAATGAAGTCGGATCAGACGGACTTTATAATTTATTGTCCGCGGTGAAAGTTGCTATAGCAGACGATGCTAAGGGGAAAGGCGTAATAGTCGTTTTAAACGATGAAATACACACTGCAGTCAACGTGACAAAAACGCACTCCAGCAATGTAAGCACTTTTCAAAGTCCTCAATATGGACCAATTGGGTTTATTTCGAAATCGGTCGTACATTTCCATCATGCACCTATCAAACGAGCGATTTTCCCGATTTCGACTGTGGAAAAAAACGTTGCATTGTTTAAAGTATATGCAGGCATGGACCCAGATTTGTTAAAAGCGACTGTACATTTAGGGTATGATGGTATCGTTTTAGAAGGATTAGGACAAGGAAATGTTCCGCCAAGCCTAGTTTCGACAATTGAAGAAATTTTGCAAAAGGAAATACCAATTGTTCTCGTTTCTAGATGTTTTAACGGAATTGCACAAGACGTTTATGGTTATGTAGGTGGCGGGAAAGGATTAAAGCAAGCAGGTGTCATTTTTGCACACGGTTTAAACGGGCAAAAAGCACGACTTGCTTTACTTATAGCGCTTAACCACCAGGAACAAACGGAAGCAATGGATCAAATATTTTCGATATAGGAAAAGGACCTGTTTAGGTCCTTTTTGTTGTTATTGTTGGTTTACTGCCCTTGTTGCCCTAAACCACCATCATCCCGTATTTCAAACTTCCCAATTTTCCCTGGTTCAGAAAGAATTGCCGCCCCTTTTACTTCGTGTTGAGAAACTTCACCTGCACTATTCGTATATTCTACCTGAGCAGTAAAGTCATAAAACTTGGGTGTGTTAATATTATCACTTTTAGTTATTTGTATATCGCTAACTTTCATTTTGTATCGAATATTTGCGTCAAATCCTAAATATCCATAATGATAATTAAAAGCAATATTACTAGAAATAAGATTATCAAAAGCATAATCCATAAAGTAAGGTCCATACACTTTTTTCACTAAGTCCTCATAGGCACGCCATTCGTCTGAGACTCCCGACTCTTCAACTCCATTTACTTCATTCGCTTCAGGTGTGCGGCTTCCTATGTCAGTCATTTTTTTTTCGATATTTTTGACAATAACCAAATACTCTTCGTTCGGAACCGTAAATTCTGATTCAAGAACAGCTTGAACAGCTTCTATATTTTTATCTTCTGATGAAATAACTACTTCTTGGTGTTCTGGATTTTCTTCCGAACAGCCAACAAATAGAAAACATGAGCAAATCAAAAAAAAGATGCCTCCTATTTTTGGGATTCGTTTATTAAACATAATAGTCCCCCCTGATAATCTGTCTAACATTAAAATTAGTATCTTTTGTTAATTGAAATACGTTATAAAAACAAAAAAGTTCCATTTTTCTGTTTTTTACTCATTTACACAAATCCTCCATGCTCCCATTTATAAAATTAGTTACGTCTGTTGATTATCTTAGTTCTTGAAAGTTTGTACTAATAGGAAAAAAGAGCACCCTTTAAAACAAAACACTCGTTTTCGACTTGCTTTACGTCCTCATTCGCACTTTAGATAAAGTGCGCCTTAGTAGTGAGCTTCCGCTAGAATTTCCGCTACAGGAGTGGACGCTTTCCGCGGGCGTTGCCTCAGCCGCTTCCTTCGCATGCGCTCAGTCCAGGGTCTTCGACTAACGCTGTTCCCGCCGGAGTCGCCACCCCTTTCGCTTCAATCCAATGGAGCTTACTAACGTATTTGGAGTGAAAAAAAAGTAAGGATAAATATTTTTTCAACTAAGTGCACTAAAATTCCAACTAAAGCTTTCATTTTTCCAACTAAGTAGAGGGACGGGAATTGACAGTGTAAAAACATGGGGAAGAGGAAAATCCATCGTCACTTTTTATAGATAAGTCCAAGTTGCCATGAATAATAGCCTATATAATTAGTCAAATACTGAATGCCGAAGCGCGTCGGGCCGCATGAGCCGAAGTATGAGACCCAATTGGGCGTAGCACAAGTTGGCTCATGCAAGGTGCGGCAAGCGCGAAGGCATAGTGGCTATTCACTAAGACACACTATATCTAGAAAACGAACGAAAATATAAAATTGAATAAAATGATTAATCAACACGTGTGAAAATTAGTATTACTATTCTCAGGTCAATTTGCAAAAATAGAAAAAGGACCGCTATTTGATACAAATCATATGACAGATTTGCTACCAATTGCGGTCCTTTTTGCTGTATTCTGATTCAGCTAGTGCCTTCGTCGATTAAAATACATTCATATTATCCAATTGAAAAGTGTAATCAACGATTCATTAAACTTCACGAAATTTAGATTTAAGCAATTGTTGAGCTTTTTGTGTATTTAAAGAGGTATCAAAAGATAGATAAGGTTTCTCTTCTTTAGAAATCATAATCGGACAGATTAGACTACTATCCAAGCCAAGCTTGCCTAAGCGTTTTTTATAAAACGTGTAGTAGCTTTCTTTATGCAAAGGTCCAGCATGTAAAATTCCATTCAATTTAATTTTAGATAGTTCAAGAATCACGCTTGATAGGTCATTAATATTTACAAACGATCTAAAGACATTTGTATACGCCTCAAATGGCTTATTTTCTTTTACTTTCTCGATTACCTGTAATGTTCGTTTGTCAATATTGTTCTCTTCATCAACATATAAGGGACCAGTTCGTAGTATTACGTGATTTGGATGGCTATCTAGAATAAGATTTTCCCCAAAATTTTTAGCATTAACATATACAGCTAATGGGGCTTCTTTAGGTAATATGCCAATGGGATCAACTTCTTTATATCCACCTTTTCCTTCAACAAAAACTGCATCCGTTGATAGAAATATAAGTCGTGTGTCACTATCCATTTCTGATAATAAATTTTTAAGCCCAACATTGATTAAATGATTTTCTTCTTCGTGCATAAGGCACCATACCACTACTTCAGGATTTATTTCTCTAATAGCATTTCCTATTGATTGTTTATCGGTAACATCTACTTGAATAATAGTTGATTTCTTTTGCGGATAACGTGAAGTCCCAAATACTGATAATTCATCGTTCTTTGAAGCAAGCTGGAATAAATTCGAACCCAAAAAACCGGTTGCCCCTAAAATAAGCATTCTCATCTAATCTTCCTTTTCTAGTTCATTTTGTATTCGCTACAATTTTTCTTTTCTTTTCTATATATCTATATTTCGACAAAGTTGGTGATAATTCCTTTAATACCAATATTTTTTAGCTACTTGCACGTCATATTTGTATCCATTCAAAAAAAGCGCAAAAGCATTAGATGCTTTTGCGCTTTCTTTCTATTTCTTCTGCAATTTGACCGCCATGGAATCTTCCGTTTTCTATAAAAATCTCATTTGCATTATTTCCGGCTGCAATTACACCAGCGATGAAAATCCCTTCTACATTCGTCTCCATCGTTTCTTCATTATATAAAGGTCTTCCAGTCTCCCCATTAATCTGTACACCCATTTTAGCAAGAAAATCGTGATCAGGATGATAACCAGTCATCGCAAATACAACATCATTTTCCAGCTGAAACTCCCCATCTGGCCCTTGAAGCGTAACTGTCAGCTCTTCAATTGAAACTACTTCCGTTTCAAACAGCATATTTATTTCATTATTGCGAGCTAAACCATCAAACTCCGGCAGCACCCAAGGCTTAATGCTTGGCGAGTATTCAGCACCTCGATAAGCAACTGTTACATTCGCACCAGCTTTGTTCAATTCCAAGGCTGCGTCTATTGCAGAGTTTTTTCCTCCGATAACTAACACATTTTGAGAAAAGTGAGGATGCCCCTCTTTAAAATAATGAGACACCTTTGCAAGATGTTCCCCTGGAATATTCATATAGTTTGGATGGTCATAATAACCAGTCGCTACAATGACATAATTTGCTTGATATTTTGCTTTAGAAGTTTGAACCGAAAAATGATTGCCTTCTTTTTTCACACTATTGACCTGCTCATACTTATGCACTTGTATATTTTTCCGTTTCACAACTTCTCTATAGTAAACTAACGCTTGATTTCGTTTTGGCTTTCTTTCCTCCACGATAAAAGGCACATCACCAATCGACAATTTCTCACTTGTGCTAAAAAAAGTTTGGTGTGTTGGATAATTATAAATTGCTTCTACAATATTTCCTTTTTCAATGACAACACAGTTTAAACCTATTTCCTGCATTGAAATTGCTGCGGCTAATCCACACGGACCTCCACCTACTATGACTACATCTACCTTTTGTTCCAACAGTAAGACTTCCTTTCTTATTTCTTACGCACTTCTCCGTACAACGTAATAATATGGCATTCCGACTTCGCACCTAATCTGAGCGGAACGCCAGTAGTCCCAAATCCATTACTGATGAGCTCTGCACTATTTTCCTTTATTTGAAACGATCCATTTTCGTATAAACCAAAGCGGCCAAATCGAATTTGACCACCATGAAGATGCCCAGCTAATAATAGATGAGGCTTTGCAACCTTTTTGGCATTACTAAAAAACGCAGGTGCATGCGACACAAAAATAACGATTTCATCATCCTTTACGTCTCGAAATGCATCATATATACGCACTTTACCCGTAAACCCATCATCAATGCCAACAATGCGTATGGACTGATTTGTTTTTGGCAATAAAACAGAGTCATTTTTCAATAGGACAACGCCGTTTTCTTCTAATATAGAACGAAATGTTTGCTCCTCTACTTCACGATCATTATTTCCGTAGACAAAATAAACATTTCCTAATTTGCAAAGTTGTTTTATATTTTGTTCGATTCGGCTAAAAGGGACTCCTTTTTCAGTTAAGTCTCCACCAATAACAACAATATCAGCTTTTCCCATAAGGGAATGGATTAACTGATCCGATATTTTTCGTCGATGTATATCGGAAATGAAAAAAAGATGAAATCTTTCCCCTTCCTTCATTTCACGAATCGGCATTGTATGTTCTTTTACATTCACTTGAAAAGCTAAATACAGCATATAGCCTACTAATAATACAAGGAAAAACACCATTATCATAACAACTTCCAATAAAATGCCCCCTACTTGTAAATACAAAAAGACAGGGGATGATCCCTGTCCTTATAACACAATTTTCCTATTACAGTTCATTGTCGATATGCATCACGCGGAATCCTGTTTTTTCTAAATCGCTTAAAATACGCTCTAAGTATTGATCACTGTCGATTTTTACAACGATTCTTCGAACTAGCTTATCGGTTTCATCGAATGTTACAAGTGAGACGATAGACGTATGATATTTGTGTAAAATATCGGACATTTTCAGTACACGTCCTTCTGATTCTACAGAAGTAAATGTAATTCGTATTCCTTTACTATTCATCCCAAACGCGCTTTTAAATTGAACGATTGTGTCATGACGAGAAACAATTCCAAGAAATTTCCTTTCATCGTCCACAACTGCAATGATCGGAAAATCATACAGTTTGATAAATGCTTTTTCAAAAACTGCATCCAACGGAACATATGTATTTTCTCTTACAATCGCGTCTCCTACATTTGTTTGGCTTAAAAAGCTCTCTTTGTCTAAGCTGCTTTTAAAAAATGTTTTGTACAGTAGGTATTGATTGAACATACCTTTATACTCTCCATTTTCCAACACAGGTAGAGCATCAATTTCTCTTTCACTCAATTTTTGAAGTGCTTCTTGTACAGTTGCACTCGCGTCTATCGTTAAACATTTCTCTTTAGGAATCATAATACTTTTTACAAACATACCTAACACCTCTTTCTCTCAGTATACAGATATATTCTATAAGCAGTATTGTTTCTCCTGCCACTTGTAATAGATTAAGGCAAAATTAATTTTTGACCAGCAGATATACTATCTGATCTCAGTCCGTTTGCATCTTTAATCTTTTCAACAGCATCAGGAGTTTTATAGTAATTCATCGCAATTCGGTAAAGTGTTTCTCCTTCTTTCACTTCATGTTTCTTCGTTTCTATAATTGGTTCCTCTACTTTAGGTTCCTCTACTGGCGGTTCTTCCACTACTGGCTCTTCTTTTTCAGGCTCTGTCGTTACCGGTGTTTCTGCTTCAACTTCAGCAGTATCTTCTTCATCTTCACCTTTATTAGATATGTTTTTTGTTTCTACTTGTATAATCTCTTGTTGTTCAGCCACTTCTTCTTTTTCAGGAGTGTAGAAAAACTGAACGTACACTAAAATACATACAGGAATCATAATAAAAACAAAAAATATAGAAGGCAGTAATAAACTTTTCGATTTTTTCTTTGGCTTCTTCGATGATTTCGTTCTTCTACTGCTTCTCGATTCCATCGAATTATCTTCCGTCCCTATCTTTTGTCTGTGTTCATCAATTTTTTTTTGGTAATCATCTTGGCTCATATTGCTCAAACTCCATTCATTCCATCATTTCTATCTCTATTATGACGAATTTTGTTGAAAAAGTAAACTTACTAAAGTAATACTAATGAAGCAGTTCATTTAGTCTAGTACTCCAATTAGGAAGGACTTTTTCTTCATTCTCTTGTCCTCTAGGTATAAGTACTTGCTGCAAATCGAGTTCGCAAACAGAGCAACACTGAGCGGGTTTCTCGATAAATGTCTCGCCAAAATAGTTCAATAATTGTTCTCTTACACATTTTTCATTACGAAATAATGTATGCAGTCTTTGTATTTCCAACCACTTTTTTTGTTTAATATCCGTAAATAATTGAATGGTCTGTTGTTCCGATAAAACTTCTTTCCAATATGTTAATATGCGAGATGTCGTTTCAGGAAGTTGAACTTGCTGCTGTTCTGTTTGGAAAACCAATCGAATGTCTGCTTCTTCTGGAAAGTCTTGCATCGAAACAAAAAAAGCTTGCTCTACATCCGAATTCGTGTAAATAAGCGATGCAATAGAATGTCCCCCGTCCCTTGCTGCCCTTCCTACCTCTTGCATGTAATTGGCGATTGACGTTGGTATATGATCATGAATAATTTGTCGAATATTATGTTTATGAATCCCCATGCCAAATGCATTCGTGGCACATATCCACTCTAATTCTCCACGTTGAAATTGCTGCTGTACTAAAATCCGGTCTTCTTGATCCATTTTAGCGTGATAATAAGCAACTGAAATTCCTTTATTACGCAGTTGTTCCGCATAAAACTGTGCTTTTTTGCGAGATTGCGTATACAAAATACCAGGCCCATTTGTAGTAGTTATTCGGCCAAATAACCAAGCAAGTTTTTCTTGTTGGTCCTCTACTTCTCTCACTTCAAATGCAATAGTCGGTCGATCAATTGAATGAATATACTCGAAAGGTTCTTTCATTCGCAGTGTTGTTTTAATATCATTTACTACTTCTTTCGTTGCGGTTGCAGTTAAAGCCAACACATTCGGTCTATGTAATGTTTGAAGCCATGTGGAAATCCTTAAATAATCTGGTCGAAAATCAAACCCCCACTGGGAAATACAATGTGCTTCATCCGCTACAATATAAGCAATCCGCATCGTAGAAAGCAGCGTATTAAAACCTTCATTTTGCAGCATTTCTGGCGAAGTAAATATAAACTTATAGCTACTTAACTGACGAAATGCTTGCTCTCTTTGTTCGTATGCCAAAAATGAATTAATCGCTACGACACGTTTTTCTCCTAACATTTTAAGTTGCTCTACTTGATCCTGCATTAACGACAACAACGGAGAAACAATTAACACCGTACCTTCCAGTAAATAAGCTGGTAGTTGATAGAGCAATGATTTTCCCATCCCAGTCGGCAATACAGCCATTACATCTTTTCCGGCAATTATTTGTTCGAGTATTTCCTTTTGTCCATCCCGAAAAGAAGTGTGGCCAAATTTTTGTTGAAGAACTTCTGTCAACTTATCCATTTGCTTCTTCTCCTTTTGTCAATCCAATTCTTATTTGAAAATAACTTAGTTCTGGAATATGCTCGCGAATTAATTTTAGTTTTTTCGTCTGTAAAAGTTGAGAAATGGTTACTACCCTCTCTAATTGTTCAGCTGATATAAATGAGGTTGTTGGGAAATTATGATTCGCAGAAACAATCTCAATGACATGGTCTTCAATTGTATTTATTTTTAAAAAACGCATTTCCGCAATTTTTTCAATAGAATATCCTTTTGCAAACAATTGATTTGTTTTGATGGCAGATTCAGTTAATGGCGTCGCCACTTCCATGTCTTGCGCAAGGTCTATCAAGTCAGGATACTGCGCACCGTTCAACTCGTTCAGCACAATATGTAAACATTCCACAAATTGAAATCTTACATCTAATACACTTGCATTATAATGGCGTGCTAGCTGCTCCCAAGTTAACCCACTCGTTTCACATCCACTTAAACGATAAACAAATAACTCCCTTTGTGAATCATCTAAAATCGACGTTTCCAATAATCTTTTCAGTTGTTCTTTAAAAGAACTTATAAAGTGCTGTGACTGATAATCTCGCTTCCGCAAATAATTTCGGACAAATTGATGAATATCCGGATTTTTTTGATTGGGAATAAATCTTTTTTCATTCGCTTGAAACTGGGATAATGTTTGCACAATAAGTTCGAGCCTACTCCAAAATAGTTGTTCGTTTCCTCTATAAATCCAGCCGTTATACATAGGCTCTTTCACCGTGTCTATTTGCATTAAACCTTTTTCTGTTACAAAAATAAACGACTCTATTATTTCTAACATTCCTGCTTCCACAAGTGTCGAAATTGCGTCATTATATTCTTCTTTTAATAATTTCGGATAGAGAGAAAAATAAGGATGAAGTTTAAAATAAGTAACATCTTGAATCGTTTGACCAGACTTTTTCCCTTTTAATAGGTAGTATGCCGCTGTTGATGAACGTTCTCCGTGAAATTTATGTATAATTATTAGTAAAAGTTCGTGAAAGGACAATTAGAATACCTCACAATTCTAAAGTATTTTTGTTGAAATGTTATGAAAACAGCTTTAGAATGAATACGATGGCTTATTCGCGAAAGTTGATATAAAGGAGAGAATATTATAATGGCTAAATATACAATTGTTGATCAAGATACATGTATCGCATGTGGTGCTTGTGGCGCTGCTGCCCCGGATATTTATGATTATGATGATGAAGGAATTGCATTCGTTATTTTAGATAATAACACGGGAACAACTGAAGTTCCAGATGAGATACTAGAGGACATGGAAGATGCATTTGAAGGTTGTCCAACTGACTCTATTAAAGTTGCAGACGAATCGTTTGATGGTGATGCACTAAAATTTGAATAGAAATATAGAAAAGGTCGTTTCTCATTCGAAGAGAAACGACCTTTTGTTAATTTATTTTAGGAACTTGGAACGAAGCTGTGACTTTGTCTAGGAATGGTTTCATTCGTTTAAATAAAACAATCATCACAATCGTCACCAATATTCCTTTTATTAAGTTGAATGGCAAAATACCGAAAATAACAGATTTTACTAATGCTGAGCCTGATTCCATTGGGAAGTTTAAAAAATACGCATACATCGGTAAAAATACATAATAGTTTAATAACCCCATACCAATCGCCATTGAAATAGTTCCAATAACTAATCCAAATGAAAGCCCTTTAGAAGTTGATACTTTTCGATAAACTAAATAGACAGGTGTTAAAAACAAAAGACTTGTGACAAAGTTCGCCATATGACCGACTGGAACTCCTGTTGGACTACCAGAAAATAACCAATCTAACACATTTTTTAGCAAAGCAACAAGTATCCCTGCTATAGGTCCCATTGTGATTGCGGCAATTAGTGCTGGAATGTCACTAAAATCCACTTTTAAATAGGCTGGTAACGCTGGTAACGGAAAAGCAAGTAGCATTAATACAAAAGAAATACTACTTAACATAGCGATTGCAATAAGCACTCGCGTCTTACTTTTTGACATAGTTCTCTCTCCTTTTGCGATTCACTCCACAAGAAGAAAAGTTCAGAACGTCTTCCAATATACTCAAAAAAATCCCATAAGCAACAACAGCTTAAGGGAGTAATAAGGCACACTTAAATAAGCGTATCCGTATAAGAGCATACGAAAAACGACTGTACCTTCACCTTCTCCCATCCAGACTATACTGTCGGCTTTGGAATCTAACCAAATCCTGCCTTACGGCTCGCGGGCTCAAGAAAAAAATCTTCTACTACCGCCGATCGGGAATTGCACCCTGCCCCGAAGATGAATCAATATTTTGTTGTAATTCAAGGTAATTTACCTCGAATTACTTACATCTTAACAAAAAAACACTACTTATGCAACAAAGCTGTTTCACTGTTCAAAACACTCATTACAGAAATACCGTTGATTTCCGCTACGGCGGACGCTTTTCGCGGGCATGGCTTCAATCTACTCATCACTACGTTCCTGCGGGGCTTTCAGCTCATGCTGTTCCCGCAGAAGTCGCCGCCTCCTCTACAATCAACAAGGGTACATCTTGCGATTTATAAAATATTGAAAATAAATACTGAAAATGCACATAAAAAACGAGCCTTGAAATGTATCTCCAAGCTCATTAGTATTAATTATCATTCGGGGTATTTAATCTACCTTTGTTCAAGTTGTACCTCTGCCAATAAATCTAGCAAGTCTTGATCTGTGACATGACTATAAAGTGCTTCATCTACACTATTCATGGCAGCCCAGTATTTATCACCGTATGACCAGTGCCACCATTCCGTAAAGTAATACTGAAGAGCGTGTGCAAGGATTTGCCGATTCTGAATGGCTTCTACAGAGATATTTGTTGCATCAAAAAAAGTTTCGTTGTCAGTCTCGTGTGGTATGGCATCAAATGGTGTACCAAGATCCAATTCGATACCATTTGAATCAATTAGGGTTACATCCACTGCGGCACCTGTTGGATGTGGAGCTACATTAGGAAAGTTCTATCTTTTAACTAGTCCCATTAGTTTAAGCACACCATTTCACAAACTATATGAATGAATCAAGTAAATATTTTATTTTACAAAAAGGATAATCATTAAGAAATGTAGAATATATATAAAAATACGAAAAACAGGAGGAATAACATGAAAAATCAAGTTTGTGTTATAAGCATCTACGTGCCCAATTTAAATAAAGCAATTGACTTTTATAGTAATACTTTAGGTTTTGAATTAGACGAAATGTATGGTCCTAAGATTGCATCACTTGTACATGGAGAATTACCAATTATTTTAGAGGAGAAAGATAATGCAACCTATAAACAAGATGTTTCTGGAGTTGTTTTAGGTTTGGGAACTGCAGATATTTATGAAAAAGTTAAATTCTTAAAAGAGAAAGAAGTAAATTTCATAATAGATGAACCAACTATTTGTCCTCCAGGCAAATATATTAGTTTTAGAGATCCCTTCGGAAATATTTTAGAATACCTCCAATTTGAAAAATTGTAACAAATACAATGAGTTCAACATAATTGTTGGACTTTTTTAGTCTTTTTGTTCATACAGTTAGGTAATCCTTTGAAGCTATCGCTGATTTTTCTCCCTGTTCACACCTTACGTTCGACTTTCAATGAGGACTCACTTAAACAATCCAGCCCATTTAGTTAAATAACAGCAAAGGCTATCTATTGAGAAGCTCTATCTCGCAAACGTACACGTTAGTTGAGGAAGGATTATCAAATTACCTATTCATGTTTGAATAGGTAATTTTCATTGAGTTTCTACCGTGTTCTTTCTGATAGATGAAAACTTTATTAAGCCAAGTAGCAAAAATAACATACTAACCGTCCATAAAACTCCTGCAATTCCGAGACGTAGAGAGATTTCTTCCGATGCCACTGGATGGTTAACATCAAAACTGACTGCACTTAATACCTGACTTATTGCCCAACTAAAAAATACAAAAAAACCAATAACCATTCCATAAGACACTCTAAATGGCTTTCGTTTTTTTGAAAACATTAACAGTAATACAACAACAAACGCTGTAGCCATTATGATTGAAACTCCACCTATTAGCATGCCCATTGTTTCTTGTTCCATCGGCATATTTTTTCACTCCTCCAAATAGCTTTTTCCATATTAACTTATTCAACATAATTGCCAAAAAACCTTCCTTTTTAAAACACAACCTAAAAAAATACCAACTCCAATATTCCGAAGTTGGTATTTCATCTTATTATTTCATATTTAGTATAAAACCATTTGGCCCACTTGGAACTGGAAGTTCCTTCGTTAAATCGAATTCGTTCCATTCTGTTTGCACAATATTTTCTAACTTTACTTCCGATCCGAAACTAGCCGCCGTTAATGCAAATGCTTCAATCATTAAATCGACATCGTTCGAATCCATTGTTGCCAAGTCTAAAGGTTTGTCGAAGCTAATGACAGCAATCCCTTTATCATCCTTGTATGAATACGTCACTTCATTTGGAATAACCGAAAAATATATATCATTTTCTGGAGTCTTCATATTTGAAAAAGCTTCCGAAAGTGTATCAAATCGTTTCCCGAAATTAGAAGATAAATACGTTTCTTTATTTAAAGAAATATACTTAAAATAACTTTGATGAGCTTGTGCACCATTAAGTGGACTAGGCTCATTCAAAATTCCTGTTTCTGCCCAATAAATAGCAGTTCCATCTTCATTGACTCTCATTAACTCATCAAAATCCGTAAAAATTTCATTTAAGGAAGACCAATAAGGTGCTGATACACCTGGTGCATAATCATAGCCATGATCCACTGGTAAATGCTGCTTTAGCATTTTTCCTTCCGCGACAAAGTAGCCTTTATACGGGTGATATGCATCGAATCCTAATGCTTCTTCATCAATCATGCTTGCATAACGCTCATATAGCTCCAAACTATTTGGCGTCGTATTCGGAAAATCTAATTCCATCTGCTCTTTTGGAATAACAATCGTAACAGGAACTGACAAAGCATTTTCTATGAAAGAAAAATGGAACACGGTGCCACCATTTAATTGATTAGCATACACTGCATTCGTTTGTTCAACTGGTGCTAGTTCAATCGTCGGCATACTAAACGTAGCTATTGCTGGGCTTTCCGATGCTTCTTCTGTCGTCACTGCTGCTTTATTGCTATCTTGATTTTCCATGGAACGCGTAGCTTGTGGCGCAGCTTCCTTATTTTCTAATTGGTCACTCATTTCAAATTTAGACATCGAAGTTTCTTTATCGTTCAAAAATGAAGTTACTAAAAATGTAAGAAGTAAAACCGATGCTATGGATGCAGTTATTGGCATCCATTTTGTAGAAGTGCTACCTATCGTCTTTCTTTTATGAGGTTTCGACGAGTCTTCCATTTCTTCTTTTACCCGATTATACACATCTTCCTTTGAACGATGATCTGTAAACTTGGGCATACTGCTTAAAAGTTCATCTAGTGCGTCATTCTCTTTTTTGAAATCACTCATGATGAACATTACCCTCCTTTTTTGAATCAGATAATCGCTCACGAAGTGCTTTAATTGCACGATGTTGCGTAGTTTTCACTTTCCCTTCTGACCAGTCCAACACTTGAGCTGTTTCTGCAATAGAAAGTTCTTGGAAAAAACGCATCGTAATAACCATTTTTTGATCACCTGTACAGTCATCTAGCGCAATTAATAGTGTTCTCATTTCATCATTTAACTGTGCTAAATCTTCTGGAAGCATATCAGAAGAAGAAAGCTGCATCGTTTCCCAATCGAAGGAATCGAATAATCTCTTCTTTCTTACTGCCTGTTTTCTAAAATGATCGATTGCTACGTTTTTGGCAATGGAAAATAACCATGTCTTTTCAGAGCTTTTTCCTTCGAAATTACTATAAGCTCTTAAAACACGTACATATACTTCTTGAGCCAAGTCTTCCGCAGTTTGCCTGTTTTTCACTAAATATATGAGAAACTGAAAAACGTCTTGATGATAGCTATCATACAAGCGATGGAAAACGGAGTCATTCATATGCTCCCCCCCGTTCTTAAGATTAGTCGTTTATGAGTCGCTTTCGTTTCATGTAATCATTGGTAATTTAATAATAAAACTTGTACCAATACCTAGCTCACTTTCAACTGATATATGGCCCTCATGTCTATCAATAATATTTTTGGCAATAGCAAGCCCTAAACCTGTACCACTCTTTCCTCTTGTTCTTGCTTTATCTGCTTTGTAAAAACGCTCAAAGACGTATGGTAGGTCATCGGCGGGAATCCCATAACCTGTATCCATTACTTGAATAACAATCGTTTGATGTTCTTTCATAAGCTTCACCGTAACTGTTCCTTCTTCTGGAGTATGACGTAAAGCATTATCAATTAGATTCGTCAAAACTTGTTCCATTCGATCTTCATCCAGTAATAATGTGAGTGAATCTATATTTGTATGCTCAAATTGTAAGTTGATATTTTTTTCTTTTGCAACTTGGTCAAACTTTTGCGTAATTCGTTCGAATGTTGGAATGACTTGCACTTCGTCTTTATGAATACTTAAATAACCCGATTCTAGTCGAGCTAAATCTAAAAGCTCCGTTACAAGTCTCCCCATTCTTTTCGACTCATCATAAATAATACGGATCATTTCGTTTCGATCTTCTTCTGTTGTAACGACTTCATCAATTATTGCTTCACTATACCCTTGCAACATAGAAATTGGCGTTCTCAGTTCATGTGAAACGTTTGCAACAAAGTCAGAACGCATTTTATCTAGTTGGTACTGTTCCGTCATATCTCGAAGTACTACTACAGCACCCCTAATAGTTTCTTTACTGTAAAGTAGACTAATGGAAATCGAGAAATAAGATCCTTGAATTTCTAAATCTTCTTCCAGCTCTTCCTCTAGATGAAATACATGGTCTAATAAGTGATACAATTCTGCCGGTAAATGCGAATTGTCTTTTGCATCTTTATTGGAATGCCATTTTTCAAATAGACGATCTGCTTGAGGGTTACTTACAACTATTTGGAAGTCTTTGTTAAACGTAAGTACTGCATCTGTCATCGACGTTAAAATACTCGAAAGTTGCTCTTTTTCTTGATTAATAACTTCCACATGATTTTTTAGTTGTTTCCCCATTCGGTTAAATGCTGTGCCAAGTTCTCCTATCTCATCTTTTTGCGTATAAGGAACTTTCGTATCAAAGTTTCCTTTCGCTAGCTCTAGTGCAGCTTCGCGCATCGTTCGAAGTGGAGATGTAATTCGAGATGATAAGAAAAACGAAAATAATGTCGTTAGAAGAAGTGCAATAGCGCCAGATAAAAAGACAATTTTCGTCGTTTCGTTCGATGTTTTATTGACAACATCTAAACTTTGGTAAATGAAAACAGCACCGTGTACATCTTCATCTGATTCTAATGGGGTTGCGAGAATACTATACGATTCCATTTTTTCATCTGTCGTCATGGAAGGCATCAGCATCTTTTTCGTTATAGGGTTATCCGATTTATATATTTGACTAAGTTGTCGATCGTTTAATATTTTTTTCTTAATAGCCTCTCTGTTTAAACCTTCATGCACAGATAAAATAACAGCTTCAGAGTTTTGGACGATTAGTGCGTTTGTTTCGGCACCTAAAATATATTGGATAATTTGCAGTGAATCTTCTACATTATCATGTTGTTCGACAATTTTTCCGATAGTAATTGCCTCTTGTCTTAACGACTCTTCCGCTTGCTGCGTATGGAAGTTTTCTAAAAACTCAAGCATTAGTACAGTTATTATAAACAACACAAATAAGACGAGAAGCACAATGGTCCCCCATAGCTTCCCGACAACACTATTCCAAATTCTATTCATTGATAACCTCAAATTTATAGCCTACACCCCAAACAGTAACAATCATTTTCGCAGACTTTTCAGATACGCGATTCAATTTTTCACGCAATCTTTTAACATGCGTATCTACTGTTCTTAAATCCCCAAAGAAATCATAATGCCAAACTTCTTTCAATAATTGCTCACGGTCAAACACTTTGTCTGGTGCTTTCGCTAAGAAATATAGCAATTCATATTCTTTTGGCGTTAAGCCTACTTCTACACCATCCGCTGTAACACGGTGTGCATCATGGTCTATCGTAAGATGTGGGAATACCACAATATCTTTTGATGTGGATGAACCTGTTGCTGGTGAAAACGCTACAGAACGTCTTAAAATAGCCTTTGTTCGTAATACAACTTCTCTTGGACTAAATGGCTTCACGATATAGTCATCTGCTCCTAGTTCAAAGCCTTCCACTCGATTCGCCTCTTCACCTTTTGCAGTTAATAAAACGATTGGTGTTTCTTTATGTTCACGTAATTCTGTCATTACTTCGATTCCATCTTTTTCAGGCATCATGATATCCAATAAAATACAATTGTAATCATTTTCTAATGCCATTTGTAAAGCAATCTCACCATTCTCTGCTTCGTCAACTATGTATCCTTCTCTTTCTAAATACATTTTCAGCAATCGGCGAATACGATCCTCATCATCTACAACTAAAAGTCTAATATTTTCAGACATAATATCCTACCCTTCTATTAGCATATATTCTATATTGTACAATTTGTACAAGCAAAATGAAAGAAAAGCTCTTATCTCTTTTTATTCATAAGAGATAAGAGCTTTCTACCTGTTCAATCTTTCATTATGCGTATGAGTGTAAACCTGCAATTATTAAGTTAACAGCGATTAAGTTAAACATAATAATAATGAAACCTATTAACGCTAACCAAGCTGACTTTTCACCTTGCCACCCTTTTGTTAGACGCAGATGTAAGAATACTGCATAAAACAGCCAAGTAATAAGTGCCCATACTTCTTTTGGATCCCATCCCCAGAATCTAGACCATGCTTCATGTGCCCAGATCATAGCGAAAATTAGTGCTCCTAAAGTAAATACAGGGAAACCAATTAAAACAGAGCGATAACCGATTTCGTCCATAAATTGTGAATTCGCTTTTTTAGCAAACGGCTGTAACACTTCTGCTAAGCGTTTTCGTGCAATTAAACGAAGTAAAACATACAATACAGATCCAAAAATAATTGACCATACAACTACTGTTAACTTCTTCGCATTAACAAGTGCTGGCGTTTCCACTAATGGTTCCATTGCATTTTCCGTAATCGCCTCTGATTGGTTCATGCCGAAAAGAGGAGGCATATTGTATTCAATTTTCAAGACTTTTTCGTCTTTGCTTACATAGTTATACTCTGCTTTATAATCTGCAATTGTAAAAGATGTCGTTGCAACAACAAAACCAAGTACTAAAACAAGGACAAACATCACCACTTCAATCCAAAAACGTTGTGCTGATTTTTTCGCCATATCAATATTTTTAAGCAACCAGATTAATCCCGCAACCGCACTAATCGCTAAAATAGCTTCTCCTAATGCTGCTGTAATTACATGAACAGTTAACCAGTAACTCTTTAATGCTGGGATCAGCGGTGTAATATCTTTAGGGAACATACTAGCATAAGCAATGATTAATACAGCAATTGGTAAAGCAAAAAGGCCAAGTGCTGGAATCCTATAGATGAAGAAGATTAAGATAAACGCTCCAACTACCATCATTCCAAACGCTGTTGTAAACTCGAACAAATTACTTACAGGAGCATGTCCTGCAGCAATCCATCTAGTAAAGAAATAACCAAGATTTGAAATAAAACCGATAATCGTAACAGTAATTGCTAATTTGCCCCAACGATCAAACGATTTTGTCGATTCAGAACTTGAACTTTTTACCGCGCCACCAAATAAAAATGTTGCGACTAAATAAGCGATAAACGAAATTAATAATAACGTACTACTTACAGATACCAAATCCATATTGTTAAACCCCTTCCTCTTTCTCCACTTTAGAATCTAAATCTTGTTGATCTTCATAAACTGGAAGTGTTGCAACTTCTGAAACTGCATCAATATCTTTTCTGATACTCAACCAGTTTTTGTTCGTATGTGCCGCTACGACTACTTGTCCATCATTTAACAGTTGGATCCAGATACGTCGATGATTCCAATACGAACCTTGTGCTACTCCAATCATGAAGATTAGACCACCAAGTCCTAAAATAGGAAGTGTTAAATCTTTCCGAATTGTTAGCCCAGATACATCTCTTGTTTCTACACTTTGGAATGCGATTTTATGTTTATTTTCTCCGAAAGGCTCCATTGTTTCTTGAATCATGACGAAACTTGTTTCTCCTTTTGGAAAATCAGGAGTAGTCATTTTTATTAAAAATGCTGGATTATTTGGAAGCGGTGTTTTCGATTGCGGTACACCATCTTCAAAACCACTAAAATCAGCATAATAATCTAAAACTTCTACTTTATAACCGTCTTGCAGCTCATATATTGGTTGAGGGTCAGCTAAATCAATTGTAAAATCCCCAAAAGAAGTTTTTGTTTCTTTATCTTGCAGCTGGAATGTCATCGTTTTTAATTCATCCAGTTTGAAATCCATTTGGAACACTGAAAAATTGGCAAATTTTAATGGTTCATTTACTTGGATAGATTCTTCTTTGACGAATGATAAATCGTTTGCATTTCCAGCAACTGCGTCATCTGCACCTTTATATAAAGCTACATCCGTTTGATAGTTTTTTGCAATTGAGCCAACCCGATCAATGGCATTTCCAAACACTTCTTCCGATTCTTCTTTTGTATAAGTTTCATAGATAAATTCTTTACTCTCTAAGAAATAGCCTTCTGTTTTTGGAACATAAAGTGTTTCCCCTTCACGAAGCCACATTGTTTCATCTACATAAAAACCTGGAATTGCACGCAACATAACGCCAAATAAGAATAAGATTAGTCCTAAATGATTGACGTAAGGGCCCCAACGAGAAAATCTTCCTTTCTCGGCTAAAATGGCATTTCCTTCACGTTTCACATTATAACGCATTGTTTTTAGCTTTTCTTCCGCTTTGTTAAGTGTGTCGTCTGGCGATTCTACCTTGCCAATTCCATACATCCGTTGACGTTTTAAAAAACTAATATGTCGCTGTGTCTTTTGTTTTTTCAATGATTTATAAAGCGGTATTACACGGTCCAAGCTCGCAATTATCAATGAAATACCAAGCATTCCTACTAAACCTTGGAACCACCATGAACTATAAAGGTCCGATAATCCAAGTTTATAATATAGAACACCAAAAGTTCCATAGATTCTCTCATAATAATCAGCAATACCAGCTTCCGTCGTAGCAGGGACATAAAATACTTGTGGGAGAATTGTTCCGATTGCTGCAGCAACTAAAATAGCAACAATGATCCACATACCTACTTTTACACTAGAGAAAAAATTCCAAACTTTATCAACAAGTGTTTTGTTGTAAGTTTGAGAGCGCCTTGCTGCTCCCTCATATCTCATATCGACAAGTGTTTTTTCTTTTGTTTTTTGATCTAATGGACGCCCACAACTTTCACATAATTCAGTTCCAGCTGGATTTACGTTTCCACATGTACAAACAATCTTGTCCATTCATAAAAACTCCTTCTATAGAGGCTTAATCTGATCCATAAAATTAGCAATATCTTGCTCCGTCATTTCACCTTCAATAATCTTCACAATTTTACCCTCAGGGTTTATTAAAAAAGTTGTAGGTAAAGGTTTAATATTATACAAATTCATCACATTTTTAGTTCGATCTATTGCAACCGGAAACGATAAGCCATAACGATTAACAAAGCTACTTACTTTTAAATCGGATTCACCGATATTAATAGCTAATGTTTGAACTCCTTGATCTTTATAAACATTGAATTGGTTGTCCATTGCAGGCATTTCCTTTGCACATGGTTTACACCAAGTACCCCAGAAATTTAAAAATAGTCCTTCTCCTTTATAATCAGAGAGACGATGTTCTGTTCCATTCATGTCAACTACTAAGAAATCTGGAGCTTTATCGCCAACTTGCAATACTGCATTTTTTTCTTTTGTCACGTTTGAATAAACCGTAAAAACAATAGCAATTGTAAGCGCTATTAAAATAACCGCTCTAATATAAAAACGTTGTTGTTTAGATTGAGCCATTTATGACCCTCCATTCCCATGCATTGCCAGCATTAATTATATCAAAATTAACACACGAAAATATAAACGACATTTGAATGCTTTGTGAACTTTCTAAATTTAGTTACCGATTTTTCCAGTTTCCGCAAGCACTCGCATCTGTTTCACTTCATGCGTTGTTAGCTCTCGCCACTCACCAGCATTTAATCCGTGCAGTCCTAAAAATCCGAAGCGTTCACGTTTTAGCTTTTGAACAGGGAATCCGATTGCATCAAACATACGACGAACTTGTCTATTTTTACCTTCGTGAATTGTAATTTCAATAATAGATTTGTCAGCTTTACGTTCAGAAGACATTAGTTTTACTCGTGCAGGGGCTGTTTTTCCATCTTCTAAAACAATTCCACGCTCTAATGGGCGCAGTTGTTCCTTTAGTGGAATTCCTTTTACTCGTGCAACATATGTTTTTTCGACTTTAAATTTCGGATGTGTTAAAGCATACGAAAAATCGCCATCGTTTGTAAGTAATAACAAACCTGACGTTTCATAGTCTAAGCGTCCTACTGGATAAAGTCTTTCTTTTACGTTTGGAAGTAAGTCTGTCACTGTTTTTCTGCCTTTATCGTCTGATACTGCTGAAATGACGCCTCTTGGTTTATACAGTAGATAATATACTTTTTGTTCTTTTTCTAATTTAACGTTGTTCACTTCTACTGTGTCGCTATCAGAAACTTTTGTTCCTAGTTCTGTTACTACTTTTCCGTTCACTTTTACTTTACCTTCTAAAATTAATTCTTCTGCTTTTCTTCTTGATGCTACACCAGCGTGTGCAAGCACTTTTTGTAATCGCTCCAACTAATTCACCTCGTCCATTCTTTCCACTAACATGAAAGAATTATGTCATACTTTTGCCCAAATTAAAAGAAGACAGTCTTTTTAGAAAAACTGTCTTCTTTACCACGCCTGTTGATTAACCATTTTATTCAATTTTGTATCTTCGTTCGTTTTCTACATAAAGTGCGACTTAACGGAGAGTTTCCGCTAGGATTTACACTGCAGGGAGGACGCTATCCGTGGGGCGGGCGGTGAGCCGAAGACCCTGGACTGAACGAAGTGAAGGAAGCGGCTGAGGCGAAAGCTTCCACCCCTGTATCGAAAATCCCTGTCAAAACTCATTAAGACGCACTATATATAAAGTACGAATGAGGGCGTAATGCAAGTCGAGAACGAGTGTTTTAGTATTAAAGGGTATTCGTTTTTTCCTATTAGCACAATTTCCAAAAATAGGATAATTAACAGACGTGCCTCCTTACATCACTTCAGTTTTGTCACATTAAAACGCAGGGCAAGATCATCTTTTATATAAACATTCCAAATATAAGGAGCATTTGCTACTTGTTTTCTTGGAATGAGCAACACATTTCGCAATTCTTTTTGCTCCGCTTTCGTTAACAATAAATACTTATCATTTTTCACTTCAATTACTTCATCTTGAAAAATACTATACTTCCCTTTTTTCACAACTTTCACACGATCATAATTTGAAAAAATTTTATTCGCTAAAGTTGTATGGGTTTGCCAATCATTCGAAAAATTTAGCGTCACAACAATCACTTCTTTTGAGCCATCTTTAAAATAAGTGACGAGTGTTCTACCTGCTCTTTTTGTATAGCCTGTTTTTCCTGCGACTGCCTCATCCGAAAAATGTAATAGCTTATGCTTATTTTTCCACGTAATTGCCCGTTCTTTTGGCTTATAAGACTTAGCGGAAGCAATTGCTTTGAACTCTTCGTTTTGCAGTGCTAAACGTAGCATATCCGCCATGTCTTTCGCTGAAGCAAAATGATTATCATCATGAAGTCCTGATGGATTTGTAAAATGTGCATTTTCCATTCCTGCATATTTTATCTTTTCATTCATTAGCTGAACGAATCCTTCAATCGATCCTCCGGTAAATTCTGCTAATGCATACGCAGCGTCGTTTCCTGATTGTAATAGCAGTCCGTGTAATAGCGACTCTACTGTCCATACTTCGCCAACCTGTAAGTATAATGAAGATCCTTCTTGAGATGCAGCTTGGGCTGATATAGTAATTTCTTCATCTAATGCGACTGCGTCTAAAACAGTTAATGCAGTCCACACCTTTGTTAAGCTAGCAATCGGCAGCTCTTCATATGCATTGCTACCTTCTAGTAATCTACCAGTACTTGCATCCATCACTGCATACGACGACGAAGCCTCTGCTTCATTCGTTTGCCAACATAAGAAAAACAACAAGACAAGCAATGCTTTTTTATATATAGTTTAAACTCCTTTTTATATTATTCCTGATTTCCAAAAGCTTCTTGAAACTTTGTCATAAATAAATCGGCATCTTCCATTTCATCCCCTTCAACCTCTTCAGGAAGTGGGGGTAGTGCTTTAATATTTTTTAATCCGAAGTATTGAAGAAACTCAGTAGTTGTTCCGTATAAAATAGCTCTTCCTGTTCCTTCAGCACGTCCGACTTCTTGCACAAGCCCTTTTGCAGCTAATGTGTAAATCGGTCTTTCTGATTTTACTCCACGAATATCTTCTATTTCGATTCTTGTTATTGGTTGTTTGTAAGCAATAATTGCTAGTACTTCTAGTGATGCTTGGGAAAGAGATTGAGCAGTAGGATTTTCTACTAACTTTTGAATACTTTTCACATTAGTTTGCTTTGTAACAAATTGAAATGTTCCAGCTAATTGTTTGATCTCAATTCCTCTGTCTTCCTGTTGCACGTAGGCTTGCATCATTGTTTCTAATGTTTCACTTATTTCTTGTTCCGTTGATTCGGTTAAAAATGCAAGTTGCTTTTTTGTTAATCCATCGTCTCCACTTACAAAAAGCAAACTTTCAATTTTACTCATCAATCTCATCTTCGAATTCACTCTCGGTATCTCCCTTTCGCAATAGAACAAATAGTTCATCGAAATTATCTTTTTGTTCTACCTGAACAATTTGACGCTTAATCAATTCTAATAAGGACAAAAATGTCGTAACAATCGTCATTTTATCTCTTGTTGGAAAAAGAGCATAGAAAGACATTTTTCCTCCACCTTGTTTTAGCGTAGTAATTACATGTTTCATTTGTTCTTTAATCGAGACTTCTTGTTTACTAATTCGCGTATGTAAAGGGGCATTTAGTTGCTTCCTTCTCAACATTTTTTGAAAAGCACCAAGCATATCAAATACATTCACATCATGTTCGAACATTGCCAGCTGCTGTGTTTCATGATAACCACTTAAATCCGCTGGAGGTCGCGTGTAAAATAACCCACGTTCTTCTTCCATCTCTTGCAAACTAGTTGCAGCTTCTTTGTACTTTTTGTATTCTATCAATCTGGAAACTAACTCATCTCGTGGATCGTCCATTTGAATATCGAAGTCATCTTCCATTTCTTCCCCATGATGAATCGGCAACAACATTTTACTTTTAATCGATAATAATGTTGCTGCCATTACAAGGTATTCGCTCGCTTCATTTAACTCTAATACTTTCATCGCATGAATATGCTCCATGTATTGCGTAGTGATCTCTGCCATCTTAATATCATATATATCTATTTCCAAACGATTTATTAAATGTAATAATAAATCTAGAGGCCCTTCAAATGCCTCGACTTTAACTTCATACGACATAATACTCCACCTATTATCGGTTTTTATCATTATTATAGAGGAAAGGTGATTGTATTGCATCCTACATACCATCCAAGTTTTGTTCAATTTCTAAAAGAATTTAATGATACACAAGATTTTTTTGAATGCCATGAGGTTTTAGAGGACTATTGGAAAGAAGTAGCTCCTACACAAAAAATGCACCCTCTAGCAGCTTTAATACTTATGTCTACAGCTATGTATCATTGGAGAAGAGAAAACTTTTCCGGTGCAATTCGAACAATGCGTTCTAGCTTACAGCGAATCGAAACAATGCAACATTCTTCTTTTTTTGAAACAATTAATTTCGGAAAACTAAAAAATGATATGACTACTGCATTAAAACTCATGAATAGTGCATTTCCATTCCAAGTGTTTTCCATTCAAATTAATGATGCTGAGTTACTTACTCGTGTAGAGAGTTTAGAACTTCCTACTAGCTTAGACTTGCATTTCCTTACACATAAACATATGCTTCGAGACCGCTCAGAAATACTGGAAGAGCGTGAAAAACAGAAAAAAAGAAGAGATGACCAAAATTAGGTCATTCTTCTTCTTTTTCAATTTGGCATTTTTCGAAGAAAGCTTTTATTTCTGCGGTAGGTCGAATAGAAGTTGTATTTAGAAAAGATGGTAGTTTTTGAACCATCTCTTTCCCGATACCTTCACCTCTATGCGAGGGGCTGACGGAGACATGCTGAACGATTCCTTCTGAACCATCCATCTTCACACCAATAAGCCCAACAACATCTTCATCCTTTTTCCAAAGAAACAAATGCCAATTTGGATCTGTATCATACTGATGAATTGTTTCTAATAATTTTTTTACGTCTTTTTCCTGCGGCATGAAAGAAAGTAACCCCATAGAAATTTTTTCAAATGTTTTTTTATAGCGAAATAGCATATTTTAAACCCTCTTTTAATTTCATCAATTACACCCTAGCGAAACGTTAAAAAGAACTTTTTATATCGTACACGACATTTGTTCAAATTACAAATTAGCGTTTGGTGCAATAAAGAACCAGTAAATTACTCCCCAAACAACTCCTGATAAAAAAAGAAGTAGAAAGAGAATGATATTAATCTTTTTCAACTTATCCTCACTCCTTTTCTAAAGTAAGTGGGAGGTCAAGATGGATTAAATCTTCTAATGATTCTCTTCTTACAGCTAATTGATGATTGCCATTTTCAACAAAAACGACTGCTGGTCTTGCTAAACGATTATAATTGCTAGCCATTGCATAGCCGTAAGCTCCCGTACAGAACATTGCTAAAATGTCCCCTGCTTGTGCTTTTGGTAATGTAATATGCTCAATTAATTTATCGCCGGACTCACAACACTTCCCTGCAATTGTGTACTGTTCCGTCTTTTGTTCTTCCATTTTATTTGCAATAACAGCATCATATAAAGCACCATATAATGCTGGACGGATATTATCAGACATACCACCATCGACTGCTAAATATGTTCGAATGTCTGGAACTTCTTTTTCCGAACCAATTGTATACAGCGAAGTTCCGGCATCTCCAACGAGTGAACGACCTGGCTCAATCCAAATTTCCGGCATTGCAAAATTCGTTTGTGCAACAAGATTTTTTACAACAATGACCATTTCTTTCACGTATACAGAAGGCTCTAATGGAGAATCTTCGTCGGTATATTTAATGCCGAAGCCCCCACCTAAATTTAACACTGTACACTGGAAATCGTACTCTTCATGCCATTCCAACATTTTTTTAATAAGCTTTTCAGCTGCAACTTTAAAACCAATCGTTTCAAAAATTTGCGAGCCAATATGACAGTGTAAGCCGAGTAATTGAATATAATCATCTTGATATACTTCGTTAAATGCCCGATCCGCTTGCCCATTTAATAAATCGAAACCAAATTTCGAATCTTGTTGACCTGTTGTAATATAATCATGCGTATGTGCTTCTACACCTGGTGTTACGCGTAATAAAATATTCACCTTTTGGTTATGCTCGGCAGCTAATTTTTTTAATAACTCAATTTCGTAAAAATTATCTACGACGATACAACCAATTTTATGCTCAATTGCTAGTAATAATTCCTCTTTACTTTTATTATTCCCGTGAAAATGAATTCGGTCTACTGGATAGCCTGCTTTAATAGCCGTATACAATTCACCAGCAGAAACAACATCTAAAGATAAATTTTCTTGTTTCATCACTTGATACATTGCTACACTTGAAAAAGCTTTACTTGCATATGCAACTTGCGCTTGTACATTTAGTTCTTTAAATGTATTGATAAATGCTTGCGCACGCTCTCTAATAAGTGACAAGTCGTATATAAATAATGGTGTGCCATATATTTTCGCTAACTCTATACTATCTACTCCACCGATTGTTAAATGACCTTTTTCATTTACAGCATGTTTTGATACCATCACCATGTACCCTACCTCATTTCCTCTTTTACTATATGAACTTTACCATACTAAAAGGGAAGAATGCAATGGGTTTTATGATCTTTTACGAACAGGTGATCGCGTGATGAACGGCCTTTTTGCATCAACAGGCATTGGAAATCTGATCAGTATTCGTAAAAATGCTTTTGGAAAGAACGGCATAGCAGGCCATAAATACGGTACATTTAAAGGCTTTATAGAACCTACATACCAAAGCAAACAAACGAGAGATATAAATAAACCATTCACACCAAAAATAGCGGTGCTTAGCAAAATAAACGTTCTAAAAATTTTCGTCGCAATACTTAGCTCATACGAAGGTATCGCAAAAGTAAATATGGCAGTTACTGCTGCGTAAAGAATTACTTCAGGTATGAATAATCCGACATCTACTGCCATCTGACCAATGACAAGTGCAGCGATAATTCCCATCGCTGTCGACAAAGGTGTCGGTGTGTGAATGGCAGCTAATCTTAAAAATTCTATCCCGATATCCGCTATTAATATTTGGAGTAAAAGAGGCACTTCTCCGAATTCTTTTGGTCCTAAAAATTCGAAAGACTTCGGCAAAAACTCAGGATGTGTAGCGAACAAATACCAAAATGGCAATAAAAATAAGCTTAATAATACCCCAGAAAAACGAATCCATCGAACGATCGTACCAATGACTGGCGCTTGTCTATACTCCTCCGCATGCTGGAGATGGTGAAATAATGTAGTCGGAACAATAATAACAGATGGAGAAGTGTCGACAATCATCACGATATGCCCTTCCAATAAATGCGCTGCCGCAATATCTGGTCTTTCCGTAAAGCGCACGAATGGTAGTGGGTGAAATCCTTGCTTAAATATCCACTCTTCTAGCGCTTTATCTGTCATTGTAAATCCATCATGCTGAATTCGATTTAAACGTTCACGTATTTGTACCAAATTATCATCATTTGCAACATCTTTAATATAAGCGATTGCAATATCTGTTTGACTTCGTGTTGAAACTTGATGTAATTCAAAACGTAAATTTACATCTCGAATTCTTCTTCTGATTAACGCCGTATTTTGAACAATATTTTCAGTGAAGCCATCCCTTGAACCTCTTACTACCTTTTCGTTATCCGGTTCTTCAGGTTGCCTTCCTGGATAAGTTCGAACATCAATTGTATAAACAGAACCATTTTTTAAAATGAATGTCACTTGTCCACTCATTAAAGCAACTAACCATTTTTCAGTCGAATCATATGCCGTTATCGAGTAATAAGGGAAATAATGCTCCATAATCGTATTTTCATCTAATTCTACATCCCATTTATCCCTTTGCACTTGAGTCAGTAATTCCGTAAGCACTTGCCCATCTACTAACCCATTAATATAAACAAGCAGCACTGGAAAATCATATAAATGAGTATGCATCGTGCCAAAATCATATGATTCATTAACACCAAACTTTTCTTTCAAAAAATCTTCTGCTGCCGACATATTTGGAAATAACGATTTCGTTTCAATCACCCATCTTTTGCTTTTTGATTGTTGCTGAAACCAGCTGGCACAAGCCATGTCTTAAGCTGGGTTAATATCTTTTTCTCTAATCTCGAAACTTGCACTTGGGATATACCTAGCCTCTCCGCAATATCACTTTGAGTACAATCCAAATAATAACGCAAATAAATAATCATTTGCTCCCTTTTTTCTAGTTTTTCGACGAGCTCCCTTAGTGGAATATGATCAAATGATTTCTCCGAGCGCTCATCTTTCATTTGATCCATTAACGTTAAAGCATCTCCACTTTCATTTTCATATAGCTGTTCCTGCAAAGATGCAGGGTCTCTGAGCGCATCGGTTGCCATCACAATTTCTTCTCTCGAAACTTCTAAAACAGTCGCCAGTTCTAGAATGGTTGGTTGCCGTTCATTTATTTTCAAAAAATCATCCGTTGCGTGCCGAATTTTAAAATTCAACTCTCGAATAGAACGACTTATTTTCACCATGCCATCGTCTCGTAAAAACCGCTGAATTTCACCTATAATCATCGGAACAGCATACGTAGAAAATTTCACTTCATAACTCAAATCAAATTTATCCACAGATTTCATTAAACCAATACAACCAATTTGAAATAAATCTTCTAAGTCCGCACCCCTAGAAGCAAACCTTTGAACAATTGACCATACAAGCCTTGTATTACCTTCAATCATTTGCTGCCTTGCTAGCTTATCTCCAGCTTGTGAAGCAGCAATTAGCTCTCTCATTGTTTCTTGTGATAATAAAGTAGACGGCTTTTTATTCATCATTAGACGATCCTAACTGATTCTTGAATTGGTACAAATCTCTTCGTAATAGTTACGGTTGTCCCCCTATCAGGAATTGAATAAATATCTACATCATCACTAAAACTTTCCATAATCGTAAAGCCCATTCCAGAACGTTCTTCTTCTGGTTTAGTCGTAAATAGAGGCTCACGTGCTTGCAAAACATCACGAATACCACGACCATAATCTACAATGGATACGATAATCTCTCTATCTAATCTACTTGCATGAATATCAATTTTTCCAATGCCATCTTCTTCATAACCATGAACAATTGCATTTGTCACCGCTTCTGAAATAACCGTTTTAAACTCCGATAATTCTTCAATCGTTGGATCAATTGCTGCGATAAAACTAGACATAACCATTCTCGCTAATGCTTCATTCTCACTTTTGGCAATAAAAGTTAATGTAATCTCATTGTCCATAAACAATTCCCCCTAACTTTGACATAATCTCAATTTCTGATTCGTTATAAATATATGGACTTAACCCCGCAAACGTGAAAATTTTCTTCATCGTTTCAGATGGATTGACAATAATCGTTTGGCCGTCGATAGGAGCTAGTTCGCGCATTCTACCAAGTATCAGACCTATACCGGAGCTGTCCATAAAGTGTAAATCTTTCAAATTCCAAACAATCACTTTAATAGAGCCATTTTTAATCATTGGTACTATCTCATTTCGAATTTCTTGCGTACTATGATGATCTAATTCACCTTTTAATCGAATAATAATTATTTCATCGCCAACTTTTTCTACTTCGTGATACATATAATCGCCTCCTCTGTTAGCCCAATTCAACATTGATATCCTGGAATCCTTGCGCATGACAAAAGTAGAAGAAATCATTGTTTATTAGTCGATTTTCGACAAAGGTTTGTTCAAGAAAAGTATGGGATTATTACTCTATTTTTAAACATAGAAAAGCAGATAATATTTTAAATTCAATCTTCATGCCTGTTGATTAACCATTTTATTCAATTTAGTATTTTCGTTCGTTTTATACATTTAATACGTCTTAATGGCAGTTTCTGCTACAGGCGTGGACGCTTTCCGCGGGCGTTGCCTCAGCCGCTTCCTTCGCATGCGCTCAGTCCAGGGTCTTCGACTAACGCTTTTCCCGCCGGAGTCGCCACCCCTTTCGCTTCAATCCAATGGAGGTTGCTACTTACTTAGAATGGAAGCGATATTTCATAGAAAAGCGAACGAATGAATAGTTTTCCAGCTAAATACGAAGTGTGGCAAATATTTAGGTAAATTCAACTAGACAAGTATTGAATAAGTGCAAATTAATCGTCACTTTTATAGATAAGTCCAAATCTCCATGAATAATAACCTATATAAAATGCGAAGGCATAGTGGCTATTTTTTAAGACACACTTTATGTAAAGTACGAACGAGGAGGTAAAGCAAGTTGCATTCTATACATTACAAAAGCTGCCAAAGATACAATTTTGGCAGCTTTTGTAGGTTTCTAGAAAGTGATACTTCTATATATGAGTTGATTGGAGTGCACCTGCGGGATCAGTGAGGCAGATGGAACATCACAACGTACCCGTAGGGGCGGTGATGGTTCATCGCTCACCCCGCGGAACGCGTCCGCCTGGAACGCAAATCAACGGTTCCCACAAAAAAAATAAGCACCCTGTAAAAGTTTTAAAAACCTTTACAAGATGCCTATTTCGATAGGTGTTACATAATTTTTAATATAGAATTCTTTTTCGCTGGTTCAACATCCGTAATAATATACGCTTCTTCGATTAACTGAATCGACGCTTCGATTTCATCTTTATTCGAATATAAAACAGCTAATGTATCGCCTTTTTTCACTCGTTGTCCTGTTAGTGATACTAATTTAATACCCGAATCAAAATCTAAAACATCCGCTTTCGTCAATCTTCCAGCCCCTACGAATAGAGAGGCTTTGCCGATCATTTCAGCATCGATTAATTGGACAAAGCCATCGTGATTAGACTTCACTTCAATTTCGTGCTTCGTATTTTTCGCGACAATATCCGAAGCATCTCCACCCTGCGCAACGATAAATTCTTTGAATTTAGTTAATGCTGCACCGCTTGAAAGTGTTTCGAGCACTTTTTCCTTAGCTTCTACATCACTTACACCAGTTGCTAATTGATACATTTTAGAAGAAATAGCTACTGTAACATCTAGTAAGCCTTGTTCACTATCTTGATAATTTTGTAAGAAATCATGCGATTCAGCAACTTCTAATTTATTTCCGATATTATGACCAAGTGGCTGGTTCATATCTGTAATAACAACCGAAACTTTTCTTCCTAGACTCTCGCCAATTCCGATCATTGTTTCAGCAAGTTCCGATGCATGCGCTAAATCCTTCATAAAAGCACCTTTACCGCATTTTACATCCAGTACGATACCATCCGCACCACTAGCAATTTTTTTACTCATAATAGACGCAGCGATTAACGGAATAGAGTCTACCGTTCCTGTTACATCTCTTAATGCATACAATTTCTTGTCCGCTGGTGTTAAGTTTCCAGATTGACCAACAATGGCAATTTTATGTTTATTCACTTGTTGGATAAATTGTTCCGAAGATAATTCTACATGAAAGCCGTCGATTGATTCTAGCTTATCTACCGTACCTCCCGTAATGCCTAAGCCTCTACCACTCATCTTCGCCACAGGAATATTTAATGATGCCAAAATTGGCGCTACTAGCAAGCTAATTTTATCCCCAATGCCTCCTGTGCTGTGCTTATCTACTTTAAAACCTTCAATAGACGATAAATCAATAACATCTCCCGAATCAACCATTGCTTTCGTTAGCCATGATGTTTCCTCTTTACTCATCCCATTAATAAGAATTGCCATTAGCATAGAGCTCATTTGATAATCAGGAATTTCATCATTTGTATAATTCGTAACCATATATTGTATTTCTTCTTCAGTTAGGGCAATATTTCTCTTTTTCTTATCAATCAATTCAAGCATGTTCATAATTATCCCCACCTCTTTAGATTTTATTTCAATAAAGACAAGAAACTCTCTCCAACTTCTGTTGTCGCTACACTGAAGTTTTCAGAAATTGTTGCTCCGATATTTGCAAATGTTTTACAAAGTGGAAGCTCTTTCATCTGTGTAAACCTTGGAGAGTACACGATTAACGGTACATACTCTCTTGTATGGTCCGTTCCTGGCATAGTAGGATCATTGCCATGATCAGCTGTAATTATAAGCAAGTCTTCGTCTGTTAGCTTTGGAAAAACTTCTGCCATTCTTACATCAAACTCTTCTAACGATTTCCCATAACCAATTGGGTCACGGCGATGTCCATAAAGTGCATCAAAGTCTACAAGATTTAAGAAACTAATACCCGTAAAATCTTTATCTAACGTTGCAATGAATTTATCCATTCCATCCATATTATCCGTTGTACGTTCTGTAGAAGTAATACCTTCTCCGTTAAAAATGTCATTAATCTTACCAATAGCAAGCACATCAAAATTAGCATCTTGTAGTTCATTCATCGCAGTTCGACCAAACGGCTTCAGTGCGTAGTCATGTCTATTGGAAGTACGTGCAAAATTGCCTGGTTCCCCGATAAATGGGCGCGCAATCACTCGGCCAACTAAAAATTCTTCTGACAATGTAAGCTCTCTAGCAACTTCACAAATATGATATAGCTCTTCTAACGGTATAATTTCTTCGTGAGCAGCAATTTGTAACACTGGATCTGCAGAAGTATAGACAATAATTGCACCTGTCTTCATATGTTCTTCGCCAAGCTCATCTAATATTCCTGTTCCACTCGCTGGTTTATTCCCAATTACTTTACGTCCTATTTTTTGTTCCAAAGCAGAAATTAGTTCATCAGGAAATCCATTTGGATATACTTTAAATGGTTTATCAATGTTCAGACCCATGATTTCCCAGTGTCCAGTCATCGTATCTTTTCCAACCGAAAGTTCTTGCATTTTTCCAAAATAAGCAGTTGGATTTTCGACTTTATCAATACCTTGAATACGATCGATGTTTCCTAGACCTAATTTTTGCATTTCCGGCATGTGAAGACCATCCATCTTCTCTGCGATATGTCCAATCGTATGAGAACCAACGTCTCCGAAAGCAGCCGCATCTGGTGCTTCCCCAATTCCTACAGAGTCCATTACAATGATATGAATTCGTTTAAATGTATTGTCCATTATTATCCCCCTAACTCGTTTCTTTTAGTTTACCAAAAAACTTCAACTTGTACAGGTCAGACCTCTGACTTTTTAAAAAAATAACGTACATATGCAACAAGTGACTCGGCATTTGCGCATATGTACGTTATTTTTTTATATTTATGCTCTCGGATGAAATTTCTTATATACTTCTTTCAATCTTGTTTTACTTACATGCGTGTAAATTTGTGTCGTAGAAATATCCGAGTGGCCAAGCATTTCTTGCACTGCTCGTAAATCTGCTCCATTTTCTATTAAGTGTGTCGCAAAAGAATGCCGCAATACATGCGGAGTTATTTCTTTTTGTATACCTGCATTCATTGCATGCGCCTTTAAAAGCTTCCAAATACCTTGTCTCGTCAACCTTTTTCCTCGTTGATTGATAAATAATGCATCTGTTTTTTCTGTCGGCTTAACTAATTTAGCTCTCGCTTCTTCGATATAGTTTGTGCAAGCATTTATTGCTGCTCCTCCAAGTGGAATAATCCGCTCTTTTCCGCCTTTACCAAAGCAGCGCACAAATCCCATCGTTAAATGCAAATCTTCTAAATCCAAATTTAAACATTCACTTATACGCATGCCACTTGCATACATCAACTCAAACATTGCAAGATCGCGCACTCCTTGCGCTTTCGACAAATCAATTCCGTTTAATAATATTGTTAGTTCTTCCACCGAAAGAAAATGAGGTAATTTTTGATCGAGCTGCGGGAGCTCTAAATGTATCGTAGGATCTTGGTTCGTCACTCTTTCCCGTATTAAAAACTTGTGAAAGGAACGAATAGATGAAATATGTCGGGAAATCGTTCGAGGTGTCTTCCCTTCATTTTTTAATGTTCTAAGATGCAAAACAATATGTTGGCGTTCCACTTCATCTAATGTATGTAATTGTTGCATTTCAAAAATGTGCTTTAAGTAATCTAGTAAATCTTTTTTATAGGAAACTAGCGTATTACTCGCTAGCTGACGCTCAATACGTAAAAAATGCAAATAATCTTCTAAATGAATCAACCCATCTTTCATCGGACTATCTCCTTTCTATATAAAAAAGGATAGCATAATGTGCTATCCTTCGCTTGTTTATACTAAGTATTAGTTGTCTTGGCAGCGGTAACATATTCCATGAAAAGTTAAACGATGATCTTTTATAATAAAGTTCCACTTTTTCTCAACAATTGCTTCCACATCTTCCAATAAATCCTCTTGAATTTCATCGACAGCACCACATTCCAAACAAACTAAATGATGATGAAAATGGGCCGCTCCTTCTTGCCTTAAATCATAACGGGATACCCCGTCACCAAACTGAATTTTATCCACAACATTTAACTCATTCAACAATTCAAGTGTTCTATATACTGTAGCCAGTCCGATTTCCGGTGATTTCTCTCTAACTAGTAAAAAGACATCTTCTGCGCTTAAATGATCTTCTTCATTTTCAAGCAAAACTCGCACTGTCGCTTCACGTTGTGGCGTCAGTTTATAGCTCGCACCAGATAATTGCTTTTTTATACGATCAATACGGCTCTCCATATGACGCCTCCTTAATACTCCTTTCATTATACCAAAGAGTCAATTCTCATTACAAGAGATTAACTTTATAATTATTATCAATAAATACTAATTATTAAATAATAAGAATGGTATTAAGAAGTACTCTATAATTATAATAATTATATATAAGGCTAACGTAAAGACATTTATTCTATTTGCAAGTGCGAGAAGAAGCAAACAATAAACTAATTGAAACGGAAACCACCAAAATACATAAGGAAAAGTCGTATCTTGTGACTGAAGTAAGTAGCTAGAACAAAAACCATAAAACGTAATCTTTAATGCACAAATAACTAAAACAAAGTTTTTCAAATAACGATGCTGATAAAATAAAAAAAATAAAACGGCAATCATTAAATGAGGAAAGATAGTTTCTAAAAAAGTAGGTTGTTCTATTAATAGAACACGTGAATCAACAAGCTGAATAATCCATTGCTGCTGTTCTGGGGAACTTCTTTCAAATAATATTAAACCGCCGACAAAGCTTATAACAAGTACAGCTAGTGAAACGAAAATAGTATAAGTTTGGTTCAAATTGGACCACCCCCTATCTATTTTCATCATATGCTTGTACAACAAACAAATATGCGCCGAGGCGTATGCTGAATTAGGCTAAATATGCTTATTTTAAATAGTCTTTTAACCAAAGATAGGCAAAAGCAGTTTTCGCATCATACACTTGTTTATTCGCAATCAAATCTCCCATCTCTTCTAACGAAACATGCATCAACTCGACAAATTCATCCTCATCTAAGGCTGCTTTTTCCTCTACTTGTACAAGATTATCTGCAAAATATACATGAATCACTTCATCTGCAAATCCAGGCGATGTCGCAAAAGATTGAATATATCGCAGGCTATTTGTCGTATATCCTGTTTCCTCTTCTAACTCACGAAGTGCAGTTGCTTCTGGTGCTTCCCCCTGCTCCATTTTTCCTGCTGGAATTTCAATAAGCGAACGTTCCAATGCTTTTCGATATTGCTCCACTAAAATTATTTTATTATCCTCTGTAATTGCTATAATCGCTACTGCTCCTGGATGTTTAATAATCTCTCGATTACCCGTTTTGCCATTAGGTAACTTCACTTCATCGACTAATAATGTAATAATTCTTCCTTTATATATAAATTTAGAGCTAATCGTTTTCTCTTCAAATTTTTTCATTTCATAACTTCCTCTCATTTGAATATGTATGATACTCATTGTACCATGGAGTAAAGGACGTGATAATTCGTGCATAAAAGACAATTAGGAAAAAGTGATCTATTTGTTTCGGAAATTGGGTTCGGCTGCATGTCGCTTTCAACCAATCAACAAGAGGCAAACAAAATTATTCAAACAGCATTAAATAATGGCATAACTTATTTTGATACGGCCGATTTATACGATCAAGGGGAAAATGAAAAAATTGTCGGGAACGCGTTGAAAGATAATCGCCAAGACATCATTCTCGCTACAAAAGTAGGAAATCGAGTAAATGCGTCGGGTGATGGCTGGTCATGGGACCCTTCTAAAAAGTGGATTACTACAGGGATTCATGCATCTTTGAAGCGACTGCAAACTGATTATATCGATGTATACCAATTACATGGCGGAATGATGGAAGACGATGTCGATGAAGTGATTGATACGATGGAATCGCTTAAAAAAGAAGGACTTATTCGTGAATATGGCATTTCCTCTATTCGACCAAATGTTATCGAACGATTCCTTCAAAAAAGCAACGCCGTTTCCGTTATGATGCAGTATAGTTTACTAGATAGAAGACCAGAAGAATGCTTTTCATTGCTCGAAGACAACCAAGCTTCCTTACTAATACGAGGAACTGTTGCAAAAGGTTTACTAACAGCTGACGGCCTTAATCGTGCAAATAAAACCCACAACTATCTTTCATATTCAAATAAAGAATTAATCGACACAATAGAAAAATTGCAAGCATTAGATGCACCAATTTCGTCCATTGCACTTCAATACGCGTTGCAAATAAAAGTAACTGGATCACTTATTATTGGCGCAAGTAGTTCCGAACAGCTAATTGAATCTATTGAAGCTTATAAACAGCCAGTACCGGAAAGTATTCTACTGGAAGCTGCGGAGATTACTAAGCGGGAGATTTATTTGGAGCATAGGATTACGATTTAAGGGAATGAAGGGTTTTCTGAGATGTTTCGAGATTTTACGAGATACTAACCTTATAATCACTCAAAAATGCTCTCTTCCATACTGGAAAAGAGCATTTTTGAATTTCTTTGACATCTCTGTCACCTTCGTTTTAAGGTTCACCAGATTTATAGATATTTTTTAAGTACCTTGAAATTGCTGCTTTTTAACTCTGCCGGTGTTTTTTCGTTTTTAGACGCATATTTGCTTATCATATCCATCTCATTGCAAATGTCGCAGCGCTGATAATCCAAAAAAAACAGCATACAAGATATAGAATTGCTATTAATTCATACGACTGAAAGAAAAATATTATTAGCGCAGTATAAATAGCCGCAACTGTAACACTTCCCCAAACATAACCTTTTGTACTTACGATAGCTTGTATTACTATAAAAACAAACGAAATGCCAATCGGAAAAAACATAATCGGTCCCCCTAAAATTAATTAAACTTCTATTTGTTTAATAATTCTTGCAGGGTTTCCGCCTACAACAACATTGTCAGGCACATCTTTTGTAACGATTGCCCCAGAAGCAATAACAACATTATTCCCAATTGTAACTCCCGGATTTATAACTGCCCTACCACCAATCCAAACATTATGACCAATCGTTACCGGCTTTCCATTTTCAACACCCGATGCCCTTTCAGTAGGATCTAATGGATGCGTTGCTGTGTATATATGTACACCCGGTGCAATAAAACAATTATCACCTATTCGAATTTCACACACGTCCAAAAACACACAATCAAAATTAGCATAGAAATTCTCACCAACATGTATGTTGTACCCATAGTCACAACGAATCGTAGGTTCTATATATAAACTTTTACCCGTTGAACCAAACAGATTTTTTAGTAATTTTGTACGTTGTTCTTCTTCTGTTTCTAGTGTTAGATTGTATATTCTAGTTTGGCTACGAGCATTCAGTCTTCCTTTTAGTAATTCTCGATCTGCTGGATTATAAAGTTCACCAGCTAACATCTTCTCTTTTTCTGTTTTCATATGCCTAATCTCCTTATCACTGTTTGTTATGTAAAAATTCGACATGTCACTTACTAATACCTGCTTGTTTATTACAACATTATGTATACCAAATACATCAGTAGCAAAAAATACATTCATTGATGCTACAATGCTTTATAATTTAATTATAGGAGGAGATAACTTTGAAATTTGAAATGAGAGAACATGGGTTTGAAACAGAAACAGAGTTTGGAAAGCTGACGATTTCAGGCAATGAGCAATATGGGTTTAGACCTTATCAGCTTTTAGTTTCATCATTAGCTGTTTGTAGTGGTGGAGTGATGCGAAATATTCTAGAAAAAATGCGGATGCCGGCAGAAAATATTACGATCGAAGTGAAAGAAGTACTCCGAAATCCGGAAATTGCCAATAGAGTCGAGAAAGTCCACTTACATTTTATAATTGAAGGTCATGCAATTAATGAATCAAAAATGGATAAAGTTTTCGAATTGACGAAGAAAAATTGTTCCATGGCACAGTCCGTCAGCGGTTCAATTGAACTTGTTGAAACATATGAAGTAAGAAGATAAAAGCTGCCAGGTTCCAATTGAATCTATTGGAACCTGGTGTATTTTCATTACATCTAGTTCATTCTCCCATTATATTCTATTTTTCAATTTTCAAGATGTCTGTCACATTACCCTTTTCATCTGTAGAGCGGATTTCAATTTTATCACGATTTATATCTACTCTTAGAATGGAGTAGTTCCCTTCTTCATAGGCCTCCCCACCGCCTAGAATAACCGGGAAACCAACTGCTCCTTTTGGTTCGAATACTTTATTCATATGGTAATGCCCACTTAACGCAACATCTAGCCCACCATTAGTCAGCAGTTGAGCCCACTCTTTTTGATACATCGCAAGCGGATCTATCCGTTCCTCCATTTGAAATTCATTCAGCGGAATATGCGACAATACTACTCTGAAATCAGCAATGTTATAGTCTTTTGTTGTAACTAGTTCCTTCAGCCATTCCGTCTCTTTTTCGCGATAAGCTTCAAAATCTACAAGTCCAAAATATTCTTCATGATCATCCTTTTTATCCTCTCCTGTATCTAAGACAAGGATTTCTGCGGGACCATGTTTAAAAGAATAGTAGTATTCACCATTAGGGCTATCCATATAATCAGGTAGCTGACTTGCGAATTTACCACGTGTTTCATGATTTCCTCGCACAAATACAAAAGGTATTTCCGATGCAAATAGTTCTGATACCGGCTTAAGAAAACTCTGGATCAACTGCGTTTCATTCATTACATAATTAAAGGCATCCCCATTAAAAACAACCAAATCGTATGGCTTCTCTGCTTCTACTTCTAAAAGTTTTGTTAGAAGATTTACGTTTTCATGTATGTCGTTAATTACAAGAAAGCTTATTTCATTTTTGTCACTACTTAAAGTATCGAAGTTTAACACTTCACCATAAAAGGTCTTTCCAAACTTAATATCATAAGGGTATTGTTTTTTTATCTTTTTTGAAACAATACGATAATCATATGCTTTTCCTGGTTCTAATCCTTCTATTTTTATTTTATTAACTGTTTGATTTCCCCCAACTAATCCTTTTTTTGTTGTATAAGCTTTTTTATCGAGCTTACCATTCTCGCCATATTCAACCCAGCTGACAGAGTGATCCTTTGTTATCCACCCCACCGTTATCGAATTTTCAGTAGGTGCATGCAAATATGGACCAGCGACTACCTCAGGCGGACCCGGATTAATCATATTCCAAGCAATCAACATAGAAATAACGATTATTATCGCAAACGAAACTACTTTGTTTTTCCATATATTAGTTATTTGTAAGAATAAAGCTAAAACAATAAAAATTATGATCAAAAGTATCCAGTTCAAAAACTCTATAAACTGAAGCTTTAAAATAGCAATCTCACTGCCCAATTCTGTAAATAAAAGAGTTAGCATGCTATTCCACACAATCAAAACAAAAAATAGCGCAATTTTGCCAACAAGCTTTGGTTTGTATTCCTCATTCATTTTAATTTTTTTTATGGATACATAAACTTGCTGACCTGAATAAACAATTAGCATTACAGTTACAATAAAAATTCCTAGTGTCCAATTCGTTGAAATACCTATTGCCACACCAAGGAATTTGTCGATATCATACCAAATAGGGCGAAGTAAGCCTAAAATCATATTAAACAGCACGAGATTTAAAGTTAGAATTGCAAAAAGTATGGACCAGTAAAATCCTTTCTTCGCTTGTTTCATTCGCTCATCTCCTATTAAATATCAGCTTCAGAAATCTTATCTCTATTAAAATTTTTAATAGTTGATAGAATTCCTTTTTCATCATATTTTAGAAAAGCTATTAAGGATGCGACGACTACTAATGCTGCAACAATAGCGGATATTCTTATGCCAACATCATTTTCAGTAGATTTTCCAATTGCCAATATGGACGGTAGTAGAATTACCGCTAAAGTCCCTCCCACTTTATTCAAAAATGAACGTATACCAAAGTACATTGCTTCTCTATTTTCACCAGTTGTATAAGCATCGTGAGCTGCACAATCAGCAATAATTGCATTAGGTAAAACACCTGTTATGGCGGAAGGAATAGAGATCAGTACAATAACTGGAATTAACTGGGCAAATCCATCGAACGGAAGCTTGCCAATAAAAGCTACATATATAAATGATAGTATTAGTAGAAAAAATGAAACAATCATAAGATTTTTCTTACCGTATTTTTTACTCAATCTATTAACTAATGGGTATTGCATGAATGACAATACACCAACCGCTGTAACAACAAGGCCAACATCACTTTCTTTTTGAAGGGCAAGTACCGTAATATAATAAACAAGGGTTGCTTGAAAGAAGCCATTTGAAAGCCAATAACCAAACTCACTATACAAAAAATAGCGGAAATTGATATTTTTAAAAACTGCTTTTAATGATGATTTCAGCTCAAGACTGGAAGGCTTAGATGTGCAATATTTTTTCTCATCAATGGTATACGCCGGAACGAGCATTAGCACAAATGCAAGAATTGCAAGGACGATAAAAGTCAGCTTGATCGCTGCCGTCTTTTCCATGTCAAATAGATCCATGAAAATCCCCCATATATTAGGAGCTAGTGTAGCAATCGCTAGACCAAGAAACCAAGTGATGGATATATATGTTGATAAGTCTATCCTGTCCTCAGTTGTACTACCTAATTCCCCTAATAGGGCAGTGTAAGGTATAACATAGGCAGTAAACGCAATATAATAAAGCGGCAATACGATTAAAAGCCAAATGGAATTAAAAGCATGTATTCCACCTTGAACAGGAACAAAAAATACTAAAATAAGTAAGATTGTTAAAGGCAACGCACTTTTCCTCATGTATGGTATTCTTCTTCCAAGAGGATGCTTGCTTTTATCGCTTAAATTTGCAATCCAAGGGTCGGTAAATGCATCAATTAATATTCCGAATCCCATTACAAGACCAATAACCGTAATACCAAGAAATATACTACCTTGTGGGATTACTACATCAATACCTGCTTCTTCTGGCGATAGGTAAAAGTACATTAACCATGTTCCTATAATTGCTGCTAGTATGGACCAGCCTAACTGGCCCAAAGCATAGAATATCTTTATTTTCCTAGGTAACGTCGTCATATTTATTCCCCCTTTTCCCTGTGATACACTGAACCATTCCCCGTTATTTGTAAGCGCTTTCTTTCGTTGTTAAAGTTAAAGTTCTCCTAACTTTTATCAAAGCCTATTTATCTAACTTTTTACTATCAATTATTTATCAACCTGGATAGTTTCCTCGATAACTCCAAAACGTTCTGATTTGACTATTACTCGACCTTTTCCTGCTTCACCTATTGACTTAATCCAGAAACCTATTGAGCCGCCAATCAATGACACTATTTTCGGACCAATTACTTCTATAGGTCCTACCGTTTCTAACACTACTGAATCATGGGCATATATAATATCGTTACCGTTATCGTCTATTAATCTCAGCACTACACGAGTCGTATCGTAGGTTTTTTCCTCCACTAAGGTTTTATTATCAACTGTTACTTTTATCATTGGATTAAAAACTTGGCTCTTATTCGTTTTTGCAACACATGTGTCGCCAATATACCCTTCAAATACATAGTCGGTTGCTTTTCCTCCCCAGCCGCCGAAGTACTTCGTATACAAATCTTCTGCATCCAGCCTATTCATCTTATATTTCATGAAAATCCATCCCATTTTTAATGTATCAATGAGCCCCAGATTGTCACCACTTTTATTCACTTGAATAAGTAATTTCTTTACGAGCTGGGCATCTTGAGGTGAAAATCTCTCATTCTCTTTAATAGAATCACCTAGTAGGTCATCAATAACGATTGGGGGATGTTTTACATGTGGATATAGATCCTTCCCCGGATAAAATTTACTGACATACTCACCGTTCTTATACAGTTTCACATAGTCACAATTTGTAAAAACATATATAGTATCAAGAATTGACCCTGCAAACTCACCTATGCAAAGTGGACTAGCTACATGCATTACAGGCGTTTGATTTTGTTGTGAACCATAGACATAAGCTGCGTGCTTCGGAATTCGGAACATATCCATGACTCCGTGATAACAGATCCTGTCACCACTGCCGAAATCCTTATGCGTATTATAGTCGAACATACACCATCCAATTGCTCCTGATATATCATCATCTTTTTGCATCGCATTCATCACATTTAAATGTCTGATTGCATGCTCTACTCGGTGAATTTCATCATCAAACTTCTTAGTCGGGTACATATGCCCGTTATATTCGGTTATCAAATATGCTTTATCCGAACGGGTAACTTTTTTCTTTTTTTGCAGTCCAATGTTGTCCCCTTTATGAATAAAATCATTATACGTGTAGACGTCTTCTAGCAGACTGCTATTTGTAATACAACGCACACCACCAGTATTTCTTGAGTCGTCCAGAGTTCTCGCTAAATCATTCGTCCTTTTATACAATTCATCATGATCCTGAGATTCATTAATTCGGACACCCCAAATAATCACGCTTGGATGATTAAAGTCTTTCATGATCATTTCTTCCACATGCTGTACAGCTATATCCTGCCAGTCTTTATCACCTATATGCTGCCATCCTGGTATTTCATCAAATACTAGAAGTCCAAGTTCATCACATCGGTCCATAAAATGATCACTTTGCGGATAATGTGATAATCTCACCGTGTTTACACCCAACTCGTATTTTAATATTTCGGCATCTTTATACTGGGCACTTTTAGGCATTGCGTAACCGACATACGGAAAGGATTGATGACGATTTAAGCCTTGAATTTTAACTTTTGTGCCATTAAGGAAAAAGCCTTTGTCAGTAAATTTGGCTTCTCTGAATCCAAATCTAATAATATGTGTATCTATAGTTCTCTCATCTTTCATTAATTGTAATTTAATATGATATAGGTTAGGTTCATCTATACTCCACAGATTAATGTCGGAAACATTTTCGTTAATAGTAATTTTTTCTTTCAACTTATTATTAATAGAAATTACTTTATGGAATGTTTGTATACACTCATTTTTGACTATTAGATCAAACTTACAAGTTAGCTCCTGAGAATCTCCCGAATTATTATACGTATATAAATCAATGTCTAAATATGGGGTTTTCGTTAGAACATCTTTTGTTTTAATACATACAGTATCAAATCTGATATTTTGACAATACTCCAGCGATACCTCGCGATAAATACCACCATAAGTCAAATAATCTACAACGAAGCCAAATGGAGGTACATCATTTCTTTCACTTGAATCCACGTAAACGGTTAACATATTATACTCACCCACATTGGCTGTTGCGGTTAAGTCAATTTTAAAAGGAGTATATCCCCCCTTATGTTCTCCTACATAAATGCCATTCAAATAGACTTTTGCATATGCCATAACGCCATTAAATTTCACATATACCTGTTCATTTTCATCCAATTTATCAATCCATATCTTTTTTCTATAGCAACTTTCAATTTGATACATACTTTCGTCGAAGTTGTTATATGGAACTTCTATATTTGTATGTGGGATGTTCACTGTTTCAAATGACGAATCATCATAAGATGGTGCAATATACGATTCATCAAATTCATGATGATATTTCCAACCGAAATTAATATCAATCGTTCTTTTCATGCTTTTCCCCCTATTTGTTTTCCAAAGAAAATAAAAATAGTTTAAATTGATGCCTTATCATTTCTCTTGAAGCTACTCCTTGTTCTTCATCAAGATGCCTTTCTCTGAAAAACACTCTCTGCGACAAGCTTAGTAATACATTGCTTATAGTTAATCCGGTTATTACTGGGTCAATATCCTTTCGTATGGAGCCATCCTCTATACCATCCCTAATCAATTGTTCTAACAAATAATCATTGCTTGAAATCATATTTTTAAAACGAGTCGTCAATTCCAAGTAAGGATATTCCCCTCTAAAATAATAGTCAAACTCTCCCGAATACTTTATTACACTTGAATTTGCTTCTACATACCTTGCAAGTTCATTAAAAAAAAGTTCAATTTTCTTCAGACCGTTCCCTTCCAATGTTTTGTATATTTCATTTTGAAAATTGTACAGTTCTTCAAACAACATGATTTCTATTTCAAAAGCTAGCTCTTCTTTTGTTTGGTAATACCTATACAAAGTTCTCCTCGTAATTTTTACTTCCTTGGCAATATGATCCATAGTTGTTTCAACAAGCCCTCTCGTTATAAAACTTTCGCGGGCAGCATGAATAATTTCGTTTCTTCGTTTTTCTTTAAGCCCCTGTCCCTCTTGCTCTTTGTAATGGCTCGTATTGATTGGCATTTTTAACCCTTCCTTTTCATCACATTAATATATAAGCCCCAAATGTCACACGTGTGACTTTTATCAAAATTTAGCATATTGATCAACAGTAGTCAAACTATTTTTATTATTCATAAAAAATAGTTTATTTATCAATAAAACCATATAAAGCGCTTAATATATTTGATATGATAAAAATGACACTCATGTGTCACGTTTATATATAACGGATCGAAAGGATGAACAAGCAATGATTAGTGAGAACTCAAAAAACCTCGAATTTCATCTGTCTACTAGGAATACTAGCTATATTATTAAAGTTATTAATAGTAAACATCTTATCAATCTGTATTATGGAAAAAAAATTAGGCATAGAGAAGATTTCAGCAGCTTATATCAAAACTTTGGTGTAGCACTTGGAAGTTCTACCTCATACAGCAAGGAAACAGGCAATTTTTCATTGGATACAACTAGACTGGAGGTCGCTACTAATGGCAAAGGAGATTATAGAGAACCCTCCTTACATATTATTTTTGACGATCAATCCAGAGTAAGCGATTTCAAATATATGTCACATCAAATAATAGATGAAAAGGTCAGGTTAAAAAGCCATCCTCATACCTTTTCTAATGACAATACATGCAAAACACTTGAAATCAAGCTTTTTGACGAAGTGAAGGATGTTTATCTCCTTCTCTATTATTCTGTATTTTATGAATGCGATGTCATTACAAGAAGCATGAAAATAGTTAATGGCAATAAAGGAACGATCCTATTGGAAAAAGTAATGAGCCTTAACCTAGACTTTAGCAATTCTGATTTTGAATTACTTACACTGGAAGGTAAATGGATCAGAGAAAGACATATGAATAAAAGAAAATTAAATAAGGGTGTTTATTATATAGATTCAAAAAAGGGTGTCAGTAGCGCTAACCACAATCCCTTTATGGGACTTATGCGATCCAACACAGACGAAAACATTGGGGAATGCTATGGTTTTGGGTTGATATACAGTGGAAACCATCAAGGTTTGATAGAAGTGAATCCCCATAATCTAACAAGAATCCAGATGGGCATCAATCCCTTTGATTTCAACTGGACACTCGAAGTAAATGCGGAGTTTGAAACACCGGAAGTGATTATGACTTATTCAGATGCTGGTCTAAATCGTATGAGTCAAAATTTTCATGAACTTATCAACACTCATCTCATTTCCCCATATTGGCAGAAAAAGCCTCGTCCTGTGCTTATCAACAACTGGGAAGCTACGTACTTTGATTTTAATGAGGCAAAGCTTCTTAAGCTGGCTAAGTCAGCGAAAAACCTTGGCATTGAACTATTTGTACTAGATGACGGTTGGTTCGGCAAACGGGATAATGACACGACTAGCCTCGGCGACTTTTTTGAAGATACTAAAAAGCTTCCTAATGGTTTAGATGGAATAAGTAGAAAGATAAATGAATTAGGACTGGATTTCGGATTATGGGTGGAACCTGAATCTATTTCTATTGAAAGTGAGCTTTACAAAAAGCATCCGGAGTGGGCCATACAACTACCTGATAGAGAACCTTCGCTAGGAAGATTCCAGCTGCAGCTAGATTTAGCAAATCCAGAGGTAATAGATTATTTGTTTAATAGCTTAAGAAATGTATTTAAAAAAGCAAATGTCAAATATGTAAAATGGGATATGAATAGAAATATAAGCGATGTTTATTCTAATTATCTACCGAAGGAAAAACAGATGGAATATCATCATAGATACGTCCTCGGACTATATGAGCTATTAACTAGATTAACGAACGAGTTTGAGGAAGTATTGTTTGAATCGTGTAGTAGCGGTGGAAACAGATTTGATCTAGGGATGCTGTACTACATGCCTCAAACCTGGACTAGTGATAACACGGATGCCGTTGAAAGATTAGATATACAATATGGAACATCCATTGTCTTTCCTTTAAGTACTATGGCAGCGCATGTCAGCGGAAAACCATCCCATCAGGTGTTAAGGCATACACCTATTGAAACGCGATTTAATGTGGCAGCCTTCGGGATTTTAGGCATTGAGCTAGACCTTACAAAACTGTCGACGTTTGAAAAAAAAGCTTTAACAGAACAGATAGCTTTTTATAAAGAACATCGAGGGCTACTGCAGTTCGGTAAATTTTACCGTATCGAGTCCCCTTTTGAATCCAATAATACAATTTGGATGGTAGTGAATGATGACAGTAGCGAAGCATTGATAGGGTACTATCAAAAACTTCAGGAAAGTAATCCTGGGTTTGAGTGTTTCAAACTGAAAGGCCTGGACGAAAGCATGTATTACTCTCTAAATACAAGAAAACAATATCTAAATGTCCAACACTTTGGTCCCCTTATTAATGATGAACTCCCGGTTAATATTACGGAAGGCGGAATCATTCACAATATTATTTGTAAAAATTACATGTACGAAATGGATCAGGAAGCTAGGAATGCCTATGGTGACGAACTGATGCATGCTGGGTTTTTACCGATTCCACAATTTGGTGGAACGGAATTCAGTGATAAAGTTAGGTATATTGGAGATTTCGGTTCTCGTATATATCATGTGAAACGTACTTAATGGTACGCTCAAAATAACGTAGCTCTGATTTCCTTCTGTGGAATTCGTAGCTACGTTTTAGCTGTTTTATATTCAATTTGTGTCAATCATCCACGTAACTAAATCATTTGTCCTATCCACCAGCATCTTCTGCAAATCAGGTGGATAACCGTACTTCTTCAGTAGTCTCCGAACAGTAATCCTCATCTTGGCTCTCACGGAATCGCGTAAATTCCAGTCGATGCTCATATTTTCTTCCATCGCCTTCATCAGATCAAGTGCAATCACTTTCAAGATGCCGTAATCTATCCATTAACGGCCTTACTAACGGTAAGCTTCTTCTTTTTTCCACCGTTAAAATGGAGCTTCATCATATTAGTGTCTTTGACTCCGAGACGATTAACTAGTTTTTCCTCGAAAAGTTTTTTCCTATAGCTACTATCTGTTGCGTTGGTGCTTCCCTCACAGGTATCTCAAAACCAATATAACTTTCAATTGTTTTAAGGATCTTGCTGTCAGTAGGCGTTGCAAACGTGATTGCCTTTCCTTTTTTACCCGCACGACCAGTTCTGCCTGTTCGGTGGACATAGCTCTCCTTTTCTATTGGAACATCATAGTTGATGACAAGTGAAATATGCTCTACATCGATTCCCCTTGCTGCTACGTCAGTTGCTACGAGATAACGGAAATTCCCCATTTTGAAACCTTCCATAACAGCAAATCGATCTTCTTGTACGATTCCACCGTGAATTTTTTCACAAGAATAGTTGGATTTCTCCAACTCTGCAAACACGGTGTCAACTTGTCTTTTGGTTTTACAGAAGATGATACAGCTATCAGGGTTGTCAATCACTGTGACATTTTTAAGCAATGCCATTTTACCTGCTTCCTTCACTTCAATCACGCTATGTTCAATCGCACTCGTCGCGACTCCTGTAGAAACAATCTGGATAGTTACGGGATTCACCATATATTTATCACAAAGAATTTCAACATTTTTTGGCCATGTAGCGGAAAAGACCATTGTTACTCTACTGGAAGGAAGTTTTTCAATAATCGCTTCTACTTGGGACGCAAAACCCATGCTTAGCATTTCATCTGCTTCATCCATTATCAAATACTTTATATCATCTACAACAATAGTTTCTTTATCAATATGGTCCATCATACGCCCAGGCGTACCGACAACAATATGCGTTTTCCGTTCCAATTCCTCCTGTTGTTGCGCAAATGATTCTTTACCGTAAACCGCCACGGTTTTAATTCCTTTCACTCGCCCAATAGTTGCCACATCTTCTCGCACTTGAACAGCAAGCTCCCGAGTTGGTGTCAGAATTAATGCTTGCGGATTTTCTCCCTCCCATTCAATCATTTCGCAAAGAGGAATACCAAATGCCGCCGTTTTGCCACTGCCTGTCTGAGACTTCACTATGAGATCCTGTTTGTCTAATGCTTTTGGTATAACTTCACTTTGAACCTCTGTTGGCGTTTCATATTTCAATAAAGCAAGTGCTTTTTTTATTTCCCTGCTTAACTTATAGTCTTCAAAACTTCTTTCATTCATATAATTAACCTCGTTTTTTATTAGTTGTTGTTGATTTTGCTTGAAACTAGCATCAACTATTAATAGCACTGGAGTGTAAACTTTGTCTGATCAAACTGCTTATCGTGCAAGTCATGTTTATCGATACAAAAGTAAAGAATCCCTACATCGCCCCACATGACACCTAATTCATCATCACTATCCATTTGAAACAATAAGACCATTTCATTGCGTTTTTGTTTAATTTCTTTCGAGTCCCAGTCTATTTTTTCTTTGTTATCATAATAGATGACATCTTCGAACACGTTATTCTGGATCGTAAAAGGTTCTCCAAACATATAGTGCATTGGATATGCAGGCAATCCCTCGTCATTTTCTACGCTCTCTTTTCTTTGCATAATGCTATCCCTGAACTCAAAGTAGCGATCCAACTCCTCTTCGTCCAATTCAATTCCAGAAATCTCGCTGGGAAAAGATATGAATTTATCAAACGTAGCTTTATATACCGGCAATGGGAAATAGTCTTCTGTTTCCTCTGGATATGCTGTGCGTGTTAGTTCTTTTACATCCCCGTCAAAATAAAAAACTTTGAAACATCCATTATCATCTTTATCAAATCCCCAAGGTTGATTGACTACATCATAAAAGAAGTAAAGTATACCTGTATTCGGAAGTAAATTTTCTCCATCAAAAAGTTTAGCCTCTAGAAGATTCAATTGTGCTAAAAATGATAAATAACCATTATGGTATGTTGGGAATGAAAAGTGGGAGGGTAAATCAGGTAAACCACCAAATTTAGATTGGCCGATTGGAATATCAACCTCGTTTGTTAGTTCTTTTACAATTCCAATAGATAAAGCTGCGATTTTCATTAGATCCTCTTTTTTGTGAATTAGATTATATTCCTTCAATAATTGATCAATTACTTGCATAGTGTATCCTCCTTCGATGAAGTAATATCCATTAACGCTCATTTATTTTATTATACCAAATTAGGATGAAACCGAAGTAAAGTTCAAAATCAAATAGTCTCTCCCTAGCACCTTTTTTGTGTTACCATATAGAGTACGAAAAATCTTAACTGAAAAGGTGATAATCCATTGAAATCATTGTGGAATCGATATAAAAAAATTCCGTTTGTAGTGAAAATATCTACCGGTTTTGTCCTCGGTGCGATTGTCGGCATCGTCTTTGGGACAAACGTTAGTTTTCTTAGTCCACTAGGAACCTTGCTGTTGAATCTATTTAGCTTGGTGGGGATTCCCGTCATTTTCCTTACAGTCGTCCTAGCCGTGAATCAAATGAATGTTACACAGTTGGGTCGGATTGGTGGCAAACTGATCCTCTATTATGCGGTCACTACAGCAGCTGCCGTTCTGATTGGTCTGTCTCTTGCGCTTTGGTTTGCTCCTGGTAGCAATATGACCTTGCCCAATGTGACAGTTGACAAACCGATCACACCTCAGTTTTCCGATGTTTTATTACAAATTGTGCCTAAGAATATTTTTGCTGCTTTCACTGCTGGTGATTTGATGGCCATCTTATTTGTAGCAGTTATTATAGGAATGGCTATTTCGGTGATGAAATTCTCCTCGGATAAGCAAATGGTAGAATACGGAACATTGCTTGATAAGATTGTTACAGCTCTCAATGTCGTGTTTTTCAAAATATTGAATGGTGTTTTGCTCTATGCACCTATCGGTATTTTTGCAGTTAGCGCTAATTTATTCGGCAGTCAAGGCGTGGAAACCTTTAAAGCACTGCTAACATTTACCGCGGTTTTCTATTTAGGACTCATCATTCTGTGGGTGTTCGTCTATGCAGGATTCTTGAAATTCTTTGGTACACCCGTCGTCAATTTTTTCAAGCAAACAAAAGATGCATATTCGACTGCTTTCTTCACTTCCAGCAGTATCGCCTCGCTTCCCCTTGCAATTGAAGCAGCAAAGAAAGCAGGTGTTTCAGAGAAGACAGCAAATTTTGCACTTCCTTTAGGGGCCGTGTTCAACTCTGACGGAGGAGCACTTCGAATGGGTGTGTCTATAGTCTTTGCTGCCAACATTACAAATCTAAACCTATCCGCTTCAGATTTTTTCATGATTATCGTGATAGGAACACTGCTATCTATTGGTACGTCGGGTGTTCCAGCTGCTGGCTTGGTGACCTTATCAGCTGTACTGACGATGTTTGGATTACCTCTTGAAATTGTTGCATTAATCGCAGGAGTGGATGCCATTATCGGCATGGGGGGTACTGCCTCTAATGTTGTCGGTGATATTGTCGGTGCCGCTGTAGTAGATCGTTCAGAAGAAAAGAAACTTGCCTAGAGCAACCATTTTAATAAAACAAAAATGCCAGGTACTAATACAATTCCGAATTGTGTCAGTACCTGGCATCTTTTCTATAAGTTAATTGTTAATATATTTTTCAAACACATCGCCAAAGTCTTTGACGTGGTATTGGTCACGAGTAGCCGTTAACCAAGAAAAACTAAACTCGGTCAATTCTTTATACTGGTCGGCTAGCTTGATATCAGACAGCCTTGCGTTATGCAACACTGTTACAGCTCTATCAAGACTTCCATTCGCTAACTCTAACAGGATATTGTTGTCGTGGACTTTTTCCGACATATAAGATAACGCTTTGTACAGATCAATCAATTGGGCAAGTTGGTTTTTATCAACATCAATGCTGAACGATTGATTACCTAAGGAAAACTTGATTTCAACATCCAAATCCACTTTACCTGCCGTTTCCAAAAACACATCGGTCATTTGATATTTCGAATACGGATAGCGTTTTAACAAACGCTTCGAAGATATCGCTTTCTCTCCATCGACATGAATAAATGCCGTGTTCGTAAAGCAATATTCATCCGCTTTTGTCTTGATTAAAAAATAAATCTTTTCATTTTCTTCATTTCGAATATAATCATCCGCATCCGTTTTATCATAATCTTCTGGACCGATGATTTTACCGATATCTGACAATCCTAACGCGTCTGAAGCAAATTTTTTCAACATACGCTCCACCCCTTCTATCTGTCTAATTTCTTTCACCTGTATTATATAACATTTCATGAGTTAAATGGCAGTACCTTTTTTTCAAAAAGATTAGTACTTACCACAACTTTTCCCCTTGAACTTCTGTCTCCTTGTTTGATAACATTGAAGATTATCTTCACTCCCTTATTAATACAGCGAATTTACAATTCCATATACAAAAAAATATGACAATCTAAATCAATAACGAATAAAAAACTGCACAGAAATCTAACTAACAGATTTCGGAGCAGTTTTTTATTTCATTACAACAATTCACCTAAAACTTCGAACCACCATAACCATGTTCATCTAATAGCTCAGCAAATGATTTGTTTTTTTCTTTTTGTTTCTTCTCAAACAACAGTTGCGCTTGTCTCTCTTCTTCTTTCTCACGCTCTACTGCCGCTAATTGATTCTTTGTTTCTTTTAGTTTAGCAAGCACATCAGAGGAAAGTTGATCTGAAAGTGTATTGCCTTCTTCTTTTTGAACAGCTGGTTTTACCTGTTGTTGTCTTTGCTTTTTCTTTGCCAATTTATTCACCTTCTTTAGCACAAATAATAGAAAGTATAACTCTCTTATTTAGTTACTGTCTAGTCTCCAGCGCCTAGCCCCTCGGAGTTAAATGCCAGTTTCTTCCGGTGTTCTGAAGAACTGCCTCCTCAGAAACCATCATTTACCTGTCGGGGCTTATCAAGGCGCTTCCGCTTTTCTTATCGTTTTACGATAGTAGCTACCCCTTGGCCTCCGCCGATGCAAAGTGTTGCTAGGCCTGTTTTTGCATCTTTTTTCTCCATTTCATGAAGTAAAGTGACAAAAATACGTGCTCCACTTGCTCCAATTGGATGTCCAAGAGCAATTGCTCCACCATTTACGTTTAGTTTATCATGATCAAATGAAAGCTCTCTATCAACTGCAATTGATTGCGCAGCAAATGCTTCATTTGCCTCGATTAAATCAATGTCATCAAGTGATAGATTCGATTTAGCCAATACTTTTTTCACTGCTTGTACTGGTCCAATACCCATAATGCTTGGATCTACTCCAGCAGATGCGTTTGCTACGATTGTCGCTAATGGTTTTAAGCCTAGTTCTTCTGCTTTTGCTTTTGACATCACAACTACTGCTGCTGCTCCGTCATTAATGCCTGAAGCATTTCCAGCTGTAACAGAACCATCTTTTTTAAATGCTGGACGTAAGCCACTTAGTTTTTCTTGTGTAGAGCCTTTTTTCGGATATTCGTCTGTAGCGAATACAATCGGATCTCCTTTACGTTGTGGAATTTCAACAGGTACGATTTCGTCAGCGAACTTGCCTTCTTCCATCGCTTTTGCAGCTAGTGCTTGAGAACGAGCTGAAAATGCATCTTGCTCTTCTCTTGTAATACTATATTGATTGCATAAGTTTTCAGCTGTTATTCCCATATGGTAATCATTGAATGCACACCATAAACCATCTGTAATCATGCTGTCGACTACTTTTTGATCTCCCATGCGGAAGCCTTCTCGAGCATTTTTCAATAAATACGGTGCTTGGCTCATATTTTCCATTCCACCAGCAACAATTATATCTGCATCTCCTGCAATAATTGCTTGCGTAGCTAAGTGAATTGCTTTTAGGCCAGATCCACATACTTTATTAATCGTTAAAGCTGAAACGGATGTTGGTAATCCTGCTTGAATGGATGCTTGTCTTGCTGGATTTTGCCCTAGTCCTGCTTGAAGTACATTCCCCATAATGACTTCATCGACGCTATCTTTTGACACTCCTGCTTTTTCTAAAGCTTTTTCAATGACAATAGCACCTAACTTTGTTGCTGGTACGTCTTTTAATGCCCCTTGAAATGAACCAATTGCAGTTCTAACTGCGCTGACGATAACTACTTCATTATTCACTTGATGTCCTCCTCAATTTCCCCAAAATAAAATTTGCTTCTTTAACCATCCATTCCTTACAATGTAGATGGAGGGATGACTATGTTTAGTTTACCAAAGAATGTGGCAATTATCGAGGTCGGTCCAAGAGACGGCTTACAAAATGAGAAAAACGAAGTACCAACAGGGGTAAAATTAGAATTTATCGAGAAATTACAACAAGCTGGGATAGAAGAAATGGAAATTACATCATTTGTTTCACCGAAATGGGTACCTCAAATGAAAGACGCGAAAAAAATTGTTGCGAATACAAGGCAAGTAGGAAGACAATTTGTTTTAACTCCAAACGAAAAAGGAATGGAGCTTGCAAAAGAAGCAGGCGCAAGTAGCTTCGCTGTATTCGTTGGAGTATCTGATAGTTTTAATAAAAAAAATATTAATAAAACGACCGAAGAAAGCATGCATGAATTAAAGCCATTTGTACAAAATTTATTAAAAGATGGACATTTTGTTCGAGCTTGCATTTCTACCGCATTCTATTGCCCGTATGAAGGTGCAATTGATCCAGCTAAAACGTTGGAATTATGTAAAGAATTCGTTTCATGGGGTGTAAACGAACTAAGTGTTGCCGACACTATTGGTATGGCGAATCCGAAAGAAAGTTATATATTATTTGATGCGATAAAAAAAGAATTTAAAGATACGCTCATAACAGCACATTTTCACGATACACGCAAAATGGGGTTAGCAAATATCTTCGCTGCACTACAAGCTGGCGTGGATCGTTTTGATAGCTCTGCCGGCGGACTTGGAGGATGTCCATTTGCTCCAGGAGCGACTGGGAATGTTGCAACAGAAGATGTCGTCAACATGCTCCACCAAATGAACATCGAAACAAATATTAATCTCGATTTATTATTACAAGCTGTCGAAGTGGTCGCTCCATATGCGTCTAGACCAATTGAGACCGGAATGTATAAACTATTTAAAAGCAAATAGGGGTTGATACTATGAAGAAACGTGTCATTATTTGGACGAGTGTTTTAACAAGCGTCCTCACAGCAAGCACTACCGTTTTAGGCTATGTTTTCACGAACAAGCTCATGTATATGAAGAAAAAAGAAGACGATTTTATACTAAATCGAGAAATAACATCCAAACGATTGGATGAAGTATGGTTTAACGAAGTAAATAAGACGGAGAAGTGGATTGAATCCAAAAACGGATATTCGTTAAAAGCCATTTTCGTTGAGCCACTAGAAACAAAAAATTACGTGATCATTTGTCATGGAGTAACGGAAAATAAAATTAACTCCCTTCGATTTGTCCGCATGTTTGAACGTTTAGGTTTTAATAGCGTCGTTTATGATCATCGCAGACATGGAGATTCAGGTGGAAAAACAACAAGTTTTGGATTTTATGAAAAAATAGACTTGCAAGCAGTTGTAGAAGCAGTGCGTGCCCGCGTTGGAGAAGATGCGGTTCTTGGTATTCACGGAGAATCAATGGGGGCAGCAACTACCCTTCTTTATGCGGGTTCTATAAAGGATGATGCAAACTTTTATATTTCGGATTGCGCCTTTTCTAATTTTGAGGAACAGGTTTACAATATTATGAGGCAAACTACGCCGCTACGTTCTAGTTTAGCTATTCGATTTGCTAGCCTATTTTTAAAAATGCGTGATGGCTATACATTTAATCTCGTGTCTCCAATTGAGGTAGTCGATAAAATTGAAAAACCAATACTATTTATTCATAGCTTACAAGACGATTTTATTTTGCCTAAAATGACAGAAGCTTTGTATGAGAAGAAAATTGGCCCAAAAACATTGAAACTTTTCGATATTGGCGCCCATGCTAAATCGTTTAATGAAAACAGCGAAGAATACGAGCAAGTCGTAGCAGATTTCTTATTAGAAAATAAGTTACTTAATAAATAGAAAAAGCACTCATTGCGAGTGCTTTTTTTACTTTTGCATTTTATTCATTTGATTCATCATTTGTTTTACTTGTTTTTCAGAAGGCTTGCGACCCATTTGTGCCATCATCATTCTAAGCATTTGTTCATTGATAGGTGGGTTTTCTTTCAAGTATTTCATCATATATTGACGTGCTGCAAAGAAACCGATTGCCGCACCACCGATTAACGCAGCTATTACAATAACAATCCAGATCCATGTATCCATATTTTCTCCTCCTTTACGTCCTTGTGTACGTGTACAAGACACCATAGAAAATTATACTATATATTTGTATTCCATTCTATATTTATTAATTTAAATATATAAGGAGCTATCCCAAAGTAAATTTGAGATAACTCCTTTTATAAAATGATTATTTTTGAAGTAAGTTTTTCATTTTAGAAACAACGTTCTCAACAGAGAAGCCGTATTCTTTCATCACGATTTCACCAGGAGCACTTGCACCGAATTTATCAATTGCAATAACATCGCCTTCAAAGCCAACATAACGGTGCCATCCAAGAGAAGCACCCATTTCAATTGCAAGACGTTTTGTTAAATGAGCTGGTAACACTGATTTTTTATACGCTTCGTCTTGTTTTTCAAATAGATCCCATGAAGGCATAGATACTACAGAAACTTGAATTCCTTCAGCAGCTAGCGCTTCTTGTGCTTCTATAGCAAGACTTACTTCTGATCCAGTAGCAAGAAGCATTGCTTCTGCATTAGCATTTGGAGAAACGACATAAGCACCTTTTGATACGCCTTCTTTAATAGATTCAACAGACCCTTTTAATGTCGGTAAGTTTTGTCTAGAAAGAACTAATACTGTTGGGTGGTTTTTAGCTGATACAGCTAATTTCCATGCTTCTGCTGTTTCATTTGCATCTGCTGGTCGGATAATAGACAATCCAGGCATTGCACGTAATGATGCGATATGTTCAACTGGCTCATGCGTTGGTCCATCTTCCCCTACCGCAATACTATCATGTGTAAATACATAAGTTACAGGTAACCCCATAAGCGCTGATAAACGAATTGCTGGTCGTACATAGTCACTAAATACGAAGAATGTTCCACCAAATACATTTAAACCGCCATGTAATGCCATACCATTTAATGCAGCACCCATTGCAAATTCACGAACACCGAACCAAATGTTTTTGCCTTCGTAATTTTCAGCTGAAAAATCTCCAACATTTTTCATTGTTGTTTTATTAGAACCTGCTAAATCCGCACTTCCTCCAAAGAATGAAGGTAAGTTTTGTGCGATCGCATTAATAGCATCACCTGAAGCAGAACGAGTCGCGTGTGATGTTCCTGCTTCGTACACTTGTAGTGCATCTGCAAAATTCGCTGGGAGTTCTCCACTTATCGCTTGTTTAAATGTCGCTGCAAGCTCAGGGAATTCAGTTTCATATGCACTGAATGTGTTATTCCAAGCAGATTCTTCTTCCACTCCTAATTGAACTGAAGCTTGTTTGAATGTTTCATAAACCTCTTCAGGTACATGGAAGTCTTCCTCAAAACTCCACTCATACGTAGCTTTTGCCAGTAGAGTTTCATCCTTACCAAGTGGCATACCATGTGCATCTGATTTACCTGCTCTGTTTGGAGAACCAAATCCGATAACTGTTTTCACTTCAATAATAGTCGGTTTATCATTTTGAGCTTTAGCTTTTTCAATTGCAGCAGAAATTTCTGCAATATCGTTTCCATCACTCACTAAAATATAGTTCCAACCATATGAATCAAAGCGTTTTTCTATTTTCTCAGAGAATGACTTATGTAAATCACCGTCTAATGAAATATCATTACTATCATAAAGTACGATTAACTTATCTAATTGTAAATGTCCAGCAAGTGAAATTGCTTCTGCTGCAACACCTTCCATTAAGTCTCCGTCCCCACAAAGTGCAAACGTGTAGTGGTCTACAATCGAATGGTTCGCCTTATTGTAAGTAGCTGCTAAATGAGCTTCCGCCATCGCCATACCTACAGCCATACCAATTCCTTGTCCCAGAGGTCCAGTAGTTGCTTCTACTCCAGCTGTGTGACCAAACTCTGGATGACCAGGAGTTTTAGAGTTCCACTGTCTAAAGTTTTTAATCTCTTCCATTGGTAGGTCGTAACCACCAAGGTGAAGTAAACTATAAAGAAGCATCGATCCATGACCTGCTGATAACACGAAACGATCACGATTGAACCAATTTGGATTGTTTGGATTGTGGCGTAAATGTTTCGTCCACAATGTGTAAGCCATTGGTGCAGCCCCCATTGGAAGACCTGGGTGACCTGAGTTTGCTTTATCTATTGCATCAATAGATAGTGTACGGATCGTATTAATTGCAAGTAAATCTGATTGTAATGACATAAGTGACATCCTCTCGAACAAATTTTTTTAAATATACTTCTAGTTTAGACAACAATGCACTCATTATCAATGGTTTCTGAAATGATTAATTAATTCAGAAATTTACCTTTTTTAGCTTGTTGTACTTTTTCAGGCGTTACATCGTTTCCATCAGGGTCTATAATTTTTACACTTTCAATTGTATCTCTCATAGTAGATCGGAATGTTTCTAAATATTCTTTTCTTAAAGCACTTTGTTCTTTTGCTTCTTCAATAGATAAACCACTTGTTTTTGCCTTTTTAGAAAGCTCACCAATTCGAGCTAATTTTACTTTACTTAACATTTTCTTCACCCTTTTATTTTATTCTTATTTAAAGGTATGAAAAAAACGCAAAGAGTGCAAACATTTACCCTCCGTGCGCTTCAATATATTCTATATACCTACGATGAACCGTTGCTTTACTAATCTCCAAGCCTAACCCTTTTAGAGTGGATGAAATTTCTTCATACGTTAAACCAGCATTACGTAATCGTACTATTTCCTCTACCGGAACATCGATACGCTCCCTACCCTCTGGATTTCCACGTGTTTTCAAGTTCTTTTCGGGACGATAGCCATTTGATACCGCTCGCTTCATCCCTCTTTTAATCTTAGCATTATGCAATTTCCTTTGGTACTCTTCTACAAGTGCCAAAATTTCTAACAGCATGGAGTCCATTTCATTTAAATTTAATATACCTTTGTCTTGTAATGTGTAAACAGATGTATCTGTTTTTTGAAGTAAATGCAGCACTGCCATTCTTCCGTTTCCACGACCAATCCTCGTTTCATCTTGAACGAATACGGCTTTAATTTGCTGATCTTTTACAAACGTCAACAAATCTAGTAAGCCATCTCTTTCAATATCATATCCACTATGCTGGTCTGTGAAAATACCTTCTACTTCATATCCTTGCATTTGTGCAAAATTACTTAGCTCTTCTTCCTGTCTTACTAAAGAAGTTTCTTGCGTTTCTTTTTCTGTACTTACCCGACAATATAAAACCGCTTTCATCTACTATCTCCCGCTAGCTCTGTTTCATGTTCAAAATGAAATGTCTCTTTTATTTCTGGAATGATTAAAACTTCCCCTGCTTCTATATGAGATGATTGTAAATTGTTCATAGCCATCACTTGATTGATCCACGATTCTTTTGGCTCGTGAGATCCGAATTTATCTGCAAGTGACCATAAAGAATCACCATTTTCAATTTTAATTTGATGTTCACTTTCTGTCGACACTATATTTGAAAAAACGACACTCATGATAAAAATAATACTTAAACCTAAGAATAGCGTAATAAAATAATTTTCCTTCATCAATTTCATCATAAATCCCCCTAATAGAATGCTTGTTCGGAATGTATGTTCTAATAATAAAACGAACACTTGTTTTTGTCAACAACTATTAGAACCTATGTTTGCATATTTTTTTATAGACTGATATACTAATGGTAAGAAGTAGATAGATGAGAAATTAAATACTTAAAAGAGGTGAGTTTATTGAAGAAAGCATCAAAAAGACAAGAAGATATATTAGCTTTCATTAAAGAAGAAGTTCGTAAAAAAGGATATCCGCCGTCTGTACGTGAAATTGGTGAAGCAGTTGGTCTTGCTTCCAGTTCTACCGTACATGGTCACCTGGCAAGACTTGAAAGCAAAGGTTTAATAAGAAGAGACCCTACAAAACCTCGCGCAATTGAAATATTGGACAACTTAAATCCCATGATAGAAAAGCAAGCTGTCGTGCATGTCCCACTTATCGGGAAAGTTACCGCTGGTTTGCCTATTACTGCAATCGAAAATATAGAAGAGTTTTTCCCTTTACCAACAACATTTGGTACTGCTGATGATCACTTATTTATGCTCGAAATTATGGGAGATAGTATGATTGAGGCTGGAATCTTGAATGGCGATTATGTAGTAGTTAAACAACAACAATCGGCTAACAACGGTGAAATAGTTGTTGCGATGACAGAAGACGATGAAGCAACTGTAAAACGTTTCTTTAAAGAGAAATCTTATTTCCGACTGCAACCTGAAAACTCTTCCATGGAGCCAATTATCGTAAACCAAGTTTCTATTTTAGGTAAAGTAGTCGGCGTTTATCGAAATATCCAATAATCGTTTCAAAGCTTGACATTTTTCTGCATACTCTGTAAGATTACTAACGAGCCGATATCATATCCAAGTGAAAAGTGGACATTTTCATTTGGATCATCGAAAAAACCCCTTTACCATTTTGGTTGAGGGGTTTTTATTTTGTGAAAATCTCATATACTCCAATTAAAATAAGTAAACAACCTGAAAGTACTGTTGAATATTTACCTAGAAATGTTTTACTGAGCAGATAACCAAAATGACTTCCTATCCCTACTGTTAATATCGAGAAAAAACCGATGGAGATAACTGTCCAAATAGCGGAAATCCCGTTTGCTCCAATACCTATTCCTCCAGCTATGCAATTAACGGATAAAATAAATCCTAGAATTATAGCTTCTTTGTAAGAAAGAGTATGGCACTTTTCTTCACTCTTTACTGGAAGATTTTTCAGGGATTCTTGATTCGAAAATCTTTTGGATAACACTGTCCATACACCTACTCCTACTAACAAAAGACTTCCAAAAATATTAGCCTTATGTGGGGAAATATACTCAATAATGGTACTACCTGCGATTACAGCTATATATGTTAGCGCCATTGAAATAATCGCAATTGTAAAGTTAGAAATAATGGAGATTTTTGTTTGTTTCACCCCATAAGCAAGACCGATTCCTAAATTATCTAGATTAGCAGCTATCCCTATAAGAATAATAGTAATCCAATGCATAAAATCCTCCTTGAAACCAGAAACCTGTTTCTATAACGATATGCAAAGGTAACTTTTTTGGTTCCAACTTCTATACTGAATGATTTGTACCACCCCATTTTTATCAAAAAGGAAAGCCATGTTTAAAGATCGTCGAATTCCAAGCTCACTCTTCTAATGCTTTTATTTGATAATTTAAAGAAAGTACTTTGCGATACTTCTTGTTTTAATGCATCATTCTTATCTAAATCACTATAAATTCCACGTAATATTCTCCCGGTTAATCCATGTGATACGACAATCACATTACGTTCTTTTTTTATACTGTCAAACCAGTCGTTTAAACGATTCTGAACGGATTCGTAACTTTCGCCATCTGGTGAATTAAAATACCAATTATACATATCTGTATTTTTAACAAGATTTGGCCATGAAGCTTCGATTTCTTTCCATGTTAATCCAGCCCACGAACCTACCGCTACTTCACTTAAACGTTCATCTTGTATGACTTTGCTAAAATCATATCCTATCATTTCACAAATAATTTCTGTACTATGTAAGGTTCTTCCAAGCGGGCTTGAAAAAATTGTCCAATTTGTGGGATCGCCAATTAGGCTTTTCAGCATTCGAGCGTATTGCTTCACTTGATTTTTCCCATCTTCTGTTAAAGCAGAGTCAAGCTCTCCCTGGTATCGCCCTTGTGTATTATAAATTGTTTCTCCATGTCCAAGTAAATAAATGATTTGTTCCAACATTGCACCCCTTTTTCTAAAAAAGAGAAACACCTACAGTAATTACATTAGGTGCTTCGATAATTTAATCTATTTATTTAGCTCTTTATAAGCAAGCACTTTCAACGCTAATAATTCTTCGTCCGTTAAACTACCCTCGATTTTATCGAGTAGTTCTTGTTTTTCTTCATTTGTTAATCCATCTTGAGCTTTCGATTGAAATTCTTTAATGTCGCTTATATTAAATTTTTTCACTAAAACTCTCGTTGCTTCTTCCTTTGTCTGGAAAGGTAATTTACTGCTGTCTATATTTTTTCCTTCTTCTATAAACGAGCGTAAGTCTGGATCTTTCATAATTTCTTCTTTAACACTTTCCAATTGCCCACTATCATTGAGTTCCACAGTTACTTTATCCATCACTTGATCGGCAATTAACTTCGTTCCAACATAATAAACCCCAAAACCTATGGCAGCCAATACGACGACTGTACTAATAAGCACTTTTAAGAATTTCAAGTAAATCTTCCCCTTCTTCTTTGCGTGCTTCTAATATAACATATTTATTTTATTTTCTTCTCTAGTTCCACTATCCGTCTTTCCAATTCTTCATTTTTCTGCGCAATCGGCAATGCGATTGCCCATGTATAAAATTGATTAACTTCTCTAAATGGATCTTTCCCATCTGTGATTTTTAATCGTATCACTTCTTGTCGAATTGCCTCCTGTGCAGCAGTTAGCTTTTGTTCTTCCACAGTCGTTCCCCCCTTTTTCAATTCGATTGCTTTATTAAGTGCAGCTAAAGTTACGGTTCCTCCAATACCATCTATTGTTAGCCCACTTGCCATTTGAAACGCTTTAATCGCGGTTTCTGTTGCTTGTCCTGCAATTCCATCCACAACCAAAGGATATCCAACTTCACTTAAAAGTTTTTGCAGCTCCATTACACTAGAATCAACGATAAAATGTAAAGGATTCACGGCATATGGTTGACCAATAGCATACTCCGGACTATGAATTTCAAAATGTAAATGTACCCCAGTACTATTTCCCGTGCTTCCTTTAATACCAATTTGCTTGCCCTGTTCCACAACTTGTCCCAACTTCACCGTAATTGCACTCAGATGTGCATATAATGTTTCATATTTCTTACCGTTTATCACATGTGCAATAGTTACTGTATTTCCATAAGTACTCAAAACTCCCGCTCTCGTCACAGTACCACGTTCAGATGCTTTAACAACTGCACTTCCATCTTTTCCAAAATCTACTCCTTTATGCGCTTTCCATTCACCTGTGATTGGATTCTTACGCGATTGACTAAATTGAGAAGTAATGTTTCCTTCACAAGGTCGAATAAACATCCCTATTCCCCCTTCCTATTTTTAATATGAGATAAAACTTCACTCTCTATTAATAAATGCTTAAATTACAATTACTGTATAGTCTATTTTCATTATTATTGATAAATAAAGTCTCTAGAGTATCCTTTGTTTGTAGAATGTTAGTTTCAAAACTAAAAGATTTAATAGATAAAGAAAAACTGCATCCGCAATTATTAGTTATCTAATAATTGCGGGTGCAGTTTTATGAAGTTCATAATTTATCTATGTTCTATACTTGAATGCTAATCCTTTTAAGAAATTTCGAGTGAACATGTCACCACACTCTTTATAATTTTTATGTCCTTCTTTTCTCAATAAAGCACTTATCTCGCCTTTTGTAATAAATATCCCGACACCTTCAAATATTTCCAGCATATCTTCACCTGTTAATGTTAACGCTATTTTCAACCGCTTAAGCATGATATTATTAATACTTTCATTACTCTTCACAGGAGATGCTGGATTTTCAGGTTGACCCGGTTTTGGATCTTGTTTCCCTCTTTTGAAAATGATTAAGCCATTTAAAAATGCTTCTAGCTTAACGTCATGTATTTTTATATTTCCATCATTTTCAACTTGATCGTCTTCGTAGTCTGCTTCCTCATCAAAGCTATCTTTCGATTTTGTAAGCATTAACAATAATTCCTCTTTTGTTACTTCCACACCACCAAGTTTAAATATCTCGATCATGTCTTTATTTTTTATGTCTAAAGCATATCTCAATCTAATTAATCTATCGTTGTTATCCATTAAAAAACCTCCTGTAGCATACCTATTTATGCATTTTTTCATAGCTGTTATAAGTCAATCTTCCTTATAAGTAGCCCATAAAATCTCGTCCATCTAATCATAACACATATGATTAATCTTACCCTCCAATTATAAATAAAGGAGCGTAAATTTATTAGAAATGCAAAGGACTGTGCCGTAACAAATATCATGTCTTAGCAAAATCGTATACTATTTAAAGCATTCTAAATTCTTACGTATTAAGAATAGAATATTGAATAGGAATCGGACGTGATACAGATGTATACTGATGCAGAACATCGTGTTTCAAAAGCATTAAAATCCATCGCACGAAACGAAGATATCAAAGAATATATTCAAAATTCCAATGAACTATTTCCTCTCTTTAAAAAAGCAGCTGCACGATTTATCTCTGGACTATCCAGAACAGATGGCATAGAACGTATTCCTTGCTATCAAAAATGGGATATCAAGTATCTATCGAATGTATTGCCGAAACACACGTGATGAGCAAGAATGCATTTTAGCAAAAAACGAATTCCTTGATCTGATTAACGAAATTAGCGAAATAAAAATGAAATCAACGGTTTCTTTTGATCTTTCACATATTGGTATGTCGATCTCAGAAGCTTTTGCAACTAAACAATTAAAAGAAACCGCACAATTAGCAAAACAGCACGATATCCAGCTCATGATTAGCATGGAGGAGTCTGAGAAGACTGATCAAATTCTTTATATATATAAAGCTCTATCACCGCTCTATGAAAATCTCGGCATAACATTACAAGGACACTTACTCCGTTCCCAATCTGACTTACAAGATTTACTGAATTATCAAGAGAAGATCCGCTTAGTCAAAGGTGCGTATCAAGAAAAAGAAGGCACGTACATCCCGCGGTCAGTAGAATTAGATAACCGTTACTTAGACTTTGCAACGGTTAGTGTGGAAAGAAATCATCCACTGTCAATTGCAACACATGATGAAAATCTAATCTTTGCCCTTAAAGAAAGAGGGCTGCTTTCCGATCACTTTACTGAAATTGAAATGCTAGATGGCGTACGTCCAGACTTACTTAAATCATTAAGAGATGAGAATTTAAAGACACAAGTCTACGTTACACATGGAAAATAACGGTACTTTCACCTTGCACATCAAATTGCAGAGCACCCACCAAACTTGTATACGTTTGTGTCTGATATGATAGAGTCAAAAAACTTACACCCCTCCCTCTATGAATAAAGAAAAGTATTATTAAAGGCAGATTTATTTCTCTGCCTTTTTTGAATTTTTTGCCCATAACATCGCTTTACGTTTCGAGTTATATACCACTAGGCACGAGCATGCCCCTCTAAAAAATATCTCCTCAAAACCAAACAAATGAATCAGACGACCATCAATTAGTTGCATACAATAAATTATCTCATATACAGGAGGTGTTCATTATGAGCTATGCAGGTGGATACGGAGAAGGCACTGGGTCTACATTCGTGCTAATTGTTGTTTTGTTTATTCTTTTGATTATTGTTGGCGCTACTTTTATGACTGGCACGGGTTACTAATACCTACAGTTGGATTGAAACCATCATCTATCACATATCAAAGACGGGTTTTTATGACCCGTTTTTTTTATTGCTGAAATTTTCTCGAATAACATTTTACTTTTCGTCTACCACAAAAAAATAGAAGCTGTAACTAAGCAAATGGACTAGATGACCATATGCAATTTACATAGTATAAGTTATCTGATATGCAGGGGGTGTACAAATTGGGTAATGAATATTGTGGACCAGGACCAGGAACGCGACCACAAGGAACAGGATTTGCTTTACTAATTGTTCTGTTTATTCTTCTAATCATTATTGGCGCAAGTTTCTTAAACCGTGGTGGTTATGACGGCGGCGGCTACTGCTAAGTTAGGTGAATTGCTCGGCTATATGTTAGTACATCGAAAACAGGTTATATAACCTGTTTTTTTGTACTTTCATCACAGCATTTCGATTCTTTTCTTGGTATAATTAGACCATGCAAATCCGAAGGGACTGAACTATGCACAGATGGCAATATTTTTCATCCAACCGATTAAAATATTGGAGGTAAAAGTATTGATAATAAAAGAAATAACTACCCAAAGATTGTATTTAAGAAAAATGGATGTTTTAGACTCACCAAGCTTATTTAAAATTTGGTCTGATCCAGATGTAACCAAATTCATGAATATTGCTACCTTTACACATGAGAACCAAGCCAGAGAAATGATTGAAATTCTTGAAGAATTGGTCCATGCCAATAAAGCGATTCGCTTCAGCATGATTGAACTAAAATCCAATGAAATAATTGGGACATGCGGATTCAATTCCATTGACTTTGAAAATGCCAAGGCAGAAATCGGTTATGATATCGCTAAAGCCAATTGGGGTCTGGGGTATGCTCCAGAAGGTATCCATGCATTGCTTAGCTATGCTTTCGAAACTTTAGAACTAAATAGAATCGAAGCAAAAGTAGAGCCTGCAAACATGAACTCCATTAAAGTGCTACAAAAACTAAATTTCACATTTGAAGGAACACTTAGACAATATGAAAAATCTAAAGCGAATTATATTGATATCAATATGTATTCTCTTTTAAAAACAGATTGATTGGAATTTCCTTGCCTATATCTCAATTGAGATATGGGCTTTTAGTTATGTGTACCATACACAAACTACTTTCTTACACCAAAAGCAGAAGAATTTGGACAAACTATGGAACTATGGTAAATTATAAAATAATAAGTAAGAAGCATATAAAAGGAGGAAATAAAATGAAAAAATTCGCAACAATACTACTTTCAATAACTTTAATATTAGGGATATCTACAATTTCACCAGTACCGACAGATGCAGCAGCTCAAAAATTTGCCAACTGCAAAGAATTAAATAAGGTTTACGCAGGTGGAGTTGCCAAAGATGCGAAGGTAAAAAATAAAGGTGGTAAGACGAAGTATAAACCTACTGTTTCTTCAGAAATATACAACCTGAACAGTGGCAAAGATCGTGATAAAGATGGCATTGCTTGTGAGCGATAATAAGCTTTCACATAAAAAGCGAGAGTCTCTTATAGCGATAAGAGCTTCTCGCTTTTCTGTATATCTATATCAAAAATATTGATTAACGGACACAATTATAAGTACTGCAATTACTTTTTCCTATTCTACTTTGCACGACTACTAGTTTATTCATACTGCGCTAAAATTCTTTACAACCTTGCCATCCTTTACGACAATCATTATATTTGTAGTGTCCGAGAGGGATTTGATATCATCCAGCGGGTTCGTTTTTGTAATTACGATGTCTGCTAGTTTTCCCGCCTCAAGTGTTCCGATATGGTCTTCCCAACCTAGACATTCTGCTGCTGTTTTTGTTGTAGCAACAATTGCTTCCATAGGCGTCATTCCAATCTCCGTCATAAGATAAAGTTCTCGCAAGTTCGTTCCATGCTTCATGACACCCGCATCAGTCCCCATTGCAATCTTGACACCCGCTTTATAAGCTTTTTCTATACTTTCTTTATGCACGTTAATCACTTCAGTTGCTTTAGCTACAGCCCACGCTGGCATACCTCCGTTTTCAGCGATTTCCATCACAGCTACCGGTGCAAGCAAAGTAGGGACAAGATAGGTTCCATGCTCAATCATAAGGTCAATGGCTTCGTCATCAAGGTAAATACCATGTTCGATTGAATGAACACCTGCTCGAACAGCATTTTTAACCCCTTCTGTCCCTTGTGCGTGAGCCATCACTTTTAAACCCTTGCGAAACTTTGCTTCTTCTACCATAACTTTTAGTTCCTCTATTGAGAACTGTGTGAATTCAGGATGATCGGTCGGACTTAGAACTCCTCCAGTCGCATGCACTTTAATGACATCTGCTCCCGCGCGAAGCATTTCTCTTACTTTTTTCCGGACTTCTTCTACACCATCACATACTCCATTTGGCATACCTGGATACGGATTTTGCATAAGTCCAACGTACTGTCCAGACGTTGTATAAGAATCACCGTGTCCACCGGTTGTTGTCAGTGCCATTATACTCACTTGCAAGCGTGGACCTTCTACTAAACCATCTTCAATTGCTTTTTTTAGACCGAGATCAGCTCCTGCACAATCGCGAACGGTCGTAACCCCTGCATAAAGTGTGTCTTTCAAATAACTGATAGATTTATAAAAGTTATATGAAAAGGGGGTTGAAAGCGTACTCTCAATCGGCCCATATTCCATCATCACATGTACATGTGAGTCTATAAATCCCGGTAAAATAAAACCCTCTTCTGCATCGATTTCTGCTATTTCACCGTCAAATGATGGGAGTTCCTTTTGAAGCCCTACAAAAACAATCTTACTTCCATCGTAAGCGACTGCCCCTCCAGCGACCGGTTCTCCTCCTTGACCATCAATTAGTGTTCCATTTTTTATAATAGTGATTGACATTTGAACTCCTCCAAATTAACGTGCTTTCATCAAAAATTGCCTTCACTTTTTTTTATTCTTTCCTACTCTTCTATTTAACTTTCGGTATTTGTCTAGATCCAAATGCAGCTCGAATAATTTTTCTTTCTTCATTTCTCACAAAACGAATCCTCGTTTCATTCTCTAAAAATTGGAGTAAGAATGAATCATTGCCCACAAACTTAAGCTCTACATCAGCGTATTCTCCAGATGAAGCGAGGAGTTTTTCATCTTTCACATAAAATCTCAGTGCCATACCTTCACCTGATAGAAATTCCCCTTCATATTCTTGCAAGGAATCTGTTACTACGTCCACTTCTTCAACGCTTATATGTTTAGCTGTGAATGGTTTTCCTAAGTATTCTTTAAATGCGCTGGATAACATTTTAGAAGATGGAGCACCTGCTAAATTTGCAAGAGCAATCCCCGTTAAACCTAATTCAGGAATAATACTCATTTGAGAAGATACTCCTTTTATTCCACCACTATGTTCAACAAGTTTGTACCCAAAGAAATCTGGTGTAATCATTAAGCCATAGCCATAATAGCTACCCGGTACCAATTCGATGAAAGGAGTCATCATTTGTTCTACGCTTTCATTTGTCAACACTTGAATGTCCCCGACCTTACCACCATTTCGGAAGATATCAGCATATTTGAGCATGTCCTTAGCTGTCGACTTCAAAAAACCGGCTGATCGCATTATAGGCGCATCCCAAGGATTATTCGATTCAAACACGATTGTTTCCTCATCTTGTTTTCGTGAGTCGTATAAAACAGCAATGTCTTCATGTGCATTTAATTCTTCCAAATGAAAGACGCTATTTTCCATACCGATCGGATTTAAAATATGTTCCATTATATATTCTTCGTAGGATTGGCCACTCACTCGTTCAATAATAAGACCGAGTAAAGCATAACAATCGTTTGAATAACTGAATTCCATACCTGGGGCACCTAATAATTCATATGTTTCTTTTGCAAGGGACGCAAAGAGTTCCTCTGCAGTTTCTACGTAAGCAAGTGGAGTTTTTGATGCTTGTTGTTCAGTTTGCTTCTCTGCTTCTTCCAATTTAAGATCGTTTTCCATACTCCTTCTCAATGCTGCAAATAGCGTTGGTAATGGTGGTAATCCAGCTGTATGTGTCATAAAATGATGAATCGTAATTTGTTCCGTGTGCTTTTTGTCCGCTGTTTTAAACTCTGGTAAATAATCGACAACAGAATCATGAACAGAAAGTTTTCCAACCTCTTGAAGTTGCATAATGGCTACACAAGTAAAGGATTTTGTAACAGAACCAATTCCGAACACCGTATCCATCGTTACTGGAAGCTCTTTTTCTATGTCACGATAGCCATAACCTTTTCCCCAGAGGAGTACTTCTTCTTTTGCAATCGCAATTGCAAAGCCTGGTATTTTACACTTTTCAATCGTCTCGTTACAATGCTGATCAATTTCCTTCGACATTTTTCTTACTTCCATGAAAACCACTCCCTTTAACTTTCGATATTTGTCTAGATCCAAATGCAACTCGAATAACTTTTCCACCTTCATTTCGCACGAAACGAATCGTTGTTTCACCTTCTAAAAGTTGAAGTAAGAATGAATCATTGCCGACAAACTTAAGCTCTAGATCAACATATTCTCCAGATGCAGCAAAGAATTTTTCATCTTTCACATAAAATTTTAGTGCCATGCCTTCACCTGATAGAAAATCACCTTCATACTCATACAAGAGGTCTGGCGCTATGTCCACTTCCTCAACGCTTATATGTTTAGCTGTAAACGGTTTTCCTAAGTATTCTTTAAATGCGCTGGATAACATTTTAGAAGATGGAACACCCGCTAAGTTAGCGAGCGCAACCCCTGTTAAACCTAATTCAGGAATAATACTCATTTGAGAAGATACTCCTTTTTTCCCACCACTATGTTCAACAAGTTTATATCCAAAAAAATCTGGCGTAATCATTAAGCCATAGCCATAATAGCTACCCGGTACCAATTCGATAAAAGGAGTCATCATTTGTTCCACGCTTTCATTAGTCAACACTTGAACGTCCCCGACCATACCCCCATTTCGATAGATTTCAGTGTATTTGAGCATATCCTTCATTGACGAATTCAAAAATCCTGACGCTCGCATTGATGTGGCATCCCAGGGATTATTTGATTCGAACACAATAGTTTCTCCATCTTTCTTTCGAGAGTTATATAAAATCGCAACATCTTCATGTGCATGTATCTCGTCCATATGACAAAGGCTATTTTCCATGCCAATCAAATCCAAAATATGTTCCTTTATATACTCTTCATAAACTTGGCCACTCACTCGGGCAATAATAACGCCGAGTAAGGCATAACCATCGTTTGAATAACTAAATTCCTTACCTGGAGCACCTAATAATTCATATTCTTCTTTCGCAAGAGAAGCAAAGAGTTCCTCAGTTGTTTCTACGTAAGGAAGAGATTTTTTTGAATCTTGCTGTTCGGCTTGTTTCGCCCCTTCATCAAACTTAGGGTCATTTTCCATACTCCTTTTCATTGCTCCATATAGAGTTGGTAGTGGTGGTAACCCACCTGTATGTGTCATGAGATGATGAATCGTGATTTGTTCGGTTTGCTTGTCATCAGGAGTTTTAAATTCCGGCAAATATGTGATAATCGGATCATGAACAGATAGTTTCCCCGCCTCTTGAAGTTGCATAATGGCTACACACGTAAAGGATTTTGTAACCGAAGCAATCCCAAAAACTGTATCCATTGTTACTGGAAGCTCTTTTTCTACATCACGATAGCCAAAACCTTTTCCCCAAAGGAGTTCCCCCTCTTTTGCAAGCCCTATTGCAAATCCAGGTATTTTATACTTTTCTACGATTTCGTTACAATACTGATCAATTTCTTTCGACATTTTTTCTACTATCATAAATCCATCTCCCTTTTTTATACAATTCTTCTCTATTCCTTGGTGCTTATTGAAAAAACCACGAAAGACCATGATATCTTCCGTGGATTTTATCCAAGAGCTAGTGTGATAGTGAAGAGGTGGACGCCTACCAATCTCTTCACAAAGTTATTAAGCTTTATAATTTATTTCCTCAACAGTGTATTTATCCATCGCTTTTAAATTTGGCTCGTATCCAATTCCATAATTTAAGGGGACAGTTATAAAACCTTCTTCTACAACGATTTCAGGAGAAACAATATCTTCTTCCCAATAACGGGATGAGCCTGCTGTATCGCCCGGTAAAATAAAGTTTGGAAGTGTTGTTAGTGCAATGTTATGCGCACGTCCAATTCCAGACTCCAACATCCCACCACACCAAACAGGTATATTACGCACCATACAATAATCATGAATTTTCTTCGCTTCTGTTAAACCACCAACGCGTCCAATTTTAATATTGATAACCTTACAGCTACCAAGTTCGAGCGCTTTTCGAGTATCTTCAAGCGAATGAATGCTTTCATCTAAACAAATAGGTGTAGTCAATTCGTTTTGCAAATTAGCATGGTCAATAATGTCATCTGACGCGAGTGGCTGCTCAATCATCGTCAAGTTAAAATCATCTAACTGTTTTAATAGATTGATATCTTTGAGTGTGTATGCCGAATTGGCATCTGCCATTAAAGGAACATCCGGGAAGCGTTTTCGTAGTTCTCGCAATACTTCCACGTCATAGCCTGGCTTGATCTTCACCTTGATGCGTTTATACCCTTCTTCGACAAAGCCCCGAACAAGTTCTATTAAATCCTCAACGTTTTCCTCAATCCCAATACTAATCCCGACTTCGATTTTATCTAATTTACCACCTAATGCTTCGGCAAGTGTCATTTTATTGCACTTTGCGTATAAATCCCAAATAGCACCTTCAACAGTCGATTTCGCCATATTATTTTTACGAATCGAACCGAATAATGCACTCACTTCATCCGGATGCCCGATTTCTTTACCTAATATAAGGGGTATTAGAAAATCTTGAATGATATGCAAATTGGTTTTCAGCGTTTCTTCACTGTACCAAGGCGAGTGAAATGCGACAGATTCTCCCCATCCTGTATTCCCTAATTCGTCTTTCACTTCCAATAGTAGAAACTCTTTTTCTTGGAATGTACCAAAACTTGTCGTGAAAGGATGTTTCATCGTCATTTTCATTTTACGAATATTAATTTCTTTAATGATCATTTAATTTCGCCTCTATTTCATAATGGAATGGACTCTTTTTTCACCAATTGATAATAATGTACGTTTTCTGATGTTCGGCTTACATTGACAAGAACATAACCTGCTCCAAACAACGATTGAAAGATTGCTCTCGTTTTCATGCGCCAATCCAGAGCGAGTTCAGGTTCATTTTTCTTTATCCCCTGAAAGTTTTGTGGAATAGGAACTTCGATTCCTTCACTATTTGTGAGAAACGTTTCGCCTGAATATAGAAGCAAGGGATTCCCTTTTTCAGACTGACTAATGTTAAATGGTCTATTATACTCGGCTATTTTCGGAACCCATTTCTCTTCTACACGTACACTTGTAATCCACCATTCGATGTTAAATCGGTCGGACGGTAACCCTTTGTTTAGACCATCTTCCATTTCACCGTAGCAATTTTCGAGATATGTATCACAAACTGCAAATAGTTTTGATACATTTAAATAGGCATTTCGACATTCAAGCGGGTCGAACGTCCACCTAATTAAGTCATAGCCCATTTCCTTAGCACACTTAAGTTGTTCCTCTTTCAGTGACTTGCCAATTCCCATTTGTTGATAATCAGGGTGGATGCCAAGCATATGCGAGCATAAATGTAATTTCCCATTTGCAATCCCTGGAAAGCTATATGAAAATCCGACAATGACGGCTCCAGAAAAAGCTCCCAACATTAATCCTCCGTTTTTCACAGCGGTATATGTTTGGTGAATTGGAATCGGATCGCTCCCCCATATTACACGTTCCAGTCCAGCGATCAGACGCATTTCCTCATTTGTTTTTAATGAGCGTATTGTTATTTTAGCCTCCACTATTTTTACACCTCTTGTTCTAATCGTTCGAATGACAGAATAACCGCCCGAACGATGATTTCAATTCCAGTTAGCAAACTCTCTTTATTAAACAACATATTAGGATGATGAAGTCCAGGTGATAAATCACAGCCAAGGCCAAGCATTGTCGATTTTACTTTTGGTCTTTTCAGTGCGTAATAATGAAAGTCTTCTCCGCCTGGGGTAACGATTGGCGGCTTGAGATATGCCTCTCCGACTGTTGCCCCTATCGCTTGCGCCATCATTTCCACAGCTGTTTCGTCTACTTCTGCAGCTGCAATTTCAGAGTCTACTTCATAATCAATTTCAACACCTGACATGACTGCAACAGAGCGCATGGCTTGCTTCACTTTACTCATTAACTCCGTCATAGCTACATTTGTTTGTGCACGTAGATCTAAACTGAATAAGGCATTTCCTGGAATAATATTCGAGGACTCCCCGCCTGCTTTGAACATTGTCATTTTCACGGAATGTGGAACCATCGGATCTAGATGAATAGATTGAAGTGCCTGAACGAGTAAAGCTCCAACTTCGATCGCATTTTCACCAAGATGTGGCCTTGCACCATGTGCATCTGTCCCACTAATGGAGCCCTGGATTGATTTTGCAGAACCATGCAGGATAGCGGGAGCCGAGTAACCGTGACCAATTTCTTGGATAGGACGAAGATGGACACCGTATAAATAATCTACGTCGTCAACAATTCCTTTATTGACAAACGATAATGCCCCATTCCCTTTTTCTTCAGCAGGTTGAAAAATTGCTTTTAAGCGGCCGATTTTTGGATATCCAAGCTTCTTTAATACGAGCATTGCACCTACTGCTATCGTCATATGGGCATCATGACCGCAGGAATGGTTTGCTTTATAGACTCCATCTACTTCTTGCCAAAGTGCATCAATGTCTGACCGAATGGCCACACAATGCGCTCCAGATCCCACAGTAACGACCAACCCCGTTGAATCATCGAATGTCGTCACTTCAAAACCTTCTTTTTCCAATAAGCCCTGCAAATAGCGAGTTGTCTCCACTTCCTGCCAACTCACTTCAGGATGTCCGTGTAAATGTGCAAACACATCATCGACAATCGATTTCACTTCCTCAACTGCTATTTTCATGTTCAATCTACTCCTTCCTCGAAAAAGAAATCGCTACGCACTGTTTTATATTGCGCATGCCTTTCATCAAAAAACTTCTTTTCTTTCACGGAGAGCCCAGCAACAATTGCATTCATCAATGAAAACAGGGGAGTCACTGCATCGATTGTCGACTTGTTTGGCGAATAAATCGAAAATAATAAATTACTATAAGAATGAATCGGTGCTAACAAAGAATCAGTAATTCCGATAACGAAAGCCTTTTGTGTATGAGCCAGCTTCGCAATTTGAATCGTTTCCTTTGTATACCGATGAAATGAGATAACAATAACGACAGATTTTTCATTCATTTGGCTAATTACTTGAATGATATCTTCCGATTCTGGCCTTAGCTGACGGACATTTCCTTTCACTAAACCAAGCGTTAAAGACAACCAGCTTGCTGCGCCATACGAAGAACGGAGTCCAAGGATGTATATGGTTTCCGCTTTCGAAAGTCTTTCGATTGCTGATTCAAAATCTTCTTCTTTTATTTGCTTAATTGTTTCTGAAATATTCTTTCGATCTCGCTCCATGACCTTTTCATAAAAATGTGGCTCTTGCTCCAGTTCAAGTTTCGATTTTTGGTATAACGTATAACTACTCTCGTGAAACAAAAGTTGCTCTCGTATTATTTTCTGCAATTCGGCATAGCCCGTAAGCGATAAGCTATAGCAAAAACGAATGACGGTCGTTTCACTGACACCAATTTTAGTGCCAATTTCTTGGGCAGATGATAGTGCAATCTCTTTTGGATGATCCGTAACATAAGTTGCAACTTTCTTTTGCCCCTTTGACATTTCATCAAATTTACTTTGGATTAATTCATTTATTTCCATTACTTCATCTCCATTATGTAACGTGATCTTTTTGTTATAAATATGCTCACGTAAAGATTCTACTGGACAAGGTTGAACTCCACTTTAGGCGGATTCTTCCCGCAAAAGACATCGCCTTGAGCTTCAATCAACTCGAGTACAAAGTCACCTCAAATTTCTACTTTAATTCCTCGATAAGAAACCTCATGTAAAGGGAATAATTTTGTTTTTAAATTTGAATAATTAAAAGAACTAAAATCGAGTGTTGTTAAGCCTGGCGAATCAACCGTAATAATCCCCTTACATATTGGTTCAAATCCCGCCCTGAAATGTTGGCTTGATTTTAATCCTACTATTTTATAATCTCGAACATCGATTCCGTGCAGCAAGAATACTTGCTCATCCAATGTTTGCGATTTTACAGAGCAAATGATGACATCAATGCCATTACATTGAACTCTGACAGATAAACCAAGGTTTACATGCGTGCCTTTCTCCATAGGTGACGTTTGAATAAATCTCCCATCCGTTATGGATTTAACATAAGCTTCTGTTTCGATTGGTTCACCGTGAAGAGAATCCGTTTTACCGCCCAACACGATATTTACAGTCGCCCCTACACCGGCCTTACTAACTTTTCGCACTGTTTCAGGATCATATATATATCCAAAACATGCACTTTCCAAATTGCTATCAATCAATTGTCGTAGTAAAAAGGTTCCGTCACCAGGAGTACCACCTCCAGGATTATCGGATGTTTCATTCAAAATGATAGGTCGCCCTTCTTGCTTTAAAGCAAGTTCTATTCCCTCTTTTGGGTTCGGTTTTTTTACAATAAAATCATGTCTCATCTTCCAAATAAAATCACTAACCTCTTCGGCTATTTGTTGCGCAAGTTCGGCATTGTCATTTGTCGTCACTAACACCCCAACACCTATATTACTAATATTTGTATAGGGAAACCCATGATAAAATGTACAATCAACTACATTTTCACTCGCTTCCCATTGATAGCATAGTTCATTTACGTCTTTAGCAGGCGATAAATTCGTTGTTGAAGTTGGAATAATCATAGGTAACAGTGATAAGTACATCGTCGGCTTCAGAGTTCCCTCTACAATCTTTTTAGCTAGCTCCACGGCTTCCATTCCATTTTCAAAACTATCTGTATGGGGATATAAATGATTGCCGATAATAACATCGGCAGCTTCAACCATTTTCTCTGTCATATTAGCATGTAAATCGAGTGTCACAATGAGAGGAATGTCATTGCCAATAATGGCGCGAATTTCGGTTAATAGTGTTCCTTCAAAATCTTCCGTCGGTTCAGCTACACCTGCCCCGTGTAAGCTGAGAACGACAGCATCATATCCTTTCGCTTCCTTCACTCTACCGATCAACTCATCTCTCAACGCATTGAAAGCCTCCGTTGTAATAATTCCCGCTGGATAGGCAAAAGTCGTGAATGTAGGTAAGATATCAATTTCAAGTTTTTCAGCCTGATCAATCATCCCACCAATCGCATTACGAACCCCTCGATGTTTTGTTAAAATCTCTTCTCCCACATCCCATCCCCATAGCCGAAACGATTGTTCGTCAGTTTTTACATTCGAAAAAGTATTCGTTTCATGTGCAATCTCTCCAATTAATATTTTCATCCTTACCGCCTCCTTTATTTGTATGGATGCCCTATACTTTAGCAGTGAACAAAAAATAATCATATGCGGATTTCGTTAAACGTGCGATCGTTCTTTCTCCTTCTTCCATTGAGCTATTATCACTTGAGAATATCGTCATCGTGAATGCGCCTAGATCCTTCGGCAAATAAACAATTCCAACGTCATTAATGACATCACCGATTGTACCTGTTTTGTGCGCAACTTTTGTTCCATTGGGTAAAAGATAAGGTATACGCCCATTAAATTGCTGTTTTGATAGGATATCTAGCATCGTGTCGCATAAATCTTCCGTTAATATTTCTTTGTTAAAAATCATTTCGAGTAAATGATTCATATCCTCCGGAGTCGATGCATTGCTTCGCTGATCCACCTGAAAGACCAAGCTACTCTTATCAAAAGAATCGGAAGTGAATTTCCGCGCACGCAACTGTTCGGCAGCTTCAGGCGTATAAGATTTAACATCTATTCCTAATCCTACACAAATCAGTTCCCAACAACTTTGGTTAATATGAAGATTTACTAATCCAAGCTCTTTCATGTAAGCGGAGACATTTTCAACACCAACCAGTCTTAAAATTCGGTCTGTTGCGATATTGTCACTCACAATAATCATCAACATCGCCAAATCTTTAATCGTGACTTTGACACCCAGGCTCAATTGGGTAAGAACCCCAGAGCCTGGTACATAATCTGTCTCTCCAATTTCAATTTGATCTGCAAGAGAAAGTTTTCCCCTGTCTACATCGCGGAGTAGTGTCGCGAGTATTGGAATCTTAAAAGAACTCGCCATTTGATACAGTTGAGTAGGGTTAATACTTGCTTTTTCCCCTGTTTGAAGATGCTGCACAGCTACACCAAACGAACCCGTTGTCTCTTTCAGAACATCTTCAAGAACACTTTGTAAATTCATCATTCTCAAACCCTTTCTTCTTTTATTTCTCCAAGTGTTCACTAACCCACTGTTTTATTGCATCTATGCGAGTAATTCGATTTTTGGGTTGCCCGTTTTGTAACATGCTATGGCTTGAATTCGGAAAACGTAGAAATTCAACTTCCTTCCCCTGACGTTTTATATGCGAATAGAATTGCTCGGCTTGCTCAATTGGACAGCGTAAGTCCTCTTCAGCATGCATGAGTAAAAGTGGTGTTTGTACATTGTCAACATAAGCGAGTGGTGAAAGCTTCCACAATGTTTCCATTTCAGTTTGACCAGCAAACTCGTTATCCAAAAAACCTGGGCAAATATCACTTGTACCATACATAGAAACCCAGTTCGAAATACAACCTTCCGAAACGGCTGCATAAAAACGATCTGTATGCGCAATGAGCCAATTCGTCATGAAGCCTCCATAACTTAGCCCATTCACCGCAACTCTTGTACCGTCAATGAAATCATAACGCTTAATAACCTCATCTACTCCATTTAAAATATCCTGCATATCTTTGCCACCGTAATCGCCTTGAACAGATTTTGTAAATTCCTCCCCAAATCCAGAACTCCCCCGTGGATTTGTATACATAACAGCAAACCCTTGTGCACTAAGCAATTGCATCTGAAGAAAATAAGTAAAAGCATGCATCGAATGAGGACCACCATGAATATCTAAAAAAAGTGGATACTTCTCTCCAGGTGTCCTATTAGCAGGTTTCAATAGGAATCCTTGAATTTTCCATCCATCTACTGAAGAATAAGAAAACTCTTCCGGCTCTACTACAACAATTTTCGTTAACAATTCCTCATTGCATGTGTCTAAGCGAATTTCTTCAATAGGAAAAGCTTCTTCCACTATTGGCAATTCATCTGTCGGCTTACGAAGTTTACGAGCAACATAATCTTCCTCTGAAAAACGAATGGCTGCAACTTTCCCTGGATGATTTCCTGATGAATACGCAGCTACAATTGTATCTTCTCCATCAAACGTAAAATGAAAAATAGTTCGTTTTCCACCAACAACTGTCGTAGGACTGCAATCCTTTGCTAGAGAAAAACGGACAACTTCATTTGTCCCTTGATGCGTGCTGAGTGCATAGATAAACTGATTATCTTTGGACCACTGCGGTTTTGCTGGCGTTCGGATATAGCGCATATCAGTATAGCTCAAATCAGCCAATGTATCTGGATACTGTTCACTCAAACAGTTGACTTCCCCACCTTCCGAAGACATCACAAATAGCTGCTTATGTATAACATCTCCATTTCCACTAAAAAAGCTAATCCATTTTCCATCGGTTGAATACGTAAGACCAGAAACCGGAAAACGACTATAAAGCATTTCTACATCCCCACCAATAGTTGGAACAGTATAAAGCTCTCCCGCAAAAAGTGGATTGGCATCTTTCGTTGTAATTGCAGTAAATGCAATTTTCTTACCGTCAGGAGAAACCGTATGTTCTAAAACAGCATACTTTTCGTCGATTAATTGTTCATAAGAGCCAGAATTGATATCGATTTCTACGATAGTCATATAAAGTTCCTTTTGTAAACCTGTTCCATCCAATTTATAATGCAGCTCATTAATTCGTTTCGGACTATTCTTCCACGTTACATAGTCACTAGCTATTTGTTGCTCTAATTCGCTTACTGAATGATTCTCCTCTAAAACTTCCACATGCCCTTGGCGTTTAACAGATACCGTCGCAAATATACTTTTTCCATCTGGGGCAAAAATAATGGAGCCCATGCTACTTCTAAAACGAGTGACCATTCTTGCTTCGTCGTCATCAAGTGAATGCATCCAAAGTTGGGTTCCACACGATTGATTGGATAAATAAGCAATCGTTTTTCCATCTGGTGCCCACACTGCATTTAAGTTACGGGTACCTAATGTCGTAAGTACACGTTCCGTTTTTCCATCCACGTCAGACAGCCATAAATGCGTTTCATAATCGTTCGTAGTTTCTCGTGCAATCGTTTTTTCATAAACGACTTGCTTGCCATTCGGAGATAATATGGGATTGCTAGGCAATTCGAATTGATATAGATCTTCAGATATAACGGATCTCATTGTATGAACCCCTTTCGAATATGAAACAATTTATCTAGAATAAGAGAATTATCAATACAAGTGACAGGCGACCTTTCTCCCTTCAACATCCTTGAACGTAGGATTTACCGACTTACAAACTTCCATCGCATGAACACAGCGGGGGTGAAACTTACAACCCGTTGGTGGATTAGATGGAGATGGTAATTCCCCTTTTAGAATAATTCTTTCTTTTTCTTCATCTGGGTCTGTTTTTGGAATGGAAGACATTAATGCCTGAGTATAGGGGTGATAAGGTTTTTCAAATAGCTTATCTTTCGTAGCTAATTCCACCATTTCTCCCAAATACATAACACCTACACGATGAGAGATATGCTCTACGACCGCTAAGTCATGCGAAATAAATATATATGACAAGCCAAGTTCTTCTTGTAATTTATTTAGTAAGTTTAAGATTTGGGACTGCACAGACACGTCCAATGCAGAAACAGGCTCATCAGCAACTACGATTTTTGGTCTAAGAATGATTGCACGTGCAATGCCAACCCGCTGGAGTTGCCCACCAGATAACTTTTCTGGATGCAGAAAGAGATGATTTTCCGATAAACCAACTAGTTTAATTGTATCGTTAATCAATTGGTTTCTTTCCACTTTCGGTACTTTATGTGCAATCAGTGGCTCGGAAATAATTTCCCGGATGGTCAATTTCGGATTCATAGAATCCATTGGGTTTTGAAAGACCATCTGTATATCTTTTCGAAACTTATGCATATCATTTTTACTAATTTTTGTAATATCTACATTTTGAAAAATTACTTCGCCACTTGTTGGTTCAATTAAGCGTAAGAGACTTCTCCCCGTCGTTGACTTTCCACAACCAGATTCCCCAACAATTCCAAGTGTTTCTCCCTCTTGCAGATCAAAACTTACTCCATTCACAGCATGAACGTAGCCAGAATGCCGAAACCATCCTTTTTTTACCGGAAATTTCTTTACCAATTCATTTACTTGCAGTAACGGCGTAGTCATCTATTATTTCCTCCTTCCCGACATGCAACCAGCACCTAGAAGAAGTTGTTCCATCAATATCTACGAATGGAGGTGGGTTGATATAACACTTCTCCATTACTTTTGAGCACCGATCTGAAAAGCGACATCCTTTTGCAAACTGATCGGGAGTCGGAACTTTTCCCGGAATCGATTTTAGATTCTTTTCTCCCTTTGATTGCTGGGGAGTTGATTCAATTAAACCGACCGTATATGGGTGCTGTGGATTTCGTAACAATGTACGGGTATCCGTTGTCTCTACAACTTGCCCTGCATACATCACAGCTACCCGATCACACATCTCGGCTACTACACCAAGATCATGCGTGATTAGCAATATAGCCATTTCAAATTCTTTCCTTAATGATTTCAATAAATCCAATATTTGCGCCTGAATCGTTACATCAAGTGCAGTTGTCGGCTCATCAGCAATTAGAAGAGAAGGATAACAAGCAACTGCAAGTGCAATCATGACACGTTGCTTCATCCCTCCAGATAATTGATGGGGATATTCATCGTAAATCGCTTCTGCCCTCGAAATTTCAACAAGCTCCAGTAGTTCGATAACTTGTTTTTTTAGTTCTGCACCTTTAATTTTCTTATGCTTTTCAAGAACTTCTCCTATTTGTACGCCGATTTTCAAAAGAGGGTTTAACGAGGTCATTGGGTTCTGGAAAATCATAGATATCCCATTCCCTCTTACTTTGCTCATCTCCTTCTCGCTAAAAACAGCCAGATTTTCTCCTTTAAATAGCACTTCTCCCTCAGATACTTCTCCATTTTTACCAAGAAGGCGCATCACGGACAATGAGGTTACGCTTTTTCCACATCCTGACTCTCCCACAATACCAAGTACTTCACCCTTTTTGACATTAAAACTTACTCGATCCACCACAGTCATAGGGCCTTTTTTTGTAGTGAATTGTGTTGTCATTCCTTTAACTTCTAACACATAGGACATTTTGCTACACCTCCATGCAATCATTTACTCTTTTAATTATTCGCAGGATCAAAAATATCACGAAGCGCGTCTCCTAAATAGTTGACTGCAAAAACAACAACCGTTATTGCAATACCCGGAAATATAGCTAACCACCATGCCTGATAAATATAATTTCTTCCCTCATTGAGCATCGAGCCCCATTCAGGTGTTGGAGGTTGTGCACCAAGTCCAATAAAGCTAAGAGCAGCTGTATCTAATATCGCTCCACCGATAAATATAGTCGTATACACTAACACAGTGGAAGCAACGTTCGGAAGAAACTGTCTCCTTAAAATCCAAGCATGTGAGCTTCCGATGGATCGACTCGCCTCAACATACCCAGATGATTTGACAGACAGTGCAGCCCCCCTAGTCAACCTCGCAAATCCAGGAATCGAAGCGATTCCGATCGCAATCATTGCATTATTAAGACTCGGCCCTAAGATCGCAACAATTGCCAATGCAAGGACAATACTTGGCAGTGCCAACAATACATCCATAATCCTCATCAATATATTATCTACAACCCCACCAACATACGCACAAATAAGACCAATAAAGGTTCCTGCAATAAATGTAATGCCTACCGCAATTGAGGCAACTTTTATAGTTACTTGAATTCCATAAATAAGTCGTGACAGCAAGTCCCTCCCAAGTGCGTCCGTTCCTAAAATATACTCTTTACTAGGTCCACTTAAAAGAGCGTCATAATGCGGTTCTATTGGATCATGCGGGGCAATAAAAGGAGCAAATATTCCAATCAAAATAATAAATAAAATTAAAAACAAACTATATCTAGCTCGTTTATTTTGATAGATTTTTGAAAATACACTAGTACCAACATTAACTGGTGACTTATGAATTGTTCGTGCTTGAATCGGTCTGTAAACCTTTCCATACTTCACCATTTAACTTTCCTCCTTCATGCTTAGATCCACACGAGGGTCAATCATACCGTATGAAATATCCACTAAAATATTTATGCTGACATAGACAATGCCCATAAATAATACAGTTCCTTGGATAAGTGGAAAATCCCTTGACGAAATTGCACCAATTGCTAATGTCCCTAACCCCGGCCAGTTGAAAACTTGTTCTAGAATAACAGTTCCCCCCAATAATCCGGCTATTTGCAAACCAATGACCGTAACAATTGGTAATAGTACATTTCTAAGGGCGTGACGCACAATAATTACCCGTTCATCGAGACCTTTCGCTCGAGCCGTGCGAATATAATCTTTAGACAGTACTTCGACCATTCCATTTCGTGTTAACCGACTAATTATTGTAGAGGCAAGTACACCAAGTGTTATCGATGGAAGTACTAAATCTCTCAAACCCGTACCCTCTGCAATGGGAAACCAGCCAAGCTTCACTGAAAACACCATAATTAATAAAATTGCAAGCCAAAAACCAGGAATTGATACACCTAACATAGCAAAACCCATTGCCATTCTATCGATGAACGTATCTTTGAACTTAGCTGCCAAAGTTCCAACTGTAAAACCAATAACTATTGCAAAGGAAATCCCAGCCGCCGCAAGTTTTACTGTTTGCGGAAAACGATCTAAAATTTCTGTTAATACCGGCTGACCTGTTTTTAGTGATGTTCCAAGATCTCCTTGAAGTACATTACTAATATAATGTCCGTATTGAACTAAAAGGGGCTGATCCAGCCCCAAATAAACTGTTAATCTCTCAATTTGATCCGGTGTCGCATTTTGACCAAGCATAATTCTGACAGGATCCCCAGGAATAAAGTGGATTAATAAAAAGGAAAGAATTGATATTCCAAAAATTACAACGATTCCTGATAAAATGCGACCTACGATAAACTGTCCCATTACTGCTCTACCCAGCTATCATGAAATAGTAAATCTGTCGCTGAATTTTTTACACCATGAACTCTTTTGTTAATAACGTGGAACACTTTCTCTGTATAGATAGGTACCCAATATGCTTCCTTTACAATAATCTTTTGGGCAGCAATATAGAGTTCTTTTCTTTTTTCCAAATCCATTTCTGTTCTTCCTTGCTCTAGTAGTGCATCAAGCTCTGGATTGTTTGCGCGAGTATGGTTTAATGCCCCTTGACTTGAATGGAATAACAGAAGCAAAATATCTGGATCGCTATAAGCATAACTTAAGAACGCAAGATCGAATTCACCGTTTCCAGCTTTTTCAATTAATGTTGCACTTTCCATTGACTGAATTTCAATGCTAATCCCAATTTCCTTTGTCATCGCTTGAATAATTTGTGCTTGCTGATTAGTAGCTGCAGTTGTTAGCAACTCTAAACTAAGCTCTTTTCCGTTTTTCTCCATTATACCTTTGCCATTCTTACTCCATCCCGAACTTTCTAGTAATTTAATAGCTTCATCTTGATTGTATTTGTACCCGTAGTTTTCAACTTCTGGATCGTAGCCAAAAAAGTTTGACGAAAGTGGCCCATCTACGACGGTCCCTTCCCCAGCCAATATCGCCTGCACTAAGATACTTTTATCAATTGCCATATTTAAGGCTTTTCGAATATTAGGGTCCTGTAATTTTTCATTTTCTGTATTCATCTCCATTAGTAACCCTAACCCTTGTCTTTCAAGCTCTTTCACTTCAAATTTGTCATTATCTCGATATCTTTGGATATCTTTTGCCTCAACATATAATGCAATGTCTATAGAACCAGTATCAAGTGCTGCTAATTTGGTCTGATAATCTGTAATAAACTTAAATTCTAGCTCGTCTGGATAAGGGCTTTCTCTGTTTTCATAATAATACTGTGGCCATTTATATGCTTCGTTTTTACTTAGTAGTATAGATTGGCCAGTTTCCCATTTATTGAATTTCCACGGACCGACTCCAACTGGATTCTTTCCGTAATTTTCACCATGCTGTTCGATTGCTGCCATTGACAATGGTTGTAAGTAACCACCTGATGCTAAAAATACTAAAAAAGGAGCTGATGGCTTCTTCAATTCAATAACTAAAGTTAACTCATCCTGTGCAGTTACCTCTTGTACATCCGATAAAAGACTTCCTGCAACAACTGCGCCAGTATCTGGATTCATTGCTCTATCAAAAGTATCTTTATAAGCTTGTGCGGTAAGTGCTGTTCCATCATGGAACGTAATGCCTGAATGCAACTTAAACGTAAGTGTTTTTCCATCCTCTGAAACTTCATAGCTCTCTGCCATGTGAGGCTTGATATCCTGTGTTTCAGGATCAACCGCTAAAAGTGCCGCACCTAGATTACTCCCAACTATAGAAGCAAGAGCCATACCTGTTTTATGCATATCTAACGTATCAGGTTCTGCATTTAATCCGATTGAAATCTTGCCACCTGTTACTGGTGTAGTACTCTCTTGTACTTCTTCACCTTTGCCCGGATCCCCCCCTTTTTCAGACTCTTTTTCACTCGTCGAACCATCCGAGCTACATGCTGATAATATCAACAGGAAGATTGCTAATAGCCCAACTGAAATTAGAGACTTATTCCATACTTTCTTCATGACTCTACCTCCGATTTCACTTTCGGTATTTGTCTAAAACCTAACGCAACTCGGATAATTGCTCCTTCTTCATTTTTCACAAAAACAATTGGAATTTCAGATTCTCTAAATAGAAGTGTAAAGCTATCATTGCCGACTGATTTAAGTTCTAAAGAATCAAAGTCTTCAGATGAAATGCAAAGTTTTTCATCTTTCACATGAAAACGAGTTTTTGAGCCTTCCCCTGATAGGAACTCCCCTTCATACTCTTGCAAAGAATCGGATGATTGTTCGATTTCTTCAAATACGATATGCGTATCAGTCACCGATTTTCCTAAATAATCTGCAAATGCGCTGAATAATAGCTTAGTAGATGGGACACCACCCAAATTGGTAAGCGACATTCCCGTTAAACCGAGTTCAGGAATTGTGTTCATTTGCGCTGCGACTCCTTTTATAGCCCCGCCATGTTCAACTAACTTGTAACCAAAGAAGTCTGGTGTAATCATTAAGCCATAGCCATAATACCTTCCTGGTGCACATTCGATAAAAGGTGTACTCATTTGTTCTACACTTTCATTCGACAACACTTGACTGTCTCCTACTTTCCCACCATTACTGAAGATTCCAGCATATTTGAGCATATCCTTAACAGTCGACTTCAAGAATCCAGCCGCACGCATTGAAGGTGCATCCCATGGATTATTTGACTCGTACACGACTGTTTCTCCATCCTTCACTTGAGAGTTATATAGAGTAGCGTAGTCTTCATGTCCATCTAGTTCTCTTAAATGGAAGACACTGTTTTTCATGCCACACGGTTCTAAAATGTTTTTCTTGACGTATTCTTCATACGTTTGGCCACTTACCCGTTCAACAATCGTCCCTAATAATGCGTAGCAATCATTCGAGTAACTAAACTCCTCACCAGGTACACCTAATAATTCATATTTTTGCTCTGCAATGTAAGCGAATAATTCTTCATAAGTCTCAACGGAAGGAATTTTTTTCTTCAATTCTGCTTCTTCAGCTGATTCCTCTGACCCCTCTAATCTTGGGTCATTTACAATACTATTTTTCAATGCTGCCAATAAAGTCGGTAGTGGAGGTAAGCCAGCTGTATGTGTCATAAAATGATGGATTGTCATTTGTTTTGTTTGTGCTTCATCAGGAGTTTTAAATTCTGGTAAATATTTAACTACAGGGTCATGAACAGAAAGCTTTCCAGCCTCTTGAAGTTGCATAATTGCGACACATGTAAAGGACTTAGTAACCGAACCAATTCCAACTACAGTGTCCGACGTCATCGGTAGCTCTTTTTCTACATCACGATACCCATACCCTTTTCCCCATAGCAATTCTCCATCTTTTTCAAGTCCGATTGCAAAACCAGGTATTTTATACTTTTCTACGATCTCGGTACAGTATTGATTAATTTCCTTCGACATGTTTTCTACTTTCATGGAATTCTCTCCCTTTATATAACTTTTTTAACGAATGATCAATGACGCTTATTGAAAAAATCAATACGAAAACTAATTTTTCCGTACCGATTTTGGTCATTAGTACTCTCCTACCAGATTGATATTTTTTCAGCGTTCACAATTGTTGTTTTTACCCTATAAGTAACCGAATATTCAGAATCAAATATACGGATAGGAACCTCTATTATTTATTGCAATGCAAGAGAATTTACGATAGCCCTATCCATGGACCAAGACACTGCTTTTTCACTTTTTTGGAAGTACAAACAACTTTAATCGAACTTAAGAAGTTTAAACTTTATTCCTTCACATCTTAACAACGTTGCATTCTCTTGTCAACTAATTATTAGACTATTTTAACTCTTTTGATATATCAGTTTTCACTACGATTGGAATTACACGAAGAAAAAAAAGCACTGCATTTCAATACAAATCCAATAACAGATTTTCATCAAAATACAGTGCTTTTACGAGTTTTCGTGTTTCCTTTTATCTTTGAGTGATTATTTAAAAACCTTTGACCCTAAAAAGTTTTGATGGGCAAAGCCTCTCACTTCATCTTCTGAATACCTTTTTAGAAGCTCATTGATTAAGTTTTGATACTTAGAAGAGTCTTCCAGGTTCTCAGTATAAAAATTAATCCCGTCAAAATCAGATCCAAATCCTATCTGTTTTACTCCACCCAACGAACATAAATGGTCAATATGACTTATAACATCCGAAATTGTCGCAGCTTCTTTCCCATTTATAAATGGAGGATAATATACGACGTGAATAAGTCCATTGTTTTCAAACATGCTCTTTATCTGCGTATCATAAAGATTTCGCGGATGGTCGCAAAGCGCTCTTACGTTCGAATGGCTCGCAAATGGATATTCGGCCAGCTCCATCACATCCCAAAATCCTTTTTCTGAAAGATGGGAGACATCAGTCAAGACACGATTCTCGTTGTTAAGTTTCACAACTTCTTTTCCGAATAACGTCAATCCGCCCCCTCGAGGTTCTTCCGCTCCATCTGCACAAAGGTTAGGATTGTTCCATGTTAACCCAATGGAAAGAACCCCTTCACGATATAGATGCCGCAGTTTCATCAGGTCATTACCAAACGCATCTGCTCCTTCTAGTGTCAGAACAGCACCAATTTCACCATCTTTTAAATTAGCAAAGTCTCCCCATTTTTTGATATGCTTCATTTCAGGATTTTTTGCAAGAACTTCTGTGTGAAACACATCGATTTGCTCCAATGCATGTTGCCATTTTTGATCCGAAGGCACTTCTGGATAAATAAATATAGCGAAAAACTGTGCCATTACATTCCCTTTTTGTAAGTTTATAAGATTTGTCTCAATTTGAATTGAGTCCTTATAATTCAATAGTTCTGCATTGTTACGCCTTCCGCTTTTGTTCATTTGTAGTTTTAATAATGCATCACAGTGCGTGTCAATTACCCTCATCTCAAAACAACTCCCCGTATTTTTTGCTGTTTTGCTAGAATTCTTTTAGTTTGATGTACTCTTTTTCTACACTAATTCTCTTAAACTTTTCCAGAAGCGAAAACAACTTAAATAATATTTTCGAAGCATAAACTTCATATTATTTATTCATAGTTTATCTATGTTATACTCCTCTGTCAATTATTTATTTAAATATTCAGATATGACGAAAGTGTTATTTTTTATGTTTTAATTTCATAACTACGAACCCTTATGGTTCTATGTGCAAAGCAACAAGAAAAGCTGTTTGGAGAAGCAAAGAATATGGAGCTAGACTAATCGAGAAATCGAATAATTTTCGTGGTAGAAATGTGGTAGGATTTAAAATCGCTACCACGAACTACTTTTAGAGCAAAATAAAAAAGCGTTGGAAGTTTAGAGCCCCAACGCTTTACTATTAATACATTTTCAAATATTGTTCTAATGATGTGCTATTAAATAATTGGCTTACTTTGACTTACAGAAATACCGATAAATGAGTGTTTCTTGAAAACATTCTACCACAGAGTTATATTGCAAATCTTTAAAATGGGGGCGAACAGGGGGCGTGATTGGGGGCGAAAATATTTATCAATACTATCCATATAAAGTGAATACAAAACCACCTTCCAAATCAATGGTTGGTGGTTTTCTAGTTAGATTATTTCAATATTCTTAATCGTGGTGAAACTTTTAACATTAATCAAATTATAAAACTTGTTATCAATTTTTAAAATACCTTCATTTACTTTCTTTGCTTCGCTATTTGATGGAATCATCCTTGCTGGTCCTTTGTGAAACTCAATAATTACAGAGTATTTCTTCTCCATCAACTCACCCCTTTTCAATAATATTCGAGATGAGCTCAAAAACTTCTCCCACTAAATCCCAAAATAGTAAATGAGTTAATCATGGATCAATAAAAAATAAGCCCTCCACAGTTTTATATTGTGGATGAGCTTTCTTCCATTTCCTGTGCAATTTTTGCGTCTCCTTGTAATTCCTCTTTTGACAATCCAGCTAGAATATTTAAAGCTGCTACTATTTCCTCTTTCGGGTGTGCTTTTAATAAGCTTTCCATAAATTCGTTTGTTTTGTCATCCACAATAATCACTTCCTATTCTAATATCGTCACATCTACTATTTCATCAAGCAGGAGTGCAAACGATTTTAATACATCTTCTAATTCGATTGTTCTTCTTTTAAGATCAATCCAAGTTATCTTACCCAATCGACAAGAAAACTCACCATCATTCCAAGTCTTAATATTTACTTCTACATTTCTTTTCATGGCGTTTTCTATAGTTTCTTCTATATTATTCATATCCCATTCATCTAATTGAAGCTATGGAGAGAAGTATTGCATCAATAAAGGATCAAAAGAAGCGAGCATGAAAATAGTAAAACCAATGCTTTTAGGTTCTCAAGATGAAGTAAAATCTGAAAAAGGATGAATTTATGAACCGAAGTTTGATGGGATAAGACTTCTAGTTGGTAACAACTTTTCTTATACAAGACATGGAACAATTACAACAAGCAATTTCCCTGAACTGCATTTTTCTAAATACGACGTATTGTTAGATGGGGAATTAATCGCCCCAGGAACTAATGCACCTGATAATTTCACTGGAGCAATGGCACGATTTAGTGGAAACAAAGAGCAACCTATCTCCTATAGGGCTTTTGATATTATTTCATATAAAAGCGAATCCATTGCAAGATATCCTATTGAGGAAAGAAAAGGCCTGCTTACTGAAGTGGTGTCAAAGATTGATTCAGAACACATAAATTTAGTTCCTTACGTACACACTGAAGGACTTACTTTATTTAATGTTATAAAAGAAAATAACATGGAAGGCATCATCGCTAAACGATTAGGCAGCTCCTACGTACCAGGAACTCGTTCTGACAATTGGAGAAAGATAATAAATTGGAGCTATCACGATTGCATAGTGTCTAAAGTTTCTACAAGACCACTAACAGTGCAACTTCAAAGTATCGATGGAGATTATCTTGGTAGCATTTCAATTGGATTTACTAAGGAAATACGAGCGGAATTGCATTCCAAACAAGTACCGTTTTCGTGTAAAGTAAAAGCTAGAGGGTTGACGAGTGGAGAAAAATTGAGGTTACCCCAAATAGTTTCTATAAATTAAAGAGACCTTCTCTATTTGAGTCTGGTCGCTTTATATCTATTTATTTTTTCAATAAAAAAGCCTTACTCAATGAATAAAAAGGCAAACTTAAAAGGACCAGGATAAGGTCCTTTTTATTGTATGCTTATTGAACTAAGCACCCGTTAGTTCAATAAGAAATATCCGTTAGAAGAACATTAGAAGTAGTGCACCTACGATGAAACAATAATATGTAAAATAAACCAGCTTCCCATTTTTCATAATTCCCATAAACCACTTCATTGCAAAATAGGTCATTAAAAGTGTAGCAATAAACGCAGCTAAATACGGAATTGCTAAGTCTACTTTATTGGGTTCATTTAGAAAATCAGAAAGACCTAGTATAACCCCTCCGAGGCTCACGGGAATATACAACATAAATGAAAATCGAAGTGCCGTATCTTGCTTCATTCCAACAGCTACTGCTGAAATAATTGTTGCACCCGAACGACTAATCCCAGGTGTTAATGCGACAGCCTGCCCTAATCCTACAATGAAAGCATCCTTAATTGTAATATCAGCCTCGCCTTTATTACCTCTTAGATTGCGAATTAACCACAAGGCAATCCCTGTTACGAAGAGCATCACCGCAATCGTTGTCATACTAACACTTTCTGCTATAAAATCACTTAATAATATCCCAAGAACACCTGCTGGAATAGTACCAATGACGATAAAGAAAACAAATCGGAAGTCACTCTTATAACGCAGATTTTTCGTTTTCAAATAAAGAATTGAATTTACTGCAAGCCTTACGATATCTTTTCTATAAATATAAAGTATCGCAAATAGTGAAGCTGTATTTGTTAATATAGCAAATGTAAATCCTTGTTCACCTAACCCCAAGATTTCACTTGCAATCATTACGTGTCCACTAGATGACACAGGAATTGGTTCGGTAAAACCTTGAACTAGCCCAATTATTATCATTTTTACTATTAAGGCAATATCTAATTCTCCCATTTTTATCTCCTCATAATTTAATGGACATATGTTTCATTTTAGTCGCTTTAGTCTTTTGTTAGAAGGTAAATCCATTCTATTTCTTCCTAAACTAAATGCTGCTGTAATTAAGTACGTTTAAAACGAATTGAGGTTCCTTTTTAAGTGATTTTTCCACTTGAGGTTATCAAAATTGTATTTTCCTAATTGAGCTAAACTGCCCCGTTAGTTTAAGTGTAATGGTTCACAATCTTTTTTATTTAGTGTGTTCCAGCATAGCAGTACATAAGAGCAAAAATAAAAATAAATGTCAAGAATGCCCCTAAAACATTTTGGTTATGAGTGCTTTTTCCATTCTTTAGGTTCTTCAAAAAAGTAGTGAAATTTAAATACCATAAAACGCCTAATAATGGTATGACAAGCAAAAGCATAAATAACATAAATTAGTTCTCTCCTTCCTTTCTAATAAGAAAATTATACCAATTGATATTATTGTACATGAAAAGGCAAATAAAAAAAGCCCCACTCAAATTAATGAGCAGAGCTTATGGTTACTTACTATTCAATTTGTCCAACATTGCTTTGGAAGGTGTTTCGTATTTAATGTGAGTCCGCATTTTAGTAACCCATTCGCCAGCACCTAAATAGTACTGCCCGCCATGACGCATTAGGTTCCTAATGTTTATGTATTCTAAAAATCCATTTTTCCAAATTCAATCACTCCTTATTTTTGACATAAAAAGAGCACCCGAATGGATGCTCTTTTGTGTCTCACATTAAATTTTTCTTGATCTTCTATTTACTGAAAATGCCTCATTGCAAATTTGGCATACGAATCTATTATTCTTAATTTCGTAGACAACATGACCTTTAGGACAAGTGTACACACCATTTTCATAACGTAAAACTGTGATACTTTTATCTTTTAAACTTTTTACCGTTATGTTATTCATAGTTATATCCTATTCCATAATTCCGCAAAAATGTCATAGCCCTATTTTTTTAGGAAGGCTTTTCTATAGTGGAAGAAACTTTTCAAAAATGTTCATCTCGCTCATTCATTTTCTTTAGAATTATTACCAATTTTAACTTACTGTTATGAGTACATCAAATTCAAATTTGCGTTAAATAGTTTAAGGAATCATTAGTAACATTCGAAACATTGTGTTTTTCCTCAGTTAACTTTAATAATTCTTCAAAAAAGATTGATGGCTTGTCATCAAAACTAGTTAACTCACTAAATGCTTTGGGATAGATAGTAAATGTTACATTTGTATCTACGCTTGGCCTTGACTCCATATAAATCATCACCATTTCAGAAAGGACATCCTTTTCTTCCTTCGAAAAAATATCTTCTTTTACTACAATCTGTGCATGAAAAAAATTCTTTCGAGATTCCCATTCTCCTTCATCATACAGGTGAGCTATATGAGGATAATCCGTTAAAGAAGAATGTCTTCTGCAATCTTCAATTATGACATAAGCAATAATACGACCTGGTTTTAAGAAATGTAAAATTTCCACATTTTTCAAAACTAATTCTTTCACAAGAAACACTTCAGGCATATTCATTTCAGTAACCACCTTTATTTAGTTACCGCTCTAAGTAGCGCACCCCAAGCTAAAACATCGTCTCCTGGGAAAAAGAATGTTGCTGTAGCTGCTACAACAACAGCGATAGCTATAATTATATCTTCAGTTTTATTCAAATCCAATTTTTTAGCTTTAATTTCTGCAGCTGCATCATCTAATTTTTTCTGTTTCTTTTCAGCATTCTTAAAATCTTTATGTTCCTTAACTTTATCTATTATTTTTTTGGGAACACCACTTCCAGCCAACGTCTTTTTGTGAGATGGTTCTCCATTAACTCCTTCGGCTGCATCAATGCCTAACTTTTTATTTGTAACATGAACATGGTATTGAGCATCATCTGAGGCCTTAGGAACATCGACTCTCATAGACCAACCTGCTCCCAAATCAATTGTTTGACCTGCAAGAGGTGTTATTATTACTTGATTATCGGTTTCTTTTTTTTATAGAAATTAATTTTTCTTCAAGTATTTTCACTTTTTCTTCAGAAACTTGTCCCATTTGAATTCTTTCCGCTTCAATCTCTTCTAACAATCTCTCAATTTCTAAAACATTCTGGGAGGACACACTCTTTTCTAAAACATTTGCACTTGCAATAGGTGGTAAAGCTACACTTAAAAATAGCACAACTGATAAAAACATTATAAACAAAGAAATTTTATTAAATTTAATTCCAACATCCCCCTTATAAGTAAATACAAGTAAAACTATAAGTGTATATTGAACAAATGTCAACATATGTAATAATTTGTTGTTTACAAAAATTTGAAACTTTCTTTTCAATTCTAAATATTTATAGCAACCCTATTTTTCTGTAAAGTCAAAAAACCTTTAGGTAGAAAGAGCTTCACCTATTGTGTTGGACTGTTTAATCGAGTAATTCAATCCTTATTTTAACATATTTTACCTATCTGTGAGTAGTTTGAATAAAATAACGCTAGCTTATGCTGCGTTTAATTGTGTTGTTAACTCTTCATATTGTGGTTGTGTAATGCGATCTCCTACTAAGAAAATATCTAGCTTCTGTTGCATATCCTCTTTTGATACAAACGATTGACGCTCGATTTGTGATTTACATGCACGATAAGTTAAGTTCATTTTGCATTCTATTTTTTATAGTCCTAATTCAATCATTGTTACTCGATAATCGACATCTACAAGATAGTCCATCATCATTTCAGGTTCCGATGGTTCTGGTAATACTTCAGGTTCGGGGGGGTTTTCGTCATACCATTTTTGTGTTCGTGAAAGGGTACATTCTTCGGGTAAACCAAATTCATTTATTCGTTTTTTATACGTGCCATATTCATCTTCCCCATATTCCCATTCTGTTATGTAGTGATACTTATGGAAGCTAATGCGGATATGAAATATATACAACATCAATTGGGACATGGTAGCCAACAAATAACAAATGATGTTTACGCTCATTTATCCCAAAAATTAAAAAAGAAAAACACCGAACAAGTCAACTCACGACTGAACGATGTTTTCAAATAATTTTTTGGGGGCGTTTTGGGGGCGTATATGATTACGCTCAGTTAAATTAAAGACACGCCCCACCGTAAACCCCTATTACCCCAGTAGTTACAGACTTAGTACATCTTCAAATATTGCTCTCTTTCCCATGGGTGAACAGTTGTGCGGAAAATATACCTGTATATAATTAGGTGAAATAAGGTATAGCAAACCTTGATTTAAAAGGTTTTTCATTGTTCTTTATGCAATCAAAAACAACTGAATAAAACTGTTTCGTGGTAGATTCGTGGTAACATTTGATGTGTTTTCGTGGTAACTAAAATTAATCAAAATAATTGAGTACGACATTAAAAATCAGGTAAATCCATCCTTTTCTAATATCATTTCACGAATGTTATACATAAAACCGTAAACGGATGCAATTATCACGCATAGATGCAAGCAAAAAAAATTGTGTCTTCTCTATTTTATAATGATTATCCGTATCAAAAATGGTATCATGATAGTTCTTTTTTATTATAAATAAAAGGAAAAACTATACCGGTGGTCGGGTTCTAAATAAGCTCGTAAACACTGATTTAACAAACTTTCTGAATAGGCTTGTGTAAAAAATGTGTAAAATGATTTCAACTAAAATAGATTAAACCAACTCAAAATTTATTGAACATGAAACTTTTTATACGCTTGTTGAATATACAGAAACACTCTTAGATACCCCAGAATATTTCAAATAAAAAACCACCTTCCAAATTAATGGTTGGTGGTTTCATCTATTTCCTTTGCGATTTTTGACATACCTTGAATTTCTTCATAAGACATTCTTTCTAAAATTTTTACCGCAGCTAATAATTCTTCTTTCGTATTTTCTGTCAAGAGTTTTTCTATTAATTCACTTGTTTCCACACTTTTCATACACCTTTTCATTCTTGTATCAATACATCTAAAATTTCATCTAGCCGCATACTTTTACCTATTAAACAAAGCCGCTAAGATGGAGCATTTTCCATTTATTAAAGTTTTTACATGATGCATTTAAAATTATATAGGTAATATTCAAAAAACAGATTGTCCCTTCAGAATCAACTGATTCCTTATTTCATAGGCTAATTTGAAGGAGTGATTTCACATGGATCGTCCACAATTTCGAGGAAGTTTTAAGCCTTATGTATCCCCTCGTGACCCATGCCCACCAATTTTAGAAAAGTTCTTTGTTTTGCCGCCACAAATTTTCACTAATTTCCAAAAACCCGGACTTCCACAAAATTCACCAGAAGAGGCTCTAAAGCAAGGATCGCTTTGGCCACAATTTGTGGATGGTTTTTCACGGGAGGAGAAAATTTCATGAAAGGGTCTGAAGAAGAATGGAATATGTTAAAAAAAGTGCAGCAAATGGATTTTGTCGTTGTAGAATTAACTCTTTACCTCGATACCCATTCTAACGATGAAGAAGCTCGAAGACAATGGAGAGAAGCGATTAAAGTAGCGGCAAATGTTCGTAAACAATACGAGATGAATTACGGTCCATTATCATTAACTTCTGTACCTTCAAAACAAGCTATTGATGTTGGGTGGCAATGGAATTCTACACCTTGGCCATGGCAACGATAAGAAAGGGGAATGGCAATGTGGGTTTATGAAAAAAAACTATTGTATCCCGTAGAAGTTACCACTTGTAATCCAATGCTTGCTAGGTACCTTATGGAACAATACGGTGGTGCAGACGGAGAACTTGCAGCTGCTTTAAGGTACATGAATCAACGTTACACTGTTCCTGATAAAGTTATTGGGTTACTTACGGATATTTCAACAGAAGAATTTTCTCATTTAGAAATGCTTGCAACCATGATTTACAAATTAACGAAGGATGCAACACCTGACCAATTAGAAAAAGCAGGTCTTGGAGCACATTTTGTAAATCACGGTCATTCCCTATTCTACGAAAACGCTGGTGGCGTACCGTTTACTGCGACATATATACAGTCTAAAGGCGACCCAATTGCCGATTTATATGAAGATATCGCTGCAGAAGAAAAAGCACGCGCAACTTATCAATGGTTAATAGATATTTCCGACGACCCAGGTATTAATGATGCCTTAGCTTTTTTAAGAGAAAGAGAAAATATTCACTCTCTCCGCTTCCGAGAAGCAGTAGAGCTACTTAAAGATGAACGAGACCGTAAAAAAATATTTTAATCCTATTTCTTTTGCGTACGATAAAAAAATATTTAGAGGAATTAGTATATTATAAAAAAGCTTGGTATCACTAAATACCAAGCTTCCAAACTTTCTTTCTTTTTATTAATTTTTTCACCTGACTTTGAAATATACATCAACTCAATCATCTGACCACGACTAAAGTATTTCTCTAACAACATACAAACAAACGTTCGCTCCTTTTCATTTAGTGTATAAGAATATACGTTTTATATGCAACTAAAATAAAATAGTAATTTTTGGACAAACAAAGAAAGCCCCACCCACATTAAGTGAGCAGGGCTTGTAATTAATTATTATTCAATTTTTCCAACATTGCTTTTGATGGTGTTTCATATAGGATGTGATCTGGCATTTTTGTCACCCATTCGCCAGCACCTAAATAATACTGCCCCCCATGTTCTTCCCGGAAGTTATATACTCTGAACTCTCCACCAGCTTTTAATGTTCTTGTGTGGACGATTTCTCCGCTTGCATGTGGCGAATCTTCCCAAACGTTAATGTCTTGCAGAACGGTTATTTTACCTTTTTGACCAGGCTTTAATTCCGTTTTACCCCACATGATTTTATCTGTGGAAGGCACCAGCAATGATTTTAATCGCTTTCGTACAATGGCCATGTTAATACCAGGGCAACTTGTGGATGCACCCTTAAATTCATTATGTCCAAGCACGTCCTCCACAGTTAAGTTAAAGCGATTCATGGCTAATAAACAACGTTCTTCGAATGTTCTCTCTTGTACAGCAGTAAATGCTCCATTACCGACTACGCAAATATGATAGGTATTTGTATTGTGGTTGGCAATGCCGTTGGTTGGATAAATTGCATCGTAACACAATTGGACTGTGCCATCAGGTAATATAATTTCATGATAACCGCCCTTTGTCCAACCTTTACTTTTCCAATGATTCCAGAAAGAAAAATAGTCACCACTCGTTGTTGCCGAATGATGACGTGCTATTTTAGTAATTTGCTTTTCACTTCGCTTTGTTTGAGAGGTTGCAGTTTGATTTCTAATGTCTTTGATTACTACCATTATTTCACCTCATCACGTGGTTTATGATAACGCATAGCTTGACTGCTATCAGACATTCCAGATGTCGTTGGGTCTAAAACAACTCCTAATAATACAAGAATTGCTAAGACGGTATTAAATAGATCTGTTACTTGCTCGTTGTAGATTGTAGTATCTACTCCTAAAAAAGAAGCTACTTGTTGAACCAGCAATAAGACCAATGCAAACAATGCTACTAAAAAAGGTTTATGCTTGAAACGTACTTTCCAGTTGATTTTCATTAATATCATCCTCCAAAAAAAGAAATTTGTAATGCGATAAATACAATACCTATTACCCCGCCGACCGATGCGGTAATTGCAGCAGCTAAAAAATATCCTTTAATTTTGTCACTATTCTTCTCCATCTTTTCAACAGACTTTTCTATAGATTTAACACTATTAGACGTTTCGTATACGATCGGTTTAATAGTTTTAACATCGTTTTCTAAATCTGAAATACGTCTTTCGTGGTCTGTTAACTTCACGGCTTGTTGAAATGTACTTAACTCATTCTCTTCTATAACATTCATCTGGCACCTCCAAATTTTGTACACAAAAAGAGCACCCAATGGATGCCCTTGATGATAAGAGTTTACTATTATTGCACTTTTAAAGTTATAGTGGCTGGATTAGAAGGTTCATATAAAGAACCATCACCATCTGCATCTACAACAATAGAAATTGTATAATTACCTGCTGAAGAAACAGTATTTCCTCGCATATCGACTGCTGCTGCATATTTTGGAATCTTGTTTATCCCTTTTAGTGTAACAGTCTTGCCACCATTACTTAAATTTGCACTAGTTATTCTATTCCATACCCCCCCCTCACTATTATAGAGATCATCTATACTGTCAGCTATAACGCCGTCCAATGTTATCACAGCTGTAGCATTTGTATAAGGTACACTACTAGAAGAAAAGTCGAAGCGTAAATCAGCTACAGTAGTATTTGCACTAGCAACTCCATCTCTAGGTAAGGCCCAGAAGAAATCTGGTACTGGCGTTTGTTTTGCAATTGGTGCGCTATTCCCGTCTTATACCTTCTCTATTTCTTGGTTTTATAACGAGCCTACACCGTGCAAGCGACTTTCATCGCACACGGCGTGCCATCAGCGATACAGTATCACTGACTAGGTTCCTTCGCTCCTGCTAGTTTTCTCCTTCTCGCATGTTACCATGCAAGTCCAAACGGCTAGCTATCAACGCTACTATGAACCCGCTGCCATCTTACAAGTGTCGTCGGTGCTGAAACACCTCGGCTTGCAAGACTTCAAACGTTCCACTACATTCATCCCTCATTTTGATTTCCTTAGGCTTCCACTATCCAGGTGTAAGAACGACCGGTTTAACAGTCAATTCGTCGATCGCCACTATAGTATTTCGACTATAGGGATGTACAGTGAACTCCTAGCTTCACATTTCGCACTGTACACTAGCTTACCCTGCCTACATGGATTCGTTTTCCTAACCATAGAAATCTTTTAAAGAACCCCGCCCCGGCACTACCGGGTACGACTTCACCTGACTTAGCCCCTTTAGCGTTTTCAGCGCTATCCGCGGACCCAGGAGGATTAGGCACTTGTTTTTGGACTGTTGAACAAGAGTAGGAATTGCACCTACTAATTGAACGTAGCAGTTAGAATATTTTTCATTCCACGCATTTCACTAATTTTACTCAGCTTATAGCGTAACGTTTCGTTTATTTTTATTGAGGAGTGACAGTTACGTTTATTGTATACGTTGTAGTAGACCTGCCGTTTTCTGCGGTAACTACTACTTGCCATGTGGCACCGCCATCAGTCATTGTTGCTGTCCCTATCGTTGCTTTTGCGTTTGTTGGTGTTGCAATGATACCTGCCGCTGTTAGGTTTGCTAAAACAGTCCCTATTGGTAGTTCGACGTTATAAATCTTTGCATCCGACACATCTACCGTTCCAGCTACACCACTTACTGTGACTGCTTTAATAGTAGAAATGTTTGATTTAGAAGGTCCACTATTATCTCCACCGCCACCAGTTGATGGTGGTGTTACTGGTGGTATCGGAACCACTGGAGTAAGAGGTAGTGGTGGAAAGAAAATTACTTGAAGTCTCTCCATTTCTTTTATTAATGCTTGATGGAACGGGTTTGAACTAGATAGCTTTGCTACTAGAACTGGAATATCTTCTATTGCTTTTTTAGCTTCTTCTATTTTTCTTGCTTGGTATAACTGTTGTGCATTAGTTAACTTCATAATAATAGTGACTGGGATAATCATCTCGTCACGTTTTGCATCTGCTAGCTTTTTATACTTCTCTAGCAGTAGATCACGAGGTGCTTTACCTGTGAAGCGATACAAAATGGACGTTCTTGATTTTAGTTGAACAGATAGCTTGTGATACGCTTTTTCAACTGCCAAGAAGTCATTTTTTGCTTCCGCCTCTTTTATTTCTTTTAGTAATGGCTCTAAATATTTCGTTGCGTAGTTGTAAGCATCGATATAAGGAATAAGCCCTTTTACGATTTTCTCTTCATACAAAGCGTCTATTTCTTTCAATTTAGCCTGTTTTTCTTTTTCTGAAAGACTAGATGCAAGAATGATTTTTCTTGTTTCTTGGTAGTTTTTCTTTACGCTGTTTAACACTGCATTAAGTATAGAACTCGAGGCTAGTTCCCCTTTTAATGCAGGTTCTACATAAGACATAGCTGCTTCTTTCATTTCCATTTTCACTGTATCAATTGATTGCTGAACAGAAGTTGTTTCTCCGTAGGCAACTGGGGAGAAAGACAAAATAGTAGAAACTAATAAAACCGCCACCATTATTTCTTTCCAAAGCTTTCTTTTCATTTTCCATCTCCTTTTTGAGTATTTGTTTACATACTCTTTTAAAGTATACATTAAATGACATCATCGCAATACTGACAAATGTTAATAATGGCTAAAAATAGTAACTTATTCTTAAACTCTGTTTTGAGTGAAAAACTGTATAAAAAGAACGCCCGAATTGGACGTTCTTACGTAGTGATATTCGATTTTATTTAGGACGCTTAAGGTTCCGAATTCGTCATAATGAAATGAGCACACAACTGTATGCTCTTAATGTTACTATTTATTAATATACTACTGCACAACAACTGTTACGATAGCATCTTGATAACCTTTTGCTTTAATTGTCCAGTCATATGTGCCTTTAGTTTGATATGTGAGTTGACCGTCACTTTTCGAATCAAAATACATTTTCCCATTGGTTATATGGAAATTGTTTGTATGATCAATTACATTACTATTCCAATCATCGTAGAAGAAAAGTGAGATTTTAGTTATAGCATTTCTCCAATTCAGATCATCCGTAAAAGTAAACTCAATAGTACTACCTATTGTCACTGTTGAAACTGCATTTATAACTGGTGAGACTTTCAAAATGATTACTGTTACCGTTACCGTTACCGATCCAGTATCAGCAGTTTTACCAGATGCTTTATGTTTTACTGTATACACAACTGTTGAAGTCCCATCAGCTAAAATCATACCTTTTGTATCATATTTTGTAAGATCAGATGTTGTATTAACCGAAATAGTATAATCAGCGTCAACTGTTGGTAGAGAAACTGTTCCAGCTAAATCTGTAGCAGCAAAGGTTAATGGAATTTTAGCTGCTTCCGCATTTACTAAATCTTGATTTTGTTGTTCTTCTTCTACTAATGTTTTAACGTCAGTAATCTCCGCTTTTGCGTCTGTAAATGCTTGATCAACATCTGTTATTGACTTTGATGCATTTATTGCGCTTGTCCATTTTGTTTTTAAAGCTGAAATCGTGTCCCAATTCGCTGTGCTATAAGAGGCATTTACATCTACTTTATAATTCGTTAGTTCTTTAATTGCTTCTGCCTTCGCTAAACGTAATGCTCGTTGCGCTGAAGTTTCGGATGAACCTCCACTACCCCCGCCTGTTGACGGTGGTGTTACTGGTGGAGTCGGAACCACTGGAGTTATAGGTGGTGGGAAGACGATTGCTTGCAGTCTCTCCAACTCTTTTATTAATGCTTGGTGGAATGCATTTGTACTAGATAGTTTTGCTACTAGTGATGGAATATCTTCTATCGATTTGATTGCTTCTTCTTTTTTTCCTGCAAGAAGTAACTGTTGTGCACTAGCAGCTTTCATCATAATAGTTACGGGAACGATCAGTTCATCACGTTTTGCATCCGCTGGCTTTTTATACTTTTCTAGCAATAGATCACGAGGTGCTTTTCCAGTGAATCGATACAAAATAGACGTTCTTGATTTTAGTTGAACTGATAACTTGTGATACGCTTTTTCAACTGACAAGAAGTCATTTTTCGCTTCTGCTTCTTTTATTTCTTTTAGCAATGGCTCCAAATACTTCGTTGCGTAGTTGTAAGCATCAATGTATGGGATAAGCCCTTTTACGATTTTTTCTTCATACAATGTTTCTAATTCTTTCAACTTCGCTTGTTTTTCTTTTTCTGACAGATTAGATGCCAGAATGAGTTTTTTTGTTGCTTCGTAGTTTTTCTTCACACTGTTTAATATAGGGTCTAGCGTAGAACTCGGTACCAGATTCCCCTTTAAAGCAGGTTCTACATAAGCCAATGCCGCTTTTTTCATTTCTATTTTTACATAGTCAATAGATTGCTGGACGGAAGTTGTTTGTCCGTGTGCAATTGATGAAAAAGATAGAATGGATGAAACTAATAAGATAGCCACCATTATTTCTTTCCAGAGTTTTCTTTTCATGTTTTCTCTCCTTTTTTGAGTACTTATATACAGACTCTTTTATAGGATAAACTAAATTTAATAATCGCAATACTGAGGAATGTTAATAGTGACTAAATATATTTATATTTATTTTTATTTTTCATAAACTCTAACTATTGTATTAAAAAAGAACACTCCGAATTGGAACGTTCTTACTTTGTTGCTATTTATTTTTTGTTTCGACGCAGTTTGTTCCAAATGCGACCTAAACAAAAAGAGCACCCGATTGGATGCCCTAGGTATTGCTAAACTATTATTTGTTATTTTAATACCATAGTTACAAAACTATCTTCATATCCAATTGCTTTAACCGTTAATACCCATGTATCTGTACCAATAATCTTAAAGTTTTTAGTTCTCAATTCACCTTCGCTAGTCACATAGTTACTTTCAGTAAATTCAGCAAATTCATTTCTGCTAGATAATACTTGAATTGAGGTAATATTATTTCTCCAATCCGGATTATCTATGAAAGTAAATACATAATTAGGAAAATAATTTACTTGCCCCTCCACAGATGCGTTCAATACTGGTGGTACTTTCAAAATGGTTACTGTTACCGTTACCGTTACCGTTACAGTATCGGCAGTTTTACCTGATGCTATATGTGTCACTGTATACACTACTTCGGAAGTACCATCAGCTTGAATTTTACCATTCATATCATAACTTATATCGCTGGTTGTTGATTTAACCGAAATTGTATAATCTGCACCAACTTTTGGGAGAGAAACTGTTCCAACTGGATTTCTAGCAACAAATGTTGATTGAATTTTAGCTGCTTCTGCTTTTACTAAATCTTGGTCCTGTACTAATGTATTAACTAAATCAATTTCCTTCTGTGCATTTATAAGTGCTTGATTAACAGCTGCAATTGTCTTTGACGCGTTGATTGCAGTTAATACATTACCCTTCACTCCCTCTATTTTTTCCCAGTTTTTTGGGCTATAATCAGCTGACTTATAACTCGCTAGCACTGCAATCGCATCTGCCTTCGCTTTATCTAAAGCTATTTCTTGGACTATTGTCAAAACTTTAGCTATTTCTGCTTTTGCATCATCTAATGCTATTGTTACATCTGTTGTTGTTTTGGCTGATTTGATTGCGTTTGTCCCAGTTTTTTTTAAAGATAAGATTGTTGTCCAATTTGCGGACGAGTAATCAGTTTCCTTATAATTTGTTAGTTTGGCAATCGCATCTTCCTTCGCTAAACGTAATGCTCGTTGTGCTGAAGTTTCGGACGAACCACTACTATCTCCACCACCTGTTGATGGTGGTGTCGAAACTACTGGTGGTAGTGGTGCTGGAAATACGATTGCTTGAAGTCTTTCCAATTCTTTTAGTAATGCCAGGTGGAACGGAAGTGTACTAGATAGTTTAGCTGCTAAAGCTTGGATTTCTTCTATCGCTTTTTGCGCTTCTTCTTTTTTTCCTGCAAGCAGTAATTGTTGTGCAGTTGTAGCTTTCATTATAATCGTCACGGGAATGATCAGTTCATCTCGTTTTGCATCTGCTGGTTTTTTATACTTGTCTAGCAATAGATCACGAGCTGCTTTTCCTGAGAAACGATATAAAATGGATGTTCTTGATTTTAGTTGAACAGATAGCTTGTGATATGCTTTTTCAACTGCTAAGAAATCATTTTTCGCTTCTGCTTTTTTTATTTCTTTTAGTAAAGGATCTAAATATTTCGTTGCGTAGTTATAAGCATCGATGTATGGGATAAGCCCTTTTACTATTTTTTCTTGGTACAATGCCTCTAGTTCTTTCAACTTCGCTTGCTTCTCTTGTTCTGACAAATTAGATACTAAAATAAGTTTTTTTGTTGCTTCGTAGTTTTTCTTCACACTGTTTAATACTGCATCGAGTGAAGAACTAGGTACTAGATTCCCCTTTAAAGCAGGGTTTACATAAGCCAAAGCTGCTTGTTTCATTTCCATTTTTACTGTATCGATTGATTGTTGGACGGAAGTTGTTTCTCCGTAAGCAGTTGGTGAAAAAGATAAAATAGTCGAAACGAGTAACACCGCTACGATTATTTCTTTCCATAGTTTACTTTTCATAATTTCTCTCCCTTTTGAAGTACCTTTAAAATACATACTCTCTTTAAGGATAAACAAATTTTTGATTATTACAATACTGAGGAATGTTAGTGATTACAAATACCTACACGTGTTTCATAAACGCTTTTTGAGTAAAAAGATATATAAAAAGAACGCTCCGATTGGAACGCTCCTCTTTGTTGAAGTTTTGTTTTTTACGACACTATATGTTCCCAATATTCATCTAACTTTTTAAAATGCGTCTTGTATCCTTATACTTCTGCCTCAGTTCAATTCTTTCTAATTTCAAGCGGAGATTTTTACCTATTACTTTTACAATTTTCCATGCTCCTTCTTTAAACACTGGATACGCATCCATATAATTAACAAACGGAGTAACGTAAATTTGTTGAGCAACTTCATCTAATCCAGCAATTGATTTTGAACCGTATTCCAAGTCGGACGCGGTTACCGTGAATAAATCATATCCACCATAAACAGGAGCATTTTTAGACCCATCTAAAGTAAGTTGTATAGCAATATCGAAAACTTTCCCATCAATTTCAACCCATGAATGATCAAAGTATTGTTCACCTGTTTTTACTTCTCCAATACACAATTCATTGTCGATTCCTTGCTCATTTAGTAAAACGTGAAAAACACTAGACATTAAATGGCAAGCCCCTGGATTAGGGTTTAATTTATAATAATCAGATACCGCAAAAAAAGTATTCAAAACTTTTTCTGATTGGTCGTGATCAAATGGTGTTTCTTCAGCTAATATTCTATATGACTTAGTATTATTTAATTTTACACTTTCCATATTCATCATTCCTCTCTTTATATTATTCTATAATTCGACATATAAGAGTGAAAATCCTTCAAACATAAAAAATAACGCTAGCTTATGCTGCGTTTAAAAGGTTTCCTAGTTCTGTGTACTGATCTTGCGTAATGCGATCACCAACCAAAAAAATATCTAGCTTCTGTTGCATATCCTCTTTTGATACAAACGATTGACGCTCAATTTGTGATTTACATGCACGGTAAGTTAAGTTCATCTTTATTCCCCATTCTATTTTTTTATAGTCCTAATTCAATCATTGTTACTCGATAATCTACATCAATTACATAGTCCATTAACATGTCAGTTTCTGATGGCGATTGCGGTACTTCGGGTTCGGGAGGATTTTCGTCTATCCATTTTTGCGTTGGGTTTAAGTGTACTAAAACATTTCCTTTTTTAAACCAATCACCGTATTCATCGGTATAATTCATTATTTAGGAACCCCCCACACGACAATTTTCCCACTAATGATTCTATGTGAAGCGTCACCTATTACCGCTTTCAACGTAACTTTTCTCAAAATATCTGCTTGTCTAGCGTTATTCAGTAACACCGCACCGCCCGCATAAAGGGGTAGATTAGACACTTGATTAGACGAACTATTATGGGTTGCCCCTCCCGCTTCAATCCATGTTTGAAAAGCCCGCTCACCTGTCTTTTGTAAAAGTGTACACATAAAGGTTGTTATAGTTTTTGACATACCAACTTTAAAAACGGTAGTCGCAGTATTATCGTTTAACAAAACCTGTATTTCTTGTGGATTAACTCCGCTATATGTCGTTTTAACATTTTCTATATATACCTCTACATCAGTATAATTTTCTAAATCATTGATAATATATTCTATTGCGGGGCTAATAGACATATCAATATCAGCAATTTTTACTTTTTGAATAGAAAGCCCAGTTGGTAGTTTCCCACTACTATCTAGCCCCACAAATCCGTTTGCTTGATTACGTAAAGACTCATTTATTTTTTTATCTAATTCGGTCTGTAACCCAGTCACTTGACCAATTGTATGCGTATGACTGGCAGGTGCTTTTGTATTAGCTATATCGGCAACCGCTTTTACCGCACCCGCTGTAGCTGCCTCATTGTTACTAGTACTAGTTATCGTTGGGTTTAATATGGTATGTCCGTAGCCTGTTGTCGTCGCCTTTTCGGCCATATGCGTCGTAAGCTTTTCGTCAGAATAGTTTTTTGCTGCCTCTTCAGCTCCATCTGCTTTTTCTTGTGCACCTGCAGGAGTTTCGAAAATTAAGCTTTGGTCGATTATTGCAGAAATGTTAGCTGCATTGCCTGTAAGGACTTGTATATCAATAGCTTTTTCGACAATATCTGCCCCTCCGCCTGGTGGTATATATTCTGCTAATGCACCAGCATTCCCATAACAATATAGGATTTCTCCTAAATCAGGATCTGTTGCAAATATCCCGATTTCCCTAAAATAAAATCCCGATTGGATTGAGTTATTATTCATTATCGTTCCAATTACCGCTGTTGTGGAATTCATTACTTTCAATTTGCTTATAGATAGGCTCATAACTTGATGTTTTAAATCAGTTAAATCAAAAATTGGTGATGTACCTAGTTGGCCATCTCCTATTCCGATACGAGTGTATATTAATGGTGCCCCTGCTTGAGCTTTTGCTTGCAAGTTTCTGCCTCTGTTTGTTAATAATATTCCTCCAAATGAACTCATTTACATCACCTGCTTAAATATATGTTTGTCTCCAACATGAACAAATGCACCAGAAAACAAGTTCATTTGTTCTGCTTGAAGCATAGTAATACTTTCTAATATTGCTGTCCTTTTTTTAACTGAATTAAGGGCACGAATAAACTCCTGTGCTCTTTCGTTTGTAACACTTTGGTTGCTTGTTATTACCCGGAAATGAAATGGCTCTCCACCGTATTCAAACCACTCTTCTACTTCTCCATCACCGAATACTGCATTTATTAGATCTTCAACCGCTTTACCTGTTCCTTTTTCCATATGAATAATCATGGATTCATTGATTAATTTCTGCTTTATTTCTATTGGATAGCTACTGTCATAAAAATCTACATGTAAATCAGCTGCAACTATATCTAATAGTTTGTTGTCTGTAAGGTTAGGATTAACGAAAAAATCTAACTTCCTAGCTTCGACTAAGGATCTAGAAGTCGAATTATCTAAAGATTTTGCAGCAGCAATGATATCTTTGTCGTGCTTAATTGAACTTGGTAAAATTGAGAGTATAGAAAGATCATCTAGTTTATTCATCTTCTAAACCTCCATATATATAAGACACCTGATCTGCATGTGCTACTTCATTTTCATTCAGTACTTGAAAAGATGGACTGATAACTTCAACCCTTTTCGCTCCGGCTTGTCTTAATTTAAATATCAGTTCTGAAGGGTTAATATCACGCCCTGTTTTTGACTTTTGCCAAAGAATGAATTCGTTAATAGCAACCTGAACATTACTTTGGATAGTAGCAAGTTTTGAAATATCAGATCCAGATACATAGTAAGTAACGTTCACGTTGTAAGATACAACATCAGGGGCACTAGCCTGCACTTTATCAGTAAGGGGTCGTTTATCCTTGCCTAAATATTTTAGGAGCCCATCCAAAAAGGTTGTCGTTGGTAAATCCCCGTTTTTTAAAATAACCCTAATATCTACAACTCCATCAGCAGGATTTAAAATCCGTGCATCAATTACAGAAGAACTGTAGCCTTTTACTAAGTATTCATACGCAGATTCTGGACCAGCAACGCTCATCCCTTCTGGAGCTAGATAAACCCTTATTCTATAAGGATCGTCTTCCTCGATATCCTCTCCACCTTGCGTTACATCTAAATTACTTGCCTCGATCAAAAAAGGCATAGAATCTACAATTACATTTATTTGACCTACTAAAAAGTTATTGCCAGATGCACCTAAATCTGATGCAATAACATTTACCACCAGTTCTTGTTCTCCTGGTTGCAATTCATTGACAGTTTCTGTTTCAAAGAAAACGTTAGAACCAGGTGAAAACCGATTCCCTTGAGGAATTAATATAATCTGCGAAAATGCTTTGGAAAACTTTAAAAGCATTCTGGTTCGTGCTGGCTTTGCTTTATTTCGAGGTGTTTTCATTCGTGCCCCGAGAAGATCTAAATTTGCACCTTTTGCATACTTTACGGAATTTTGTTTTGCAGTTTCGTTGATAACATGACGTAATTGTATTTCTCGAAGTGCTTGAGTATATAAAAAAATACGTATCGGATCACCAGGTTGCAATAATTTGCGTGTGCCTGTAGATTCAAAATACGCATTTTGATAATCGTTAACAATTTCCGCAATGATTACTTCTGGATTGGTTTCAACAAATTCAATATCCGGCAAATCACTCAGGCTCATAAGATAACACCACCTTTGGATAAAATTTCCCTTCTGATTCTTCGTAAGTGAAACTTACATCCTCAACTCGTACATCGGGTTCATACTTTCGTATTTTCGTTAAACATTCCGCGGTGTACAGATCTTGGGCTTCATTCAAAGGCAAATCTAAAACATCTAGACTAATTCCAAAACCACGATCGTATGGAACTTCACCTTCTAATGTTGTTAATATAACTTTCACATTTCGAATCTTTTCTACATCTAATTGTGAATTGGAATCTAAAAGTATCTCAGTATTTTTAAGATTTAGCATTTATAAATCCTCTCCATATTCCTCTAATGTAATATCCACTTTACAGCTATAAAGTTCACCCTTGTTCCAAATAATATCCCACGAGCTCGAAACACTCTCTACAGTCCATTTATCAGTCCCCATTAACTTACCGCCAATCACTAATGTTCGTGCTTCCTGTCGATGCTTCATACGGTGCCAAACTTCTAATTCTTTACGTGGTTTAACTCCATTAGCAGCAGATAGATGAATAGTAAATGTGATTGTGTCTAGTTCGGGTCCAATATATTCTTTGATTGGTTTTCGACCAATCACTCCATGCTTTTCATTTCGAACGGTCGAATCATATTTCATATCACTAAATGTTAGCGTCTTTTTAGCGCTTGAAACAAATTTCACATTTCCAAAATAGCCAATCATTTGATCACCTAGCCTAAAATAGTGCCTGAAATAACACCAGTTACGGTAAGATTACCATTCACAATAAGATTGCCATTTGTAGCAATATCACTGTGAATAGTAATATCATTTTCAGCACTAATAGTTAGTTTTTTTAGCTTTAAATCGTACTCAAAGACTAATCCATCTTTAAACTGTTTTACGTATTTATTTTCATCCGGAATAGGTGGTGGGTTTTCGTCATTGAAATATGGCCCTATGCAGTAACCCTCCTCTGTTCCATTCGAAAGGAAAATGCAGACCACACTTTCTCCAACAGACGGAAAACTCTGTTCGAAACTCAATAGTGCAATATCGTCTAGCACCGTATCATCTAAATCTGGGAATGTGACACGAATAGTCCCTTTTTGGACGTTTAACCCATCAACAATACCAACACGGATATTATTCATTATTAATACCCTCCTAATACTTTGTGGAGTTCTAAAGTAGTCTTATATCCAGCTAAACTATGTGATGCTTTGTCCACATAATACTTTCCACTAAAGCTTCCGAATCCCTTTAGTAAAATCGTACATGCAGCTAATATACGAGTATCCCCTACCAATTCCAGTGTTGCTGTTACTTGCTTTTTATTTTTCTTTCTTAAGGTGCTTTGAGCTAGTCTTTTTGCTTCTTCTAGATTAGCTACTCTTTTATTTACTTTGAAAATTTTATCTTTCTTTAAATCGATTTCTCTTGTAGAAAATAAGTATTCTATCAGCTTCTTTTTCTGAGGATCAAAATACTTTACACTGACTCCAACATACCCCGTGTCGGTGAGCGTTGGTTTAAAAGAATAGCCTAAAACCGTACTCGCATTTTCAATAAATGTTGCAACTGTCTTTTTAGATTCATATTCTTGCTCATTAAACACAATAACCTGTTGATCTGTAATTTTAAAAGCAAAACTTTCATCTTCACATGCTTGTTGGTAAAATGCAGCATCTGCGGTATCTGACTGTTCTTTCTTTTTAAGTAAAGGATTAGTTTTACTATCAAAAAAGAATTGCAAACCATAGCGGCTTGCAATTTCTTTCCCTAACGCTTTAATGGTTATGTTTTTCCATACCTTACTCCGTTTTGTATGCATAAAATTGCTATTCGCAGGAGTAGATACACCTTTTAAATTTATAACCGATGGTCGTCCACTGTATTCAGGTGCGTCAACCATGAATGTCCCACAAGGTAGACGTTTCTTTTCCCCATCTTTTCTCCAATTTATTGTTACGATATTAGCTATTAAGGTGTCTCCTTGCTCAAAATTCCACTTATTAATCCATTTACGATTTGCATCATTTATGGTTATCGTCACATCGTCTGCTTCGCCAGAAGCATTGTCAGTATAATTAAATGAAAGGAGGTCTTTTCCCAGTTGAGCTGTAATGTCTACTCCCTGATAAAAAACCTCCGCATATGCTCTACGCGCTAACATGTGATCATCCTCTCTTCCATGGTGGTAAATCGGCAAACTGTGTTATTGTTTCTACAATTGGTGTTTCCAAAGTTACTCCAGCAGAAAATATTACTGTTGAAGTATGTTCTGGATTCGCTTTAATCAAGACATTTGTATGAAACTCGCTATTGTATACTTTATTAGAAATGACATCCCACATATCGCCCTGAATGGTTGTGTATTTTTCCATTCCTTCACCTCATAGAAATTATTGATTAAAGCTTAATCTTTTTCGATCAGCATCTAAATCTTTAGCAAAACGCTTAAATTCTTGGAATCCTTTTTGTTGTACTTGCTCTACATCATTTTTTGAAGGATTACCATAGAAAACATAACTAGGGTTATATACAATTTGTTGGCCGCTTCCACCACTACTGTTATTGTTTGATTTTCCTAACAATGCATCTAATTTAGATAAAGGAAGTACAGCTTCTTGCTCTTTACCTTCTCCAATCATTGCTAGTGTCGCTCCTTGTGTAATGCCCCCATTTGCAAGCATAGGAATTGTAGGGAGATTAAAGCCAATTGTACTTCCGCCAAACTCAGGCACCCAATCTGGGACTGTTAAACTAACCTTATTAATACCGCCAATCATTGCGTTTGCCGCTACCACTAAGCTATTTATTGCTCCTCTACCAGCTCCTGTAACACCTGTAAATAATCCTTTTACTAAGCCTGTAATAGCTCCTACAACAGAACTTACAACTCCTTTTAAAGCCGTAAAAGGTGAAATCATGCCCATTTGCATTTGCATAAATATGCTTGAAACATTAGTCCATAAATTTCCGATTATCGCTCTTATTGCTCCGATAAAACCACTTACTCTACTTACTACAGCTCCTACGACAGTCGATATTGAATTCTCAATAAAACCAATTACACTAGAGAACATTCCTCGAACCGCAGATACAATTGACATAAAAATATTCACGCCAAAAGTTCTAGCAGTTTGAAATATGGTAATAAACCTTGAAATAGCACTTCCAGCAACACCAACAATAGATCCTACAGATTTAGCAATAGACTTAAAGATTCCGATTCCTATTTTATAAAAGCCGTCCATGAAAAGATGATAGTAATATTGCACATTTGTTGCTAATTTAGTGCCCAAACCTTTAAAAAATCCTACTATGCCTTTTACAATAGTCCCTACACTTTTCACAAGTTTTCCGACCATCATCAAGTTCCATAAATTCCAAAGAAATTGAACTGCTCCGACAAGTACTTGTTTAACAGCTTTCCATAAACCCGACCAGTCTCCTGTAAATAGAGTCGCAAATATTTTTACTACACCTAAAATAACCTTTAGTGCACCTTGTATAACACCTTTAACATTAGCCCAAACGCTGTTTAATATTAGTAGTACAACTGGTGCTAAGAATTGTATTACTTTGTTTATTACGGTAAAGACATTTTGAACTGCTTGTATAATTTGCTTTCCATTTTCATTCCAAAAAGTCGCTATTTGTTCTACAATACTTAATACAAATCCTACTATCTTGTTCACAAAAGGAGCAATTATTGGGAGAATTGTTTGAACTACAGAAATTAATCCGTTCACTACTGTTTTAATGTATTGAAAAGCAACACCTAATGCACTAATAATTTTCGATCCATGTTTGTCCCAAAAAGTAGAGATTTGTTGAAAGACATTGCTCCATACATTTATTACTGTCATTGCTATTGGTTTTACTTTAGCAACGAGACTACTAAACTCTGTTGTGACACTATTCTTAAGCACTTGAAATTTCTTTATCAATTCACCAAAATTTATTTTCTTTGATATAGCGCTTGAAAACCCGCTCATTGTATTTTTAAAATTTTCGAACTTTTTCATTACCTGGTCTGGATTTATTTTATTTAATACACTTGTCACCCTAATTAATTGTTTATTCACAATGCCCAATATTGGACTACCGAATTTCGCTAATAGAGCATCCCACGTGTTTTTTACCATCGCTAGATTATTAGCATAGCTATCTGCTTCACGTTCACCTTGGCCAAATACTCCTGCCGCTGTATGTTGTCTTAAAGCTTCTTGTGTCTTTAACGTTTCCTGCTCCGTGATAGTAAGCTTTTCCCACTTCTTTTTGTACGTCTCCAACGCTTTCGTGTTTAGCAAAGTTACATTCATGTTGACCATTGCTGTATCAACTGAGGTGTATTCGCCTTTAATCATTCCCATGAAACGTGCTGTAGTATCTGCCATTGATTCATTAGCGAACATATTCGCATCAACGGATCGCTCTAGATAATTTTGAGCAAGCTCATAAGCTTTACCTTCTTCAATGCCTTTACCTTTTAAAATTGCATAATATTGCATCATGGTGCTTTCTAGCTCACCGGGGTGCTTGTTCCACTTTTGTCCCATTTGACCAAGATACTTGTCTGTCGAAACAGTCATGGCTCCCATAACTTGTTCATATTGTTCCCGAACCGCTTGGAGTTCTGCCGAAGTCTCAGCCATCTTTTTTCCGAATCCGATTATGCTACTAACAGCAAATGCCCCTGCAAGTGCTCCACCCAAACCTAGAGCTACGCCTTTTAAAGAACCCATGCCTTTACCAAGAATTCCAGTTTGCCTATTAGCTCTTTCGGCATTTCTTGCAGTATCAGATAAATTCCGGTTGGCATTGGCAAATGCAGTACGCATTGAAGAATTCATAGAGGCCCCAAGTCTGAATGCTATCTCGTATGTTCTTGCACTCATTGTTTCTTCAATACCTCCTCTGCGTTTGTAATTGTGATTCCTAATTTATAAAAGCTCATGTTTTCGAAATAATCCATTCCCGTTTTTAAAGACAAAGAAAGACTCATGCACGTTTTCTGTAGCATGAGTCCATCTATTTTTTTTACATATTTATATCCTTCACGCTTAATGATACCTACGCGTTCAAAAAACCCATCACTTCGTTTTTCACTTTGAAACCTTCTTTTGCTGGTAGTCGATGGAAAAACTCGATTGGCTTTCCGCTTGCTTTTGCAGCAACAAGCATGGTAAAACCAAGTGATAATTCATTCATAACTGCAAAGTTTCCAGCAGCATTAAATTGTTGTTCAACCGTAAGCAAATCACTAGTAGTAAGGTTATCTAAACCACTTAAATCTACTTCCTTATAGTCAGTTCCCTCGAAATTGTAGGGTTTATTAAATTGAATTGTATTTTTACTCATCATGGTTCCTCCTGTTAGATAGCGTTTCTAATTTCAGCAAGTAAATCTGTGCCGTTTACGATAAAAACAAAGTTTAATTTATCGAATTCAAGAAGTACTTTTCCTGCTTCTTCAATTTTGATATACAAAACTTCTAATTTATTTGTTGTTTCAGTTGGTGCACCTACACTTAATTTCCCTAAACTTAAACCTTTCGGCATACCTCTTACCGTCACTTTTAAAGGTCGAATATTAGTCTTACCTTGAGCCACGTCATAGCTTTGTTGAGCCGCACGAAATACCAATGCTTTTCCAGCGTTTTTCATTAAATTAAATGATGTATCACTAAGCGTTCTGAATGGAATTTCGATTTCTTGAGAACTAAAATGCCCTGGTGTTGCAGACTCATACTCCCCTGCTATTCCTGCTCCACTTACTGTTTCCGTCATTGATTCAAAGTCTGGAAGTGTAATTTCTCCAGCAACACCTACAAGCTTGTCTACATCGTTGTACACATTGAAATTCACTACTTTATCTGGAATTGGATTACTCATCTTTATTCACCTCCTGTTAGATTTGTTGCTAAGATTGAGGGATCAAATTCCAATACATTGATAATTTCTTCGGCCGGAGTAAAGAATCCAACTTTTTGAATGAACTGGATTTTTCCGCTTAGGATTTCATTCATCGGGTTATCAACTTGTCGGAACTCAATTTTTGCGCCTGCAATAACTCCACTAGCTTGATAACCATTTGATCTAACGTTTTCTGAATCTACGATACTCTCAATTAATCGATAACTAATAGGACCATCTAGACTATCGAAAAAATTTAGAATGAACTGATTACCCCACCAGTCAAACATTCGGCGAACAGGAATAAAACGATCTTTAGGATCTGCTATGAGAGGAATATCCGCGTCAAACATAGCCGTATTGTTACCCCAAATTCTCCAACCTTTCATATTAATTGCAGTTACTACACCTTTTGCATTTAACACATTCGCTTCTACTTGGTCTAAGAACACTTCTTTACCATCATCATTTACCATTCCACTAATAGGAATTTTCATATTAGATGCTGAACGGTATGAAATACCTTTGTCTTCTGCATTTCGTCTTGCATATGCAGCTGCAACAACAGTGCTATAATTTAAAAATTTCCCCTTAATGATTGGTTTTGGCCAACATGGAATAGATGATTTATCTGTATAATAGTTGTCTTCTTTAAAAGTCAATGCATCCTCTTTTGTCTTGCCAATTAAGTCCAAAACATTCGACGCGTTGAAACAGCCATTAATTTTATAAGATTTCGCTACCAATACCGCTGCTACTTCAGGCAATTGAGAATAACCTGGTGCCAATAATATGTTTGGAACAACATCTAATGATGGAAAAATGGTTTTAGTAAGCTCTAGCCCACTAAAAGTATTTGTAGATTCCTCATATCCTCCAATAATTTCTAAAGTTGTTACTGATGAAGGATCTAATTGATCAAATGTTGCTTTTAATGATGTGATAGCTGAGCTAGAAAGAATAGATACTACTACATGCCCTTCGTCATTAAATCCAACGACATAATCTGTATCTTTTACATAAGATGTAGCCCCGGTACTATCTTTTAATACTAAGGAATCAAGTAATACCCCTTCCTCTTTTATTACTCCGATTTTATTGGTAATTGTTATACTCACGTCTGTTTCAGTCTTTTTATGAGCATTAGGATCAAGTACGTTTACGAATACAACAGGAGCTACTTTCAAAACTTCAAAGTTTACATACATCGCTTCACAAAGAGTAAAATTTTCATAATCATTTGAATACCCAAAATGACTTTTCGCTTCTTCCAATGACCTTAATAAAATCGGTTTATTTACTTTTGACTTTGGATCTGAAGTTAAGTTTATTGGTGCAGTACCAAATATTACTTGCACTGCTGAAAGTGTCTCTAATGGTTGCTCAATGGAAGTTGGATTTTCAAGTATTGTAAAGCCATGGTTATACTTCTTCATTTACAATTCCACCTTTCGTTTTACTAGCAGCCAATTCATAAAGTAAGTACTCTCGTGAACCTTTTATGACGAGATTTCTTTGCACTAAAGGGAGCTCCTTTGGTTCAATGAATAAACTTTTTAAAATCGGCATTGTTTCAATATGTTTTTTTACGTGGTCTGGTAATTCACCTTTGAATATTTGATACTGCTGCAGATTTTTTAAAGTTGGGCCAAAATAAATAAGCTGCTGATTTGATTTATCAGCAACTTTTGGCTTTGTTTTTTTATTTGGAACAGTTTTTTCAACTTCATCTAATACTTTTTCTTCTGTCATATCATTGCCTCCACATCTTCACGCATTGAGCGTGGTAATTCCCAACTTGTTTCAATCCAAGCAAAATAGTAAGGGTGGTTATCTTGATCGTTATAAAACCATTTTGGAGATTCTATCATTTCAAATTTTTCATCTACTGTAGGATTCCGTTCTAAATCCTGAATAGTTTTCTCTACAATAGATAATGCATCCCGATAACCTTGGTTATCTGAATTATCATCATGTGTAGCGATAATAAATAAAACTTTTACTTGGCCATTTTCACCTTCGTCCAAGTAGATAATGACACATGGATAATACGTGTCTTCTGGATTTCTAGAGGCAGATTTAACTTTTCTAGGAAGATGCTGTTCAAAAACTTGGACTTGTTTTAATACACCTTCCTGCGAATCCAATTGCATTCCTGTTAGAGCGTTTTTCGTTCGTGTTTTTAGAGCCTTTTGCAAATTTAACGCAGTCATTAACTAGACCTCCTAACTGTCAGAATTCTGTTTATTTCATGGTCCAACCTTTTTTCAAAAGCATCTTGACCTTTCTCTTGAATTGGACTTCCGATATCTTCATTTCCTAACATTTGAGGAATTGATGGTCCAAACAATCTGCCAATAGGAAGTCTAGACTTTTTAGCGCGAAGGAACAGTTTAGGACCGTTAATATCAGCCATGAAAGCCCCTTTTAACTTCTTTACCCCATCTTTTTTCACAGCAACGCTTAATGTCGATTTCCTTTTAGGATTAATTGACTTGGGAGTGACTTTAAATTTATCAAGAGGTATTGCTCCACCTTTTGACTTTACTTCTGCAGATAATGAACCTTTACTTGCTCTATTTTTTTTGAGAGTAACATCTATATCACCTGCTTTGATGTGATATTCTTTACGGACTTCTTTTTTGATATTCGTATTGATGTTTGACATTCCTCTGTTTAATGCACTAGCTATAGCATTAGGCGCTTTGCTTTTGAATGAGCCCAACCTTGACTGGACTTCCTTTAAACTTCGTTCATCAAAACCCACTGTAAACATCAGGCGCTAGTCCTTTCGCATAAAACTACTAGCATCCCAAGTTCTTCTTTACAATCCACTACAAGCCATTTAACGTTGTCATAAAAAACGATATTATCTGGGCGTGGATAAAAGGATATAGCAGATCGCTTGACATAAAAAAGGAGATCCTCTGTATGGACCCCTCTGACGCCTTTTCTCAATTGACGCTTTTTCATTTCATCATCATCAATTAGAACGACTACATCTTCATTTTCAAAGTTGATATTTTCTCCAAATTCATCTGGATTAAGAAATGTGTTAGAAATATCATTTTCCATTTGAGCTTTAAAATCCATATTGTCACTCCTTTTACTCAGGAATTTGATCTAAGAAATGTTCTTCCAGCTCTTTTTCAATAATTAAATTAATTAAATTTTGTTTCGAAATATTACCTGCAAATTCTAATTCTAACGATTTTGCCTCACCCCTAAGAATGTCTAGTTTGAAGTGATCATTAATTAAATTAAATACTTGGTCATCTGTTAAAGCATCTTCTGGACTTCCTAATCCATCATCTAAACCAGTTATTGGCATAGATGATTCACCATGTTCCGATTCAGTTGTTTCTTTGGAAGGAAATGAAGTTATTGTTTCATTAGTAACCTTAGCAGCATTCAAATTTAATAGACGTTTTGATGATGAGTCATCAACTTCTATTAAAATTTGATTCCGTTCAAAACGTTTACCGTTGTGCTTAATACGTTTCAATGCGATCAAATTCATAAACTTGTCTCCTCCTTATACAACCGTTGCTACATACCAACCATTAACATCTCCTGGTTGAGGCACAGGGCGTGAGCTTAAACGAACCATGAATGTTTCATTTTGTGAATCTGCCCAAGTTTTAGGAACGACTGCACCTTCATACGTAACAAACTTCTGTGATTTTTCATCAAGAATTGTGATAGCTCCATATGCAAACCCGCCTGATTTAGAGCGAGCTAACAATACTTTGTTCGCTGGGACAAATGGATGTTCATCGCCGCTTTCGTCTAGGTACCAATCATCGTACGTGTAAATTTCAATGCCTAATCCAGGTATTTTCCCAATGAATGTAATGGCATCATTTTGCACCGACGGTTGAATTTGTCCGATATTTACATTCAGTTTATTGAATTTATTTAAGAATTTTTCGTGACTCATTATCGCATTATGTGCATCTTCACCTAAAATAAGAATATTAGGAGAAACTCCTGATTCCTTAATAATATCTTTTCTCCAACCAGCGATATCACCGTAAGGATCACTATCTGGACTTGTCCATTTGTCAGTACCTGATAATACATCTGATTGAGTGAATTCATAGTCAATTTCTTGCTCAATTGTTTTTTCGCCATTTGCATCTGCATAGCCTTGCAAAATAACTTTGCCTGTAAATAATACTTGGGCAGACATCCACTCTTTCCGGCGAGTAATAGTATCACTCAACTCTTCCATATCACTTGCAAGTAATCTCACTTGACGTTGCGCTGGAGTCATTGTACTTACAACACTTTCCCCAATTAAACGAGCTTGTAGATCATCCGCTATCATTGGTCGTTGCGGTGCTAATCGTGGTGCTGTATAACGTTCCGTTTTATATCCGTCGCGTTTTACAGTAACTCCACCTACTCGTGGTGCAACGAATGGTGCAAGTGTACGTTTCCCTTTTTTAATATCTAAAAGGACTTCTTCAGTTAGGAACGTGTCTTCCCCTGGAAAAAACGTGTCTGATAAAAATGTTTGTGGTTTTGGCATGTTTTGTACTGCTTTTAATAGTGTGTGTGTGCTGTATAAATTCATTTAAAAGCCCCCTTAAATAGTTGATTTCAGATAAATACCGTTTATTTTTAGTGTTTCTTCGTGATCTGTAATAGTATCTGTTCCACCCAAAATTAATGCTGAGCGATTAAATGCGCCAGAGACATAAACTTGGGCGTTAATTGCAGTGCCAGATCCGCTACCAGTTGCAACCGTGTCCGTTAAGATAACCGTGCCAGTGATTGCTGGAGTCGCCGTTTTATTTGCAACAGCATATTTGCCTTCTGCATCTTTACCAAGTACGGTACCTCTTAATAGGTTTTCTTGACCAGCCACTACTGCTACAATCCCTACTTGCACAGGAAAAGATGTATCTGGGATTAAATTGTCATAATCGAAAGTTCCGGCCAGATTTCTTAATTGTTGTGCCATGTTTATTTCCCTCCCCATAGTTTTTCGAATTCATTTACTACTTTTTCGTCTTCAGTTGCTTTATTTTGTGGTGCATGGCCGCCAACAACTTCGTTTAATGGTTCAGCATCTTGCTGTAAATTTGCTAATGTCTGTGTACCTCTTGCTTTTTCAGCTTTAATAATATTTACCGCTAATGCTTCAGCAGTGATTTTGTCATCAAATTTAGCTGCATTTACCAACGCTTCGTTTCCTGGAATCGCAAGATCTTCAATATTTTTAATACGAAGATTTTCAGCTGCGGCACCTTCGTTATAACCCTCATTTTTTACTTTTTCAAATAGTTCTGGATGTTCATTTTTCAACTTTTCAAAATCCATAATTGTATTGCCTCCTTTTTGTGAAATTGGTTCTTCTAATGTCGAAGTACTGTTTACAACAGTATGAGAAGGATCTTGTGATAGTTCTTGACGTACTTTATCAATTACTTCCCTTGGTAACATCCCATTAACTAACTCTGGTCTTTCTAGATTAGCAACTGCTGTATATTCATTTTCAAACATTACAGTATCAATAAATCCAGCCTCTTTTGCCTCATGTGCAGTCATCCATGTGGTAGCATCCATCATGTTTTTCAACTCATCCACTGTCTTACCTGTTTTTGCAGAGTATGCATTAATAATTGATAGATTTATCTTTTGAAGGAACTCACTATTAGCATTCATATCCCGATAATCACCTTCGATACCATTTTGCGCATTGTGAATCATTAGTTGCGCAGTGGGAGACATTTCAACAATGCCTGACATAGCAATTACGGATGCAGCACTTGCAGCCACGCCGACTATTTGATTTTTTACAATCCCATCAAACGCCTTTAAATTTGTATAAATTTCTGATGCAGCAAATACAGATCCTCCACCAGAATTAATAATTACCTGCAGTTCGCGATCTTGATTTCGAACAGCTTGTTCAATTGCACTAGAAACCTTCCCTGGACTAACAGCAGGAATACCAAACCAATCATATATCCACTGATCAGCATCACCTATAATAGGTCCCTTAATGTCAATCTTCATTTTTTTCCACCTCCTCTCTTTGCTCATCTATTGGCACAGTAGCTAATGCTTCTTCTACTAACCCTGCTTCTTTACGTACCTTTTCTTCCATTACACGTAAATCGTGATTTTTGAAGAAGTCTCCACCTGTTAGCTCAGTCGTTTCACGTGTTCTGGTACTATAACCGCCTTTAACACGAAGTTCAGCAGCTCTTACTTCTTTTTCTGGATCAAGTTGTCCTTGCGTTGGACCATTCCACTCTGCTTTACAATAAGCATGCTTAACCAGTGGATCAGTAAAAAAACCTGGTGCATATATGCGCCCTTTTGCAACTGCTTCCACTAAAAAAAGCTCATAAATTGGTTGGCAAAATCCATTAGCCATCCATTCACGACGCTTTTTATACATCTTCCAAGCTTCTAAAAGAGCCCCTCTTGATGCCGAATATGATGATGTAAAATGTTTCATTAATACTTCATAAGGTATTTCAAGTGCTACACCAATCTGCCTACAAATAGATGTAACAAAACTATCAAAGGCTGTGTTTGTACGATTTGGATTTGCAAATGATACTGTTTCTCCTTCACGTAAGAAATTCACAACGCCATTTCCTAGCTCAACCGTATCATCATTGTCTGGATCTATTTGATCTCCGTCTGAAACTCCTCCTAATTCTGGATTAGGTGGTGCTTCTGTTGTTACAAATGCTGTAAACATGCTTGAAATTACAGCCGACATTAATTCTGCATCAGAATACCGAGATAACTGTTTTAATAATTCAACGACTGGTGCTAAAATCGGAACACCTCTACGTTGTTCAGGTCTTTCAACATCCATTAAATGCAATATGTTTGGTCGGCCTGACTTTGAACCATATTTTTCAATACGAGTCCATTTATTTTGAATACTAAACACTGAGCTTGGATGATATTTTGCAACGTGATAAGCAACAATTTCACCTTTGCTATCTATTTCTACACCATTAATCAACTTTTCATCTAGAAATGTATTTACTGTTGGGTTACATACTCTATCAGCTTCGATGACCTGTACAGTCAATTCATATGGTGTTCCTACTCGTTGGATCATAGGCAAGGTAGTAAATACATCACCAGACATTAAATACGATAAAAAAACAAGTTGTTGAAGCTCGTAAAAGTTACTCATACGTGTTGTATCGCAATTTTTACTTTCTGCCCAAAATGCAAATTCACGTTCAACTTTCGTTTCCCACGCATCTCCTTCTTCAGGAGTCAATCCCAAATATTCATAGTCTATTTGTGTATTAAGTTTTAAACCAGCTCCAACAATATTTGTGACCATTCCCCTTAATGCACCAGTTGCAATAGGTGCACCCATAAATAAATCCCTCGAACGCTCTCGTAATGTCCCAACATTATACTCAATGTCTTCAATTGCTGAACCTGCTTGTGTTTGAAATCCTGCCATACTGGACTTTCTAGTACTTGCTCCATGATTCCCATAACCAAAACCGCCTTGCTCTACTGCATTTACTGCTTGTCTTGTTATAGCTCGCTGTAATGCATGTTTAGGGCTTACAAATCCTACGACTTTATCAATAATATTCACTTTTTACACCCACTTCCTACAGATCACGAGGAATAAAGCGCCTTGCTCGTGTTACTTTTCGTCCAGACGCTTGCAATTCAAGTCCTGCGACTTGGTTGCGCCAGTACTCAATTTGCTTTCGAATCTCACTAATATTTGCATAAGTTAATGAACGTGAACCAATCGAATAATTTTGACCATTCGTTACTTTAAGTTCTGCATCTAACCAAGCGCCTAAATGTATTCTTGCTCGTTCTACTGTAATAATTGCTTCACTCATCGATTTGTTCTCCTTCTTCTCCTATTTGTATTCGTTGCCTTTTCCTTTTGTGATGTCATCATTTGATATTCTTTATCAAAGTTAGGGTTCAAAATTTCAATTGCTGCTGTATTATAAACTCTTAAGTCAAACGCTTCATTTCGAGCTCGTATTTTCACCCATTTTTGATAGGGTATTCCACGTTCGTATCGTGTTTCTAATTTTTCAGCTGTTAAACTTTTGAAATATGGCAATTCGTAACCCTTTCCTTTTGGGTAATGACAATAGTTTGGACCAAATTCTTCTACGTTTAAGCTTGACATTACTCTCGATTTTCCATCATTTACTCCAAGAGATACTAGCAATGCTTTTAAAGGCTTCGGTCTTGATGTTCCTGCAATAAGTGGTAAATATTCACCTTTACCTGCGCTTGCCCCTTTGATGGCATAAACTCGCCTTGCTTCTTTCGTTTTCACAAAACGATACACCTCTTGTGTGAAGTGACCACCGCTATCTATACAAGTACAAGCAATGCCAAAATGACGACCATCTTTTTTCATCCATGTTTTTGTTAAATAAGCGTCAAGCTCTTCCCAAATCCTTGTCTGACTTAAATCCCCATGTAGGACATGGTATTCTATTCCCCAAGATTCTCGACCAACTCCCCAACCAATTACTTCAATTTCAAATCGATCGTCTTGCACATCCACTGCTGCTGTTAATATTTTTACACTAGTTGGAATATCTGCTTCATATTCTTCGCGTCTATTGAAAATAATTTCATCATCAACAACTTCGCCTTCCTCTTCCCATGTTTCACCTAAAGAAGTATTAGTCCAAACTTTCAAGGCTTCAGTGCCTTTCTTTTTAGCTCTCAAATAGGAGGTAATAACTTCCCCCCACCTGCGCCAAGGACTCAGAAGTTCATTCAAATGAAAGCCACGGATCGAAGAATCTGCAGTAGCAATCCACGTTCCTTTTTGACTTTTCCATTCATGTTCCGAACTTAGACAGCCACAATATTTACAACGATGTGACTTTGTTTCAAAATCTAGTTGGCTCCACGTTAAAGGTTGATGCTCCTCGCAAAGAGGACAGGGCAAATTATAGTATTCTTTTGTACTTAACTCGAATTCTTTTTCGATTCTTGAAACTCCTTTTATCGTTGGAGTAGACACTTTAATCTTTTTTCGATTGTAAAAGTTATTAGTTCTTTTTTCAGCTAAGTCTAGTGGATCTCCTTCGCTACCAGCCGATGCAGGATACCTATCTATTTCATCTGCTAATAGTATTCGTATAGGTCGTGCTGCTAATCCGGATGGTGCATTCGCTCCACCTAATGCAATAAATCCACCAGGGAATGATTTATACATTACCGTATTCGAGCTATCCCTTGATTTCGCATCTCCAACACGTTCTTTAAGAACTGGTGTATCTCTAATCATTGGCGCTATACGTTCTTTTGAAAAATCTTTCGCTTTTTGTTCTGTTGGTTGAATCATTAACACTGGTGATGGATCAAAATCGATAAAATAGCCTAATGCATTTAGTAATATCTCTGATTTTCCAACTTGTGCAGAAGCCATAATGACAATATCTTCAGTGTACGGATCATTAATTGCATCCATAATTTCTCGTTGATAAGGTGCTCTATCTGTACGCCATTGCCCTGATTCAGCAGACGATTCTTTAGATAATTTCCGATATTTATCAGCCCATTCAGAAACAGTAAAATCAGGTGGTGGTGATAATGCCTGACTAGATAATCGTTTAAATAGGGATTTTGTTTGTTCAATTTTTTGCATCAGTATCAACTAACTCTGCTTCAAGATGGATGTTGTCTTTACTTATTTCATAAAAAACATTTGGATCATAATTCGATAATTCTTCCATCACTTCATAAATTTCTACCCTTAAAAGTTCTTTTATGGCCATGATTTCAGTTTCACCAGTAACCTTTGCTGCCGCTTTGGTCGGAAATGCTAATAATTGAGCTCTAAATGATGCAAGCATTTGATTCATTACTTCTTCGACATCTTCTGAACGATGCAATTCACCGCTCATGATTTTATATTCAAGTTCTGACTTTTTTCGTCGAGCTCGTGTCCAAAGAGTTTCCTCTTTTGTTTTGTTCATATCCTCATCGACATCTTCAACTTTTTTCTTCACTTGGTAATCAACATAAGCATGTATAGATTTTGTTAAATCATATTGACCTCTATCCACTTTCACAAACGCATTTTCCTTCTCTAATTGTCTTATTCTAGCTGTCGTATAGCCTAGTATTTTCGCTAGTTCGGACGTAGTAACAATTCCTTCTTTTTCACCTGAACCCACTTGTGTCAAGACTTACACCAACCTTTCAACAATTATTTCCCAAGAATTTATACGAAAGCGAAAATCAACTTTTCGAATTACTAACTAATCAACTTACGGGCTCGATAGCACCCGTATGGAAGCTAAAACCCCAGAAGAACCTACCGATTTGTCAGAATACTCCTCATTTATCGAACAATTAAAAGAAAGCCTTATGTATCAAGTGTTTCAAGTTCTTTTATCAGTTGACTTGAGCCTCTGTTAAGTTGTCCTATTCACTTATAGGTGGCAAAGCACAACCTCACACCCTCTCAATGTGTCTTATCTAGGATTGTGTCCGATTCGAAGAAGCGCCTTCAACCCTAGCTCTGTTCATACTTGTAAATAAATTTTCAAATGAATGTATCTATGCCTATGTTTATGACACATACAACACTTCTCTGAGCTTACATATCTAGAACCGACGCATGTTTGGGCATAATAAAAGACGCAACAGTTAAGTTACGTCATACTCTTACGTCTTTAATTGCGGTGATATTCGATTCAATACGTTCTCTTAGGATGCCTAAGTATCTATACGTTTCTTCTTCAGATGTATGATTAAATATTTGTTTTAACTCAGCTACATCTTTGTACTGCCTATAGTATCTTATCCCGAATGTTTTGCGCATTGAATGCGTGCCAAGGTTACCTTCATATTCTAATGTAACTGCAGCTTCTTTAATAATCTCATAAGCGCGCTTTCTACCGATTGGTTTCAAACGTCCTCTTCTATCTCGATTACGACTTGGAAATAGTAAGTCTGTTCGTTTCATACCGGCAGTATAATCTTTAAGAATTCGTTGTAGATGAGGGTGAAGAATAATTCGTTTTAACTTCCCTGTTTTTTGTTCATATATTACTAAATGTGTATTCTCTATGTGTGATACTCGCAAGGGCAATATGTCCGATACTCGCAGACCTATGTATACCCCAGTCATAAATAACACGTAATCCCGTTCTTTCCTTTCCCTAAAATACTTCGCAAATATCGACACCCACTCATCTTCCCAAATTGGCTCAACGCTTCTCATAACATTACCCACCCTTCTGCAATAATCTTTTGTTTGCAAACTATTAAAGTTTTAGAAATGTATTGTTGAGACGTCTCTAAAATTCTTGCAATGTCTGTTTCTGTGTATCCATTAGCATATAGTTCTAATATATCTTTCTGTCTTGCCGTTAGACTTTTCACAATCGATCTTGCTAATTCTTTTTTGAATGCCTCATTTTCCAACTCTTTTATTGATTTTTCGTTATGACTATACTTATCCAATGTTTGGAAAAAAACTGAATTCATATCAACTTTCACTTCTTTTTGAAGAGATGAACGTCTTTCAATACCTCTTCTGTGACCTGGTGTAAATCCTTTATTGAAACGTTCAATTGCAAAATTTAAATTAGAGAGCCACTTTTTAACTGTTTCAATATCTTCTTCAATTAGCTGTAGCTCTCTTATTTCTTTTGCGTTCACTACATTTGTCCGGTCACGTATGCCATCAGGTATAACTATTAAATCTCGGGCGTTTTCAAGTTTAGTTAAGAGTGCTAATGTGTCGCGCTTAGTTGCTCTATACTCAATCAATAAATCTTTCAAGACGCTACACCTCACTTAATGAATTATTTTTTGGATTAAATGTCTAGGACGACGATCAATTACCTGGTTTGCTATTTTATGGCGAGTAAAATCTATTCGTCCTTTATGTTTGGGTTGCTTTTGTTTCTTTTCTTCGATTTGATAAAACTCAATTACCTTTTCTTTAATCAGTCTCCAGTTATCGATGAGCCATCTACCAAACTGAACGAGAGCTTCACACATTGCATTGAAGGCTTTTGAAAATTCCTTTGCGATCGTTTGCAACTTTTCTAAGTTTTCTTGACTGATTTCCATAGATATCTCTCCTTTTGTAAAATAAAAAAGAGCACCAAGTAAACGTCAATTTGACGTCAGCTTAGTGCCCTCGGTTTTTCCGATAAGCGATATTAAAATTTAATTGATTCTTCCAATGTCCCGTTGCACGGTTTGCCACCTTGCCAATTAATCACTTGTTTCCCATACCCTCCTGGAGGACTTGGCAGTATAGTAACTTCACCATCTTTAACAACAATTGCTCCATTTTCTAACAAATCTACTTGTTCTAATATATTTTTATTCAACAAGACTCCTCCTTTTGTGATACACTATCCTTGTCAGAGGCAGGAGAAATCTTGTCTTTTTTTATGCAAATAAACCTTTCGGACCCTGTTTAATCTCACCAATTTTTCCTCGATCTACTACCAATAACATAATATCCAGCTCTCTACGGTCATCCTTTCTGCAATCGTGAATACGTCATACACTTCGTACTTTACCTTTTGATTTACTGGCATTATTGTTCATCCCTTCTACTGCTTATAATGGTCGAAATGTTCATTCCCCTTAGAGGATAAAACCTAATTTACTAAATTTCATAAACATGGTACAATTAGGAAAAGTATCTCTAGGAGGTTTAAAATGAACATTAATATTAATGATTTACTTTTTACACTTTTTTTATTGACTTTAATATTAATAGGTGTCATCTCTTTCTTGCTGTTTATAAGAAGGCTATTAATTAATTCAAGCTTACGGAATAACAATTCTAATGAGATTGAGACTAAATTAGATAAAATCATTGATTTACTTGAAAAAAAACCGCACTAACTCATAACTTTCTAACTATTTTCTAGGCATCAATATAGATGCTTTTTTTCTTGCCTTAATAAAAGATTTTCTTCACATTTTGTTCGAAATGCGAATAAAAATTTGATGTACGTATAACTTAAATTCAAATGAATAATCTTTTATTCTCTGCACACACTATTTCAAGTATGAAAAAATTATAAATTGAACGGGAGTGCAATTATGGGAATACTAAGTGGAAATCCTAAAGATGAACCATTACATTATGGTGAAGTGTTCGGCATTTGGACCAATTTAGCAACAAACAATGGATTAATAGCTGCATATCAAACATTTTTTAATCATACGGGTGATGATGAACTAAAAAAACTAATCGAAGAAGCAGTACAAGGTATGAAAGAAGAAAATAAACAATTAGAAAAGACATTGAAAGTAAATGGTGTCGGGCTTCCACCTGCACCACCAGAACGTCCGGAAGCTAGATTAGAGGACATTCCACCTGGTGCAAGATTTTACGATCCTGAAATCAGCGCTTCACTTTCAATGAATGTAGCGGCAGGTTTAGTTGCTTGCAGTCAAGCTATGGGAATGTCCATTAGAGAAGATATCGGTTTAATGTATGGTCAATTCCATCTGAATAAAGCTCAACTAGGTGCCAAATTGTTACGATTGAATAAAAGTAAAGGTTGGCTTGTTCCTCCACCACTACATGTAGACTTTCCAGATAAATAATAATAATTCTACAGGCAATCTATATTTGATTGCTTTTTTTAATTTTCTTAGTACATATAATGGTCAAAATACGTATTAACGCTTATTGCATTTACACTCTCTAGTAGAAACTCCAATGCGTTTGCAGCGTCTACATTGATTCATTTTCTATTTTCCTCCACTAATAAATATGGAATGCCTGTTTTTCGATCAGTGCCTCCATCTAATAACTGCCCAGTCGCTTTCATTTCGTATTCGAGTATATAGATTTCATCATCTTTTCTTGAAGCTGCCAACGATACTACATTTTCGGAATCTATTAATTTACGAAGATGGTTGTTCAAATCCATAACAGTTTCATCTGTTATAATTCCTGCTTTATGGTCTGCTATAAGTCCCTTAACTTTTTCATTTTGAATTACTTTAGGTTGGTCACCCATGTTGCAAGTGTGAATCCATTTCGGATATACTTTTCGCAATTTCATTTACTCCTTTACGCCATTTTTTGTTCGAAATGTATATTAAGCAGGTTCGCAATCTCGCTTTAAGATACATTTATCGTACTCACCATCATTAACTGTCCAACCACCTTTTTGACGATCATCGCGTATTTCAATGACTTCAAATTCTTCTCCAACTTGATCTGCATACCAGTAGGATTGTTCGGTTGATTTTCTTATTTTGACTAACAAGTTTTACACCTCACTTTTTATTCGAACAGTGTACTATTTCAATCCCACTGCCCTGACGTAATTTTTACGGAATGTGGACTAGTAGATTGTTAAGTCCCACTCTTTAATTACTTGTTTCATTAGTTCGTTTGAAAAGCAAAAGTCCCCATTCTCGGCGCACAAAATCACGTAATCGTCATCTTTCTTGTATACTGGATATTCGTTTCCCTTGTGGAATATTCTTCCCTCTACTTCGGAACTTTTTCCAAATATTATGTGATACAGCAATTTTCTTTCCACATGGTCCTTTTCTTTATTGATCGATAGGTGATGTAACTGCTGGACTACTTCCTCAAGGATCTCAACCTCGCTAGTCGTTACCTCCAACATTCCTGTAAATTCGTAGTCACCCGCCGACCAATCTTTCTCAAATTCCTCACGATTATTTTCATAAGAGCCAAAATACGGATCTTGTTCAGCTAAGTAACAAAACTCTTTGTATTTATCTAAACTATCATCGTGAAAGCTGATAACTCCAAAGTTTTCGCCTGACATATTATCTTCCACTAACAATACCCTAGCACCATTGATTGCTGCCATTCTCTGAATGTAGTTGTCATAATCGGCTTGTGTCACTGTTCCGATTGAGCCTTCATAAACATTTTTGGCATCCTCGATTGTTTTATTTCCAGTCTTTAAAATTGCTATGAATTTACGTTCTTGCGTCATTTCCTTTCTCCCTTCGTATTGAACAATTTGGTCGAACTGTTCTATTAGCCTAGATGTTCAATTTTGTAAAGCTCCATTAATGGACTCATTCGGTTTTCTCTTTGCTTCCTACCAATGTTAATTTCAAAATATTACCTAAAAAACAAACCCTACATTGTGGTAAAATTATTATAGATTTTAGAAGGGATTGGTATTTAATGAAAAAAATATTGTCTTTTGTATTTATTGCTTTATTGTTCTTTTGCTTTAGCGCCTCTTCGCCTGAAGCTTCTGCACAAAAAGTAATGTGGGGGAAAACCGAATTGAAACCTGGACAAATTGGAAAAGTAACAATCTTGCAGTCAACCTCTTTATTCAAAGTAGAAGGTGGTACTTCAGGACCTGTTAAGATTTTTGACCCCGTGCGCATACTAAATCCAGGTGAAGAATATCGTGTGTATGGTACTAAAAATATACAGGGATATGCTCCACTTTATGATGTTGGCGGTGGCTATTATGTGATACAAAATACTTATCCAAATATAGGTCACCTGATGTATGAAACTCCCTCTAAAGCAAAATTAAATTTATTAAACAAATGATAGTCACAATTTGTGGCTATTTTTTTATTTAACAGAACCTACATTTTGTGTCATTAAATGTTTACAAAACATTACCTTTTTTAATACTTTGCCACACCTTTTCATCATCCATTTAATACTGATTGCTTCACATTTTGTGTCTACTACGTCGTTACAACCTGTCTGCAACAGTGCACTTGTTTGGATTTTTACGCTTGGCCAATCTCCTTTTCGCAGTAGGAGTAGTAAGCCATTGAATGTATTTAGGTTGAACTTTTAATTTGTATGCACATTCTTCTGCTGTTCCAATGACAAGTAATTCTTCACCCTTGTAAATTGCGTATTCTGCCTTACGCATATTCTCTTGACGACTTTGCATACTGTTTTAACTCTTGGAGTTCCATATTCTCGTGATAGCAATATTTGCAAAGTATTGACTTCGTAAAAGGTAAAATAGAAATTTCAACTTCGTTTGGTATTACAAGCGGATGCCTGCAATTATCACAGATAATAAACAAACAATTCATTGCATATTCACCGCCTCTACTGATGTTTCTATAAAGTCGAATGCTACAAAGATACATGAACACTCAAAACAATATTTTGCCTTTGTACTTGGCCCCAAACCCATTAAATTTGCTGACTGCGCTAGATAATCTCCAGTCTGATTCAACATGCAATTAGGACATTTATCTTCTACGTTTCCCAAAATTATCTCTCCCTCCATCGCATGATGGAAATACTCGTTATGATCTAATCGCTTTCTGAACTGCAAGCATGTTTAACAAAGAAAAATAGTCCAGTGTTTGCAATTGCTCACCATTAGATGTTTGGTGTATTCCAAAACAGCTTAGTTCTTGGATGATGATTTGTTTCTCAGATTCTCGTGAAAGTTTGATAGGTTTGCCTATCATGATTTAACCCCCAATTCTTTTAATAACCGTTGACGTTCAGCATCAATTGCTGGATCTTTTTCAGTCGTTGTTGCAACTGGTTCATCTTGTTTATAAAACCAATCAGGCACTTTTTCTTCTCTCACACGTTTCGGCTTAGTTGGATTTAGCATTCTGATTTTCAAAGCATCATATCGTTTTCGTAATTTGATTGGCGACAATACATTCGCTTTTTCAAAATCATCTGCCTGTACCCATCGAATAAGCCTAAATATTTCACTTTTATTTCGCTTGTCCAATTCGATAATTCTTCTAAACTCCTCACACCAACTTTGTAAATTCGGTAGTTTGAAGTCTGCGCTATTCTTTTTAATTTCTGAAATAAAAAATGTAGCTAATTTCATTTCATCCGAGTTATCGTCGAAAACTTGTTTGCGACTATTCTTTTTATTACTTGTAGTCTTTGTAGTAGTCTTTGTAGTAATCTCTGGTAATGGTACTGCCAAACTGTCTAAACCATCTACGACTTTTGGCGAGTCCATATTGCCAACTTGGCAATACGTCTGACCGTATGGTGAAATGGTTTGTTTCGGCTCTAAAGCATGTAACTTTTCATAATTTATTCGATACCATTTTGTACGATCGATTGCTAACTTATTAAAACTCCCAGAGACAATTAGATTTTCATTCTCAAGATCTCTAATAATCCGATGGATCGTTCTTGCGCTCCAAAAGGGAAATTGTTTTTGCCATTCGTTCACACTGTTGTAAACCCACTTTTTCCCTTCAACTACGTTTGAACTGTGTTCTGTCCAGTAGTGCAGTTGTTGTAAAAATATCGACTCTGGAAGACCTATTAATACTGCAAGTTTTGGCATTACAAGTAATGGTCTTTCATCTAACAATAAATTCGACATGTAATCCCTCATCTCAGGTGATTTGACTTATACTGCACTATAATTCATAATAAAGTTTCAAATAATTATTTCTGTTGCTGACCAACTTTGCCGAGTTGATCAGCTTTTTCATTTCCTACGATATTCCACAAATTAGTTGCTACAACTGCTGCCGCAATCGAAAATACAAACACAAAAATACCTTCCGGACTATTAAACAAGTCGTCTCACCTCCCTTACAGGAGGCAATTTTTGCTGAATGTATTCCAATCTTCTAAAGGATCTTTGAACATCCAAGCAACGATCATTAGCTAAATCATAATCACCGTTTCTCATGTTTATTTTCATCTGCTCTAAACAATCTTCGATGCAAGCCTGTTCAAGCATTACTTCCGATAGCCACTCATCCATTCCAACGTCCTACATATTTGATCGCCTTTTGCAGTTGGTTCTGCTTAACGTCACGGTATGATTTCACTGCATATTGCTGCTTGATAGAACTATAAATCGCACGGAATACCTCGGCGCGTCTGGAAGGATTTTTTTCAAGCGCAAACACTCTTTCTCCAACGGCTTTTTGCAAACGTTTCTGCTCTCCTGAGTTCAGAGTAATTTGATTTTGTACACTCTGTTCTATAGCCAACACCTTCTTTTCTGTTTTTTCGAGCTTGTCCTCCAGCTCACATATTTTTAAATCTTGTTGTGCAATTAAAAATTCTGGGGATTGCATTTTTTTATTGAGATTGTAATACCCTTCGGTAAGCATGGTGTATGCTTTCCAAGCCTGTTCATTGGACAGCGATTTTGCATGAAGTAAAGCCCCTTGCTCCGTCCACAAATAAAGAACAGATACGTATTTAAGGCTAACGTCATTTTGTTGTGAGCCTTTAAATGCTTTTAAATTTTCGCCTGTTAAAGAGAAGTAATGCTTACCTTCCTCATACCGTTCTTGATTACGTTGAAAATTTCGCTGGATGATATTGTCCTTCGTTTCAAATGCTTCGGCTAATTGTGCGCTAGTTAATACACGCATCCCATCTTGCTCAATTACCTTTAAATCCATTGTCTTAGCCCCTTCCTAAAGGGTAACGTCAATAAGTTGTTACCCTTTGAATTATCAAACTGCGCAAGCATTACTTCTCTTCTTCAAATAAGATAAACGTTCCCTCACATCCTTATATTCACGACCAAGAGCAACAGCTAAATCAGTAGTTGAATACTCTTTATGGAAATCAAGGAGATACCAATCATCGGCTTCGGACCAATCGTTTGGTGCAATCGTTTCACCATGTCCAACGATCATTTTCCCAACTGCACATTCTGTGATACAGTGTTTATATACATGTCTTGACTTGTTATTCATGGGACAACTTTTGCAGAAGTTTTCCTCTAAATCATGAATGGCAAGCCTTGCTTTTCTTTTTTCCAACCTCGCCGCTTTAACTTCTTTTTTCGTAACCACTATCATGCTAACCATCCTTTCGCCATCCATCTTGGTAATAGACCACGAATGCATTCTTTCACAGAGATTCGATAATCCTTTTGTAACTGAATGAGCAAGTTATCGATAAAGGCTCTTCCATCCAGCAACTCTTCCATGAGATTCTTAATTTCCTGTCTTTCGATACTTGTAATAGTCGATGGCGGTTTGGCTAAACAAACATCCTCTAGTTTTTTTATCGCTTCTTTTAGCTCAATCAACGTGTACGATTCAATTGATAATCTATGCTGTTCTATACTCTTTCCTCTAAAAACTGGTGAAGTATATCCACCACTAAATTCAAAGAGAATATCATTTGCATATTCAGGATTGTCATATAGATTAATAGATGCTCTTGCAATGTCTTCTTGCATTTTCCGCTTGTCATTCTTTATATGACTCCCCAGCTGTTGGCTTATATTCAAATCAGCAGCCAATCTCTCTCCCTTCATTTCTTCACTTGCTAGAAGTCTCTCAACTGCTGGACCTACAAATGCTGATTTTTTCAACTAACTTCCTCCCCTTTTTGTATAACTACCTATCTACTTCTATACAACTTTATGTCTTACAATAAAGTTAACTTGATAGAAATAGCCCCATTCAATTCCTCGCTTGTTGCTTCAGCCAGTTAAGGAGAAATTCCTCCGTCTCTTTAGCTGGAAACAACCATTTGCGCCCAACCTTAAATTTTGGAAAGTTTTCATTATAGAAAAACTTTTCTTTGATGAAAGGTAAGCTCATATTTGTTTGGCGCATAAGCTCGTCCATATCCCAAAACGTATGACGATGTTCAATCTCTTTCAATTTCTTACTAAGTTCTTCTCGGAACATTAACTCTAATTCGCTTTCATTGACCTGCAGCGATAACATATAAAATCCTCCTTTCCGACAGGTCGTACCCATCTAGATGACTACGAACCAGCGAAGGGGTAACAATGGTTCATAGCCATCTGGAAGAGGACGACAACTCTTCCAAATCATTTTTCTCTCACTCTCCAAATCTTGTATAATCTAGAAGAGGAGGTGAAATTATGACAGAACACTTATGGGAATTAAAATTAGAACAAATACCACTTGGTTGGAACGACATGTATCAAGATGCTATTGAAAAATATCCTAACGGCGCTGAAATGAATGGTTCTTTTGTTCATCCTGTTGATTATCACGCACAGCTACTTGCCTACTTTCACGTCTATCAAGCTAAAGCAAAGTCTGCATACGATAAACTTCAAGAAAAATTTGATAAGAAACTTTTGAATACTTTAGTTCAATATGATATGTTCTTATATTCAGTAATTTATGAATGGGTTGATGATGAACGGGATTTTAGCCAATTCAATTCTTCCGATTTAGATAATCAATTAAAAGATTCTATTTATTACGTTGTAAAAGATGATTTACTCCACATGGAACCATATAAACAACTTCAACTCATTCAGATGAATTTCGATAAAATTTAGTAATGTAAAATTCAATTTGCTTTGCCATTTTGGCAGGTATCGGAGCAATATCTTTACCTGCCTCTCCCTTTGTTAGCTTTACTTCGTGTTTAATCCATCTTGCAGCTCGATATGTCAAATCAAGATCACTTGAAATTTGAGAAGCAGAAGATTCATCAAAATAATTTATTAAATCTTTATAAATTTTTTCTTCCACTTCTTTATCTCCATCACGAATGAAAGGCTGTTGTTCAAACATCCCTCTCACCTCCTTTTAAAATGAAAATGCACCACTTATATAGTATGAGATTCTTGTACTTCATTATCAAATAAAAAGAAGATATCCTCTTCTAAAATTTGGGATATTTTAAGAACAGCTTCTAGTGGTGGAGAAAAATAACCATTCTCCCAATTAGAAACAGATTGTTTCCCTTTATATCCAAGTGCTAAAGCTAACTGTTCTTGAGTAAGTTTTTTCTTTTCACGAGATTTTATCAAATTATAGTTTTTCATATTCTCACCTCCAAGTATGAACACCTTGTACTTTCATTATAAGTACAAGAATCTTGTATGTCAACAAGAAAATACAATTATCTTGTACTTACATTAACTTATTTATATTTTGTTGTACAATATACTTGTACGTCTAATAGGAGGCATACCATGCTATCTAAAAGATTAAAATTAGCTAGAAACAAAACAAGGTTAACTCAAGATGAACTTGCTAAAAAAGTTAATACTACCAAGGCGACTATCAGCAATTATGAAAACGGTCATAGCACACCTTCAAATGAAATGTTGGTATTACTTGCTAATGTATTAAATACAACCACTGACTATTTACTTGGTCGCGACATGATTCAACTCGAAAAAGATAATGAAGATAAAGACGAGGAAGAGTTTTTAAAGTGGATGGACGATCCTACGACAGATTTATTCTTTCGTGAATACATAAACAGTCCAGAAGAAATGAAGGCCCAATTACGCAAGATATGGGACATCATTAAAAATACACCCAATTAAGTGAATTATAGTAAAGATAAATATGAGATATGGCTTTGCCATGTCTCTTTTTTTATAAGCATTAAATCAAAATTTGGCATTTGAGGAACATATGGGGTTTAAATAAGGTTTATTTATCGATGACTTTATTACCACTGAAATTACAAAAGGAGGAGTTTAGAATGGGTGGATTTTTTGTTTTTAAATGAAGCCAAATATTAAAAGTAAATTAATTCTTAATGATGGTACAACAATTCATGGAAACCTTTCCCATGTTACTAAGCAGAAAATGGCTGTTATTACTTATACAAAAAACAAAAAATACAGTGTAGTTATGATACCAATCGGCAATATCTCAATTGCTATAGGAGAAGAAGTGTATACCAATGAAGAAGATGAGATTGAAATATAAACTGAAGCGAAAAAATAGGAAGAGAAAAAAATAACTGCCTCACCTCTAATTCTAACACTAGAAGTAGAGGAATTCGGTAAAACTATGGAGCTTTAGTGAAACTAAAATAGAAAGCTTAAATTTATTACTTATTAACAGTTAGGAGAGAAAATGATATGATTACAAATAATGACGAAGCATCACAAAATGAGTCCGGGCAACTTAATATAGAGGAATCTGCAGCAACTGTTGTAGAAGTAGAACTACAAGTAGCGACTAATGCTGAAGCATCATCAGCAGTTGCTGACGAGATACCGAATAAAGAAACTGTTAGTTTTCATATCAACAATCTAGCTATTACCTTATTGAATATGGAAAAATCTCAAGCTGATTTTGCAACAAAGTGTATAAAATTAATTCCCGAAGATCATAAAGTTTTTTATGATTTTTTCCAAACCCACATTGAACAAACTAGGTATGGAAAAAATACTCGAGAGTGTAAATTTACAGATTCAGACAATTCCATTTTAACAAAAATAAATCGGTATGAGCAAAATAAATCGGAAGAAAACTTCATCATATTTACAAACGAAGTAACTAAAAATCTTTTTACATTTATGAAAGAATCAACAAAAAGTAGTGGCTCATTTTTCGTATTAGATGCATTACACAATGAGGAAGAAGTAATAATATTTCTTAAACTAGATCCCAAAAATGGGGTCCAGTTAGACCCTGAAACACTTGATATAAAAGAAATTAAAAATATGTTACCTGAATCTAATGATCGGGTACATAAATGTGCAATTATCAGAAAAAATTACGTTGCAAATAGTACAAACTTATTTGTATTAGACCGTCAACAAAAAGCTGGGGAAACTTCAAAGTTCTTTATGTCTAAATTCTTACAAGCAATAGCCATACCGAATAACAATATAAAAACAGTTGCACTTCTCAATGAACTCTACACCAAGATAGAAGCGAAGCTGCCAGATACAGAAAAGGAACAAATTAACACCGCTATTGACTCAGAATTTAATAATGGGGCCACTATTCATATTCCTGAAACAGTGAAAAATATATACGAAAAACTAATATCACAAGAAACAGAAGATAGAGAAATACTAATTGAAGAATATAAAACACATTTTGTTTCCGATTTTGCGACTAAATATAAGGATTATGGTCTTGCTCTCACAATCGATAGGGAAGAAAATAAAGTACTCTATAATGCCCCTAACAACAAAATACTTTTTAGATATAATAAAGATTTGCATAACAATGAAGTTACTGTTCTTCATAATAAGACAGACGATATCTATAATATAACTATTAGAAATAATGCTAGTATTGGATTTGAGAAGAAAATAAGATAAGACAGGAGATTTAAGAGGCTATGACAAATACAAATATAATCATAGAAAAGATATATTCCGAGTTCTTAGCCCTTAATGAACTGACTATCAATTATAATCCAACTATAACTGAAAACGAATTTATGTTACAGATAGAATTTAGAGGTTTAGATTCTAGAAAAATGTTAGAAAAATTAATGCAATTACAATACTTTGAAGCGCTAAGTGATAGTGGTAGTCCTTCTTTTTTAATACAAAAATTGGACAGCAGTAGCCTTCAATTTTCCATTGAAGAAGTCCAAAAAATTAGATGGCGGATACAGTACGAAAAATCTACGGAAAATGAATATGTGCAAAACCTAGATTATTATTATTTCTTACCAGATAAAGCAATTGAACTTTTAACTAATAATCATTTTGATAGCCAGGAAGAAAAAATACTACTTGGTCTTTATAATGTAGACTCTTTTGAAACACCGATTTTTAAATTTATTAATCTCTTGACTGAAACTGATTTTAATTTTGAAAAAACCCTGAATGATGATATATTAACGCCAGTAAATCGTCTTCTTACTAACACAGATCAAAAGTTCAATTTGTATAACAATGTATACTCTTTCATGATTGTTAACCCTAACCTTGAATGTAGTTTTCAGCAAGCAATTATTAGAGAATACTATAAATCATTCTTTAAATTATTAAGTTATAAACACGATGATGACCAATATGACATTAGAGGAAATAAAAAAATTATTATATTAGTTGATGAAAATTTTTCTATATCAAATTATGTCATCTTTATAAACCTTGTTGATTTTTTATTCAAAGACGAAAGATTTTTAGAGAAATACATTATTATAAAAAACGTCTTTACGAGATATGTTCACGATAAAGAAAGTATAACAAGTTTAAATACAAAAATTATTGAAATTAATAAAACAACTAAATATTACTTTGAAAAGTATGTACAAGAAGATCTCAATGATTTTTTCAAAAATAGAGATACTGTATACAAAGAAGCGATTAATATATCTAAATCAATAAATGAACAGAATGATAAAATTAATACATATATAAATGCTTCATTAATTTCTTTTTTAATCTTAGCTGTATCTTTTTTGTTAAAAAATGTTTCCGCATTAAGTATTACTAATCTAATTGTCGCTAATGTTAGCTTACTTGTATTTTCATTTGCCTTCTATAGTTTTATTTCTAATTCTACAAAAGAACGTTATAGGACTACAGAAAGCCAGTTCATGCTATTCCTTGATAAAATGGGCATTATATTATCGGATGAAAAAGAAGAACTTATTGATACTTATTTAGAAACACCGTATAATGACTTGTTAAAATCGCTTTCTAGAGTACAAGATTTACTAGTTTATTCAAATATAATTTTAATTTGTATTACATTGATATCAGTTGGAGTTTATTTGGCATCAAAATAATTTTTCAAACCCTGCTTTCAATTAGCAGGGTTTTCTTTTATACTAAAAAGAACAAACGTTCTTTTTTAGGAGTGACAACTTGAACAATACATACTCATTACTTGAAGATTTCATTAAAAACCTTTATCAAAGAATCGGCATTTACCACCCTCACCAATTGGATATTGAAACAATTGCTGCAAGTTTAGGGATTCCATTGAACTACTATGATGGCATCAGCACATTCACTTTCAAACAATTGTTCTTGAATAATCGTTTAACTGATGAGGCACTGTGGCAAGACTTCGGGCATGAAATGTGTCACGCTTTGTGGCATTGTGGAAATCAAAGGTTCCTCCCCCCTTCTTTTGTGCAATTGCAAGAATGGAAGGCAAACAATTTTATGTATGAATTTTGCGTACCCGAATTTATGTTGAGAGAATACATGAATGATCGAGATATACACCCTATTAATCTAATTATAGAAAACTTTCATGTTACACCGGAGTTTGCTCGTATTCGCTATGAGCGTTACATGATGAAATTATACCAACAACAATCTGATGATAGATTGAATGCTCTTTTTAAGTAATTTGTATATAACGATTAGATGTAATATACACAGTTATGTGTTGGAGTTAATAGTACATAGAAAGGAGAAATGTATATGGCTTCATTTAGAAAAATGGGTGATGTTTGGCAATATCGTGTTCGCTACAAAGATATCTACTCTGAAGAATGGAAAGAAGTTTCAAAGAGTGGTTACAAAACAAAGAAAGAAGCGCAAATAGCAGCACGTGAGAGAGAAATAGAAGTGATGAATGGTTTTGAACAAGGTGAAATAAACTTTGCTATTTATATGAACGCCTGGTTAAATCAATATGTTAAAGATAAACTTAAGCCAAACACATTTAAGTCCTATCGTATATCGCTTAAAAATCATGCTATCCCCTACTTTGGCAATATGGAATTAAAAGATGTAAAACCAATGATGTATCAAAAATTTATAGACAGTAAGTTAGAGGAAGGTTTATCAACAGAAACCACTAGAAGAATCCATAACGTTATTTATCAAGCATATAAAAGGGCAGTGTTAAATGGATATGTGCAAAAAAATCCATGTGAAAATGTAAGTATTAAAAGACGTGAAGTAAAAAAGTTGAAATTTTTAGAGCCTAAATTAATTCCACCACTACTAAAGGCGTTGTATAAACGTGGTCAAATATACGGATTGTTTTTTAAATTGCTATTTGACACTGGGCTTCGCAAAGGTGAAGCTGCAGCCCTCCAATGGTCAGATATTAATTGGAAGGATAGCACGATAACAATTGAAAACTCCCTTAACTTTCAACCTGAAGAGGACGAGGAAATTCTTGGAGACACAAAAAACTTTAACTCCAAACGTACGATTGAAATAAGAAAATCGTTATTGAACGAGTTGCATACTCATTTGAAGTATCAAAATGAACGAAAATTAGCTTTAGAAGATCTTTATAATCATGAATTGAATCTAGTTTTGTGCCGCGATGATGGATCTCCTTTGCCAAAATCAACGCTTTATAATGCATTTAAAGATTGTTTGGAGAAAATCGGTCACCCTACTTCTTTACCGATTCATTCGACACGTCATACACATGCAGTACTGTTATTAGAAGCTGGTGCTGATATGAAATTTGTACAGGAGCGTTTAGGCCATGGCTCGATGCAAATAACCTCGGACGTCTATGCACATGTTTCGAAAAAGATGACAGCTAGGTCAATCGAGAAGTTTGATCAGTACATGAAAGGAATTGAATAATTTTCGTGGTAGAAATGTGGTAGGATTTAAAATCGTTACCACGAACTACTTTTTAATCAAAAGAAAAAAGCGTTGGAAGCTTAGAGCCCCAACGCTTTTCTATTAATACATTTTCAAATATTGTTCTCTTTCCCATGGGTGAACAGTTGTGCGGAACATGTCCCACTCAATCTCTTTCGCATCTACAAAGTTTGCGTAAATATGTTCGCCTAGGGCACCACGGATTATTTCATTTTTGCCTAGTTCTTGAATAGCAGCATGTAATGTTGGTGGTAAGTTGTAAATACCATGTTCATTTCTTTCTTCTTCTGTCATCATGTAAATATTTCTATCTACTGCTGGTGGTGGTGTTAACTTATTTTTAATACCATCAAGTCCAGCTTGAAGAATAACCGCCATCGCAAGGTATGGATTTGCAGCAGGGTCTACCGAACGCACTTCAATACGTGTGCTTAATCCTCTTGAAGAAGGAATACGGATTAGTGGACTTCTGTTTTGGCCAGACCAAGCAACGTAACAAGGAGCTTCGTAGCCAGGTACTAAACGTTTATATGAGTTTACTAAAGGGTTTGTAATCGCCGTAAAGCTTTGCACATGTTTTAATACTCCAGCCATAAACTGCATAGATGTTTCACTCATTTTATTTTCCGTAGAATCGTCGAAGAATGCATTTTCTTTCCCATTGAATAATGAAACGTTAAAGTGCATTCCTGATCCTGCTACTCCGAAAAGTGGTTTTGGCATGAATGTAGCATGTAAACCATGCTTACGTGCGATTGTTTTTACTACTAGTTTAAACGTTTGAATATTGTCACATGCCGTTACAGCATCTGCATATTTAAAGTCAATTTCATGTTGTCCAGGAGCTACTTCATGGTGAGATGCTTCCACCTCGAAGCCCATTTCTTCTAGCTCAAGTACGATATCGCGACGGCAGTTTTCTCCCAAATCTACTGGCGCTAAGTCAAAGTAACCACCGTGGTCATTTAATTCTAAACTTGGTTCGCCTTTTTCATCTAATTTGAATAAGAAGAATTCTGGCTCTGGCCCTAAATTGAAGCTAGTGAAGCCCATTTCTTCCATTTCTTTTAGAACGCGTTTTAAGTTATTACGTGGGTCACCAGCAAATGGTGTACCATCTGCTTTATTTACATCACAGATTAAACGTGCAACTTTCCCTTTCCCAGTAATCCAAGGGAATACAACCCATGAATTCAAGTCAGGTACTAAATACATATCTGATTCTTCAATACGAACGAATCCTTCAATAGAAGAACCGTCGAACATCATTTTATTGTCGAGAGCTTTATCGAGCTGACTCACTGGAATTTCTACGTTTTTAATCGTCCCAAGTATGTCTGTAAACTGAAGACGAATAAAATTCACCTCATGTTCTTGAACGAACTTTTTAATATCTTCTTTTGTATACTTGCTCATCATTTCACTCTCCTAAAAGTTATATAGTTAAACCTCGATCTAGCGATAGAAACGAGATAAATCTCCTTGCCTAATAGATGCACGCTGTTGCCTTTGTGCACGCTGCATTTCTTCTTTTACAATAGCTCGTAATTCTGTATCTGAAATGACTTGTCTTGCTTCTTTTAGAGAAGTTGGATTTTTTTTCATTTCAAATATTTGTTTTATACCAGCAACGTTTACTCCACTTTTCAGCATATCTTTTATTTCCAATAAAATATCGATATCGTCAAGCGAGAACATGCGCTGCTTTCCTTCCGTTCGTGCAGGTAGGACTAGTTCTTGTTCCTCATAATAACGAATCTGCCTTGCAGTTAAACCGGTTAGCTGCATTACAATGTTCATCGATAATAATGGCATGGAACGTCTCCATTCCTTTTCCATCACTGCACCCCCTTTTAGGATAGTTTTATTATATTATGATGTTAGCTTTCCTGTCAACAATATGTTAGATAAACTAACACGAAATTTTCTTTAGAAAAAAACCACTTTCTTTTCGCTATAAGAAAGTGGTCGAAATGCTTAACTGTCCAATGTTTGTACCGCACCTAAAATAGCATATTTCACATGTTCATACGTTAATCCCCCTTGGATAAACGCTGTATATGGAGGTCTAATTGGTCCGTCCGCAGTAAGTTCCATACTAGAGCCTTGCACGAAAGTTCCCGCTGCCATAATAACATCATCCTCATAGCCAGGCATATAGGAAGGTTCAGGCGCAAATTGAGCATTTACTGGAGAATGCGTTTGAATTGCTTTGCAAAATTGAATCATCTGATCCGCTGTTTGGAAAGATACCGATTGAATAAGGTCTGTTCTTTTTTCGCTATAATGTGGCTCCGTTGTCATACCGACTTCTTCTAATACGGCCGAAGTGAAAATAGCACCTTTTACAGCTTGTGAAACAATATGAGGCGCTAAGAAAAATCCTTGGTACATATCCATAAGCGTGTTTAGAGATGCTCCAGCTTCTGCTCCAATGCCTGGAGAAGTCATTCGGTAAGCACACTTCGTGACGAATTCACTTTTCCCTGCAATATATCCTCCTGTTTTTGCAATACCGCCACCAGGATTTTTAATAAGAGATCCCGCCATTAAATCTACGCCAACATTTGTTGGTTCTAGCTCTTCCACAAATTCGCCGTAACAATTGTCGACAAAAATAATCGCATCTTCTTTTAAAACTCTAATTTTTTGGACCATTGCTTTTATTTGCTCTATCGTAAATGAAGGACGTAGGGCATATCCTTTTGACCTTTGGATAGCAATGACTTTCGTATTGCTTTTCACTGCCTTTTCCACTGCCGTCCAGTCAATTGCACCCGATTCAAGTAAGTCAACATGCTGATAGCTGATGCCGAAATCCGCTAAAGAGCCAGTATCTTCTCCTTGACCACTTACAATGGACTGAAGCGTATCGTACGGCTTACCTGTTATGTATAGTAATTCATCATTCGGCCGCAATACGCCAAATAAGCTAATAGAAATAGCATGTGTACCAGAAATTATTTGTTGTCGTACAAGCGCAGCTTCTGCTCCAAATGTAGTTGCATATACTTTTTCGAGTGTATCTCGTCCATCATCATCATATCCATAGCCTGTTGATGGGTTAAAATGGTGGTCGCTTACATGATGCTCTTTAAAAGCATGTATGACTTTTTGTTGATTCATAAAGGCTATTTTTTCTACATCTTTATGAAAACTTGCAATTTTCACTTCTGCTTGTTCTGCAAGTGCTAACACTTTTTCAGATAACGTCGTCGTAAAATTCATTTCATTGTCTCCTTCATTTTTAACACGTATACAATAATACTAGAAAGTTTTTTGTTGAATGTTAACTCTCGATAAATTATTCACAACATAGTTATAGTTTTGCGCAATATTATTGGCACTACTCGCAACATTACCATAGTTATGCGCAATATTGTTCTCACTACTCGTAACATTCAATAGCTTTTTTCACAATTATACGGCTAGATTTTTCCTTTTTCATCTTTAGGATATGGATGTAGTGAAAAGCGGCGACTCCAGCGGGAACAGCGGATGTTTTCTGCGACGAGTAACCGCAGGAGCACCGAGCTGAAGACCCTGGACTGAGCGCAGCGAAACTTTGTTTTGCGACGAGTAACCGCAGGAGCACAGGAAGCGGCTGAAGCCGTGCCCGCGGAAAGCGTCCGTTTGTAACGGAATCCATTCCCATTCTTATCAAAAAAAGACTAATTTCAATGAATGAAATTAGCCTCAAATTGTAATCAAATTAAAATTCTAGCTCGCCTTCCCATGCCATCATTCCACCAACAAGATTTGTTACATTATAGCCATTCTCTTCTAATATTTCGCAAGCCTTCGCACTTCTTCCTCCAGCTTTGCAAATAATAATATGTGGAATAGCTTTATCAATTTGATCCAAACTTACATCGACAGAACCAAGTGGAATATGAACTGCCCCTGGAATAACTCCAGTTGCCACTTCGTCACTTTCTCGTACATCTATTAAACTAAACATTTCGCCTGCTTCTATCTTTTGTAAAAGCTCTTCTGTTGTAATCGTATTCATAAGTCATCTCCACTTTCCGTTGTATATATTCCTCCAAATAATAATAGGAGCATATGATTATGTCAAACAAACGGTATTATTCAGCGTTCAAATTGACAGACTTAGACGGTGAAAACGTTGAAATTGCGTGTTTATAGATTAGTTGCTGTTTGCCATCTGATTCAAGTAAAACGGTAAAATTATCGTATGATTTGATCGTGCCTTTTAACTGAAATCCATTTAATAAGAATACCGTTACAAAAATGTCATTCTTTCTTAACTGATTTAAATAATTGTCTTGAATATTTACTGGTTTCATTCCCAATACCCCCATGCGTCTATAATAACCCCACACCTATTAGTATTCGCCTTAATTAATTTAAATCCTGCACAATTCCGTTAATTTCTTTCAATATTATTTCCAATTGCTTAAAAGGATTATACCAATGGATATCCATTTTATTACGGAAATAAGTTAACTGACGTTTGGCATACCTTCTGGAGTTTTGTTTTAACGAATCAGTTGCATCTTCTAGCGTCGTTTGTCCGTCCAAGTAGGCGTAAATTTCTTTGTAGCCAATCGCTTGAATTGATTGAACATCTCGAATTCCTTTTTCATGTAGCGCCCTTACTTCCGCAAGCAATCCACTGTCCATCATTATATCAACTCGTTTATTGATTCGTTCATAAAGGAGTTCACGGTCTATATTAAGTCCAATAATATAATGCGGATATATTTCTTCATGCCCTTGGTTGTTTTCGATTTCACTTTTCACTTTCCCACTAAGCTCCACCCGTTCAATTGCACGCATAACACGTTGAATATTATTCGGGTGAATATCAGCAGCAGCAACTGGATCGACACTCATTAATCTATCGTATAATTCTTGCGGCGACAGTTTTTCAAGTTCCAGTAGTAAGCTATTATCTTGTTTTGGCTCTTCCGTGAACCTGAAATCGAAAAGAACGGATTGTATATAAAGTCCAGTACCACCAACGATAATCGGCAGTCGCCCGCGGGCAGCAATTTCCTCTATTTTTCCTCGAACTAGCTTTTGATACTCCGCTACCGAAAAACTTTCGGTCGGTTTTTTAAAGTCCAATAAATGATGAGGAACGCCGTCCATTTCTTCTTCGGTAATTTTAGCCGTCCCAATTGATAGCTCCTTGTAAACTTGCATCGAATCACCGTTAATGATTTCTCCGTTAAACGTCTTGGCGAGCTCTATGCTAAGTGCCGTTTTCCCAACTGCGGTCGGTCCCACAATTGCGATAACGAAAGGATTTTCATTCATTATGCATCAACCATTTCGCTACAGTGTCGAATGTATCTAATTTATTTTTCTCCAATAAAATCTCATGCCTTGCGTTTTCTACTAATTGAACCGTTACATTTTTCATCCCTGCATTCGTCAAACCTTTCGCTACTTTAAATATGTCTTTTCCATTGTTTCCTACTGGATCTTGTGCACCACTTATGATGAATACGGGCAAATCTTTTCTAATGCGATTAATTTCTCCCGTTTTGTGCACAGTTTTTATACCATACAACAAGTCCGCGTAAAATTGGTTCGAAGGAATAAATCCACACATCGGATCATCTGCGTATTTTTTTACTTCTGCTTCATCTGAATTTAACCAGTCAAACGGCGTTTTTGCGTCTTTAAATTGTTTATTGAAACCACCAAAAGACAGCTGATTCATTAATTTGCTTTCCGTTTTTGGCGTTTGCAATTTGCCTGATACTTTGCTAACTACTTCTCCTAAGCTTCCAAGTAAACCTTGACTATAGCCAGTTCCACAAATAACTACTTTCGACAATGAATCGCTGTATTTTTGCATATATCTACGTGTTATGAAAGACCCCATACTATGTCCAAATAAAATAAGTGGAACATCCGTTATATCTTCCCGAACTTTTCCTAACACTTCTCGTACATCTTCTGTTACTCGCTCAAAGCCATTCGAATCAGCAAAATAGCCGAGCTGACCATTTTTAGCTGCTGTATTTCCATGCCCTCTATGATCATGCCCACTAACGATAAACCCTCTACTTACTAGAAATAGTGCAAATTCATCATATCTTGCTATATGCTCCGCCATGCCATGTACAATATGCACATGACCAATTGGGACTTGCTCAGGCATATACTTCACCACATGGATGAAATGACCATCCGACATTTCTGCTTCTAAAATAGATTTCATGAAGCACCCCCTCCTTCTAAAGTAGATTCATGTAGCAAATTCGTTAATTGCTGTTCGAAATAAGCAGTTTCTTTCTCCGAGTAATTCAGTAACTGTTTCATCGCCGTCAACACATCCATATACAATGCTTTATATTGCTCTATATGAAAATAAAGCATTCCCGTTCTACGCACTAAAAAGTCTACTGGAGCATATGCCATTTCATAATGAATAGCGTAATATAACTCCGCAAGAACACTTAACGGCAAACTAGAAGTCGTTGTCGACTGTAAGATATGGGCATATTGATAAACAAGATCAACATTTGAACCGTAAAACTTCGCCAGTCTTCTTCCTTCTTCTAACGTAAGTCCATAAGAACGAGCAAGTTGTGCTTTTTGCTCGGTAAATGCTTGGAAATTTCGAGTGCCTCCAACATCCCCTCCAGATAAAGCTAAATGCTTCGTCACACAAGGTCCATATTGATGATCCCCTAGCTGTTTAGAAATTCTATCTACTATAGACTCTGCCATTTTTCGGTATCCCGTCAACTTACCTCCAGCAATCGTAAACAAGCCTGATTTCGACTCCCAAATTTCATCTTTACGAGATACTTCCGAAGGTGCTTTTCCATCTTCGTAAATGAGCGGGCGTACTCCTGCCCATGTAGATTCTACATGTTGCTCTGAAACTTGTACGGTTGGGAACATATAATGGATTGCCTGTAAAAGGTATGCAACATCTTCTTTTGTCGCAAGCGGGTTTTGTAAATCCCCTTCAAAAAATGTATCGGTTGTACCAACATATGCTTTTCCTTCTCTTGGTATCGCAAAAATCATCCGTTTATCAGGTGTGTCAAAATAGATAGCTTGTTGAAGCGGGAAATGCTTTTGATCGATTACAACATGGACACCTTTTGTCAGTTTTAGCTTTTTATTGTTATCGATTGCATCTAATGCTCTAACCGAGTCTACCCAAGGACCAGTTGCGTTCACAATTTTTTTCGCATGAATTGTTATTCTTTTTTTCTTCGCTTGATCTATTACTTCTGCTCCAATGACATCATTTTGATCGTTATAAACAAATGATTTCACTTTTGCATAGTTTAAACAGACTGCTCCTTTTTCAATCGCTTTTTTCATTACTTCGATTGTTAATCTTGCATCGTCTGTTCGATATTCGACATAATATCCTCCACCTAGAAGACCCTCACTTTTTACTAATGGTTCTTTTTGGAGCGTTTCTTCTGCAGAAAGCATCAATCTTTTTTCATCTTTTTTCACACCAGCTAAATAATCATATACTTTTAAACCAACCGAAGTAGAAAGTGGACCAAATGTGCCTTTTTTATGAAATGGTAGCAGCATCCATTCTGGTTCAGTCACATGAACTGCATTGTCATATACAATTTCTCGTTCTTTTCCAACTTCCGAAACCATTTTCACTTCTAATTGTTTTAAATAACGAAGACCACCATGAACGAGCTTCGTGGACCTACTCGATGTACCTGCCGCAAAATCTTGCATTTCTACAAGTGCAACGGACATACCTCTCGTTACGGCATCCAGTGCAATACCAGCACCTGTAATACCTCCACCAACTACTAATACATCAAATTCATAAAAATTTAGCGTGTTCAATATTTGTTCGCGTTCCACAGAAGATTTCATCAATAGTATCCACCCCTTCTACATCACTCGTTTAAACATTTTTTCCACTTCATATGTTGTAAAATGAACGATAACTGGTCTCCCATGAGGACAAGTTAACGGATGTTCTGCATTTTTTAAGCTTTCCAATAGTTGTTCCATATCTTTTAGCGTTAAATAATGGTTGGCTTTTATCGACAGCTTGCAACTCATCATAATAGCTGCTTCTTCTCTTAGCTTTTTGATATCCGGCTTGCGATTTACTAGCACTTGCTCAATCAAGCTTTCGATTATTTTCATCTCATGGCCTTTCGGAAACCATGTCGGATGTTCCCGAACGACAAAACTAGATCCCCCAAATTCCTCTAAGAATATGCCCACTTCTTTTAATGCATCCAAAGACTCTTTTATCCGGTAAGATTCATCTAGTGAATAGTGAAAAGTTAGCGGTAGCAGTAAAGCTTGTCTTTCACTCGCGTTTACTTCTCCTACTTTTTCTTTATAAAATTCATATTTGATACGTTCTTGAGCTGCATGCTGATCGATCAAATAAAACCCATCGTCACTTTGCGCAACGATATATGTTCCATGAATTTGTCCGACCACATGTAAATCTGGAAAAGGTGCTTTAGGCTCTACAGCTTCCTCTAGTAAAACTTCTTCTAAAGGCTCTATTTCATCAAAAACAACAGTTGGTCGTTCTACAATCGGCTGTTCTCCATACCGAAAAGTTGGTTCTTCTCGAGCTGGAACTGGTGCCGTTTGTTTGAAGAAATCAAATTGTATGCTCGGCTGTTTTTTCACTTCTGGCTTTTCTACAATTTTTGGAGGTTGCTGCACCCGGTGGATTACGGCACGCAGCGTTGTTCTTACAAGCTCCATCAATTCTTTTTCTTTACTTAACCGGATTTGATGCTTTGCAGGATGCACATTCACATCTGTTAGCATTGGATCTGTTTCAATATTTAATACGACAATTGGGAATCTGCCGATAGGTAAAAGCGTATGATACGCCTCTACAATTGCATTGTTTAACCCATAATGTTTGACCCACCGACCATTGACAAGAATTGTTATATAATTTTTCGAAGCTCTCGTAATCTCAGGCAAAGTTGCAAATCCCGAAATATGAAAATCAGAAGAGTCTTGTTCAAATGCAATCATATGCTTCACATTGGATACACCATAAATAGCTGCAAGCACTTGCCTTAAGTCACCTCTACCACTCGTCTGTGTAATCGTTTGTTGGTTGTTCGTTAGCTTAAACGCGATCGTTGGAAAACTAAGTGCCAAACGGTTAATCAAATCAATCGTGTGACCAAGCTCCGTTTGAATTGTTTTTAAATATTTCAGACGAGCTGGTGTGTTGAAAAATAATTGTTTCACGATAATGTCTGTGCCTCGTCGAATTGGTGCTGGTGTACAAGAAAGAACTCGTCCTCCTTCCAGCTCTACTTTCGTTCCTACATTTTCTCCATCAGAAGTCCATAAACTAATTTTAGAAACAGATGCAATACTCGCTAATGCTTCTCCTCGAAACCCTAGCGATCTAATTCGAAAAAGATCATGCTCTGTTGTAATTTTAGAAGTAGCATGTCGAGAAAAGGATTGTACTGCGTCAGCCTCGTCCATTCCTTTTCCATTATCGGTTACTTGTATCTTTATTAGTCCAGCTTCTTCTAACATAATTTCGATCGATGTACTTCCTGCATCAATTGCATTTTCTACAAGCTCTTTTACGACAGAAGCTGGTCGTTCAACTACTTCACCAGCCGCGATTTTATTGGAAAGGAGCTCGTCCATTACGATAATACTTCCCATGCTTAGCTCTCACCTACTTTCTAAAATTGCTCGTCTATTCTAATTCATTTTGTAATTCATATAATAATTGCAATGCTTCTAGTGGCGTAGTGCCAGATATATTTATTTTTTTAAGTTTTTTCATTATTTTTTCGTTTGGAATGTCCACTTTTTCTTTCGGTTGCTCTACCCGTTCCTCAAAGAAGGATAGCTGCTCCTCTTGAACGGAAGAAACAGTCGAATCATTTTTCTCTTTTTGCTCAAATGTAGTAAGGATTTCTGTTGCTCTTGCAATAATTTCTTCCGGAAGTTGTGCAAGTTGCGCTACATGGATACCATAACTTTTATCTGCTGGCCCTTCCTTTAACTTATGAAGAAATACTACTTGGCCATCTTTTTCCGTCGCTGCAACATGCACATTTCGAAGTTTAGGTAATGTTTGCTGCAAATCTGTTAGTTCATGATAATGCGTGGAAAATAACGTATTTGCTCCAATACGATTGTGAATATATTCCATCATGGCTTGCGCTAAGCTCATGCCGTCATACGTAGAAGTACCTCGTCCAATTTCATCGAATAACAACAAACTTTTCCCCGTTGCATTCATAATGGCATTTTGCGACTCCATCATTTCAATCATAAACGTACTTTGACCACCAGCTAAATCATCCGCCGCCCCAATTCGTGTGAAAATCTTATCTACAATTGGCAATTTTGCTGATTCAGCCGGAACATAACAGCCAATTTGTGCCATAATAATCGTAATTGCTACTTGTCTCATAAATGTACTTTTACCGGACATATTAGGCCCAGTAATTAACAGCATGTTTTCTTCGTTTGTTAAACGGCAATCATTTGGCACATATAATTGATTGTTCATCATTTTTTCTACAACTGGATGTCTACCTTCTTTAATTTCCATTGCATTTGATTCATGAAAAACGGGCTTTGTTAAACGATATTTTTCTGCGACTTGCGCAAACGAAATATACACATCTAACTCACTAATTTGCTTCGCTAGCTGCTGTACTTGTGGAATATATCCTTTAATTTCTTCTCTTAACTGAGTGAATAAGTCATATTCTAATAAAAGACTTTCATCTTCCGCTGATAAAATAAGCGATTCTTTTTCTTTTAGCTCATCTGTAATATAACGCTCTGCATTGGCAAGTGTTTGCTTACGCAAATATCTTGTTTCATCTGCTAAATGGATCGTCGATTTCGTTAATTCGATATAATAGCCAAATATTCGGTTATACCCTATTTTTAAATTTTTTGCGCCAGTTATTTCTCTTTCTCTTTGCTCCAGCTCCGCAATCCATCTCTTTCCATTAATAGAAGCATCTCTTAGTTGATCTAACCGCTCATTATACCCGTTGTTAATCACTCCACCATCTTTAACAGCAATAGGTGGATTTTCACTAATAGCAGTTTCTAATGTTCTCCAAATATCCTGGCAATCTTCTAACGCATTTCCTAGTGCTATTAAAGTATCATTATTCGAATGAACTAACTGTTGTTTAATGAAAGGAATTTTAGACAGTGATTTTCTAAGTTGCGCAAGATCTCTTCCCCCTGCATTACCAAATCCAATTCTTCCTACTAAACGCTCCAAGTCGTATACTTCTTTAAATGCTTCTTTAATCTCTTCTCTCAACATAAAATCATCTAAGAAACTAGTGACAACCATTAAACGATTTTCAATTGCTTTTTTATCGGCTAGTGGCTGGTGAATCCACTGCTTAAGCTTACGGCCACCCATTGCAGTAATCGTTTCGTCCAACAACCACAATAAAGTTCCTTTTTGGTCGCCATTACGAATAGAAGAAATAAGCTCTAAATTTCGTTTAGAATGATAATCGATTGCTAAAAACGAATCGCGCGTTTGAAAAGTAAACGCTTGAATATGCAATAAAGAGCGCTTCTGCGTTTTTTGAATGTATTGTAATAATCGTTTGACCGTTCTTTGTGCCTCTATTGGGTGATCCACAACATACTTCTCTGCATCCTGGTCACTTAATTCTTCCTGTTCAATCGATAAAGTGAAATCATATTGAGCAGATAAATCATTAATCAGTACATATAATTGTTCACTAACGATTAATTCTTTTGCTTGAAGTGACAATAATTCTTGCACAATTTCTTTTTCATCGCCTTTAATAATTGTTGAAAATCCGTCTCCCGTCGAAACGTCCAAATAAGAAAAAGACACTTCTTCCGGCGAGATTAAATCTGCAGAAGCGATAAAATGATTCGTTTTATTGTGCATGCCTTTTCCATCCATCATCGTTCCAGGTGTGATGAGGCGCACAACTTCTCTTTTCACAACGCCTTTTGCATGTTTTGGATCTTCTACTTGTTCACATACCGCCACTTTATATCCTTTAGTAATAAGTGTTTCTATATAATTTCCTGCTGCGTGATGCGGAACACCACACATTGGAATGCCATCTTTTCTACTCGTTAATGTTATTTCTAAAATAGCAGCAGCTTTAATCGCATCGTCAAAAAATAATTCATAAAAATCTCCCAGACGATAAAATAGAAATGCATCTATGTATTCTGCTTTAATTTTTAAGTATTGTTGCATCATTGGTGTTTGTTGTGTTGTCATAAATAATCCTTCTCTCTACTAAGCCTCTTTCTTATTTTATTATAACAAAATAAATGCGTCAGTACCTTTATGATAGAATTATCTGCAAGAAACTGTTGATTTCCGCTACAGCGTGCCCGGCTTCTATTTCCTCGTTTACTTGTGTTCCTGTGGTCTTTCAGCTCGTACAGCTGCCGCTCCAATCAACTAGTATGCATCAATAAATAACTGGCTGTATCCCTATTTGATACTTTTCCAACAAAAAATTATTTCACATTCTCAAATTGCATAAAATAATGAATTAAATACATTAACTAAAACTTAATATTTCGATAAAGCACGAATATGAAGCTATTTTTTACGTAGTAAACGCCTAATGATTAGAAAAGGACATAATTTTGTGATTTTATAAAAAAAAAGCCGGAAGTGTACGCCGGCTTTTTAAAGGGATGATGAATCGTCTTTGTCATGAGAAGAGCTGGATGAGCTAGAGGAACTTGACGAACTAGAAGAGCTTTCTTCATTTAATGCCCATTCTTCTTCAAAATCTTGTTCATGTACTTGAATGCATACAGTTGTTTCTCCTACAACTTCTGCCAACAACTCTCTTTCAACAGTTACTTGGAATTTGGTTCCTCCTGCAATAATAATTGCTTCTGTACAATTTGGTTGTTGAATTACGCGCACATGTACGTCTTCGCCTGTTGATTCACTATCTCGGAAATGTAATTTAATACGATCTTTGTAGTGGATTGTTTCTGTAAAAACAGATGTTTTGGAATGATCATGATGAGCGTACCAAACATTTATATCAAATTTACCTGTTACTTCGACATACTTCCCTTGTTTTTTCGATTGAAAAGTATGGTTGATTACCCAGCATCCTAAAATACTTGAAGGTGTGTTTGGCGGGCAAAGAACCTCACAAGATTCTGTCCGTTTTTTTCCTTTTGCAATAACCGCTTTCGTCACAATCTGGCGTAAATGTTTCATTTTTTTCCTCCTTGTGTTCAAGTCATAACATCATATGCGCTTTTCGCCCAATGGGTTCATCATTATTCGGATAATTCGTTGACCTTTCTATTTGGAGGGCATACAATTAGTGCATAAACAATGAATAGTGAGGTAATGGGATGTCATTTTTTGAAATAATACCAGTTACAAATCAACAAGAAGCTGCTGCAATTGTCGAACAAAAATTACAAGATGAATTAAATGCCGGGACATTAAATGTGTTAGGTTTAGCTACTGGAAGTACGATGATTCCTATTTATAAACAATTAGTCGAATCAGATTTAAACTTTTCACATGTTACTGCATTTAATTTAGATGAATATATAGGTTTACCATCTACAAATGAAAACAGCTATGCTTATTTTATGCAGCAGCAGTTATTTTTGAGAAAACCATTTAAAGTAACAAATATTCCAAATGGCATGGCTGAAAATTTAGAAGCTGAATGCGAACGATACGAAAATCTTTTAAACGAGTATCCATTAGACATTCAATTTCTAGGCGTTGGCGAAAATGGGCATATTGCTTTCAATGAACCTGGCACGTCGTTTGACGCAGTTACACATGTTGCTAACTTGACGGATTCTACACTTGGAGTAAATGCTCAGTATTTTGGTGATAACGAAGAAATGCCAACTACTGCTTATACGATGGGAATTGCTTCTATAATGAAAGCAAAAAAAATCATTTTGCTCGCATTTGGAGAAAAGAAGCGTCTTGCACTTGAGGCTTTACTTGGGGACGAAATAACAGAAGAATGGCCAATTACTGTTTTGAAAAATCACCCACACGTATCGGTTATTACGGATATTAACTAATAGGAAAAGACTGTCTTCTTAATCGACAGTCCTTTCTTTTATTACTTTTGTAAGTCTATTACTATTTCTTCTTGTGTATGTTCTTCTCTTTCAGATTTAGTATTTGTACTCACTATTTCCTTTACTCCATCTTTTGTTATTTCCACCCCACCAGAATCATCTGTAGAATAATTCCTTAAAACAATATGCGGTGTTACAAATAACTTCGTTGCTTTCGGATCTAATTTTTGAAACGTTTTACTTGTATGATGATCATAAGAATTTTCACCATACCCACCATTGTTTTGGCCTTCGTATACATTTCCTAAATCATCTGTAATGGCTAAGTCCACTTCGACAGCATCCCACTTATCTTTTACAGATTGCGCTACTTGTATATCGTAAGATACAGTATATGACATTGGATTTACTGCTAATTTAGTCATAGTTAGTTGTACACCATCTTGCTCCGTTACATGATTCAGTGCAGTTACCTCGGCATCAGTCGCTTTTACTGAAAGAGCAAATTTCCAACTGCCATTAACTGCTTCATCTGATCCTTCAAACATAATGCGGTCAATATCCCATTTAAAATGAACCACATCCCGATCATCTTCTTCAAAATTACTAGCTGTTATTAATCCGACATAATTGTAATCATCAACTTTCGTAATTCCTAAGCTTCCCGACATACGATTTGTCCCTCTTACCCCTAAAGTATCCATTATAAAAGGATTGTCACCTAATGGCTTTTCACTTTTAACAGAGTAAGTTACAGCAATTGTTTCTCCGTCAAAAATAGCATCGTTGATTGTGATCGCTACTCCTTTACTTTCTTCGGTCATATTTACCTCGGTGGAGAATTCCTTGTAATTATCATAAAGTCCTGTTCGACCGTTGTCCAAAAACCTAAAAATATCACCTACTACGGGAATATCACCCGCATACGCTGGAAACGTTAGCCCTACCATTGCAGTAGATAAACCAATAAACATAGCCGCCGCTGCAACATTCATTTTCCAACCTCTCCATTTTTTCTTACGTTTAATGGATGTTTTTAATGTATTTAATACTTTTGCTTTTTCTAGGTCATTCACTTCAACTTCAATGAATTCTTTTTCATCTAGCTTTACATCATTCAACAACTCATATATATCTTTCATATTAGATTACCTCCAAATGTTAGACTTGTAGCTTGCACAGAAAACTTCTTTTTCCCTCTATAAATTCGATTATCAAAAGCAGTTCTTGTTAGATCAAACTGTTTACATATATCTTCTGTGCTAATACCTAGAAAATATTTCATCATAAAGATTTCTCTATCGATTGGATCTAGCCTATTAATGAGTTTAATAAGTTCCGAACTGTTTTCCATCATGATTAGTTCCTCTTCTACCGATTTTTCTGCATTCATTTCCATATATTCTGAAGTGAACTCTACTTTTTTCATAGCTTGTCTGTAGTAGTCAATTGCTTTAAATTTCGCAATGGCACATATCCATTTTCTAAAATCAGTACCATCGCCTTTAAATTTCAGAGCATTGTTCCAAATGGATAGAAATATATCGTTTATGCATTCTTCTACAATACCTTCATTTTGCAGTGGAGCAAGAACTTTATACGTAACTCCCTTGATCAAAGGTAAATATGCGCCAACAATAAATTCTAATGCATCTTCTTCCTGCCGCTGCAGCCGCTTTATAAAGTTTTTCTCATTTGATTTCATCGTATATTTCTCCTCATTTTCTTGTAAAAGCTTTTACACTCTATACAACGAATAGAAATAGATTTTCTCTCAAGTTTACAGGAAATAAATAAAATCCCTCCATTATTTATAGTGGAAGGATTTTGTATTATTAGCTTTTTGCTTTTAATAACTGAAAAGGCTCTAGCTTATCCATTTGTCCAACAGCTTCTTGTTCAGGTACTTTTACAACTTGTTCTTCTGATGAAAGAACCGCTTGTAATCCATCTAACATACACTTAGCTGCTATTATTAATAGTGTTAATAGGGCAATAGGTACTAAAGAAATCCATGGATAGGATGTCCAAAGGAAATTCCACCACATACCTAGTGCACCCGCCCATTCGCTTGAATTCGAAACTACTCGAGCCACGTCAAATAGATCTCTTTTAACAAAATATCCCCCCATAAATATCCCCAATACACCAAGGTGTGCCATAAGAATTAGCGTTTGAATAAACTCTCTAATGTAAATAATAAATAGCTGTGGAGTTAATGTAGGAAGAATATGCTTTACAATTATACGCCTTGAACTTGCTCCTAATATACGAGAGCATTCAATAAAGTCCATTTGATTTATTAATCTAGCCTCGTTGGCAATTAACACTGATATAGCAGGAATCGACACAATCGTTAATATAAAAATATAAAAGAAAATTAGCTCCCAAAAAGAAAGTGGACTTTCTCCATACGATCCTAAAGTTTCCGTACCAAACCAACCTAAAAGAAAAAAAACTAATAGTGTTGTTGGAAAGTAATTAATCGAATCCGCTATATATTTAATTGGTCTTTCAATTTTCCTTAAATAGAAATGAATAATAAATCCAATAAATATCGAAGGAAGGACTCTTAGTATAGTAATAACCGCTGCTGCAAGTATGGTGTATTTCACGCCAATAAGCATCACTATTGCCAGATTCCTCCCAAAGTTATCGGTACCCATAGGAGGATACACTTTCCAACTATAGGGTGGTTGAATTGGTTTCTCATTGTTATCAAGTAATAAGGAACTAGTTGGGATTTTATCTTGAAAAATCAAAAAGTACAACACGCTCATTAGTAACAATCCACTTGTAAAACTAAATCCAGTAAGAAATAACTTATTCCCAAAAGCTTTCTTCAATATCCCCACCTATTTCACCACTCCAATCTTTGTCCTGTTTTATTTTTAACAAATATTGAAGCGAGTGAATAAAACAAGAAAATAGGCACATAAATCATAATTAGTGTAAATGCTATTACATTAGGCTCTGGAAATCTGATCAAATATGTGATGATACCATTAATATTAAAGAGTTTCTCAAAAATAACCATAGTGGACAGTTGCAATAAAATAACCGATTTACTGTGTGTAATAATACTAGGAACAATATTCCTTAATACATGGAATAAAAAAATATGGGATTTTCCAAACCCTTTATTTTTAGCTAGTAATATATAGGGTTTCTCTAATTCTTCATTGACTAAATACAAAATAATTTTAAATACTATCAAAGATGGAATAAGGGCTAAAGCGATTATTGGTAATAAGTATGGCTTCGTTTGAGAAGTGCTAAGTATTGGAAACAGCATAGTACCAGTTTGCTTATAATAATATAAAACAGAAAACTGAATGATAATAATTATAAACAAGTCGGGAAGCGATTCAAGTAAAGAAGCTGTTCTCACTATGATTCTATTTATCTTATTCGGTAAAAATATGGTGAAATACGATAAAACAGTACCAATTGTTATTGATGTGAATAGAGCAGCAAGAAATATTATAATGGAGTAAAAATAATAGTCCCAATAGTTAATAAAGATGGAGTACTCCGATCCAGTTGAACCAATTACCACTAAATTTTCGGAGAAAATAAGTGATTTAGTTATGTGCACAATATTTTTTACAAATATCCCTATGTCTAATTGGAGACCATTCAAAAACAACCCTACAAACGCACTTAGAAGAATTAAACCAATAACAACGCAAATAAAGCGAAAAACAGACTCTAATACATACTTCATATATGTCCCCCTCACTTTTGAAATCACATTTAACACCTACTCAAACTATAAAAAAGTTATTATTCTATAAATAACAGTTAATAATACCTATGACAACTATAATATTTCCGGAAAAACCTTCCTCCAAATAAATTGAATAAATTCACATATTTTACTTCTTATTCGTTATTAATGTTGTTATTATATCTGCTACTACTTTCAAGCCTAAATCTATTTAAAAAATCAGTAACTAGCCTAATTAGAAAAAACATTATGACCATTTGAAAAATCATAAATATCCATAATAAAGTTATTGAGACACTCATTGAAAATTTCCCCTTTACCCTTTATTCTTTATTCTTTATTCTTTATTCTTTATTCTTTATTCTTTTCCTAATATTTCTTTAAAAGAATTACTAATATAAACTAACGAGCTCAAATTAGAATATACTATTATTACCAATACACTTGAAACAATTGTAGAAAACACATAGACAGAATCTAATGAATACACCGAGTTACTACGCAAAGAGTCAATTGAGAAAATATGACCATTATAGTTCATTAAAAACACCATAATTGAACAAATCAGTATATTTCTAATTGGCAATAACCAACTTAAATTATGATCACCAATAATCCCACCACATCCACATGACATATTTCTGTTACCTCTTATCAAATTAACTATAATTGCAATTGTATACACGATGACTAATGCCAAAATTACTAAGCTAGCCAGTTCTATACGATACCCAAATAAAATTAAAAGTGAAGCAATCAGTTCAATGGTTGCATCTAAATATGCGAAATATTTAACTGCTTTGGGAGGCAGTATTTGATATTTTCTAACTACAACAATATGTTCAATCATGTTACTAAACTTTGAAATAGCAGAGCTAAAAAATATTAGTCCAATAATTATTCTACAGGATAATGATATGAGTTCCATTAGTTCACTTCCTATCCTTCATATTGATTATTAATTAATTGAGATTGAATGCTGTAAAGTTTTTCATACTCTCCTTTTTTCTTTATCAATTCTTCATGAGTACCAATTTCAACTAACATCCCATTTTTCATAACCATTATTCGATCCACCATTTTTCCAACAGCCATTCTATGTGAAATAAAAAAAGAAGTTCTTCCTTCACTAATTTCTTTGAATTGCTTGAGAAGCTCTATTTCAGCTACAGGGTCAAGAGCTGAGGTTGGTTCATCTAAAATAATTACGTTACTTTCTTTAAATAAGGCTCGCGAAAGGGCTATCTTTTGCCATTGACCTCCTGATAAGTCAACTCCATCTTTTAAAAATCTCCCTAAATTTGTTTCATATTGTTCGGAAAGTTTTACAATATCACTATGAATACCTACTTTTTTGGCCGCTACTATTATTTGTTCTTTATCCCCCAGTTTCTCGACATCCGAAAATCCAATGTTTTCTTTAACTGTAAAGGAATACTTTATAAAGTCTTGAAAAATTGTAGTGATATTCTTATTTAAAGATTCTTGTTTAATAGATTGTATATCAATATCATCAAATAAAATATTTCCTTCTGATGGAATCCCATATAATGAAACATATCATAAAGACTAGGATAAAATCAATAAATTTCCTATGAAAATTTTAACAAAAAATAAAAAAATGAGGCTCTACTTTTCAGTAGAAACTCATTTTTATTTGATAAATTCACTTCGTAATACATAAACAGCATCATAATCTTTTATTTGATCCAAATTATTTTCTACATCCTCATAAAAATCTTCTGGGAGTGAACTCATTCCATTTCCATTCGAAAAAATAATGACTGCTAGCACTTTTTCTCCACTCATCGGAATCTCTGTATTAGGGTTGCTTTCCCAATATCCTTGCTTGGCTCTCTCCATTTTTTGCAGTGTAGTAGAACCACTACCATTAGCAAAAGTTTTAAATATAGACTTATCTTCATTCCCTGGGACTTGAGTAGTAAAGAAAGTAATCAAGCCCTTTTTATCAATAGTAGTAGTTAGATGATTTATATTTTCTACTTCTAGTTGACCAAACTCATATCTATCCACCCATACCGATGCTTGTTTGAACGTTTCGTCTACATTAAAGTCAAAAACAAATGATACTTCGCTAGTAGCAGACAGTAGAGATTTCTCTCTTTCCGTTAGTTCGGATTCAGCAATCGTATTTACTACTTGTTTCAGTCCTGGTTCCTGTACCTGTTCTTCTTTATTACAAGCAGATAAAATACATACAAACAATAGTAAAGTAAATAGACTTACAATCCTTTTCATCAAACCCTCCTCATCAAATATGACTAATTTTAAGCTTATGCCATCTGCCTATCCAATTCTTTTCTCGTACTCGTTCCTCGTAAACGGAAGCTAAGATTTCATTTGTCATGAACCGAGGTATTGGCTTTACTTCTAAGTTAATCACATCACTAATCCCATACGGAGCAGCTAATCTAATATGCTTCTTCTCACCCAATGTTAATCCTAAAGCTGTTGCAGTTTCTGGGAAGTTCGCCATTCCATCAATAGAAGATGAATACGGAGGAAGATTATTTTTCACATGCATTCTTGCTTGATTTTTAATGGACCATGGAATAGACGGTGCAACACTTTTTAACTGCATTTCTAGCTTTTTTTCCTCATTTTCATTTACATTAGTTGGATCAAAATAGATGACATCAATATCAGGTAAGACCGTTCTTTCATCAAAACCATGCAAAACATCCCAAATCTTTGAGCGAACAAATCCTGCACACACCCACCAGTCTGTAAGCTTTAATGTTTGGACAGTCTTTAATATATCCATCATCCATTCGTCGTCTTCTACTAATCGTAGGATGTCTTCTTCACTTTTTATCCTCATTATGAAACCTCACTTATCTTTTTAGGGAAAAGAACACGCCAGGTTATGAAAATTGTGACGATGAGCAAAATCATATAGCCGTATAACCCATAAGGAATCTTGGAAATCACAAAATGTAGGAACGCTAAGAAACCAATAATAAACATTGTAGCGAAAACCTTGAACGTACTCATATCCTGTGTATGCTCGTATGCATTTGAAAACGGGTAAACTTCACCATTCATCATGCTAAAAGCAATAAGTGTCACCATAATTGCGACGAGTAAAACAACAAAAAGATCAGGTAATATGTCCAGGGAGAAAAATGCCGTCAGTATTACGCTTAGCACTACGAAAATCGGTAAAAAGAAATTCACTATACATGCTTTTAGTGTACCACTGTAAATTACTGCCTCATTTTGAATGGGAGCAGCTCTGTAAATCCAATGCCCTTTATAATTACTAGAAAACTTCAACATATGCACTACTGTAGGAATGACCAATAGGCTAAAGTATATAAACATAAAACCATTTCCACTCGTTATTTCCTCGAATGATCGTGTTCGTATTTCACTAAATATAAACAGTGGTGGCAGAATAAGCGCAAATCCTAATTGCGGGTAAATTTTCAGTTTCAGTTCCCGTTCTTGGCGCATCATTAAAGTTGAAAAACGGTAAAAAGTTCTCTCTTCTTCTGTCCTACATAATATTTTGGACCATAAGTTTACCATTCTTTGAGATTTCTTTTTTCGTCTACTTGAATCACTTAATAACTTTGTCAAATTTCGTTCAAAAGCAGGCATAAGTCGAATATATAAGGCAATCGACAATATAGGTCCAACGAACGCTAGAACGGATAAAATAATCATCTCGGTAGAGTAATTTTGATGTAGCAATAACTCAAAAGGAGCACCATACCAAATAGGTGGTAAGAGTAAATGCCACCATTCAAAAACATACGATATTTTTAAATTCACGATTTCAAAAGAACGTGCCACGAGCTGATAGCTAACCATTATGCCGATGCTTAAAATAATTTGTACATAATTAATAATATCTTTTAGTTTTTCTCCACTAAAAAATCGCAATATAAACAAATACGCAAATGCAGTTAAAACGACGACAAGACAGCAAATTAACACAATTTCTATAATGAAAATAAGCGCAAATACGATGCCATGCTTAAAAATACTTACAACTAAAGGAATCACTACAAAAGATCCCGTCAATAAAAACATGTAAATCATAATATGTACGACTTTTGCAGCGTTTAAAGTTCGGTTGCTTATCGGCTTCGTATGCAAAATCGTTTTATCCCGAATATCAAGTAACACCGCCGAAAAATCAGACACCATGGAAGACATTAATATAAACATTAACAAACTAAATATGATGCTCATTTGAAAAATATAATCATTGCCGAAAAATAAAAACGGCGTTAACATTAAAAGCCCATATAGACCATAGAGCCATAGTGATTTTAGAAACTGATTGCCTTCTTTCTTCACTTTCGAACCATTAAAAATAGTCGGCATCCGTCTACTATCCATCATCAGCTTCAACTGCAAAATTTTTCGCATCATCTCGTAGTCAATGCCTACTTTTAAAAATAGCGGTTTAAAATAATCGAGCACTTGAAGCGATTTAAAATCAGTCATGCGCACTACCCTCACTTACAAGTCCAACAAATCGTTCTGCAATTTGTTTATGTTCTGTAAATCCAGTAATCTGATTAAAAATTTCTTCCAATGTACCTTCTGCACTTTGCTCTTGCAATTCTTCAAAAGTTCCATCTGCTACAACTTTACCTTCCACAAGTAAAATAATTCGACTACTAATTTTCTCGACAACTTCCATAATATGTGACGAATAAAATATCGTTTTTCCTTGTGCTGCTAATTGTGCTAGTATCTCTTTAATAATCATGACACTATTTGCATCTAATCCACTTAATGGTTCATCAAAAAACAATAAATCTGGATCATGAAGTAAGCTTGAAATAATTAGCACCTTTTGTCTCATACCTTTAGAGAATGATGATAATCGCTGATGAAAGGCAGCTTCTAGTCCAAATTCCTTCATCAGCTCAAATGCTTTCTTTTCTGAGTTTTCACTACTTAATCCATATAATTCACCCGTAAATGTTAAAAATTCGCAAGCAGTTAAATTATCATACACTTCTGCTGTTTCAGGCACATATCCAATTTTCCCTTTATAGGAAAAATCTCCTTTGGCAATATCTTCACCAAAAATCTCAATTTTCCCGCCATACCCTTCGATTAATCCAAGCATAATTTTGACTGTCGTACTTTTACCAGCACCGTTTGGACCTATGTAGCCAATAATTTGCCCTTTATAGACTTCTAGGTTAATACCATTTAATATCTTTTTACTTCCATAACTCATCGTCAAATCTGTTAATGATAATATCTTTTCTTTGTTCATTTATTACCCTCCAAACTATTAGTTACTTTACAAATTCGACAATACCTTCCAATAATCCTTCTGCTAACGGAAGATTAGGATCTGAATACGTTGCCAAATTGCCTTCTACATCAGCAGGTGCTTCTTTTAATATATGGTTCATATTTTTTATTAACAATAAAGTAGAAGCAACTTTTGCGTCATATAACGCTTCTGCATCCTTTACAGGAACTTGTATATCATTCGTACCATTAATAATTAACACTTTACTATTCAACTTTTGAATTTCTTCTGCTGGATTATAAGCAAGCCATGAAATCATATATGGCTGTACAGAAGGTCGAAACACACTTTGTAGCTCTGGACTGACGTTTGTTACTAGTTCTCCTTGAGCAAGCTTACGAAGAATGTCTTTTGATTCGGTTAGTAATTTTTCTGGTAGCTGCGCTTCTAATTGTTCTAACAACACTTCACCAATAGGTCTGCCTGCCCCGGCAATCGACACAAATCCATCTATATTTGTTTTTCCAGCAGCAACCATTCCGATTAATGACCCCTCGCTATGACCAATAATTCCAACTTTGGAAAACTGTTTGTCACTTTTAGCAAACTCCACAAAAGCCCTTGCATCATCGATGAAATGCTCGAATGTTACATCTTCTTCTTTTCCAGCTAAAAGAACATTTTGTCCAACACCACGTTTATCATATCGAATGCTAGCAATGCCCTGCTCTGCCAAACCTTCTGCAATCATTTTTAAGCTGTTGTTTTTTCCTGGAATAGCAATTGAATTCCCATTATGATCTGTAGGACCTGACCCAGCAATAATAATCATCACAGGAAATGGGCCGTCTCCCTCCGGCTTTACAAGTAGCCCTTTCATTGTTCCGTTTAGTACTTCAACACTAACAGCTTCTCCTATTTCTTCCTCTACTTCTAAAGCTCCTTTTTTCAACGCAAACGGAATCGCACTACCATTCTGTGTAAACGTCCCAGAAATCGTGTCATCATTTATTTTCCCATCAAATGTAATTCGTTGTCCTTGCATGTTCATCTCCAATAAAATAGAATCGTCTTTAAGCTTTACACTAGATAATTTATAATTATCTAAGCCTTGTACCGGAATGCTAATCGTTCCATCAGTTTTTGTAAATTGAATTTCAATTGGAAGAGGTGAGTTTGGAACCTCTATTGCCCCTTGCCATGCACCCTCAACTCTTTCTAATGATTCTACTGTCATTTCCTTTCCCCCTTTCTCACACGCTGTTAATAAAATAACTGAACTAATAAGAAGAAACATGACTATTAACGCTTTTTTCATTATTAAACCCTCCGAATTCTTTCTATTGAACTTTTCTATTAAATAGTGGTAGGCTAACATAGGACTTTGTCTATTACATAGTTAATCGTTAGGAGCGAATTTTTTTGTTAACTGATCAATCAATAAGTAAAAATCGTAACATATTGTTAATAATAGGTATTATTTGTATTGCTACAACCCTTCGTTCGCCCCTTACATCTGTAGGCCCAATTATTTCCTACATTCGAGATGGACTAGGCATATCGAATGTTCTTGCAGGTTTTATCACAACGATTCCACTCATTGCATTCGCAATTGTTTCACCATTTGCAGCGAAAATTGCTCGCCGTTTTGGTATAGAATGGACATTATTTTTCTCCACTATTTTGTTGGCGACGGGAATTATTACTCGTTCTTTAGGTACGACTTCTTTGTTACTCGTTGGAACTGCATTAATCGGAATTGCGATTTCGTTTGGAAATGTGCTACTCCCAAGCCTAATAAAATTAAAATTCCCCCTTCAAATAGGTTTATTAACAGGTATTTTTACGGTATCCATGAACTTATCTGCTGGAATCGGGGCAGGAATCAGTTACCCAATTGCGGAAGGAACGACATTTGGTTGGCAAGGTGCACTTGGTTGCTGGGCAATATTAGCAATCATAGCCATTATCGTTTGGTTGCCTCAAATTAGTAAACGAAAACAACAAAACGAAAATCAGCCTATATCGAGCACTAAAAAATCTACATCGATACTTCGTTCTCCTTTAACATGGAGTATTACGTTATTCATGGGAATACAGTCACTCATTTTTTACACAACGGCTGCATGGCTACCTGAGCTGTTACAATCTCAAGGAATGAGTGCTGAGAAATCTGGTTGGATGCTATCACTTATGCAATTTGCTCAGCTACCAATGACCTTCATCGTTCCAATAATTGCAGGACGCTTGAAAGATCAACGAATACTCGTAATATCATTTACGGTTTTGTACCTAATTGGTTTCATCGGAATTTTAGCAGGCAATATATCTCTTACGATTGTGTGGATGATTATGCTCGGATTAGCAGGCGGTGCCTCATTTGGTTTAGTGATGATGTTATTTTCACTTCGCACGAGTACTCCAATGGAAGCTGCTGAACTATCAGGAACTGCCCAATCATTTGGATATCTTTTAGCAGCAGTTGGCCCCGTTCTTTTTGGTTACTTACATGATGCGACTGCTAGCTGGTTTACGCCAATGATTTTATTCCTTCTATCTACAATCGTATTATTTTTTGCTGGCATGCATGCTGGAAAAAACCGATATTTGTCTCCTGAAAACTAAGGAGTGCGTAAGCGCCTATGTCTGCCCCGTAAGGCACGTTCTTCTGAGACGAGTAACCGCAGGAGCAAAATGGGGAAAAGCGAGGAGGCAGCTCCACAGCCACCGGAGTTATGTTTATTGCGGCGAGCTTGCACAGGAGCAAAATCTTAATGCGACGAGTAACCGCAGGAGCACCTTTTCACATTTGACCCCGAGGGGCTAGGCGCTGGAGCTAGACAATTACTAAGTAAGAAAGCTTATACTTTCTTTCCAGCTAATAAAGAGGAATCAGCTAGTAAATTATGCTGATTCCTCTTTTTATTAATATGGTAAAGGTTGATAAAGATAGTTTGGTGTTTTCTTTTCATTATTGTACGGTTTGTGATAAATATGAGTTGTTGCGGGAGAGACAGGTGGTACAAGCCAAGCCCAATTCCCAGTAACGTCTCTTCCGGCTTCCGCTTCATTTGTTTCGAATCGCTTAAATTGTTGAGCTGCGGTGTGGTGGTCTACAATACTAACACCATCTTCTTTATAAGAAAGTAAAACTGCAACATTTAATTCTACTAACGCTCGGTCCTTCCAAAGAGAAGCACTCGATTTTGTATTCAGTCCCATATACTCTGCGATAATAGGAAGCATATTATAGCGATCATCATCTGCAAAATTCCGTGCACCAATCTCTGTTCCCATATACCATCCATTAAAAGGAGCAGCTACATACGAAATTCCTCCGACCTCAAGCTTCATGCTTGAAATCATGGGAACTGCATACCATTTCAATTGTAAGTCTTCAAACCACTCAAATTCTGGGTGACGAATTGGAACTTCTAGTATATATTCTTTCGGAATATCGAATAACTTCGGTGGATTATTACTCGTTTGTATAACAAGTGGCAATACATCAAAGTTCCCTCCTTGTCCTTGCCAACCAAGGTTTTGACAAACTTTCGTAAAAGCAATTGAATCTGGATCACCTATTGTCCCCACATTTGTTTCATAACCTGCATAGCGGATCAATTGATGGTTCCAAATTCGAACATTTTGAGGTGAAAATACAGTTATCGTAGGTCGAATTCTTCCTTCGTTCGTCGCAAACTGGATATGCTCAAGCAATGCTTCGAAAATTGCTACATCTGCTTGTATATGTCGTTTATCAATCACATGAAGGCTTTGCCAAAATAGTCGTCCAATACATTTATTACTATTGCGCCACGCCAGTTTAGCACCGTAGGCTAGTTCTTCTATTGTTTGCTCATAACTACCAGTTGTAACAATTTGTTGTTCTATTTCACTCAAGCGAATATGCATCTCTTGTTCTGATTGATTCGTTTCTCCATAAAAAATGCGAATAAAACTCTCCGCTTCTTTTAACATCACTTTCATCCCCTTCGCTGTCTACTACCATCATAGAAGATTTGCTTGAAGGCAAGCAAGTGCCACGAAGTAGTCAGTTGTGAGGATATTATGACAAGATTCAAAAAAACGTTGATTTTCGTTGCGAAGCGAGGAAGCTGAGGGTGTAGTATTAGAATAAAGTCTGATCATTTTTGTGTTCTTCAAACAAAACCCCTATAACTTAAGTACATCTATTCACAATTTTAAAAGTCTTAAGTTATTCCAGAAAATGCTACCTTTTTAGTGCAACAGCAGAAAAAAGCCTTACACCTTAATCAACTAAGGCACCAATCGTTTCAAGAATTAACAACCTGAAGATAAAAAGGAAGTTATTATACATTTATACTATGATATTTACCATAGTCTATTCACCATAACTAATTCATGTCTATTAAACTCCATTCTATAAATATCAGGTTTAGATGTGCTATGTAAAAAGGTCAAATCATAGTTTAAATCATAGTTTTCCATCATCAAAGTCATTACTAATCCGTGAGTGCCAATTACTACTTTTCTTCCTATATAAGTATTTAATATTTCTTCTAAAACTCTTACAGCTCTTTTTTGACAATCAGTATTCGTTTCTCCTCCATCTAAAGCGAAGTTTGGATTCGAATACGATTTTTCCAATACAGAAGATAAATCCTTATCAGATATTCGCTCGTTTTCAGCCGAAAAAATTCTTTCTTTTAAGTCTTCAAATACTAAAACTTCCTGTCCTATTTGTTTAGCTAACGGCTCTACAGTTAAAATTGATCGAATGTATGGACTTGAGATGACAGTGTTAATCCCTTCATCCTTTAAAACGTCCGTTATTCTTTGAGCGTCTAATTTTCCTTTTTCTGTTAAGCCTCTTGTTCTTTCATTTCCTTTTTTTGGTGAGTCTCCGTGTCTCACCATATAAATAAAAGTTCTCATAATATCCCTCCGATCAATTTTCATTAAATCTTAGTTTTCAAGGCTTAGATACTCTTAATTAAATCTGATATTATTTCAGAGCTTCTCGGTATTAATAACATCAACGAATCAACTATAAATAAAGTTCCAACAACGCCTGTAAGAAATTATAATATATAGTAAAAACCAATAATAAACCTCAATTTCTATAATCGAACTTTGTTTTAAATGATCAACCATTTTTATAAGACTACAAAGAAACGTCTGCTTGTAATGTCATACTGATACGAGTAACCGAATACATTCTATCAAAAAAGAGCACCTATATGAGGCACTCTTTTAAAGCTTATTCTTAAACTAATATGCTTTTATTTTTAAACAAAATAAGCGGTACAATAGCTAGTATTAAACCAGAAAACATAAATACTGCTCTTACGCCAATCAAATCGACCCAAATGCCCATTATTAAAGAGAAAATCCCGAATGCAGCCATTGATACCATACCCATTGACGTGTACACAGTTACTAGTTTTTCAGTAGGAACACTTTTTTGAATGATCGTTTGCTGCGGAATATTTTTTAGTTGCCCAAACAAACCAATTCCAGCTGACAAAAAAAGCGCTAAAATAGGTTGGCTTGTTGCACCAAATAAGATGGTCAGTACACAACATACCAAAGCTCCCAAAAATATAAATCGGTACATATATTGATCAACAAGATGAGAAAATTTCACACAAAACAAACTACCAACTAATAAACCGATAAAAAATGCACCATTTATGAGTCCCCACCATTGTTCCCCAACATGCAAAGCCTGCTCCACGTATACATAAATAATCGCAGCTATCCAAACCGTTCCAGCAACTGTTTCTAAAAATTCTATTTGAATCATTTTTTTCAATACTGGAGTCGATCTAATACTGTTCCATCCTTGCATTAATTGCGTCCATCTATTATCCTCTTTTATTGCTAGATGATCCACATGCTCGATAAGGCCTAAAAACACACTCGACAATACAAATAGACAAGCAACTAGCCAAATCAGTTCGGAGGAGCTTACAACTAACAATAAAAGCCCACCAAAAAGCCAAGCGCCTATTTGAATCGTCTGGGAAATTGTTTCTACAATACTATTTGCCTTCACTAACTCATTTTCTTCTACATAATACGGAAGAAATGTACGCAAAATCGGATTAGCAAACCCATCGAGAAATGCAATTCCAGCAATGATTAGAAAGATGAAATAATAGTTTGCTTGTTGTAAAAATAAGAATATAAAAACTCCCAATCCTATTAATAAAATCGTCTTACCAATTTGCGACATTAATAATAACGTTTTTAAACGCCATTTGCCAATAAGTAAAGGTGCCAAAATACTAGAAACAACCATTCCAGAAGTTATCGTAAATGGTATGAATGCCGCTACTGTTGCTGAATGTGTCAGTTGATATAAAAGACTAATGATACTTACTATATACAAAACATCGCCCAAATTGGCTACGGATTGACCAAGCATTAAAAAAAGAAAATTTTTATTTTGTTTCATTATTATCCCCCGTTTTTTAATCACTTTTACGTTCGGTGATTAAGAGGGCTCAGATTGGGCAGTTCATTCAAAAACTCCTTATCTACTAAACAAACAGAAGAAACTTGGGAGATAAAAAGTTTCTTCTTTACTTTGTTTTAAATTTTTGTGCTCTATATTAGTCCGTCATACGTTTTTTAAATACATATACCGTTAACAAACAAACGACAACTACCCAAACACTAATAATTCCTATGTTTGAGAAGACTTCTGCAAAGCCTGCACCCGCTTCTACTTTTTCAGCCAAATCAATTAGTTGGACGTTTGGCATATATTCCACCACTTTAAGCATTGGATACTTCTCCGACCATTCTGTTACAAATGAACCTATCGAAAAAATACCAATGACAGGAAGTACGATGACAGATGACTCCATCACGGATTTTGCAACTAGCCCTAATAACGTCCCAATTCCAATATAAAATAAACTAGATAAAATAATAGCAACTGCCACGATTGTGATATTTGCAGGTCTATATTCGGATAAAAATGCACTGAAAAATATAATGATGATAGTTAAGACAAATGATAATAAACTCTTTCCACCAAAAATCTCTAACGTGCTCGCTGGCGATAACGTAAGTCCACGCAATGTATTTTTCTCTTTTTCCTCTGCAATTAAACAACATTGCACATACGTTCCAACCATTGCAAAAGTCATATTAATCGTCATAAAATGACCTTGAATCGAATCTACACCCATACGGCTATATACAGCTGCCATAATAAGCGGTAAGAAAATGACGATGGATACAGCCATATTTCTCGAAAAATCTTTGAAATCCTTTTGAAAAATAGCGTTTACGCGCTTCCATGAAAAAGTCATACTAAATTCTCCTCCTAAGGGTGAATAGGGCTTATTTAAGACCTAACATCCCCTTTAAATCCGCCATTTTCGTTTTGGATAACGGAATAGACGATTTTTCAGTATCCTTTAAGACGAGACTATAACTATTTCTCGTCCATGTGATAACCTCACGTACTTTTTGTAAATTCACAATATAGGATCGATGGCATCGAAAGAATCCGAAAGGTAATAATCGTTCCTCTAGTTCATTTAACGTGAAAGCACATGGAAATGATTCCCCTTTAATATGTAAAAAGGATTGCCCTTCCGTACTTTCAATATAATCAATTTCTGGTGGATCAAATAGGACAATTTTTTCATTTACCTTTGTCGGAATTTTTTCAAAACGAATTGGCTGAATTACTTTTTCTTCTTTTTCAACTTCCGTTTCTACAACTTTTTGTTCTTCAAGTTCCGTTTGAATGAAATGAAGACCCTGGTCATCTAAACGATATGTTTTATCGGCAAAAGTGATTCCACTTTCTAATTGACTCGTTAATATAAATACCGTTTTTCCATCCATTCGAAGCTTGTGAAGAACAGATAGAAAAATACGTTTTGATTCAACATCTAAGTTTTGATCCGGTTCTTCCATTATGTATATGTCTGGATTTTGTATAAGTAAACAAGCTAACTGTGCACGCTTTTTTTCTGAGTATGTAAGTACTTTCGTTTTCACATTTTTCTTCGACTCTAATTGGACAAGCTGTAAAATATCTTCTATTGATTCGCTCGATTGATATAACTGATGATAAAACTTGAATGATTCGCGCAAAGTTAGACGCTCATATGCACCTTCATGGAGAAAGAAAATCCCTAATTGTTTCTTATTGGAAGAAATCAGAAGTTCACCATTCGATAAATTGCTTTTTCCTAAAAATAAGTCAATAAGCTGCTCCCTCACATTAACACTCGTACAGACAGCTACGACTTCATTTGGCTCTACAGATAAATTGAAAGCTGGAAACACAATCGAATCATTCATATGTTTTTCAGCATGAATAAATTTCAGTGACATGTTAATCCTCATTTCTATTATTCTCAACTTTATTATTATAACAGTAATCTGATTTTTCCAAAAGAGTCGCTTTAATCTTAACAGCGTAGTTTCCAGCTCGCTCTAGGCTTCTCATTGGGCCATACGATGAACGGTAAAATTTTTAGAAGCATGTTGGAAGTGGCTACGCCCTTTCCAACATGCTTGTTCTTCGGTCATCGTATGGCAAATGTTCGCCTTCCACTCGCTAGAAACTTTAGTGCCAAGTTATGAGATACTTTTGGCAATAGAAGAAGCAAGTGACATTCTATACTCTTTGAAGGTCGCCAAAGATGCAATTTTGGCGACTACTTGAAGGATTTTTATAGTGACACTTCTACATTGGGACGAAAAGTGGAGAAGTAGATGATCAATTTACTTTGTATGGAAATTATCGATTTATTACTAACTAGAAGTGCGGATGAACTTTTTTTCTTCCACTTACATGAAAGGGCTTAAGTAGAAAGAACATGAATCCATTCCCATAAATAGGATGGATGTAGTGGAAAGCGACGACTCCAGTGGGAATAGTGCGAGCTTAAAGCCCCGCAGGAGCGTCTTTTTGCGACGAGGAGATTGAAGCCGCACCCCACGGAACGCGTCCGCTTGCAACGGGATCCACTCCACCTTTCTAATTTAGTAAAAAAAGAACATACACAAAATCCTTTCAGATTTTATGCATGTTCTTCTAATTTAATGCTTAAGAACAGCTATCATAAGTTGTATTTTTTACTTTTGATCCTGTTTCTCCTCTTAAAATATCGCCTTCAGTTGCTTCGATAATTTGGTTTGTTACGTTGTTTGAAATCGAATTTGCAACTAATTGTAGAAGACTGTTTACGTCCCCTTGAGACTGTTTAAATTCTTGAACAATTGGAAGATCGTCAATTTCAGCTTCGATTGCTTCAATTTTTCCTTCAATCATCTTCAACGCTTTTTCTTTCCCTAAGTGTTGGAAGTTAACTGCTTGTTTTTGTAAACTTTTTAGACTAGCAATTTTTTCTCGAACTTTTTGATTTTCATTAATTTGTGCTTCTGCACGTTTAAAGAAATCTACTTCTTCTGTATTAGCAATCATCGTTGCGATTTCTTTTGCTTTTTCAATAATGTCATCTCTTGTATATTTTGTAGTCATTATATTCCCACCTTTTGCTCTTTTGGTGCTTCCACTAGTTCACCTGTAAGTGACCATGTTTTCGCATTTATTATTTTCACTTGTACGAGTTGACCAATAATTTCTTTTGGTCCAACAAAGTTTACTAACTTACTTTTTGATGTATATCCTGCTAGTACATCCGGGTTATTTTTACTTTCTCCTTCTACTAACACTTCAACAATTTGCCCTTCCAGCCTTTTCATCGCTTCAGCAGACATATCGTTTACTAATTTATTTAAGCGTTGCAAACGTTCTTTTTTCACTTCCATCGGTACATTATCGACCATTTTAGCAGCTGGTGTACCTTCACGAGGCGAATAAATATACGTATACGCAATTTCAAAGCCTACTTCTTTATATAAAGACATTGTTTCTTCAAATTGCTCATCTGTTTCATTCGGGAATCCTACAATAATATCTGTTGTTAAAGATACGTTTGGAATCGCAGCTTTTATTTTACTAACAAGCTCTAAATAATGCTCACGGGAATATTTACGTGCCATGATTTTCAAAATATCTGTAGAACCCGATTGAACTGGCAAGTGAATATGGTCAACTAGGTTTCCACCTTTAGCAAGTACTTCGATTAAATGATCATCGAAATCTCTTGGGTGACTTGTCATGAAGCGAATACGCGCAACATCGATTTTACGGAGATCATCCATTAAATCACCAAAGCGGTAGTTCAAGTCTTCAAAATCTTTACCATACGAGTTTACATTTTGACCTAGCAACGTTATTTCTTTATAACCTTGTGCTGCTAGATGGCGAATTTCTTGAATGATATCATCTGGACGACGGCTACGTTCTTTTCCGCGTGTATACGGAACAATGCAATATGTACAGAACTTATCGCAGCCATACATAATGTTCACCCATGCTTTGATCGAACCTTTACGTACTCTCGGAAGGTTTTCAATAACATCTCCTTCTTTAGACCACACTTCTATAACCATTTCTTTTGAAAGATATGCTTCGTTTAGTATGTTCGGCAGACGGTGGATATTATGCGTTCCAAATATCATATCGACTTGATCGTATGTTTTTAAAATTTTGTTTACTACAGATTCTTCTTGAGACATACAGCCACAAACACCGATTAAAACATCCGGATTATTTTGTTTTAAGTGTTTTAAATGACCTAGCTCTCCAAAAACTTTATTTTCCGCATTTTCACGAATAGCACAAGTATTTAGTAGGACAATATTTGCATCGTCTACTGTATTCGTTGGCTCGTATCCAAGTTCCATGAGTATACCCGCTATTACTTCCGTGTCATGCTCGTTCATCTGACAGCCGTATGTACGTATATAAAATTTGCGATTTTGTCCCATGCCTTTAAATTGTTCTGGTATGGAGAAATCATTATGATATTCTACTTCTTCTTTGCCACGTTTTTTTGCTTCTTTTAAAGATGGAGTAGTATAGACGCTTTGAAAATATTTGCTATAATCTTTCTCCGATTGTTTTTCTGGAGAAGTTGTTTGTTTTATTTGAGTACTAAGTAAACGCGATTCTTCATTCATAAAAAACGCTCCTTTCATACATTCGCAAAAAACGAATATCCATCCTATTATTATACTGAACAAAACTACATTGTCACAAGGTTTAAAGCTTAAAAGTGCTGAATTGGTCATAAATATGTATGGAAAGCTTGTTTATTTTAATGAATTCTTGAAAAAGTCGTTGATTTCCGCTGCGATGGACGTTTTTCGCGGTCATGGCTTCAATCTCCTCGTCGCAAAAAAGAATGCTCCTGTGAGGCTTTCAGCTCATGCACCTGCCGCTTCGCTCTCGGTGCAGAAAAACATCTGCTATTCCCGCAGAAGTCGCCTCCCCAACGAAAATACTTCTCCTACAGTTACTTGCCACATTAAAGACCGTTGCTTGCGACTCATAAAATATTGAAAATAAATTTCAAAAAACAACCAAATTTTAACGTACTTTCGCCACGCGCAATATTATATACGGTTCTCGCAAGTTCTTCATTACAAATTGGAAGAAGTACAAAGCAGCAACTCGGTCGGGAAAAGCGTTAGTCGAAGACCCCGCAGCGAAGCGAAACTTAGTTTACGACTATTAACCGCAGGAGCACAGAAGGCCGAAGCAACGCCTGCCGAACGTGTCTGCATGGAACGGAATCCACTCTTTTCTCCTAAAGAAAAGCCGCCAATTTGCATTGGCAGCTTGTGTTTACATGAAATCTTGTAATAATGCGTTGAACTGGTCTTCACTCATTTTCAACTCTTGATCAACAAGTGGAGCTTCTGAATAACCAGGAACTTGTGCTTGGTAAGAAGGAGCTTGCTCATTTTGATAAATGATACCTGTTACTAGCCCTTCCGTCTCCATCACAACTTTCATCGCTTCTTCACGATTTGTATGGTCGTATTCTTCATTATCCGAAAGCTTCGTTAATCTTTCTTTAAACCAATCATACGAATTCACTTTATTATACGTTACACAAGGGCTAAATACATTAATGAATGAAAAACCTTTATGATTAATCCCTGCTTCAATAATAGCAGTTAACTCTTTAATATCTGATGAAAAACCTTGTGCTACAAACGTTGCGCCAGAAGTAAGTGCCAATTCAAGTGGTTTAAGTGAAGGCTCAATTGCCCCACCTGGTGTCGACTTCGTTTTAAAACCTTCTGCTGAACGTGGAGAAGTTTGCCCTTTTGTTAAACCATAAATTTGGTTATCCATTACGACATATGTTATATCGATATTACGACGGATCGAGTGGATCGTATGTCCAAGACCAATTGCAAAACCGTCACCATCTCCACCAGAAGCGATAACATGCAAGTCTTTATTTGCCATTTTCAAACCTTGAGCAATTGGTAAAGATCTACCATGAATACCATGGAAGCCATATGAATGAATATAGCCTGAAATACGACCAGAACAACCAATACCTGAAATAACTGCTAAGTCATGAGGCTCAATGCCAACATTTGCTGCCGCACGTTGAATTGCTGCCTGCACAGAAAAGTCACCACATCCCGGACACCAGTTTGGCTTTACATTATTACGAAAATCTTTAAATGTTGCCATCTGTTAGCAACTCCTTTACTTGTTTTTCTAGCTGTAATGGTAAGAATGGTGTGCCGTCGTATTTAATAGCGTTTACTACTTTATCGTGACCGCCAACATTCATTTTTAATATATTTGCTAATTGACCCGTAGCATTGTTTTCCACTACTACTACTTTTTTAGCATTCGCAACTAGAGCTTTCATTTCTTCCGCCGGGAATGGGTGAATCAAGCGAATATGTGCGTGATTTGTTTTTATTCCTTGGGAAATAAACGTTTGTTGCAGTTCTTCTAAAACACCTCTAGTTGAGTTAAAGCCGACGAATAAAACATCTGCTTCTTCGTATGGTGCGTTTACATATACAGGCTCGTTAAATCGAACATGCTTCAATTTACTCATACGCTTGTCCATCTGAGCAATACGATTGGAAGCTGCTTCTGATGGCTTACCAGTTTCGTCATGCTCGACACCTGTTACGTGGTGGATAGCATGCTCCGTTCCGGGTAATACTCGAGGAGATACACCATCTTCTGTTACTTCAAAACGTTTGAAATACGATTTATCTGCCGCTTCAGGAATGTCTTCGTTTTGCACTAATTTACCGCGACGAATTTCAACTTTCGAATAGTCAAAAGGTTCAACCGTTTGTTTCCCTAAAGACAACTGTAAGTCTGTTAAAATAATGACAGGAAGTTGTAATTCTTCTGCAATATTAAATGCTTGAATCGTATCGAAAAATGCTTCTTCCCCAGTACTTGGTGCAATAACGACTTTTGGAATTTCACCGTGCGTACCGTAGATCATTTGCATTAAATCCGATTGCTCTTGTTTCGTTGGAAGTCCAGTTGATGGGCCACCACGTTGTGTATCGACGATTACTAATGGTTGCTCGGTCATTCCAGATAATCCGATTGCTTCCATCATAAGTGAAAGTCCTGGTCCAGCTGAAGCTGTAAAGGCACGAACACCACCGTAGTTTGATCCAATTGCCATTGTTGCAGCAGCAATTTCATCTTCGGTTTGAATAACCGCTCCACCAAATAGCGGTAGTTTTTTAATCATGTATTCCATAATTTCAGAAGCTGGCGTAATTGGATAAGCAGCCATGAAACGAACCCCTGCCGTTAAAGCTCCTAATGCGATTGCATCATTTCCAATCATGAACATACGACGCTTGCCATCAGCTGCGACAAGTTCCCACTCGCCTTGACGATCACCTAATTGTTCCGCCATTGTATCGAAGCCTTGTTGAATCGCTTCCATATTTTTTGCGACAACTTCTTCGCCTTTTTTACCGAAAATTTCATCCACTACCCCTTGGAATACCGCCTTGTCCAAATTTAATAATGCCGCAGTAGCTCCAATTGCAACCATGTTTTTCATCAATGAAGTACCAAGTTCTGAAGCAATTTCTGTAAATGGAACAATATACATTGGTGCAATACAGTCCTCTGGTGCTACTGGTGAGAATTTAGCATCTGCTAAAATAACGCTTTTTTCTGTTAGTTCTTTGTAGTTAACTTCTATTGTTTCTTGATCAAATGCTACAAGTATATCTAAATCATCTGGTATTGTACGAACTTGTGTTGGTCGTACACAGATTTTATTGTTTGTGTGGCCACCTTTAATACGAGAAGAGAAGTGACGGTATCCATATAGGTAATATCCAAGGCGATTCATTGCCATTGAGAAAATTTCCCCAGTACTTTCAATACCTTCCCCTTGCTGCCCGCCTACTTTCCATGAAAGTTGTTGCAACATACTAACATCTCCTAACTATCTGGTTAAATACATTTTTCCTTCATAAGTTTATCACGAAGTGCTCATATTCACTATGTATTCATCGTAATTTTATCGAAAATCAGACCTTTGACGGAATAAATATGAAAAGCGGAAGCGCCTATGTCTGCCCCGACAGGCACGATCTTCTGCGACGAGTAATCGCAGGAGCAAAATGGGGAAAAGCGAGGAGGCAGCTTTTCAGCCACCACAGCTATGTTTATTGCGAAGAGTAACCGCAGTAGCAAAGTCTTTCTGCGACGAGTAACCGCAGGAGCACTTTTCACATTTGACCCCGAGGGGCTAGGCGCTGAAGCTAGACAAATACTAAGTAAGAAAGCTTTCACTTTCTTTTCAGTACATAAAAAGTTAAGCCGCTACTATAAAAGTAGCGACTGAACGGTTATTTTGCTCTTTTCTCAACTAACAGCTTTAAAGCAGTTCGATCTTCACCCGAAATGACAATATCTGTGAAAGCAGGTGAACAAGTTAAATCTGTTCCACTAGGTGCGACAAATCCTCTTGCAATGGCAATTGCTTTAACTGCCTGATTTAGTGCCCCTGCTCCTACTGCTTGCATCTCTGCATACCCTTGTTCTCTAATTACTGCAACCAATGCACCAGCAACTGAATTGGGGTTTGAACGAGACGATACTTTTAAAGAATCCACTATCATTTCTCCTTTTATCGCTAGATTATGAACTTTCATTCGTTCATAACCTAACTTATGCTCCAGAGAAATCATTTAGACTTTTTATCCTTTAAAGGGGTAGTCATCGTTTATATAAACACGTTCCTGATGAATTGCTTTTCCTGTAGAACCATCTACTTCTACAAAGAAGCCACTTACTACCGAACGTCCACTTTTTGGCACTTCGAATCTTGCAGGCATATTCGTTTGAAAACGATATAATACATCTTCTTTTTTCATTCCTAAAACGCCATCATATGGGCCTGTCATACCAACATCTGTAATATAAGCAGTTCCTTCTGGTAAAATGCGTGAGTCTGCCGTTTGCACATGCGTATGCGTTCCAACAACTACCGATGCTTTACCGTCTAAATGCCAGCCTAAAGCGATTTTTTCACTCGTTGCTTCTGCATGAAAATCAACAAAAATAATCGGTGATACTTTTTTCGCTTCCTCAACTAATTCCGTTGCTTTTTTGAATGGATCATCATGTGGAGGTAAAAAAGTTCGTCCGTGCAAATTAATAACAAATACTGTTTGTCCATTTTTCGTAACGGAAGTCATCCCTTTTCCTGGTGCTTCATCTGAAAAATTAGCCGGACGAATTAAATAGTCTGTGTCATCAATAAAATCCATTATTTCTTTTTGATCCCATGTGTGATTTCCCATCGTCACAACATCAACACCCATATGGAGTAATGATTGAAAAATGGCTTTCGTAATACCGCGTCCTGCAGCGGCATTTTCCCCATTTGCAATTACTACATCTGGGCTATATTTTCTTTTTAATCTTGGTAAGTAGCTTTCCAATGCATCTCTTCCAATGGAACCTACAATGTCCCCTATAAATAATATTTTCATCTATTGTCCACTTCTTTCATGAAAAAAAGACTTCTTAAAGAAGTCTTTCTCCTATTTTGCATATTCTACTGCTCTTGTTTCTCTAATAACAGTCACTTTAATATGACCTGGGTAATCTAATTCTTCTTCAATTCGTTTGCGAATGTCTCTAGCTAAGCGATGCGCTGTAATGTCATCGATTTGATCTGGGCGAACCATAATACGAATCTCTCTTCCTGCTTGAATAGCGAATGATTTCTCAACACCATCATAAGATTCCGAGATTTCTTCTAGTTTTTCCAAACGACGAATATAATTTTCTAATGTTTCACTTCTTGCACCTGGACGAGCAGCAGATAAAGCGTCAGCCGCTGCAACTAAAACTGCTATTACAGAAGTAGCTTCAGAATCTCCATGATGGGAAGCAATACTATTAATAACTACTGGATGCTCTTTATATTTCGTTGCAAGCTCTACACCAATTTCAACGTGACTTCCTTCTACTTCATGGTCAATTGCTTTCCCAATATCGTGAAGTAATCCTGCACGTCTTGCCAGTGTAACATCTTCTCCAAGCTCTGCAGCAAGTAGACCAGCTAAAAATGCAACCTCTTTTGAATGTTTTAAAACATTTTGTCCGTAGCTTGTACGATAACGTAGTCTACCAAGGATCTTCATTAAATCTGGATGTAAGTTATGAATGCCAATTTCAAACGTTGTTTGTTCACCAATTTCACGAATTTGTTCGTCTACTTCTCTTCTTGACTTCTCAACCATTTCTTCAATACGTGCTGGATGGATACGACCATCTTGCACTAGTTTTTCAAGTGCTAAACGAGCTGTTTCTCTTCTAATCGGATCGAATCCTGATAGAATAACTGCTTCTGGTGTATCATCGATGATTAAGTCAATTCCAGTTAAAGTTTCGAGTGTTCGAATATTTCGCCCTTCTCGACCAATGATACGACCTTTCATCTCATCGTTTGGTAAATTAACAACAGAAACTGTTGTTTCTGCTACATGATCTGCTGCAAAACGTTGAAGTGCTAATGAAAGGATTTCACGCGCTTTTTTATCAGAATCTTCTTTTGCACGAGTTTCTGATTCTTTCGTCATAACTGCAATATCTGTAGCAAGTTCTTTTTCTACTTGTTGAAGAATAATTGCTTTTCCTTCTTCACGTGTTAAAGTAGAAACTCTTTCAAGTTCAGTTTGTTGTTTTGCAACAAGCTCGTCCACTTTACTTTCCATCTGTTCAATATGCTGTTGTCTTTCAGTTAGAGCATCTTCTTTACGCTCAAGACCTACTTCTCTCTTGTTTAGAGCATCATCCTTGCGATCAAGGTTCTCTTCTCTTTGTACTAACCGATTTTCCTGTTTTTGCAGTTCCATACGGCGTTCACGAATGTCAGATTCTGCTTCAGTTCGTAATTGGTGAGCTTCATCTTTAGCTTCTAATAGTGCTTCTTTCTTCAATGCTTCTGCTTCTCGCTTTGCTTCTTCTAAGATGAGTGCGGAAGATTGTTTTGCACCAGTCACTTTTGAATCGTTCACTTTTTTCAGATAGTAATAACCAACAACGACACCAATAGCCAGACCAAGCAAAGCGGAGATGATAATTCCTAGTAGTTCCATTCGAACACCCCCTATTGCTATACTTTTAAGTTTCAGTTGGGATATACATGTAAGTACATATATATAGCCCATTTCATCATTATAATAAATAAATTTATACAGTTTTAATTGTATAGATGAAGAAATACTCTGTCAAGGAATCGAAAGGATTAGTTATCAAAAAGAGTAAGTATTTTGAACGACCCGCTATAAATAGTTGGAATTTTTAGTTTTCTATAAAATTCTTGATGGATTATGGCGAAAAAAGCCCATAAATTCTTTTTCCAACTAAATACTCTAAAATTCCATCTAAACCTTCCATTTTTCCAACTAAAAACTATTCTACTCTCTCAAAATTCATAAAATAATACATTAAAGATATATATTAAAAAAAATCTGCTCGAATAAGCAGCTATTTTTTTCGTAGAAAGCTAATAATAATAATAATAATTAAAATGAACATCATTGCATCATTCTATAAGCTAAATTGATTTCGCTATCCGCTTGGAACAAAATCCTGACTATTTCCTATAAAAAAAGCCTCTCAAACTTCGAGAGGCTTTCCGTGGATTATTTTTTATCGTCTAATAGTAATTCGAATTCTGCATCATCTTCTTCTTCAGGCTCATGAGCTGCAATCGTATAAGAACCAGCCGCCATTCCAAGAGATTCACGAATTTTCAAAGCAATTTCGTTCTTAATAGCAATATTCTCTTTCAAGAATTGTTTTGCATTTTCTCTACCTTGACCTAAGCGCTCTTCGTTATATGCATACCAAGCACCACTTTTTTGTACAATATCCATTTCTGAACCTAGATCAATCATTTCACCTTCTTGTGAAATTCCTTCTCCATACATAATATCTACTTCCGCTGTTCTAAACGGAGGAGCTACTTTATTTTTTACTACTTTAATCTTCGTTTTGTTACCCATAATATCTGTACCTTGCTTGATCGCTTCTGCGCGTCTTACTTCCAAACGTACAGAACTGTAGAATTTAAGTGCACGACCACCTGGTGTTACTTCTGGGTTACCAAACATAACTCCTACTTTTTCACGAATTTGGTTAATGAAAATAGCAATCGTATTAGATTTATTTATCGCACCAGAAAGTTTACGTAATGCTTGAGACATTAAACGAGCTTGAAGACCGATATGTGAATCTCCCATTTCTCCTTCAATTTCCGCTTTCGGTACTAATGCAGCTACAGAATCTATTACGAGAATTTCAACTGCACCACTGCGTACTAATGCTTCTGCAATTTCAAGTGCTTGCTCTCCCGTATCTGGTTGAGATAAAAGTAATTCGTCGATATTTACGCCAAGTTTTTGTGCGTATACTGGATCAAGTGCATGTTCTGCATCAATAAATGCTGCTTGCCCGCCCGTTTTTTGAATTTCTGCGATTGCATGAAGTGCTACAGTCGTTTTACCTGAGCTTTCTGGTCCGTATATTTCAATAATACGACCACGTGGGTATCCACCTATTCCTAATGCTGCATCAAGTGCTAAAGAGCCACTTGGTGAAGTGGAAATTTCTAAATTGGTCTTTTCCCCAAGTTTCATAATAGAACCTTTACCAAATTGTTTTTCTATTTGTTTCAAAGCCATCTCTAATGCTGCTTTACGATCATTGCTCAATTGTATTTCCTCCCTAAAAGAAAATCTGATTTTTTATTTCTATTCTTACTATACTCGGTCAATGAGAAATATACAAGAAAAAAGCGAACGTTCATTCGTTTATTTTTTGCAACAATTTAATTTTGAGCGTGAAAAACGGCTCAAAATTAGATTTTGGACCGTTTTAGCTTTCAAAAATTAAATTTTCAACTCTTTTTGTTCACGTAGTAATCGGATTAAATAGTGAATTGTAAATTTCACCGCTCGGAGTCTATTCGTATTTCGCATACCAGATAAGCTTAGCTTATAAGAAACTGGAGCCATGTGATCTAAGGCAATTCCAATCCAAACAGTTCCTGGCGGCTGACCACCATGTCCGTCTGGTCCAGCTGCTCCCGTTATGCCTATACCGATATGTGTTCCAAACTTTTCTTTAATTCGTGTAGCCATTTCTTCTGCACATTCACTCGATACTACGCCCTTACTAGCAATCATTTGCTTATCCACGCCTAGCTGCTCCACCTTGATCTGTTCTGTATACGTAATCATTCCACCGACTAATGCTTCTCCCATTCCAGGAACTGCGGCTAACTCCGATTGGAATAATCCCGCTGTCATACTTTCAGCAGCAGAAATTGTTAAGCTATGGTCAATTAGTATTTCTCTTAGCTTGGAAGCTAGTGAATCATTATTGTAGCCATAAACATACTTTCCAACTCTATCTAAGATTTCAGCTTGAAGCTCTTCAATTTTCTGCCACGCATCGTCTTCGGTGGCACTTTTCGCCGTCAGTCTTAATGTTACTTCCCCGTCAGATGCTAGCGGAGCTAAAGTTGGGTTTGTTTGTTTTTCTAATAAATCCTGTACTTTTGTTTCTAATTCCGCTTCTCCAATTCCATAAAAGCGAATAACTTGCGACATAATAATTGTTTCTTTATGTAATAATTTCTGTAGTAATGGCTTTGCTTCGAATTGGAACATCGGCTCCATTTCTTTTGGTGGACCAGGCAACAGTATATACGCATGCTTGTCCGTTGATAAAAGCATTCCTGGGGCCATTCCATGCTTATTTTCTAGTACTGTACACCCTTCTAGTACGAGCGCTTGTTTTTTATTGTTTTCGGTCATGACACGATTCATTCTTTTGAAAAAATCTTCGATGTAAAATAGAGCATGATCGTCCATAACAAGACGCTTGCCCAAATGGGAAGAAATCGCTTCCTTCGTTAAATCATCTTTTGTAGGACCTAAACCTCCTGTGAAAATAATTAAATCCGCACGATTTTCCGCAATTTGAATGGATTCCACTAAACGTGCTGGGTTATCTCCAACAACTGTATGATAATAAACGTCAATTCCTAACTCAGCAAGCTGCGAAGAAATATAACGAGCGTTTGTATTCGAAATTTGACCAAGTAATAATTCGGAACCTACCGCAATAATTTCAGCCTTCATCTAACCATACTTCCTTCCTACTTTGAATCGAGCAATACTTTACGGTTAATATAAAAATAATCGAATCCAGACCACAAAGTGAAGAACAAGGAAACATATAACATAATAGTTGCAAACGGGAATGAAATCAGTTCAAAAATAATATTTCCAAGAAGTAATGCAGAAATAGCAACAATTTGAGTCCACATTTTAATTTTCCCAAGCTGATTTGCAGCAACTACTTCTCCTTCATTTGCTAATATTAGACGCAGTCCAGTTACAGCAAATTCTCTACTTATAATTAGTATAACAACCCATGCAGGAGCCATACCAAGTTGCACTAAAATAATAAGAGCAGCAGATACAAGTAACTTGTCAGCTAATGGATCTAAAAATTTCCCCATATTCGTTACTAAATTATACTTTCTTGCATAATAGCCATCAATAAAATCAGTAATCGAAGCAATAATGAAAATAATCGCACCTACTAAATGACCTACTGGGATTATAGCACCTAAGAAGCTTATTTCACCCCAACCAAAATCTATTAGCATAAAAAACATAAATACAGGGATTAAAAAAATACGAAACATGGAAATCTGATTCGGGATATTCATTTTCAACACGAACTAACTCCTTTCATTTCAAACGAATAAGCCATCTTATTCAGATGGCTGTTTGTTAAACTGTATAATTACATTTTGAGTCGTTTTTGGTGAAAGCATTTCAACGACTTGGTCATTTATATACACTGTATTACCTGGTGTATGCCCTAAACGCACACGAACTTGCGTTGAACCGCTGACATCTAATTCATATGTTTCACCAGCTTTTAATGATTTGTCATATAAAATTCTACTATCTTGATCTCTAATATTGAGCCATGTTGTATTCGTAGCTACAACTTTCAAAGCATAGGCTTCTGCATTTGTAAGAGAGTATGTAGTTGTCTCACCTATTGTTTCTACAAGTGTTAGCTGTTGTTCGATTACTGGCTCATCTACAATAGCTTCTTCTGGCTCTTCCTCTTCTTCAGGAGAAACTATTGGAGTTTCTTCTGGTTTTGGAGGATTTTTCTCCATCGTTAACTCTGTATTAGGCTCAACATCACCATCTACATTATTTTTAGGTAAATTTTGGAATAATATCCACACAATAACGATAATTGCAATGATAAATAAGGCCACAACAATCATTGGGAACATTTCCGTGAGTTTATTGGAAGAGCGTCCTCCTAATGATCTTCTAGAAGGTGCAACAGGTATATTTTTCGAAACATCTTCATTCATAGGAGTAGGAACTTCCGATTTAAATGTTTCTAATAGCTCGTCTCCATTTAAGCCGACTGCTTCTGCATATTGTTTTATAAAAGCGCGCACATAAAATGCGCCTGGCATCGTTGCATAATTTCCTTCTTCAATTCCTGCTAAATATCTTTTTTGAATCTTTGTTATTTCTTGTAAATCATCAATACTATATCCTTTTGCCGTTCTCGCTTCTTTTAAGCGAGCACCTAATTCTGTCAACTAAAACACCTGCCCGTTAAAAATTAAATCCACCAAAGCCGCCAAATCCTTTGTCGGACATTCCATGGTTTTTCTCCATCATTTCATACGTAATTTGTTCTTCGGGACTGTGACGAAGTTCAATAATGTAATCAAAATCATCAATAGAATACTCTGAATGCTGGATGAACATGTCCGGATGCTCTACTACCTTTATAGTAGGCATGCGCATCATTTCTCTCACGAGCTGGAGATGCTTCTCATCATTAGAGTTTCTCGTTACAATACCGTCCAAAAGGAAAATATTGCGATCGCTAAATTCATCACCAGCGAGCTGATTTCTTATTGTTTGCTTAATCATTGTAGAGGATAAAAATATCCATTTTTTATTTGCACAAACACTTGCAGCTACTACAGACTCCGTTTTACCAACACGGGGCATTCCACGTATACCAATCAATTTATGTCCATCTTTTTTAAAGATTTCTGCCATAAAATCTACTAAAAGTCCTAGCTCATCACGCACAAAACGAAATGTTTTTTTATCATCCGCATCGCGTTGTATGTATCTACCATGTCGCACAGCTAAACGGTCTCTAAGCTTTGGCTCTCTAAATTTAGTTAATTGAATCGTTTCCATCGTAGAAGCAATATGCTCAAATCGTTCGATATTTTCCTTCTTTTCCGCATTAATAAGCATCCCACGTCGACCTTCGTCAACTCCATTAATCGTCACAATATTTACTCTTAGCATTCCGAGTAAAGAAGAAATATCTCCCAGAAGTCCTGGACGATTTACTTGAATTTCGTATTCAAAAAACCAGTCACTTGCCATAGTATATCTGCCCTCTCCCATAAGATGACGTTTCTGTTCATTATAAGTTCTATCATATCTGATTTTTGAGTGTATTAAAAGAAAAAAGAAAAGAGTTAGAAAATCTCTCTTTTCTTTGCATCTCAAATATACCAGCCACCGTTCACTCGAATAATTTGACCTGTTATATAATTTGCTTTTCCATTCACTAGAAAACTAACCGTATTGGCAACGTCTTCCGTAGAACCAAACACTCCAGCTGGAATTTCATCAAGGAGCATATGACGTGTTTCATCCTCCACATGTTCGTTCATTTTCGTATTAATAAAACCTGGAGCTACCACATTAACCGTAATTTTCTGCGTCGCTACTTCCTTTGCATAAGCTTTCACAAAGGCATGCTGTGCCCCTTTCGCTGCAGAATAAGCAGCTTCATAAGAGGCACCTGTATCTCCCCAAATAGACCCTACAAAAACGATGGAAGCATTTAAATTTTTTCTGAGCTTTGGCGTCAATTGAGCAGACAAATACATAGGATGTTCTACATGCACCAAAAATAATTGACGGATTTCCTCTAATGTCGTTTCTTCCAGCCCTTTATACAAACTATGTCCTTGCGCAAACACAATCGACTGAATCGAAAATATCGAAGCAACTAATTCATCCACTGAATCTGCAGAAAGCAAATCTGCTTGCAGAAGCATAAATTCTTGTTCAGGATACGTCGATACTAATTGTTCATAGAGACTCGTTACACTGTCTTTATTACTTGCGTAATGTAAGTACAACGACCAGCCAGCGTCAGCAAGGCTACTACTAATTGCATGACCAATCTCTCCAGAAGCACCTACAACTAGCGCAAATTTTTTACTCATCGTTCTTTTTCTCGAAAGGAATAATCGTGAAAGATGTATGCGTTTCTACGTTTTTAATGGATTCAAATGCTTCTTTTACTTGCTCCATCGTTAATTTTTCTAGTGTAGGAACAACATCAAATAAATTCATATCATTAAACGAATAGCGAGTGAATTGGTTCGCAATATATTCAATCGAATTCAACGCTCGTAAGAAAAATCCGATTTTCTTGCGCGTAATTCGTTTTATATCCGCATCTGTATACGTCCAGTCCGAACCGTTTAACACAATTGCTTCCTGAATTGCTTCCACAAGTTTCTCCGGGTTCGCTGAGTCAGACCCAATCATCGAAAATCCGTATTCTTGCTCCATTGAAAAATCTGCCGAATACGATTCGTCGATTAAACCTTGCTCATATACATTTTGATAAAATGCTGATGTACGTCCGAACACTAATTCGATTGCTACTTGCATAGAAATTTCGTAATTTAGCATATCCAGTCCAGATAAATGTGTATTATTCGATTTTATGCCAAAAATAACTTTTGGTTTTTGCACATCCATTTGCAACGTTTTAGAAGGAACTGCAACTGCATGCTGTTCTTCTGGATAAAATCTCTTTATTTTTTTCGGTTCCTCGAATTTTTTAGCCGCTTGGTCCGCTTTGATGAAAGCCATCATTTCTTCTGGTTCCACTGCACCAACAACAAATAAAACCATATTCGATGGATGGTAAAACGTGTGATAGCATTCATATAAATGCTCCGCTGTAATCACTTCAATCGATTCCACTGTTCCGGCAATATCAATTTTCACAGGATGCTCTTTATACATATTTTCAATTGCACCGAAATACAAACGCCAGTCAGGTAAATCATCATACATCGTAATTTCTTGTCCGATGATGCCTTTTTCCTTATCTACCGTTTCCTTTGTAAAGTAAGGCTGTTGCACAAAATCAAGCAACACTTTTGTATTATCTAGCACTTTATCTGTCGAAGAAAATAAATACGCTGTTCTTGTAGAAGAAGTAAATGCATTTGCAGAAGCGCCATTTTCACTAAATTTTGAAAAGACATCTCCATCTTCTTTTTCAAACATTTTATGCTCTAAGAAATGCGCAATCCCATCTGGAACTATGACAGGTTCGTCTTTTCCAAGCGGAATAAATTCACGATCAATTGCCCCATAATTTGTTGTAAACGTTACAAAAGTTTTCGAAAAACCCTTTTTCGGTAAAATATAAACGTTTAGACCATTTGGCAATTGTTCATGGTATAAAGTTTCTTCTAATTGTTTAAAATATGTTTTATTCATTACCTTCACCTTCCTTACCAGATAAGAAATAAACGAATTCCTTTTCCATTTTCAGCGCCATTTGTTGAATTTGGTCTTTTGTCACATTGGTCCATTTTTCTACCCAATCTTCTACAGTAAACGCTTCATTTAACTCTTTATATTGGTCATAAATTTCAATTTGTGCACGCGCAGAATCTAATGCTTCTTTTAATTGATTTTTGAGCATGGATTTCGTTTGACTAATTTCTAAATCAGATACTTCTCCCGCTTGCATCGCTTTCACTTGCTCATCAATCAGCTTGACTGCTTTTTCTTGTAGGTTTGCATCAATGCCAGCTAAAACAAATACTAAGCCGTAAAGTGAAGAAAAACTACTCGAAACGTAATAAGCCATACTTTCCTTTTCACGTACATTCATAAATAGCTTAGAATGTGAGAAGCCACCAAGAATACCGTTCGTTATTTGCATAATAGGAAATTCTTCGGAGTAAAAAGTGATAGGTGTATTGTAGGCAATATGTAGTTTCCCTTGTTTCATATCTTGTATTTCATGTAAACTGTTGTTTGCAGTTACCATATGCTCGACTGCTTCATCCTTTGTCACACGATCTACTCTATCAGCAAAGTTGAAATGATTTTGCATTTTTTCTTTCATTTCTTGCACATCAACATCTCCGACAATGTAAATCGCCAGTTCGTTTTCATGTAACAGCTTATGATGCATATCAACTAATTCTTCATTCGTAATTGCTTGAACTGCCGCCACTGTACCATTGGCAGAAATAGAAGCCGGGTGATTAGGGCGAATATTTTCTAGCAGGCGTTGTTGCGCATATCTTGTTTTATCGTCATACATGGACTGAATACGTTCAATGACTTGTTCTTTTTCTCGCTTCACAATGGACTCTACAAATTTTCCGTTTACGAGCTGAGGTTTAAAAATAACAGTGTGCAATAAAGAAAATACTTCATCGACTATTTTCTCATTCGATAAATACGCATCATTCACCGTTTCAGCGTTCAAGCTGAAAATATGCTTGTCACCCTTTTTCGTTGTATCTACATACAAAACGGCTCCGTATAAATCATCTAAACGTTTACGAAATTCTGAATTGGATGGATATACTTCATTGCTATATTGAAGAATATTAGCAAGCACCGAACGAATTGAAGCGTCTTTTACCGCTAATGATTGTTTCCATTTAAATGAAATATTAATTGTTTTAAATTGTTCTGTCGGTCGTACGTAAAGCTTAACACCATGTGCAAGATCAAACTGTTGAAACATGTTGTTATCCCCCTTTTTCTCTCTAGTTTATCTCATTCTTCTCTCACTATACATGTTCAAGGGATTATATGACAATAATAAAAACCCAGTGCACATATTTTAATATAAAAAAACCAAAACATTCGTTATCGGCTCGCTACAGACTTCTTATTAGGCTATACGATGAACGTAAAAATTTTTAAAGTGTGTTGGAAGCGGCTACGCCACTCCCAACACACTTTTTGTTCGGTCATCGTATTGCAAATGTTCGCCTTCAACTTCCAAGTCAAGTAATTCAAGTCTTTTGGCAATAGAAGAAGCAAGTCGGTTCTATTTACTTTGCAGGTCGCCAAAGATACAATTTTGACGGTACTTTGTAGGTATTTACAGAGAGACACTTCTATATTTTTATTTAAAATAGAAAAGTAGATGACAAATTTACTTCGTATGAAAATGGTCGTTCTATTTCTAACAAGAAGTGTCCATGAACTTTCTTCTCTTCCTCTTACATAAAAGAAGTTAGGTAGAAATGACATGAATACACTTCCGTAAGTAAGATCGATGTAGTAAAAAGTGGAGACTCGGGTGGGAAAAGCACGAGCTGAAAGCCCCGCAGGAAAGATAATGGCTGAGCTTTATTTGGCCAGTGTCTTTGCGACGAGTAACCGCAGGAGCACATGTTTTTGAAGTGACGAGGAGATTGAAGCCATGCCTACCGAACGCGTCCGCTTGTAACGAAATCCACTCCCCAATCCCTATATGTACCATAAAGCCTGTGTTCATCGAACATTTGTATACACTTTCCTATTCTTCAAGAAAAAAGGGGCCAAATATATTTGGCCCCTGCATGTTTTATCGTTTTCCTTTAATATAAGGCTTCCCAATTGCTTTTGGAGCATTTGCTTTTCCAATAAATCCTGCAACCGCTAAAATCGTTAACACGTAAGGCAAGATATGCAAGAAGTAGCTAGGTACCTCTTTAATATATGGAACTTGGCCACCTACAATACTTAGCGCTTGGGCTACACCGAAGAACAAAGCTGCTCCAAGTGCTCCAAGTGGATGCCACTTACCAAAAATCATTGCTGCAAGCGCCATAAACCCTTGCCCATTAATCGTTGTATGACTAAACTCACCTGAAATCGACTGCGAATAAACCGCTCCACCAAGACCAGCTAAAGCACCTGACATCACAACCGCAATATAACGCATTTTCGTTACATTAATACCCATCGTGTCTGCAGCCATAGGATGTTCCCCTACAGCACGTAAACGTAAACCAAATGGTGTTTTAAAAATAACAAACCATGCAGCTACTGCTACACCAATAGCTAAAATAGACGTAGAATACACATCTTTAAAGAACATCGGTCCGAGAACCGGAATATCTTGTAAAAATGGAATATCAAATCGTATAAAGCGTTCTTGGATATAATCCGTTTGCCCTTTTCCGTAAATCATTTTTACAGAGAACAAAGCGATCGCTACACCAAGCATATTAATCGCAACACCTGAAATCGTTTGATCTGCACGGAACGAAATAGAAGCTACTGCGTGCATGAGTGAAAATAAACCAGAGACAACCATTGCAGCAAGTACTGCTACCCATGGAGTCAGTGAACCAAATGTATCAACAAACATAAGGTTAAAAAGAATTCCGATAAATGCACCCATTACCATTAAACCTTCAAGCCCAATGTTAATAACACCCGAACGCTCGGAGAAAACCCCACCGATTGCTGTAAAAATTAATGGAGCTGCGTAAAAAATAGCCGAAGGAACGATAAAATATAAAACTTCTAAAAAGCTCATATTATTTCGCCTCCTTTTTCTTGTTTATTTTTTCAAGGAAATAGCGAATAACATAACCACTTGCCACGAAGAAAATAATAATAGCAATAACAATGGATACAATCTCAACTGGTATGCCAGCCTCATTCGGCATATTAAGTGCTCCGTATTTTAACGAACCAAACAGAACTGCACCAAATACAACTCCGAGTGGCGAGTTTGCCCCTAACAATGCTACCGCGATCCCATCGAACCCAATTCCGGTAAATCCACCTTTAACATTCGCATATTGGAATGTACCTAATGCTTCCATCGCCCCTGCAAGTCCTGCAAAAGCTCCCGAAATAACCATCGAAAGAATAATATTTTTATTCACATTCATCCCTGCATACTCAGATGCATGTTGGTTGAATCCAACTGACTTTAACTCATAACCAGTTGTCGTTTTCTCTAAAATAAACCACATAACTAACACCATCGCTAATGCGATAAAAATACCATAATGCAAGCGAGAGTAATCAGTCATACTTTCAAAAAAGGCCGATTTTAAAGAAGCTGTTTCTTTAATCGCATCTGTTTTTTCTCCGCCACCAGATACAATTTTAATAAGTGCATTCGTCGAATGTAATGCTATATAGTTCATCATAATCGTTACAATAACTTCATGTACTTTCAGTTTTGCTTTCAATAAGCCAGGGATGAATCCCCATAAAGCTCCTGCTAGTGCTGCTGCAAGTATAGCCAGCGGTAAGTGAATATATGTTGGGAAATCGAAAGCAATTCCAACATAAGCTGCTGCAAACCAACCGACAATAAGTTGTCCTTCTACACCGATATTAAATAGTCCCGTACGGAAAGCAAATGCCACCGCTAAACCTGCCAATAAATAAGGAGTTATTTGACGAATTGTCTCTCCTATTGCATATGCGTCCCCGAAAATACCATTCCATAAAGCTGTATAGCCTTTTACAGGATCATAGCCGCTTACAAGCATAACAACTGCTCCAACAAGTAATCCTAAAATAACTGAAACAACAGGGACAAGTATATTAACGACTCTATTCGACATGCTCTTTCTCCCCCTGTTTTATACCAATATCTTTTCTACTTTGCCCCGCCATTAATAAACCTAGCTCTTGTTCCGTCGTTTCTTTTGGCGACAAAGTATCTACTATTTGTCCATCGTAAATTACCGCAATACGATCAGATACATTCATTACTTCATCTAATTCGAATGACAAGAGAAGTACAGCTTTTCCATTGTCACGTTGTTCGATTAGACGCTGATGAATAAATTCGATTGCTCCAACATCCAGCCCACGTGTCGGCAATGCAGCAATTAGTAATTCTGGGTTACGAACAACTTCTCGTCCAATAATCGCTTTTTGCTGATTTCCTCCAGATAAAGATCGTGCTAATGTTTCTTCCCCTTGTGTACGTACATCGAAATCTTTAATGACTATTTGCGCTAATTTTGAAACTTCCCCATAGTTCATAATGCCATGTTTTGAAATTGGCGGTAAGTAGTACGTTTGTAGTGCAATATTTTGGCCAATAGGGAAATCTAGAACTAAACCATGTTTATGACGATCCTGTGGAATATGTCCTACTCCAGTTTCTGTAATTTTACGAGGTTTTTTATTCGTAATATCTTGTCCGTTAATCGCAATAGAACCACTTTTCGATTTACGAAGACCTGTTATTGCTTCGATTAACTCAGATTGACCATTCCCATCAATCCCTGCAATACCTAAAATTTCTCCTTTACGAACAGTTAAATTCAATCCTTTTACTTTTTCAATTCCACGATAATCCGCTACAACTAGATCTTTCACAATGAGTGCTTCTTCCGTAGGGTTAGCTTCTTCTTTTACAACTGTGAAGTCTACTTGTCTTCCTACCATTAGAGATGCAAGATCGTTTGGATTGGTTTCAGCTGTTATAACTGTTCCAATTCCTTCCCCTTTACGAATGACAGTCACACGATCCGAAACATCCATAATTTCTTTTAATTTATGCGTGATAATAATGATCGATTTACCTTCTTGTATAAGCTTTTTCAAAATTTGCATAAATTCATTAATTTCTTGTGGTGTTAATGATGCAGTTGGTTCATCAAAAATTAAAATTTCGGCTCCTCGATAAAGTGTTTTTAAAATTTCTACACGTTGTTGCATACCGACTGAAATATCTTCAATTTTTGCATATGGGTCAACTTCTAGTCCATATGTTTCCGAAAGTACTTGAATTTTTTTAGCAGCATCTTTTATATTAATAATCCCACTTTTAGTCAATTCATTACCTAGAATTATATTTTCAGTAACTGTGAAGTTTTCCACAAGCATAAAATGTTGATGGACCATTCCAATTCCTAAATCATTTGCTACATTAGGATCTGTAATTTTAACAGACTTTCCTTTTACTTTAATCTCACCAGCTTCTGGTTGATATAAGCCAAACAAAACATTCATAAGAGTGGACTTCCCAGCTCCATTTTCTCCTAAAAGAGCATGAATTTCACCCTTTTTTAATTGAAGAGTAATGTTATCATTCGCTACAAACGATCCGAATTCTTTTCGAATGCCAAGCATTTCTATTACATAATCCAATGAGTTCACTCCCTACTATACTAGTACAAAATTAATACAAGAAAGACTTTACTATATTAAAATCTTTCTTCTATTAATTAAAATATCATAAAGGCCAAAAAATCGGCCTTTATGATGTTAGTTAAAAAATTATTCTACTGCTTCTGGAACTACAATCTCACCAGCAGCAATTTTCTTAGAGAATTCTTCTACTTGGTCTAAAATTTCTTGTGGAATAGCACCGCGAGAGTCTGCTAAAGCAACTCCGCCTTCAGCTAAACCATAAGTAACTGTTTTCCCACCTGGGAAGTTTCCAGCCATTGCATCTTTCGCAATTGTTTGAACTGCGATGTCTACACGTTTTTGCATAGAAGTAAGTGTGATATTGTGTTCACCAACAGCACCTTCTTCGTATTGGTCAGAGTCAACTCCGATTACCCAAACGTTTGCTTTAGCGTCTTTTGTTTTACGTTCTTTTGCTTCAGCAAATACTCCGTTACCAGTACCACCAGCTGCGTGGAAAATAATATCTACGCCTGAAGAATACATACGGTTAGCAGTTGTTTTACCAAGAGCAGCGTCATCGAATTTACCAGTATATTGAACATCTACTTTAATGCTTGAATCTACAGCTTTAACGCCTTCTAAGAATCCAGCTTCAAAACGGTTAATAACTGGAATATCCATTCCACCTACGAAACCGATTTGTTTAGATTCTGACATTAGAGCAGCTGCAACACCAGCAAGGAATGAACCTTCTTGCTCTTTAAACATTACAGAAGCAACGTTTGGCATATCAACAATTCCATCGATTACTGCAAGTTGAGCATCTGGTTGTTGTTCAGCAATTGTACTAATTGGTGCTTCCATTAGGAATCCAATACCGTAAACTACATCGAAATCACGACGTACTAAAGCATTAAGGTTTGTAATATAATCAGCGTCTCCAGTTGATTGAAGGTAATCGTATCCACCGTCTCCTTTTTCAAGGCCGTTTTCTTTACCGAATGCTTCAATCCCTTGCCAAGCTAATTGGTTGAAAGATTTGTCATCTACTCCACCAACGTCAGTTACCATAGCAAGAGAGAAATCTACTGCTTCTGTTGCTGGTTTGTCAGTTCCTTCAGAACCAGTGTCAGGAGTTTTTGTTTCTTCTTCCTTTGTACCACATGCACCAAGGATTGTACCAGCAGCTAGCACAAGTGATAGCCCTAATCCAAATTTACGCTTTGTCAATTTGAAAACCTCCATTTTTTTTCTTATTAGCAGGAATTTAAAACATTTTACACCCTTTTCCGGACAACATGAAAACTGAATTTATCCGCTCGAAAATAATTTTTCGAATACAAAACCACACGATCGTTTTCATCGTAATGGAGTTGTTTTAAAACAAGCAATGACGTTTCCGGTTCACAGTTCAAAGTTGGAGAAGCAACCTCATGGTAACCTACAGGATCGATAAATGTAATCGCATGCGACACATGAATGTCTCCTGATTCCTCCAACGCCGTAAAAATAGAACCTTCTTCTCTAACAAGAAAATCATTAGGTAAGTAGTTTTTCGGAACCTTATCGATGCAATATACAACAGGCTCGCCATTTGCAGTACGGACTCGTTCCATCGAAATAATTGTTTGTTCTTCGTTACATTGAAAACGTTTAACGTCTTCATCAGTTGGAAGCGATTGCATAGAACTTAAGAAGACAGTTCCAGGCTCCATACCAGCACTTCGAATCATAGAAGAAATACTAGAAAGTTGTTCAATTCCAGATGTGAAAATAGGTTTGGAATTAACAAATGTTCCGACACCATGTCTTCTAACGATGACATTTTCTTCTTCTAATAATCGAAGAGCTTCTCTTAACGTTGCACGACTTACCCCAAGTGATTTAGCTAATTCAAATTCAGAAGGAAGTTTTTCCTTCTCTTGAAATACACCATTTTCAATGTCTTTTTTTAGACGATCAATCACTTGAAGATATAAATGACGATGGTCTACTTTGATTGTCATAAAAACACCACCATTTTGAAGAGATCAGACCTCTGATGTAAAACATTCCTACTAATCAGTCATACTATACCATTTATAATCATTGAAATAAATACTTTTATCCGTATTTTAAAAAAATAATTCACAAAAACTTCATCAAAATGCAATCATACTGTCATATTAAGTCATTATCTAGTGAATGTTTTGACACAAGTACTTGGCGTGGCTTGCTTCCCTCATAAGGTCCGACAACTCCACTCATTTCTAACTGATCGATAATTCTAGCTGCTCTTGAATAGCCAATTCTAAATCGTCGCTGCAATAAAGAAACGGATGCCGTTTGCATTTCAGTAATTAATTGTACTGCATCATCATATAACTCATCACGGTCAACTTGCTCAACCGATTCTTCCACATCTTCTGGAATCATCTCTGCTTGATAATTCGCTTTTTGCTGCTCAATAACGAAGTCAACGATTCGTTCCACTTCTGCATCTGATAAAAACGCTCCCTGAACACGAATTGGCTTCGAGGTACCTGCTGGTAAGAAAAGCATATCTCCTCTTCCTAAAAGCTTTTCTGCTCCTCCCATATCTAAAATAGTACGAGAATCGATCGAAGAAGAAACAGCGAACGCAATTCGCGATGGAATATTTGCTTTAATAATACCAGTTATAACATCTACACTAGGTCTTTGTGTTGCAATGATTAAATGAATACCTGCCGCTCGTGCCATTTGTGCAAGACGTGTAATCGAATCTTCTACATCACTCGATGCAACCATCATTAAATCTGCTAGCTCATCCACAATAACAACTATATAAGGTAGCTTCGGATGTTTTTCTTCATTTTCAGTATTCCACTTTTCAATATGCTCGTTATAGCCATCGATATTTCTCGTCCCCGTATGAGAAAACAATTCATATCTGCGTTCCATTTCGGAAACCATTTTTTTCAATGCTTGCGATGCTTTTCTCGGGTCCGTTACTACCGGCGCAAGTAAATGAGGAATACCATTATATACATTCAACTCTACCATTTTAGGGTCTATCATCATCATTTTCACTTCATGTGGCTTAGAGCGCATCATAATACTAATAATGATACCGTTAATGCAAACACTTTTCCCACTACCAGTAGAACCAGCAACAAGCAAATGAGGCATTTTGTTTAACTCGGCAAGCATAGCTTGGCCGGTAACATCTCGCCCAAAACCTATTAACAACTTTAAATTAGGCTTATTATTTTCTTCTGACTCCAACACTTCTCGTAAACTAACAATCGCCACTTCTTTATTTGGCACTTCGATACCGACAGCCGATTTGCCTGGAATCGGAGCTTCTATTCGAATATCTCTTGCCGCAAGCGCTAATGCTAAATCATCATGCAAACTTACAATACGACTTACTTTCACACCGATATCCGGGAGCACTTCATACTTTGTTACTGCTGGACCTAAATGCACTTGCGTTACTTTTGCCTTCACTCCAAAACTTAAAAACGTTTGCTCTAATTTCTTTGCATTTGCTTGTATCGCATTTAACTCTCCACTTTGGTCACTATGAGTAGGCGCATCTAAAAGAGTAATTGCAGGTAATTGATAATCTTCATTTTCCAAAACTGCAGATTCTATATTGATATCAATTGGCTCTGCTGCTTGTTCAACTGGTTCTTCTCTTCTCGAAATTCGTTCCGTAAATGCCGAAATAATCGGTGCAGTTACTTGTTCTATTTCTTCCTCTACGACAATTGGTCGTACTTCATGAACCGTAACTGCCTCTTCTTGAGGTGTTTCTTTTTTCGCCCTTCTTGCTTTTCTTTCAGAAGGTGCAGGTTGCTTTTTGTTTTTTCTATTTTTAATCATTTCCTTCAACTTAGGAGACATTTCTACAAGATATGGTACAAGTGCTTTTCCAGTTAATAAAACAAGTCCAATAATAAGCAATACCCAGCTTGCCACTTTCGCTCCTGCTGAATCGAACAAAACATGGAACACCGCAAAAAGAACCGCTCCAATTATTCCTCCACCAAGTGAACTACTTCTTTCTGCGATGCCACCACTTTCTACTAGTACTCGGTAACTTTCTCGCAGTACCGAATTCGTCACTAGTGCTCCTCCTCGAAATAATTGCTCGAAAAGTGCTAAATGGCTAAATAATAAAAGACTGCTTAAAACAAGGCCACAGCCTAGTAACAAACGATGATTCCAAGAAGGCACCGTTTGCTTGATCATAATAATGAGTGCAAACACGATTAATAAAAATGGAACACCTATATGCCAGTTGCCAAGTAAAAAATAACTAACATATGCAAATGCTCTACCTACTAGCCCATATTCAAAATAGGAAATAATTGCAACACCGATGATTAATATACCGATAATTTCATACATTAAAGGATGCAACGATGCCTTTTTTGCCTTACTCGGCTGCTTTTTCTTTCTTCGTACCAATCTATTTCACCTACTTTCGTTTATAAAAAAAGTAATCGTGGATATCCGCTACGGCGGACGCTTTTCGCGGGCATGGCTTCAATCTCCTCGTCACTTCAAAAACATGTGCTCCTGCGGTTACTCGTCGCAAAGACACTGGCCAAATAAAGCTCAGCCAGTATCTTTCCTGCGGGGCTTACAGCTCACGCTATTCCCGCAGAGGTCGCCGCCTGTGCTCTAATCAACTAGTATGTATCAATTCATAGTTAAAGTTGGTTATAAATAGGAGAACGACTACTTCTTTTACTCACTTTCTAAAAAAAGAATTATTTTTTCCAAAAGACTAGACTCGCCATGTACTTCTACAAGTTTTACCAAAAAAATATAGAAGTAAGCCTTCCGTATAAAACACTAGATTAGAAAGAACAAGATTACATACTTCTAAACTAGATGGATGAAGTGAACAGCGGCGACTCCAGCAAGATAAGCGTTAGTCGAAGACCCCGCGGAAAGCGTCCGCTTGTAACGGAATCCATTCTTTCTGAAAAAAAAAAGGATTTCCCGCTTTTGTTAGCTAGGAAATCCTTTTGATCATATTAATATTCCATAATAATCGGGATGATCATTGGACGTCGTTTTGTTTTTTGGAATAAATATGAATTTAGCGTATCACGGATTTCTTGTTTAATGTTTGTCCATTCAAACGTTTCTTTATTCACATATTTCTCAACAATTGTTGTAACAAGCTTCGCAGACTCATCCATTAACTCCTCAGATTCTCTTACATAAACGAAACCTCTTGAAAGAATTTCTGGACCAGATGCGATTTTCTTTTGTGCACGATTTAATGTCACGACAACGATAAATATGCCATCTTGAGAAAGGAGCTTTCTATCACGAAGTACGATATTTCCAACGTCTCCAACACCAATACCATCGATTAATATGTTACCAGCCTGTACTCGTCCACTCATTCTCATCTTGCCACTTTTATATTCGACAATATCCCCTTTATCTGCGATAAAAATCTCAGATTTCGACATACCGACATCTTGTGCAAGCTTCGAGTGAGCGATTAACATACGATACTCCCCTTGAATAGGGATAAAATATTTTGGCTTTGTTAGATTGAGCATCATTTTTAAATCTTCTTGACTACCATGTCCAGAAACATGGACGTTTTTAGCTGAAGTTAATACTTTTGCTCCAGCTTTTGCAAGTTGGTTCATCGTTTGATACATGCCAACTTCCATACCTGGAGATGGAGTAAACGTGATCAATACAGTATCTGTATCTTTAATTTTAATATCTTTATGATGTTTGCGAACCATTTTTTCTAACGCTTCTAATGGCTCACCTTGATTACCTGAAACGATAATAACCAGTTGCTCATCTCGATACTTCCCAATCTCTTTGATTGGAATAATTGTATCTTCTTGAGCAGTGAAATACCCTAAATCTAAACCGATTTCAAAAATTGTTTCTAAGCTTTTTCCTGCAATTGCAACCTTCTTACCGGTTTCAGCAGCCTTATCAAGCACTTGTTGAATTCGGATGAAGTTTGACGCATATACCGAGACTAAAATACGACCTTTAGCAGCGTGGAATGTTTCTGATAATTGGCTTTCAATTACTGCTTCTGATGTCGTATAGCCTGGTCTTTCAGCTTCAGTTGAATCGGATAAAAGAATGAATACACCGTCTTCACCAAGTCCAGCCATTTTTGCGATATCTGGTCGATATTTGCCTTTTGCTGACTGATCAAACTTAAATTCTCCCGTGTGCACAATTGCACCTTCTGAAGTGTGAAATACAATACCGAGTGAATCTGGAATACTATGTGTCGTGTGGAAAAACGTCACATGCGTACTTTGGAAATTCATACGGCTTTTATTTGTCACTTCAAAATATTTAACCGCATGCTTTGTCGGTAACGCTTTTAAATGCGTTTTCGCTAAAGCAATCGTTAATTTTGATCCGTAAACAGGCGCTTGTATTTTTTGCAATAAATACGAAATCGATCCGATTGCATCTTCATGACCATGCGTTAAAAATATTCCTTTTACGCGATCTTTGTTTTCTTCTAGGTACGTAATATCTGGTATTACGATATCGATACCGAGCATTTCATTTTCCGGGAACATAAGTCCACTATCTACTACAAATATTTCTTCATCTATTTCTACTACATACATTGCTTTTCCGATTTCCCCTACTCCACCGAGTGGGATAATTCGAATAAGTTCATTTTTTACTTTTACCAAAGCTTTTCCTCCTATTATTAACCCGACCAACATCCACTAATTTTCATTATATCGGAGGTCGTCCATTCACACAAATAAAAAAAAGCTGAAGCATGAATTCTTCAGCTTTTTTCTTAAATCAAATTTACTTTAAACTATTTACTTTTTGAGTATTCATCCCATATTTTATCGAATGTTAATTTTTCTTCCTCCGTCAATTCGACTAATGGAAGTCTGAGTGATCCTACTTCTACCCCTATTTTAGATAAGGCATATTTTACAACTACAGGATTTGGATGCTCAAATAATCCTTTTATGACCGGCAAAATAGATTGATGAATTTCAGCAGATTTCGCATGATTTCCTTCTAAAAATGCTTGAACCATTTCTTGCATATCCTGGCCGATCACATGAGACGCAACCGAAATAATGCCTGAGCCACCAATTGCAAGTAACGGCAATGTCAAAGAGTCATCTCCACTATAAACATGGAAATTATCATCTGTTCCAGCTAAAATTTTCGTCATTTGATCTAAACTACCACTTGCTTCTTTCACTAGTTGGATATTTGGAATCTTACTTAATGCAATAACAGATTCCGGTTCTAAATTGACTACAGAGCGTCCTGGAATATTGTATACGACAACTGGTAAAGTAATCGCATTTGCTATTGCTTCAAAGTGAGCAATCATACCTCTTTGATTTGGCTTGTTGTAATAAGGAGTCACAATCATGATTGCGTCTACTCCTAGTGCTTCTGCTTCTAAAGAAAGATCAATCGATTCTGCTGTGTTATTACTACCTGTTCCCGCAATAACAGGAACTCTATTATTTACCTTTTCTACAACGAACTGAATAAGTGTTAGCTTTTCATCCGTCGTTAATGTTGGAGATTCACCTGTTGTACCACATACAACAAGTGAGTCAGTCCCAGTAGAAAGTAAGTGTTCAATAAGCTTTTCTGTTGCAATAAAATCAACGGAACCGTCTTCTTTAAACGGTGTAACCATTGCTGTCGAAATATGTCCAATATTCATCTGTTTACACCTCTTTATAAAATACCTTCTTCAACTAATGCTTCTGCGATTTGAATCGAATTTAGCGCTGCTCCCTTTAGTAGATTGTCTGATACAATCCACATATGAAAACCTTTGCTATTAGCAGGATCTTTACGAATTCTGCCAACAAAAACATCGTCTTTATTTTCTGCAAAATATGGCATTGGATATTGCTGCTCTTCTGTAGCATCTTGAACAGTTACCCCTTGCGCATTTGCAAGCAATTGTTTTAACTCTACCACAGATACATTTTCTTTTTCTACTTCAATATAAACAGATTCGGAATGTCCTGTAATAACTGGTACTCGCACGCATGTTGCTGCGATTGCTAGCTCAGGCAACGACATAATTTTTTTCGTTTCATTCATCATTTTATGCTCTTCTAATGTATAACCATCTTCACCAAATACATCTATTTGTGGGATAACATTTCCAGCAATCGGATAATGTTTTTCTGCACTTTTTACTGGAAGAATTGCAGGATTTGGATTATTTTCTTTTATATTTTCACTTTGATTTGTCAGTTCATGAATTGCAGCTGCTCCGGCACCTGATACAGCTTGGTAAGTAGATACAATCACTTTATTTAAACCGTATTGTTGTCTAATTGGTTCAAGTGTGCAAACCATTTGAATAGTCGAACAGTTTGGATTAGCAATAATCCCTGTTTGCTCATGCAACGCTTGCTTATTCACTTCTGGAACAACAAGTGGAATATCTTTATCCATCCGGAAAGCACTTGTATTATCAATAACAATTGCGCCACGACTACTCGCTTCTTTTGCTAATGCTTTGGAAATAGAGCCCCCCGCTGAGAAAAATGCGATTTGAACTCCTTTAAATGCCTCAGGTGTTGCTTCTTCAATCGTATATGTTAAGCCGTTTACTTCGACTTCTTTACCCGCTGAATTTTTTGAAGCTAAAAGTTTTAAATTAGCATAAGGAAAGCTTCTCTCTACTAGTTTTTCGATAATCTTTTGGCCGACAGCGCCTGTCGCTCCAACTACCGCTACAATATACCCTTGTGACATTAAAAGCTCCCCTTTCAAAATCAAAACATATTGGCGATATTGTATCATAAATTACATGAAAATACATCATCTATTATATTTATGATGAATAATTTATAAGCAAAGGTTGAAATTGCTTTGCTTGAATGGCATGTTCTACTGTAGGAACTATTTTTGAAAAGTCTGCAATGAGTGAGTTTGGTTTAGTTTGAGGATTATCTTGACCAAAGGGGATGAAATACACATTTTTTGTCGTTAACAACTTCATAATATTAACGCCATTAAGACCGAGTGCATCGTTTGTAGATATGCCAAGAACTACTGGTTTACCATTGCGTAAAGTTGCTTTGGCAGCCATTAATACAGGAGAATCTGTTTGCGCATTCGCAAATTTACTAATAGAGTTTCCAGTCATTGGAGCAATAATCATACAATCTAAAGGATTCGTTGGACCGAATGGCTCTGCCTCTACAATTTTCGATACGACTTTGCTTCCACTTGCTTGTTCAATCTTTTCAATCCATTCCTCACCTGTTCCAAATCTCGTAGCAGCTGTTAATACAGAATACGTAATAATTGGAACTACTATCGCATTTAAATCTGTAAACTTCTTAATCATAGGAATTACTTCTTCATACGTACAATGGGAAGCAGTAATACCTAATCCTATTCGACGACCACTTAACACTATTTTTCCCCCTCCAATAAAGCCAATTGAGTTTGAACTGCCCTTGCGATTAAATAGCCTGCATCTTGTGGAAAATATAATCCTGGTAAACTCGTTGAATGGACATAATTAGCTGGTGCACTTTCTTCCGAATGCAGCAGACAGCCAGGATTAGATGCAAGATCATAAATTTTATTGAAATAACTTGCTTCTTCATGCGCTAACCATCTAAATGGAATCGTATTGATCAAATAAGCATTTTTATCTTGTTGGCGCTCCATCACTTGTTTAAATGTTTCTATTTGATAGCCATAGCTTTTCGCTTCAAAAAGCTGATGCTCCGACCGCACGGAAATAATTACTTCCGCTCCTAAATGATGCAGTGCAAACGCTAGCCTTTTACCAACTCTTCCGTAGCCGGTAATGATAAACTTTTTATTGTATATCGACTGTTTTTCATGCGCATAAAAGTAATTAATAAAACCTTCTGCCGTTAAATTAGCATTATCCCATATCCACTGTTCATCTTCTAAATAATTGCAAATATGTCTATTCCTTTGCTTAAAAGCATTTTCTATTTCTTCATTTTTTTTGCCAACAAATACAACATGACATGATTCTGGTAATTGAAACTGCGTTTCTATCGTTAACGGATGAATCGGTAAAAAAATAATTTCGGGTTGGAAATCATCTATAGCATTTTTCAATTCAGTATCCCATATTGTTTTAGCAAATAATTGTACATTCAGATCAGCACATAATATTTCTCGCATATACAGAAATCTCTCATCCGAGCCAATAATCGCACATTTTTTCATGAATATGCACTAGGATCGTTCAAATTGTCTGTTTCGTTGAATAAAATACGATCTTTTCCGATCAATATGATTTCTTCCCAGGAAATAAATTCTTTTTTCTTAGTTGATTTATTCCCTTGAAAAAAAGAAGCTGATTTTTGAAATACTTCAAATCCTTCAATCTTCCCTGTTTCGGGATTAAACAGTAATTCTGTATTTGCTAATTTTCCGTATCTTGCTCCATCTTTCACTTGAATAAGCTCTTTCTCTGCAAGTTCTGATAGTAACAAACGCTTCCCTCCCTTAATTACTTCTACTTATGTATATGCCTTTTCCCCGTACAAAGTGATTAGAAAAGATTCTTTTAGTTTCTGGCTCGCTTTTGCCTTTGCAATGAAAGTTGAAAGGTACAACTGTAAGAAACCGTTGATTTCCGCTTCTGCGGACGCTTTTCGCGGGTATGGCTTCAATCTCCTCGTCGCTTCGCTCCTGCGGGGCTTTCAGCTCATACTATTCCCGCAGAAGTCGCCGCCTCCACTCCAATCAACTAGTGCAATACTTACGATTTATAAAGTAGAGAAAAAGATGAATAACAAAAGAGATTTCCAGATAGGAAAGTGGTTATTCCGCTTCTAGTATGCGTTACAGGAACTGCTTGTCTTCCTCTATTTCTAAAATGAGCCGTGCATAAGAAAAAATTGACTTATTGTAGCCTGTCTATAAATTACGCTTAAAATATATTAGCAATCGCTCCCTTAGATTATTGAGAAGTAAAGACAATGGATTACATTCCTGTAAGTGGAATGGATGGAGTGAAGTGCGACGACTCCAGCGAGACCAGCGCTAGTCGAAGACCCCGCAGTACAGTGAGGACGGCTGTGGCAACGCCTGCGTCCGCTTGGATCCAACCTACAAAAAAAGCCGATCATCACTGATCGACTTTTTTAGGCATTATAATAGAAATTGCAGGCTCATGTGAAAAAATCTCTTTTGACAACGCAGTTACAGACGCAAGCGTTACTTCGTCAATCGACTCAATCACTTCATCAAGTGAGCGATGACTGCCGTAAAGCAACTCATTCTTACCATTTCGGCTCATTCGTGCATTTGTACTCTCCAAGCCTAACATTAAATTCCCTTTAAGCTGTTCCTTCGAATTTTGGATCTCAGTCTCCGTAAATCCTTTTTCCTCAATTAAACGAATCGTCTCTTGAATAGAAGTTTTCAGTTCCTCTAACTGCGAACTTGAAGTCCCACCATAAATCGCAAGCACACCAGTATCCTCATAAGAAGAATGATACGAATAAATAGAATACGCTAGCCCTTTCTCTTCCCTAATTTCTTGGAAAAGTCTTGAAGACATACTACCACCTAAAATACTATTTAACACTACCAAACTATAAATATTATCCGAATTCGCACTTAACCCAGGATACCCAAAACAAATATGTCCCTGTTCTGTTTCACGAAATTTCTCCGTAAATGCCGCTGTTATCTCCGGTACACTTTTCTCTGTAGCTACCCTGCTCGGCAACTCGAAATCCCCGAAAAGTTTTTCAATATGTTCTAAAAATCCTTCTTGAATATTTCCAGCTACTGATATAACGACATTTTCAGGCGTATAATGCCTTTCCATATAAGAAACGATCGAATCTGGTGTAAAACTATTCAGCGTTTCTAATGTCCCTAAAATCGGAGCTCCTAAAGGATCATCTCCAAACATCGCTTTCCACAAATACTCATGCACAATATCATCAGGCGTATCTTCCACCATATTAATTTCCTCTAACACAACTTGTCTTTCTTTTTCAAGTTCTGTTGGATCAAATAAAGAATTAAAAAACATATCCGCAAGTACTTCTACTGCATACGGAGCATGATGATCTAACACTTTTGCATAATAGCATGTATTTTCTTTTGAAGTAAAAGCATTAATATTTCCACCAATACGATCAAATTCTTCTGCTATTTGTCTTGCTGATCTCGTCTTTGTTCCTTTAAAAAGCATATGCTCAATAAAATGCGTTAAGCCATTTTCCTCTGGGAGTTCGTATCTCGATCCTGCATGTACCCATATTCCAACTGCAACAGAGCGTACATGTGGAATATGCTCAGAAACAATTCGAAGCCCATTATTACAAGTAATTTTATTTATCAATTATTGCACCTCGATCTATTGAATTTACGTATTTAAAAAGGTTGTCGTAGACCTCTGTCTACGATCAACCTAATGTGTTGGTTTGTTCATATATATGTTATGATTGTTCCTTTTGTTCTGCACGTTCTTTTTCTTCTTGAATAACAACTTTTCTAGAAAGATTAACGCGACCTTGATTATCAATTTCGATCACTTTTACTAATAACTCGTCGCCAAGTTTTAGTACATCTTCTACGTTTTTCGTACGTTCTTCTTGAATTTCAGAAATGTGTAGTAATCCGTCTTTACCAGTGAAAATTTCCACAAAAGCACCGAATTTTTCAATTCGTTTTACTTTCCCTAAGTGGTATTCACCAACTACAGCTACACGAACGATATCTTCAATAATTTTCTTCGCGCGTGCAATCATGTCTTCATCTGGAGACGCGATATAAATTGTACCATCTTGCTCTGTATCAATTTTTACGCCAGTTTCATCAATGATTTTATTGATTTGTTTACCACCTGGTCCGATTACATCACGGATCTTATCAGGATTAATTTTAATAACAACAATTTTCGGAGCATATTTAGATAATTTTTCACGTGGTCCAGAAATCGTTGCAAGCATACTTTCTAGTATTTGCATACGACCAACTTTAGCTTGTGCTAATGCTTCTTCTAAAATTGTTTTTGATAAACCATCGATTTTAATGTCCATTTGAAGCGCTGTAATTCCTTTTGCTGTTCCAGCTACTTTAAAGTCCATATCTCCAAGATGATCTTCCATCCCTTGAATATCCGTTAAAATTGTATAGTGTTCGCCTTTTTTCACAAGACCCATTGCAATACCAGCAACCGGTGCTTTAAGTGGAACACCAGCATCCATCATTGCAAGCGTCGATGCACAAATACTTGCTTGAGAAGTTGAACCATTTGATTCTAATACTTCAGCAACAAGACGAAGTGTGTACGGGAAATCTTCTTCACTTGGAATTACTGCTTCAAGTGCACGTTCTCCTAGCGCACCATGTCCGATTTCACGACGACCTGGAGCACGAATTGGACCAGTTTCCCCAACACTAAATTGTGGGAAATTATAATGGTGCATAAATCGTTTTGACTCTTCCACGCCAATTCCATCGATTATTTGAACATCACCTAGCGGCCCTAGCGTACAAATACTTAATGCTTGTGTTTGACCACGTGTAAATAAACCAGAACCATGTGTTCTTGATAAAATGCCAACTTCAGAAGAAAGTGGACGAATTTCATCTACTCCGCGACCGTCTGGACGAATTTTGTCTTCCGTAATTAGTCGACGAACTTCATCTTTTACCATCGCATCTAAAATTTCACGAACTTGTTTTAAATCAGCATCAGTTGCTTCTTTTTCTGTAAATTGATCCATTACTTCTGTTTTCACTCCACTAATTGCATCTTCACGAGCATGCTTTTCTTGTACTTGGATTGCTTGTACAAGTTTTGTTTCGCAAAGGTCTTTTACTTCCGCAAAAAGATCCTTATCTAATTCAAACAGCGTAATTTCTTTTTTCGCTTTACCAATTTCAGCGACAATTTTTTCTTGGAATTCAATCAGTTTCACGATTTCGCTATGACCAAACATAATTGCTTCCAACACAATTTCCTCAGAAACTTCTTTCGCTCCTGCTTCTACCATGTTAATCGCTTCTTTTGTTCCAGCTACAACAAGATCTAGAATACTTTCTTTCATTTGATCAACAGTTGGGTTAATGATAAATTCATCCCCAATAAGACCAACTTGTACACCTGCAATCGGTCCGTCAAACGGAATATCTGACACGCTAAGTGCTAAAGAAGAACCTAACATTGCAGACATTTCTGTACTACAATTTTGGTCTGCAGACATAACGATAGAAATTACTTGCACTTCATTACGGAAACCATCTGGGAATAAAGGACGGATCGGACGGTCGATTAAACGGCTCGCCAAAATCGCTTTTTCAGAAGGTCTACCTTCACGTTTAATAAAACCACCTGGAATTTTTCCAACAGCATATAGTTTTTCTTCATAATTAACTGTCAATGGGAAAAAGTCTAACGGTTTTGGATGTCTTGAAGCAGTAGCTGCTGTTAATACTGTTGAATCACCATATCTTACTAGAACTGCTCCATTTGCTTGCTTAGCAAGTTGTCCTATTTCTACTTGTAATGGACGACCTGCCCATTCGTACGTAAATACTTTCTTTTCACTCATTTATAAAGGGCTCCTCTCGACTTTAAAACTGCTTATATAAAAGTTATATGTATCATAAGTAGTGTATCAAATATATCCAAACTATGCGAAAGATTTTTGCGCAAAAGAAAAAGCGGGATAATTCCCGCTTTTCTAAGTGTCATCTTATCGACGTAAACCAAGTTTTGCGATTAGATCACGGTAACGTTGTACTTCGTTTTCACGTAAGTATTTTAATAAGTTACGACGACGTCCAACCATTTTGAATAGACCACGACGTGAGTGATGATCTTTCTTGTGTGTACGTAAATGTTCGTTTAAAGAATTGATTTCTTCAGTAAGTACTGCGATTTGAATATCTGCAGAACCAGTATCGCTTTCGTGAGTTCTGTACTCAGCGATTAATTCATTTTTACGCTCTTTTGTAATTGCCATTGTTTGTTTCCTCCTAAAAATTTATAATATCCCCTAATCCTGAGCAATCGTTGGAGAATCGAAAAAGCCAAGGAACGGTTAAGCACAATTTTGTACTACAAAAGAATAACATAATCCTATATTAGAAGCAACTGATTAGTTTTTTTCGAAATAGTCGATCGCTACTAATTTATCTTTCCCAATTTGCATTTTTAATTCGTCTATACCATTAAACTTTTGCTCAGAACGTATTCGTTTATACCAATGAACGATTACTTCTTCCCCATAAATAGATTGGTCAAAGTTAATAATATGGACTTCTATGGATAGCTTCTTTTCATCTGGGTTATTAAATGTTGGTTTATATCCAACATTACAAACACCATTATGCCATTTTTCTTGTACACATATTTTCACTGCATATACACCTGTTGCTGGTGTAAATTGTCCTTCCATTAGTTGAACATTTGCAGTAGGAAAATTGATCGTTCTACCCCTTTTATCACCATGCACAACGACTCCAGATAACATAAACGGACGTCCTAATAGCTCTTTCACTTCTTCCATATTACCTGTTTTTAACTCGGCTCTAATTCGTGTAGAACTAATTTTATCACCTGTACATTGTTGTTTTTCCACAATGGAAACTGTGTAACGTCCATCAGCTAGCTGTTCCATATGCTCCATCGTCCCTTTGCCAAAAGCACCAAAAGTAAAATCAAAGCCAGCTGTTACATTCTTCACATTTGCATGTGTAATAAATGAATCGATAAACTGAGCTGGTGTTAGTTTAGAAAAATCTGAAGTGAAACGTACAACAAATAACGCGTCCACTTGTAGCTCTTTTAATATCCCTATCTTTTGTTCGAGTGGTGTAATATAAAATACTTTTTCCTTACTTTTACCAAGCACTAAGGAAGGATGGGGATCAAATGTCATGACCGCTGTTTTAATGTTCAGCTCTTTCCCTTTATCGATGGCTTGTTGAATAACTGCTTGATGCCCTCTATGTACTCCATCAAAGAACCCAATTGCTAACGAGTATGCATCATTGTTTACATTTGAATATAAATGATTTGGATAAGATAAGTGATGTACTTCCATTATTAGTCCCCTTTTTCAGTTGAAAACATTTTCTCTGGTTTCATCATACCACTTTTTGTTGGATGCTTAATATAAATTGCCTTCGGATTTTCATTTTTGGTAAATACCAATTTTTCATTTGTTTCAAGAAGAGGATTCGCTGGAATAACTTGACCATTGCCTATACTTTTCTCTAAATCATCCGTAATTTCTATTTTTGGCCAGCTTTCCAATGCATATTGAATTGGATAAATAGATGGGTCTAACTGCTCCTTATTTTTTGCTTCTTCTACCTCAGAAAGAGTTAAGCATTGAGATTTAGTAAAACTCCCTGATCCCGTTCGAACGAGTGCAGACATATGCGCAGGGAAGCCTAGTAATTCTCCGATTTGAACTGCAAGCGTACGAATATAGGTGCCTTTACCACATTTTATCTCGAGAGAAAATGTAATATCTTCACCACTAAAGCTAGTAGATTCATCGAGTAATTCTAAGTTATATATTGTTACAATACGGCTTGGTCGTTCCACTTCTATTCCTTTTCGTGCGTATTCATATAATTTTTTTCCATTCACTTTCACTGCTGAATACATAGGAGGTGTTTGTGTAATTTCTCCAGTTAATTGTGCCAGTGTTTGTAAAATTTGTTCTCGTGAAAAATGTTTCGCTGTTTTATCTTGCTCCACTATTTCTCCGTCAGCATCTTCTGTTGTAGTAGAAGTTCCAATAGATATCGTGGCAACATAGGTTTTTCCTTCATTCATAATATACTCTGAAACTTTGGTAGCTTGTCCTAAACAAATTGGCAGAACACCTTCTACACTCGGATCTAGCGTACCAGTATGACCGATTCGTTTCATCTTTAATATTTTTCGAAGTTTGAACACACAATCATGTGAGGTCATTCCTTTTTCTTTCCATAACGGAAGAATTCCTTCGTACATTTGTTTCACCCCATTTTTTCATATATAGCATCAAGCGTGTTGATTATCCATTTTATATTTTCGTTCGTTTTCTAGATATAGTGCGTCTTAACAGTAGTTTCCGCTGGGATTTTCGCTACAGGGGTGGACGCTTTCCGCGGGCGTTGCCTCAGCCGCTTCCTTCGCATGCGCTCAGTCCAGGGTCTTCGACTAACGCTGTTCCCGCAGGATCCGCCACCCCTTTCGCTTCAATCCAGTAGAGCCAGCTACTTATTTAGAATGGTAGAGACATTTCTTAAAAAGAGAGGGGAATGCATTTCCAACTAAATACGCAAGAATTCCAACTAAACCGTCCATTTTTCCAACTAAGTAGAGGGAAGTAAAATGAAAGTGTAAAAGTATTAAGAAGAGGCAAAATCATCATCACTTTTATAGATAAGTCCGAGCCGCCATGAAAAATTGCCTATATAAATAGTCAAATACTTATTGCCGAAGCGCGTTGGGCCGCATGAGCCGAAGTATGAGACCCACTTGGGCGCAGCACAAGTTGGCTCATGCAAGGTGCGACAAGCGCGAAGGCATAGTGGCTATTCACTAAGACACACTATTTCTAAAGTATGAATGAAGGCATTTTATCTTTCCTATCAACACAATTTTTTAAGAAATAGGATAATCAACAGGCATGATATAGCAAAGAAGTCTGCTTTTATGAAAGCAGACTTCTTGTTTTATTCTTCTGATGGCTTATTGATCTGTCTTAACAAATCATCAATTCGGTTTCCATAAGCTGCAGATTGATCAATTTCAAAAAGTAGTTCAGGCGTAATGCGTAATCTAATACGTTGGCCGATTTCTGAACGAATAAACCCTTTTGCTTTTTCCAAAGCTTTTAAAGTAGATCCATTGTTTCCATCAAGGACAGTAATATAAATTGTCGCTTGTTGAAGGTCTCCAGTGACTGCTACATCCGTTACAGTGATAAAGCCTACGTTAGGATCCTTTAGTTTACGACCAATAATCTCGCCTAGTTCTTTTTTCATTTGCTCAGCAACTCGGTTTGCGCGCATCGACATGATGGCTACACCTCATTTTCTGTCTATAGATATTCTTTATTGATTTCAATACATTCCCATTCAGGATTAGACTCCAAGTACCGTATAGCATGCATAAGCTCACGCTCTGCCGCTACTTTATCAGAAGCAATTGTAATAATTCCGATAAGCGTTCGCTGCCATACGTCTTGATGATCTAGTTCACTGAGTGAGACATTGAATTTTTGTTTTGTTCGGGTGAGCATTCGTTGTAGGACTGCTCTTTTTTCTTTCAATGAATGTGCAGTAGGAATTAAAAATTCGCATTCTGCATATACAATCATTTTCGTTTAATTTCTTCCATGATATACGCTTCAATAATGTCATTTTCTTTCATGTCATTAAAGTTTTTAATCGTAATACCACACTCATACCCTTTTGCTACTTCTTTAGCGTCATCTTTGAAGCGTTTTAATGTATCTAATTCACCTTCAAAAATAACAATTGAATCACGAATAATTCGAACGCCGCTATCTCTAGTAATTTTACCTTCTGTTACGTAAGATCCAGCAATTGTACCAACTTTAGAAACTTTAAACGTTTCACGAACTTCTGCTTGACCAATAATTTTTTCTTGGAATTCTGGATCAAGAAGTCCTTTCATTGCAAATTCAATTTCTTCGATTACTTTATAAATAACTCTGTGTAAACGAATATCTACACCTTCTTCATCCGCTGCACGTTTTGCATTAACATCTGGACGAACATTAAATCCAATTACGATTGCGTTAGAAGCTGCTGCAAGGCTAATATCTGATTCTGTTATTGCACCTGCACCTGTATGGATAATTCGAACATTTACACCTTCAACTTCGATTTTCATAAGAGAAGCTGCCATTGCCTCCACAGTACCTTGAACGTCTGCTTTAACAATTAAGTTTAACTCTTTCATTTCGCCTTGTTTCATTTGATCAAACAAGTTGTCTAATGTTACACGCGTTTTTTCAGAACGTTGGTTAACTTGAGCTTTTGAAGCTCTATTTTCCCCAACTTGACGTGCTGTTTTTTCATCTTCAAATACGACAAAGCGGTCTCCTGCTTGTGGTACTTCGCTTAAACCTGTAATTTCAACTGGTGTAGAAGGACCTGCTTCTTTCACACGACGACCAAGATCGTTTACCATTGCACGTACACGTCCAAATGCATGACCTACTACGATTGGATCTCCAACACGTAATGTACCATCTTGAACTAATAATGTAGCAACTGAACCTCTACCTTTGTCTAATTGTGCTTCAATAACTGAACCTAGTGCAAGTCGTTTTGGATTTGCTTTTAATTCAGCGACTTCAGAAACAAGTAATACCATCTCAATAAGATTATCGATACCATCGCCATTTAAAGCTGAGATTGGTACGAAAATTGTTTCTCCACCCCAAGCTTCTGATACTAATCCATGTTCTGTTAACTCTTGCATTACACGATCAGGATTAGCTGATGGTTTATCCATTTTGTTTACAGCAACAATAATTGGCACTTCCGCTGCTTTCGCATGGTTAATCGCTTCTACTGTTTGTGGCATAACACCATCATCAGCTGCAACTACAAGTATTGTAATATCTGTAATTCTCGCACCACGTGCACGCATTGTTGTAAAAGCAGCATGTCCCGGAGTATCTAAGAAGGTAATTTTTTTGCCATTGTTAACAATTTGGTATGCACCAATATGCTGTGTAATACCGCCGGCTTCTCCTGCAGTAACTTTTGTATTTCGAATAGAGTCAAGTAGAGTAGTTTTACCATGGTCAACGTGTCCCATAATTGTAACTACTGGTGGACGCTCCATTTTGTTTGCTTCATCTTCTTCTGTTGTTTCGATTTCGAAATGAGCCTCTAAATCTGTAATATCAATTTTGATCTCTTCTTCTACTTCTACTCCGTAGTCTGCACAAATTAACTCAATTGCATCCTTATCCAATTCTTGGTTAATAGTTGCCATTACACCAAGTAAAAACAGTTTTTTAATAATCTCAGATGGCTCGCGCCCTAATTTTTTTGCTAGTTCTGTTACTGTTAATGATTCAGTGAATGTGATTTGAGCAGGTAATTCTCTTTCTTTTCTTGGAACTGGTGGTTGAACAGGTGTCGTTGGCCCTTTTCTTCTCTTTTGGAATCTTTGACCTGGTCTTTGTTGTCCACCCTGTCTATTTTGCCCACCTGGACGACTATTAGCCGCTGGTTTATTGTTCGTAAATACTTTACCTTGGCTATTCGTATTAGGAGCTTGAGTAGCTGGTCTTGATTGACCTTGACCTTGGCTTGCTGGTCTTGACTGACCTTGCCCTTGGCTTGCTGGTCTTGATTGGCCTTGCCCTTGGCTTGCTGGTCTTGATTGGCCTTGACCTTGACTTGCTTGTCTTGATTGGCCTTGACCTTGGCTTGCTGGTCTTGATTGGCCTTGACCTTGACTTGCTGGTCTTGACTGGCCTTGGTTTGCAGGACGATTATTCTGTCCAGCTGGTTTAGATTGTGTTGAATCTTGAGGTTTAGATTGTGTTGTTTTTTTATAAATACCGTCCAATTTTTGAACTGCATCTCCTTCGAGCGTAGACATATGGTTTGTTACTTGAATATTAAGCTTTCCTAACTGCTCAATAACTTCTTTACTTGATTTTTCTATTTGTTTCGCGTACTCATGAACTCTGATTTTAGTCATTAGCTCACCCCCGGTTATATTCGTTGAGAAGGCCGGACAGTTTTTTAGCGAAACCGTCATCCATAATGGCTATTGCCACCCTGGCCTCTTTTCCCGTCGCATGTCCGAGATCGTGCCGGTCTCCAAAGACATGCAGCTCAACGTTAAAAGATGCACATTTATCACTTATTTTTTTTGCCGTATTTTTAGAAGCATCGTTCGAAAGAAATACTAACTTCGCTTTTTGACTTCTAATTTCTTTTACGACTAACTCTTCACCTGAAATAGTTTTTCTTGCGCGTGTCGCAAGGCCAAGTAACTGTAAAATTTGCTGCTCTATTGTCATTTTAGTTTTTCTCTCTCAATTATGACGATTAACTCATCATATATTTCATTCGGAATGGAAGCACCTAAATGATTGCCTAGTGAATTTTTCTTTTTAGCCTGATTTACTGCTTCTGTTGTTTTCGAAACGTAAGCCCCTCTTCCTGACTTCTTACCAGTCAGATCAACAGAGACTTCTCCTTCTTTCGAACGAACAATACGAATCATCTCTTTTTTCGAAAACATCTCACCTGTAGCAACACATTTCCGCAAGGGAACCTTTTTTTGAACAGCCATACAAGCTCACCATCCTTGTCTGTATAGTAAACTGTGTTATTTCATAAACTGGATATTATTCTTCGTCTTTATAAAAGTCAAAGTCATCCATTTCTTCTGTTGAACTCTCCATAAATACTTGTGGAGAATTTTCATTCGGATAAATTCCTAATTCTCTAGCATCTGTTTCACTCTTAATATCGATTTTCCAGCCAGTTAGCTTAGCAGCAAGCCTTGCATTTTGACCTCTTTTACCGATTGCAAGAGACAGTTGATAATCAGGTACAACAACTGTAGTAGACTTTTCTTCTTCGTTCACTTGTACATCTAGCACTTTAGAAGGGCTAAGTGCATTTGCAACGAAAACGACTGGATCTTCTGACCATTCTACAATGTCGATTTTTTCTCCACTTAATTCATTCACAATCGTTTGAACACGTGCACCTTTTGCACCGACACATGAACCAACTGGATCAATTTCATCATTATGTGCAAAAACAGAAATTTTCGATCGATCTCCAGCTTCACGAGCAATCGATTTGATCTCAACAATTCCTTCGAAAATCTCTGGAACTTCCATTTCAAATAAACGTCTAAGTAGTCCCGGATGTGTTCTTGATACAAACACTTGTGGTCCACGAGTTGTTCGTTCTACTTTTGTAATGTACACTTTAATACGCTCATGTGGATGGTACGTTTCCGTTTGAATTTGCTCATTCGCAGGAAGTACTGCTTCCACTTTACCTAAGCCTACATATATATTACGTGCATCTAAACGTTCAACGATACCATTTACAATATCATCTTCACGGTCTACATACTCTTCATAAATAAGTCCACGCTCAGCTTCACGCACTCGTTGTGTAACAACTTGCTTCGCTGTTTGTGCAGCAATACGTCCAAAATTACGTGGCGTTACTTCTTCTTCCACAACGTCTGCTAGATCGTAATGTGGATTAATAGCTTTTGCATTTTCTAAAGAAATTTGTAAACGCTCATCTGTTACTTCTTCTACTACATCTTTTCTTGAATAGACAAGCATCGATCCAGTAGCTAAGTTTATATCCACACGAACATTTTGTGCTTGGTTGAAGTTGCGTTTGTAGGCCGTCACTAATGCTGCCTCAATTGCTTCTATTAATACTTCTCTTGAAATTCCTTTTTGTGTTTCGAGCGCCGTTAGCGCATCTAAGAACTCGCTACTCATTGCTATCACTCCTCAATATACATTATGCAGAGAAATCGATTGCTAAACGAGCAAGTGCAATTTTCTCTTTTTCAATTTGAATTTTAAGCCTTCTAGTTTTCACACGTACTTCTATTAAAGCGCCTTCTTCTGCCGAATAGGAAAGAAGTGTTCCTTCAAATTCTTTCGCACCTTTTACTGGTTCATATGTTTTGATATACACAAATTTCCCAATAGCTTTTACGAAGTCCTCTTCTTTTTTCAACGGACGTTCAGCACCTGGAGAAGAAACTTCTAAGAAATAGTTTTCTGAAATTGGGTCTTCAATATCCAACTTCTCACTTAGCTTTTCACTAACTTGAGCACATTGCTCAATATCAATACCACCTGTTTCTGTATCAATATAGATTCTTAAAAACCAATCTTGACCTTCTTTTACATATTCAATTTCTACAAGTTCCAAATGTAACTCTTGTAAAATCGGAGTAACAAGCTCTTCTATTTTACTAGTGATATTACTCATACATGCCTCCTACACAACAATGATTTTCTAAATAACAACAGAAAAGAGCGGGAAATCCCACTCTTTCGTCACAGAACTATGAAACATTGGTAGGTTTATGTTACCATACTAATCACTTTCATGCAAATTGCGTACTAAAAAAGCGAGAGCTGATTAGCATCAGGTAGCCCTTCTAAACATCCCATCGTGTCCATATATTCGATAATTGTTTTCGAAACCTTTCCTCTTTGTTGCAGATCCTCTTTCGATAAAAACTCACCATCAAGTCTTGCCTTCACAATTTGAATAGCTACGTTTGTCCCTAATCCTGGAATCGCATTAAAAGGTGGAATAAGTGTATTTCCTTCTATTTTAAATTCTTTAGAATCTGATTTATATAAATCAACCTTCTGCAACTTAATGCCACGCTCTGACATTTCGAGACCAATTTCTAACACAGTTGCTAAACTTTTCTCTTTCGGCGCCGCATCAAGACCTTTGGCATTTATTTCATCTAATTTTGCTCGCATTGTATGCGAACCATTAACCATTGCCAGCAGATCAAAATCTGATGCCCGAACTGTAAAATAAGCTGCATAATATAGTATTGGGAAATGTACCTTGAAATATGCAATGCGAACTGCCATTAAAACATAAGCAGCTGCATGGGCTTTCGGGAACATATATTTAATCTTTTTACAAGATTCTATATACCAATTCGCTACACCTTTTGCTTTCATTTCCGATTCAAATTCAGGGCTAAGACCTTTCCCTTTACGAACAGACTCCATAATTTTAAATGCTAATGAAGGCTCCAGTCCTTGATAGATTAAATACACCATAATATCATCACGACAACCAATTACATCGGACAATTGACAAGTCCCACCTTGGATAAGCTCTTGCGCATTTCCAAGCCATACGTCCGTTCCATGTGAAAGACCTGAAATTTGAACAAGCTCTGAAAAAGTAGATGGCTTCGTTTCTTCTAACATTTGACGAACAAATCGAGTTCCAAACTCCGGTATGCCAAGCGTTCCTGTTTTACAGTCAATTTGTTCTTCAGTTACTCCAAGCGACTCTGTTCCACTAAATATTTTCATCACTTCTGGATCATCCGTTGGAATTGTTTTAGGATCAATTCCTGATAAATCTTGCAACATACGAATAACAGTTGGATCATCGTGTCCAAGTATATCTAGTTTTAAAAGATTGTCATGGATAGAATGAAAGTCAAAGTGAGTCGTTTTCCATTCAGAATCTTGCGCATCCGCAGGAAACTGAATCGGTGTAAAATCGAATATATCCATATAATCTGGTACTACAATAATTCCGCCTGGATGTTGACCAGTTGTTCGTTTTACTCCAGTACTACCTTGTACTAATCGGTCAATTTCTGCTCCACGCAACGTTAAATTATTATCATTCATATAGCCTCGTACATATCCATAAGCAGTTTTTTCCGCCACTGTACCGATTGTTCCAGCTCGGAACACATTATCTTCTCCAAACAGTTCTTTCGTGTAGTTATGCGCAACTGGCTGATACTCTCCACTAAAGTTCAAGTCAATATCGGGAACTTTATCTCCTTTAAAGCCTAGGAATGTTTCAAACGGAATATCTTGTCCATCTTTCACATAAGGCGTATCACATTTTTCACAGTTTTTATTTGGCAAGTCAAAACCAGAACCTACTGATCCATCTTGGAAAAACTCCGCATGCTGACAGTTTGGACATATATAATGAGGAGGCAATGGGTTTACTTCTGTAATTTCCGTCAATGTCGCAACTAATGAAGAACCAACCGATCCACGAGAACCAACTAAATATCCATCATTCAAAGACTTTTTCACTAATTTATGTGAAATTAAATAAATAACAGCAAATCCATGGCCAATAATCGATGTTAACTCTTTTTCAATACGTGCTTCTACAATTTCAGGTAAAACATCACCATAAATTCGTTTCGCCATCGCATAAGTTAATTCTCGAACTTCTTCATCTGCCCCTTCAATTTTCGGTGTGTACAAATCATCTTTAATCGGCTTTATCTCTTCAATCGAATCCGCAATTTTTTGAGTATTCGTCACAACTATTTCTTTTGCTAGTTCTGCTCCTAAAAACGACAAAGCATCTAGCATTTCATTCGTTGTACGGAAATGTACTTTTGGTAAACCCGCACGATTAAGTGGATTTGCCCCACCTTGAGAGTTGATTAATATTTTCCTGAAAATCGCATCATTCTCATGCAAATAATGTACATTGCCTGTAGCAACAACTGGTAAACCAAGTTTTTTCCCCAGCTTCACCATTTTTCGAATGATGTCTTCTAAGTTCCACTCATCTCGAACAAGCTCCATCTCCAATAAATGCGAATAAACTTCCTTCGGATGAATTTCTAAATAATCATAGAACTTCGCAATTTCTTCCACCTGTTCAAGCGGCTTTTGCATAAGTCCTTCAAATACTTCCCCTTTATCACAGCCCGAGCCAATGATTAACCCTGCTCGATGCTTTTGCAAAGTAGAACGTGTAATTCGCGGCACTCGGTAAAAAGTTGAAATATGAGATAGTGAAACAAGCTTAAATAGATTTTTCAATCCCTCATCATTGACTGCTAAAATTGTACAATGAGATGGTCTTGCTCGTTTATACGAATCCCCTTGCCCAACATGTTTATTGAAATCATCATGGTACTGAATATTTTTTTCTTCCGCTTCTTTCAGCAAATGCATCAATAAGTATCCTGTAGCTTCACAGTCAAAAATAGCTCGATGGGCTTGCGTTAACTCAATATTAAACCTTTTAGCTAACGAGCCCAGTCGATGTGTTTTCAACTCTGGATGCAAGAAACGTGCAAGCTCTAAAGTATCAATCACCGGATGTGAAAAGAAATCAATTCCAGTTCGGCGATATCCTTCATATAAAAAGCCCATATCGAACGATGCATTATGGGCAACAAGTATGCTATCACCAATAAATTCAAAAAAATCTTGGATTACCTGTTCTATTTCTGGTGCATTCTGTACCATATCATCTGTTATACCTGTCAACTCAATCGTCGTCGCAGATAAAGCATGATGAGGATTTACGAAGCGTTCAAATTTTTCTATGACGTTCCCTTGATACATTTTAACCGCTGCAAGTTCAATAATTTTATCGTACGTCGCTGATAAACCAGTTGTCTCCACGTCGAATACAATAAATGTAGCATCTTCTAATAATGTATGTTGCTCTTCAAAAGCAATTGGAACACCGTCATGCACTAGATTTGCTTCTAACCCATATAAAATCTTTATACCATTCTTTTTCCCTGCCGCATATGCTTCTGGAAACGACTGAAGATTTGCATGATCCGTTATTGCAATTGCTTTGTGTCCCCATTTTGCAGCTTGTGCAACTAAAGAAGAAACCGATGATACTGCATCCATTTGACTCATCGGCGTATGTAAATGCAATTCAACACGCTTTTCATCCGCGTTAGCTGTATCTACTCGAGAGGTGGAACTAATCTCACACATATCCTGTGCCATAATGATCAGATCTCTCACAAATGTATCATTCTGAACCGACCCTCTTACTTTTAACCACATGCCTTTTTTCAATCGTTCCATCATTTGTGCGTCTTCTTTATCACGTGAGAACATTTTCACTAAAATAGAATCTGTGTAATCCGTTATTTTTACAGTAAGCAATGAACGCCCACTTCGAAGTTCTTTTACTTCCACATCAAATACAAAGCCTTCAATCGTTACACGGCGCTCTTCATCTTGAATTTGACGAATTTCAAGTATCGGCTCATCTTTTTTAAGAGGTGTTCCTAACTGGAATGGCCCATCTGCATCTTGATCTCCGCCACTCGATTGACGATCTTGTTCTCTCTTTTGTAAGTCTTCTAATGCTTTTTTTCCGAGCTCTTCCTCTTCTAATCTTCTTTGTTCTAAAAACGCCATTTGCGCGTCTGCTATTGCTTGTGTATCTTCTACTAACCGAAAATCAACAGCCATTTTAGGGAATCCAAAGCTCATATACGTAGAAGACAATTGTTCTACATATTTCTTCTTAAACGTCAAAAGCTCTAGCTCTTGTCCACATGTAAGTTGAATCATTTGTCCATTCCACTCTGGCTCTTGTTGTAGTAGTCTGTCCCTAAGCGGCGGCGACATGTCGCTTAATTCATTAATAACGCTTTGCCAATATTGTTTTATATGCATTTCAGAAGCAATGGAACTCTCACACTCTATTGTTAGTTGCACTGCGGCAATTCCAGTAAACTTTTCTGCTAAGCGTTTGCGAAAAATAGTGTATATTTCAAACGGAAGAATTTCCTTACATTGAATTTGAAAATGCCATTGTCTAATTTTTTTATGTACGGTAAATCTTGATATGGAGGCATTGTCGAAATGCTTAACAAATTGATCTTCGGTTAAATCAAGCTGTTGCAGCAATATATGCATTCTTGTTTTGCCATCTTGCATCATGATGAATCCCCCTTTTTAACTTTGTACAGAAAAGAAAGGAAAGTTCATCAATGCGAACTTTCCTGTCTTGTATAGGTATTCTTTAGAAATGCGTAAGCGCCTATGTCTGCCCCGACAGGCAAATGGGGAAAAGCGAGGAGGCAGTTCCTCAGCCACCGCAGCTTTTTCACATTTGACCCCGAGGGGCTAGGCGCTGAAGCTAGACAGTTAATAAGTAAAAAAGTTTATACTATCTTAGCTGCTTAGAAAAAGAACCGCTGTATATCATTCCATGTCACGACAACCATTAAGCCCATCAGAAGCATAATACCTACAAAATGGACCATACCTTCTTTTTGCTTATCAATTGGTTTCCCGCGAACTGCCTCAAAAAAGAAGAATAATAATCGACCACCATCTAATGCTGGTAGTGGCAATAAATTCATAATCCCTAAGTTAATACTTAAAATAGCTGCCCAATGCATTAAATTGAAAACTCCTGCCTGCGCAACTACACCCGTTGCTTGGTAAATACCTACAGGGCCTGATAAATCATCAATCGAAAATTGACCAGTAATTAAATTACCGAGCATAGTGAAAATATTTTTTGTCCACTCATACGTTTGCTGTCCACCAAAAACAACAGCTTTAAGCGCATTTTTTTCAAGTGGGCTAGTATATTGTACGCCGATTTGACCAACTTTTTCTTTTCCAGCAACCACTTCATTTGGAGTCATTGCAACATCAAATGTTTCACCATTACGCTCTATAGTAAAGTCCATTTTTTCATTTGGATTAGCTTTAATCGTATCTGATAGCTCCTGCCATGAAACGACTGGATTTCCATTAATTTTAGTTACTAAGTCTCCATCTTTCATGCCAGCTGACTGTGCTGGACTATCAGGTAAAACAGTTGTAATAACCGGTTCATACGTCGGAACCCCTTGAAATAAACCTAATGCTAAAAAGATGAAAAATGAAAATATAAAATTGAAAAGTGGACCTGCAACTATAGCCATTGATCGCTGCCCAACTGTTTTAGATCCGAATTGGCGATCATATGGTGCTATGAACGATTCTTGTCCATTTACATTGAGAATCGTATTTCGAGCAACTTTATATCGTACTAAACGCTCTTCTTCGTCGTACCCTTCGATAAACATTTCTTTCATCAAATCCGATTTTTCTACTTCTAGAAAAAGCATGTCCGGAAATTGTTTGTTTTGATTTAACACAATATAATCAATTTCGTTTGCATCGTTCACACGAATACCCAAACGGTAACCAGGTTGAAGCTCTGTCGAATCTAAATCTTCTCCCGCCATTCGAACATATCCACCTAACGGCAATAATCGAATCGTATAAAGCGTTTCACCTTTTGTCATACCAAATACTTTAGGACCGAATCCAATCGCAAACTCGCGCACCATAATTCCTGCTTTTTTCGCAAAAATAAAATGCCCTAGTTCATGAAAAAAAACAATACTACCAAAAATTATTATAAACGCAATGGCCGTTTCCATTATACCCCACCTTTTTTTCAAACAGCTTGTCTACATTATCTCTTCATTTTAACATGTTTTGGACTGCTTTTCTCGTTTCAGCATCGACATGCAAAATCGTCTCTAAATCGGGACTTGAAATGTTCACATGCACATCCATTGCACGCTCAATTAGTTCATCAATCGTTAAAAAGCTAATCTTTTCTTCCAAAAATAGTGCAACAGCTGCTTCGTTTGCTGCATTTAAAACCGTCGTCATCGTTCCACCAGCACGACCTGCATCAATTGCAAGCTTTAATGCATGGTATCTTTTATAGTCCATTTCTTCAAAATGCAACTTCCCAATTTCCGCTAAATTTAATCGTTTAGCATTTGGACGCTCGAAACGATTTGGATAAGATAATGCATACTGAATTGGCACTCGCATATCAGGCGTTCCTAATTGCGCAATAACGCTCGTGTCATGAAATTCTATCATAGAGTGAATAATACTCTCTCTATGCAATAAAACCTCAATATCGTCATAAGAAGTGTTAAATAATACATGTGCTTCAATAACTTCCAGACCTTTATTCATCATTGTTGCAGAATCAATCGTGATCTTCGCACCCATTGACCAGTTTGGATGATTTAAAGCATCTTTCACAGTTACACCTTTTAACTCTTCTCTCGTACGATCACGGAAACTTCCACCTGATGCAGTAATAATCAACTTCGAAATTTCTGATTTCTTTTCCCCATTCATTGCTTGAAAAAGTGCAGAGTGCTCACTATCAACAGGTAAAATTGGGACATTATGCTCTTTTGCTGCTTGCATTACAAGATGCCCTGCCGTTACAAGCGTTTCTTTATTTGCAATGGCGATTGTAATGCCTTTCTTAATAGCTTCGAGTGTCGGCCTTAGTCCTACACTGCCAAGCACAGCATTTACTAGTACATCTGCATTTGTATGAGCTGCAACTTGAAACAAGCCTTCTTCTCCAAAAAATACTTGTACTTTTGGGAAATCTGCTTGTAATTGTCGTGCATCTTCTTCTAAAAAGACCGAAACAACTTCCACCGTAAACTCACTCAAAATTTTTCGTGTTTCTGTAATATTCCTACCCGCTGAAAAAGCAACTAACTGAAATTGATTTGGATGCTCTTTTATTATATCCAATGTTTGAATCCCAATAGAACCTGTTGCTCCTAATAAACTTATTCTCTTTGTCATGAAAAAATGTCGTCTCCTTAAACAAAATGTAAAAAGTGTAATAATGGAATGACAAAAAGAAGGCTGTCAAAACGATCTAAAATCCCACCATGTCCTGGTAATAACTTACCAGAATCTTTTACATTATAATGTCGTTTAATTGCTGATTCTACTAAATCACCTAACTGTCCAAAAATAGATGCGGCAATTGTAATTCCGATTAATACTAAATACGAAGAACTGAATGGACTTATCCATTGAATGATGAAAGCTGTTATAAGCGCCCACACAATTCCACCAGCAAATCCTTCGATTGTTTTATTTGGTGATATTTCTGGCCATAATTTACGTTTTCCAAATCTTCTTCCAGTAAAATACGCACCAGAGTCAGTAGTCCAAACTACTAACAATGCAAAAATGACATACGTTAAACCTATGCTTCTTGTTTCGATAAAATAGTAAAATCCAATACCAACATACAATGTAGCAAATAGCGTAAAAGCAGCATCATCAAATGTAAAATGATTTTTTACTAATACGGTATAAATCAGCAAAACAAAAGCAGCTACGAAGAGCCATTCCAATTTCGAATGTCCTGTTGCATTCAATAAATCATTAGAAATTGAAGAAGGAAGTAATAATAAATATAAAAGCAGTAAAGAAATTAGTCCTGCAGGTGAAACTAGTTTTATCCCTTTCATTCTTAATAGCTCAAATAATCCAATTGTCGCCATTGCGTATATAAGTATATTGAAAATAAGCCCGCCGTATAAAACGATCGGAACAAAGAATGCAGCAGCAACTGCACCCGTAATGATACGTTGTTTCACTTAACTTCTTCCCCCTTAAGTCCACCGTACCTTCTATTTCTTTTTTGATAGCTTTCAATAGCTTCCATCAAACAAGCTTCGTCAAAATCAGGCCATAATGTATCTGTAAACCATAGCTCTGTGTAGGCAAGTTGCCACAGCATGAAATTACTTAAACGAACTTCTCCACTTGTACGAATTAGAAGATCTGGTTCTGGTAGTCCTTTTGTCATTAAATAATCATTAAGAAGTTCTTCAGAAATCGTATCTGCTGATCGTGTTCCATTTTTTACTTCACAAGCTATTTGTTGCACAGCTTGAACTATTTCATCTCTACTTCCGTAATTCAAAGCAAAGTTCAATATTAATCCATCATTAGCTGCTGTTTTTTCCATTGCATTCACGACAGCTTTTTTTGTATGTGCAGGTAAAGAATCCAAGTTTCCCATCATCTTCACTTGAACATTTTGCTCTATTAACTCTGGCAAGTACGTTCCTAAAAACTCTTCTGGTAATCTCATTAAAAATTCTACTTCTAATTTCGGCCTTTTCCAGTTTTCTGTGGAAAATGCATACAAAGTTAACGCTTTTATACCAACTTCATTTGCAAATCGAGTAATTTTCTTTACTGTCATCATTCCCTCATGATGTCCAGCTATGCGAGGAAGAGCTCGTTTTTTTGCCCATCTTCCATTACCATCCATAATAATTGCAATATGATTTGGCAATTGTTCTTGTTGAGCTAATTTTTTTCTATCATATAAATTCGTACTTATCGTTTGTTGCTTTCTACGAATAAGTTTTTTTAGCATACTGAATCCTCCACTTTAAACCAACTCGGAACATATATATCTTATCATATCAAATAACTTCTTATTTTACTTCAATGAAATTAAGAAAAGCTGAGCAAAAAGAGAACAGGTCCAGTTTCGAAGAGTAACCGTTGATTTCCTCTTGGAACGTAATTCACTCTCTACACTTATTTGCTTTCTTAATTCATAAAAAAATAAAAAGACGTCCTGCTAAAAGGACGCCTCTCCGATATGAAAAGTTCAAAGGTTAAGATTAAACTTCCATAATTTCTTTCTCTTTGTCTTTCGTAATTGCATCGACTTTTTCAATATGAGTGTCAGTAAGTTTTTGGATATCTTCCGAATAACTTCTTAAATCGTCTTCTGTAATAGCTCCAGATTTCTCCAACTTTTTAAGATCATCGTTTCCATCACGTCGAACATTACGAATATTAATCTTCGCTTCTTCGCCTTCTTTTTTCACTTGTTTTACAAGCTCTTTTCGACGTTCTTCCGTTAATGCTGGAATAGCAATACGAATTAGTGAACCGTCATTAGTTGGAGTAATTCCTAAATCCGACTTCATAATCGCTTTTTCGATATCACCAAGAATCGTTTTGTCGTAAGGTTGAATCGTGATTAAACGTGCTTCTGGTGTCGCAATTCCAGCCATTTGACTGATTGGAGTAGGCGCACCATAATACTCAACAGAAATTTTGTCTAGCAAAGATGCACTAGCGCGACCAGCACGAATCGTAGAAAGTTCTCTACTATACGCATTAATCGTTTTCGTCATTTTGTCTTTTGTTTGCTCAATTACTTGTTTTGGCATTATGAATTCCTCCTAACGACTGTACCAATATTTTCACCTAGAACAGCCCTTTTAATATTTCCTTTTTCCATTATTGAGAATACAATAAGTGCAATGTCATTGTCCATACATAAAGTAGATGCAGTAGAATCCATTACTTGCAACCCTTGTTGAATTACTTCAATAAATGAAAGTTCTTCGTATTTAACTGCTGTACTATCCAGTTTTGGATCCGCAGAATATACGCCATCTACATTATTTTTAGCCATTAAAATAACATCTGCTTCAATTTCAGCAGCTCTAAGTGCTGCAGTTGTATCAGTAGAGAAGTATGGATTTCCTGTACCAGCTGCAAAAATAACAACACGTTTCTTTTCTAAATGGCGTATCGCCTTTCTACGTATGTATGGTTCTGCAACTTGGCGCATTTCGATAGAGGTTTGGACGCGCGTTTCAATACCGGATTTTTCAAGAGAATCTTGTAGTGCTAGAGAATTCATAACTGTAGCAAGCATACCCATATAATCAGCAGTTGCACGGTCCATGCCCATTTCACTACCAACTTTACCTCGCCAGATATTTCCTCCACCAACTACTACTGCTACTTCTACACCGAGCTCTACTACTTCTTTCACTTGTTCTGCTACAGATTTAATAATCTCTGGTGATAGCCCGAAACCTTGTTCTCCTGCTAATGCCTCGCCACTTATTTTAAGGACGATTCTTTTGTATTGTGCTTTGCTCATAAGTATCCTCCATCTCTTTTTTCTTGAAAAATAGGGAACACAAATTACGTGCCCCCTAGTTGTTTTAATTATTTTATTTATTGGTTACCTTTAACCTGGCTCATTACTTCTTCAGCGAAGTTGTCTTCACGTTTTTCGATACCTTCACCAACAGCGTAGCGAGTGAATGATTTTAAAGTACCGCCTACTGATTCAACAAATACACGTACTTTTTGGTCTGGATTTTTAACGAAAGATTGGTCTAAAAGACAAATATCTTCGAAATACTTCCCAAGACGACCTTCTACCATTTTAGCAACGATATTTTCAGGTTTTCCTTCGTTTAACGCTTGCTCTGTTAATACTTTACGCTCATGTTCAACTTCGTCAGCTGATACTTGGTCACGTGAAATGTAAGCAGGGTTTAAAGCTGCAATATGCATTGCAACGTCTTTCGCTGCTTGTGCATCAGTAGAACCTTCAAGAACTGTAAGAACACCAATACGTCCACCCATATGTAAGTATGGACCAAATGCATCCGCATCTGTTTTTGTTTCAATAACAAAACGACGAAGTGTAATTTTTTCTCCGATTTTTGCAACAGCGTTAGAAATAGCATTTTCTACTGTTACTCCTTCTTCGATAGTAGAAGCTAATGCAGCTTCAACCGAAGCTGGCTCAGTAGCTAATAAATGATTTGCTACTTGTAGAACTAATTGTTGGAACGCTTCGTTTTTAGCAACGAAATCTGTTTCAGCATTCATTTCTAATAGTACTGCTTTGTTTCCTTCAACTTGGATGAATGTAGTACCTTCAGCAGCAATACGATCTGCTTTTTTAGCAGCAGAAGAAAGACCTTTTTCACGTAAGAAGTCGATTGCAGCTTCTAAATTACCGTCAGTTTCTACTAATGCTTTTTTACAGTCCATCATACCTGCGCCTGTTTTTTCACGCAATTCTTTTACCATTTGTGCAGTGATTGCCATTTATAATTCCTCCTAGGTCGTCTAAATTCTTTTTCTCAAAAAAAGGTGATAAGTGGTTTGACCCCTTATCACCTGTTACATACTTGTGTCTTACTCAGCAGCAACTTCAGCAGAAGTTACTTCTTCGTCTTCACCTTGTCTTGCTTCAAGTAATGCATCCGCCATTTTAGCTGTTAATAGTTTAACCGCACGAATTGCATCATCATTTGCAGGAATTACATAGTCGATTTCATCTGGATCACAGTTTGTATCAACGATTCCTACTAATGGAATGTTTAATTTGCGAGCTTCTGCAACTGCAATACGCTCTTTACGTGGATCAACAACAAACATTACATCCGGAACAGCTTTCATATCACGGATACCGCCTAAGAATTTAACAAGACGCTCATGTTGTTTTTTAAGTTGAACAACTTCTTTTTTAGGAAGTACTTCAAAAGTACCGTCTTCTTCCATTTTTTCAATTGCTTTTAGACGAGCTACACGTTTTTGAATAGTACCGAAGTTTGTTAAAGTACCACCTAACCAACGTTGGTTAATGTAGTAGTTACCTGAACGTTCAGCTTCATCTTTAATTGCTTCTTGCGCTTGTTTTTTAGTTCCAACGAATAGAACTTTCCCACCGTCTTGACCAACTTGACGCATGAAATCGTATGCTTCTTCTAATTTTTTCACCGTTTTTTGTAAATCGATGATGTAGATACCGTTACGTTCCACGAAGATATATTTCTTCATTTTTGGGTTCCAACGGCGAGTTTGGTGACCGAAGTGTACACCAGCCTCTAGTAATTGTTTCATTGAGATTACTGACATGTTTGTTTCCTCCTGATTTGGTTTAGTCTTCCGCATTCATCATTTGTCTTTAGCTACCCAAAATGAGCACCTGCTAAATCCATCCGAAATACGTGTTTATTCATACCGTATTGTAATATAACATACTTTTTCTATATGCACAACTATTTTTCTTTAAATTTTAAGAAAAGGTCTACTTCTGTCTTCCCAATTTGCAAAAGCTTCGCAATTTCCTCTACACTTTTACCTTCTTCGTCAAAATAAAGTACTTTTTCTTTCATCGTAACTGGCTCTTTTTTTTCTTTCAGTGTAACTGCTTTTGAATAACTGCTCGCAGCAAGTTGTTTGGAAACAAATGTTTTTGGAATTTCAAATACAGGCGATTCTTTTGCAACAGGCAATTCGTTCACTTTTTCTTCTATTGTCGCTGCTACAAAGGATTTTTCCGTATTTTTCAATTCTTGTAAAAGGCGATTATTTTCGTCTTTTATTTCCGCAATATACGCACTAAACGAATCGTCGATTTCCGCTAAAACTTGTTCTTGTTTTTTTTCCACCTCTTTGAGCTTACCTAATTTTGTAAATAACAACGCAACTAAATAAAAACTAATTAACTGAAGTAAAAATAAGATAACTAATATAATAGATACCATAACTGCCCCTAACCACTAAAATCTACAAAGTTCCCTTTAAAGGGATGCTTCGTATTTTTCTTTTCTTGTTCTTTTTTTTCACGTTTTTTTCTTTCTTGTTCTGCACTAGATTCGCCTTTATCATCTAAACTTGCTTCTGCAGTTTCTTCTGGTTGCAAAACAGTTTCTCGATTTTTTTCTAACTGCCTTTCAGAAGCAGCCTGCGCATTCGCTTGGTTAACCGCACTTTGCTGTTGCAGTTGATCGGCGACTTTACCAGCATCAAATGTTTTCGGTATAGCAATTTGGAGTTCTATGGCTTTTAAACTCATCTAATATGCCTCCTTATGATTATACGTTCATCATTTCATTCATTAATGATTTTCTAAGCTTAAATAAGGCTTTTGAGTGTATTTGTGAAATTCTTGATGTCGATAATCCTAACATTTCACCGATAACCGTCAACGTCAGTTCTTCTGTATAAAAAAGGCTTAATACTAGTTGCTCATTTTCATTAAGATGTTGAATTTGTCCTACTAGATCCTGCAGTAATTCTTGCTTTAGCATTTGTTTTTCAGGCGTTTTTTGAGTATCATCTCGAATCACAAATGATTTACTTTCCATTTCTTCATTGTCCTGAAGTTGTTCATCAATCGATAAAACATTAGAGAAAAAATGTTCTTGTACAGTTTGATAGACATCTTCTACAGGCAAATCGACAAATTTCGCAATTTCTTCAGGAGTAGCATGTCTCATAAGCCTTTGTTCTAGTTCTTCGATTTTAGCTTCTAGTTTTTTCGATTTCTCACGGGAAGATCTTGGAAGCCAATCTTCTTTCCGTAGCCCATCAATAATGGCTCCTCGTACTCGAAATGAAGCATATGTATCGAATTTGAGATCTCTCGAGTAGTCAAACTTATTGATTGCATCGAATAAGCCCATCATTCCCAAACTTTTTAACTCATCTCTCGATATATTTTTGGGAATTCCTGCTCCAATACGTTGTACATGATATGTAACAAGGGGTGTATATTGACGAACAAGTAAATCTCCCGCTTCTGGATCTTTGCATTCTGCCCATTTTTTCCAAAGAAGCTCTTCCTCAGTCGAATGTTGTTTAGCCATAAGTATCCCCTCTCCGAATAGGCTTTTAATATATCTATTATATCAAATTTGTACATAAAAAGGGGAGCCGAATTACAATTCGACTTCCCTTATTCCTCATCTTCATTCAACATAGATTTTACAGCATCTGCGTATTGTTCAGATGAAGGTGCTTGTTGTTCAGTTGTTTTTATTTCATCTGTCAGTACCGCTTCTTCTACTACTTCCGATTGCTCTATAAAAAATGCAATAATCGCTCGGATTAAAAATGTTAGAAAAAATAAGAATACGGCCGCAATAGTGGCGCCGGTTAATATTTTAGTAGCATTTAAAAATGGAAAAGATGAAAAGAAGTATATACTAAATCCAAAAAGAGCTCCCCAAAAGTTCGAAAGAATTGTACCTGCCATTAGATATCCCTCACTCCTTGGTTCACAGTACGTATATTTAGCATGCCAGTAGCTGGATTAAATTCGATCGTCCTACCACTGCTACCACCCGTATCTTCTGAGACGATTGGTATAGAAAACTTTTTTAAATACTCTTTTACTGCCTCTACATTTCTAGGGCCAATTCTCATCGTATCTCTACCTGATGAAAACTGGAACATTTGAGCTCCACCAGCAATTTTCGCACGTAATTTGAAAGGTTGAATACCTTCAAGTTTTAATTGCTCAATCATTGCTGGAATTCCTGTATCAGCAAATTTTGCGATATTTATGCTTTCTGATCTTCCAAGACTCGAATCTGGCAGCATAACATGAATCATTCCTGCAATTTTTGATCGTTCATCGTAAAGAACAACACCAACACATGAGCCCAGACCAGAGGTACGAATTGTATTAGGAGTTTTTGCAATGTTCATATCTGCAATTCCCACTTTAACTACTTGTCCTTGTCCTAACATATTACTGTACCCCTAATGCTTGGAATATTGCCTCAAAGGATTCTGGATCTGGCAATAAAAAGAAATGTCCTTTTACACTTTCTGAATTAGGAACATCTTCTTCATTAATCGCGGTATCAATTACAATGACATAGTCACTTATATGAGAAACTTCCACTAATCCAAAACTAATAATCGCGCCAACCATATCTATGCTTAATGCAGGAACAGTTGGATATATTTTCATACGAGTAAAATCAGACAGCGCAGATAAATAAGAGCCAGATAAAATATTCCCAAGCTCTTGCATCGCAGAAGCTCCCATTTCTGAAACAGCTCCTGTTTGAAAGTCGAAACTATCGTCTTGAATTAATCGACGAATAAAACGGTTTGCTTGTTCTATCGGTAATACGAAAAACATACTTCCTGTTACTTCGCCTTCAATTCGAAGGTATATTCCTGCAACAACATTTTCCGCTCCCCCTGCTAAGTCCATCATGTCATCGAAAGACACCATTTCTACTTTAGGAACTCTCATATCTATTTTTTTATTTAGAAGAGTGGATAGGGCAGTGGCAGCATGTGCTGCCCCGATATTTCCTATCTCTTTTAAAACGTCTAAATGCATAGAAGTTATCTTTTTTTCATACATAACTTACACACCTGACTTTATTGGATTTAAAACCAAATCTAAGTGAAGAAGTATTAACAAACGACGATCTATTTTCGCCACACCATTGATAAAATCTTGCTCTAAACCACCCACTACTTCTGGTTGTGGTTCAATTGCATCCATTGGGATATCAAGAACATCATTCGCAGAGTCTACAATAACCCCAACTTCCATGTCTTCTAAGCTAATAATGATAATACGAGAATTATCATTTATTTCACTTTCAGCAAGACCGAATCGATTTTTTAAATCGATAATTGGAATAACTACCCCTCTTAAATTAATGACACCTTTCACATATGAAGGAGTTTTCGGCACTCGTGTAATATGGATTAGCTTTTCAATTGCCTTTACTTGGTTTACAGGAATAACATATTCCTTATCTAATAATTGAAAAACAACTACCTTTAAGTTTTGTACATCTACAGCTTCTGTCATAAATTACGCATCCTTTCTAAGAGCTCTCTCTTATTTTATCAATGCATTGCAGTCAACGATTAGAGCTACTTTACCGTTTCCTAAAATAGTTGCTCCAGATATTGCAAATACACTTGCTAAGTACGATCCTAATGATTTTAATACGATTTCCTGTTGTCCGATGAATGAATCTACTACTAGTCCAGCAAGTTTTTCTCCCTTACGAACAAGTACAACAGAGTAAAACTCTTCTTCATTCGTTTCTCTAGGCACTTCAAAAACATCCTCTAAAAATACAAGTGGTACAACTTTTCCACGGAAGTCGATGACTCTTTGGTTATGTGCATTCAAAATATCCGAAGATTTAATAATAGCTGTTTCAATAATAGACGACAGTGGAACTGCATAGACTTCTTTCTCTAATTCTACTAACATAACCGAAATAATCGATAGTGTTAATGGAAGTTGGATGGAGAATTTAGAACCCTTTCCTTCTGTTGACGTAATATCAATACTTCCACCAAGAGATTCTATTGTTGTTTTCACAACATCTAAACCAACACCACGTCCTGACACGTCAGAAATGACATCTGCAGTCGAAAAACCAGATGATAGAATAAATTCTGCTACTTGATTATCTGTTAATGTCGCTGCTGCACTTTCACTTACAAGGCCTTTTGAAATAGCTTTTTTCAGTACTTTTTGACGATTTACACCTGCTCCATCATCTTCAATTTCTATAAAGACGTGGTTTCCACTATGATATGCGCTTAGTACAACAGTTCCTTCTTCAGGTTTACCGTTAGCTTTTCGAATCTCAGGACTTTCAATACCATGATCCATTGAGTTGCGAATAAGATGGACAAGAGGATCTCCAATTTCATCAATTACGGTACGATCTAGCTCTGTATCAGCACCAATTACTTCTAAGTTCACTTTTTTATTTAGATCTCTTGCTAATTGCCTAACCATACGTGGGAAACGATTGAAAACAGTTTCTACCGGAACCATACGCATAGTTAAGATAATATTTTGAAGATCCCCTGAAATACGAGACATGCGCTCTACTGTTTCATCTAACTCGACATGATTCAATTCTTCTGAAATCGTTTGAAGACGTCCTCGGTCAATTACAAGCTCTTCAAATAAGTTCATCAATATATCTAAACGTTCAATATTTACACGAATTGTTTTATTGCCAGCAGCAACTTGAGTTTTATTAGAAGTTTGTTTTTCACTATCATCAGGTTTTGCTTCTACTATGCTTGTTTCAGCTTCTTCTACTTGCTTGTCAGCTGCTGGGATTACCACTACTGGAGTTGTTTCTTCATTATGACGCTGCTTCAGCTGCTCAATTGTTACAGAGTTAACTAACACTTCCGTAACTTCTGATACTTTCATCAGTTTCTTTTGAACATCTTCTTTTGGCTCAGATGTTACTACAGCAACATAAAATACCTCGTCGAATTGCTCATCTTCTAGCTTTTCAACTGATGGAGAAGATTTCACTACATCTCCTATTTTTTCAAGTATTTCAAAAACCATATATACACGAGCCGCTTTTAGTAAGCAGTCTTCACGAAGCTTTACAGAAATTTCGTATGTGTTAAAATCTTGCTCAAATGATTGCTGAATGACTGTTAATTCATAATCATCATATGAAAGCCAGTTTTGCTGAGTGTCTTCACCCGCAACATTTTCATCAACCGCTACCGTGGTTGCCGCTACAGGTACTTCTCCACCAGTCTCGATTAAATGCAATTTTTGAACTGTATCTGCTACATCCATTTTACCTTTTCCACCAGCTGCAATGTCTAGTACCATCGCTTCTAGTTGATCCACAGCAATGAATACTACATCTAACAATTCTGGCGTAACATGTAATTTACTATTTCTTATTTCATCTAGTACATTTTCCATTTTATGCGTTAAATTTGCAATGTCCTCGTAACCCATTGTTGCAGACATTCCTTTTAATGTATGTGCAGAACGGAAAACCTCGTTCACAATCGCAAGATTAGATGGATTTTTTTCTAATTCTAATAAATGCTCATTACATGCTTGTAAATGTTCCTTACTTTCTTCGATAAACATCTCTAAATATTGATTTGTATCCATGAATTAACACCCCTCTAAGACAAGTATTGTATTATTGTTCTCGCGATATTTTCTACATCGGCTACATTGTCCACTAAATTAGTTTCGACAGCAGCTTTTGGCATTCCATATACGATGCATGTATTGGCAGATTCTGCAATAGCCACTACATTTCCATGTTGCTTTAGCTCTTTTAAACCTTTTGCACCGTCTGATCCCATACCAGTCATAATGACGGCAATCTTATCGAAATCATTGTATTTACTATTATCTTCAAATAAGACGTCCACTGCTGGCCTATGCCCTGCCCTTGGTGGCTCCTTATTGTCTAAAACGATTGAATACGTGCTTCCAACTTTAGCTATTCGAAGATGGTATCCTCCTGGAGCGATATACGCATGTCCATCACGAAGAATATCACCATTTTCCGCTTCTTTTACTTCTATTTCAGACAGTTGATTTAAACGATCTGCTAAAGACTTTGTAAATCCAGCAGGCATATGTTGCACGATGAGTACTGGGGCTTTCAAATCTTTTGGCAGTTTAGTAATCACTTCTTGAAGCGCTCTAGGACCACCAGTCGACGTTCCGATTAATACCATTTTTTTTGTAGCTTTATTCCAATTTTGCACTTTGTTGGTACGAGGGATAATCGTGTCTACTACTTTTTTCTCAATTGGCACAATAGGTTGTTTTATAGTCCTATTCTCAGTTGGCTTTTTTAGTTTTGCAATAGAGACATTTGCTGCACTTTCAATTTTCTCTACTAATTCTTCTTTAATTTTATGTAAATCTAAAGAAATAGTTCCACTTGGTTTAGCAACAAAATCTACAGCTCCATATTCCATCGCCAGAAGCGTACTTTCCGTGCCTCTTTGCGTCACACTAGACAGCATTACAACCGCTACTGGGCTTTGTTCCATAATTCTCTTAAGTGCTTCAATCCCATTCATTTCTGGCATTTCAACATCCATTGTAACCACGTCAGGTTGAAGTGTTTTTATCTTCTCAATGGCGTCTTTTCCATTACGAGCAGTACCTACCACTTCTATTTTACTGCTGTCATTAAAAAAATCAGATATTAGCTTTCGCATAAAAGCCGAATCGTCTACAATCAATAATTTTTTCTTTTGTAGTAATTCCACCAGTTCACACCCTTCCTGAAAAAATACTTTTCAATCGTGATATAAATTTATTTTGCTTAGGTACACTTTCTTCTTCCAACTCAAAATCAGAAAACCTACTGACAACATTTTTTAGTTTTCTTGTTATTTCTGCATTCGGATAGAGAATTGAAAATGGTACTTGCTCTTTTACGGATTTTCGAACAACAGAATCTTCTGGTAACGATCCAAGAACGACAATTTCTTTCGATAAGAACTTAGCCATTGCAAGCTTCAATCTTGCAGTTGTTTCTGTTCCTTCTTCTTCTGTGAAAGCTCTATTGCAAAGCAAGAAAAAGTTTTTATCGGGATCTTTATAATAAATAAATTTCATCATCGAGTATGCATCCGTTATAGAAGTCGGCTCAGCAGTTGTTATCACTATTATATCATCTACGGAAACTAATAAATCTAATGTTTGGCTAGTTGCTCCTGCACCCATATCAAAAACGATATAATCATAGTTTTGCTGCAAATACTCAAATGCTTCTATGAGACGTCTGAACATATCCTCTGTCCATTCAATAACACCAGATAATCCAGATCCTCCAGAAATATATTGAAGATTTTCCGGACCATCAAACATAACTTCCTCAATTGTTTTATCGCCAACTAAGTAATCTTTTAAATTAGTTGGTACAGATTTCCCTAACAATATATGAATATTTCCCATTCCAAGGTCCATATCGATCAAAACAACTTTTTTTCCAATTGAACTTAATGTCGTTGTAAAGTTCATAGAAAAATTACTTTTACCTACTCCACCTTTTCCACTAACTACCGCGATTGAACGACCCAATTTATTTTGGCTCTTCAGCATTCGAATTCGTAATTCTTCAGCTTGATCTCTCATAACGAATCCCCTTTAATAATAAATTGAGTAATTCATTTGGATTAGCTTCAACTATATCTTCAGGGACTTCTTGACCATCTGTGTAGTAAGCAAGTCCCTTCTTATATTTAACCATTAAATTAATAATAGAGCCAATAGAATTTGTTTCATCTATTTTAGTAAAAATAAATTTCTCAATCGGGAACTCTTTAAATTGTTCAATAATGACTTCCATATCTTTTTGTTTAGATGTAGTCGATAGCACTAGAAAGGTTTCTGTATTCGCTTCAAAATCGATGAGCTTTTTTAAGTCTTCTACAAACTTAAATTCTTTATAATTGCGACCAGCAGTATCAATAAATACAACATCCAAAGTCGCAAACTTTTCCATCGCTACTTTTAAATCCGCTTCATTATAAACAATTTCAATCGGTGCTTGTAACAAACCAGCATACGTTTTTAGTTGTTCAATTGCAGCAATTCTGTATGTATCCGCTGTAATGAAACCTACTTTTTTCTTTTTTTCTAACACAGCACGTGCGGCCATTTTAGCTATTGTTGTCGTTTTTCCAACTCCAGTTGGTCCAAGCACATTAACATACTTTTTGGAGTAAGATAATCCGCCAAATGGAAAATCGCTTAATACGGAAGTAATATACTTTTCCGTAATTTGTAGTTGATCTTCCAATAAAATTTCTCCATTATTACTTTTCATATGCACAAAAAGCTCATCACTAACTGGTGTGATAAGCTCTTCTGCTAACTCATGATCGCGAAGATGGTGGATAAGAGCGTCAAACTCTTCTGGGTAATGTTCTGCCATCTGGGGACGTTGAATCGATTTGACCATATGTTTTAAATCTTCTAGCTCTCGTTTAAGCTCTACTGACATCGTATCCTTTTGTTCAAATTGAATAGAAGGCTTTTCCACTAGCTCAGCTGGTCTATCTATCGTATCCATACCAGCAAGTACTTCTATTGATTTTTTTTTGAACATTCCTAAAAAACCTTTCGAATACACTACTTTGGAATTCAAAATAACCGCGTCATCGCCTAATTCTTTTCGAATTAACTTCATTGCTTCAGGCATTGTACTTGCAGAATATTTTTTCATTTTCACTCTATATTCACCACCCCAACACTTTGTACCTCAATTGATGACTCTAGTTCATTGTAAGAAAGAATCGGAACTTGAGGGAAATATCGCTCTGTCATTTGACGCAAATACATACGAACGGCCGGTGAGCATAAAATAATTGGTGATTGCTCCATTAATGAAGCACGTTCAATTTCTTTTGCCATTGATTCCAAAATTGCTTGTGATTCATTTGGATCAATGGATAAGTAGTTACCATGCTCGGTTTGTTGTATGCTATCAGCAATTAATTTTTCCACTCGACCAGAAACTGTTAATACTTTTAATACAGGGCTGTTTCCAGCATATTGTGAAGTAATTTGTTTTGCTAAAGATTGTCTCGCATATTCTGTTAAGACATCCACATCAGAAGTCATTTTTGAATAGTCTGCTAACGTTTCAAAAATGATTGGCAAGTTGCGAATAGAAACATGTTCTTTCAATAAATTGCTTAATACTTTTTGAATTTCTCCTACCGTTAGAGGTGTTGGAGTTAGTTCATCCACAAGGATTGGATACGTTTCACGAATATGATCGATCAACTGTTTCGTTTCCTGACGCCCTAATAATTCAGCAGCATTATTTCTAATAATCTCCGTCATATGTGTAGACACAACGCTAGGTGGATCAACTACAGTATACCCAAGAATTTCTGCTTCTTCTTTGACAGATTCCGTAATCCATTTCGCCGGTAAACCAAATGACGGTTCTACTGTATCAATTCCATCAATAGAATCATCGTCCCCCGGACTCATTGCTAAGTAGTGATCAAGTAAGAGTTCTCCTCTTGCCATCTCATTTCCTTTAATTTTGATACGGTATTCATTCGGTTGAAGTTGAATATTATCTCGAATTCTTACTACTGGAATAACTACTCCAAGCTCCAAAGCAAGCTGACGACGAATCATTACTACGCGATCGAGTAAATCTCCACCTTGTCCTGCATCTACTAAAGGAATAAGTCCATATCCGAATTCGAATTCGATAGGATCAACATTTAATAGATTTATAACATTTTCAGGGCTCTTCATATTATCAGTCGTAACTTCTTCTTCGTACTCTTCCACTTCGTATGGGTCCTCTTTCGCTGCTCTACTCATCATATAAGCACCTATTGATAATGCAATAGCTATAGGGAATGTGAATATAACACCAATTGGAGTAACTATTCCTAGTAAAGCAATAGTTGCTGCTGCAACGTAAAGTAATTTTGGTTGAGATAATAACTGGCCTGAAATATCACTTCCAAGATTCCCTTCAGATGCCGCTCTCGTTACAACGATACCTGTTGCTGTTGATATTAATAAAGCCGGAATTTGAGATACAAGTCCATCCCCTACCGTTAATGTAGAAAATAGCACTGCTGCTTCCCCAAAAGGAAGACCCAATTGAACGACCCCAATAATCATACCGACAAGAAGGTTAATAATTACGATAATAATACCAGCAATGGCATCTCCTTTTACGAACTTAGTAGCACCATCCATCGCTCCGTAAAAGTCAGCTTCTCCACTAACTTTCGCTCGTCTTTCTCTTGCATCCTTTTCGGAAATCATTCCGGCATTTAAGTCGGCATCAATACTCATTTGCTTCCCTGGCATCGCATCTAATGTAAATCTAGCTGCAACTTCAGATACACGTTCTGCCCCTTTTGTAATTACGATAAATTGAATAATTACTAGAATGGCAAACACTACCAAACCAACGAGTACATTTCCTCCAGTTACAAACGTACCAAATGTATGTACAACCGTCCCAGCATCTCCTTCTGACAAAATTGCTCTTGTTGTAGAGACGTTCAAACCTAATCGAAACAAAGTAACGATTAGTAGTAAAGGAGGGAAAACAGAGAATTCAAGTGCCTCTTTCATACTCATAGCGGTCATTAATATTAACAACGCAATCGTTATATTAACAATAATTAAAAAACTTATTAACCAGTGTGGAAGAGGTATTACTAGCATCGCCACAATAGAAATTACAGCTGCTAATACGGTTATATCGCGGACTTGCATATACTTCCACCTCATTCTTTGCATTTAAATTTTTTGTTTAATACGGTAAACATACGCAAGTACTTCTGCAACTGCTTTGAAAAATTCATCCGGTATTTTTTGACCTATTTCGACTTGATCATACATAGTTCGAGCTAGTGGTCGGTTTTCTACCATAACGACATCATTTTCTTTTGCAATTAGTTTTATCTTTTGTGCGACAAAATCTGCACCTTTTGCAACAACAGTCGGAGCATCCATTGATTCATCATCGTATTTAAGTGCAATGGCGAAATGGGTTGGATTCGTGATAACCACATCTGCTGTAGGAATTTCTTGCATCATCCGACGCATAGCCATTTCTCTTTGTCTTTGCCTAATGCGAGATTTAATAATTGGATCTCCGTCTGAGTTTTTATGTTCATCTTTAATGTCTTGTTTCGACATTTTCAGATTTTTTTCATAGTCAAAACGCTGATAAAAATAATCCAATATTGATACAAATAACAATACAAATGAAGCAGCAATTCCCATCATCGCTGTCAGCCAGCCTACTGTTGAAAGAATATCCCAAGGTGTTTTAAAAGATAAAGAAAGCACCTTTTCTAAATTTGTCCAAAGGATAAGCGTTGTAACAGAGCCAATGAATGATATTTTTAAAACGGACTTTATAAGCTCAATAATTGCTTTCAATGAAAAAAGTCTCTTCAACCCTTTAATCGGATCAATTTTTTTCAAGTCAAACTTTAAAGGCTCCGTTGTAAACAGCAGTCCAAATTGAAAATAGTTAGCCGCTACTGCAGCTACTACTGCTACTAGCATTATTGGCAATAAAATTGTAGCCATTTGCATAAGTAAATTCGTATAAATCTCAATTGCAGTTTCAATTGTTATTACGTCAATTAGCATATATTTCGTAAACGTTTCAGTAAAGAAAGCAAATATACCTGTTCGTAAAAAACCCGAGAAAAAAAATAAAAACATGAATACGGAAAGTAAAACAATTGCACTTGTAACATCCGCACTTTTTAATACCTGCCCTTTTTTTCGGGAGTCTTGCCTTTTCTTAGGCGTGGCTTTTTCTGTCTTTTCTCCTGCGAAGAACTGTAAATCTAATCGGAGTTGCATACTATTAGCCACCTCCTAGAATAATCATTAAATCTCGCATTGCTACAATCATAATTTGGAACAAATCTTGGATAACAGCCATTAGTACGCCCATCATAACAACTAGCACTAAAAAACTGACACCAATCTTAATAGGAAAACCTACTACGAAAATATTTAACTGTGGAACAGTCCGAGCAGTAATACCTAAAGCTATATCTACTAAAAACAATGTTGCAACAATCGGAATAGACATTTGGAATGCTACGGCGAAAACTCCAGCAAATGTTTTCATAATAAACTCGATAAAATGTTCTTCTCCAAATGGCGGCCACGCTAACTCCAACGGGATAAATTGATAACTGTAAAAAATCCCATCTAGCAATAAATGATGACCATTCAAAGCTAATAATAATAGAAGTGCCATTGTATTTAAAAATTGTCCAACTAATGGACTTTGTGCCCCTGTTTGTGGATCTATAACGTTTGCGATAGCAAATCCCATTTGGAAGTCGATAAACCCTCCAGCTATTTGTATGGCAGACATAATAATATAAGCAAGCAGGCCAATAAATAGCCCAACAATAACTTCTTTCATAATTAATAATATGTAATCGCCATTCACTTCAAATGGTTCGACATCCATCGTATAGTACATCATCCACGAAATAATTACAGCAAATGAAACTCTATGTGAAGCTGGTATTGTTCGATGTGAGAATAATGGTAATATCACAAAGAAAGCAGATACTCGGGCTATCACAAGCAATAATACGGTTAACTTAGGTAAAATTTCTTCCATTGACTCAACCAATGTATCGTATTAAATTCTCAAAAATATCTGCTGCATACGAAGTAACTTGTGATAACATCCATGGTCCAAAGAATACAATAGCAACTAATACTGCAACTATTTTGGGAACAAACGCTAATGTTTGTTCTTGAATTTGAGTTGTCGCTTGAAAAATACTTACTGCGAGACCAGTAATTAATGCAATCAAAAGAAGAGGACCTGATGTAAGTAGAATGACCCAAATAGCTCGTTCTGCGATAGAAATTACCATTTCATTACTCATTACTTATCAGCTCCTAAAAACTTTGTAATATAGATTTCATTACTAAATACCAGCCATCTACCAAGACAAATAATAATATTTTAAATGGTAAAGAAATCATGACTGGTGGTAACATCATCATACCCATGGACATTAAAACACTTGCTACAATCATATCTATTACTAAAAACGGGATGAAAATCATAAATCCGATTTGGAATGCGGTTTTAATCTCGCTTAATGCAAATGCAGGTACCATCAAAGTTAAAGGAATATCCTCCATCTTTTCAGGTCGTTCCGCTTCTGAATAACGTAAAAACAACTCTAAATCTTTTTGCCTTGTATGCTTGCTCATAAATTCTTTAAAAGGACCACTCGCTTTTTCGTACGCTTCTTCTAATGTTATATCTTCATTAAAAAGAGGCGTTAATGCTTCTTCATTCACTTGTTGCAATGTCGGAGCCATTATAAAAAAAGTTAAAAATAACGCGAGTCCTACGATTACTTGATTGGGTGGCATTTGCTGAGTCGCAAGTGCTGTCCGCACAAATGATAGGATAATAATAATTCTCGCAAAAGAAGTCATTAATATTAATATACTAGGCGCAAGTGATAAAACAGTCATCAACAGCATTAACTTGATGGAAGTAGCAACATTGGACGGATCACTGTCCGAAAAGAACTGGACGAATTCATTCATTTTTTGTGTGCTCCTTTGTCTTCCAATCCTCTAACACTCCACTACGATCTTTTTTAATCTCCTTGAGTCTCTCTTGGAAAGTTTCGTTAAATGACGGATCTTTTTTTTCATTTTTCATCGTTTTGTCAGAAACATTTTCTTTCAAACGACCAAAAAGTTCAGAAATATATGGTACAGCTTTTCCATAGTCTTGCTTATCTTCGTAAATTTTCGTCAATTTATCTATTTCATCTGGATCCGTAATCTCTTTTAGTAGATTAATATCTTCTCCAATACCAACTAAAAACAAGGAATCTCCAACTTGAAGTAATTGAACTGACTTACTTTGTCCAAGTCCTACTCCACCTAGATTTTGAATGAGCTGATTTTGTTGAAAGCTCTTATTTCTACTGTTAAGAAAACGAAGTACTCCATATAAAAGTACAATGACAAAAAGTAATGCTAAAACCATTTTCACATAATCCCAGGCAGTTACAGAAACAGGGTCAGAAGTAATTTCTAAATCAGGTTCTACTTCCGTTTCCACTTTATCATCCGTCTCAATGCCTTGCTGTTGTTTTTTTAAGTTTTCTTCAACCGTTTCATTTGGATCATTTTCTGCACTAACTTTCATTTGTAATGGTAAAAATAAAAGTATGCAGAAAACGAAACAAAAGAGGCTTAGTTTTTTCATCGCTTCATTACGCTAGTGCTTTTGAAATTGCTTCAATTACACGGTCCGCTTGGAATGGTTTAACGATAAAGTCTTTTGCACCTGCTTGGATTGCATCAATAACCATTGCTTGTTGCCCCATTGCTGAACACATAATAATAATTGCGTTAGGATTTTTTGATTTGATCTCTTTTAACGCTGCAATACCATCCATTTCAGGCATTGTAATATCCATTGTTACAAGATCTGGTTTAAGTTCGTTGTACTTTTCAATAGCTTGAACTCCATCTGCTGCTTCTCCAACTACTTCAAAACCATTTTTAGATAAAATATCTTTAATCATCATTCTCATAAATGCTGCGTCATCTACAATTAAAATTCTTTTTGACATGATATGTCTCCTCCATTGCTTATCTTAAATTATGAATACGTTCTGCTTGACTTAAAATATCTGTAATTCGTACCCCAAAGTTTTCATCAATTACAACTACTTCACCTTTGGCAACATGTCTATTATTTACAAGAACATCAACTGGTTCACCAGCAAGTTTATCTAGTTCTATTATAGAGCCGCCTGTAAGTTCTAAAATTTCTTGTACTGTTCTTCTAGTACGTCCTAATTCTACTGTCACTTGAAGGGGAATATCAAGTAGTAAATTTAGATTTCTTGACTCATTTTGTGATAGATTAGGTGCTTCAAAACTAGCAAACTGAGCTTGTTGTACTTCCACTTGCTGTGTTTGAACACTACTTTGTGTAAATTGCATTTTCGCTTGTGGTTGTTGTGCTGCTTGTGGTTGAGCAACTGAAATTGGTCGTGTTGCTACTGGTTCTTCCATAATTGTTGCTGCAACTTGATCTTCTTCATCTTCACCCATTAATGATTTTACTAATTTCAATCCAAAATCAAGTGGGATTAATTGCATAATATTAGAATCAATTAGTTCACCAATTTTTAAACGGAAAGAAATTTTGATCAATAAATCTTCATTAGGAATTGCATCAATACCTTCTTGTAATGGTAAATTCATCAAATCAATAGATGGTGGAGAAATATCTACTTTTTTATTGAACACAGTTGACATCGAAGTAGCTGCAGATCCCATCATTTGGTTCATTGCTTCTTGTACGGCGCTTAGCTGAATTTCACTCAGTTCTGGTTTTGGATCCAATCCATCTCCACCAAGCATTAAATCTGCAATAATAGCTGCATCTGATTGCTTGATTACTAGTAAGTTCATACCAATAAGTCCTGCAGTATACTCTACTTGTACAGCGACATATGGATGTGGGAATTCTTCGATTAACTTGTGACGATTAATCATTGAAATACTTGGTGTTGTAATATCTACTTTTTGTCCTAATAGAGAGGATAACGCAGTTGCAGAGCTACCGAAAGAAATATTTCCAATTTCTCCAAGTGTATCAATTGCAAAAGAATCTAAATAATCATTAACATTCAGTTCTTCCGTACTATCCGTACTTTCAGCTTCTACCGTATTTCCTCTAAGGAGGGCCTCAATTTCTTCTTGGGAGAGCATATCATCACTCATCATCGTCCTCTCCTCCTTTCAATGTCTCAATGACTTGAACAGCCATTCTCTTTTTAAGTTTACCTGGTTGTGCTTTGTATTTTGGAATTTCCCCAACCTTTATCGTTAGAGGATCATCTATTTTTGTATTAATTTGAAGCACATCACCTATTTGTAAAAACAATAAATCTTCAATCGAAATATCTGTTGTACCTAATTCTGCGATAACTGGTATTTCAGCAGCTTTCACTCGTTTTTCAAGCACTTTTAGCTGCTCTGGTGAAACTTCTTTTTTGTCTGACTGCATCCAATAGCGAACAGATAAGTTCGGTACAATTGGTTCCAATACAACATGAGGTATACAAATATTAATCATTCCGCTTGTTTCACCAATAATTGTGTTAAAAGAAATAACAATTACTGTTTCGTTTGGAGAAATCATTTGTAAAAATTGTGGATTTACTTCAAGTTCCGTTAACATCGGATCAATTTCCGCAATATTTGACCACGCTTCTCGCAAATTATCAAACGAACGCTCAAACAAATTCGTCAATATTTTTGTCTCGATTTCAGTTATATTGTCTGCTTTTACATGGGTTTCACCCCTGCCACCCATCATCAAGTCTAACATTGAATAAGCAATATTAGGGTTAATTTCCATTAGAATATTCCCTTTAAGCGGGGGAACTTCAAAAACGTTTATAAGCGTCATGCTAGGAACCGAACGAATAAATTCTTCAAATGGAATTTGATCCACGGATACTACCGATACTTGTGCATATGTTCTTAATTGGGCAGAAAAAAATGTTGTTAGTAATCTTGCAAAGTTCTCATGTATACGAGTTAAGCTACGTATTTGGTCTTTGGAAAATCGAAGTGCTCTTTTAAAATCATATACTCTAACTTTTTTCGTTTCTTGGTCACTTTTCATCTCGTCTGCCGTCATTTCTCCAGTAGAGAGCGCACTTAACAATGCATCTATTTCGTTCTGAGATAATATATCTCCAGCCAATCTGCCCACCTCCATTCAAAAAAATTACATTACTGAATAACATAAGACGTTATATAAACTTTCTGAATTTCTCCTGCATCCATCAGTTCATTAATCTTCGTCTTTAAGGACGATTCAAATGCTGCTTTACCTTGTTTTCCTTCTAAATCCTTAGGACTCATTTCAGAAAGTTCCGTAATTACAATATTTTTCACTTGAAAATCGCGTTTTGTTAATTCTTCTGCTGCTTCTAAACTATCAGTTTGTACTTTTAATGAAATACGAATGAATTTATTTCCTACTAAATTTGTCGTAATTTCTGGTATATCGATAGAAGATTCTACGATTTGATCGATTGTTGGTCCAGCAGCTTCTTTATCGTCTCCTTTTAATTGGAATACGACTAATAACGCAACAACACCTAACAATGTAATGCAAACTAATACAATAAGCATAATCGTCAATAGTTTATTGTTCTTCATGTTCATCACCTCTTATATGGGGGTTGGATAAAATATGTACCTCATTAAAAAATTGAATCATTTGACGGGCTACATCTTCCCGCGAATTCAACGCAACATATTTGTGACCATTCGTTAGTGTTATCGTTGTATCTGGGAAAGATTCCACCGTCTCTATGTATAGAGCATTCAACGAAAATTCTTTACCGTTTAAACGAGTCAGATTAATCATTTATATAAGGGCCGGGCCACTCAGGGAACGGCCCAACCCTCCCTTACAATAAATTTACTATATTATCGTTTTAAGTTGATAAGCTCTTCTAAAATCGAATCAGATGTTGTGATTATACGAGTGTTCGCTTGGAACCCACGTTGTGCAACGATCATGTCTGTGAATTCTTCTGATAAGTCAACGTTAGACATTTCTAGGAAGCCAGAGTTAATTGATCCCATTCCTGATTCAGTAGCAACTTGAAGAATTGGATCTCCAGAGTTCGCTGTGTCTTTGAAATAGTTTGATCCTACTTTTTCCATACCGCCTGGGTTCGGGAATTTAGCAAGAACAAGTTGACCCGCCCAACGTAATGTACCTTCTTTATCAACAAATGATACAGTACCGTCTTGAGAAATGTTCATACTTTGTGCATCGGTTGGGATTCGTATTGGTCTATATTCCCCACCAACTGTAATTGCTGTATCTGGTAAATAACTACCACCAGTATTAAGGTTACCAGTAGCTTCCCAGTTTCTTTCAACATCATTTGCATCTGGGTAAGATAAGCTAATTACCGCCCCATTAGCTTCTTCTAGCGCTTTCGCAGCATCAGTTGCTGCTTTTTCTTTTTCAAGTGCATCTTTAGCGTCTGCACCATCAACATGGCTAGGGTCCTTAGCATTTTTTAATGCCTCTTCTGCTGCTTTTAATGCAGTCTCTGCAGCTTGTACTGCAGTTGGATCTGCCGGGACAATAGCTTTAGCATCCGCTAAATCTTTTTTAGCATCAGTTACGCCTAGGATTAGAGGTTCAAGGGTTGCCGCTAATGTTTCTGCTGCCGTCTTAGCTGCATCTGCTGCATCCTTTGCAGGTTGCTTCAGAGCATCCGCAGCCGCTTGTGCCGCAGCAAGTGCAGTAGGATCTACTTTAGTAACTCCACCAACTAAAAACTTACCGTCTGCATTTACTAAATATCCGTCATTGTCCATATAGAAGTTACCAGCACGAGTATACATTGGGTTTACAAAACCATCACGACTAAAGTTAGTCGAGTCCGCTACTTGGAAAAATCCGTCTCCAGAAATTGCAAGATCAAGCGTATTTCCAGTTGATTGCAAAGCTCCACCAGAGTGAATTGTGTCAATTGCAGATAATTGAGAACCTAAACCTACTTGCTTCGCATTAACTCCCCCACGTGTTCCAGTTCCAGCTGAAGCTCCTGCAGTTGTTTGCGAAATTAAATCTTTGAAAATTGTACGACCTTTTTTAAACCCGTAAGTGTTGACGTTTGCGATATTGTTACCAATTACATCTAGCTTTGTTTGGAAATTTTTTAAACCTGAAATACCAGAGTACATTGAACGAATCATTCTATTTTCTCCCTTCAAATTGAGTGCGAGCTTCAATCAGTCAGCTGCACATAGCATCCTTTGCAGGTCCTGCTATATTAGTTAATTAAGTACGATTGTGCCATCGATATTTGTAAATAGTTGGTCTTTTGCTTCCGTTCGACCCATTGCTGTAATAACAGTAGCGTTTGTTGTGCTCACAATTAATGCAGCTTGATCCATCAAGACTAGTGATTCTTTCACACCTTTAGAACGTGCTTCAAAAACTTTATCACTTACGAGCTGCCATTCAGCTTCTGAAATGTGAATATTTCTTTCATTTAAACGTGCATTCGCATGTTTGCTTACTTTTAACTCTTGTTTTGCAGCTGCATCATTCAAATGTTGTAGAAACAGTTGTTTTGTAGACGCTACTTGTTTAGATGTAAGTGGTTGACGGACATTTGGTTGTAGCGGAACGCGATTTAATTGAATTTTGTCCATAGCCACACTCCGTTCCTATTAGCTAATAGAAGTAATTTGATCTGCGGTAATAGTCGTTCCGTCGCTTAAGTTATAAACGATTACTCCGTCTTTTTTAGATACAGAATCCACTTTTGCTTCTTTTGTTTCTGGCTTAGTATCCTTATCATCTTCGGTTTTCTTGTCTTTATCCTCTTCCGGCTTAACAGGAATATAACTAACTGTTTTACCGATCATCATGCTTGCATCGACTAGACTATTAGAGCCTGAACTTCCTCCAGAAAGAACTTCAGAAATATTACCAGGATTAATCTTCTTGCCATCTGTTAATGTGAACTCAACACCACCTTCTACAAATCTTACAGAAGCGATTGTGCCTGTTCCTTCGTTAATAATTGGTTGGTTTTTTGAATCTTTTTTATCTGTTACTTCATGCCACTTTATTTGTTTCCCAACAAACGTATTGTATTGAATAAGCTGTGTTTGTTGTTGTCCAGCAGCAAAGCTCTCAAATGCTTTTGTCATATTCATCATTTGTTCTAGTGAACTAAACTGTGCCATTTGCGCGATAAAATCTTTATCTTCCATCGGGTTTGATGGATCTTGGTTTTGTAATTGGGTCATCAAAATTTTCAAAAACTCATCTTTTCCCAAATCGCTACCTGGTTTACGCACAGGTTGCTTTTTATTCGTTAGATACATATCATCTGTAATTGGTTTGTTTTTAACTGAATCTGACGTAGCCACTGATTATGCCTCCATTTCCATTAAAAAGTCTCGGAAAGACGACTGTTCTTCCGGTTCATCATTGCTACTCTCTTGTTGTTCTTGCTGTTGCTGCTTGAATGATTGATTGAAAGTTTGGTTTCTATCTTGTCTTGCTGCATCTTGTAGTGCTTGTGAAATCTCAATTTTTTCTATTTGAATATTTTGATTCACTAAGCCTTGTCTTAACTGATTTGAGTTAGAATCAAGTAAATCTTTACCTAATGCAGTTGAGGCTAGCATTCTAGCAGTTAGTTGGCCATCCTTTTGGATTAACTCGATTCGAATTGTTCCAAGTTGCTCAGGGTAGAGTTTAACAACTAATCTATTTGCTCCACCTGCTTGTCCAAACTGTATGCGATTCATCGCTTTCTCTAATTGCTTCATCAGTTCTTCTGATTGTGCTGGCTTTTGCGCTGGTAATGTTACAGTAACCGTTTCAACTTTTGCTTGTGGTATTTGTGGAGTTGGTACTTGTTGCACTACTGTTACTTCTTTTTTTTCCACTACTACTTCAGTATTTTGTGTAACTTGTTTAATAATAACTTGTTGCACTACTGGTTTCATACCTTGCATTGGTAATACCGTTTTTGTTTCAGTTGTTTTAATAGTTGATGCTGCTTCAGCCACATTTTCAAGCAATTGTTTCAAGTCAAATACAGTTGACTCTTGCTTCAATGTTAAATCAGATTTCAATCCGATCAATTGAGCAATTTTCAGAAGTTCAACTACTTGCTTTGCTTCTGCTTGAGTTGCAGGACCTTGTCCATTTAGAGAAGCAACAATTGCGTCTTTTAATTGGCTCGCTTGTTCATTAATACCCGCTAACAAATCCCAGACATTTGTTTCTTCTAAATCTAACGCTGGGTCCTTACCTAAAAGCGTATTCATAAGCTGCTCTAACTCTTTTGGATTTACTGTTAGTTCGTCCTTACCTAATAGTGATTCAAGTTCCTTTATAGAATCCATTCCAAGAATTGCCAATAGCTCATTCATCAAATCGGCTTCTACACTATTTTCACTTGAAGGCATTGGTTGTTGAACTTGGCTATTAGATAACACTTGACCAAATACATTTCCAAAAACTTGATTGCCTTCAACACTTGCTTGTAGTTGCCCTTTCGACTGAGCAGTAATATTGTTCGTCATACTCACAATTGCTGCGATATTCATCATTTCACCTCCCTTCAAATGAAAAATTATTGTTCGGTCATTAATTCTGTATATTTCGCCGCATTCTCGGGAGTCATTTTTTCATAAATCTTTGCCACAGTTTCAGGCTTCAAGCTTACTAACACGCGCAATGCTTCCGCATCGCTCATTTTTGTAATTACTGGAGCTGCTGTTTTAGCTGACATTTTTTCAAATGTAGAAACGATTTCTGCATATTCTCTTTTCGAACTTGTTTGAGCTACTTGAAGTTTTTCTATTTCGTCCAATAAACGTTGTTGCTCTACAAGCAATGTTTCATTGCTCTTGGCCGAATTATCAATTTCAAGCTGCAATTGATCTATTTGAGCTTCTTTTTCTTGTATTTGAGCTTGAAGTGTCACAACCTTTTCTTCCAAACGGTCTGTTTTCACTTCTTCTGTAATCGTTTCTTTCGAACCATTTCCAGTTAACTCTTTTGCTTTTTCAAATACATTTACTTCTGCAATATTAGCAACAATTAACAGGATGACTAAGGCAAATAAGAACGGAATGATAAATAAGTAGAGGAATAGTTTCAAACCACCACTTTTCTTTGAACCATCGTTTACTACATCCTTGTTTTTAATCGATTTGTTCTGTTTAGCCATACTTTTTACTCACCTAATCTCTTTGTTTTGAAACTTGATAGAAGATATTTCATCTAAACGTATTGTTTCAAGTCTATGTTGTTCTTGTTGGAAGCTTTCGAAGTCTTTTTCTTTCATTTTTTCAAACTTACGAACTTCTAATGTTCTTTCCAACAGTCTTTCTTCAAACCAGTGCATTTTAGAACGTGCTTGTATTACTTGTTTTTGTACAACATCAATTTGTTTAAGTAATCCATCAATATATTTTGAATAGTGATGGATACCGTCAATCGACAAACCTTGTTCTAAAAGATTATTTTGATCTTGTATTGTATTCTCTTTTTTCTTTAGTAAGTCATATAGCTCAGTCGCTACTTTTTCAAATGCAGTGACTGATTCTTTATAAGCAATTTCGGTTTCTGATTTTTCTTGTTCTCTAACAGTTAATACTTTTGAAAACTTATATTGATAAGTAACCAATTCTTATACACCACCATTAGATAATGTCACCAATTCATCTACAGTTGCCTCAAGCGATACACTGTCTAAATAACCTTGCTTTAAAAAAGATGTAATAAGCGGTTCATATTGAATCGCTTCATCGATTTCCCTTGAAGTACCACGTTTATAAGCACCTATATTAATCAAATCCTCAGATTTATTGTACGTAAAATACAAATCTCGAATTCTTTCAGCAGCCTTATTATGTTCATCGTCTGCAATATGATTCATTAACCGACTTATACTTTTTAAGACATTAATCGCCGGATATTGCCCTTTATTTGCTAATGAACGATCGAGTACTATATGTCCATCTAAAATCCCTCGCACAGTATCTGCAATTGGTTCGTTCATATCGTCACCATCGACTAATACTGTATAAAATGCGGTAATTGTTCCTTGCTCATTCGTTCCCGTTCGTTCCAAAAGCTTCGGCAAGATCGAGAATACAGATGGTGTATATCCTCTTGTTGCGGGAGGTTCACCAACTGCTAGGCCAATTTCACGCTGTGCCATCGCTACTCGCGTAACTGAATCCATCATGAGCATGACATTTAAGCCTTTATCACGAAAGTACTCTGCAATTGCTGTAGCTGTAAAAGCACCTTTTATACGCATTAATGCTGGCTGATCAGAAGTTGCTGCTACTACAATCGACTTCGCTAAACCTTCTGGACCTAAATCTCTTTCGATGAACTCACGAACTTCTCTTCCACGCTCTCCAATTAGAGCGATAACATTCAAATCTGCATTTGTATTTCGGGCAATCATTCCAAGTAAAGTACTTTTCCCTACTCCTGAACCCGCAAAAATACCGACCCTTTGCCCTTTTCCTACCGTTAACATCCCATCGATTGCTTTAACTCCTACTTCTATTCGCTCATCGATAGGTGGTCTTGTGAGAGGATTAGGAGGATCTTGTTCTGTACCTACTGTCATTAATCCTTTTGGTAATACTGTTCCATCAATTGGATTACCCATTGAATCTAGTACTTTACCAATTAATTCTGGACCAACTTTAATCTCCAGAGGACTGTTCGTACCTTCCACAAGACATCCGGTTGATATTTCTCGAATATTTGTGTAAGGCATTAATACAACAATCTCTTCTTTAAATCCAACTACTTCTGCAAGAATGATTGAATGTCCATTTCTAGGAGAGTTAATATGTATTTTACACACATCTCCTATAGAACTTTCTGGACCTTGTGATTCAATCATTAATCCAACAACGCGGTTTACACGCCCATATTTTTTAAATGAAGATAAATTGGGGATTTGCTGAATTAATTCGACTGCTTTCATCACATTCACTCCATGCTATCTAAAGTATCTACTAATTTTCGTCTTAGTTCTTGTAGTTGCTCATCAATACTCACAACAATTCTTCCATGATTCGTTTCAATGTAGCAATCTGTTGGATTAATATCTTCATCCACAAAAATCATAAATGGAACATCCACTGGAAAAATTGAAGCTAGTTCTTCTCGATTACTTGAAACCAATGAAAAATACGTTGGGGAAACATATACTTTAACTTCTTTCATTTCCCTTGCTTCTTTCAACCCACGCTTCACAATAGACAGAAAAAGTTCGTCATTTTCTTCAAGTGTTGTTCCTAAGATTCGTTCAGATGTACGAATAGCAAGTTCAAGAATAACGTGCTCTTGGTGTTGTAAATATTCCATTGCATTTTCATGTGCAATGCCTATTGCTTCATTAGCAGTAGCGACCGCTTGTTTCATATCAGCAGTCGCTTTGTTTCTACCTTCTTCTAAACCTTGTGTAAATCCTTCATCGTAAGCAGCCTGTTGAAATTCTACTTTTTGTTGTTCCCAAACAGCTATTTCGTTATCGACAAATTGCCTTGTTTCTTCTATTTCGGCAGCAAGTGCTGCTTTTCTCATGGAAATCTCTTTCTCTACTTCTTTTAGCATCTTATCTCTTTCTAGTAGAAAGGTTTCCAGGTTAAGTGTTTGATCGACTTCTATTATTTCTTCAGGTAATGTAAGGTTTTTGATCTGAATAGATCTTGCTTTTTCTACATTGCCATCCATTAGGACGTTTCGGAAAATTCTAGACAATGATGTCATCTCCTCCACCACGAGCAATAATAATCTCGCCAGCATCCTCAAGTCTTCTAATTACTGCAACGATATGTGATTGTGCTTCTTCTACATCACGCAATCGAACAGGTCCCATGATTTCCATTTCTTCCTTGAAAGTGTCTGCCATTCGAGTAGACATATTTCGGAATACAATATCTTTTACTTCTTCGCTTGATACTTTTAATGAAAGTAGTAAGTCTTCGTTTTCACAATCGCGAATAACTCGTTGAATCGAACGGTTATCCAATGTAACGATGTCTTCGAATACGAACATTCTTTTCTTAATTTCTTCGGCAAGTTCTGGATCTTGGATTTCAAGTGCATCCAAAATAGTTTTCTCTGTTGCACGGTCAACACCATTCAACACTTCGACAACTGCGTCGATTCCACCAGTTTCTGTGTAATCTTGTGTTACGGTCGATGATAATTTTCTTTCTAAAACAGATTCGATCTCACTAATTACTTCAGGTGAAGTGGAATCCATCGTAGCAATACGCTTCGCAATATCCGCTTGTACTTCTTGAGGTAACGAAGAAAGAATAACCCCTGCTTGTTGTGCTTCTAAATACGAAAGTATGAGCGCTATTGTTTGTGGATGCTCATTTTGTATGAAATTAAATAATTGAGTTGGTTCTGCGCGCCTTGCAAAGTCAAAAGGCCTTACTTGAAGCGAAGAAGTTAAACGATTAATAATCGCTTGTGCATGGTCTGTACCAAGTGCTTTTTCAAGAACTGTTTTTGCGTACCCAATTCCACCTTGTGAGATATAATCTTGCGCTAAGGCAATATTATGAAACTCTTCAATAATTTCTTCTTTAATATCTGGATCAACTTTCTTAACTCCTGAGATTTCTAGTGTTAAACGCTCGATTTCTTCTTCATTTAAATGTTTATAAATGGAAGCAGACACTTCAGGTCCTAGAGAAATCAACAAGAGCGCGGCTTTTTGTTTACCACTAAGTTCTTTGTCTTTCTTTACCATAGCCGTCCCTCCAATCAATTACACTCCGACGTAATTGCGTACAGATTTCGAACCCGGTTGCCGGTTTCAAAATCTGTAACATCCGCCGGAGGCTTTAACTTTATTTTTCTAAATAAAGTTAATCCTCAGCTATCCAAGTACGTAGCAATTTAGCGAAGTCGTCTGGCTTATCTTTCGCCATTTTTTCGAGTTGTTTGCGTCTTAAGGTAGCTTCTGTTTCTTTTTCTTCATTTATATCATCAATTGCAAGTTCTTCACTTTGTTCTTCTAGAATTTCTAGTTCTTCTGCTTCTTTTCGTCTAGAGCGCATAATAAATACTACTAAAAGAATAATTGCCGCTAGTAAAATACCACCAATAACATAAACCCACCAAGGGATTACTGGATTCCCCTCTGCTAACGTAGCATCTTTTCCGTTAAATGGTTGAACAGAAACAACAATTTTTTCTTGAAGTTGGGCTTCTGTTAACTCTCCAACTTCCCCTTTGTCGATAGAAGTACGAATAATTGTTGAAAGTATTTGTTCGATATCCGCTTGTACGCCGTCCGGCATTGTAGCTGCATCATCAGGAGTAGGAGGTTCTACCATTACTTGAATACCAATATCTCTGATTTTGTATGGACTTTCTACAATTTCTTTGCGAATTCTATTTACATCATTATTAATCGTTTCTTCGATTCTTTCATAATCCCCATTTGCTGTAGATCCTTCTTGATAATTTGTGAAATTATCCGTAGGATCTTCTCCTTGTGGAGTTCCACCTTCTAATGGATTATTACCAGTAAATGTTTCTGAAATACGTTGTGCGCTTATTTGTATACCTGTCATATTTTCTACATCTACAGGTTCTACAAGGTTTTCTTCTCTATTTTCTTGTTTGAAATCGATGTCTGTTGTAACCGAAACAACTACTTTATCTTGTCCCATTAAAGTGCCAAGCATCATTTGAACTTGTCTTTGCAAGTCGCGTTCAATCGTCTTTTTAATCGCCATTTGATCGCCGACATTTGCGCCAGCCGTATTAGTACTTGCTTGATCTAGGTCAAAATATTCAAGGAATTGATTTCTAATACTAATATCATCTGTTGATAAGTTTGGAATAGACTTTGAAACTAGTTTATAGATTGAAGTAATTTGCGTTTCAGTAAATTGGTATCCCGGAGCTGTATTCAGCACAATCGCAGCACTAGCCGCACTATTGCTTTGAGATAAAAATATACCTTCTTCCGGTAATGTAATTCTTACGGATGCATCTTTAACTCCATCAATACTTTTAAGTAAATTAGCAACTTCTGTTTGCATAGAAGCTAATTTTAAAACGCCAAATTCATTGTCCGTCATACCAAATCCAGCATTTTGAGAAAAGAAACTATAATCAATCATGCCTGATTGTGGAAATCCTTGAGCAGAAAGCTGTACTAACAATGAGTCCATTTGTTCAGCGGGAACTAAAATAGATGTTCCACCAGGAGCAACTTCATTTATGACGCCTTGTGCATCAAGCGTTTCTTTAATTCTACCTATTTCTGCTGGAGCAACATCGGAGTATAACGGAACAAGGTCCGTTCTTGTGCTAAAAAAAGTAATAATAGCTGCTAATAAAATAACAGCTACGGCACTACCAAGTATTGTTCCTTTTTGCATTTTTGTTCGACTTCGCCAAAATGCAGTAATATCATTTATGATTTTTTTCATTCTTTCATTCATCGGTATCCTCCGGTTATGGTGAATATTTTTGCTTCATATTTAGCGATAACAGAGAGGGTTACACTGGCATACGCATTATTTCTTGATAAGCTTCAATTACTTTATTTCTAATTTCCATTGTTGCACTTAATGTAATACTTGCTTTCTGTGAAGCAATCATCACGTTATGTAGTTCGACGTTCTCTCCATTAATAAGCTTTTCAGTTAATACGTCTGAAGCTTTTTGGTTTGCGTTTACGCCTTCTATTGCTGTTTTCAAAAAATCTCCAAATTTTTGCTGCGCTTCATAAGGTGTACTTGGTGTTACATTTTGCTTTACACCAGTTTCAGCTATTTTAGCGGGATTAAATAAAGAAATAGACTCTATTGCCATGTCTAGTTAGCCCTTCTTTCTATTTTATTTTCCAATTTCTAAAGCTTTTGATAACATTGCTTTATTTGCATTGAACACAGTTACATTCGCTTCATATGAGCGAGTTGCTGACATTAAATCGACCATTTCTCTTAATGGATCAACGTTTGGCATTTGAACATACCCATCTGCATCTGCATCAATATGAGTTGGATCAAAAACTAATTTAAACGGTGTTTCTCTGTCTTCGTTAATACGTGACACTTTCACTCCGTTACCCGCTTCACCTTTTTCGTATGTGCCAACAGCTACATTCAAAAAGTTTGAAAATCTTCCTTCTAATGGTTTCAATGTTACAGTTTTTCTTCTATACGCTTCCCATTCACCATCAACAAATTTCGCACGTGTTGTATCGACATTTGCCATATTAGAGGAAATAACATCCATGCGTAAACGCTGTGTTGTTAAAGCGGAAGCCGTCGTATTCATCCCATGAAAAATCGACATGATTATCTACCTCCCTTTATAACTGTTTGTAGAGAATTTAACTTCCCACTAACTCGATCAATTAATGCGTTGTAGTAAATTTGATTTGTCGCAAGATTTGCTTGTTCTTTGTCCATATCGACACCATTCCCATTATGTCGATACCTTAAGTTTGCAAATCTAGTAACATTGCTAGATGTAGGTTGCATTTTAAAATCATAATGTTTTTCTTGCGTTCGATAAGCCGACACTGTTGCGTGTTTGGCTTCTGAAAATATAGCTTCGAAGTTAGCACTTCTCGCTTTATAATTAGGAGTGTCAACATTCGCTATATTTTGCGCTATTGTTTTGTGCTTAACTGCAGAATAATCCAATCCTTTTTCTAAACTTGAAATTGTTCCTCCAAAAATGCTCACCAAACTCACCTCTTCTTTTTTCAAAGGTTAATATTTCTAATTAAACCAGTGATATCTCATTAACTTAATTGTAATGAAAACGTAACATAGTGTCTATTCTCTTTTCCAAAATATAATAGTCCAATATTCCCTATTTTTCTATCAAATTTGCTATATTGCGACACGCAAAATTTATTATTGATACCTTAAGACTAAAAATGCAAAATAAAGTACTTTTTTATAGGACTTATCTATTTTAATAATCCCATGCAGAGGGTTTTGTCGAATTTTACGCAAAAAATAATATACCGTGATAGTTTAGATATCCCTAATAATTTTATTGTGCTCATAATAAAAACCTCTCCACAAGAAGCTGGAAAGGTTTTAATTATGAGTACAATTTATTTCATTTTTAAATGCGCTAATTCTGCTAAGAATTTATCGTTTAGAACTTTAATATAAGTTCCTTTCATCCCAAGTGATCTTGACTCGATAACACCAGCACTTTCAAGTTTACGTAATGCATTTACAATAACAGATCGTGTGATTCCAACGCGGTCAGCAATTTTCGATGCAACTAGTAGCCCTTCTGTACCATCTAGTTCTTCAAAGATATGCTCAATCGCTTCTAACTCACTGTAAGATAAAGAGTTAATAGCCATTTGAACAACAGCTTTGCTACGTGCCTCTACTTCAATTTCTTCTGATTTTTCACGAAGAATTTCCATTCCTACTACTGTAGCGCCGTATTCTCCAAGAATTAAATCATCATCATGAAATTCATGTTTAAAACGTCCAAGAATTAATGTTCCTAAACGATCTCCACCGCCGATGATTGGAACAATTGTTGTTAAACCATCTTTAAATAATTCACGGTTTTCCTCTGGGAATACCGAATGTTGACTGAATACATCTAAGTTAGAAGATGTTTCGTTTACGCTGAATAAGTTTTTTGTATAGTCTTCTGGGAATTGACGTTCCTCCATCATTTTAATCATACGTTCATTTTCGATTTGTTGATGAACTTCAAAACCAAGTAACTTCCCTTTTCTACTTACGATAAATACGTTACATTCGATTACATGGCTTAACGTAGCAGCCATTTCTTTGAAATTAACCGGTTTCCCCGCTGATGCTTGAAGCATCGAGTTAATTTGTCTTGTTTTTGCTAATAAATTCATTTGTGTGTCCTCCTATTATAATTAGTGTTATTTATTGAATATTCTAAAGGTTTTTAATTGTTTTGGGAACAGGTAAAATTTAATACTATAAAATAAACTGTGATAAATCTTTGTTTTTCACAATATTATCAAGCTTTTGATCGATATAAGCCGGTGTAATTTGAATATTAGCTGGCGAAATATCCGAAGCCTCATAAGAAAGTTCCTCTAATACTTTCTCTAAAATCGTGTGAAGTCTTCTAGCTCCAATATTATCGGTTTCTTGATTGACTTCATAAGCTATCTCGCTTATTCTTTCAATCGCTTCATCAGAAAATGCAATCGTTACACCTTCAGTTTGCAATAAAGCCTCATACTGCTTGATCAATGATTGATGCGGTTCTTTTAATATACGAACAAAATCATCTTTTGTCAGTTTTTCTAATTCGACACGAATTGGGAATCTCCCTTGTAACTCCGGTATAAGATCAGAAGGCTTCGACATATGAAACGCTCCAGCTGCGATAAACAAAATATAATCTGTTTTTACAGCACCGTATTTCGTATTAATCGTTGATCCTTCTACAATAGGCAAAATATCACGTTGAACGCCTTCTCGCGATACATCCGCCGATGACCCACTACTATTGCGACTTGCGATTTTATCCATTTCATCGATGAAAATAATTCCTGTTTGCTCTGTTTTTTCAATCGCAATTTGGGAAACTTCATCGCTATCGATTAGTTTACTTGCTTCTTCTTGCATTAAAACTTTGCGAGCATCTTGCACGCGCATTTTTCTTTTTTTCTTTTTCTTAGGCATTAGACTAGAAAGAGCATCTTGCATATTCATGCCCATGCTTTCCATTCCGCCACCTTGCAGTGCATCAAATAAGGAAGCCGACTGTTCTGTTACTTCTACAGTAACTATTTCGTTTTCTAGTTTGCCATCCCTTAAATCTTCTGCAATTTGAGAACGTTTCAATCGAACTTCTGTATCATCTGTGTCAGAAGCTTCTTCCTCCATTTTTCCACCAAACAATGCTTCAAATGGATTTTGACCCGATTGCTTTTTCTTCAAAGAAGGTACCAGTAACTTCACAATCGCATCATTTGCTAGGCGAATCGCTTGGTCTTTCACTTCTTCCATTTTCTCTTCTTTCACGATTCGAATTGCAGCTTCCACTAAATCTCTCACCATAGATTCTACATCTCTTCCAACATAGCCTACTTCAGTAAATTTAGTTGCTTCTACTTTAACAAATGGTGCCTTTGTTAGTTTCGCAATTCTTCTCGCTATTTCTGTTTTTCCAACTCCTGTTGGACCAATCATTAAGATGTTTTTCGGAATAACTTCATTCTTCATATCATCATCTAATAATTGTCTTCTGTAGCGGTTTCTAAGCGCTACAGCCACAGCTTTTTTCGCTGCATTTTGGCCAATAATATAGCGATTCAAATGTTCTGTTATTTGCTTCGGTGTTAAGTTAGTTTCTTTCATTCCCCTAATACCTCCACAATAATTTGATGATTCGTAAAGACACAAATATCAGCAGCAGTTGTAAGTGATGCGACCGCGATTTCTTTTGCCGTCATATTGTCTCCAGCATACTGTTTTAAAGCTCTACCAGCTGCTAACGCGTAATTTCCTCCAGAACCAATTGCAAGAATTCCGTCATCTGGCTCAATTACTTCACCAGTTCCAGATACAAGCAATAAATTACTACTATCCATTACTAATAGCATCGCCTCTAATTGGCGTAGCATTTTATCCCCACGCCACTGTTTGGCAAGCTCTACAGCTGCACGTTGTAGATTGCCATTATATTCCAATAATTTCCCTTCAAACATTTCAAAAAGAGTAAAGGCATCTGCCACTGAGCCAGCAAAACCAGCTATTACTTGACCGTTAAATAATCTTCTCACTTTTTTAGCCGTGTGCTTCATCACTACTTGATTGCCAAGTGTAACTTGCCCATCTCCTGCCATTGCATGACTTCCCTTATGACTAACTGCAAAGATTGTTGTTGCATGAATTTCAGCCAAATTCCTATACCTCCCATACTTATGCCCTTGGATGAGCATTCATATACGTTTTTCGTAAATGTTCCTTCGTTACATGTGTATAAACTTGTGTCGAAGACAGCTGAGAATGACCTAGCAATTCTTGGACACTCCTTAAGTCTGCACCATTATTTAACAAATGCGTTGCAAATGTATGCCGCAACATATGAGGATAAATTTTTGTGGATAAAGAAGCTTTTTTCATCATTTCGTTTAGAATATACCTGACGCCACGAGCAGTCAAAGGTTCCCCTCTGCTATTCACAAATAAAAAAGGATGCGTAGTAGACTTCATCAACTTCACTCTACTTTTTTCGATGTACTCTTCTACTGCAGTAATTGCGAAATCACCGACTGGCACATAACGTTCTTTTCTACCTTTTCCCATCACACGTATAATCCCATAATGTATATCAAAATGAGTTAGCTCGATCGATATAAGCTCACTTACACGTATTCCAGTTGCATATAGTAGTTCTAGCAATGCAATATTCCTTATAGATAAAACATCTATTCCTCTATTACCTTCGAATAATTTTTCCAGCTCTTCTTCGTAAAAAAAATGTGGTAGTTTTTCTTCTTTTTTGGGGTGATACAATGATCGAAATGCGTCTTCTCGAATCCCGTATTCTTTATGCAAAAATTTATAAAAAGATCGAATGGATGAAATTTTCCTTGATATAGAGGTTCTCGCTAATTTACTCTCATAAAGATTTGTTACATATAACCTAGCATGTAAGTACTCGACATCATTTAATTGAATAACACCTTCTGTTTTTAAAAATGTTAAAAACTGTTCAATGTCTTTTTCGTATTCCTGAACGGTTAGATTTGAGTAATTCTTCTCCAATTGAATATAGGCAATAAAAGAGTGCAACTCATCTAAACCAATCATCTAAACAACTCCGAATCTTTTCCATAGTAAAAGCCTCTAAAAGTATAACAATTTTTAGAGGCTTAAAGCAATTAAATCGATGTATTTTTCATAAAATTTTGAATCGTTGTCAAAGCACGATTAGCTAGTTGTTCTGTCCGCACTTTTTTATCCCTTACTCTCTTCCCTAGCTCCGGAAATAATCCGAAATTAATGTTCATCGGTTGGAAGTTTTTCGGGTCTGCCTCTGTTATATATCTAGCCATGCTCCCTAGAGCTGTCTCACTTGGGAAGATAACTAACTCTTCGCCTTTAGCTAATTTCGCAGCATTTATACCTGCCAATAAACCACTACCGGCTGACTCAACATATCCTTCTACTCCTGTCATTTGACCAGCGAAGAAAATTTGTTGATTGGCTTTTAATTGATAAGTTGCTTGTAAAACATATGGCGAATTTATGAACGTATTGCGATGCATAACACCATATCTTACAATATCTACATTTTCTAATCCAGGAATTAACTGTAGCACTTCTTTTTGCGGACCCCATTTTAAATGCGTTTGGAAGCCAACAATATTATATAAAGTACCTGCTGCATCATCTTGTCTCAACTGAACTACTGCATGAGGTATTTTACCTGTTATAGGATCTTCTAGACCAACGGGTTTCATCGGTCCAAACAATAATGTTTTACGTCCTCTTTCAGCCATTACTTCCACAGGCATACAGCCTTCAAAGAAAATCTCTTTTTCAAACTCTTTTAAAGGAACAACTTCAGCTGCTACAAGCGCATCATAAAAACAATTAAATTCTTCTTCTGTCATTGGGCAGTTTAAATAAGCTGCTTCTCCTTTATCGTAACGCGATTTTAAGTATACCTTATCCATATCGATACTGTCTTTTTCGACAATCGGTGCCGCAGCATCGTAAAAGTATAAATAATCTTGTCCTGTCAATTCCTTAACCTTTTCTGCTAAAGCTGGAGAAGTTAAAGGTCCAGTAGCGATAACTGTAATACCTTCTGGGATTTCTGTTACTTCTCCATTTATAATTTCAATCATTGGGTGATTGCGAATTGCTTCCGTTACTCGCCCAGCAAAATCATGCCTGTCTACAGCTAGTGCTCCTCCAGCAGGCACACTACTATTATCTGCAGATTGAATAATAAGGGAGTCTAGCATACGCATTTCTTCTTTAATAACGCCTACAGCGTTAGTTAAGTTATTTGCACGTAATGAATTAGAGCAAACCAATTCAGCAAATTTATCCGTATGATGGGCTGGTGTTTGTTTAACAGGACGCATTTCATAAAGACGGACCTTTACTCCTCGCTTAGCGATTTGCCAAGCCGCCTCGCTCCCTGCAAGTCCTGCACCAATGACATTTACTATTTCAGTCATGTTAAAACCTCTTTCTTTTAGCTTTGTGGATCTTCTTTATAGTCACAAGCCACACATTGAATTTGTATGCCTTTTTTCAGTTTTTTCTCTACGAGCATTTCATTACACTTTGGACATGGTCTATTGATTGGTTTATCCCAAGATACAAATTCACACGTTGGATATTGATCGCAGCCATAGAAAAGTCGTTTTGTTTTGCTTTTGCGCTCTACAATTTGACCCGCTTCACACGCTGGACAAGGAACACCGATTTCTTTAATGATTGCTTTCGTGTTTCGGCAATCTGGAAAATTACTACATGCCATGAATTTGCCGTATCGCCCTAATTTATAGACCATAGGTGATCCACATTTTTCACAATCTTCGCCTGTAGGTTCGTCTTTAATAACGATTTTCTCCATTTCAGCATCTGCATATATGACATGCTTTTCAAAATCTTTATAAAATCCGTCGATTACTTCAACCCACTTAACTTGCCCTTCTTCGACGCTGTCCAAATCTCTTTCCATTTGAACTGTAAATTCAATATCTAAAATATCTGGGAAAAACTCTAGCACCATTTGATGAACAATCGTTCCTAGTTCAGTAGGTACAAATCGCTTTGTTTCTAGTGCAACGTATCCTCTTTTTTGAATCGTATCAAGTGTTGGAGCGTATGTAGATGGTCGTCCAATACCGATTTCTTCTAGTGTTTTTACTAATCTTGCTTCTGAATATCTTGGAGGCGGTTGTGTAAAATGCTGCTTCGGATCAATTAATAACGCATCTACTTTATCACCAACTTCTAATACTGGTAATAACTTATCTTTGTCGTCTGTTAGATCGTCAGAACCTTCTACATACACTTTCATGAATCCAGCGAACTTCACTTGAGAACCATTAGCACGAAACACAGCTTGTCCATTTTTTAAATCTACAGCAACAGTATCCAATATAGCTGGAGCCATTTGACTAGCGATAAAACGTTCCCAGATTAGCTTATACAATCGGAATAAATCTCGTGAAAGGATACTTTTCACTTGATCTGGCGTTCTAAGAACACTAGTAGGTCTAACTGCTTCATGTGCATCCTGTGCTTTTTTAGATTGCTTCTCTTCTTTTTTACTCGTTATAAACTCCGAGCCGTATTCATTTTTAATGTATTCATGTGCATCCGCTTTTGCAGTTTCAGAAATTCGAGTAGAATCTGTTCGCATATACGTTATTAAACCAACAGTTCCTTCTTTATTTCCAACATCAATTCCTTCATATAATTGCTGCGCAAGCATCATTGTTTTTCTTGCTCTAAAGTTAAGTTTACGAGCAGCTTCTTGTTGTAAAGATGATGTCGTGAAAGATGGTGCTGGATTTCTTTTTCTTTCTTTCTTCACAACATTCGTTACGGAAAACTTCTTGCCTTTCATAACGCTTAAAACATCTTTTACTTCTTGCTCGTTCGTAAGTTTCACTTTTTCTTTTTCAGTACCATAGTACATTGCATCGAATGCCTTTTTATTTTTTTCAAATTGCCCTTCGATTGTCCAGTATTCTTCTGGAACGAAATTATTAATTTCATTTTCACGATCAATGATTAAACGTAAAGCAACGGATTGAACACGTCCAGCCGATAACCCCTTCTTTACTTTTTTCCATAAAATCGGGCTAATATTATATCCAACGAGACGATCTAAAATTCTTCGTGCTTGTTGTGCATCGACTAAGTCCATATTAATAGGTCTTGGGTTTTTAAACGATTCTAAAATCGCATCTTTTGTAATCTCATTAAATACAACACGACAATCGGAATGGATGTCTACATTTAACGCATTTGCTAAATGCCAAGCAATCGCTTCCCCTTCTCTGTCGGGATCGGCCGCGAGATAAATTTTCTTCGCTTTTTTGGCTGCGGTTTTTAATTCTTGCAATACTGGCCCTTTACCGCGAATAGTTATATACTTCGGTTCGTAATTATTTTCAGTGTCTACACCCATTTGGCTTCTTGGTAAATCCCGTACATGCCCTATAGATGCTTTTACTTTATATTTTTTTCCAAGATAACGTTCTATTGTTTTTGCCTTTGCAGGCGATTCTACTATAACTAAATAATCCGACATAGATATGTGCCTCCTTATAGAAGGTAACTCGCTTTAATCAACAAAACAAATACCTGTTGCAAAATGTATAACAGATTCTTTATAAATGCAAGGCTTTTCCATCTACAATTTTTTTAATTCATGCATAATATTTAATTCTTCCAATATTTGATAACCGCTCCAAACAGGCTTAGCCCCTTCTAAAATAAGAGAATGTGGGCCTGTTGACAGCTCCGAAAAAATTGAACCTGGTACTGCAAAAATTTCTTTTCCATTTTCCAAAGCATGCTCCATTGTTGAAACTGTACCACTCTTTTCTTGCGCTTCTGTAATAACTACTCCGACAGATAATCCGCTAATAATTCGATTTCGCATAGGGAAATTCCATTTTTTCGGCGTAATATATGGAGGATATTCTGTTACAAGCAATTGAGAGTTTTCCATTTCATCAGATATTCGCGTGTTTTCTTTCGGATAAACATGAAATAAGCCTGTTCCAAGAACCGCTATCGTTCTTCCACCTAGATTCATTGTAATTTGATGGGCAAGTGCATCTGCCCCCTTAGCAAGGCCGCTAACAATTACGAAATCCTGCTCCAGTAAGGGAGGTAACAGTTGTTCTATGCTCATTTTAGAATAATTGGTCGCTTTTCTTGAACCAATAATCGCTAATTTTCTAGGGTTTTGTAGCAATGAAATATCGCCTTTTGTGTAGAGAACTGCTGGTGGATCATATAGCAATTTTAAATTTAATGGATAGTTGGGATCGGTATAACAAATTGGGGTAATACGGTGTTTTTTATACATTTGTAGAAATGGGGTTTCTACAAATTTTTGATACATTTGTCGCAAATGAATAGCACGTTCTTGTGAAATATTAAGTATTGTTGCAATTTTTTGTGTCGACATTTTTTCTAACAAAGCTAGCTCGGAACTATGTTCCATTAATAATTTGATTTTATTCATCGGTACCGGAAACACATAATGCAAAGCTAACAAACGTTGCTGAAAATGTTCGTCTATGACAAAACTCCTCCTTTATGTTAAAAAAGTACGGTAATATCATTTAAGACATTACCGTACTCTTATATTAATGTGTTTTACAAGCGTCGTAAAGACCTGCTTCTTTAATTGCTTCAATTAAAGTTTCACCGATTACCGATGGAGTTGCCGCTACTTTCATACCAGCTGCTTCCATTGCTTTAATTTTCCCTTCAGCAGTACCTTGACCACCAGAGATAATTGCACCAGCGTGTCCCATACGTTTTCCTTCAGGAGCAGTTTGACCACCAATAAATCCTACTACTGGCTTAGTCATGTTAGCTTTAATCCATGCTGCTGCTTCTTCTTCCGCAGTACCACCGATTTCACCAATCATAACAACTGCATACGTTTCTTCGTCTTCATTGAACGCAGATAATGCGTCGATGAAGTTAGTACCGTTTACAGGGTCTCCACCAATACCAACTGCTGTCGTTTGACCGATACCAGCTTGAGTTAATTGATGAACAGCTTCATACGTTAATGTACCAGAACGTGATACAACGCCTACATGGCCTTTTGTATGAATGTATCCTGGCATAATACCAATCTTACATTCATCTGCCGTAATAACTCCTGGGCAGTTTGGTCCAACTAAACGCGTTTTCTTGCCTTCCATATAACGTTTCACGTTAACCATGTCTAATACTGGGATATGCTCAGTAATACAAATTGTCATATCTAATTCTGCATCTACCGCTTCCATAATTGCATCAGCAGCAAATGGAGCTGGTACATAAATTACTGAAACATTAGCGCCAGTTGCTTTTACAGCATCTTCAACTGTATTGAATACCGGTACGCCTTCTGCTTCTGTTCCACCTTTACCAGGAGTAACCCCAGCAACGATTTTTGTACCATATTCAAGCATTTGTTTTGTATGGAAAAGAGCAGTAGAGCCCGTAATTCCTTGAACGATTACTTTTGTATCTTTATTTATATATACGCCCACTTCATGTCCCTACCTTTCTTATCCTACAAGATTAACGATTTTTTGTGCACCGTCTGCCATAGAGTCAGCAGCGATTATATTTAAACCAGATTCATTTAATAATTTTTTACCTAAGTCTACATTTGTACCTTCAAGACGAACTACTAACGGAACCGAAAGTCCTACTTCTTTAGCAGCAATAATAACACCTTCTGCGATTACGTCACACTTCATGATACCACCAAAGATATTAACAAAAATACCTTTTACGTTTGTATCTGAAAGGATGATTTTAAACGCTTCTGTTACTTTTTCTGCTGTAGCACCGCCCCCAACGTCAAGGAAGTTTGCGGGTGAACCGCCGTAATAGCTAATTGTGTCCATCGTTGCCATAGCAAGACCAGCACCATTAACCATACAACCGATATTTCCATCTAAAGAAATGTAGCTTAAATCATATTTAGAAGCTTCGATTTCTTTTGCATCTTCTTCGTCATAGTCACGTAGTTCAAGAATGTCAGCATGACGGTATAAAGCGTTTGCGTCAAAATTGAATTTTGCATCAAGTGCTAATACATTATCGTCATTAGTAACTACTAACGGGTTAATCTCAACGATAGAAGCATCTTTTTCTTTATAAACTTGGTATAATCCAAGCATGAATTTTGCAGCTTTATTGACAAGTTTTGCTGGAATGTTCATATTGAACGCCATACGACGAGCTTGGAAGCCTGTTAAACCTACAACCGGGTCAATTTCTTCGTAGAATAATTTTTCAGGATTATTTGCTGCTACTTCCTCGATGTCCATACCGCCCTCTTCAGAGCCCATAAGTGTTACACGAGAAGTTGCACGATCTAAAACAAGACCAATATAATATTCCTTCTTGATATCGCTACCTTCTTCAATAAGTAGACGCTTAATCTCCTTACCTTCAGGACCAGTTTGGTGTGTAACTAGCACTTTTCCTAAAAGTTCTTTTGCATACTCGCGAACCTCATCTAAGTTTTTCGCGATTTTGACTCCACCAGCTTTACCACGGCCACCCGCGTGGATTTGAGCTTTTACAACAATAACGCTTGAGCCTAACTCTTTTGCCGCTTTTACCGCCTCTTCAGGAGAGAAAGCAACAATTCCGTTTGACACTGCTACGCCATATTGTCTAAGGAGCTGTTTACCTTGATATTCATGGATATTCATCTTGCATCCTCCAATCAAACTTAAGTCAAGTAATTTACTACCTTCTCATTGTATTAAAACTGTCACAACTTGTCCACACAAGTCTGGTCTTTGCGAATAACAGGGAATATTCTCACTATTTGTCGAAATTATTTTGCCCTACTTCGAGCTATCCCTTTCTCTTTATCTATTTTATAAACGAAGGCAAATACTTCGGCCACGGCTTGATATAACTCCTCAGGAATCGACTGATTAATATCGAGTTGACCAAGCAATTCAACTAAACTTGGATCTTCTTGAATCGGAACATCATGCTCCTGTGCTTTCGCTAAAATATTTTCAGCTATCTTTCCTTTACCTTTTGCAACTACTGTAGGAGAATCCGTCGCACCAGGTTTATAACTTAGCGCAATCGCTTCTTTTCGAGTATGTTTTTCTTCGTTCATATGCGTATATCTACTCCTTGCGACTCAAGTAAAGGTCCTTTTACTTTTAATGGCGAAGAAAGTTTTTGTTCTTCAAATGTTTTAACAAATACTCCTGATAATTTATATCCAACTGCCGAGAGCCCATCTTTGAGTGAATCTTTAAAAGTATTCGCTACTTGTTGTAGGCGGGTATCATTATTAAATAAAGAAATTGTCACTACTCTATTTTGCACTTGCATATCTACAACCGTTTCTTCCAAAGCATCTAATTGCAAATAAAACATAATGCGTGCAAAATCCGGGTCAATCTTCCCGTTTTCTAACATTCTTCCTTTCCACTCAAGTGTCGCATCCATTTTCTTGCCTAAAAACTCTAATGGAACTTGCATTAATAATTGGTGTTGAGGACCATTTTCTGCTGATAATAATTGCATTCCATTCATTCGACCTAGCACTAATTCCGCTTGATCTCTTAATGTAGCAGATGCAGCTTGATTTTGTAATATATCCACTAGCTGGGGTTTTAATTGCAATGCGAGCTGTCTTAAATCCTCGCTGTTGCTACCAAGCCTTGCTTCATAACTAAACCCTAAAGATCTCAATACATCCTTCATTGCATGTTCAAAAGCTTTGCCATCTAATTGCTGAAGAATAGCGGCTTCAGATTGAGCTATTTGCTGCGTTAGCATGGCATTCGGACTACTTTTCGTCATAGTTATTACTTGTTGTAGTGTTTGGTTAATCATTTCTGCATTATTTCCCTTACCAAGCAATGAAACTAAATGGTCTTTAGGTGTCAGACCATTTTGATCTTTTGAAAAAATCGCTTGTTGGCTTTGTTCAGCAAAAGCTTTTACTAATGCATTATTTAAGTTTTGCATTTGCGCAGGTTGATTTGTATCTTTTATCAGACTTAGTATTTGCTCTTTTTGACCTGATGTTAATAATGGTTGCGATTGGATTAATGTACGAATTTGCTCGATAATAGCAACTTTTTCACTTGCAGGTGCTTGCAATAAACGAGCCATTAAATCTCCTGCTGTATTTGGAATTGCCGGCTGCGCTACTGGTGGTGTTGGGTTAGATAAGGTTGCTTGAGCTGGCAATATAGCTGCTTCTTTTAATATTTGTAGTAGTGGTAACCTCGTCGAAATGTTGGTTTGTGCATTTTGAAGTGTTTCTAGTTGTTTTCCTAAAAGTGCTCCAGCAACCGGTTGACCGAATGGCTCCGCTAACTTTTGCAAGCTTTGAAGGATCGATTCTTTCACTGATAGAGGCAATGTTGTATCTTGCTGCAATGCCAGTTTAAAAGAATTAATAAGTGATTGTAGGCCATCTGTCGATTTCCCACTTATGACTGCATCAAAAACTTGCTGCGTTAACGGAAATTTCATCTCCATCATTTTTTGTAATGCTTCTAGTGCAGCTTTCATCGTTACGTCCGCAGGTAGCTGTTTGATAAGTTGCTCTGCTTGAAGAAGCGCCTCTTTCGATATCGGCAGCTGTTCTTTTAAGAAAAATTGTACGATTGCCTGCATTTCTGGTGTTTTCGGCAAATTCATCGACTGCATGAGCTGGTTAGCTTGCTGCGCAGGAGTATTTCCTTGCGTTAACGGCTCAGAAACTACTTTTAATTGAAGCTCTGGAGCTTGTTTAGATACTTGAAAAAAATGAGCGTCTCCAGCTTTTAAAGGAGTTTCAAGTTTTGCAATTACTTTTTGATTGCCAATTTGAATTTCTGCTGTTTGGTTAGGAAATAATTGTTTAACAGTTCCATGAACCACTTGCCCTTCTTTCATCGGGGCCGTTTGAGTCGATGAAATTGCTTGCGGTGTCTGTGATTGGACTGACGAAAAGGATGTAGAAGTCATCTATTCACCTCATTTTTTTAGTATGGATTTAATCGGTTCGAATGTTTTTCGATGATGCTCAGTAGGTCCATATTTCATGACCATTTCAATATGTTGCTTCGTACCATAACCCGCATGCTTGTTAAATAAATACATCGGAAATTCTTCATGTAGTTGATCCATATACTCATCCCGTGCTGTTTTAGCTAATATAGATGCCGCTGCGATTGCTAAACTTTTAGCATCCCCTTTAATAATTGAATGCGTTTCCATTTCAACAGGAAGTTGCATCGCGTCTACAAGCACTATTTGAGGACGTTTATCTAGATGTTGAACAGCACTTGTCATTGACTGCTTCGTCGCTTCGTAAATATTAAGCTCATCTATTTTTTCGACGGATTGGAAATGTACATAATAGCTAATCGCATTTTTTTTAATTTTTTCTGCTAACTCATTGCGCTTTTTTTGGGAAATTTGCTTCGAGTCATCGAGTCCAATTAGTTCTTCCGTATTTGCACTTAATATTACTGCTGCCGTTACGACCGGACCTGCAAGCGGTCCTCTCCCAGCTTCGTCGACGCCTGCTACTAAATCATTTGCTGTTTTTCGAAAACTTGCGTCAAATACTATTTTTTCTTCATGTTCCTGCATTTGTTTTTGCACTGATCGTTGTTTATTTTTCCATGTAGCTAATAATTTTTGGGCTCCTGCTCTATTATCTGCTTCAAGCTCTTCCATCCAAGGCTCCCAAGCAGTAGCAGTCGATAATTTTTCTTTGATCTCATTCAAACTTGCCATATGTAACTCAACAACTTTCTTTTCCTTATATTTATATGTATCGGCATATTTCTAAAAAAATCGAGAAAACCCTTCTCACCAATTGGTAAAAAGGGCAGTATGAACTGAATTTTATTCTACAAAATCAAATGTTAGTTTTCCGAGATGAAGATTACGAATATCGCGAATGATTAGCTCTGCTACTAAATCATAATCTATTTCTCCACCGCTGCCATAAGTTCTTCTTAGCTTTCCGATATGATCGAATGTATCTACTAAGTCCTCATGCATTTCAGTCATTTTATATCTTTCTTCCATGCGTTTTGGATAATGCTCTTGAAGAAATTTTAGCCCGTAAACAGCTAGGTTTTCCATATTGATAACAGAATCTTTGATGGCACCAGTTAATGCTAGTTTATAACCAACTTCTTGATCCTCAAATTTCGGCCATAGTATCCCAGGTGTATCCAGCAATTCGATTTCTTTTTCGAATTTTATCCATTGCTGTTTTTTCGTTACTCCAGGTGTATTTCCTGTTCGTGCGATGTTCTTTCTTGCAAATCGATTGATAAGTGTTGATTTACCTACGTTTGGAATTCCAACAATCATGGCACGAATTGCGCGAGGCTTCATCCCTCTTTCGCTCATTCGATCCCATTTGGGCTTTAAAAGCTCTTTTGCGGCTTTGAAAACAGATTGGAGTCCTTTTCCTTCCAAAGAGTTAATCGCAACAGCAGGCATCCCTTTTGAGGCGAAATAGGCAATCCATTTCTTTGTTTGCACTTCGTCCGCCATGTCCATTTTATTTAAAATAAGCAATCTTGTTTTTTGATGAATCACTTGATCGATCATCGGATTTCTAGAAGATAGTGGCAAACGTGCATCTATTAACTCAAAAACGATGTCTACTAATTTCAGATTTTCTGTTACTTCTCTTCTTGCCTTGGCCATATGACCAGGAAACCATTGTATCGTCATGTTGCACCTCCTAATTTACTTAACAAAACCAATTTCTTCTAGAGGCCAAAATACGATATTTGTATTTCCAATAATTTCATCAATATCAATAATACCAATATGTCGGCTATCTTTACTGTATCTTCGATTATCTCCCATTACGAATACGGAACCTTTTGGAATTTCACCCTTTTGTATAATATCCTCTAGTGTGAAATCTTCCGTTAAAGAGCCTTCACTAATTTCGCTTTTGTACTGATCTAAATATGGTTCTGCTATTTCTTTTCCGTTAATATATAGTTGATCATTTTTATATTCAACATGATCACCCGGAAGCCCAATTACACGTTTAATGTAGTTTTTTTGCTCCGGTGCATGGAACACGACTATATCAAAACGATCTGGCTCGCCAACCATATATCCGATTTTATTGACAACCATACGGTCACCATTTTTTAAAGTCGGCATCATTGATTCACCGTCTACTACGATGGGTGTGAATAAAAAGAAACGGATGATTGCAGCGATTCCAAAAGCGATTAATAATGCCTTGGACCATTCCCACAATTCATTTTTCTCTTTTTTTACTTGTTCCATCCATTCTCCCCCTTTAATTGCTTTCTTTATTGTACAAGGAAAATGTTATTCAAGCAAAAAGAATGCAAAAAAATGTTGTAGCAAAAGTGAAATCACCTTCGCTACAACATTTACTGTTACTCTGTTATTATCTACGAAGTTCTTTAATACGTGCTGCTTTACCACGTAATTCACGTAGGTAGAACAATTTAGCACGACGAACTTTACCACGACGAACTACTTCTAAAAGTGCGATTTTTGGCGTGTGAACTGGGAAAATACGTTCTACACCAACACCAGATGAAATTTTACGAACTGTGAAAGTTTCGCTGATTCCACCACCGCGACGTTGAATAACAACACCTTCGTACATTTGAATACGTTCACGAGTTCCCTCTACGATCTTAACGTGTACACGAACTGTGTCACCTGGACGGAAAGCTGGAAGATCTGTACGTAATTGTTCTTTTGTGATTGCTGAAATAATGTTTTGCATCATTTTCTCTCCTTGTATAGAATGCTCATACACACATTAGCCGTTGCAGCGGAACACCCAAAATGAGTACTTCACATAGAAGTACATAGTAAAATATATCATAAACATTGACTATATGCAATATTTCTATGAAAGTTTATTGCCTTTTTAACTTTTCAATTACTTGTCTATCTGAATCACTTAAATCTGCTTGTTCTAACAACTCTGGTCTTCTATCCAATGTACGTTTTAAAGATTGCTCTCTTCTCCATTTATCGATTTCTGCATGGTTGCCAGACAATAAAACATCCGGCACTTTATAGCCACGATATTCTGCTGGTCGTGTATATTGCGGATGCTCTAAAAGCCCAGTAGAGAATGAATCTTTTTCATGCGATTCTGCATTTCCTAAAACATTTGGCATTAGACGTACAACGCTATCGACGATTGTCATCGCCGCAAGCTCACCACCAGTAAGAACGAAATCCCCTAACGAAATTTCATCTGTTACTAAATGTTCGCGAATGCGTTCATCATACCCTTCATAATGTCCACATAAGAAAATTAGCTCGTCTTCCTTTGCAAGCTCTTCCGCTTTCTTTTGTGTAAAGCGTTCTCCTTGCGGGCAAAGTAAAATAATGCGTGGTTTCTTTTCATTGCCATTAGTAAGTGAATCTACCCCATCGAAAAATGGCCCTGGCTGCAATACCATACCAGCCCCACCACCATACGGGTAATCGTCCACTTTATGATGTTTATTGCCTGCGAAGTCTCGGAAATTTACTACATTTATCGCTACTTCATTCTTCTCCTGCGCTTTTTTCAAAATAGAAGAGCCAAACACTCCTTCGAACATTTCCGGAAAAAGAGACAGAATATGAATATTCATCATGACAATAGACCGTCTAACACTTCGATGACGATTTTCTTGTTTTCAATGTCAACTGATTTTACAACGTCCTCAATATACGGAATATAATGCGCTTTTCCTTTTTCAGGTTGAACAGTCCACACATCATTTGCTCCCGTTTGAAGAATTTCTGTAATCGTACCGATTGTTTCTCCTTCAGTCGACTCAACCGTACACCCGATAATTTCGTGATAATAAAATTCATTATCTTCTAGTTCCGTTAAATATTTTTCGGATACTTTTAGTACTGCATCACGGAATCCTTCTACTTCCTTTAATAAACCGTAGCCTTCGAATGTTAATAAATCAAAGTTTTTATGTTTTCGATGACTTGCTACTTTTACGATGATCGTTGGTTTTGCATCATCTGTTTTAAATAAACCAAGTTCACTTCCAACTTCATATCGCTCATCCGCAAAGTCTGTAGTTGAAATAACGCGAATTTCACCCCAAATACCGTGCGTATTCACTATCTTCCCTACTTTATACCATTCCACAAAGAACCCTCCTAAAAAAGCATCAGACGCCGTTTAAACGATGCCTTAGCTAGATACTTTATTTATTCTTTTAACAAAAAAGGAAGAACAAAGTGTTCTCCCTTTTTGTACATTAATCTAAAATGTCGACATATGTTTTTTTCTTCTGGTGACTGCCAGCTGCTGAGTAAACAATAGTACGAATTGCTTTTGCTACTCGTCCCTGTTTGCCAATAACTTTCCCCATATCTTCAGGATGAACAGAAAGTTTATAAACGACACGGCTTACACTTTCTTCTTTTTCAATCTGAACTTTATCCGGATAATCAACTAACGGTTTTACGATTGCTTCGATCAGCTGCTCCACATTGTCCCCTCCGATTATTTGCCGAGTTTTGCGTTATGGAATTTCTCCATAATTCCTTGTTCTGAGAACAAGTTACGTACTGTATCAGATGGTTTCGCACCATTTTGAAGCCATTTTAACGCTAATTCTTCGTTAATCTTAACTTCTGCTGGTTTAGTAAGTGGGTTGTAAGTACCTACTGTTTCAATTTGACGACCGTCACGTGGTGAGCGAGAGTCTGCTACTACAATACGATAGAAAGGAGATTTGTTTGCTCCCATACGTTTTAAACGAATTTTAACTGCCATTTTTTATTGCACCTCCGAATAGTTTCACACAAGATAGTATATTATCAAGCTTTTATTTGTTTGTAAAGTGTTTTTTCTTAACACCCTGTTTTTTTGTTAGAAAATTATTTAAAAAGCGAGTCTAAACCAGGCATTTTCATCTTCTTTTTCCCTTTTTGTTGCATGTTTGACATTTGCTTCATCATCTTTTTCATATCTTCGAATTGCTTTAACAATCTGTTAACGTCTTGAATTGTCGTACCAGATCCTTTTGCAATTCGTTTTTTTCTTGGACCATTAATAATATCAGGCGTTGTTTTTTCTTGCGTAGTCATGGAATAAATAATCGCTTCTACACGATCCATTTGTTTTTCATCCACTTTTGCATTTTCAAGACCTTTTATTTTACCTGCTCCTGGAAGCATTTTTAAAATTTCGTCGAGTGGCCCCATTTGTTTCACTTGGCTAAGTTGATCTAAAAAGTCGTCGAAAGTAAAAGATTGCGTACGGAATTTTTCTTCTAATTCTTTCGCTTTTTCTTCATCTACATTCGCTTGTGCTTTTTCAATAAGAGACATCATGTCTCCCATTCCTAAAATACGTGAAGCCATGCGCTCTGGATGGAATACTTCTAAAGCATCCATTTTTTCGCCCATACCGACGAACTTAATCGGTTTTTGTGTAACAGAACGGATGGATAATGCTGCTCCACCTCGAGTGTCTCCGTCAAGCTTTGTTAAAACGACACCAGTAATGCCAACCGCTTCGTTAAAGTTATTTGCTACATTGACAGCATCCTGCCCCGTCATTGCATCTACAACTAAAAACACCTCATCTGGCTCTTTAAGTGCACGGATGTCTTTTAACTCTTGCATAAGCATTTCATCAATATGCAGTCGTCCAGCAGTATCTACTAGCACTACATCGTAATGTTCTTCTTTTGCATGTTCAATTGCTTGTTTCACAATTTCTACTGGAGAAATATCTGTCCCTAAAGAAAATACAGGAAGAGATAATTGTTTCCCTAGTGTTTCCAACTGTTGAACAGCTGCTGGACGATAAATATCGGCCGCAACTAATAAAGGATTCTTATTGTACTTTTTACGAAGTACATTTGCAAGTTTCCCAGATGTCGTTGTTTTACCAGCACCTTGAAGTCCAACCATCATAATGACAGTTGGTGGTCTAGTTGAAAAAGAAATTTGACTTTGCTCTCCGCCCATTAAAACAGTCAATTCGTCTTTAACGATTTTAACGACTTGTTGCCCTGGTGTTAAGCTTTTCATCACGTCTTGACCTACTGCACGCTCTGAAACGTTTTTCACAAATTCTTTTACTACTTTTAAGTTTACGTCAGCTTCCAAAAGTGCATAACGAACGTCACGCATCATTTCTTTAACGTCTGCCTCTGTAATCTTTCCTTTTCCTTTGATTTTCTGAATCGTCCCTTGGAGTCGCTCAGCTAATCCTTCAAACGCCATGCATGCCGCCTCCTAATCCCATTCTTTTAATTGATTAATGAGTTTAATCAGTGTCTCTTCAGATGATTGATCCTTTACTAAAAGCAGAAGCTGGTCAATATTACCCTGTCGCTGTTCGAATTTCGTAAAAAGATTAAGCTTTTCTTCATATTCTTCCAACATCGCTTCTGTTCGGCGTATATTATCATAAACCGCTTGCCTAGAAATACTGTATTCTTCCGCAATTTCTCCAAGCGATAAATCATCTAAATAATAAAGCTGCATATAACTTCTTTGTTTATCTGTTAATAATGCTTGGTAAAAATCGAAGAGAAAATTCATACGAGTTGTTTTTTCAATCATTTCCATCTCTCCTTACCAATTCACTTGTCACTCTCTAGTGTATAAATAGAGTGTTCTTCTGTCAAGTATTTTTACTTGTCTTCTTCAACATTGCTTTCAGCTTCTAGACCTTCTGCAAATAGCCCGTATACATATTTTTCCGCATCAAATGGTTGCAAATCATCCATTTGCTCACCTAAGCCTACAAATTTCACTGGAATATGCAATTTTTTTCGAATAGCTAAAACGATTCCGCCTTTTGCAGTTCCGTCTAGCTTCGTTAAGACAATACCTGTTACATTTGTTGCTTCTTTAAACGTTTGCGCTTGCACAAGTGCATTTTGCCCAGTAGTAGCATCTAAAGCAAGTAGTACTTCATGCGGAGCATTCGGTATTTCCCGAGAAATAACGCGATGAATTTTTTCTAATTCATTCATCAGGTTTACTTTGTTTTGAAGTCGTCCAGCAGTATCGCATATTAAAACGTCTACATTTCTCGTTTTCGCAGCACTTAACGCATCGTACATGACAGCAGCAGGGTCTGAACCTTCCGCTTGCTTAATAACCTCTACGCCTACTCGATCTCCCCACACCTGAAGTTGATCAATTGCTCCTGCACGGAATGTATCTCCAGCAGCAAGCATCACTTTTCTTCCTTCATTTTTAAAGCGATTTGCAAGTTTTCCGATAGTAGTTGTTTTACCTACACCATTTACACCAACTACTAATATAACTGTTAAACCTTCTTCTTGAAGATTTAATTCGATTATATTTTCATCACCAGCTTCATAAATTTCTACTAGTTTTTCTGAAATAACAGATTGAATGCCTGCCGTATCTTTTATATTTTTTCGTTGTACTTCAAAGCGCAGAGCATCCATAAGCTCCATGATTGTTTCAAAACCAACATCTGCTTGCAATAAAACCTCTTCTAATTCTTCAAAAAAATCTTCGTCTACTTTACGATATTTAGCTACAAGATCATTTACTTTTGACGTAAACTGATCTCTTGTTTTTGCTAAGCCGTCTTTGAATTTATTCGTAATAGAAACAGTTTCCACCGTTTCTTCTGTAGAACCCATCATTTTTTCTTTTAACTTTTTAAAAAAACTCATTTAATTATAAGCCCCTTTACGTTACTAGTTGTTCTTCTAACTTGACAGAAACTAATTTAGATATTCCAGATTCTTGCATCGTAATTCCATACAATACATCGGCGCCTTCCATCGTACCTTTACGATGAGTAATGACGATAAATTGCGTATCATGGCTAAACTTTTTCAAATAATCACTATATCGAGTAACATTTGCTTCATCTAGTGCTGCCTCTACTTCATCCAAAATACAGAATGGTACAGGACGCGTTTGAAGAATAGAAAATAATAAAGCAATTGCCGTTAGCGCACGTTCTCCACCAGAAAGTAAAGAAAGGTTTTGCAATTTCTTTCCTGGTGGCTGAGCAACAATATCAATTCCTGTATTTAGTAAAGACGTTGGATCAGTCAAGACTAAATCTGCTTGGCCTCCACCAAATAATTCACGGAAAACAACTTTAAAATGCTTTTGAATATCATTAAATGTTGTTTCAAAGCGAATGGTCATTTCCTCATCCATCTCTTTAATCACTTCATGTAATGTTCCTTGTGCAGTAAGTAAATCCTCTCGTTGCTCCGTTAAAAACGAATGTCGTTCGCTCACTTGCTCAAACTCTTGTATAGACCCTAAATTTATCGGTCCGAGTTCTTCAATAGAACGTTTAAGTAATTTCACTTTTTTACGAGCTAGTTGCTCTTCCATTTCGAATGGGAAATCACGCTCTGCTTCTTCTAGCGTAAGCTCATACATTTCCTCTAAATGGCTTTGTAAAGCGTTTATTTCTACTTCTAGCCTGCTTAGTTTAATCTCGATAGAACGTTCTTCATTTGTTTGAAGATTGGCTTGATATTGTAATTCCTTTAATGACCCTTCAGCGTTAGTAATATTTTGCATAAGCTTTAATCTCGTTGTTTTAGCTAGTTGAATATGCTCTATTAATCGTTCTTTTTTCGCTTTCAACTGTGCGATCGTATTGCTTATTTCTTCTGCTGAAGTACCACCATGATCATCATTTTCATACCAAGCAATTTCTTTTTGAAGTGTGTCTATTTTTTGATTACTCGTCGCAATTGCTTGAACAAATTGAAGTCGTTCTTTCTCTAGTTGCGTCACTTGCTCATTCACTACTGCGATTAAAGACAATAATTCACCGAGCTCGTTTTGAATTTTATCTTTTTCTTCAATCGATTGTTGTTTTGCAAGTTGAAGCTGATCAATCGACTGTTGAATAGACACTAATAATTGTTTAATCTCTTCACTTCTTGAATTAGTTTGCTCTTTTTTACGAACTAAATCTTCATGCACATTATTTTTTTCTACTTTTTCTTCATCGTACTCTAGCAATTGATTTGTAAGCCTCGAAATAATTACTTCACACTCACGCGTTTCAGAAAGTAATGTATGTTCTTCTCCGCGCAGTACTTCTCCGCGAAGGCGCATATCCTCTTGCTCTTGTTTTAGTTGCTGCACTTCTTGCTTTTTAGAAGCAACGGATTTTTCCGCTTGAAGTACAGTATTCTCTAACTCTATCAATTTATCATTTAGTTGCTCAAGTTCTGCTTTTCGTGTAAATAAAGAAGATTGCTGCTTAACAGAACCACCTGTTAAAGAACCACCTGCATTAACAACATCTCCATCTAGCGTGACAAAACGGAATTTAAACTGCAAACTAGCGGCCATTTCATTGGCACCTTTTAAATCTTTTGCAATAATAATGTTTCCAAGTAAATTTTCTACGATGATTTTATACTCTTTATTGTAATGAACAAGCATATCCGCGGTATTTACATACGATGGATGCTGTTTTATAGCAGCTAATGTATGTTCATGGATTTTGCGTGACTTCATCACTTGGAGCGGTAAAAATGTCGCTCTACCTACTCGTTTCTTTTTCAGCCAGTCAATTGCTTGTCGTGCATCATGGCTGGAATCCGTAATAATATGCTGCGATTGTGGACCTATGGCCGTATCAATTGCATTCATAAATTCGTTCGGTATTTGGATTAACTCCGCTACAGCCCCATGAATACCTTTTAACTCTTTCTTTTCTCTTGCAATAAGAACTTCTTTAACCCCTTGGAAAAACCCTGAAAACTCCGCCTCTAATTCTTCAAGCGAATCTTTTCTTGCTTGCAGCTGATGTTTCATTTGATATGCTTTTTGCAACATCGCTTGCTGTTCTTCAAATGAAATTTCAAGACGCTCTGTTACATCGCGTGTCTTTTTGAAATCGAGTAATTTTCCCTCTAATTCTTTTTGGCAAACGAATAATAATTGAGCTAGTTCATTTTTACGATTCGTCAGTTTTTCTAACTCATCTTTTAATGCTCGGTAATCTTCTATCATTTTTTCTGAAGAGACAAGTTCAAACTGAAGTTGCTGCTCCATATGCTTCATTTCATTTTTCATCGTTGCTTCTTCGTTCAGCAAGTCGATATACGTACTTTTCAGTTCTTCTATCTCTTCTTCTACTTCAGAGGCTGATTTGCTTAACACATTATCAATATGTAGCTTTTTAGTGCGAAGCTCTTTCAGATGAGCTTGCTTTTCTGTTTTAGATACATTATTTTGTTCTAACTGTTTCTCTAGTGCCACTAGATTTACTTGCTCTTCCTCTAGTGCTTTTTTCAACTGCGCTATTTGCTGACTTGCATTTTGCTTTTTCTCAGCTAGCAACAGCTTTCTACCCTCTAAACGTTCTAATTCTGAACTTACTTCTACTAATTCACTTTGCTCTGCATCTAACTTTTCATCAATCTCGGACATTTCTTTCCGATCTTTTTGAATACTCGCTTCCAATTCGTTTATTTGCGCTACAAGCAATTGTTTCACTTCTACAAGACTTTGTAGCTTTGTATGCAACTCTGTATTTTCTTGTACGAATAAACGTAAATCATGGGCAATTACAGCAATTTCGATATCTTTTAGCTCTTCTGACATACGTAAATAATCAGATGCAAGGGAAGACTGAATTTGCAGTGGCTCCATGCGTCCATCTAATTCATGTAAAATATCTAGTACACGGTTTAAATTATCATCTGTTTCAAGCAGCTTATATTCTGCTTTCTTTTTACGTTGTTTATATTTAAGAACGCCCGCTGCTTCTTCAAATATAGTTCTTCTATCTTCTGGACGGCTGTTTAGTATTTCATCTACACGACCTTGTGAAATGATAGAAAAAGCTTCTTTCCCTAAACCAGAGTCCATAAATAAATCAGTAATATCTTTCAATCTACAATTTTGTTTATTTAATAAATATTCACTATCGCCAGATCGATAAACCCTTCTAGTAACACTAATTTCCGTGAAATCTAACGCAACTCTATTATCCGAGTTATCCAATATTAGCGTAACTTCTGCAAAATTCAGCGCTTTTCTTGAATCACTTCCAGCAAAAATAACGTCTTCCATTTTCGCCCCACGTAGTGATTTCGCCGATTGCTCTCCTAAAACCCACCTAATAGCGTCTGTTACATTACTTTTCCCACTACCATTTGGACCGACAACTGCCGTAACACCTGGAACAAAATCAATTCCAATTCGGTCTGCAAATGATTTGAATCCAATGATTTCCAACCTCTTAAGGAACAATATTATTCCTCCCGTTCATAGTCCTTTAATGCGAGTATCGCTAGTCTTGCTGCTTGCTGTTCTGCTTCTTTTTTGGAACGACCATTGCCAATTCCAAGTTCTTTTGCATTTAAAATAACACGAGAAACAAACGTACGGTTATGCGCCGGACCTTTTTCCTCGACAATTTCATAGCTTAACATACCATTATTTTGTTGTTGGATAACTTCTTGTAGCTGGCTCTTATAATCCATCACATGCGAAAAAGCACCGAGTTCGATTTTAGGAAACACAATTGTTTCTAAAAATGAAACAACTGTTGCAAGTCCCTTATCTAAATATAATGCACCGATAAATGCCTCAAAAACGTCTGCTAACAAAGCGGGTCTTTCTCGTCCGCCAGTTAGTTCTTCCCCTTTTCCAAGCAACACATATTTACCAAAGTTCAATTCATTGGCAAATACGACAAGAGATGGCTCACAAACAATTGCTGCCCGTAGTTTTGTTAGCTCTCCTTCACTCATCGCTGTATATTGCTGAAACAAGTGCTGAGAAACGGATAATTCTAAAACGGCGTCACCTAAAAATTCGAGTCTTTCATTATCGGTAAAATATTTACGTCGATGCTCATTCACATAAGATGAATGGGTAAAGGCTTGGTACAATAATGATGGATTATCAAATCGTATGTTGAAATGTTGTTGAAACTCTTCAAACTGAAGCTTTACGCTTTCTGAAAATACTGCTTTTTTTGCATGCATACTTTTACTATTTACTTTCATGAATAATCTGCCTTTCTCGCATTTATAGCTTTAGATGATGTTTACTACTGCGTAAGCCCGCCACAAAAAATTACATTCCTTACTTTTCATATACGTTCTTAAGTTTACCTGTTTATAATGCAATGTGCAAAAAGAAATAGAGACGTTCTATCTTTTATCCGTTAGGAATAGATAGAACGTCTCTTTCGCTATTTGGTATTAGCCTTGTTTACTTTCAATATAGCTAACTGCACTTCCTACAGTAGAAATATTTTCAGCATCTTCATCTGAAATTTCCATATCGAACTCATCTTCAAGTTCCATAACTAATTCTACTACATCAAGAGAGTCAGCACCTAAATCATCACGGAAAGATGCTTCTAATTTTACTTCGCTCTCATCTACACCTAGACGATCAACGATTACTTTTGTTACGCGCTCTAAAACTGTTGACACATTTGTCACCTCCCCTCAATGATTATACAAAATTCTTCCTTCTAATGAAAGAGGAGATTACATATACATGCCGCCGTTCACATGTAAAGTCTGTCCTGTAATATAATTCGCATCATCCGAAGCTAAAAATGCTACTGCTTTTGCAATATCTTCTGGATTACCAAACTTCGCTAACGGAATTTGTCCTAACATTTGCGTTTTCACTTCTTCTGGAAGTGCATCTGTCATATCTGTTGTAATGAAACCAGGTGCCACCGAATTTACTGTAATATTGCGGCTTGCAAGCTCTAAAGCAGTTGATTTTGTTAAACCAATAACTCCTGCTTTAGCTGCAACATAATTTGCTTGCCCAGCATTTCCTGACACGCCAACAATAGACGTAATATTAATAATACGACCATGTCTTTGTTTCATCATTTGACGAGTAACTGATTTCGTACATAAAAACACGCCTTTTAAATTCGTATCTAATACATCATCCCACTCTTGCTCTTTCATACGCATGATTAAATTATCTTTCGTAATGCCTGCATTATTAACTAAAATATCAATTGTACCGAACTTCTCTAATGTTTCACTAACTAATCTTTGTACATCTTCCGCCTGATCCACATTTGCTTGAACAGCAAATGCTTCTCCGCCAAAAGCTTTAATCTCTTCGACTACTGCTTCTGCTTTTTCTTTGCTACCGCTGTAATTTACCGCTACTTTTGCTCCTTCTTTTGCAAGATAAAGCGCAATATCTTTTCCTATACCACGGGATGCTCCTGTTACAATCGCTGATTTACCGTCTAATTTCCCCATTTAGCTTCCCCCTAATTCAGTAATGACTTGTTGTAATGAATCTTCGTCATGCACGCAATATGTAGTAACAGAACGATCAATTTTTTTCACAAGACCACTTAAAACTTTCCCTGGTCCGCATTCTATAAATACAGTAACCCCAAGCTCTAGCATTTTCTCTACTGATTGTTCCCATCGAACAGGTGAATACAACTGTTCTACTAACAAGCTCTTCATACTAGCTGCTTCGATTACTGGAAGTGCTGTTACATTTGAAATGACCGGTACTTGTGCATCTTGAAGTGCAATAGCTGAAATTGCCTCATCTAATTTAGCAGCTGCTGGTCGCATTAATTCAGAATGGAATGGACCACTTACTACTAATGGTATTGCTCGTTTCGCTCCAGCTTGTTTTGCTTTTTCAGACGCTTCATTTACTCCAGCAACTGTTCCAGATATAACAATCTGACCTGGGCAATTCAAATTAGCAACTTGCACAAGATGACCATCTTTAGACACTTCAGTCGTCACTTCATTTAAAGCTTCTTTATCCATACCTAAAATAGCAGCCATTGCTCCTTCACCAGCAGGCACTGCTTCATTCATAAATAAACCTCTTTGATGAACTAATAAAACTGCGTCTTCAAAACTTAATGTATTCGATGCAACAAGTGCTGAATATTCACCTAAACTATGTCCAGCAGTAAAGTCCGGATTAATGCCCGCTTCTACTAGTTTAGCCGCAATCATTGAGCTAGTTGTAAGAAGTGCTGGTTGTGCGTTGTACGTTTTCGTCAGTTCTTCGGCAGAACCGTTTAACATAATATCAGACAATGAAAAACCTAACGCTTCATCCGCTTGATCATAAAATTTACGGCTCTCCACGTTATTTTCGATTAATTGTTGACCCATACCAACAACTTGAGACCCTTGTCCTGGAAAGATAAAAGCAATTTTAGTCATTTGAAGTTTCCTTTCGTAACGTTGTTTGAATAATATCCGAGACATTATACTCTACCATCATTCTTGCTTGTCTTATTGCATGGAATACTGCATTTGCATTAGAAGATCCATGCGCTTTAATAACGGGTGCTTTTAATCCAAATAAACCCGCACCACCGTACTCCGTATAATCTAATTTAGTTTTTAACCCACGAAGTTGATCTTTCACTAAAAGTGCAGAAATTTTTGTTTTTGTCGAATGATTGAATGCTTCTTTTAACATAGAAAAAATACCAGCTGCTGTACCTTCGATTGTTTTTAATACAACGTTTCCTGTAAAGCCATCTGTTACGACTACATCCGCAACACCGGCAAGTAAATCTCTTGCCTCTACATTTCCGACAAAATTAATCGGCGCTTCGCTTAATAATGAAAAAGCAGTTTTTGCTAGCTCATTTCCTTTATTGTCCTCTGTACCAATATTCAATAATCCCACACGAGGATTTTTAATGCCACGCACTTTCTCTGCATAGACACTTCCCATTACTGCAAACTGCTCCAAATGCTCAGGTTTAGCATCCGAATTGGCTCCTACATCCAGCAAAACAAATCCTTTTTCATCTAATGTAGGTAAAGTAGGAGCTAGAGCCGGGCGATCTACTTGATCAATACGACCAACGATAAACAGACCCGCTGCCATTAAAGCACCTGTATTTCCAGCAGAAACACAAGCATCCGCTTCCCCATTTTTCACCGATTCAGCCATTTTAACCATTGAAGAATTTTTCTTTCTTCTAATGGCACGAACAGGCTCATCTGTTCCTTCAATTACCTCTTCTGTATGTATTACTTGTAATCGATCATGCGCTTGAAGAAGTGGTGCTAGTTTTGCCTCATCTCCGTACAACTGAATATGTACATCTTCAAATGCTTGTAACGCTTCATATACACCTTTTACTATTTCATGAGGTGCATTGTCTCCACCCATTGCGTCAATCGAAATTTTCATATGTCATCACCTTTTTTAAGACTTCGTCACTCTATACATACTGAAATGCCCAACAAAAACCGTGTCATTTTCCACTTTGCTCGTCACTTCAATTTCAGTGTTGTTTTTTTCCATATCATTTGAAAGTACAACTGCTTTAGCAATCACTCTATCGCCTGCTTTTACAGGCTTCACAAATACGATATTAGATTTTCTAGTTAAAGCTAATTCATCATTTATAACTGCAACAGCTAATGAATTCGCTTGCGCAAACAAATGATGACCCCTAGCAATACCATTTCTCGCAAAAACATGATCCTGTGTTATATCCAATAAGGAAATCGCTTGTTTATCTAGATCAATATCAATAATTTCTCCAATTACTTCATCAATCGGAAGAGACTTTACTTCCTCACTCAAATTATGAGCTGCAACAGATTTAATACGCTCACGTAATTCTGGAATGGAAAGCTCCATTCGATCAAGTCTAATCGTCTGCACACTCACATTAAAAGTAGAAGCAAGATTTTCATCCGTAATAAACGGATTCTTTTCTAGCGTTTCCAATAGTAGATTTTGTCTTTCTTTTTTTGTGTATTTCATCCAATCACCACCATCTTAGCACTTGGTACTAATACTAGTATATGAATATTAAAAAAAGAATGCAAGCATTGTTACACTTGCATTCCAATTATTATGGCAAACTAGATCAATCGATTCGTTCTCCGTCTAATGCGTTAGAATTTATTAATATTGTACGTAAGCTTTTCATTTCATCTGATTCCCAAAAATCCTCTGAGTTTAAAAGCCTTTCTGCGTCTGTTTTCGCAGTATTTAGTGCACGATAGTCATGAACCAAGTCCGCCACTTTGAATTCTGGTAAACCACTTTGTTTACGACCAAAAAAGTCGCCTGGTCCCCGCAATTCTAAATCTTTTTCAGCAAGAACAAATCCATCATTTGTTTCTGTCATCGAAATCATTCGTTCTTTGCCTTCTTCTGATTTTGGATCCGCAAGCAAAATGCAATACGATTGATGCTCCCCGCGGCCTACACGACCTCTTAGTTGGTGAAGTTGAGCTAATCCAAATCTTTCTGCATCAAAAATAACCATAAATGTCGCATTCGGAACATTAACACCAACTTCTACTACCGTTGTAGATACAAGCATATGTACTTTTCCATCTGAAAAATCTCGCATTACCGCTTCCTTTTCATCAGAATGTAATCGACCATGCATTAACCCGACAGAATATTCCTTGCCTAACTCTGCCGACATCATATTATAAACATCGACTACATTTTGCACATCTAGTTTTTCTGACTCTTCAATAAGTGGACAAATAATATACGCTTGCCTACCATTTGCTAACTCTTTTTTAAGCCGTACTATTATTTTATATAGCTGGTCTTCTTTCATCCAGTACGTATCTATTTTCTTACGTCCCGCTGGCATTTCATCAATAATCGAAACATCCATTTCACCAAAAGCAGTAATAGCCAAAGTTCTAGGGATAGGAGTTGCCGTCATAAATAAAACATCTGGATTTTCTCCTTTTTCCTTCAGCACTCTGCGCTGCTCTACACCGAATCGATGCTGTTCATCCGTAATAACTAAACCAAGCTTGTGAAAAGAAACATCCGGCTGGATTAAAGCATGTGTCCCGATTAACAAATCAATATTTCCCGCGGCTAAATTTTCTAAAGCCGTTCTGCGAGCCTTCACTTTTGTAGAACCAGTTAAAAGGGCAATCCTCACACCCATTGGAGAAAGCCACTCATCGAGTGAAGTCGCGTGCTGTTCTGCAAGAATTTCTGTTGGAGCCATCAGCGCCCCTTGAAAGCCAGCTGTAATAACTGCAAATAAACAAATAGCTGCAACAACTGTTTTACCAGAACCTACATCTCCTTGTAAAAGACGATTCATACGATGCGGCTCTTTTAAATCTCGACAAATCTCATTAACAACTCTTTTTTGCGCACTTGTTAACTCATATGGCAATGTGTCGATTAGTTTTTTTAACTGTTCATTATGATAGGAAACGCTATTTCCAACGTCTTGTTCTTTTCTTGCCTTTTTTATCGCTTGCATTTTCAGTTGAAAAATAAGCAATTCTTCATATACAAAACGTCTTCTAGCATTTTTTGAATGCTCTGCATTTTGCGGAAAATGAATTCCTTCTAATGCATCCGCTATTCCCGGCAAGCGATATGGACCTAATAACGCTTCCGGTAGCGGGTCTTCCATATACTCTCCCACTTCGTCTAATGCTTGACGCATAAACTTTCGAAACGTTTTTTGATTGATCGAAGCTTTTAACGAATACACTGGTTCAAAATCTTGCTGATCTGTTTTTGGACCAGCCGAAAACGTTGTAACATTTATAACTTGTCGGCCTCTATCCCATTTTCCGGTTACTGTTACAACAGAACCTGGTATAATTTTATTTTTTAAATAACCTTGATTGAAAAAAATCGCTTTTATAAGATGCTGCCCTGCTAATAAACGAACTTGCATTCTCGATTTTTTTTGCCCTAAAAAAAGGAGGGAAGGCTCACTTTCGACCCTTCCTTCTACAGTAACTCTTTCGTTATGAGGTGTTTCTGCTAAGTTCTTTAATCGAAAATCTTCATGTCTATAAGGAAATGTCATAACTAAATCTTCTAATGTAATGATCCCTAATTCATGCAATGCGTTAGCTGTACTACTTCCCACTCCTTTTAAGGAAGTAACTAACAGTTCTTTTTTAGTTTCCACTACCTACAACTGCTCCACCGAAAATTTTTGCTTCTAGCCATTTTCCTGTAGGAGTTGCAGCGAGACCACCTTGTGCCGTCTCTTTTAAAGAAGTTGGCATTGTTTGACCAATTTTATACATAGCATCGATAACTTCATCACACGGAATTCGACTCGTCACACCAGCAAGTGCCATATCTGCTGCAACTAATGAATTCGAAGCACCCATAGCGTTACGCTTTACACAAGGAACTTCTACAAGTCCCGCTACTGGATCACAAACTAAACCTAGCATATTCTTTAATGTAATAGCGAATGCTTGTGCACTTTGCTCTGGCGTCCCACCTGCCATTTCAACGATTGCAGCTGCGGCCATTCCAGCTGCAGAGCCTACCTCCGCTTGGCAACCACCAGCTGCGCCTGAAATAGATGCGTTATTCGCCACAACAAAACCAAATGCACCTGCATTAAACAAATAGCGAATCATTTGTTCTCTCGTCGGATTTAGCTTATTTTTCACTGCAAATAAAGTACCTGGAACTACTCCGGCAGATCCAGCAGTAGGAGTTGCACAAATTGTCCCCATTGCCGCATTTACTTCATTCGTTGCAACAGCTTTACTAACAGCATCTAGCATTAGATCCCCACATAATGAGTTACCTTTTTTCATGTAATTTTGAAGAAGTACCGCATCTCCCCCTGTTAAACCAGAAGTAGAACGCACTCCATTTAATCCTTTTTCAATAGCCTCTTCCATTACAGTCAAATTGCGATCCATTTGAGTCATAATTTCTTCTCGCGTACGACCCGTAATCATGATTTCCTGTTCAATCATAATTTCAGAAATCAGTTTTTGTTCTTTATTCGCTCGGTCAACTAATTCACGAACGTTGTAAAATAAAAATTCCATTAGTCTTCCTCCTTAATCTGCAATTCTCGTTACTTGCGTAATATTTGGTAACGTCGCTATTTCTTTCAATATATGTTCTTCTACGTTTTGGTCTACTTCAATAATCATTAATGCCATATTGCCTTTTTCTTTGCGGGAAACTTCCATATGGCCAATGTTAATATCATATTTAGCTAAACAATTAGCAACGTTTGCAATACAGCCTGAACGGTCTTCATGCACGACTAAAATGGCTGCTAGATTCCCTGACAGTCTTAGTGGAAAGCCGTTTAGTTCCGTAATTTCCGTTTTCCCTCCACCAATGGAAATGCCGACCATCGACATTTCTTGTTCTCCGTCTCCAATAACTAGACGTGCAGTGTTTGGATGCTCCGTATTTGCCGTTTCAGGAATAAATTCGAAAGTTAGCCCCGCCTTTTCGGCGTCTTCGAATGCCGTTTTTATGCGTTCATCAAATGTATCGTAGTCTAATAATCCGCCGATAATGGCTACATCTGTTCCGTGTCCTTTGTATGTTTCGGCAAAAGATCCGTATAAGTATATTTTAGCCCATGTTGGTTGTTTACCAAATAAGTCTCTTGCTACTCTACCGATGCGAGCTGCTCCAGCTGTGTGGGAAGATGATGGCCCAATCATTACAGGTCCAATAATATCAAAAACCGATTTGAACTTCATTGCATAGACCTCCATTTTAATCTAACTCTTTTCTTTTCATATTACACTTTTTGTACATATTAGACAAAGTATTGTCACATAAGTTTTCAATAACTATTCTGAGGGCGAAGTTTCTGGCTCACTTTAGGCTTCCCATTAGGCTATACGATGAACGCTAAAATTTTTAAAGCTTGTTGGAAGTGGCTGCGCCACTTCCAACAAGCTTTTTCTTCGGTCATCGCATGGCAAATGTTCACCTTCCACTCGTCAGAAACTTTAATGCCAAATAGTTAAATATTTTTGGCAATAGGAGAAGCAAGTGACATTCTATATACTTTGAAGGCTGCCAAAGATGCAATTTTGGCAGCTCTTTGTATGTTTTTAGAAAGAGACACTTCTATATTTGGACATAAAGTGTAGAAGTAGATGACAGATTTACTTCATACGAAAATTGTCGGTCTATTTCTAACTAGATGTGCGGACAAACTTTTTCACCTAGCATGATAACTGCGACCGCAATGATGCGTGCATCGATATTTGACGATTGGGAAATGTACGCTTGGTGATCCTCTACTACTTCTTTTGACATATTTAAACGTTCTTTGACTGCGGGTACTTGTGTGACTTGTGATCCCCTTTCAATTACTGCTGGAACGACAATATTATAGATTGCCATGTATATACTTAGTTAAAAGGTTTCTTGGTTTGAAATCACGAGGAACACCACTTACATTTACCTTATTTTATCGTACCGTAATAGGAAGATTTCCTTAGAATTTTTTGACCTAGACATATATTAGTTGATTGAAGTGCAAGACGGCGACTCCAGCGGGATCAGTGAGGCAGATAAAACATCACAACGTACCCGTAGGGGCGGTGATGGTTCATCGCTCACCCCGCGGAACGCGTCCATCTGGAACGGAAATCAACGGTTCCACCGTAAACCCTGTGTTCATGGAACATTTTTATTTACTTTCTTCAAAGAAAAAACCACGAGAAAATAACTCTCGTGGTCCCCAATTATTCAACAGATAATAGATATGGATACAACGGTTGTTTTCCGTTATATAACTCTACTTCAACATCTTCAAATTGCTCTTCAATAAACGCAGCAAGACTAGATGCTTGTTCTTCTGTAACACCTTCACCATAAATGATTGTAACTATTTCTGCATCTTCATCAATCATCGCTTCAGCAAGTTTTGTTGCCGCTTCTTCTCTCGAAGGAATAGAAAGAATAATTTTTCCATCAGCAATCCCCATGAAATCATCTTTCGTTATTTCTACCCCATCAATCGACGTATCGCGAACAGCAAATGTAATTTGACCTGTTTTCACATGTGCAAATGCATCCGTCATACCCTTTTTATTATCTTCCACAGATGCTTGTGCATTGAATGCTAAAATAGCCGCCATACCTTGTGGTAATGTTTTCGTTGGTACTACTGCTGCTTCAATACCTAAAACTTCCGCAGCTTGCTCTGCAGCCATAATAATATTTTTGTTGTTAGGTAAGATCAATACTCTTTCTGCTCCTACTGATTCAATTGCTTTCACAATATCTTCTGTAGAAGGGTTCATTGTTTGCCCACCCTCAATAACAGCAGATGCCCCTAGGCTTTTTAATAGCTCTGCTACGCCTGAACCCATCGCAACTGTTACGACAGCATACGGATGTTTTTCTTCTTTTTTCGCTGGAGTTTCTTTTGCATAGCCTTCTCCAACTAATTCTGTATGTTGCTCGCGCATATTTTCGATTTTGATTTTGATCAAATCGCCATATTGCTGTCCGTATGACAATACTTCCCCAGGCGTTTCTGAGTGAATATGGATTTTGGCAATTTCATCATCTGAAATAACTAACAACGAATCTCCATATATGCTCAAATCATTGCGGAATGCAGTTTCATCAAATGCTTTTTTACCATCTTGGAATCGAACCATAAATTCTGTACAGAAACCAAATTCAATATCTGCTGTATTCATAAACCCTTGTACATTTTTATGATGTTCAGCACTTACTAAATCATCCATTAACAGGTTACTAACAGTCTTTTCAGGTAGTTCCTCACCTTTTAGGCTCGCTAAAAATCCTTCATAAACGTAAACTAACCCTTGTCCACCGCTATCAACTACGCCAACTTCTTTTAAAACTGGCAATAAATCCGGTGTACGTTCTAATGATTTTTTAGCTTCTTCTACGATAGCTACCATTAATAAACGAATATCTTCTTCTGTTTCACTTACTTCTACAGCTTTTTTAGCAGAATCCTTTGCAACCGTTAAAATTGTTCCTTCAACAGGCTTCATAACTGCTTTATAAGCAGTTTCTACGCCGTATTGTAACGCTTGTGCAAATTTCTTTGTATCCAATGTTGGTGATTGTTCTACAAATTTTCCAAAGCCTCTGAATAACTGAGACAGAATAACACCTGAGTTACCACGTGCTCCCATAAGTAAGCCTTTAGATAACGCTTGGGCAGTTTTACCGATATGGTCCACTGTATGAGCAGCAGTTTCTTTAGCACCAGATGTCATTGATAAGTTCATATTGGTTCCTGTATCACCATCTGGAACTGGAAATACATTCAAAGCATCTACATAATCTGCATTTTGAAACAGATGATGCGCTCCCATTTTGACCATATCTGCGAACTGTATACCATTAATTGATTTCATTATTTTCTCTCCCTCATTCACACGCTTGCCACGCGAACTCCTTGTACATAAACATTTACGGATTTCACTGACATACCAAGCGATTTATGAAGTGTATATTTCACTTTCGATTGCACTTGGTAAGCTATTTCAGATATTTTTGTTCCGTAACTTACGATAATATACATATCGATATGTAAATCTTCTTTTTCTTGTCTTACAACTACACCTTTTGTAAAATTTTCTTTGCCTAGTATATCTGTTAATCCATCTCTAATTTGATGCTTTGATGCCATCCCTACTATACCGTAGCATTCTATAGCAGCCCCGCCAGCAATTTGTGCGACCGCATCTTGTGATATATCAATTTGTCCGAATTCGTTTTTCAATTCAATCGACATGATGAAACCTCCCAAGTCCTTTTTGACTATCTTATATTGTACTACACCCTTTTAAATTATAAAAGAGAGCGTTTCCTTCGTCTAGTTTTTCAATTTATATGACTATTCGCGATGTCTTTATTTATCAGTATTCCACTCTAAAGTAAGCATGTTTAATCATTTATAGTGTAAAGGTTTTTTTCTTGATAAGACTTGCACATACTAATAGTCTGTGGTAAATTGTTATAGTATGTGAAATAACGAACTGAAAAATCTTTCAGCTTCTTTTTTAAGGAGGAAATTATAATGCCAAAAGTATGTGTAATCACTGGGCGTAAAGCTCGTTCTGGTAACTCTCGCTCTCACGCATTGAACTCTACTAAACGTACTTGGGGAGCTAATCTTCAAAAAGTTCGTATTCTTGTAGATGGCAAGCCAAAACGTGTATGGGTTTCAGCTAGAGCTTTGAAATCAGGTAAAATTGAGCGCGTTTAATCGCACTCATAATTAATGCCAAGCCGACAACTGTCAGCTTGGCATTTTTTCATTTTTTCTTTTCTTCCTTTTTAAACATTCGAATACAAACTTTCGCCAAACTACTTACGGATTTAGGCAACCTAAATGTGTAGACCTTCACACAATTCCTCCCTTTTAGTCACTGCTTCTTATCATTAAACATATGCCAGCGTTAAAAGAGATAGTACCCGTTCGTCCACTTACTTCATTACTTGTAAATTTTGCATTGCCCATCGAAATCGTTTCATCTGTCACTTCATATAAAAAATCCCTTAATACAACATGTTCTATCGGTTCTCCAAACGAAAAGAACGAAATATATTTATAATGACTGTCCTCTTCAATTTCATGTGTTCCTGGCAATAAAAATCGAATGGCGTTTTGTTTATTGTAAATATAAAACGTCGTGTTAGGATAATTCAATTGGAACCGAAACATATCATGTAGCACAGCTTCATAATGATCTAGTCTGCCGCCTGTAACAGCTGTTAAAATAATCGTTTCTGCATTGTACGAAAGCGCTTTAATAACAGCAATATGCGTATCCGTTTCATTTTTTTCAACAGCTAATCTTGTTATTTTCTCAACAGACCGTTCCAATAAATGGAATTCCTCTTCCACTAACGAATCAAAGTCACCAATAATTTCATCTGGCGTTATGCCCTTTTGCAATAAATGAAGTGCGCCACGGTCTGCTCCAATAAAAATTGTTTTTTCTTTGGAAAAAGGAAGTTGTTTAAAATCAACAACTTCCTCAATTGGACCTCCAGAGCAAACTACTACTCTTGTCATTTTCCAGCTACACTTAAACCTGCATTTTTAATAGCTTGCAAGGCTTTCCCTTTATCTTCTGCATTATAAATAGCTGATCCAGCGACAAATATCGTTGCACCTGCTTCTACGCAAGGGATAATCGTTTCTTCATTGATACCGCCATCAATTTCAATTTCAATCGATAAGTTTCTTTCTTTTATAAGATCTGCTAATTGCTTCACTTTCGGAACTACCGAATGAATAAATTTTTGACCGCCGAATCCTGGATTCACCGTCATAAATAAAACCATATCAATATCTTCTAGAACATGCTGAATAGATTCAATTGGCGTATGTGGATTTAACACAACTCCAGGCTTTACTCCAAAAGAACGAATCAATTGAATCGTTCTATGTAAATGCGGAGACGCTTCCACATGAACAGTAATATAATCTGCTCCTGCTTTTGCAAAAGATTCAATATATAAATCTGCATTTTCAATCATTAAATGGACATCTAATGGTAGCTTTGTAAGCGGGCGTAACGCCTCTACAACGATTGGACCCATCGTAATATTCGGAACAAAATGACCATCCATGACATCAATATGAATAAGCTCTGCTCCTGCTTTTTCTACTTCTAATACTTCTTCTCCAAGTTTTGCAAAATTCGCTGCTAGTATTGATGGAGCTATTTTCACCATAATTAGTACCTCGGCTTTCTATCTATTATTTCATCCAAAAATTGGATATAGTGTTTGTATCGATATGCTTTTATCTTGCCAGACTCTACTCCATCTTTCACTGCACATTTTGGTTCTTTTACATGCATGCATCCACGGTATTTACACTCATCTTGAATTTCTACAAATTCAGGAAAACAACTCGAAAGTTCTTCTTTTTCCATCAAATCAAATTCAAAAGAACTAAATCCAGGCGTATCAGCGAGTAATCCTTCGCAAACTGCAATGAGCTCAACATGCCTCGTTGTATGTTTTCCTCGTCCTAATGCTTCTGAAATAATACCTGTTTTTAAGTTTAATGACGGTAAAATAGTGTTTAATAAAGTCGATTTCCCTACACCCGATTGTCCAGCAAGAACAGTCGTTTTTCCTTTTAATAAAGGAGCAATTTTGTCATCAATATCCGCATCATCTTTAAATGTCATAAGAAGCGTATAGCCAATTTGTTCATACTCTTTTATATATTGTTGAATTTTTTGTTCCAACGGCTCGTCCATTAAATCACTTTTCGTCAAACAAATAATTGGTTCGATTTGAAAAGACTCAAGCACTACTAAAAAACGATCAAGTAAAATGGTATTGAAATCTGGTTCTTTTATTGAAAACACGAGAATTGCTTGGTCAATATTAGCAATCGGCGGACGAACTAAGTTATTTTTTCGTTCATGAATAACGGTAATCGTGCCATCATTTTGTCCTTCTACAGTGTAATCTACAAAGTCTCCTACAAGCGGAGATTCGCCTCTATTTCTAAAGACGCCTCTACCTCGACATTGTATTAATTGATCATTATCATATACATAATAAAACCCACTTAACGCTTTTCTTATTTGACCTGTCGGCATCCGAAACCTCCCTATTGTATTTCATCATAAGTAATTATTTCCTGCGCAATAACTGTATTCCCTACTTCTACACGATATGCTGCTTTATCGCCTTCGCTAATTTCCAGAGATAGCTGTCTAGTAACGGTTTCGACTAAGACAAACTCTTCAATAGGTTCAGCCATCGATCTCGTTTTATCCTGAACATAAATTCGAACAACTTGCTCTTCTACTTGTCCTTCTTCCCACTCTTCCGAGTTTTCATAAGGGATTGTCACCATTTTAACAAACAATTTAGTCGGCTTCTCTTTTTGACCTGCTGAAATAACAACATCAATTGTACTTCCAGGTGCTACTTGTGTATTTGCTACGGGAGATTGTCTAATTACCTCTCCCTCTTTTATATCATTGTGATTTTCTTTGCTCGATCTGTTAATTTTGAAACCAGAAGATTTCTCATAATCACTTAATGCTTTTTCGTTAAAGCCTTTCAAGTCTTTTACGATTTTCAAATCTAGCCCTTTACTAACAGTGAATACTAATTCTGTTTCAGCTGGAATAATAAATGAGCCACCAGGTGGATCTTGCTTTAAAATAATTCCCGGCTCTTTTTCATCAAATACCTCTTCTACTTCAATCCGTAATTCTTGATTGCCAAGTAGCATTTTAACTTGATCAATATCTTTTCCTGTATAATCAGGCAGCTCAGATGTTTCTTTTCCAGAAGAGACGAATAGATGAATTTCAGCTTCTTTCTCACGAAGTTTTCCACCTTCTGGAGTCGTCCGAGTAACAAAACCTTCTTCTATTTCTTCTGAAAATTCTTCTGTCGTTTCTCCAACTTTAAATCCATCTGCTTGTAACTGTTCAATAGCTGCTTGTAATTCTAAATTGACGACATCTGGAACTTCTATTTTTTCTGGCTTAAACATTCCCGGGAACAAAATAATTATTGCTAGCGCTAGTAATAAAACACCGGCGATAATGCCACCAATTATTTTCCACTTATTGCTTTTCTTTTTCTCTTTACTCACAGGAGGTACAATCGGAATTTTCTTCGTTTCGGAAATTTCCTCGTAAGAAACAGGTTCTTTTATAACTGGAAGTATTCTCGTTGCATCTTCGTCTACAGCAACGAAAAATTTCCCTTCACTCGCTCGTTCTGGAGATAGAGCAGTAGCTAAATCTGCTTCCATTTCTTCCGCTGATTGATATCTATCGTTTTGGTCTTTTGCAGTCGCTTTTAACACAACATTTTCCAAACTTTGTGGGATAGATGGAATAATCGCACGGATAGATGGTGTTTCAGTTTGCAAATGCTTTAATGCAATCGAAACTGCGGACTCACCAGAAAACGGTAATTGGCCCGTCAATAGTTCAAATAATACGATTCCTAACGCATAAATATCTGATCGTTTATTCGCAGTTCCCCCGCGGGCTTGCTCAGGCGACAAATAATGGACCGTTCCAAGCACCGAGTTTGTTTGCGTATACGATGTTGCACTTAATGCCATCGCAATACCAAAATCCGTGATTTTCACATTTCCTTCTTCATCCAATAAAATATTTTGCGGCTTCACATCACGATGAATAATATGATTATTATGAGCATTTGCTAAAGCCGATGTTAATTGCTTCATAATAATCACAGATCTTGTCGGGGAAATTGGCGCATTATTTTGTATGTATTGTTTTAAAGTGTCTCCCTTTACATATTCCATCACGATATAATGAATAACTCCGTCTTCGCCTACGTCATAAATATTTACGATATTTGGGTGTGTAAGGCTAGTTGCAGATAATGCTTCGCGTTGGAACCGGCGATGCAATTCTTCTTCATTCGAAAAATCGTATCGCAGTATTTTAATCGCTACATCACGGTCTAGAATCATGTCATGTGCCAAATACACATTTGACATACCGCCTCCGCCAATTATTTCAAGCAGTTTATATCTGCCACTAATTCGTTTTCCAATAAGCATCCTTACACCTCCTAATCATTGGTAGAAAGTAAGATCAACGAAATATTGTCTTCTCCACCTGTTTGGTTTGCTTCATCCACAAGAGCCGTTCCTTTTTCTTGCAATGTCATCGTCGAAAAAAGAGCATTATGAATAAATGGTTCACTCACTTTATTGCTTAAACCGTCTGTACAAAAAAGTAAATAAGAATTAGACTTTAGTGCTACTTCATAAAAATCAGGATGAACTGTTCGTTCCGTTCCAATCGCTTTCATGAGAACATTTTTCTTCGGATGACTTTTTGCTTGTTCTTCATTAATCTCACCGGAGTCTATTAAAACATTTACATAAGAATGGTCGCGTGTAATTTGCAATAATGTATCCGAAGTAAGCTGATACACTCTACTATCACCGACATGTGCGATTATTCCTTTTTCGTTTTTAAACAGTCCTGCTATTAACGTAGTACCCATTCCTTCACAGCCAGCATTTCTAGCAGAGTGGTCTGCAATTGTTTGGTTAATCGATTGAAATGTGTACGTCAACCAATCTTTTGACCTGACAATTGCAGGATTATAGGCATTAAAATATCGCTTAAACTCAGTTAATGCGATTTCACTCGCTACATCCCCCGCTTTATGACCACCCATTCCATCTGCTATTACTGCCAAAACAAGTCCATCGGGACGAACAAATACATCTACTCTATCTTCATTTACCGTTCTTCTCATACCCACATCAGTTTTAACAACGAACTCCATTTGTCCACTTCACCTCTTATTGGTATTAGCCTTTTTTTCGAAACGCAGCAACGTAAAATCCGTCGCTTCTAAGGTCCTGCGGGAAAAGTTGTAACATACCCTCTTTTTCCTGCTTCTTAATATTATTTAAAACGTCTGGAAAACGTTGAAGTTCCATGTCTGGATGCGCTTGTAAAAACAGTTCGGTAGTTCCTTCATTTTCTTCGCGATCCACCGTACAAGTACTATAGACCAATAAACCATCATGCTTCAATAGCTTATATGCTTCTTCCAATAAATTTAATTGTATCGGCTTAAGAGAAGCGAAATCTTTTTCACTTTTTGTGTACTTAATATCTGGTTTTCGCTTCATTACCCCAAGACCACTACATGGCGCATCTACTAAAATACGATCAAATGATTCTGCTGGATATAGTTCCGATGCTTTACGGCCATCCATTTCCACTGTTTCGATAAAGCTAAAGCCAAGTCTATCTGCGTTTTCTTTCACTAGCTTTAATTTATGCTGATGAATATCCATCGCCACTAACTTCCCAGTGTTTTTCATTTTTTCTGCAATATGCGTTGTTTTTCCTCCAGGAGCAGAACACATATCTAAAACAGTCATTCCAGGCTCCGCTTGAAGTGCATATGCTGGAATCATCGAGCTTTCATCTTGAATCGTAACAAAACCTTGTTCAAAAGCAGTTGTTTTAGCAGCTTGTCCGTTAAATAAGTAAATACACTCAGGTAATATTTCGCTTTGTGCAACGACATATCCTTCTTGTGTCAATAAATGAAGTACTTGCTCCACTGTTCGTTTAAATAAATTGACACGTAAAGTTTGTACTGGCGGCTCATTATTTTCTTTCAACATTTTTTCCGTTTCCACGATGCCGTATTGGGAAACAAATCGTTTCACCATCCATAATGGATGACTCGTTTCAATAGAAAGTCGTTCTACATCATCTTTAATCTCTTCTGTCGAACGAACACCTTCTCTTAAAATAGAACGTAGTATTCCATTCACAGCACCAGATATTCCTTTATGACGCCCTCTTCTTTTGGCAATTTCAACCGCTTCATTGACAGCTGCATGGTCTGGAATACGAGATAAATAATGGATTTGATACAACGATAGACGTAATAATTGTAAAACCCAATCGTCTAATTTCCCTTTTACGAATGGCAGTAAATAGTAATCTAATGTCATTTTGTATTGAAGTGTTCCATATGTTAATTCTGTTAATAACGCACGATCTTTTGGATCAATCTTGTATTTTTCAATCGTTTGATGAAGTAGTAAGTTACTGTATGCTTGCTGCTTTTCTACAGCCATTAATATAGACAATGCGGCGTCTCGAACATTACCATTCCAAATTTTTTCTTGTGGTTTTTTTGTCATTCAAATTTATCCCCTATTCGCAATTTCGAGCCAACGCCTCTTAAATAATCTTCCGCTGACATTTTCTTTTTTCCAGCAGGCTGTAGTTCATTTACTCGAATTGCTTCCTCAAAACCAGTTTGAATAACAAAATAATCCGACGATATTTTAATAACAGTTCCTGGGAGTTCTTTTGCATTTTCTTGAATCGTGTCGGCTTTCCAAATTTTCACCGCTTGCTCTTCTAAAGATGTATAAGCAACTGGCCATGGATGCAAGCCACGAATTTGATTGTGTATTTGAAATGCCGTTTTGTTCCAATCAATTCGTTCTTGTTCGCGAGAAATATTTTTTGCATACGTCACTAGTGATTCATCTTGCACGATGCGATTATTTGTTTTGGAAATGATTGAAGGCAATGTCGCTTTCAATAAATCAGAACCAACTTTGCTCAACTTATCAAAAAGTAAACCGGTATCATCCGTATGCTCAATGGAAATTTCACTTTGCGAAATAATATCACCGGCATCTAATTTTTCTTCCATATACATAATCGAAACACCTGTTTTATCTTGCCCATCGATAATTGATTGATGAATTGGTGCACCACCACGATATGCAGGAAGTAAAGATGCATGTACATTAATACAGCCAAGTTCCGGTACTTCTAGCAGCTCTTTTGGTAAAATCTGTCCAAATGCAGCCGTCACGATTAAGTCTGGTTGTAAGTCGATAATTTGTTGTAGTTCTTCTGAGCCTTTTAACTTCGTCGGCTGGATGACAGGTAAGTTTAATGTAAGTGCCTCTTCTTTAACAGGAGGAGGCGTTAACACTTTCTTTCTACCAACAGGACGATCTGGCTGTGTTACAACCGCTAAAACATTGTACCCTTCTTCTACAAGCATGCCTAAAATCGGTGCTGAGAATGCAGGAGTACCCATGAATATAATTGACGTCATTCGGTTTCCTCCTCTTGTTCTTCTGCTAAACGTTCCATTTCTTCCAAATCTACATAACGAACAACTTTCGATGTAAATAAAACACCATGTAAATGATCGATTTCATGTAAAATCGCTCTTGCTTCATAATCTTCCGCTTGTAGTTCATATAACGCTCCATCACGATCTTGCGCTTCTACTTTTACATAAAATGGACGTTCTACTTCACCATAAACATCTGGAAAGCTTAAACAACCTTCTATTTCTATTTCAGATCCACCAATTTCCACGATTTCTGGATTAATCATTTCAATTACTTCTTGTCCTTCACCTAAATCGACAATTGCAACTTGAATAGCTTCTCCGACCTGTGGAGCAGCTATTCCTATTCCATCAGAAGCAACCATTGTGTCATACATATCATCTAATAGCGCTTTTAGTTTATCATCAAAATTCACTACTTCTTTACACTTTGTCGTTAATATTTCATTTGGGTGTACTACTATTGGTCTAATTGCCATTTCATTTCCTCATTTCAATCATAATCAATTTCGCCTTGGCGTAATTGTGTCCAAGTTTTGAATTGAGCTAGAGGCCTACATTACGTAGGTCATGCAGTCGTTGCGACTGGACGTCGCGAACTTAGACTGCCTTCCCCAAATCCGTTCAAAATTTGTGACATCCGCCGGAGGATTAGGCCTACAGGATGTAGGTCACTCAGGCGTTGCCGCAGGACGCGGCGATCTTAGCCAGAGTTCCTCCATTCAGCAAATGTTTTACTGCTGAATAAAGTTATAGAATGGTGGATGGATCTAAATCAATCGTAAGGATAACTCCTTTTTTCATCCATTCCGTTCTATAAATTTTAATTAGTTGCTGTAGTTTTTCAATTAAAACTGGTTCTTTTTTGTATTTTATCAAACATTGATATCTATATCTATTTTGTATCTTACTAATTGCACTTGCAGTTGGTCCAACAACCATTGTTTCGGCCGATAAATTGCCTCTTAACCAGTCTGTAGCGAGCTTCGCATATTCAGATGCTAGCATGACATTTTCATGTGTCACTTGTACTAAAGTTAAATAATAAAAAGGTGGATACTCATACTGCTTTCGAATGAGCATTTCTTTATGATAAAAGGGTTCATACAATTGCGCTTTTGAAAGTTCAACTGCGTAATGCTCAGGTGTATATGTTTGTACATACACTTCCCCTTCTTTATCATGCCTTCCTGCTCTACCACTTACTTGCGTTAACAACTGAAAAGTCTTTTCAGCAGCTCGGAAATCTGCTAAATGCAACGTCGTATCTGCATTTAACACACCAACTAGCGTAATATTCGGGAAGTCCAAACCTTTTGCAATCATTTGAGTGCCGAGTAAAATATCTGCGTCCCCGTCCCCAAACTGCTTCAAAATACGTTCATGTGAACCCTTCGTTTTTGTCGTATCGACGTCCATTCGTAGCACTCTTGCATACGGAAAAAGTTTATCTATTTCTTCCTCTACTTTTTGAGTACCTGTTCCAAAAAATCGAATATGATCACTCATACATTCTGGACATTGTCTCGGAACCGGCTCTTCATGTCCACAATAATGGCATTTCAACTGTTCACCAGCTCGATGATACGTTAGAGAAATATCACATTGCTTACATTCCACTACCGTTCCACAATCCCGACATAAAACGAAAGAAGAAAATCCTCGCTTATTTAAAAACAGCACAATTTGCTCCTTTTTCTCTATCTTTTCTCTTACCGCATCTGCGAGATCCACGCTAAACATCGAACGATTACCGTTTTTTAGTTCAATACGCATATCCACTACATGCACAGTCGGCAAAGCCTGTTCTTTCGCACGCTGCCTCAATGTCAATAAAGAATAAACACCCTTAGAAGCGCGCGCATATGATTCAAGCGAAGGTGTTGCACTACCTAAAATGACCGGACATTTATGAAATGCACTTCTCCAAATAGCTACATCCCGTGCATGATACCTTGGGTTATCCTCTTGCTTATAAGTGGATTCATGCTCTTCATCTAAAATAATGACTCCTAGATTTTTAAACGGCGCAAAAATAGCAGACCTCGCTCCCACTACAACGCTAACTTCTCCACGCCATATTTTACGCCATTCGTCGTACTTTTCTCCGATTGATAAACCACTATGCAGTACAGCAACTTTATTGCCAAAACGCAATTTAAAGCGACGTGTCATTTGCGGTGTCAATGAAATTTCCGGTACGAGCATAATTGCTTGCTTGCCATCAGAAATAGCTTTTTCAATCGTATTTAAGTAGATCTCTGTCTTTCCACTTCCCGTAACTCCGTGAAGTAAAAAAGTGGTATTTTCAGCATTTTGTTGTGCTTGATCGATGGAAGCAAGTGCATATGTTTGTTCATCCGTAAGCTGGAATCTTTTATCTTTATCTTGATAATCTAAAGAAGTAATTTCTCGATATACTTCCTCTTGTTCTTTTTCTAATATATTTTTATCGATTAAAGCTTTTATCGTTGCATTACTAGACTTTGCGAATTCTATCAGCTCTTGCGATGTAAAAGATTGTTGCTCTTGCAAAAGAAGCCATTCGATTAGTTCCTTTTGCTTTACCGCTTGTTTTGTTAGGCTCTTTAATTGATTTACTATAAATTCTTTATCCGTTGCAATTGTATATTTAACAATCGTTTTTGCTTTTGCTTGTTGTTTAATAATCGTTTCTAATTGAACGCTACCTTCTATTAAATACTTTTTCATCAGACGCAGTAATCCTGACTTCTCGATAACATCATATGAAACAACGTCTTTTTTTCCGAAAACAGTTAAAAACTGCTCGTCGACAGCAGAAGGATCAATTAACTTAATATTTTTCTTATAAGAGGCACGTAAAGCTGCTGGAAGCATCACTTGCAGTGCATCAATTTCATAACAAAGTGTTTTATTCGTCAGCCATTTGGACAGCTCTAATAGCTCCTCTGTGACAACAGGCTCTACATCAATAATCGAAATAATTTCTTTTAGCTTAGATTCATCCAAGTCCGTTTGTTCTTTTACATTTGTAATAAAACCTTGCACTTTGCGATTTCCAAAAGGAACATGAACACGACTACCTCTTTCTACGAGCGTTTCCAATTCTTCCGGTACGATATAATCAAACGGTCGATCTATCGGATAAGCAGATACATCTACAATAACTTCTACTATCATTTTTTATCATCTGTTTCTAGTTTAATAATCGTTTGCAGCAATTGAATGGCAAGCTCCTTCTTACTCAAATGAGGGAAATGCTTTTCTACATTATTTTTGCCAACTAACGTAACCGCATTTGTATCTGTACCAAAGCCAGAACCTGCTTCTGTCACATCATTTGCAATAATATAATCTGCATTTTTCTTCGCTAATTTTCCTTTTGCATAATGAACAACATCATTCGTTTCTGCCGCAAAGCCGATTAATAATTGATGCGTCTTTTTTGACCCTAGATCAGCCAAAATATCCGTCGTCCGCTCTAGGGCAATACTTGCATCACCTGGTTGCTTTTTCATCTTTTGGGCATGTACATCTTTTGGGCGGTAATCTGCAACTGCCGCTGTTTTAATAACGATATTTGCCGTATCAAATTGCTCAAGCACTGCCTCATACATTTCTTGTGCACTTTCTACAGAAACAAGCTTTACATTCGAAGGTGCTTCGATGCTAACTGGGCCTGATATTAAAATCGTTTCCGCGCCAAGACTCGCTGCTGCAGAAGCCATTGCATAGCCCATTTTCCCGCTTGAAAAATTCGTCAAAAATCGCACTGGATCGATTCTTTCTCTAGTTGGCCCAGCTGTTACAACTACCTTTTGACCTTTAAGCGGAAGCTCTTTTGGTGAAAAATAATCTTCTACTAGCTGGACAATTTTCTCAGGCTCCTCTAAACGGCCTTTTCCGACATATCCGCATGCCAAAAAGCCTTCTGAAGGCTCAATGAATGAGTATCCGTCTTTATCTAACTGTGCAATATTGCGTTTAACCGCAGCATTTTCATACATATGTACATTCATAGCAGGTGCTATCCATACTTTTGCCGTTGTCGCAAGCAAAGTCGTTGTCACCATATCGTCTGCAATACCATGAGCTAACTTCCCAATTACGTTAGCTGTTGCCGGTGCAACAAGAACTAAATCTGCCCAATCTGCCAAGTTTATATGCGCAATAACGCTTGAATCTTTTTCATCAAATGTATCAAAAAAAACGTCATTTCTAGACATCGCTTGAAAACTTAATGGTTGAACAAATTCCATTGCAGACTTTGTCATAATTACTTTTACATTTGCACCAGCTTGCGTTAGCTTACTAACAAGCGCAACCGCTTTATATACAGCAATACCACCAGTCACACAAACAACAATTTTTTTGGAAGTCAACATGATAATTTCTCCTTTTCACAAGAAATGTGTACGCGCCTATAAATAGATTTTTCTCTCTAAACAACAACCTCCCAAAGAACTATTCATTCTTTGGGAGGCATTCGCTTCGAAAATATTATACTTCGTCCTCATAAAACGCATTTTCATGAGTTGATTCAATCGTAAGTTCGCCAGCAGCTACTTCCTCTAACGCTTTCCCAACTTGTTTTGCAGATACGTATGAAGTTAAACGCTCTCCGCCTTCTTCTTGTAATTGTCTTGCTCTCTTAGAAGCTACCGTCACTAGAGAGTATTTTGAATCAATTTTATTTTTTAATGAATCGACTGATGGATATAACATTTATAAATCCCCTTCCAACATGGCTAAATATCTTTTTTCTACACGTTCACGTCGACAATGCTCCGCAGCAACGATGGCATTTATTTTTGCACATGCATTTGCTACTTCATCATTTTCAACTACATAATCATATAAATGCATCATTTCTAGCTCTTGCCTTGCAGCTTGAATTCTAGAATTGATCACATCTTCTGTTTCCGTACCTCTACCGATTAGACGTTGTTCTAATGCAGATAAACTTGGAGGTGCTAAGAAAATATAAAGTGCTTCAGGAGCTTTTTCGCGCACGACTTGTGCTCCTTGTACTTCTATTTCTAAAAACACATCTCGACCGGAGTCAAGTGTTTCATTTACATAATCAATTGGTGTACCATAGTAATTTCCTACATAAGAGGCATATTCTAATAATTTCCCTTGATCGATTAACTGCTCAAACTCTTCCTTCTGTTTAAAGAAATAATCTACTCCATCTACTTCGCCTTCTCTAGGAAGTCTCGTTGTCATCGAAATAGAATACTCGTAATTAGTTCCAGGTTCTGAAAATAATTCTTTTCTCACTGTCCCTTTACCAACCCCAGATGGACCTGATAAAACGATCAATATACCTTTTTCTCTTCGCATAACGTCTCCTTCAGATACATTCATATTCCGTCTTCCAGTGCATGGAATAAAGTTTACATACTCAACTGATTATAACACAAGTTGCTGTTAAAATGATAAGATAATAAGAAAAGTGTAAGACAATACAACTAGATTTAAAAATAATGTTTTGAAAGAGGATATATTATGGCTTTTGATGGTTTATTTACAATATCAATGACAACTGAATTACAACAATTAGTATCTGGACGTATTTCTAAAATACATCAACCAAATGCGCAAGAAATATTAATGCAAATTCGTGCGAATGGACAAAACTTTAAATTACTTTTCTCTGTCCATTCCTCTTATTCTCGCGTTCAAATTACGAATGAAACAATCGACAATCCAGCAACACCACCTATGTTTTGTATGGTTTTACGAAAGCATTTAGAAGGTGGCATCATCACATCGATCAAGCAGCACGAAACAGATCGACTAATTATTTTCCAAATTCAAAGTAAAAACGAAATTGGCGATGACATGGCTAGAGAAATTCATATGGAAGTAATGGGTCGGCATAGTAATTTACTTTTAATAGACCCTGTACGTAACATCATTCTCGAAAGTATTAAGCATTTATCACCTTCGATGAATAGCTACAGAACTATTTTGCCTGGTCAGCCATATATTGCACCACCAGCTCAAGATAAGCTTGCACCATTTCCTTTTACAGACGAGCTTTCAAACGTATTAAATCAAGCTGAAAATGCAAAAAATATTTTAAATCAAGTCGCTGGATTTTCACCACTCCATGCAGAAGAATTATTTTTCCGATTTACTCTTTCTAATAATCGACTAGAAACGTATAAATCATACATTTCCGAATTCCAGCAAGGAGGGGCAAGTAAACAAATAGTCGAAATTAATGGAAAAACCGTTTACTCACCGAATGCTTTAACACATTTAGAAGGAACAAAATATCCAGAAAACTCCCTTGGTGACTTGCTCGATCGTGTGTATTTCGCAAAAGCGGAGCGCGACCGCGTCAAACAACAAGCAGGAGATTTAGAAAAATGGCTTCAAAACGAATTAAACAAATTAAAACTAAAAATGAAAAAACTCCAAAAAGATTTTGAACAGGCGGAGAAATTAGATACATTCCAATTATACGGAGAGTTATTAATGGCCAATTCCTATGCAATCGAAAAAGGGTTAAAAGAAGTCGAAGTTTTAAACTATTACAATGAAGAAACAGTTGTCATTCCATTAGACAATCGAAAGACAGCATCTCAAAATGCACAAGCATATTACAATCGCTACACAAAAGCAAAAACTGCACTACTAAAAATTGAACAACAATTCGAAATAACAAAAGAAGATATTTCTTACTTCGAGCTACTATTGCAACAAGTGATGCAAGCATCTCCAACTGACATCGAAGAAATTCGAGAAGAACTAATCGAACAAGGCCTATTAAAGGCACGCGCTTCGAAAAAGAAGAAAAAACCAACGAAGCCAACACCTGAAAAATTCATCTCTTCAGATGGCACAGAAATTTCAGTTGGCAAAAATAATAAACAAAATGATTTTGTTACATTTAAGCTAGCCAAAAAATCCGACACATGGTTACATACAAAAGATATTCCGGGCTCACATGTCGTTATACATTCCGACACCCCTTCTGATGAGACATTACTAGAAGCAGCTAATCTTTCCGCTTACTTTAGTAAAGCGCGCGAATCTGCTTCTGTGCCGGTAGATTATACGGTCATTAAACAAGTGAAAAAGCCAAGTGGCGCAAAGCCAGGGTTTGTTATTTATTTTGAGCAAACAACTGTGTTTGTTACTCCGGATGAAGAGAAAGTTCGGTTGATGAAGAGGGGCTAAGTTTTAAAATTTTTTTCAAAAAACAGTTCGCTCAATAAAGTCTGGGCGCACTGTTTTTTTGTATTCAAGATGGGGCAAATCCCCACATAGGTGAATAGCATACATAATGAAAATATTTCTTTATAAAGGAGGAATAAGTATGATTCACTTTCAACATTTTCAAGGGACCGTCACCATGATTAGTGACTTCAACATAAATTCTACTGGCGAAGACAAAGGCTGCTATTCATTAATATCTGTAGATAATGGTCTTGGGGCTTCAGTAAATTTTGTTGTGTCACCCACTACTTATTTTGTTGATCAAGCGATGGTAGCAATTGGAGACAAAATAACAGGTTATTATGACGGAAATGCTCCAGTTCCACTTATATTCCCACCACAGTATCGGGCACTTATCATAGTTAAAGATAATCCCTATCAGAATGTAAAGGTGGACTACTTTAACTATCAATTAGAGAGTAGTGATGGGCAATTAAAATTAAATCTTTCTCCATTTACACAAATTTTATTGCCAAATGGGCAACTCTTTAGACAAAACCCCGCAAACCGAAACCTCATTGTAATTTTCGGTGCTACAACAAGAAGCATACCCGCTCAAACTACACCATCTAAAATAATCGTTTGGTGTTAATAATTACGAAAAAAGTCGCTGTGCTACCAAATATAGTAGCACAGCGACTTTTTGTTCATCGTATATTAATTTCGGATTAAGTGATCGAATGCACCCAAAGCTGCAGTTGCACCTGAGCCCATCGAAATAATGATTTGCTTGTATGCACTATTCGTACAATCTCCTGCTGCAAACACTCCTGGTATATTCGTTGCACCATGATTATTTACAACAATCTCACCTACCGGAGTACGTTCAATTGTTTCGCCTAACCAATCGGTATTTGGTACAAGACCAATTTGAACAAATACACCTTGCAATTCAACATGCTGAACCGCTCCTGTATCACGTTCAGTGTAAGAAATGCCGTTAACTTTATCCGTACCGGTAATTTCTTTTGTTTGAGCGTTCTTTACAACAGTTACGTTAGCAAGACTGTAAAGACGTTCTTGTAAAACAGCATCTGCTTTCAATTCTGCATTATATTCAAGAACAGTTACATGTTTCACAATACCTGCCAGATCAATAGCTGCCTCAACACCAGAATTACCTCCACCAATAACGGCTACGTGTTTTCCTGCGAATAATGGACCATCACAATGAGGACAGTATGCTACACCTTTGTTTTTGAATTCTGCTTCACCTGGTACTCCAACATTGCGCCAACGAGCACCTGTTGAAACGATTACGGTCTTGCTCTTTAAAACAGCACCGTTTTCTAGTTCAAGTTCAATGAATTCCTTCTTTTCCAAACGCTTTGCACGCTGTAAATTCATCACGTCAACGCCGTACTCTTTCACATGTTCTTCAAGGCTTGCTACAAGCTTTGGACCTTCTGTATGTTTTACACTAATAAAGTTTTCAATACCCATAGTATCCATAACTTGACCGCCAAAACGTTCCGCAACAAGACCTGTACGAATACCTTTACGCGCCGCATAAATCGCTGCACTTGCACCAGCTGGACCACCGCCAATAACAAGAACATCGTATGGATCTTTATTAGCAAGCTCTGATGAATCTGGACCATTACCCATTTTGGCAAGAATCTCTTCAAGAGTCATACGACCACTTGCTAAAGACTCACCATTTAAGTAAACAGACGGTACTGCCATGATGTCTTTGCTTTCCACTTCTTCTTTAAAAGCTCCACCATCAATCATCGTATGTGTAATACCATCATTAAGAATGCTCATTAAGTTCAGTGCTTGTACAACATCAGGACAGTTGTGGCAACTCAGGCTTATGTATGATTCAAAATGATACTCGCCCTTAATGTTTTTTATTTGATCGATTACACTTTGATCAACCTTTGGAGCTCTTCCACTTACCTGTAGCAAAGCCAATACTAATGAAGTAAATTCATGTCCTAAGGGGATACCCGCAAAAGTTACACCGGTATCTTCGCCGACACGATTCACACTAAAACTTGGCGTTCTTTGCAGTTGCGTTTTTTCTACTTTAATTTTGGATGACATAGTAGCTAATTCATCCACTAGATTTAGCATGTCATTAGATACGGCATCCGATCCCGCACTAACTTTGAGTAGCACTTCGCCCTCCATTAGTTCAAGGTATTGGGCTAATTGTGCTTTAATATCTGCATCTAATATCATTTAAACCCGCTCCTTAAATTTTACCTACAAGATCAAGGCTTGGCTTAAGTGTTGTCGCGCCTTCTTGCCATTTAGCTGGGCAAACTTCACCGGGATTGTTACGAACATATTGTGCAGCCTTCACTTTGTTTACAAGGATGCTTGCATCACGGCCAATACCACCTGCATTAATTTCAACTGCTTGGATAATACCGTCTGGATCAATGATAAATGTTCCACGAGCAGCAAGACCATCTTCTTCAACTAGTACTTGGAAGTTTCTTGAGATATTTAAAGTAGGATCACCAATCATAATATATTCAATTTTACCGATCGTTTCTGAACTATCATGCCATGCTTTATGTGTGAAATGAGTATCTGTTGAAACTGAGTACACTTCAACTCCAAGATTTTTTAAAGTCGCGTATTGATTTTGTAAATCTTCAAGTTCAGTTGGACATACAAATGTAAAGTCTGCTGGATAAAAACAAACAATACTCCATTTACCTTTTAAATTTTCTTCATTAACCTCGATGAATTCTCCATTATGGAAAGCTGATGCTTTGAACGGTTTTACTTCTGTTCCAATTAATAACATGATGAAATTCCTCCTCTGATGTACGTTTCAAGAATTACAAACTATAATAATTCTAATTCAATATTAATTATTGTATAAAAACTGCCCTTTTGTCAATAAAAAAAGCCTCTATTTACTTATAAATTGACTAGTCACGATAAAAAAAGACATATTTAAACACACTTAATTTTCTCAATTATCTAACTACTTTCGATAACGAGGTTTAATTATTTGGATGCAATTTTACTTTTCTTGTACCGCTACTTATTTTAACCCTAAAAAATATACGTATTCCTATTCTAAAAAATATAAAAAAGTTGTTCTTTGTTTTTAAAATAACAAAGAACAACTTTTATAAATACAGAAATTATCGATACACTGGCCAATTCGGATTTGGTACGTACCAATAATACTGCAAGTTAGGATCAGGATAAAACTTTTGATGATGGGATGTTGTTTCAAAATTACTTGCAATCGTAAATGATATAACTTTACACAGGCACCAATGACTTGCGTCCAACTTCCGATTAATGATAATCGTTCTCCTTATGTTTCTAATATTTTCGTTAAAATACACTACCAGCTGCATCAAGAAATGATCCTAATGCGAACAAGACATTTCCAGTCACTTCCAATTATTTATCGGTGAACTTCCTTCAGCAGCACCCATAGCCTCATAAATCGCTCCAAGACCTTGGATTCCACTCCCAACTGCATTTAATCCTGCTCCTTCTTCCTTTGAAATGTTCATTTCAATATTCGTTGCAACAGTGTTTGTAATATTTCCAACAGTTTGAAGCCAAGCTCCTGTAATGGTATTAATTTGGAATTGCTCTCTTTCTTCGAGAAATAACTTTTCATTTCCCAAAGCCTGAAGACTATTACCAAAAGCTTCAACCATATTTCCTTGGGCAACTAACTTTGATCCCTTTGGACTTTCAGTCGTAGTTACTTTCGTTTGTCCTACAGCGGCGATAGCCGTGCCAATTAAAACTACCCATGCGCCAGAATAAATGAGCTCTTCCCCATATATCCTCACAGCACCCCACCGTTCCATTAAAGAAGATACGATATCTTATTCATGAATATATTATATTGGTGCTTTAATTAGCTTGAAAGAAATCCTCCATGTAAGATTGCTCTAGTTAATTTAATAAAAAAGACCATTCTTTGTTGTAAAAACAACTCGAATGGTCCATTTCTTTATATCTGAATTAAAACGCAGGAATTGCAGTTTCATCGTAATTTTTTTCTAAAAACTCGCGTACTTCGGGACTCGTCATAGCTTCAGCTAGTTTTTGAATTGCCTCTGATTCAGCATTATCTTTACGAGCTACTAAAGTAATCGCAAAATCATTTTCTGCTCCTTCAGTTAGGAGTGCATCACTTTTTGGCGTTAGTCCAAGCGGTGCTGCATAAGCAGGTGTTATGATTACTGCATCAGCCTCATCATACATTCTCGCTAGCATTAACAAATCTACTTCTTCAAATCTAAAGTTTTTCGGATTATCCACCACATCCGCTTGTGTATAATAGGCACCCGTTTTCTCTTGTAAAGTAATGACATTATGTTGAGCTAACAATGCTAATGAACGATCTATATTTGAAACATCATTCGCAATGGCGATAACAGCACCTTCTGGTAAATCGTCTATCGCATTAAATTCTTTTGAATATACTCCATAATTCGCAAAATATATAGGTACTATAGGAACTAATTCCGCTTTATTATTGCTATTGAATTGCTTCATATACGGAACATGTTGAAAGAAGTTTGCATCTACCTCTTTTGCCGCAAGGGCACTGTTAGGTTGAACATTATCACTTAATACAACAATATCAAGATTAATCCCTTCCTCTGCTAATTTCGGTTTAATTAGCTCAAGAATTTCAGTCATCGGGGGAATTAACGATGCTACTTTCAATGTTACTTCTTTATCATTTTTTTGAACATTTTCTGTTTCTTTCTTTTGTCCACAACCAGCTAAAATCAATAGTAACATCGTAATTAGAATAAATATTTTTTTCATTTTTTTCACTCCTATTTATCTTTTATCACTTATTCTTGATACAGTTGTTCCAATAAATTGGATGAGCTGTACAAGTATGACCATGATAATAATCATGTATATCATTAAGTCTGTTTTAAATTGTTGATACCCGTACCGAATGGCAAAGTCTCCTATACCACCTCCTCCGACAACTCCCATAATCGTCGAATAGGAAATGAAACTAATAATCGATGTAGTTAATCCGAGAATTAGCCCCGACCGAGCTTCCACATAAAGAAATTTCAAAATAACCTCTTTAACAGATGCCCCCATTGAAACAGCTGCCTCCAATACCCCTTTTGGCACGTCCAATAAAGATTGTTCGACCAGTCGAGAATAATGCGCAATGGCAATTATAGATAACGGGACCGTTGCGGCTGCTGTGCCAATGGCAGTCCCGATGATTAACCTCGTAAATGGGATTAAAAAAACGACTAATAATAAAAACGGAAAAGAACGTATAACATTCACAAATAAATTTAATATCGAAAAAACAAACCTGTTCTCAAGTATTTGTCCTTTCCTGCAAAGGAAAAGTAACGTCCCAACTGGAAGTCCTAATAGTATGGCAGCTAAAATAGCAACACCAACCATAGTAAAAGTTTCTCCGATGGATATCCAAATTTCTGCTTCATATTGAACTAATATCTCAGGCATCGTCCAATACACCATCCTTTGTTAATTGTTCTACAAAGTACTTTGGACTATTATCTATATTTTGAATCCTTTTAGGTTCAATTAATATAGTGTCATAGATTTCTCCATCTGCCATAACAGTTACGCGATTACATATACTTTTAATCACTTCCATCTCATGGCTGACAATGATAATTGTAACACCGAAGCTTCTACTTATATTTTCGAGTACATCTAATATTTCGGCAGTTGTATTAGGATCGAGAGAAGAAGTTGGTTCATCACATAACAAAACTTGCGGATTATTTGCTAATGCCCTCGCTATTGCAACACGCTGTTTTTGTCCCCCACTTAATTGTGCTGGATATTTTTCTATAAAACTCTCCAATCCAACAAATCGAAGACACTCCATTACTCGACTCCGACGTACTTTCTTCGGAAATTTTGCTAATTCTAGAGATACAACTACATTGTCGTAAACTGTTTTATTCGCAACTAAATTAAAATGTTGAAAAATCATCCCTATTGATTTACGTGCCTGTCGAAGTTCTTTGGTACTCAAACTTGTTAACTTTTGACCATTCACTTCCACTTCACCATCATCTGGGATTTCCAACAAATTCATTAGCCGCAGCAAGGTTGATTTACCTGCCCCACTGGCTCCAATAATCCCATGAATCTCCCCCTTTTTTATCGATAAAGAGATAGATTTAATGGCTTGATACTGTGAAAAGTTTTTACTGACATTATGTAAATTAATCATAAAAAAACCCCTTTCTAGTAGTTGAAGGGTGCTTACAATGTTTATAATTATAGACTAATACTCAAGTACTGTCATTTTAGCAGATAATTTCGTCAATAAAGAATCTAAACATCAAGTTTTCTAATCTAGCTACTATGTCCAAGTTCATTTATTCATTTTCCATATACTAAAAAAAGGAGGTGAGAAAGTGAATAAAGATAAAGTAAGAATAGCATCGGCACACCAAGAGTGTATTGATCGTGCTTATCGTTTCCCCATATTTTTAAGTACGACAACTCATTTAAATGAAAACCAACAACGGTTTCTAAACCGTCTAATTTTAGAGATTGAGAATGCATTGCTTTTTCCACGTACATTACCTTTAAGCGAAAGTTATCCCGAATCGATTTTAACTGATATTCGTCGATTAGTTTCATCTAGTTATGGAATGTTGGCAGTAAATTTTCGTCGTTTTAAAATTCAGACGGTTGACGTTAATGTTGGTCCCACTCCACCATCCACTCCGTTCTGGATAGGTTCCGTTTATTCACAAGTAGAACCTTCCATGGCTTTTCAATTTGGTCTCCCCTTGTTATTAGTAAGGGAAGAAGATACTGACACAAATAATGGGATTTGGGCAGGAGGAATTGCTCCACTCAACCTATTTATAGTTTGGCATTCCGAAACTCAAACGGTTGATCAATTTTTTAACACTCCGGAATGGAGATCTGCCTTTGCAAATTGGAGTGCTCAAGTAAGAAATGCTTTTTACATCCAGACAGAACCAACGTTCAAGTACAAATGTGATTGAGAAACTCCATAATAAAAAGCAGGGAATCAGCTCGTGGTTTCCCTACTTTTTGTTGTTACATTGGAGCTGCTGAAGAAGCAGCCGCTTGGTCAGCCTTCACACAATCAATTGCGACAACAAACGCAATAATAATAGCTTCCATTTCCTCATTCAATATTTGAACCTTGTAACTGTCGCCCCAAGTGAACCACTCCTTGCTCACCTTACCAATGACCACACCATGCTGAAGAACTTGAAAATTCATATCCCACCAATTACCCTGTACTTCAATGTCTGCCGCATCAATCGTATAGCGTGCTTTAAAGAAAGAAAACTCCTTTTTAATCGTTAACACTTCTTGACCATTTACCTCAATAAAAAACTTCGGTAAAAAACTAAACACCTTTTTTGTAATCAGCGCGACTTCATCTCTAGTTGTATTCATGATGGTGAAAGTCTTTGGAATTTGCATAAAACTTCCTTCTACGTAATAAACATCGTTCTCCTGCTGATCTTTTACTGTAAACTTGCCACTTAAACTGAATACTTTCTGCTTTATATAAAGTTGCTTCATACTATGCCTCCTTTGATATAGCATATTTCTATTGCGCAGATTCCACTCTATATATGTTCAACGCATTATATTGAAATACCTTCTAAACGCCAAAAGTATGCAAACAATAAAGACGTTTACATACTTTGACGGTAAGTTTACTATTTAGTTTGAATCAGTTTCATTATTAAAGTTATTGCTTCCGCTCTCGTTATTGTCTCATCGGATGCAAATAAATTACCGTTACTTCCATTTACAATCCCTAATTCTATCATAGTAGCTGCTGAATCTCTATCTATTCCAGCAGCTCTAGCGATCAAGACTTCCAACTCCAGACGGGACATACTTGCACTTGGCCGGAAGGTTTTATACCTATAGCCTCGTGTGATTTCCGTTTCTAATATTTGCGCATTCATCCACATAGCCATGAATTCAGCGCGCGTCACCTTTGCATCTGGTCTAAACGTTCCATCGGTATAGCCCTTGGCGATACCATCGCTCAACGCTTTCTTAATAGTAGCCTCCGCCCAATGTCCGGAAATATCGCTAAATCGAGCTTTTTGTGTCGATCCACCTGAATTTCCAGATGGTACAGAAGGACCCGATGGTATACGCTTGGCAACCAGACCCGCATCAATCGTCTCATTTCTCCATGATTGTTGCCCAATAACAATGGCATCTGTCATTCCAGTGCCATCAATCTTATTAGAATCATTCTCAGACGTTGCTGCTTCTGACTTCGTAAATTTGTAATCCTTTGGAACAATAAACTGCACGAAATAAGTTCCTTGTGGCAAACCTTTAAACGCATAGTAACCCGACTGTCCTGCATTATCTGTAGTTGTCGTTTGCTTCGCTAATTGCTTTGCAGAGTCATACAGTTTTACATCGATTCCGTTAATACCAGACTCTCCCGCATCCTGAATACCATCTTCATTCGTATCTATCCATACGTAATTGCCGATTGTACCTAATGGAACCATCCCCACGTCAATCGTCTCATTTCTCCATGACTGAGGCCCAATAATAATGGCATCCGTCATTCCATTTCCATCAATCTTATTAGAATCGTTCTCAGGTGTCGCTGCTTCGGACTTCGTAAATTTGTAGTCTGTTGGAACAGTAAACTGTACGTAATAGGTTCCTTGCGGCAAACCTTCGAATCTATAGTAACCCGAACTATCCGTAGTCGTTGTCTTAATGGCATTTTTTCCAGAGTCATACAGCTTTACATTAACGCCACCAATACCTGGTTCTCCCGCATCCTGGATTCCATTTTTATTCGCATCAATCCATACGTAATTGCCGATTTTTCCTGGAAGTTGAACCATCCCAACGTCAACCATCTCTTTCTCTTCCCCAGCACTAACAACAATGGCATCCGTCATTCCATTGCTATCTGTCTTAGTTGAATCAAAAGCAGAACTATCTGGATTTTCATTTAATACTTTCGTAAATCTGTATCCAGTTGGAACAATAAACTGTAGGTAATAGGTTCCTTGCGGCAAACCTACGAACTTATAGTAACCAGAATGTCCAGCATTATCTTTCGTTTTCGTTTGCGCAATGAATTGTTTTACAGAGTTATACAGTTTTACATCGACGTCGTTAATCCCCCGCTCTCCATCATCCTGATTACCATCTTCATTCGTATCAATCCATACGTAATTTCCGATTGAACTACTGTTAGGATCAGTATTGATCGTCACAATAGCAGATGATGTAGTCATTTCATTGGTATCAACCACTGTAACAGAGGCAGTATTTGTTGTTTGTACTGCATTATTTACTCCTGTAGGCCTAGCCTTGACCTCAATGTCAAACTGACCTGCTGTTCCAGATGTCAACATCTCAGGTCCAAATGTAAGTGTCTGTCCATTACGAAACGTCCAGTCTCCTTCTAGGATTTCAAATTGTGAAGGAATCGTATCAACAATTGTTATTTCTTGACCGTTTCGTGAGGAGTCAACAACACTATATGCAATCGAATAGGTGAATGTCTCTCCTACATTGACTACACTTTTACTAGAGGTTTTCTCAAATGTTAACCCTGGAATTGACGTAGCCGCCTGAATAGGTGCAGCTAAGGACGGCAGTAACAACTGTAGCACCATTAATCCTACAAGAAAAATTGAAATTCTATTGTTCATTAAACGCTTCTCCATTCAAAAATCCACCACCCATCTTTGATATTTATTTTTGTAATCATAAATACAAAACGAAGTAAATATTATCTAAAGTAATTTACTTTCACCATTAGTATTACGAGCATATCAATATTTTGTCAAAAAAAACCAATTCCGCATCCTGTCAGGTTCAATTAATCTAGTAGACTATGGATAAGAATGTTATTGAAAAGCTACGTAATGATTACACCTAAACTTTGATTATAAAGGTTCTGCTTAATTTGCAATACTGAGGAATGTTAATAGTCTAAATTTTTTTACTACTGACAAACGTTAATAGTCTAAATTTTTTTACTACCGACAAATGTTAATAGTCTACATAAAAATAACCGATGTTCCCAGAGAATAATTCACATTCCGGGAACATCGGTTATCTACTTGGATAATAAAAACACCAAAATGGCTAGCTATTTGATAAAACATTATCGTATTTAAAATTGCATTTTCATGTTCAGTAACTGCTCTACCTAAGTGTGCTGATCCAATTGTAGTTTTACTAAAAACTTTCTGATGTTTTATCTTTTAATTTTCATTGTCTATGCACGTACCGTAATTGGTGCAAAGATTGCCACAATAACAGCGGCTCCAATGAGTGAAGCGAACATATCCCAGATTTCTCATCTCTCCACCACTTCCAGATCAAAATTCATGTGAAAAAAAAGGTTTTTTGTGTTGCACCTTTCCCCTCACTTAATATTCCACCAATTATTGATATCCTCCATTAATACAGGAATTCTCTTTATCTTTAATCGGGTGGTTTATCTGAACCAGATATCTTTCATAATAAGCCCTTAATTTTATTGACGATATTAGTTGGCATTTTAAAATTAAATGTTCTATTTACACTTACTAATTTTACTGTTTTTTGAACAGCCCTATAGCTTTTCCTAAATAATTTTCTATTTTCTACAACATCAATAATGACCGCTTCTAAAAATGCAATACTACCTACTATTAAAAGAATAATAAATGCGATCATATTGTAAATGACTTCGCTGGAAATTAGATTATAAGAAATATTGTTTAAATTGATATAAAAGAAAAGCACACCAATAGCAAATGAAAACACAGGGATATATTTCATAAAGCTATTGGACACCTTTTTTGCTAAATAGAAGGTAATACAAGCCATTAATCCCATTAAGATTAAACACACAATTACGGCAATCTTAAAGCTCATTTGTACACCTCTTTCATTTTAAATTGTAATGTTATTAGCTCATCGGGTGATTTTTATTCATACATTACTATATTCGTTCATTTTGAAATAAACACTTCAACATATAGAAAATTAACCTCGGTCAATAGAAGTACATTAAATAACTGGATTTTAATCCCTCAGCGCTAAATATAATTCATTTTTACCCAACATAAGTAAAATTTAATCCTAATTCACATCATAAGGACATCACTTTATTTAGCTGCATCTTTCTATCCAAAATTCAGGACTCATAGTACTCCTTGCCATTTCATAAAATCTTGGAGGTCTCAATGAAGGAGAGAAACGAATGGATAACTACTCTAATCACTTTGACATTTTTAAATGATTATTTACTATCCTTAACAAACCAGCAGGACATTCGCGGAATTCGAACATTCCCTTTATATCAACAAACTACATTATCCATCGTTCCAATGGTTAATCCTGATGACGTTGATTTAGTAATGACTGGACCTCCAGAAATTGAGTCCTGGAAAAACAGAGTACTCGAGTGGAATAATAGTAGCTTGGCCTTTTCAGGATGGAAAGCGAATATACGGGGTGTGGATTTGAATGATCAATTTCCTGCCAAATGGGACTTTGAAAGGGCTCGTAATCAAAAAAAGCCAGGGCCAAGAGATTATGGTGGCGAGGCCCATTGTCAGTACCCGAAGCTATTGCGATGGCAGACTTAACAAGGAAACGAGATTTTGCAAGAGTACTAGCTTTCCATACGCAAGTAGAAGTTATTTATTGGGGATTTGAAAACCTAGAACCACCTGAAACGAAAGTTCTTGTCACTTAGTTTAGTAGAGCCAGTGGATACGAGCCTATTCAATCAATTGAAAGCTATGCTGGTTATAAAGATTGGTTTATACAGGACTGGCGAAGACCTAGATTTACCGTAGAACTTGGTAGAGGAACGAATCTGCTACCGCTCACTCAATTTGATGAAATATATGAAAAAACATTAGGTATTTATTTGGCAGCTTTATATTTACCGTAATGTGGCTGAAATAAAGATATCCTTTGTAAGGTATTAGGTTTTCACTTGGAGTAAGTGATCGATATCCTATCAAATTTGTATTCGGACGTACCAATAGTACACCAAATTAGGATCCGAATAAACGGTTGCATTACATGAATTCGTTTCAATATTTTTTGCAATCGTAAATGCAAGAACTTCTGCACAAGCACCAAGAACTTGCTTCCTACTACCGATATATGATAATCTCTCTCCTGATGTATCCAATTTTTTCTCTACAAATATACTACCAGTTGCGTCAATAAATGATCCCAATGGAAATAAACCGTTTCCAGTTACCTCCAGACTTTTGATGGGTGAATTTCCTTCTATAACCTTACTGCCTCATAACCGCTCCAAAACCTTGGATCCCACTCCCAACTGCATTTAATTTTGCTCCTTCTTCCTTTGAAGTGTTCATATCAATATCCGTTGCAACTGTATTTGTTATGTTCCCAGCAACTTGAAAGCTATTACCAAAATCTTCGATGGCATTTCCTTGAGGAACTAACTCCAATCCCTTAGTGCTTCCATGATCATTTCGAAGCCACATTCTTTTCACATAATTCCTCCCTTTCTGGTAAAACTAATCGACAAAGGAGTGAAGATAAGTGGCAAATAGAAACAAAATATTGGTACCATCTGCTCGTGAAGAATTAGACAAACTAAAAACTCGAGTTATGAAAGACATGGGTTATGATGTAGATAATAAGAAACCTGGAAATGTAAAGTACGAAATTGCAAATGAATTAGATATTCCACTGAAAAAGGGGTATAACGGACAGCTTACATCTGAGCAGGCGGGCAAAATAGGTGGACCGATTGGTGGTAACATGGTTAAAGAATTAGTAAGAATGGCACAAGAACAAATGCTCAAAAAATGAACTAGCCACTGATCCTAATTAATGGATCAGCGGCTAGTTTTTTAACACTTATTCCTGTTTACTTTTTCCCGAATTTTGCAATAATTTCAGCTTATTATTTAGTATATTTGCTTGCGATAAAGCCTGCTCATCCTTTAGGATATCACCAGGTCGACCTGCTTCACCTATTATAAAAGAAGAAAAATGCATATTTAAAAAATCGAACGTATATTGGAATTGTTGTATAAGCGGCATACCTTTTATTCTTGGTTTGTCACCACCTACAGCTATAACAATTGTTTCTATTGTTTTTAATCGTTCTTTAAACTGTGGGTACCTTTCATCACGAATAGCATGACTAAATCGGTCAACCATATTTTTCATTATTCCTGACATACTATACCAATATATTGGTGTAGCAAAGACGATAATATCGTTTTCAAGAAATATTTTTATGATTTGATCATAATCATCCTCCACTATTTGAAATCCACCTTCTGAATGACGTAAGTCTTCAATTGGTCGAATGGACAATTCCTTGAGATATATCTTTTGATGCTTTATACCTTCCATTGCTATATCCGTGAGTAATTCAGTATTCCCATTTGTTCTTGTGCTTCCAATTAATGTAGCAATTTTCATTTTATCCACCTTTACTTTGTTTCTGTATTTACAAATATTATTTAGCGTATAGACAAATATATGCTAATCTTATCTAAAAAATTTCAAGAAACAGTACCCGGCTTAGGAAGAATATGCAAACCATGTACAGCTATTTGTTGCAGCAACGGGAAGTTTATATTTTGTGGACAGTTCCTATTAATGCAAAAGTAATTTTTGACATCATGCACTCCCTCTATAAATTTTATAAAAACCAATGCTATGTAAATAGTTAACCATATTGGTAGTCATTGGGTCAAAAGAAAAAAACGATGCAAATGACAGATGTCACTTACATCGATTCTTTTTACAAATTGTCTATAAAGCTTACGATTTGGATAAGATTACCTTCAACTTCATAAACCAATACGAGCATGTAATAGCCTTTATCCTCAGAAGAAAGATCCAATGTAAACTTCGGTGGATTTTGTGCCAATTCACTTACATCAAATAGTATCTCTTTATTCGTTTGAGTATGTCTGACTCCTACTTGTTTAGGAATGACATGATTTCCATCTATCCATTTCACTTGATTATTAAATTCTACTATTGGCCCTTTAAGTTCTGGGTGCTCAATAATTTGAGGATTAGCAATGATATTTTGTAATTGCTGTAAGTCTTTTAAGGGAGAGAAATCCATTATTTCATTGCCAGAAAGATCTAATGTTACTAGATTTTTCGCATATTGTAAGCCTTCCAGTGATCTTGCTCTTCGTGATTCACTAGTTAAAGTTGTAAGATCAAGCATATCACCAAGTGTAATATCTCCCGTTACTCCTAATGTTTTCTTAATAGAATCACTTAAATACTTGTCTTGTATTGTAATTATTTGCTCAACGTCTATTTCAACTAATTCATTTTTAGTTTTATTTAATAGCGCTATTGCATTGTCTACATCGATTTGAGTAGATTCCTTATTTGCTAATACTTCTTTTGCTCTTTCTATAGCATTTTGTAATGCTTCAAAGCTTTCGGAAGTATATTGCTCTTTATCTATTACTTTCGCATCTTCTACTGCTTTTTCTAAATCAATTGTGAATACTCTTTCCGAATTTGCGTAATGTAGTTTCGCATCTCCCCATGTCGCATGGTCTGAACCATTTCCATTGCCACCATCTGTAACAACTAACTTAAGCTCTCTAGCACCGGCAATACTTACCTCAACAAATTTTTGAGGTTCTCTTGAATTCATTAATCCACTATCGAATTGTTTTTCACCATCAACAAATACTTGGAATATTACGGAACCAACAGTACCAAACATTTGTCTGTCTACACCTACAAATGAAGTGAAGTAATCCGAGTTTTTATCCGTTAAATCGTACACAATTGTGGAATTAGAATGCGCTCCTATACCTTTTTCATAGGTTACTTCTTGGTTCGATTCATCTGTTAATCGCAATGTTTTTGCGCTTATAGATATGTCTTTCAAAGGACCTGTATAACTGTTTTGAGTAGACTTCCAATCAAAGTTTGATAAATACTTATAATCTTCCATATTGACAACTGAAATCGTTCTCGTTTTTTGTGTTTCATTTCCATCGCTATCTGTTACAACGTACGTAAGCTCATATTTTCCTGCTCTATTAAAACTTACTTTTTCTGCTCCTATAACCTGTACTTCGGAAGTTAAATCTCCATCTTCCGCATCCATTGCAGAATAGTGACCGTTGATGTTAATAGGTTCCCCTACTTTGGTTGCGGCTGATTTAGGTATAGTCAATGTAGGACTGCTAGAATTTTCGACTAATTTAGCATCTGCCCATACAGTATGATCTGCTGTATTGCCATTATTTTTTGCATCCGTAGTTACAAGCTTCACTTCTTTAGCACCTGTTACAGGAACTTTTACGTATTCATGGTCCGTATTTGAATTAAATACCTTACTATCAAATTTCTTTTCTCCATCTATCCATACTTCAAAGGTTGCAGAGGATGCTTTTTCTTTCATAGCTTGGTCTATTCCAATATAACTTTCAAAGAAATCAAAGCCTTTTCCTTCGATATTATAAACTACTTCAGAGTTAGCATGTACTCCAATACCTTTCGAATAGGTTACATCAAGTGCTTGTCTTAACAATGTAATTGGTCCACCTGAAGGAGCTTTATCTTTCTTTAACTCACTCCAACCAACTTTTACTGATTGGGCATTCATATCTGAAATATAAACATAGTCACTTACTACCGTAACTTTCGTTTTTTTCGTTTCTTTTGCATCCGCATTCGTTATTTCATAAACAACTTCATATTCACCCTTATTCGTTACATCCACGTTAGAAGATTTAACTACTACATCTGGAGTAATATCATTCCCTCTATAATTGGTTGCTTTTACATAATCCATTGGGTCAAATTCTTGACGCAATTTTAATGTTAAAGATTCTTCAACAGATAATGCTGGCTTAAATGACTTAAATTCCACTGGCTTTAACGTATTCAACTTTTTATCATAGACAACCACTTGATATGTGTAGTTCCTACTTGTATCCACATCTTTATCTATAAAACTATTAGAAGAAGTAAACCCAACAATCTCGCCATTTCTAATTATTTCATAACCTAAAAAGTCTTCCTTATACTGCTTATCCATTGAGAAATTTAATGTATTGGTTTTATTTGTTGAATTCGAAACTAGACTAACACCAACCATAGCATTCTTATCTTCTATGCCTTTTCCAGTATATCCAACAACATAATCATTTAAATACCATATCTTATTCGTTGGCTTTGGATACTTACTCGTTTTTTCTCTTGTTTCTTCGTCCACTACAAAACCATGTCTTGCAAAATATTCGCTTAAATCTTGTTCTAATACTTCCGAAGAAAATTCCACTAAATATTGTTGTTTCGAGCTTTCTCCATTTGTAAGCTGTACATTTCTTTCTCTATACACTCTATTTAATTTCCCCCAGTATCCAGGGCTATATAATTCTAATTGCCAGTAAACAGCTAACTTTTCGAAAACACCTTGTGCATTATAATCTGTCAAATTTTCTTTTAGAACATTTTTATATACGTTCGCTTCATAAGGTATTCTCATATTTGTTTGATTATAATAAGTAGACATATATTGCGGCAGCATGTTGTTTGTTGTTTCACCATATAACCTAACATTTACATCCATTTTATGACCGATTTCATGTGTTAAGCCCCATGATGGTCCTCTCACTTCAAATGGAATTAGATGATTTGCGACAACATCATCTAACGTACCTATATGGCCCCCAGCAGCATACATATATGCATATGGCTGTGCGAGACGGACATTTTCTCTTATTAACTTTGGATCATGACTTTCACTACTTGCATCTAAACCATAATATCTAAATATTTCTTCCATATGAATATTGTAAGACTCTATTGTTTCTAATGGACTATATCCATCTTCTATATACGTTTTGTAAGCACCAGTTGCTGTACCTGTCCAGAAAATATGATCACTTACAAATTCGAATACGTCTAGCACTTCTCTATCTTCCACATTTGGGTGCTTCGTTACATCTTCATCAATCTTTCTCTTGTATTCTGTTAAAAATGATTTGAACTCTTCAACATTTGTATTTACAGTTGCGAATGGTATTTTTTCAACACCTTCAAATCTGATAGTTGGAGCGTTGCCTTGTTCTTCTGCCGTATATGGATTAATAATATAAATACTTCCACCAGGTGTTACAGCTTTTTTATACCAGCTATCTCTATTAATTTTAGGAACAGCAATCACATTTTTTCCAACAACTAAACTAACATCTTTTCTCCAACTTGACCATGCACCTTCTTGTTGTGCAAAAGATAGTTTAGGTAATGGTGCATTTGAATCTGCATCAACGTAAACTGTTATTTTATCTCCCGGTTGAGCTGCAAATCCGGTTGGTTGAAGATTGTTACCAAAACCAAATTTTAATTTTTGGTTTGCATGCTTTACCATATCCCCACGTTGTTCTGCTACAACTAAAGTACCTTCCGTTTCTACATCACCATTTACTATTAGTTTAGCTAAATCTACTATTTCTTTGAAATTAGATGCATAAAGTGGATGCGCTTTAGCTTCATTTTCTAAAGCATTTAACTTTTCTATGCTGTTATATTCATCGATAACTTTACTCATTGTACCGTCTGCAAATAAATTCCCAATTTTATCAGATACGACGTCTTCCTTATAAAAGGCTAATTCTGATACCGTTGCCCAGTTTTGGTTGGATTTTTTGAACTTAAATTTAACTCGCTTAAATTCGATAGGCTCAAACTTTGCCTCGACTAAACCAGCTATCATATTATGTTTTCCATTTGCTACAAGTTCATATGTATCGCCTTTTGAAGTTTTGGAAGCATATATTTCAAACTCCTCTGCAAAGCCTTTACGGTCAGACTCTCTCGCTCCATAAATGACCCTATTTAGCTTTACCGCTTCTTTAAACTCTACTTCAATTTCATTTATGAAATCCTTTGAGTTAGTTTTGTTTGTTTCCCAATATGTTTTTAGATTGCCATCAACAGCATTTCCTATTACAGCATTACTATAATGACCACCATTGTTTCGTATACTCTTAATATTTTCGAATCCCATTCTAAATAGCTTAGAATAATCTTCATTTGTATAATGATTGAATGATTTCGTTACTGCAATTGTAGACTCTAGCTTGCCTTCGATTATTAATTGTTTCGCGTTTGCAATATCTTCTTTAAATTGAGGATATAACAGATGTGTTTTAGCACCTTCTTCTAACGCTTCTAATTTCTCTAGTGTATTGAACTCATCACTCACTGTGCTGAACGTATTATCAACAAATAGCTTTTTCATCTGATCTTTAACTAAGTCTTCTTTGTAAAAACAAAATTCTGCCGCACTTGCCCAATTTTGATTTGCTTTTGTGAATACAAATTTTATCCGCTTGAATTCTGTTGGGGCAAATTGGATTTCTACTGTATCTCCTGTTGAACCTTTGTATTCTCCAGATGATACTAACTGAAACTCGCCTTCATCAGTTGTTGAGCTATGTATTTCAAACTCTTGTGCAAAGCCTTTCCCTTTCGCACTTGATTGCCTAGCTGCATATACGATTCTATTTAATAGCTCCGGCTCATTAAACTGAAATACAATTTCATTTTTAAACTCCGAGTTGTTTTCTCTCCCGGTCTCCCAATGTGTATTCATATTTCCATCTATTGCATTCTCAATAACCGAGCTGACATATTTCCCACCATTGTTCGTAATTGATTCTATTTTTGAACGTTCCACTTTAAATACTTGATTGTATGAATTTAAAATGTCTGCTTCAAGTGAATCAAATTTTGAAACCGTCGCCTTACTCGATTCGCTTACCTCATTCTCTACTGCTGTAGTTGCTTCATTTTGAAATTCTTGCGCTACTACATTAACCGAGCCACTCAAGATGCTCAAAAACAGAACAGCGGATGTAGCAATCGTCATAAACTTTGTCATCATTTTTCCTCCTAATGAATTTTTTACCAAAAATGCACACAAAAAAACTACCCCTCAGAGTAGCTTCGATTCATGTAGGTCTAAACCTCACATAAACAAAAAGTAGCATTGCACTCTTTGGCAACTGGCTGACTTAGTGATACACCTTAGTCCCTTTAGCTTTGCGTCCCTATATTTCTATAGGTTTGCCTATTTAATTTTCTTATTTTTAAATACTATCACAATATAATGTAGATACACATGGATCATTTATATCATGTTAAAAATAGGTAATTTTCATCTAAACTTCACCAACTTATCCACACAATACATACCTTTTGTACTTTTCTTTTCTAAAATCTTACCTTTACTACAAGGTGAGACACATATTCAACGAGCGAATGGGAATTATAAAGCTGAACTGGGTGAACATATGATTCTATATAGACGCCTTTTCAAAAATTTGATAGGAGGTTCCACACATATGACAAATAATATGCAAAACCTAAGTCCAAGAAACGCATTTGTTCGTTTTGCATTGGGTTCTATGATGACTGCATATGGTACTGTACAGCTTATACGTGATCCAAAAAGCAGAAGAGGTCAAATGCTTATTTTGGTAGGCTCCATGAAGGTGGCAGAAGGAGCAACAAAGTTTTGCCCAAGAAAAGCAATGAGTTCATCCATGATGGATATGCAAAAGATGATGGCTAGTAACACCACTCAAGCTGCATCTGCTAGCACTGGAGCAGCAATGAATAGCGGGGCTAATTCAAACCAAAGTGATTCGAGTGGGAGTATCATGCAGATGGTCGGAAATGTAGCACAGGCCTTCACAGGTGCTGGTGCTGGTGCTGGTGCTGGACAAAATACTGCTGGCGGCAACACAAGCGGAACTACTGTCCAAACAATTAGCGACATCGCTCAAACTGTAGCACCACAAGTAGGGCAAATGATCAACGATGTAGCAGGTATGGTTGGAAATCAAAGTGCTACAGCTAGTACTAATAGTAATGCAAACACGAAAAAAGCTTCCAACAACACTAATGCAAATAGTGGAAATACAAAATCTAGCTCTGCAAATGGAAACAATAAATCGCAGCAATGACAAAAAAATAACCCATCTTTGAGCAATTAGCTCGATGGGTCATTTTTTTATTTGCTATTCTCGACATCTGTTTTATAAATCTCCAAATATTCTTCTAATGTTTGCCCGCTTGTATAAACTTCTGTTGCGATATCTTTTCCTAAATAGCGCAAATGCCATGGTTCGTACATATAGCCTGTAATATGTTCTTTTCCTTCTGGATATCGAACGATAAATCCAAAGTGATGAGCATTTTGAGCTATCCAAGTTCCCGCTGGTGTCTTACCAAAGTTTTGACTAACCCACTGCTTTTCTTTCCCTTTTTCTCCAACATCAAACGCTAATCCAGTTTGATGCTCGGATTGACCAGCTTTTGCACTAAATCTGCTCGCTTCCTTCGCACCATTATTTTTTACATATCGATCAAAGAGACCTTTTTGATAACTATAAGAACGATACGTACTAAAAGCGGTTAGATTATACCCTTCTACTTTCGCCTTTTTTTCCATCTTCTCAAATTCACTTCGAGCTTCGGCATTTTCTCCAGGAGCATATGTAGATGGAAGGTGGTACTCTTTGTTTACAATAAGTACGCCATTTATATATGTCGGTTTGACTTCCTCAACTGGTTGTCCTTGTCTTAGATAGGCCATCGACATCCAACCAGTTTTTTTATTGATAGTTCCGTAACCCCATGTGGAGTTGCCAACCTTTTTCGTTTTGCTAATTGTTATCGTGGATCCTTTTTTAGCGATAGTTAGAACCTTTCCATTTGCCCCTGCTGTAGCACGTACGTTTACGTCCGTCGTAGTAAAGTAAGTAACCGAAGCCGCTTCTGTAGTTGGGGCTAATACAAATAGCACCATTCCAATGCTCATTATTATCTTTAAGACCATTTTGTTCATTTATAATTCTCCTAAGCAAAGTTCTAATGTAAGAGAGTTCTTCTTTTGACATCAGAAGATTCAATCTAATTAATAATGTTAACCGAGTTTCGTATTTCGTTCAACCTGCTAAAATTTTTTTCCAACTGAACCATCCGATTAGACCGATTTCTCTACAAACTCCAACAAAGCTTCCTCTACCAAAGGTCGGCTGAAATAATAGCCTTGTATGCTATCGACATTCATTTCTTGAAGGATTTGGAGTTGTGCTTCTTCTTCGACGCCTTCTGCAACGATTTGGAATCCGAGGCTATGTCCTAATGTAATGATTGTTTTCAAGATGGCTTGTACGATTTTATCATTTTCTATTTGCTGGATGAAAGAACGATCGACCTTGACACGGTCGATTGGCATCAAACGCAAGTAATTCAAAGAGGAATAGCCTGTGCCGAAGTCATCTAAAGCTATTCGAATACCCATGTTTTTTAGTACGATCAGTTTTTCTATTGTTTCTTCTTGATGATCTATAATAACAGATTCTGTTATTTCCATTTCAAGCAATGAAGGATCAACTTCATAGAATGCTATTTTCTGTTGTAGCTTCTCTACAAAATCTGCTTCACGTAATTGAAGCGAGCTAACATTCATCGCAACATATTGCATGTTTAAATTTTCATTCGTAATGCGTTTTGCTAGTTGCAAGCAAGCGTCGATAACCCAGTCTCCAATGGCAATAATTTGACCGGTGCATTCTGATAGAGATATAAAGTCTTCTGGAGAAATCATCCCTAGTTCAGGGTGATTCCACCTAATTAGAGCCTCTGCACTTGTCATCTTCCCGCTTTTCACATCCAACTGCGGCTGATAATGAAGGGAAAATTCATTATTCGAAAGTGCTTTTCGGATACCATCTTTCATTTTTAGCTCTTTTTCCATATGCTTTTTCATTTCATTATTAAAGAAAGAAATGCAATTGCGTCCATTTTCTTTTGCCTGATATAGTGCTGTATCTGCATTTATAAGTAAATCTTCTTTTGTTTGTGCATCCGTCGGATAAATGGACACACCAATAGAACTAGTAATAAAGAGCTGCTCCTCAAATAATATATATGGACTTGCGAATGATTCGTAAATTTGTTGTAAGGAGGCATGGATAAAATGTAACTCTTCTTTACGTGCACGAATGATCATAACAAACTCGTCGCCACCAAAACGGGCAAAAAAACTATTCTTTGGCAACAATTCACCCATTCGTCTACCAACTTCAATAAGCAATTGGTCTCCAAATGCATGCCCCTTCGAATCATTTACATGCTTAAATTGATCCAAATCGAAAAAGATGACTGCCATTAATTCTTCGATAACATCCATTTCACTAATCCATTTTTCAAGCATCTTTTCAAGCGAATTACGATTTGCCAATCCCGTTAGGGAATCATGACTTGCTTGAAAATCAAGTTCTTCTATTTGATTTTTTATTTGCTGCGCCATTTGCTCAACTGCTCGTGCAATTTTCCCAACTTCATCTTTGCGATCAATACCAATTTTCACATCGAGATTTCCATGTTTTATCTTATTTATTTGACGGACAATAAACGGAATATCTTTCAATAAATAATGCAACACAAATGATAAAATGGACAATAAAACAACAATCGCAATAAACCAGGTTACTTGAATTGATTTTTCATATATTGTCAGGGGCTTTAAAACAACCTCTTCCGGGATATACGTTACAATTTTCCAGCCTAGTTCATCTAATTGTCGGATAGAGGCATAGTACGTTACTTTATCTTTATTCACCTTGAATACTTCCGTATTCTCTAGATTTATCCCTTGAAAGTTTTTCCACATGTTCTCTGAATCGTATAAACTATCCCCTTTATCTGAAACTAAAATTAACTTTTGGCCATTTGTTTCGAAAGGTTTTAAAAGATTTCCTATATTTTCTATGTGAAGATACATTCCTAAATAGCCTAGTCTTTTCTCATCTACTATGACTGGATGGGAAACACTTACTGTCATTTCTTTCGTTATGTAGTCTGTGTAGAGAGAGGAAAATAAAAGTCCTTCTGTTTTGGACTCTTGCGCTTGCTTATACCAAAGACGACCTTGGATATGATAGGAATTATCCGAAATATAATCATTATTTGCAATGAAATAACTGTTTTTTTCATGGGCAAGCCAAATCGTTTGAACGTCTTCATTATTTTTCTTTATATGCATTAATGCTTGTTGAACCCATTCATAGTCTTTATCTGAGTGGACGTTTTCTCTTGTTACATTTTTGGACATAAAGCTTTGGATTACTGGAATAGATGAAAACTGACGAATAATCTCTCCTTTTTGCTCGAAAACGGAAGCAACCGCATTTCTTACTTTTTCATTTTTTAAAGTTAATTTTTGCTCGACTTGATCGAGTAATATATTTTTTGTCAAGGAATGAGAGTAAAAAGCAATCATTAACATAATCGTTAAGACTACGAGAAACATCGCTACGACGACTTTTCCATTTATACCGATTTTCATCTTTTGTAGGCGGTGGCTTCTCATAGTCTCTCCTCAGTCCTCTATAATAGTCTCTCTACTTATATTCTCATCACATTGACCTTTTTCCTCTTTTTCCGACAAGTTTTCCAAAAAATATTCTTTTCTGTCACATCTTGATAAAAAAGATGCTTCCCCCGGGTACAGGAAAAGCATCTTTTTGGTTAGAATGGTGCATGTCACAAAGAACGTTTTACAAACTCTACCAACGCTTTCTCATCCAACGGTCTACTATAGTAATAGCCTTGTACGCTATCGACATTCATTTCTCGAAGGATTTGAAGTTGCGCTTCTTCTTCGACACCTTCTGCAACAATTTGGAATCCGAGGCTATGCCCTAATGTAACAATTGTTTTCAAGATACCTTGTACGATTTTGTCATTTTCTATTTGTTGGATGAAAGAGCGATCGACTTTGACACGATCAATCGGCATTAAGCGCAAATAATTCAAAGAGGAATAACCTGTACCAAAGTCATCCAACGCAATTTTGATGCCCATTTTTTTTAATGCAAGTAGTTTTTCGATCGTTTCCTCTTGATGATCCATAATAACAGATTCTGTTATTTCAATTTCCAGCAAGGAAGCTTCCACATCGTAGGAAGTAATTTTCCTTTGGAGCTTTTCAACAAAATCAACTTCACGTAATTGAAGAGAACTTACATTAATGGCTATATGTTTAATATTTAGCTTTTCGTTTGCAATGCGTTTCGCTAGCTGCAAACTAGCATCAATAACCCAATCGCCAATGGCAATAATTTGGCCGGTACTCTCCGATAAAGGAATGAAGTCCGCTGGAGAAATCATCCCTAGCTCAGGATGTTTCCACCTGATTAATGCCTCTACTCCCTCTACTTCCCCACTGTTCATATCCAGCTGTGGCTGAAAATGAAGGAAAAACTCTTCATTCAAAAGTGCTTTTCGCATACCGCCTTTTAATTTTAGTACCTTTTCAATCTGCTCTTTCATTTCATTAGTAAAGAAAGCAATGCAATTACGCCCTTTTTCTTTTGCTTGATACAGGGCAGTATCCGCATGTATAAGCAATTCGTCTTTCGTTTGTGCATCAATAGGATAGACAGAAACACCGATCGAAGTTGTTATATAAACTTGCTCCTCAAATAATAAGAATGGATTTAAAAATGATTCGTGAATTTGCTCTATAGATGAATGAACTTCATGTAATGCTTCTTTTTTAGAACGAATGATTAAAATAAATTCATCGCCACCGAAGCGACCAAAAAAACTATCTTTTGGTCGTTGGTCATTGATCCGCTCACCAACTTGAATGAGTAATTTATCCCCATATGCATGCCCTTTTGAATCATTCACATGCTTAAATTGGTCCAAATCTAGGAAGATAACGGTCATAATTTCATTAGCGACATTTATTTCTTCCATCCATTTTTGTAATGTTTTTTCTAATGAATTACGATTCGCTAAACTAGTCAATGTGTCATGTTTTGCTTGATAATTCAATTCATCCATTTGATTTTTTATTTGCATAGCCATCTGTTCAACAGCCTGAGCAATTTCACCGACTTCATCTTTCCGATTAATACCAATTTCCACACTAAGATCTCCATGCTTTATTTTATTTATTTGACGGACTATGAAAGGAATATCTTTCAATAAATAATGCAAGACTAGTGATAGAGCTGTCAGTAATACAATGATAGCAATTAACCAAGACACACGTGTTGATTTTTCAAAATCAGCAAGTGGGGCTGTAACTACTTCTTCCGGTACATACACACCTATTTTCCAACCGAGGTTATCTAATTGCCTAACAGAGGCATAATAAGTTCTCTTATCTTTTCGAAGCTTCCATACTTCCTTTTCTTTTAGCGAAGCATTTTGAAATGCTGTCCACATATTTTCTGGGTCATATAGAATATCTCCTTGATTCGAAACTAAAATCAACTTTTGTCCATCCGTTTCGAATGGTTTTAACAATTCTGTAAGATTATCTAAGTGAATATCCACACCTAAATAGCCTAATTTCTTATTCTCTACGATGACCGGTTGCGTTATACTAATCGTCAATTGATTTGAAGCATAGTCAATATAAGGTGGCGAAAATGAAGGAATGTCACTTTTTAATGCTTTTTTATACCAAGAACGTTCTCGGATATCATATAACTCATCCGATACAAAATCATGGTCTGCAACAAAATAACTATTTTCTACATTAGCTAACCAAACCAATTGAACGTTTTCATTATTGTCCTTCGCATTATTCAACGCTGTTTGAATCCAATCATAATCCTCATTAGCTCGAACATTTTCTCTTTTTTCATTAGCAAGCATAAAGCTTTCAATTACCGGAATGGATGCAAGCTGATGAACAATTTCTCCTTTTTGCTTAAATGTAGAGGAAACAGTTGTCTTTACATTCTCATTTTTTACAGAAAGCTCTCGTTCGGCTTGTTCAATTAATATATTTTTTGTCATAGAATAGGAGTAGAAAGCAATCATCAACATAGTAGACAACACTACAAGAAACATTGAAATAACAACTTTACCATTAATCCCTATTTTAAATTTATGTAACCAATGCCCCTTCATTGACTTCCCTCCCCTCTTTTTTATTCGACAAAAACACGAAAAAATTTACTATTATCAGAAAATAACGATATAAAAGAAAGTCAACCATATGCAAAATACAGTTGACTTCCTCTTTTGTTTTGTTCAAAACAAACAAAGTGTTTACACTTTGAAAAATTCAATTTGGTTTTGTAAATCTTCGGCAAGATTCGCTAAAGATTCTGCTGCTGCTGCCACTTCTTCCATAGATGCCAATTGTTCTTCCGTAGATGCTGCAACATTCTGTGTACCATATGCTGCTTCTTCTGCTATCCCTGCTAGCATTTCTTCTGACTCTAGCACTTGGTTAACTCCAACTGTAATTTGTTGAGCTGCGGCAGAAACCCCTTGTAACTGGCTTGCAACACCGTCTACTGAAATACGAATTTGAGCAAATGATTCGCTGGCTTTGTTCACTATTTCAATTCCACTCGTTACTTCACTTGTTGTTTGTTCCATTGACTGTACAGCTACTTGCGTTTCATTTTGAATTAAAGCAATCATTTCCGCAATTCGTTGAGCGGATCCAGCTGATTGTTCCGCTAATTTTCGAACCTCATCTGCAACAACTGCAAACCCTTTTCCATGCTCTCCTGCTCTTGCAGACTCAATCGCCGCATTTAGTGCTAATAGGTTTGTTTGCGTTGCAATATTTGTAATTTCTTCGATAATATTACCAATGTCTCGAGATTGTGCACCTAATCCTTCTACCACTTTTGATAGTTGTGAAACTGTCACATTAATCGAGCTCATTTGTTGGATCGTAGTTTGAATAGCTTCATTTCCTTCTAATGCCTTATGAGACGTTTCAATTGCATTTCCAGAAATTTCATGTGTATTCGAAGCGATTAAACGAATGCTTGTCGCCATTTCTTCTACAATTCTTTTACTCTCTCTTGTTCCTTCTACTTGACGCTCTGCTCCATGTGCTACGTCTTGAATCGTATTTGCAATTTCTCCACTTGCCTTCTTCGATTCTTCTGCACTTGCTGTCAATTCTTCTGAAGAGGCAGCTACTTGTTCAGACGTATTATTTACACGCTGCATTAATTCTCGCATTCTCGCTAGCATACTATTGAAAGATGTTGTTAAAATACCGATTTCATCTTTTGAACGGTATGTTCCTTCAACCGTTAAATCACCATTTTCAGCTCGTACCATTAGCTCTTGGATTCCTTTTAAAGGATTTGTAATCATACGTGTAATGCCAATTCCCATTGAAATCTTTAAGACTAAAGCAAGTCCAATAACGACCAAAACAATGAGATTACTAGTTTTAACACTACTTGTAATACTATTATCTAAATCATCAGCATACGTCTCTAGGTACACTCCGATTTGCTGTAGCAATGCATTAGAAGTTTCTAGCTTCACTTTAAGCACTTCCTGATATTTCGTATACCCTAAATCACTATTTCCCGCCATTGCAAGTGCTATAACACTTCGTAATTCTTCCACATAAGATGTGTAGTCTTTTTTAAATTGATTTATTCTCTCTTTTTCTTCATCTGACAACAAACTATCTTCTAAACTAACTACCAACCCTTTTGTTTCTTCTATTCGCTCATTAACTTGTTTTTCTAACGCTTGTATCTCCGTAGTATTAGTTGCTAATAACATTTCCAATGTAAATCCATCAATTGTACGGTTATTCGTTCGGATTTGAGCTTGCCATTTTAAAGGTAATAATGCATCTTGATACATTTGTTCCGAGTTTTCCTTCATTTTATTCATGAAATAAAACCCTGTTCCGCCTATAATTAGAAAAATAGCAATTGAAACAGTTATTAATGTAAACATTTTTCTACCTATTTTAAAATTCCGCAAACTCATCTTCCCCTCTTCATATAAAATATTAGTATAAGTTCATCATAACATCTTTTCACCTACATATATTGAAATTTCGACAAAAAAAGCACTAAATCTATAGTTTATACTAAGACTTAGTGCTCTCTATATTACTCTTTCTTTCTATGCCAAGGAGTTCCTAATAATGGAAGTGCCCATCGGTCGAGTCCGTACCATCCAGCAACTTTCCAAGCTAGTACTAACCAAGTTGCTAAAATAAATAAAATTGGGTTTGTACTAAGTGTTCCAGCAAATAAGAAACTGACATTCATAAATGCACCGAAAAAAGCGGCGATTCCTGTCAATAAACCAAAAATGAGACCTAATCCTACTAAAATTTCGCCATACGCAACGACGAAAGAAAATAACTTCGCATTTGGAAGCACATTATTTTCCAAAAAAGTAGCGTACCATCCAGCTACATCTGCTGTGTCTTGCGATTTTGCAAGAGCCCCTTTTACAAAACCTTCGAGAGCTGCTCCAGCATTATCTCCTGTCCATGCATCACTTTGTACTTTTCCCCATCCAGCTGTAAGCCAAGAATATCCAACATACACACGAATAAATAACCAAATAATTGCAGAACGAGTATTACTAAACAAAAAGCTTGAAACTGGGTTTTCAGGAATAAAAATATTATTTTTACTATTCATCTTAAACACTCCTTTTAACCACATTATATATCCAACTATGACAATTTTCTACCTAATTATTTACTATATTACAAATTTCCTAGGAAACTCGTTCTTATTCATCGTCACTTCCCATTATCTTCATCCGTTTGAAAATCCTGCTCGAGTCGTTTAACGAATTCTTCTGCAGCACTATACCCTTGTTGCTTTAAATACCAATTATTTGCGGCAGCTTCGATTAAACCAGCAACATCTCGACCTGGCTGTAATTGAATTTGAATATGTGGGATTTGCACCCCCATATATTCGGTAAACTTACTTTCTAGCTCTAACTCATTATTTAATGCATTATGCTCCCATTTCGTCAATTCAATATCAAGTGCAATACGCGTTTCTTCTTGAAAAGCAGCCCTTCCATATAAACGCACAACATTCATTAAACCGATACTTCGCAGTGCAAGAAACTCTTTGTTTTTTTCATTATGTGATCCGAGAAGCGTTTGCGGGCTTAGCTTTTTCAACACAACAATATCATCTGCTACTAGACGATGACCTCGCCCTATTAATGTATGTGCCGTTTCACTTTTCCCAACACCGGATTTCCCGCGTAGCAGTATGCCAATTCCAGACACATTTACACACACACCGTGAATAGCGATTTCCTGGGCCATTGCTTTTATCGCATATGCATCCAGCTTCGCACTTATTTCACTCGTCGAATCACGCGTGCGCAAAACGGGAATCTTTTCTTCCACACAATATTGAATAAGCCCAAGAGGCTCTGGCTGATTAGACGTAATGATAATACACGGTGGATCATATTGAACAATATTGCCAATTCGAAGTTTACATTCTTCGTCGCTTAAAGTGTGTAAATAATTTATTTCATTTTTCCCTAATATTTGTACATGTTCGTTTGCTATAAAATCAAATTTATCCATAAATTCTAATCCAGGGCGACGAACTTTCGATTTTTTTAATACTCGATATAAATGATCACTCCCTGTTAATACATCAAACGTGAATCTTTCTACAATATTATTCACTGTAATAATTTTCATATTATAATCTCTCTCTTCCTAATGACTTTAGTTAGTTCAAATGAACCGCAAATTACCCATATATAAAATACCTATAATTACTATAATTACATATACAGACCATATACCTAAGATGATTCAATACCAACAGTTTAAAGCGTTATTAATCATTTGTTTTACTAATATAATCATATTGATTGTATTTTTTATTATAGGAATATATAATTAGTTCCAATGGATTACGTAATATGAAGGGTGACTAAATTGTTTACAAATGAACACATAATAGAGCGTGACTTTTCATTTCGGAAAGATCGACTCTTGCATAATATAAAACGTGGTATGTATTTATCACAAATTTTCATGGTAATAATTTTACTCAGTTTAATAATGGTAGCAGGCACTACTTTATTCCCTAGACTAATAGTCGAAAAATTACTGCAATGCCTCGTTATTTACGGAGTTTACTTCTTTTTTAACATTGGCTATTATTTTGCTTTTAAACAAGCATTAAAAGTTAGTTCATTTAGCAAAGAACAACTAATTAAATGGGAACGTGCTATTTCTGTGTATATCCTCGTTACCATGCTTTGGGGAACTGTTATGACATTAATGAACCAAACAATTTTCTATCATTTAATTATTTTCACGTTTTGTTGTCTATTTTGTGCGTTTCTTTTTTTTACGGATAAAAAGCAAATCATTTTTCCAACGCTGCTTACTACAACTATTTTAATAATTGGACTACCATTTGTTCAGCAAGATGAAAAAGTATTATACATTCAACTTTTTCACATTGGGATGATTATATCCACTACGTTCATTTTATCTCATATTATAAACAAGATGTATTATAAATCATACATGACAACTTTACATCTAATGCAAGAAAATGAACAAAATGCAAAATTACGAGACCATCTATTAATACTAAACGAACAGCTTGATAAAGAAGTCTATTATGATGAACTAACTCAATTATACAATCGCCGTGGCTATAAAAAAGATTTAGCTCAATTATTTGATCAAGCAAATGGACAGCCGCTACAGCTTACACTTATGATGATAGACGTTGATTTTTTCAAGCAATACAATGATTGTTATGGTCATAAAATAGGAGATAAAGCACTGCAGACAATTGCACAAACTTTAGCTACGAATGCACATAAGTCTGGTTGTATTGTTGCACGCTGGGGAGGGGAGGAGTTTATCGCAGTCTGTGAGACAGAAAATGCTACTAGTGTACAAGATTTATGTCGCTATATTCAAACAGAAATCGAAAAACTTGCAATCCCTCACAAAAATTCCACAATATCTAACTTCTTAACAATTAGTATTGGTACGAGTACAAAAACTTGTACTTCTACAGATGATATAGATAGTATGATTTTAAATGCAGACGCTGCACTGTATCAAGTTAAAAACAGTAATCGAAATAACTTCGTCAATGCTTATTCTTAAAAGAAAGAACACTCACCATTCAACGGGTGAGCGTTCTTTCTTTTATAAATATTAGCTTGCTACTTTTTTGAAATAGCGATAAACTTTCTCTAACTTTTCCGTTTGCTTTCCATTTACATTTTCCATGTTTCCAAATTCAAAAAATTTTACCTTCTTAATTCCTACAAAACTAAACAAAGCCCTTTTCATTAACATTTTGTGTGCGTTATTTAACCAAAGAAGCAAATAATTAGTTGGTCCTTTCATGGTAGAAACACATACAACCGTCTTCCCTTTTAATAGACCGTCTGGAAGCAAGCCCTTCTTATCCTTGTAAGCAAAATTCGACGAAAATAATTGATCAATATATCCCATAAGCATTGCAGGTGGTCTTCCCCACCAAATCGGATAAACAAAAACAATTTTATCAGCCCAAGTAATTTGCTTTCGATATTTTTCCAATACAGGGTCTCTATGCATATCTCGTCTTCGTTTATGCTCATTAAATACAAGAAGAGGATCAAAAGCTTCTGCATATAAATCTACTACTTGTAATTCCTTTATATGTGGATTTTCATTGCTTCCTGCAATTACTTTTTGTAAAAATGCATAATTCAAGCTTTTATGATTTGGATATGTGTAAACAACTAACGTTTTCATACATCGAACCCCTTTTACTTATCATTTGATAACTAAATACTACCACCACACACTTTTAGTTGTCAAATGATAATTGTTTTTTGATAACACTTTTGATATGTTAAGAAAAAGGGGGGCAGAATTATGGACAATAAAGATCTTTTTAATAAATGTATAGCGTTATTAACTTCTTCTCATCGTGTGACACAAGAATTAACACAGAACGTCAAATCAGATGCGATTACGCCAGTTCAATATAAAATTCTCGAGTATATAACTGTTAGTCAACCTGTTAGCCCTAGTGAAATTAGCGAATGTCAAAGCATTTCTATGCCAAATACAAGCCGTGAGTTAAAGAAACTAAGTGAGAAAAAATTAATCGAAAAACTAACTGATACGGAAGATCGCAGAAAACAATATATTCGACTTTCGAAAGAAGGCGAGATTATGATGAATGAGGCTTTTGCAGCCGTAGAATTACGTTTTCTCAATCGAATACAGCACGCCTCCAAGGAAGATCTAGAAGCTATTGATCGTGCCTTAGATTTACTTCAGACAAAATTATTTTATTAAGTTTCCGGCTCGCCCTTCGCTTCACATTGATTTATACGATGAACGGAAAAGATTTTAGAGTACGCTGGAAACTTCCACACCAAGTATAGTATTGCTTTTGGAAATAGAACAAGCAAGTAGTGTTCGACTATTTATTCTATCTTTCTCAAAAGATGCGACCTGTCGATACATAAAATGAACATGAGTACATTCTTTAAAACTAGCTGGATGAAGTGGAAAGCGGCGACTCTGTCAGGTAAAAGCGCGAACTAAAAGCCCCTCAGGAGCACATGTTTTTGCGACGAGGAGATTGAAGCCGTGCCCGCCGAACTCGTCCGCTTGGAATGAAGTCCACTTTATTAATTCATATATTTTTTCTTCAAACAAAAAAACAGAGCTGCCATGGCAACTCTGTGTACGTTCAATTATTTCAATAATCCTTGCTTCAAATCGCTATGCCATTTAGAAAGCATTGGAAGATCTGCTTCTGCAATCGAGCCTGCTTCTTTTGCTGCATTTGTTAATGCATCATAATTTGTTAAGCTAACAAATGAAATGCCTGCTTCTTTGAATGCCTCTTCTGCTCTTGGTAGACCATATGTAAAAATAGATACTACTCCTAGTACTTCAAAGCCTTCTTTTTTCAATGCTTCTACAGCTACTAGACTACTACCACCAGTTGAAATTAGATCCTCAATAACAACTACTTTTTGCCCAGCTACAATTTTACCTTCGATTTGGCTACCTGTCCCATGTTCTTTCGGTTTTGAACGAACATACAGCATCGGAAGGTCTAATAAATCACTCACCCACGCAGCATGGGGTATTCCCGCTGTTGCAGTACCAGCTACAACTTCTGTTCCTGGGAATTTTTTGTCGATTGCTTCTGCTAAGCCTTTTGCAATTTCTTTGCGAATTGCAGGAGACGACATTGTAATACGGTTATCACAGTAAATCGGTGATTTAATACCTGAAGCCCAAGTGAATGGATCATTCGGCTTTAATTCTACTGCACCTACTTGAAGTAATGCTTTGGCGATTGTATTTTCTAATGTCATGCGTATTCCTCCCACATTTTCAAAATAGTATTATATGCCTCTACCGGTTTTTCTGCCTTTGTAATAGCACGACCAACAACGATATGAGATGAACCAAGAAGTCTTGCATTTGCTGGAGTTGCAACACGAATTTGATCATGTGCAGACCCTTCTGCCAATCGAATACCTGGTGTTACACGTAAAAAGTCTTGTCCACAAGCTTCTGCGATTGCTTTTGCTTCTAGAACAGAGCAAACTACACCGTCTAATGCTGCTGTTTTTGATAGTTTTGCATAGTGAACAACTGATTCATCAATCGATGTTTTGATCAGTTGCTCTTCTTGCATTTGTTTTTCTGAAGTAGAAGTTAGCTGTGTTACTCCGATGATTGAAGGTCTTTTATTGCCAGCAGTTGTTCCTGCTTCTAGTCCTTCACGCGCTGCGATCATCATTGCTTCTCCACCAGCAGCATGGACATTTACTAAGTCTGCTCCAAGTCGAGCTAGTCCTTTCATCGCTTGTCCTACTGTATTTGGAATATCATGAAGCTTCAAATCAAGAAACACATCATGACCCATTTCCTTCAATTTATAAACGATTGACGGACCTTCTTGTAAATATAGTTCCATTCCCACTTTGACAAAAAGTGATTGATCGAAAGGAGATAAAAAGCTGTATGCATCTTCTGCTGAAGCAAAGTCTAATGCAATAATTGGGCTGTTTTTCATAGTCGATGACTCCTTCCAACTAATTCAGATACTGTTTCAAAGCCTAATTCATCTAATTTTTCTGGAAGTTGCTCGATTAAATTCGGGCAAACAAATGGATCTACAAAGTTTGCTGTTCCTACTGCAACTGCACTAGCACCCGCAGATAAAAAGTCAATAACATCATCAATCGTTGAAATTCCACCCATTCCAATAATCGGAATAGATACCTGCTTCGCAACTTCGTAAACCATGCGCAAAGCAACTGGTTTAATAGCTGGACCTGACAGTCCCCCTGTTACGTTTGCGATGACTGGCTTCCCTGTTTTCGTGTCTAATCGAATGCCAAGCAATGTATTTATCATTGTAATACCGTCTGCTCCGCCAGCTTCTACTGCTTTTGCGATTTCTCCTACATTTGTAACGTTTGGAGAAAGCTTCACATAGACAGGAACAGAGGACACTTCTTTTACTGCTCTCGTTAATTCTTCTGCGACTCTTGGATCTGTTCCGAAAGTAATACCGCCTTGTTTTACATTTGGACAAGAAATATTTAACTCTAGGGCATGTACATTAGATGCTTTCGAAATCGCCTCTGCTACTGCAACATAATCTTCTGTTAAAGTTCCGGCAACATTTGCGATGATTGGCACATCGTATTGCGCTAACCAAGGAAGCTCATTTTCCATTACTTTTGTTAAACCTGGATTTTGCAAACCAATCGCATTTAGCATACCTGCAGGTGTTTCCGCTACACGTGGTGTCGGATTTCCTAGTCGCGTTTCCAGAGTAGTTGCTTTAATCATTATTGCGCCAAGTTTAGATAGGTCATATAGTTTTGCATATTCTTTCCCAAATCCGAAGCAACCGGAAGCCGGCATGATTGGATTTTTCAATGAAAGGCCTGGTAATACAACTGCTAATCTATTCATACTCGAACAACTCCTGACTGGAACACTGGACCATCTGAACAAACTTTCACATAATCAGCTTCTGTTTTTTCTGTTGTTTCACAAACACATGCAAAGCATGCCCCGATTCCACAGCCCATACGTTGTTCAAAAGACAAGTAACCTTCTTTATGCGGATACATTTTCTCTAAAGCGGAAAGCATTGGCGTTGGGCCACAGCTATAGTAAACGGCAAAATCTTCTTCTAATGTTTCTAATACGTTCGTAACAAAGCCTTTATGTCCGTGGCTACCGTCCACAGTTACGATATGCGTTTCTCCAAGCTCTTGGAAATGTTTTTCATAAAAAACAACGTCTTTTGATTGAAATCCAAGTACGTGAATTGGTTGTACACCTTTTTCAACAAGTCTTTTCGAAAGCTCATACAAAGGTGGAACACCAATTCCTCCACCGACTAATAATGCCTTTTGACCAGCTTGTACTTTATCGATTGGAAAACCGTTTCCAAGAGGTCCAAGTACATCTACTTGGTCCCCTTGTTTTTTTTCAGAAAGAAGCGTTGTGCCTCTTCCTTCTGCACGGTAAATCATTGTAAATTGTAATGTATCTTTATCTATAGAAGAAATACTTATTGGTCTTCTAAGTAAAGGGTCAAACTGATCAGACACACGTAAGTGGACGAATTGACCGGGTTCATTCATATCCAGCACATGCTGTCCAATTAATGTAAGTTCAAAAATGTTCGTCGCAATTTGTTTTTGTTTCACGACTTGCATTTGTCCTTGTCTAATCATGCTCGAACCTCCTCATGTTTCATCGTTTCTGTAGAAAATGTCATAGATTCAATTACACGCAACATTGCTTCAGCAGTATCTAATGAAGTTAAGCATGGAATACCATTTTCAACTGCTTCTCTACGAATGCGGAAGCCATCACGCTCAGGCTTCATACCTTTTGTTAATGTGTTAATGATGAACTGCGCATCACCTTTTTGAATTACGTCTAAAATTGTCGTTCCTTCAGAACCACCGATTTTGTCTACTACATCTACTGGAATTCCAGCTTGTTGAATTGCTTCCGCTGTTCCAGCAGTTGCAATAATACGGAAGCCAATTGCATTAAAACGTTTCGCAATTTCTGTTCCTTCTTCTTTATCTTTGTCTGAGATAGTCATTAGGACAGAACCATGATCTTTTATTTCCATACCTGCTGCTACCAAGCCTTTGTATAGTGCTTTTTCTAATGTAATGTCTTTCCCCATAACTTCACCAGTAGATTTCATTTCTGGCCCAAGCGTAATGTCTACACGACGAAGTTTTGCAAAACTGAATACTGGTACTTTCACGTAAACTCCTGGACGGTTTGGAGCAAGTCCTGGTGTATATCCTTGCTCTACGATTGATTGCCCTAAAATTGCTTTTGTCGCAATATTAGCCATTGGGATTGACGTAATTTTACTCAAGAATGGTACCGTACGACTTGAACGTGGATTTACTTCAATTACATATACTTCATCTTTTGAAATTACGTATTGAATGTTCATCAACCCAACAATTTTTAATCCTTTTGCTAATCGTGTTGTGTAGTCTACTAATGTATCTACATGTTGTTGTGACAGTTTTTGTGGAGGATATACGGCGATTGAGTCACCAGAGTGAACTCCTGCTCGTTCGATATGCTCCATAATTCCCGGGATTAATACGTTTTCTCCATCACAAATTGCATCTACTTCGATTTCTGTTCCCGTTAAGTATCGGTCAATTAATACTGGTTTTTCCGGGCTAGCTTCTACTGCGTGCTCCATATAATGTGTAATCTCTTCTTCGTTATAAACGATTTGCATTGCACGTCCACCAAGTACGTAAGATGGTCTAACTAATACTGGATACCCAATTTCATTTGCAATAACGACAGCTTCTTCAACTGATACAGCCGTCTTACCGAGCGGTTGGGGAATTTCGATTTCATGTAATGCTGCTTCAAATTTGTTACGGTTTTCTGCACGGTCAATATCTTCTAGTGTTGTACCTAGAATTTTAACGCCGCGTTCTTCTAAAGCTTCCGCTAAGTTGATCGCTGTTTGCCCCCCAAATTGTACGACTACTCCTTTTGGTTGCTCTAAATCAACGATATGCATTACATCTTCTACCGTTAATGGCTCGAAGTATAATTTATCTGAGATTGAGAAGTCAGTAGATACCGTTTCAGGGTTATTGTTAATAATAATTGCTTCGTATCCAGCTTCTTTAATCGCCCATACAGAGTGTACAGTTGCATAGTCAAACTCTACCCCTTGACCGATTCGAATTGGACCAGATCCTAAAACGATAACACTTTCTTTGTCCGTGCGAATTGATTCATTTTCTTCTTCATACGTTCCGTAGAAGTAAGGTGTTTCTGATTCAAATTCTCCTGCACAAGTATCAACCATTTTGTACACAGGTACGATGTCGTTTTCTTTTTTGAAATTGTATACGTCAATTTCTTTGACATTCCAATATTTCGCGATTGTTTTATCTGCAAAGCCCATACGTTTTGCTTTATATAATACTTCTGTATCAAATGGATTTGCTTGAATTACTTCTTCATATTTCACGATATTTTGAAGTTTGTTCAAGAAAAATACATCAATTTGGCTCCACTCATTCAGTGTTTCTACTGAAACCCCTCGACGAAGTGCTTCTCCGATAAAGAATAAGCGCTCATCTCCTGCACGGCGAATACGTTTTTCCATCCACTCATCTGTAATCGTTTCACTATTTTTCATTTCGATATGGAAATGACCTGTTTCAAGAGAGCGCACTGATTTAAGAATCGCTTCTTCGAACGTACGTCCAAGTGACATTACTTCTCCAGTTGCTTTCATTTGAGTACCAAGATTACGTTTTGCAGACTCGAACTTATCAAATGGCCATCTTGGAATTTTCGCAACAATGTAATCTAATGCTGGCTCAAAACAAGCATATGTTTTTTCAGTAACAGGGTTCATCATTTCATCCAGTGTAAGACCTACTGCAATTTTTGCAGCAAGCTTTGCAATTGGATAACCAGTTGCTTTTGATGCAAGTGCAGACGAACGACTTACTCGTGGGTTTACTTCGATAATATAGTAATTGAAGCTGTGTGGATCAAGCGCAAGCTGAACATTACATCCACCTTCAATTTTCAATGCACGAATAATTTTCAATGATACGTTACGAAGCATTTGGTTTTCACGGTCAGATAATGTTTGCGTTGGTGCAACTACGATGGAATCTCCTGTATGAATTCCAACTGCATCCACGTTTTCCATATTACAAACAACGATTGCATTATCAGCCGAGTCACGCATTACTTCATATTCAATTTCTTTAAATCCTGCAATTGATTTTTCAAGTAAACATTGTGTTACTGGGCTATATTTTAATCCACTTGTGACTATTTCTTGTAAGTCTGCGTCATTATGACAAATACCGCCACCTGTACCACCAAGTGTAAATGCTGGACGAACAATTACTGGGTAACCGATTCTTGCAACAAATGCTTTCGCTTCATCTAGATTATGAATGATGTCACTTTCTGGAACTGGTTCTCCTAATTCATTCATTAACGTTCGGAATAAATCACGGTCTTCTGCTTTATGAATTGCTTCTAGCTTTGTACCTAAAATTTCGATTCCTAATTCATCTAAAATTCCTGACTCATCAAGAGAAATGGCCATATTCAAACCAGTTTGTCCACCTAATGTTGGTAAAATTGCGTCTGGGCGTTCTTTACGAATAATTTTACTTACAAACGGTAATGTAAGTGGTTCAATATAAACTTTATCTGCTATTTCAGTATCCGTCATAATAGTGGCAGGGTTTGAGTTAACAAGGATTACACGATAGCCTTCTTCTCTTAATGAAATACATGCTTGTGTACCAGCGTAATCAAACTCTGCTGCTTGTCCAATGACAATTGGCCCAGAACCGATTACTAATATTGTTTGTATGTCTTTACGTTTAGGCATGTGAACTCTCCTTTTTGCTTTCAGCATTCATTAATTCGATAAATTGATCAAATAGGTGAACAGAATCCTCTGGACCTGATGACCCTTCTGGATGGAACTGAACCGAAAATACTGGGAACTTTTTATGTTTTACGCCTTCGATTGTGCCATCATTTAAAGCGATATGTGTAATTTCTAAATCTGTGTTAGCTAGTGAATCAGCATCAATTGCATAACCATGGTTTTGAGAAGTTAACTCTGTTCTTCCAGTCGTTAAATCTTTTACTGGATGATTTCCACCACGATGTCCAAATTTCAATTTGAACGATGTTGCACCACTTGCAAGTGAAATTAGTTGATGTCCAAGACATACTCCGAATGTCGGCACTTGACCAATAATTTCTTTAACCATTTCAACTGCTTCTGGAATATCTGTTGGATCTCCAGGTCCGTTTGATAGCATTACTCCGTCTGGGAACATTCCTAAAATCTCTTTTGCAGGAGTATTGTAAGGTACGACAATAATGTCGCAATCACGTTTGTTTAGTTCTCTTAAAATACCGTGCTTCATTCCGAAATCTACTAGTACCACTCTTTTTCCACGACCTGGGCTTGGATAAGGACGAGTAGTCGAAACTTGCTCTACTTCATTACGTGGAATTTCCGTATTTTTTAACTCTGCCACGATTTTTTCAACGTCTACTTCTTCACCAGCATTTGTTAATTTCCCTTTTAAAGAACCGTATTCTCGGATAATACGTGTTAACTTTCTCGTATCAATTCCTTCAATACCAGGAACTTTTTTAGCTTCTAAAAATTCGCTTAATGTACCATTGCTTCTGAAGTTAGATGGTTGTTCCGCAAGCTCTCTTATAACTACTCCCGAAAGAGCTAGATCAATCGATTCAAAATCATCTGCGTTAATACCATAATTTCCAACCATCGGATACGTAAACGTTAAAATTTGACCACAGTTCGAAGGATCTGAAATAGATTCCTGATAGCCTGTCATTCCGGTCGTAAAGATAACCTCACCAATTGTTCCTTCTTCACTTCCGAATGCATTTCCTTTAAACACAGTACCATCTTCTAATATTAAATATCTCATTTTCATGCTTTCTCCTCCTGCCAAACGATTTCTCCGTTATATATAGTGACTTGTGGCCAACCAGTACATACCCACCCGTTGAATGGTGTATTTTGACCTTTTGATAAAAATGCTTCTTTATCAATTGCTTGTTCTTTTTCTAAGTCAATCAGTACTAAATCAGCTGGTGCACCTTCTTCTAACTTTCCAAACTCAAATCCGAATACATCCGCTGGTTTATTCGTTAAATAATCTAATAGTTGTTTTAATGTCCACACACCATTTTTTACAAAATGTGTGTACAGTAAAGGAAATGCTGTTTCTAATCCGACAATTCCGAAAGGTGCTGATTCAAAACCATTTGCCTTTTCTTCCTCTGTATGCGGGGCATGGTCAGTTGCAACAAAATCTAATGTGCCGTCAAACAATCCTTCACGAAGCGCCAGCATATCGTCTTTTCCTCTTAACGGAGGATTCATCTTCCAATTTGCATCATTCGATGGAATATCGTCTTCACATAGCAATAAATGATGTGGACTTACTTCTGCCGTTACATGCACTCCTGCTTTTTTTGCGTCTCGAATCACTCGCACAGACTCTTTCGTGCTCACGTGGCATACATGATAATGAGCACCTGCTGCTTCTGCAAGTAAAATATCGCGTGCAATATGTACTGATTCTGAAACTGAAGTGATTCCTTTTAATCCTAGCTCTTTGTTTCTATTTCCTTTATGCATAACTCCGCCGTAAAGAAGAGTATTATCTTCACAATGCGCAACAACTGGAATATTCCATTTTGCGGCATCGATCATTGCCTCTAACATTGTTCCAGCTGCTTGTACACCAACGCCGTCATCCGTTAAAGCAAATGCACCAAGATTTTTTAATGCTTCGATATCTGTTCTTTCTTTACCCGCTTGACGAATCGTAATAGATGCATATGGTAAGACACGAACAAGTGCATTTTTTTCAACTAAATCTAATACATGGGAGAAGTTTTCTGCCGTATCTGGAACTGGTCTCGTATTAGGCATTGCACAAATTGTCGTGTAGCCACCTTTTGCAGCAGCTTTTGTTCCTGTTTCAATCGTTTCTTTATGTTCACCACCCGGTTCGCGTAAGTGTACATGTACATCGATGAAACCAGCTGAAACTAACATTCCTTTACCATCAATTACTTGTGCATTTTTAGCTGTTGCTTTTGCGCCGATTTTTGCAATTTTGCCATCTTGAATGACGATAGAAGTCTTTTCTAAAGCTCCATCTTTATTTACCATTTGAACGTTTTGAATAATTTTTGTCATGTTATTCTCTCCCTTTCAAAATCATCTCAATGACTGCCATGCGAATAAAAACACCATTTTCCATTTGTTTAAAAATGCGAGAACGATCACACTCTATTAGCTCACTTGCTATTTCTACATCTCTATTGAATGGTGCTGGATGCATAATAATAGAACTTTCTTTCATGCGTTTTTCTCTTTCTATTGTTAAACCAAAAGCCTCGTGATACCCCTCTTTTGAAAAAGAAGTTGCACCATCATGCCTTTCGTGTTGAACCCTTAACATCATAATAACATCGCTCGATGCAATAACTTCATCAAAATCATTTACTGCTTCAAATTCTCCTTGCCATTCAGGAGGACATACGAAACGTACTTTTGCTCCGAGTCTTGTAAGAGCATCCGCATTCGATCTTGCTACTCTACTATGCGAAATATCCCCCACGATGCTTACTACTTTATCCTTAAGTGTTCCAAACTCTTGCCAAATTGTATAAATATCTAGAAGGCTTTGTGTTGGATGATTTCCTGTTCCATCACCACCATTAATAATGGCTGGCTTCACTTTTCCAACAAGTGATTCAAAGTAATTATTTTCTTCATGTCTTATAACTAATGCATCTATGCCAATTGCTTCTAGCACTTTCACTGTATCGTAAAGCGTTTCACCTTTTAACGTACTAGAAAAACCTGCTTCAAAAGGAAGTACATCCATGTCTAATTTTCTCTCTGCCATTTCAAAACTCATTTTTGTACGAGTACTTGGCTCAAAAAAAAGATTCGCCATTGTGTAATGATTTTTCAGCGTAGATTTCGCACCTTCGCGAAATGCTTGTGCCTGTTCTAAAATAGCCCTTATTTGTTCTACAGACAAATCTTTCATAGATACTAAATTTTTCATGCTTGCATCTCCTTCTTTATAGAAAAAACCTTCTCGAAAAGTCTCGAGAAGGTTCGTTTAAGAACAGACTAGCAAAGGAATTCTATTTACATAGCTCCTACTAATCTAACCGAACCTTTCGCTGACTCACTGGACAACTAGTTAAAAGGTTATTTATTCAATTGTTTTTGTTGCTGGAACTTCCGCTTCTTTTCTACCTGGTAAAACTAAGTTCAAAACAACTCCAATGATTGCAGCTAGAGCCATTCCTTCAATACTAAGTGATTCGGAGACGATGAATTTCGCTCCGCCAATTCCAATTACTAAAATAACTGAGGCAATTACTAGGTTACGGCTGTTACCAAAGTCTACATTTGCTTCTACAAGCATACGTAAACCGCTAGCTGCGATAATCCCGAATAAAAGGATTGATACCCCTCCTAAAACTGCTGTTGGGATAGTAGAGATGATTGCCATCGCTTTCCCAAAGAATGAAAGTAAGATTGCAACTACTGCTGCGCCCATAATAACGTACACACTGTATACTCGAGTGATTGCTAACACTCCTATATTTTCACCATATGTCGTTTTAGGAGGTCCACCGATTAGTGCACTCGCAAATGTTCCTAAACCATCCCCAAGTAATGATCTATGTAAACCTGGTTCTTTAATATAATCGCGATCAACAACTTTCCCTAAAACAAGCTGATGACCAATATGTTCTGAAATGGTTACGATAACGATTGGAACCATTATTAGAAGAATTCTGAATGTCACATCAAACTCATAATGTACACCTGGTATTAAGAAGTCTGGTAAAGCGAACATTTTTGCTTCTTTAACAGGGGTGAAATTAATAATGCCAATAATTGCTGAGTAAATATACCCTACAACAAGTCCGATTAATATCGGCATTGTACTTAAAATATTTTTAAAATAAATCGTACAGAAAATTGCTGTAAACAATGTTACTAGAGCTGCTGAAAAATGTAAGAAGCTATATTCTTTTAAGCCTGTATCGCCTACTGGAATATTCATCGCCATATCCACTGCTACTCCTGAAAGACCTAAACCGATAACCATAATTACAGGTCCTACAACGATTGCAGGCAATAGCTTCATAATCCACTTATGACCGCTCTTCCAAATGACAAGTGAAACAATTCCGTAAACTAGTCCGACGAACATTGCTCCAATCATCGCATTTCCTGGATCTGTCCCTCCATTCGTTGCGATAATTATCGGTGCTATAAATGCGAACGATGAGCCTAAGTAAGCTGGTACTTGGAATTTAGTTATGAATAAGAAAATAATTGTTGCAATACCACTAGTAAGTAATGCAATAGCAGGGCTTAGTCCAACTAGTTGCGGTACTAAAATCGTAGAACCGAACATTGCGAACATATGCTGGAAGCTTAATGTGATGAGCTGTCCAGTTGAAGGTTTTTCATTTACATCTAATATTGCTTGCGACATGAACGTTCCCTACCTTTTCCTGAGATTTAATTATTCAAAAATTGTTACGGTATCTACATCATCTGTTTCTATTACTTTTACGACGATCCTTTCGCTGCTCGATGTCGGAATGTTTTTCCCAACGTAATCTGCTCTAATCGGTAACTCTCTGTGGCCACGATCTACTAACACAGCTAGTTGAATTTGTGCTGGCCTGCCTAAGTCCATTACTGCATCCATTGCAGCTCGAACTGTTCTTCCCGTATAAAGCACATCATCTACTAAAATAACTTTCTTATCCGTTACATCATGTGTTATGTCGACTTGTTGAACTAGTGCCTCATTTGAATCATTTTTTAACGATAAATCATCTCTGTATAACGTAATGTCTAGCTCTCCGGTTTTAATCGCTTTGCCTTCGATGCTTTCGATTCTATCCGCTAGCCTTTTCGCTAAAAATGCACCTCTAGTTTTAATGCCAACTAAAATGCACTCTTCGATTCCTTTGTTTCGTTCAATAATTTCATGTGCAATACGTGTAAGCGCTCTGTTAATAGCTTGTTCATCTAATATGCTTGCTTTTTCCGCCATCTTTATCCTCCTTCTTATTATTGCTGAGAAAATAAAAAACCTCTTGAGCTGAGAAGCCCAAGAGGTGTATATGCGTAAGAAAATAGGGTGAGCTCATAAGATTAAGTCCGCAGACTTATGATGAGTCACTTTCACATGTACCTTCTCAGCCTCTCTGGACTGTTATTAAAGGTGAAACTTATTTAGTTGTTTTCATTTCTTCAATCAGTATACTTCATTCATCTTCTTTTTTCAATGATTGATTTCTCAAATCTTCTATTAAATTTGTGAAATCATCTGGTAGTGGATGTGAAAACTCTAAATACTCTCCAGTTTTAGGTTGGATAAAACCTAGTACTCCCGCATGAAGCACTTGTCCATCGAAGCTAATTGTTTTCTTCGGACCATATTTTGGATCACCAGCTAGAGGATAACCAATATACTTCATATGCACACGAATTTGATGCGTTCTACCAGTTTCTAATTGACATTCTACTAATGTAAACTTATCAAAACGCTCAAGCACTCGGAAATGTGTTACTGCGTGTTTCCCATTATCGACTACCGCCATACTTTGACGATCTTTTTTATCACGAGCAATTGGCGCATCAATTGTTCCTTTGTCATGTGGAATACGCCCATGAACAAGGGCAATGTATTTACGAGTGACTGTTTTCTTTACTAATTGATCTACTAATGATTCATGCGCTACATCATTTTTCGCAACCATCAAAAGACCAGTCGTATCTTTGTCAATTCGATGTACAATACCAGGACGCATAACACCATTAATACCAGAAAGATCTTTAATTTGATACATTAAACCGTTCACTAATGTTCCACTACCATGTCCAGGTGCAGGATGAACAACCATTCCACTCGGTTTAAATACAACTACAGTATCTTCATCTTCGTGTACTATTTCTAAGTTTAAGTTTTCTGCAACGATATCAAGCGGAACTGCTTCAGGAGGAGCTACAATAATAACATCCCCGTCTTTTACTTTATAATTCGATTTAGCAGGCTCGTTATTAACTAGCACATGTCCATCTTTTATAAAGCTTTGGATTTGTGAGCGAGACCAGTCTGTATCATGGGCTGCTAGTGCTTTGTCGATTCTTTCTTTTGCTTGTTCTTTATTAATTGTAAATGTAAAATTTTCCATTACTTCACCTTTTTCTTTTCTGCTCGTTCTTCTTTTAGGATGAATAAGATAGTTATCACAACACCTATAGTTAATGCAGCATCTGCAATATTAAAAATTGGGAAATCATAATTAATAATTGGTATTAACACGTCTGCAAAGTCTACTACTTCCTTTTTTACAAGTCGATCGATAAAGTTTCCTATCGCTCCACCTAATAGCAACATTAATCCAATTTGAAACATTGGTTTGCCTTTTGCTTCTTTATGAAAATAATAAATAATCCCTATAATTACGATAATCGTTATGATCGTGAAAAAACCCATTTTCCCCTGTAACATTCCCCACGCCGCTCCACGATTACGATGTGAATACAGTGCAAGATAAGGATCTAAAATGATAATTCGTTCACCAAGCGTCATATTTTTAACGACAAGCCATTTTGTCCATTGATCAAGCGCAACAACAAATGCTGCTAGTCCATAAAATTTCCACATATCAGTTCCTCCGATATAAAAGAATCTACAATAGTTTACCATACATTACGCCTATTCGTAAAAAAGCATACTTTTCACAGAATAAATTCATCACTCATAGAAAAAATGTGGTCCTTCTATCGGACCACATTTCATTTTTTACACGTAATAATTTTCTACAACATCTGCACAACGAACACATAATGTTTCATGTTTTTCATTTGCTCCTACAGTATCAGCAATCATCCAGCAGCGCTCACATTTTTCTCCGTCCGCTTTTTCGATTAGAACAGAAGCATTTTCAAGCACTAGGCAATCCGCAGTAGCGTTTTCTTTAACTCCACCTAACACAAATTTAGAAACGATGAACAATTGAGCAAAGTCGATTCCTTCTGACTCAAATAATGATCTATATTCATCTGTTACATACAATGTAACTTTCGCTTCTAATGATTTCCCGATTGTTTTAGCATTACGAGCTTCTTCTAATGCTTTTAACACATCGTCACGAAGATCCATAATTTTATCCCACTTAGCTGCTAAAGCTTCATATTCAGGAAGTTCCACAGCATTTGGCATATCAGTAAGCTGAATGCTTTCTTCTGTTTCATGATCTAAATATGCCCATAGCTCATCTGCAGTATGAGATAAGATTGGCGTCATTAATTTTAATAGAGCTAATAACGTATCATACATAACCGTTTGCATTGCACGACGATCTTTATGATCAGTTCCGTAAATATATACAACGTCTTTTGCAATATCTAAGTAGAACGAACTTAATTCGCTAGAAACAAAGTTATTAACTGTATGATAAACACTTGCGAAATCATAACGATCATAAGCAGCACGAACTGTTTTAATCACTTCTTGCAATTTCATGTACATATATTGATCAACTTCACGAAGATCTTTAAATTCCACACGATCATTCACAGGATGGAAATCAGTAATATTCCCGTGTAAGAAGCGGAATGTATTACGAATTTTGCGGTATACTTCCGACACTTGCTTAAAGATAGCATCCGACACACGAACATCAGCTGTATAATCTACTGAAGCAACCCATAGGCGTACAATATCTGCTCCTAGTTGGTTCATTACTTTAGCAGGAACAATGACATTACCTAATGATTTACTCATTTTGCGGCCATCACCATCTAATACGAATCCGTGGCTTAATAACCCTTTGTACGGAGCGTGACCGAACATAGCAGTACTTGTGATTAAAGATGAGTTAAACCAACCACGATATTGGTCAGATCCTTCTAAGTACAAGTCAGCTGGGAATACTAAGTCTTCTCTTTCTTCTAAAACAGCTTGGTGTGTTGATCCAGAGTCGAACCAGACATCCATAATATCTGTTTCTTTCGTGAAAATACCGTTCGGGCTTCCAGCATGTGTATATCCTTCTGGCAATAAATCTTTTGCTTCTTTTTCAAACCAAATGTTTGAACCATGCTCACGGAACAATTTAGAAACATGTGAAATCGTTTCTTCTGTAAGAATCGGCTCCCCGTCTTCTGCGTAAAATACTGGAATTGGCACTCCCCATACACGTTGACGAGAAATACACCAATCTCCACGATCACGAATCATGTTGAACAAACGTGTTTCTCCCCATGCAGGAGTGAAGTTCGTATCACGAATCGCTTGTAATAATTCATCTCTAAAAGCTTCAATCGATGCAAACCACTGAGCAGTTGCACGATAAATAACTGGTTTTTTTGTACGCCAGTCATGTGGGTATGAATGCGTGATGAATGAAAGCTTTTCAAGTGCTCCAGCAGCATCTAGCGCTTCAGTAATTGCTTTGTTCGCATTATCATAAAACATACCTTCAAAACCAGGAGCTTCAGCAGTCATTACACCGCGATCATCGACTGGACTTAATACGTCTAAGCCGTATGCTTTGGCAACATAGAAGTCGTCTTCCCCGTGACCTGGTGCAGTATGAACACATCCAGTACCAGATTCCGTCGTAACATGCTCTCCAAGAATGATTAATGAATCACGATCATATAGTGGGTGTTTTGCAACTAAACGTTCCATTTCTTTCCCAAGTAATGTGCGCTCAACCGAATATTCTTCCCAGCTAAGTTCAGTAGCAACAGATTCAGCTAAATCTTTCGCTACAATATATTTCGATTCTTTCACATTAACTACCACATATTCCACTTCTGGATGTAGCGTAATTGCTAGATTCGCAGGAATTGTCCAAGGAGTAGTAGTCCAAATAATGAATTTTGTCCCTTCTTCAAGGATGCCTTTTCCTTCTGATACTTCAAAGCTCACATAAATAGACGCTGATTTTTTATCTTGGTATTCAATTTCTGCTTCTGCAAGTGCAGATTCACTTGATGGTGACCAATAAACTGGTTTAAGCCCTTTGTAAATATATCCTTTTTTCGCCATTGCGCCAAATACTTCAATTTGACGTGATTCAAATGCAGGAGTTAAAGTGATATATGGATTTTCCCAATCACCACGAACACCTAAACGTTTAAACTGCGAACGTTGATTGTCAATTTGTTGATAAGCATATTCTTCACAAAGTTTTCTGAACTCTGCTAAAGACAATTCTTTACGTTTTACACCTTTGTTTGTAAGTGCTTGTTCAATAGGTAAACCATGCGTATCCCAACCTGGAACGTAAGGAGCATGGAAACCTGTCATCGACTTTTGACGAATAATCATATCTTTTAATACTTTATTTAGCGCATGACCCATATGAAGATCTCCATTAGCGTAAGGAGGACCATCATGTAAAATAAAGAACGGACGATCAGCAGTTCTTTCTTGCACTTTTTTATAAATATCCATTTCAGCCCATTTTGTTTGAATCTCTACTTCTTTTACTGGTAAATTTCCACGCATTGGAAAATCAGTTTTCGGCATTAGTAATGTATCTTTGTATTCCATCTTTTTTTCCTCCTTTAATTTGAAAAACTATTTGCGAAAACAAAAAAACTCCTCATCCCAAAAAGGGACGAGAAGTTAATGCTCGCGGTACCACCCTACTTGCGATTTTTCAAAAAACCGCCGCTTAGTATGCCATAACGGGGCATAATCCGAAGACACTTACATTAAAAAGTTCTGTGCCTTTGCTCAAAAGGGATAATTTAAGAAAATTTCATTGCTTAGGCTCTCACCATCCCTAAGTCGCTTGTTCGAAATTTTAGTAAACGTCTTTTTCAACGCATGTTTATATGATATGCAATTATTATAGAAAAAGTAATGGAAACAGTCAAGAAGAGTGTTAGTCTTCTGTCACTGTAATTAGATCGATTTCAGTCGTATCTACATCATACTCCATTAAATGATTCCAATCATCTGTATTGATCAAATCTAATTGAGCTTCGATTAACATTTTAAAACGATTGCGGAAAACTTTCGACTGTTTTTTTAAGTCTTCAATTTCTAATGCTACTTTTCTTGCTTTTGTAAGTGCTTCATTGACAATTCTATCTGCATTCTTTTCTGCTTCTTTTACAATTAGCTTTGCTTCTTTTTGAGAATTGCGGCGAACTTCTTCAGCAGCCTCTTGCGCAACTATAATAGACTTATGTAATGTTTCTTCAATCGATGTAAAGTGCCCAACTTGTTCACTGGAAGATTTAAGCTTCATCTCTAGATCTTTTTTTTCTTTTAAGACAATCTCATAGTCTTTAATAATTTGATCTAAAAATTCATTTACTTCATCTTCGTTATATCCTCTAAATCCTTTACTAAATTCCTTGTTATTAATATCAAGAGGTGTTAATGGCATCTATTCCATCTCCTTTGCTTTGCTAGTAGTCTTTCTTTCTATTATACATTTCTGTATGTGTGAATACATCTAAAATTCAAATTTTATATATATAAATTAACTTTTTTGCTCTAAACGGCCAATTTGCAGTCGAATTTTATCTTTTTTTGTTCTGCCTTCCATCATCAGCAACTTAACTCTTCCTAATCCACGAATAGAAATTAAATCTAAATCTTGTAATTCCATAGACGTTTGCTCTTTTACAGACCAATTCACTTTCACTTTCCCACCATGAATTAGAGATGCTGATTTTTGTCTAGAAATATTAAAAATAGCAGAGATTACAGTATCTAGTCGAAGCGAACTAACGGTAAATGATTCTGTTAACCACTCTTCATGTTGCTTCAAATAGTTTAGCGGCTCCTCGACCACTTCTACCTGCACTTTCACTTTCCCGATGGATGTAAAATTAGCACGTACATAATCTAACACTTCTACTGCAACAACAAATTGAATGAACCCGTCTTCCACTCGAATATCCCCAAATTTACTTCGGTCCATACCAAGTGACATCATGGAGCCAAGAACGTCTTTATGACGCAATGTTACAAATTTTTTTGGATAATTCACTTCTACAACTTTCATCGCAAAATCTTCATTTGTCGGAACATAATAAGACGGATACAATAAAACACGTACTCGCTCTGCATCCTCAAGGACTCCTATTGATAAAGACTCTATCCCATCATATTGTCTACGTATCGAATCGACAATAAATTGCTGCCTTGGATCTAAGAAATCAGTAAGCTTTGGTGCATATCGATCTTCCACTTCTCGCATCATATGAACGACTTGTTCGATGAACGGCTGCTCTTCTTTTCTAAAATGTTGTAATACATTCTCCATATTAATGTTCCCTTTCAAATATAGTAAAAAACCCCACGAACGTGAGGTTTAGAAGAAATATGCTAGTGAAATAATACCTCTCATTGCAAGTTGCAAAGTAAAAATTGCAACAATTGGTGAAATATCAATCATTCCGATTGGAGGAATAATTTTTCTAAATGGTTCTAAATATGGTTCACAAATTTTCCCTAAAAATTGACCAAAAGCCGATTGCTGAATACTAGGTACCCATGACATTAATATGAAAATGATCAATGCGTACGAATAATATTTTAAAAATTGTGCTAGTAATAATAATACAAAACTCATAGTAGTGTTTGCTCCTCTATTAATCTAAATCGTTGTAGTAATAATCCGATATTGCTCCAGCAACTTCTACAGTATCTGGTGCACATAGGAAAATATCCGTACCTATTCGCTGTATATCTCCACCTAAAGCGTACACTGTTCCACTTAAAAAGTCGATTATCCGTATTCCTTGCTCTTTATCAATTCTTTGCAAATTGACAATAACTGCTTTTTTGCTCTTCAAATGCTCTGAAATGTCTTGTGCCTCGGCATAAACACGTGGCTCAATTAACATGACCTTCGAAGACTTTTGCATATTTTGAATACTAACAAGATTTGGTGTTGCCATATCTTTTGGAGTCGTATTGAATTTGCGCTCTTTTCCAGATGCCTTAACAGTTTGTTGCTTCATTTGATTTTCCACTGGTTTTTGCTGTTGAGGTCTTTGTTGTTGTACAGTCGTTGAAGCTATTTCATCATCTTCATCTAAATAAAAGAAATTTTTTATTTTATCTTTCATGCTCATACAATTCCCTCCTTCTCTTTGCCAACGAGTGCTGTACCAATTCGAACAAATGTAGCACCTTCTGCAATCGCTATCTGATAATCTCCAGACATGCCCATTGATAATTCTGTACATGGTGCATTCGGTAATTGCAATGCTGCTATTTTCTCCTGCAATTGTTTTAAGTTACGAAATACTGTACGAATAATGGAGATATCTTCCGTATTAGGCGCCATCGTCATCAATCCAATAACATTTATACGTGAGTAATTTGCTAGTTGTTTAATAAATTTTTCCGCTTCCTCACTCGTTAATCCATGTTTCGATTCCTCTTCTGAAACATTCACTTGCACAAAACAATCTTTTCGAGTCGTTGCTCTTTTTTCAATCTCATCTGCTAAGCTTAAACGGTCTAATGAATGCAAATAATCGATTTCATTAATAACCGCTTTTACTTTTCTCGTTTGCAATGTCCCTATGTAATGCCATTTGACCTCTTCATCAATAATGGCATCTAATTTCATCTTCAATCCTTCAGGTCGATTTTCTCCGAGATGATGAATACCTGCGGCAATTACTTCTTGTGTTCTTTCAACGGAAACCTCTTTTGTCACAGCTATTATCGTCACATCTGAAAGATTACGATTGGCAAGCGCGCAAGCTTCCTGCATATTTTCTTTTATTTGTATTAAATTTTGTTGTACATTTGTCATGTTAAAACCAACTTTTCATCACTTGTTTTTGTTTATTGTATCAATGAAAGACTGTTTTATCAATGCTGAATCAATCATGAAGCATATTTTTCGAGACAATAATGACATCTTTGCCAATTATCGATATATTTTGGACGGCAACTTTTTTCGTTTCTCTTTTTTTATTGAAAAATGTTGGATAGGCTCCTTGTGCTTCTACAACGAAGGAAACGATAAATCCTGTTTCTTTATCGATCTCCGCATCTACGATAAAACCTAATAATTGGCCGCTTGTTGCCTCAATTACTTCTTTTTGCTGTGCATCAGAAAACTTCATGTCTCTCCCCCTTTTTTATACTATATGACCCGAAAACAGAAAAAACGTTTTTTCTGTTTAGAAAAAACGTTTCGTCATCATGATTAATATTCTTTTGGATTCAATTGACTTTGAATGATAGACAATGCGCTTTTTTCTAGCCTAGATATTTGTGCTTGAGACAAACCAAGATCCATCGCAATTTCCGTTTGTGTTGCTCCAAAATAAATACGTTTCGTTAAAATCGTTTTTTGTCTCGTATCTAACTTTTGAAAACTATCTTTCACTGTAAAATAAGTAACCCATTGTTCTTCTGATACATCATTATCACATAATTGATCCATCATATAAATAGCATCCCCACCATCACTGAAAATTGGCTCCTGTAGGGAAACAGGATCTTGAATAGCATCTAAAGATAATAAAATATCTTCTGCAGGAATTTCTAATATTTTGGCTAAGTCTTCTAATGTAGGCTCTTGCAAATGCTCTGTAATGTATTGTTCTTTTGCTTTCATTGCTTTATATGCTATGTCTCGTAAAGATCTAGAAACCCGTACGGAATGATGATCCCTTAGATGCCTTTTTATTTCTCCTATAATCATTGGAACAGCATATGTAGAAAAACGTACATTATGCTTTAGGTCGAAATTTTCAATGGACTTAATAAGTCCGATACATCCAACTTGAAATAAGTCGTCAGCTTGTTCGCCACGATATGCAAATCGTTGAACAAGGCTTAATACTAGTCGCAAGTTACACATTACTAATTCGTCTTTGACAGCATGTTCCCCCGCTTGTAAACGAATAAATAGTGCTTTCATTTCTTCGTGTTTAAGTAAAGGAAGCTTAGATGTATCGATGCCGCATAATTCTACTTTTGTTCTCGTCATAGATCTTCCTCCGGACTTTTTTAATAGTTCTAAGTCAGTTTGTCCGGTAGTTTGAACTTTATTCCGAAGAAGCAGCATCCAATTTCACCCATTAAGCTATTGGCTCATTTAACAGCTCTTTTAAATCTAAAATTATTTTCTTTTCCAATCTGGAAATATACGACTGGGAAATTCCTAAATGGTCTGCAACTTCTTTTTGCGTCATTTCTTCTTTTCCATTCAATCCAAAACGGCATTGCATAATATACTTTTCACGATTCCCTAGTAAATTGATCGCTTCAAACACATGCTGACGCTCCAATTTCTTTTCGACATCCTCGATGATTAAGTCTTCACTCGTTCCTAAAATATCGGACAGTAACAACTCATTTCCATCCGAATCCGAATTTAAAGGTTCATCAAATGATACTTCCGACTTCATCCGATTTGTTTTACGTAAATGCATGAGTATTTCATTTTCAATACATCTTGAAGCATACGTAGCAAGTTTAATATTTTTATCCAAATTGAATGTTTCCACTGCTTTTATAAGCCCAATAGAACCAATGCTAATTAAGTCTTCAATGTTCGTATTTGTTTGATCAAACCTTCTTGCAATATACACAACTAATCTTAAATTCCTTTCAATAAGAACATCTCTCGCATGTTCGTCTCCATCCATAAAAGCAAGAAGCATTTCTCGTTCTTCTTCTCTCGATAACGGCTTGGGTAACGATTCATTGCCACCAATATAATGTACTCCACTTCTTTTAAACGAAAGAATCCAATAATAAATGCGACGAAAAAACTTTAATAGCATTAGCCAACACTCCTTTTCTTTAAATGGTAGTAAGAAGAGCTATGTAGTATCCCTTCTGCTCCATGTGGAAACTTATCTCTTAACTTCGTCATCACAATATATCCCTGTGGCAAAGCTTGTTCATTCACAATCCATTCGTCATATTTCAAACCTATAACCCATGTTTTTTCTTGCTGGACTGTCGCAATAGGTATTAGTCGTAACTTACTAGTGAATTGTTTTGGTATTGTGTCCATTCCTACCTTTTTATCAAATTCCCAATTCAATATTGTTTCGAATAAAGACTCGGGCAGCATATCTTTCATTACTTCTGATGCAACAAAATGAACAGGATCGTTAGATAAAGGTTCTTTACAAACGTTACCCGAATCAATAAATAGATTTAACTCTTTCGTTTGATCAAATAGTTTTAATGTCGAGCTGTAGACGAACTCTCTTTCCGTTTGACCTATGTGAATATGCAAGACATTTTTAGTTAAAAAGTATAGGCCGCCAATTACGATTAAGGCGAAATTTGTCAACATAAATATATTACTGCTCGTACTATAAAATGGCGCTATCGCTGTCAATAAACCGCCTGCAAATAAGCTTGTAAGTAATGTTAAAGCGATTGCTTTTACTATTTGTGTACGTTTTCTCCCAAATGCTATCCCAATCATTAGAAAGAAAGATAGAAAGATGGTAATGATAGGGTGAGAGAAGGTGACTGAGATTATTCCGGCTACTAAAGCCGAAAGAAACAAATATCTTTTTTTGTTTTCAATCCAACCAATTTTATTAGCGAATGCTAATACGGTATAGTTGAAAAAAGTATTAGTTGCAATCATTACTTCCGCGTACATAACTCTCCTCCTTTTGACTAAATCGTAACACGACTTTTGTAAGAAAAATGTCAAATGAACGGTGCAAAACATTCTTTTTTTACGACAAGAAATGCAGAGTTTCCTGTGTTCAACACAATTCAAGAATAGTTCTGAATAGTACGGAAGTTGTTTCGGGCACGGGGACAAGAAAAACTGGAAAAAAAACGAGCTAAAAGAGGCCCGGTCCTTTAAAAGCAAAACATCTTAGTCACGCAGTTTCCGGCTCACTCTAGGCTTCACATTATAGGCTATACGATGAAGGGGAAATTTTTAAAATGTGTTGGAAGCGGCTATACCACTTCCAACACATTTTTTGTTCAGTCATCATATAGCAAATCAAAAATTCGCCTTCCGTTCGCTAGAAACATCATAGCAAAGTAGCTAAATACTTTTGGCAATAGAAGAAGCAAGCTCATTCAATCTAGTAAGCAGGCCGCCAAAGATACAATTTTGGTGTCTCTTTGTAGTTTTTTAGAAAGAGGCACTTCTACATTTGGACATAAAGTGGAGAGGTAGATGACTAATTTGCTTCGCACGAAAATTGTCAGTCTATTTCTTACTAGAGTTGTTGATGAACTTTTTTCTTCCTCTTACATGAAAGGGCTTAAGTAGAAAGAACATGAATACACTCCTATAAGCAGGATGGATGTAGTGAAAAGCGGGGACACCAGCGGGAATAGCGGATGTTTTCTGCGATGAGTAACCGCAGGAGCACCAAGCTGAAAGCCACGCAAGAAAGAAACTGGCCAAACTTTATTTGGCCAGTTTCTTTGCGACTAGGAGATTGAAGCCGTGCCCCGCGTCCGCTTGTAACGAAATTCACTTCATTCATTCCTCTCTATTTATACCGTAAACCCAATGTTCATAGGATATTTATATATAATTTCTTTTCAAAAAAAAATAAGCAACCACCATTTTTCGGTGATTGCTTTTTAAAACGATTTAGTTTCTTCTTTGACGATTTCGTAAGAATGTTGGAATATCCAAAGCATCCTCTTGTTGATAATTCGTCGCTGGGCGCTCTTGTTGAACAGGCTGTTGATGCTGTTCTTCTTTACGCTGTTCACGAACTGGCGGTGTCGTCGCTGCTTGTTGCGATCTAGCAGCACCAAAACCAGTACCTCTTGGTTGTTTTTGCATAACAATTTCTTCATTAAATCCTGTTGCAATAACCGTAACAATAATTTCGTCTTTCAAATTATCATTAATAACAGAACCGAAAATCATATTTACTTCTTCGTCTGAAGCAGAAGCAACAATATCAGCCGCCTCTTGTACTTCAAATAAGCTTAAATTAGATCCACCAGTAATGTTCATCAATACTCCCGTTGCTCCGTCAATAGACGTTTCAAGAAGTGGACTCGAAATCGCTTTTTTCGCTGCTTCTGCAGCACGATTTTCTCCACCTGAAATACCGATACCCATCAAAGCAGCACCTTTGTTTGACATAATTGTTTTTACATCGGCGAAATCCAAATTGATCAATCCTGGAACAGCGATCAAATCGGAAATACCTTGAACCCCTTGTCGTAAAACATTATCCGCTTCTCTAAACGCTTCAAGCATTGGTGTATTTTTATCTACAATTTCTAGAAGTCGATCGTTCGGAATAACAATTAGTGTATCTACTGCTTCTTTCATCATGCCAATACCGCCTACAGCTTGTGTAGAACGTTTACGGCCTTCAAAAGTAAAAGGACGAGTAACAACACCAACTGTTAATGCACCTAAATCACGCGCAATTTGTGCAATAACAGGAGCCGCTCCAGTTCCAGTTCCGCCACCCATACCAGCAGTAACGAACACCATATCAGCGCCTTTTAACGCTTCTTCAATCTGTTCTTTACTTTCTTCAGCAGCTTTTTTACCAACCTCAGGGTTTGCACCTGCTCCTAGCCCACGCGTTAACTTGCCACCGATTTGTAATTTCACTTCGGCTTTCGACATATTAAGCGCTTGTGCATCTGTGTTAACAGCAATAAAATCAACACCTTGCACCCCATGTTCGATCATACGGTTAACAGCATTATTTCCACCGCCACCTACTCCAATAACTTTAATGATAGCTAATTGTTCATCGTTCGTCTCGAATTCTAGCATGTTATTGCCTCCTGTATTCTTTCGCTATATTCCCTGTATTTTTATTCAAAAAACTTGTCGATAAATTTCTTTGCTTTTGCTATTGCGCCTTCTTTGTTTTCATTCATTTGAGTAGTTTGTTTTTGCTTTTTCGTACTTGCAACTGTTTCAGTATGTGCCACTTGTGTTAATGCATGGCTATTACCAACTTTACCATAAAAAACATCTTCTTTATAGGCATATCTTATAAGCCCAACCGCCGTTGTATATTGTGGCTCTCTAACACCAATATAATCTGGAGTATATAATCTAACTCTAGTTTGTAAAATATGTCGAGCTAGTTGACCAATTCCTTCTAGTTTAGAAACGCCGCCTGTAATTACTACTCCCCCCGGAAGATCTTGTAATCCCATACGGTAAAATTCTTCTAATACTAATTCGAATAACTCTTCTAATCGAACACCAATTATATCGGCAATATAACGCTGTGAATATTGTTCTTTCATATCCGCACCAATTACTGGTACTTCAAAAAGCTCATCATCAGAAGCATCATCGTAGAAAGCATGTCCATATTGTAATTTAATCATTTCTGCTTGCTCTGTTGGTGTTTTTAATACAATAGACAAGTCTTTTGTAATATGGTCCCCACCGACAGGGATAACAGATGTATTGATTAAATTACCTTCGTTGAAGATTGCTATTGTCGTAGAACCTCCACCAATATCAATATAGGCAGTACCATGATTTTTTTCATCTTCTGTAAGAGCAAAATGACCACCTGCTAAAGGCTGTAAATATATCTCTCTAATAGATAGACCCGCTCTCTCTACACATCTTAAAACATTATGTAAAATTGTTTTCGATGTAGTCATCATTGTTCCATCCATCTCTAAACGAGTTCCTATCATTCCACGTGGATCTTTTATTTCTTCTAAATGATCTACGATAAACTGTTTCGGAACAATGTTAATAAGCTCACGTTCAGGTGGAATAGACATTACTTGAGCTGACTCGATGACACGTTCTAAATCTCCATCTGTAATCTCTCGGTCTTCTCTATTAACCGCAACTACACCTTTAACATTTTGGATATTCGCTAAATTAGCAGGAATACCTAATACAATTTCTTGTATGGACATTCCGATCATTCTCTCTGCTTCGCCAACCGCTTTCTTTATCGATTGAACGGTTGCGTCTATATCCACAATAGTACCTTTACGGATACCATTTGACTTTACATTACCTACACCTATTACATGCAGCGAGTCTTCACTCATTTCACCGATTAACACTTTTATGGAAGACGATCCAATATCTAGCGATACGTATAATTCTGATTGATTCAACCCGTGGCACCTCCTAATAACTCTATATTTATTATTCTATTGTATAAAACATATAAAGTCTAAAATTTTCTAAACAAATAGTTATCTTTTTTCCATTCATCCTTAAAATTACCTATACATTTTTTCTTTCAGACCATTTTGTTAAAATAATCCTTCGTATGACTGCAATATTTTGGAATAAACGAACACCAAAAGCAAATATTGCAGCTAAGTATAAATCTACTCCCAGATGGACTCCTAAAAATGCCAGAGCTGCCGCTAAAGCAATATTAAAGAAAAATCCAGACACAAATACTTTATCGTCATACACTTGTTGTAATTGAGCTCTAATCCCACCAAAAAGTGTATCTAATGCAGCTAAAACAGCTATTGATAAATAACTTTCATAAACATCTGGAATTTGAATATCAGTTAAGAGACCTAACGAAATTCCAAGTATTAAACCTAATAGCGGCAACCACATATAGTCATTCTCCTCCTGGAACTTCTAATAGAAATTGTTTACTAATTGATTGATCATATGCAGATATTCTTATACTCGTTTCAGGCTCTCCAATTTTCAATCGCAAATTATCAATAAAAAAATCGTCCCCGATGGCTGAAGCTACTAACTGATTATACATTTTTTTTGCATCTTCAAATGATGAGGTCCCTATTCTTATTTTAAATGGAGCACTTCGTACAGCTAAATTATTCACCGTCGTTTTTCCATTCACATCTCTTATAGCAGATGAATAAATAATACGTTTGCCATCCACCTCTACCGCTTTTGCTTTAAAGCTATTCACATCGTTTACAAAACGAATGAGTAAATCAGGAGAAATTTCACTTATCACTTGTCCTACTGCAATGCTTTCAAGAGATGGCTCTACAACAATTGTTAAACCAGGACCTATAAACTCCTCTAACCCAATATCTTTTTTCAACTTATTTACCGTATCATTTAATGCAATTTCAGGGCTATCACTCATCATATTTTCGTATTTCCCGATCGTTTCTTCCAACACCCGCACTTCGGATAAGAGCTCTGAATGTAATTCTTTTTCTTTCGCTAGCTCTTGTCGAATTGCCCAAACATCCCTCGTATCTCGCGTTTCTGGGTCGCGAACTGTATTATATTGAACCGCCAACATAAAGCCAACAATTAACAAAATAAGTGTAAACCGAATATAGACGGTTTTTTTCATTATTCGGCCTCCTCCACCTTGTTTAATTTTTGTCATCTCGTAAAGCAGGCATCATTATTTTACTTTTTTCTTCGACTGTTATGACTATATTATCGCTTGTTAACTGGTCTACAACTCCACCACCAAGATTTACTGAAGCGAGTAATACAGAAGGATCTCCAACTGCTTCTACTGTAAACGGAGCCGGAAACGTTTTTCCATCCACTGTAATAACAGGTCCAGTACATCGGATAAATGAATTTGCATGGAGCCTTTGTCCATTTATAGAAATGGCTTCTGCACCGGAAATTTTCAACTCATTAATAACTTTGAAAACATGACTTTCATGGACAATATAGTCATTGGGATTTTCTTGCGCTGGATTATATGCCCCGTCCTGTAAAGAAACGGATACCCCTTTTCCTTGAGAAGGTAAATCACCTATTAATAACCTTAAAAATTCCGCTTCTTTTACTAAACCTTCGACGCTTTCTTCACTATCCACAAGCGATTGTTCTGATTCCCTAATTGCTTGCTGTTTATCATTAATTTCTTCTGTCAGTTCTTTATTTCTTTCTTTTTGTTCAATTAGCTCTTCTTTATATTTTTCCTGCTCATTAAATTGAACGGATGTAGTTTTTTCTGAAGTTGTCTTTTCAGAAGAAACGCTATAAGAGTATGCGAGTATAAATCCTAACACTAAACTGACAAGCGAAAGAAGTACCCTTCCGCGAAAAGGCTTTTTAAGGGGTTTGTTCTTCATCCTCTTCCACCACCTCCCCATTTACGGCTTCCTCTTCCGTCGTTTCCTTTGGACGATATAAAGCGTCATAAGACTGAAAAAATGACCCAACTTCTAAATCGATAACTCCTTTTACACCTGGTTCAATTTGACTCACGATAGACGGATAAAAATTCATCTTTTCAGAGAAAGAAGGGATTAATGATAGTACTTCATTGCCATCGTTCATAAATAGTTGAATGGAGTACGCATCATTAGTAGTTGGTGTGTAATTAATTTGTGAAATCATCCACAACACTTCTATATTCAACTTTTTCAATTCTTTAATAAGACGAATTCTTATTTTTTCATCATCAAAGCCTGAAATAATAGGTCCATCTATCGGCAAAACTTGTCCATCTGTTTGAAGAAACTTGCCGTTTTCAAGAATGCTCTGTAAATGACCTTCTTTTTCCATATAAGCAACTTGCTTATACTCATCCACTTGAATATGAACGGCTGTTAACCAATTACGATCAACCTCTACAGACTTTACCCAATCATTTTGCTCTATTTTTTCTCGAATATCCTTTACTCCAAACCCCCACATCGATTCTCCCAACTTCAAAGAACTTTGCTCCATATACTGTTCTTTTGGAACAAGGACAGCTCCTCCTATTGTGATCGTTTGGATTTGACTATAGGATGACTGAAAATAAAGTACGATAAGTATTGTAGTGACAAAGAGAAGAAGTAGAATGGAAAACTTTCTATTTGTCCTTCTTCGTCTACGCGCCTTCAACGTAGGAATGCGATCTTCAATATCAATGATTTTTTCCATTCTACCGCCTCCCTTCTGTTAATGATGCTTTGACAGGTTTAGAATGATACCGATTATTCCCCAAGTCGTTACTAATGAAGATCCACCGTAGCTTATGAATGGTAATGTAACTCCTGTTACAGGAAGTAAGCCTGTTACAACACCCATATTTAAAAACGTTTGCACGGCAAGCAAAGATACAAATCCGATAATCGTTAGCTGTGCTGTTCGAGTTTTTGCACGTATTGCAAGTGCAAAACCCGTCGTGAAAAATAGAACAAAAGCCGATATAACGATGAACCCACCTAAAAACCCAGTTTCTTCCAATAGGATAGAAAAGATAAAATCATTTTGCGGTTCAGGTAAATATAAAAATTTTTGTCTACTATTGCCGTATCCGAATCCAAACAAACCTGCTGGACCAACTGCAAGCAATGACTGGATTGCTTGAAACCCAGAGCCAAGCGGATCTTCCCATGGGTCAAGAAAAGCTTTAATACGCACTAAACGATATGGTGCGGACACGATTAATAATACAAAAGCGACAATTCCAGACATTCCAATACCGACGAAAAACTTTAGAGGAAGGCCCGCTGCAAAAAGTAAAAAAAACGCAGCAACAACTAAAACAAAAGCAGAACCAAAATCTGGTTGTAACATAATAAAGCTAATTGGAAGCAATAGTATGAAGGCACTCTTCATATATACAGTTCGCTTCTTCTTTTTTTTATCTGCTAATGAAAATGCAAGCATTCCTAAAACCGCAATTTTAGCAAGTTCTGCTGGTTGAAAATTCATAAACCCTAATGAAATCCAGCTTTGCGAACCATTTCGAACTACTCCTATACCTGGAATTAAAACCCCAATTAAAAATACAATGGAAAGTATATATATTGAATTCCAAAATAAAGGGAGTTGAACAAAACGTTTATTTCGTATAAATAATGCACCAAGTATGCCAACTACTAAATAACTTGCTTGCTTAAAAGCAAATGGCAGTTGATCTTTGTAATGTATCTCACTCCAATAAGAGCCGGCAGAGTGCACAAAGAAAATACCGATTATCGATAAAAACAAAACTGCCGATATGAAAAGTAATGTTCTTTTATCTTTCGACTAGTTCATCCCTTCGTTATTCTTCCAAAGCAAGTACTTGTTCGATAAACTCATCTCCGCGGAGTTCAAAGCTTTCGTATTGGTCCCAGCTAGCACAAGCGGGAGATAATAATATGACATACCCTTCTTCCGAAGCTTTCACACTTTCCTTTACAGCATCCACTAAATTCGTAACTTGAATGACAGATTGTATGCCATGCAGTTCTCCAAATTGTTGCAAACGAGCGGCTGTTTCGCCAAAGTGCACTAATGCTTTCACATTATGTAAGTAAGGGATTAATTCATCAAATGAATGTCCTCGATCAACACCACCTGCGATTAAAATAATTGGTTCTGAAAAACCTTCTAATGCACTTTTCGTTGCCAAAGCATTCGTTGCCTTCGAATCATTATAAAATTTCCGACTTTGCCATTCACGAACAAATTGTGTACGATGCTTTACCCCGTGGAAAGTAGAAAGAATATGCATAATATGTTCCAGCGAACAATCCATTAATAATGCAGCCGCAGTGGCAGCTAATACATTTTCTAAGTTATGCCTTCCTCGCAGTGCAATTATGGAACGTTCGAATAATTTTTCCCCATTCCAGTACACATTTAAATCATCTGCACTAATTCCATCAGGCATCTTTTTACTCACATAGAAAGGGATTTTCTTCGCCTTACTTTGTAAAGCATAATTAGCAACAATTTCTTGTTCTGCGTTATAAATAAACCAATCAGAAGCATCTTGTGTTTTTGTTATATTGAATTTTGCATCCGTATACTCTTCAAAATCATGATGATAATCTAAATGTGCTTCATAAAGGTTCAACAAAATGGCAATTTTCGGTTTCAATTGCTCCGTCCCCATCAATTGAAAAGAAGATAATTCCGTTACAATAACATCTTCTACCGTTGCTTCCGCAGCTACTGCACTCGCAACCGTCCCAATATTTCCAGCGATTAGTGGATTTTTATGTCCCGCTGCTAGTATGTCAAATATTAACGTTGTCGTCGTTGTTTTCCCATTTGAACCAGTTATACCAATCATAGGCGCATCGCTAATTCGATAAGCAAGCTCTACTTCTGTCCAAACAGGTATATTACGTTTTTTCGCTTCCGCAATAACCGAATTCGTATAAGGTATTCCTGGGTTTTTTACAATAAGACTAAAGCCTTCATCCAGTAAATCCTCTGGATGACTTCCACAAATGACCGTCAGCCCTTTAGAAAGTAAATATTGGGCATTATCATTTTGCTCAAATGGCTTAGAGTCATTCACCGTCACAAATGCTCCTAAATCATGCAAAATTTCAGCTGCGGCCGTTCCACTTTTTGCAAGTCCCAATACAAGGATTTTTTTATGATGCACATCAGGTAACTGCTTCATCTTATAACACCTCCCCAAATAGAACGATCATCGCTGCGATAAACCCAATTGCCCAAAATACTGTAACAATTTTCGTTTCGGACCAACCTGAAAGTTCGAAATGATGATGAATTGGACTCATTTTGAAAATACGCTTACCAGTCGTTTTAAAACTAATTACTTGTAAAATAACAGACAATGTTTCCATAACAAAAATAATTCCAACAAGTAGCAATAACAACTCTTGCTTCACAAGAATCGAAACCATTGCAAGCGCTCCACCTAATGCAAGAGAACCTGTGTCTCCCATGAACACTTTTGCGGGGTTTTTATTGAACAATAAAAACCCTAAAAGTGCTCCGGCAACACTAAATGCAAAAATCGCAATATCCGTTTGTTCATAAGTAAGTGCTAGAACTCCAAATGTCGCAAACGTAACAGACGCTGTACCAGATACCAGACCATCTAAACCATCTGAAATATTAACCGCGTTGGAAAAACCAACTAGCCAAAAAATAAGAAACGCAATGTAAAATTGTCCCAAAGAAAATTCTACATTCGTAAATGGAATGGCAAGTGAAGTATCAAATGGCCCTAATTTCAATAAATAATAAGCAATAACAGAAATAACAATTTGACCGATTAATTTTTGAATAGAAGTTAAGCCAAGATTTCTTTTCATCACAACTTTAATATAATCATCTAGAAATCCAATTAGCCCAAATCCAACTAATATAATGAGCAAGACGATGGACTGCGTCGTTAACTTGTCAAAATAAAACGAAATAGCTAATGTCGAAATGATGATTGACGTTAAAAAGATGAGCCCACCCATCGTTGGTGTTCCTGCTTTTTTCTGATGTGACTGCGGACCTTCTTCTCGTATACTTTGACCAAATTTCATCCTCTTTAAATAAGGGATAACAATCGGGGCAAGAATAACAGATACAAGAAAGCTAAAAACAAGTGTAATAATCGTTGTAGATAATGTCATAAAAAAATCTCCTTAAATGCGTTCAACTATCAGTGAATGAACTATAGTTATTTATTTGTGTAAACATGAATTGTTCCGTCTATTGGGATAAGACTGTTTTCTTTTGGCAATTGAGATAAAATTTTCTCTCCATCTCCGTGCCAAACAATTTTAAACGGGTACATATACGTCGTAATTTCTTTTTTCTCCACTCCAACTAAGTTTGGAACTCGAACTTGCTCGATATCCCCCCAGCGATATTCTTTTTCTATTTGCTTTCCATCCGCTGTTATATTCAGGGAATCCTCCATTATTTGCCCAACAATTGGAGCTGCAATAACTCCCCCAAATTGAGTAGCGTGTTTGGGATTATCAATCGCAACATAGACGATTAACTCTGGATTATCTGCTGGTGCAAAGCCAATAAATGAAACGATATATTCACCTTCCATATATCTTCCGTTTTGGACTTTTTGTGCCGTTCCAGTTTTCCCACCAATTCTCAGCTGATCTCTGTAAGCATTTCTACCAGACCCTAGGGCAACAACATGCTCCAAAGCGTCACGAACTTTCGCTGAAGTTTCTTCGCTAATAACTCGCCTCTTCATTTCTGGTTCAACACTAGACAAAATTTCATCTGTTTCTCCGTCTAAAATATTTTTCACGATGAAAGGCTTATACAAATATCCGCCGTTTATAGCAGCTGCAACCGCTTGCACTTGCTGTATAGGCGTAACAGATATTCCCTGGCCAAATGAAGTCGTTGCATGCTCAACAGGACCATATCCTGCTTTACTAAATAGAATGCCCGTTGATTCTCCTGCCATCCCAGATCCCGTTGATTGTCCGAAACCAAAGTTCCGAATATACTCCGATAATTTATCTGGTCCAACTCTTCTGCCAAGCTCTATAAAACCAGGGTTACAAGAGTTTTGCACTACTTCTAGAAAAGTTTGGTCGCCATGACCTGCTCTTTTCCAGCATCGAAGTTTAGCTCCTTCTACCATCGTATAACCAACATCATGAAAATGATTTTCTTCCAAATCAACTACATTTTCTTCTAATGCTGCGCTCAATGTAATAATTTTAAATGTCGATCCCGGCTCAAAATTCATCCAAACTGGCAAATTACGATTATAAATAGTAGAGTCAACCTCTTGATAGGCCGCTGGATCGAAATTTGGTGCAGAAGCTAACGCAAGAATTTCCCCTGTATTTGGGTTCATCACAATTGCCATAGCTTGCGTAGCTTCGTATTTCAACATAGCCTGAGATAGTTCTCTTTCAACTATCGATTGAATATTCATATCAATCGTTAGCTGTACATGATTGCCAGCTACTCCATTTTTCCAACCATCATCTACATGCGGTAATGGTATACCTTTCGCATCTGTAAATAAACGGATAGCTGATGACACACCTTTTAAAGCAGAATTGTATTGGTACTCAATACCCGCAAGACCGTCTGCATCATAACCAGTAAATCCGATTAACCTAGAAAGCATATTGCCATGTGGATAGTCTCTCACATAATCAACACCGGTATATAAGCCTTTAATATTCTTGTTTTGAATTTGCGTGGCAAGTTCAGAAGTAATATTTTTTCCTGTTGGTGCAATTTTTATCAAATACTCTTTTTTGTTTAATTGATTAAACAATTTTTGTTTATCTGCTTCTAAAAGCGGCGCAAGTTGTTCTGCTACATTTGCTGGATCATCGTTTTGTGATGGCATATAGAAAAGTGTTGGCGAAAGTTTATTTCCTACAATTATTTCTCCATTACGATCTTCTATATTTCCGCGAAGGGATGCATAAGGTAATTCACGGTCCCAACTTTCTCTTGCTTTCTTTGTTAACTCATCAAATTGAAAAAACTGTAGCTGAACTAATTTCAAAATTACAAGCAAAAACAGCATTAATGTAATTAGCCAAACAGATCGCAGTCGCATTACTTGCTTTACTCGTGAAATTGCATTTTCCCCTTTTATGCTTTTTAGATAACTTATGAAACGGGGACACTAACTATTCTATTACCCTCTTAATCTTGTGGAACTGTTTCTGCCTCTTCTTCTATTTTAGGAACAATAGCTGTTTCTTTCGGTGTAGCTAACTGAACGACAATAGGTGATGTATCTGAAACAATTGACCCTGCTGTTAAACTTTGACTCGTAACAAATCCTTCACCAACAATTTCTATTGGTACATTCGATAATGTTTTATAGAGCATTAAGTTTCGTTTTGACCAGCCAGTGAAGTTTGGCAGTTGAATTTCTCCCTGCCCTTTTAAAAACACTGTCCCACGAGCAACCACCTTAGTACCTGCTGTTGGGAATTGTTCTACTACATTTTCTGCCTGTCCAATTATAACAGTTTTTAATCCCTGTGACTCTAGTAAACTCTGACTTTCTATTAGATTTTCGCCGACAACATTTGGCATTTCTATCGGGTTTTCTAGTTCTACATTTTCAGGTTTAATATTTAAATATTTCAAACTGTTTTCTGTCACCGAATTAAATATTTCAGAAACAGCATCTGCTCCTACTTCTGTCAATTTTAAATCCGGCTTATGAACAGCAACAAAAACGACTAATTGTGGATCTTCAACTGGAGCCATCCCTAAGAAAGAATATAAAAACAAATTTCTCCCCCAGTAATAACCACCACCTGGTTTAGCTATTTGGGCCGTACCCGTTTTTCCAGCGGACGTATATCCATTTAACTTAAAACGTTTAGCAGTTCCATGTTCAGAAGTGACAGTACTCGCCAAAATTTCCTTTACTTGATCAGCAGTTTTTGCAGAAATAGGTGATTGTTTCTCCTCAGGAACATGATCATTTACAATTTCGCCCGTATTAGGATTCACAATTTTATCTATTACGTAAGGCTTCATCATAACACCTTTATTTGCAATAGCAGTAACCCCTTGGATAAGTTGAATAGGTGTTACAGTTGATCCTTGCCCGTACGTAGTTGTTAATCTATTAACAGGATATCGATCGTTGATAATTCCTGGTGTTTCATGTGGTAAATCTATACCCGTTTTTTCACCAAACCCAAACAGTTTCGTGTATTCGATAAATGTTGTATCTCCAATTCGATTCAATAAGTATGCCATCGATACGTTGGAAGAACGCTGGAACCCTTCCAAAAAGGAAATCGTTCCCCAACCACCAACAGTTGCATCATTAATCGTTCGGTCATATAAAGTATAAGAACCCGACTTATACGTGTCATTTGGATTCCATTTTCCTTCTTCAATCGCAGCTGCTAAAGTAAATATTTTGAAGGTAGAACCAGGTTCTATCGTATTTTCTACAACCTCATTTAGCCAGTTTGTAGTCAAACCTTCTCTTGTATTCGGATTGAACGTTGGTCTTTGAGACATCGCTAATATTTCACCTGTTTTAGGATTCGCAACAACGGCAGTTATTTGTTCCGGATTATACTTTTCTTCTGCTCTTGTTAACGCATCATCTAAAAAGTTTTGGATTGTTTTATCGATTGTTAAGTAAATATCATTTCCATCCTGAGCTTCCGTTACCATTTTTTCAGCATTTGGCAATAAAAAGCCTTTAGTATCCCCTTTAAATTCTACTTTTCCAGGTGTACCAGTTAGCTCCTCATCGTAAATATATTCCAATCCCATTTTCCCTACTGAAATTGCTTTCCCATCTTCTTGTTCTTCTTTTAAAGCAAAACCAATTAGATGGGAAGCAAAGCTCCCATTAGGATAGATTCGCTTAAGATCTTGAAAAAATATAATGCCTGGCAAATTCAGTGCTTTAATTTCATTCATTGTTTGATGACTTATATCTCTTCCTGCTTTACCAAACTCTACTTGATATTTTCCTGCTTTAATCTTTTCATTGAGTAAATCTTCTATTTCTTGCTCTGGCATATCCAAATATGGCGCAAGAGCTTGTGCCGTTTTCCGGGAATCTACTACATGTCGTGGAGTTTTAATATCTGGCGTCGCATCTGGGCTAATTACGGCAATTAGTTTATAGCTTAATGTATCTTCCGCTATCGTTTCCCCATTGCGGTCGAGAATTTTTCCTCTACTCGCTTGTAAAGTTTGTACTCTACTATACTTCGAATCTGCTTTTACTAATAATTCTTGTCCTTCTGCTGTTCCTGTCACTTGAATAAATACAAAGCGCCCGAGTAATACAAAAAAGAGCCCTCCATATACCAAAAACATTAGAAAGGCTCCCCACTGAAAACGAAATTTTTTATTCATTGTCCAGGCACTACCTTTACGTTTTGCTCATTCAGTGTTAAACCGAGCTCCTCCGCCTTTTTCCAAATGCGCTCATAGCTAGATAATTCACTTACTTGTATGGACAAGTCTGTATTCTCTTTTGATGTTAGATCGATTTGTTTTTCGAGCCCAGTAACTTCCGTACTCACTGCCCTAATATCCGCTTGAACTTGGATTACTAGGACGGAAAGTATCGTAACAACAGAAAGCATAGCAACTAATAATATTTTTTCGCCCTTTGATAATATCTTTTTTACTTGTTTTGGCTGTTTCTTAATTTGTGGTTGTTCAGGAAAAGAAGGACGAGTTATGTATGTTTGTGACTGATGATTGCGCAACGCCATTTAAACACTTCCCTTTTCAGTTAATTTTTCCACAATTCTTAGTTTTGCCGAACGAGAACGATTATTTTGTTCTAGTTCTTCTTCCGATGGCAATATCGGCTTTCGTGTAACAAGTTTTAACATTGGCTCCATACCGGCAGGAATCACTGGTAAATTTGGAGGTAAATTAGGCAAAGATGATGCTTCTTTAAAAATTGTTTTTGTTAATCTATCTTCTAGTGAATGGAATGTAATAACACTTACTCTTCCACCTACATTAATCACTTTTAGTGCATCTTCCAATGAATCTTCTGCAGCACCTAATTCATCGTTTACTGCAATTCGAATTGCTTGGAAAATCCTTTTAGCAGGATGTCCACCTGTTCGTCTAGCAGCAGCGGGAATACCTGCTTTTATCAACTCGACTAATTGGAATGTTGTTTCTACTGGTGCTATTTCTCTTGCTTGCTCAATTTTCCTAGCAACTTGCTTAGAAAACTTTTCTTCTCCATAACGGAAAAAGATTTTCACAAGTTTTTCATACGGCCAATCATTCACAACATGGTATGCTGTCAATTCACTTGTTTGGTCCATTCTCATATCAAGTGGAGCGTCGTAGTTATAACTGAAACCACGTTCTGGTGTGTCTAGTTGCGGAGAAGACACGCCTAAGTCGTATAAAACACCATCCACTTTTTCAATTCCAAGATTGGATAATTCTTCTTTTAAATCGCGAAAATTCGCATGTACAAAAGTAACTCTATTTAAATAAGGAGCAAGCCTTACTTTAGCATTTTCAATAGCGGTCATATCTTGGTCAAAACAGATTAATCTGCCTTGATCATTTAATTGTTGAACTAAGTATTCACTATGCCCTGCACCCCCAAGTGTGCAGTCTACATAAATACCATCTGGACGAACGGCAAGTCCATCTACCGTTTCCTTTAGTAATACAGTTGTATGATGAAACAAACCTTTTCCTCCTCTTACTTCAGCTACGTTTAATTTATATATCAAAGCCAATCATATTTTCTGCAATTTCATTGAAAGAATCCTCAGACTCATCAAAGTAGTTTTCCCAAGCATCTTTCGCCCAAATTTCTAAGCGATTAGATACTCCAAGTACGACACATTCCTTGTCCATCTTTGCATAACTGCGCAAATTGCTTGGAATATTAATCCGTCCTTGTTTATCAATTTCAACCTCTGTCGCACCAGAAAAGAAAAATCGAGTAAATGCTCGAGCATCCTTTTTAGTTACGGGAAGTTCTTTTAATTTTTCTTCGAGTTTTCGCCATTCATTCATAGGATAACCAAATAAGCAATTATCAAGACCGCGTGTTAAAACAAAACAGTCATCTAAATACTCACGAAATTTTGAAGGTATGATTAACCGGCCTTTCGTGTCAACACTATGTTGATATTCGCCCATGAACATGCTATTCACCCCACTTTATGAGATTAACATACCACATCCCCCCACTTTCCTCCACATATTTCTTAAAAATAAGTCTTTAATTTTTCAAAATGCGAAAATAGTACTTGTTGAGATGTTTTTCATACAGTAATATCAACCGTTACCCGAGCATATAGTCTTGAAATTATCGTCTAAGAATAACTTTTCATGTTTTTTATTAAAAAACGCACAAAAAAGCCTCCACATTATATATGGAGGCAAAGATTTTACACTAAAACGACATGATGTTTACCATTAAACTCATATGGAATATCTAAAAGCTCTTTTATAAAGCTAGGCCCGATTTCATTCAACAGCTGCATTGGCGAATAAACTCGCTCTTGCAAACCGCCATTCGGAACTAACTCCATTGTGATTCGATCATAACGATGAATAGAAGCATCTAGCTTTCCAAGGAAGGTATCTTCAATTGCATGTTCGAGAAAATTCAACTGCTTTTCATGAATGCGTAAATTTTTCTCGACTACCAAAGATAACTTTAACTCTTCATCTTGCAACAATTCATTCAGCTGCTCGTATTTAGACGCTAACTCTTGTTTAATCGTATGAATAAGCTGAGGAACTTTTACATTTCTATGTTCATTAATATATTGAAGTTTGGCAGCATCGACTGTGCCATCCCATGTATCCGGTACGCCAAACGAAAACTTCTCTAGCAACGATTGTGTTTTTGCATTCACAACCGTGACACTCAATCGTGGCATGATGACAGGCATTTTCATTTGGAACAGTTCGAACGCAGGTTTTAAGATTCCCCAGTAAGCAATTTCACCAGGCCCACCTATAAAGCTCAGAACCGGAAAAACCATTTCTTGCATAAGTGGTCTAGAAACAACGTTATTGCTTAATTTTTCTGGGTGATTTACAGCAATATTTAGCAGTTCCTCTTCCGAAAAAGAAATCCCTTTAGATTCATGTACAAACAGCCCATCTATTCTTTCCAATAAAAAGCGTTCCCCATCTTCTACGTAAAATAAATGAGCTGCACTTTCTTTTGTTTGAATTGGAGTACCATAGCCCGCCTGATCAAAAGTAGCTTCTTTATCGAAAACGACTTTTGCTAGCTCCGAAGATTGTTTAATAATGCTTTGGAAATAATCGCTTTCTAAATTTCTTAAAGGCTTATATGCTGCGTCAATCAAAAGTAACCCTTCTTCTTGAAAAAGATCATTCATGAGAGCTGTAAAGAAATCTGTATACGTTAAGTTCTTTTCAAGTAACCCGTTCACTTTATGGAAAAGTTCTTTTGTATAAAGTGTCTCTGGCAAGCTTTGGAATACTTCGTCCAAATAAGCTTTCAATACATCTTTATTTAAAGCAGTTTCAGATGCGATTTTTTTCACTCTTGATACTTCTGGATAAACATGTTTTTGAAGCTTTCTTCCACGTTCTATGTAAACATGATTTATTTCATCAATATCATGATCTTCTCCCGCAATCCAAAAGACAGGAATTACTGGCACGCCTAATTTTTCTCTTTGTTGCTTCGCCAATACTACAACGGAAATTGCTTTATGAATGGAATACATTGGCCCAGTTAAAATACCAGCCTGTTGCCCACCAATAACAACAACTCCATCTTTCTTCAGTTCCTCTAAATGCACGTTACTTTTTTGAGAAATACCGAACTGACTCATATAACTAGTAATTACATCAACAAGTTCCGCTCTTTTATGTTTGCTAAAATCAGTTTCCTGAAGTCGACTATTTAATGCCTTTTGATCCCATTCATAATGAAAGAAAGAAGATAGGCTACATGTATCTTCCAAATATTTTTTATAAAATGCAGAAGCAAATGGTTGTGTGTGTTGCTCTAATCGCACGATTTTCTCCACCTCTTACTATCAGTTAAGTTCTTAATTAGATTAAATACTTAAAGAGTATATCACTCCATAAGGCATAGTTAAAAATTATTAGCTTATATACGCTAATACATATCGGATAACTCCTATTATCCAAATAACTATATAGAATAAGCATAATAATAAAAATAAAAACCTCCATATTCTCCGAAGAAGAGGCATCACTTCAATTTCTTTTTCGTTTCTCCACTCCAAATAAGTCAGAAGCGTAGCTATTAGCAACGCAATCATGATTAATAACAACACGATATTTTTTGAAAATACAATAGAAAAAGCATTAGAAACGGAAAAAAAGAGTAATAAAGTCGTCACGTCTGCCGCTAATCCAAACGCTTTTTTTCTTTTGAGAAAAAATTTAGCGCCGATAAACGTTAATATAAATAAAAGCACTGGATATAATATAAATACAGATAATAGCTTAGTAATTCTGGTCACCTACTTTATTCATTTCTTTCAATAACAAATAAAACGTCTGTAAAATGGGAAGTGTTTTATTTCTCTTGTCCGCTTCCAAAAGAACTGCACCAACAATCGTATCACTCTCCATTATTCGACCATTTTCATAGTCATTTAACATCGAAGAACGATTATGTTTCGTATTTTTACAAAGGGTAGTAACTTCATCCCATGTAAGGCGAATTTTCCACTCTTCAAATACACCCATCAATTCTTCGTATATATTTTTTATAATAGATTGATAGGATTCATTTTCGATAAGATCCCCGTTCGGTACTTTTGCAATCGTCGTTAAAGGGTTAATCAAACAATTTAACAATGCTTTTCTAAATAATAGTTGATCAATATTTGCCGCCCATTCTATCGGAAAGTTAGTAGAGGCACTCGCTAAAAATGTATCTTGCAGCTCCCAGTTCCCTTTGACAACTCCGATTGATGTTGTACCAACTCCTAAATGACGAACTGTTGAGGCATTTATTTTCGTTGCACCGTGCAAAACGGATCCGAGCACAATTGTTTGTTGGTTTAATTGTTGTATAAAGTTTTGATGAAGTAAACCATTTTGTATAAACAGTAGTGGTATATGTACTGGCAATAAATCTAATTGCACTTTTAATTGTGCTAAATGATGATACTTTACGGCAATTATGATTAAGTCCATGGAATGCAATTGCTGAAAGTCATTCACTTGTTTGCATAAAATCATTTCCGCAGCATTCGATTCTTTTTCTATGTATAGTTCCTGTTGTGTTTTTTCTCGCACTAAAAATGTAATATCATGAGCTGCCTCTGCTAAATAGGCACCAAACAACATTCCAACTGCCCCTGCTCCTACAATACCTATTTTCACATCTATCACCTCTATGACATCTATTTTTTCCTTTTGGACTCGCTTTACCTTTTTAGCCGTACATTACATAAGATGCGTCGTAACGTAGGGCTTCCGCTGTGATTTTCGCTGCAGGGGTGGACGCTTTCCGCGGGCGTTTCCTCAGCCGCTTCCTTCACTTCGTTCAGTCCAGGGTCTTCGACTAACGCTTTTCCCGCTGGAGTCGCCACCCCTTTCGCTACAATCCAATGGAGCCTGCTCCTGCGGTTACTCGTCGCAAAAAAGTATGCTCCTGCGGTTACTCGTCGCAAAAAAGTATGCTCCTGCGGTTACTCGTCGCAAAAAAGTATGCTCCTGCGGTTGCTCGTCGCAAAAAAGTATGCTCCTGCGGTTACTTGTCGCAAAAAAGAATGCTCCTGCGGTTACTCGTCGCAAAAAAGTATGCTACTTATTTAGAATGGAGGAACTATTTTTTACAAAAGAAAAAGTGCAAATCACAAGTTCATCGCTTCAAATCACAAATTGACGGTGCTAAATCGCAAATTAGTCGTCACTTTTTATAAATAAGCCTAAATCTCCATGAATAATAACCAGTATAAATAATGAAACCCTTGTTACCTAGCACAGCAAGGGTATAATAGCTGTTCGTTAAGAAGGTCTATTTTGCTCGACAAAGAAGTATGATCGTTTCAACTTGTAAAAAAGGGCTTTCATTCTAACTAAGTAACCTGCCCTAATGGATTGAAGCGAAAGGGAGGCGACTCCAGTGGGATTAAGCGGGACAGGTGAGACCCCGCAGGAGCACAGCGACGAGGAGGCTCACCGCCCGCCCCACGGAAAGCGTCCTCCCAGCAGCGGAAATCCTAGCGGAAACTCTCTACTAAGACGCATTATAAGTAGAAAACGAACGAAAATATAAAATTGAATAAATGGTTAGTCAGCAGCCGTGTAAATTTATATACATTCACATCTTTTTAAAAAAGGTCTACCACAGTGGTAGACCTTTTAATTTATGTTTTATTATACAGGAAGCACCGGGTGTTTTCGAGGTGCAACTGCAATTTCTTTGCTCTCATAATAACGGAAACGATTTGCTAACTCATTTCTTAAATCACTTGGAGCAACAATTTCATCGATAATCATGTCAGAAGCTAATTTATATATATCAATTTCTTCTTTATACTCTGCATGCTTTTCCTGAACAAACTTCAACTTTTCTTTCGGATCTTCAATCGCTTCGATTTTATTCGAGTAAACAGCATTTACAGCCGCCTCAGGACCCATTACAGCGATTTGGGCAGTAGGTAGTGCAATACATACATCTGGCTCAAATGCAGGGCCTGCCATCGCATATAAGCCCGCTCCATATGCTTTGCGAACAATAACAGAGATTTTCGGAACAGTTGCCGAGCTCATCGCTGCGATTAATTTAGCTCCGTGTCGAATAATTCCCGCTCTTTCTACTTTCGTTCCAATCATAAAGCCTGGAACATCAGCTAAAAACAGAAGCGGAATGGAGAAGGCATCACAAAGTGAAATAAACTTTGTTGCTTTATCCGCAGAGTCTATAAATAGAACACCACCTTTTGCTTTTGGTTGGTTAGCAATAATCCCAACAGCTTGGCCTTCAATACGAGCAAGACCAGTAATTAACTCAGGAGCAAATAGTTTCTTCACATCAAAAAATGATCCTTCGTCTATTAACGCATCGATCGCTTCATACATATCAAACGGTGCATTTTGATTTTCTGGAATAATCGCTTCTAAAGTTCTCCCTACTTTTGCTTGTCTAGGTTCCACTTTTTTCGGTTTTTCTGTGTAATTCGCAGGGAAGAAGTTTAGATAACGTTTCGCTTCTTCGATTGCTTCTTCTTCTGAAGATACGAGTACATCACCACATCCACTTACCGTACAGTGCATGCGTGCTCCACCCATTTCCTCCAACGTTACTTTTTCACCAATTACTTTTTCGGCCATACGAGGTGAACCTAAATACATCGATGCATTTCCTTCTACCATAATGACTACATCGCAAAATGCAGGTATATATGCACCACCTGCAGCAGATGGACCAAACAATAAGCAAATTTGCGGTATGAATCCCGAAATCCTTACTTGGTTATGAAATATTTTCCCCGCTCCGCGGCGATTTGGAAACATATCTAACTGATCTGTAATACGCGCCCCTGCTGAATCGACTAAATACAACATTGGCACTCTATTTTTCTCTGCTATTTCTTGAATACGAATTATTTTCTCTACTGTACGCGATCCCCATGAACCTGCTTTTACCGTCGAGTCATTCGCCATGACACAAACTGTTTGACCTCCAACTTTCCCTGTTGCAGTTACAACACCGTCCGCTGGTAAATCTCCTGCTTCCACATTTGCGAAGCGACCATCTTCTATATATTCCCCATTATCAAAAAGTAAAGCTAATCTGTCTCGAACAAATAATTTATTTTGTTCTTTCATTTTTTCATGGTATTTTTCATGACCACCTGCAAAAATCGATGATAGCTTTTCTTCTAATCGTTCATTGTATGCTTTATTTTCTCCCACTTTGTAAATCCCCTTTACAAAAAAGTACTATTTTTTCGTTTATTCGAATGTAACTAAAACGTCGCCTTCATTTACGAAATCCCCAACTTGTGCATTGATTGTAGCTACTTTCCCCACTACTTCTGCTTCAATCGGAATTTCCATCTTCATAGACTCTAATACTAAAACGACTTGTCCAGCAGAAACTTCCTCTCCTACTGCTACGTTTACTGTAAATACTGTACCTGCCATAGTTGATTCTAAGTTTTTCATTTTGATATTTCCTCCCTTTGTTGTTGCATCCATTCCCCTAAAACGGATGTTGAATAAACTCCACTCGTAAAGCTTTTCGCTTGTAAAAATTGGTGAAACAACTCAATATTTGTTTTCACACCTTCTATTTTAGCAGAAGAAAATACTTTTTGCGCTTGCTCTATCGTCAGTTCTCGATTTTCCGCATGAACAATTACTTTCGATATCATCGGATCATAAAAAGGAGTAACTTTATTTCCTTCCTCGTAACCCGCATCGACTCTAATGTCCGCAACATCTCCCCACGACTGGTGAGTGATTGTGCCAGGTGATGGGAAAAATGTTTTTGGATCTTCTGCGTATATTCTAAATTCGATTGCATGTCCAGTTGTTGTAATTAACTGCTGATCTTTCACAGGCAATTCTTCGCCTGCTGCTATTTTTAATTGCCATTCGACAAGATCAAAGCCAGTTACGGCTTCTGTAATTGGATGCTCTACTTGCAACCTCGTGTTCATTTCTAAGAAATAAAACTGGTGGTTTTGATCTACGATAAATTCCACAGTTCCCGCATTTACGTAATTTACTGCCTTCGCCGCCTTTACTGCAGCTTGTAATAACTTTTCGCGCGCTTCTTGCGGAAAATTAGGTGATGGTGATTCTTCTACTACTTTTTGATTTCTCCGTTGTACGGAACAATTCCGTTCAAATAAATGCACGACATTGCCGTGTGTATCTCCAAAAATTTGTACTTCTATATGTCGTGATTCATCTATAAATTTTTCTAAAAAAACAACATCGTTACCGAAATAGGATTTTGCACGTGTTTTGATCGAGTCAAAATGCTGCTCTAGCATGCTTTCGTCGTCACATCGAATCATTCCGATTCCGCCTCCACCAGCGCTTGCTTTAAGCATTACCGGATAGCCGATTGCTACTGCGGCTTCTTTTGCGGCATCTACTGATGTTAAGCCTTCCTCCGTACCAGGTACAACAGGAACATCCGCTGCAATCATCGTCAACCTAGAAGCAATTTTATCGCCCATTTTTTCGATCGTTTCTGGCTTAGGTCCGATAAATGTTATTCCTGCCGCTTGTGCTTTTCGAGCAAAATCGGCATTTTCCGATAAAAATCCGTATCCCGGATGAATAGCATCTACGTTTTCTTTTATCGCTAGCGCAATAATTTCATCTGCTTTTAAATACGATTGCTGTACTTGGCTAGGACCGATTAAAAAAGCATAGTCCGCTTCTTGTACATACGGTAAATCTTGATCCGCCTCCGAATAAATAGCTACCGTTTCAATATTTAATGCTTTGCTGGTTTTAATAATACGTCTTGCAATTTCTCCCCGGTTTGCAATTAATATTTTCTGCATATCTTCTTTCCCCCTTCATAGGAAAAGCATCGTCGCTTATATCTCCCCCAAAATAATAAGCATTCAGCTAATACTATGTAAAATGTGAACCCCATCTTTACTAGTCTATACGAAAAATGAAAGCGATTTCAACTATTCTACGGAATTATTTCAAGAGAGGAAGTAAAAAGTAGAGTTCTTAGCCATTTTTATATTATCGAAAAAAAGAAGCCTCTATGTTTAGAGACTTCCATTTATTTTTTCTCTACATGAGTAATTCCTTGCTTTACCCAATTTATTAACTGCTCGTAATCTGTCTTTAATAAGTTATACGCATTCGAAATTTCATCATATGATTGTTTCATCTCATCAAAAGTTGCCATCGCTAACTGCAAATGATTTTGTAGAGAAGAAGAATCCGTTACTTCCTTTTTCGGAACTTCTTTTTGTCTAACTGCAGGTCTTAAGTTTTTATTCCACCTAAAAGCACATGCTTGCTTGGATCTCCCTAATAATATACTCGCTTCATGAAATCCAGATAATTGCGTATGACCCTCTTCCATTTTCTTTAATACTAACTCTTTTAGAAGATTGTCTTCTTCCGTAGTCCAACTATCTTTCCTAATTTTAACATGCATGTATATCACCCTTTGCATTTTTTACTAATATATGCAAAGAGAATATAAATAGACTCTAAATACTACTTCTTTTTTGATAAAAAAGCGTCTACTACTTCGTGATGAATATCCTGCTCCCAAAGAATAGAGCAAGTTGTGACTTCTTCCATAATGCGATCATACAATTTTGTTTGCTGCCACTTTCTGATTGCTTGCTGTTTATATGCTTTTAAAACAGTTGCATGCGGAATAATCATTTTTTCGACAAACACATTCAAAGCATCCATTTTATCACCTGTATAAATTTCCGTTGCCCAACCAATAGATCGCAGCTGTTCCGTAGTGTAAGGTACCGATTCCGTTAACATTTGTAATGCAAAATCATGACGCATACCCTTTTCCAATAGTAAGGTTCCTCCACCCCAGCCGGAAGTAATCGCTAATTGCCCTTGGATGAATCCACATTTTGCTTCTTTTTTGATCAATCGATAGTCACAAGCTGTCGCAATTTCACAGCCCCCACCGACTGCTGTTCCATTTACTAATGCGATAACCGGAACTGGCAACGTAGATAATTCATATAAAATAGCAGCCATTTCACTTAGCATTGCATACGATTCTTTTGCTGTTTTCAATTTATGAAAAACCGATAAATCTCCTCCTGAACAAAAGGATTTCTCCCCTGCTCCTGTAATTACCGCTACTTTTATCGACTCACTTGTTTTTACTCTATGTATGAATTGTTTTAATCCTTCCATTACTTCTCCATTGATGGCGTTGTGAATAGAAGGTCTATTTATTTCAAAAATAATTATTTCTTCTGTTGCATCGATTGTGTAAGCCATTTTTATATACACCCCTTTTTTATATAACAAAAAGACTACCGAAGAGCCATGGTCTCTTTGGTAGTCTTTTAAGGAACAAATACTGAATTATTTGCTCAATACTTCTTTCCCTTTGTATTGACCGCAAGATTTACAAATACGGTGAGCCAATTTCATTTCACCACAATTTGAACAAGCAACCATACCAGGTACGGATAATTTAAAATGTGTACGACGCTTTCTTTTTACAGTTTTAGAAGTTCTTCTAGCTGGTACTGCCATAGGTGGCACCTCCTTACAGATCTATTATTCGTCTGTTTGATCAAAATACTTAGCTAAATCAGCAAGTCTTGGATCTACTTTTGGTTGTTCATCTTCCTGCACTTCTTTGAGTTCTTCGTCTGTTGCATAACTCCAACCATTTCCACCCTCATGTCTAAATTGGTCTGCACCTTCTTTATACACTTGCATTGGAATTTCTAAAAGAATTAATTCTTCTAGAACTGGATCTACATCAATAACATCGCCTTCTACAACATGAAAGTTATCATATGCTCTTGCAGAAGCGAGTGCTGTCTCAGACCAGTTGAAGATTTCATCAGATTCAATCTCAAATGGATATTCTACATCTTCCCAAGTGCGTGCACATGGTAAAATAAGAGTCCCTGAAAGCTGAAAGTGACAAGTCATTTGCGCTGCACCAAATGTACAGTGCCCTTTTACGTGAACGGGTGAAATCCTTCGAACGTCCTGGTTCCGCTTCTTCACGTTTTCGAGTTCCACGAATTCATCTAAAGTTAGTCCGTTCTCACGATATTTAGATAGCTGATGAATTGCCCATTTCATACGATTATCACCTCAAGACAACAAAGTTGATTATATAATGACTGAAATTAGATGTCAAGATAATTTCTTGTCACTCCATTATTTTAACATTATACTCTCAATAGAGAAAGGATTTGATTTCAAAATGAGAGCAACAGGAATTGTAGTTGAATACAATCCATTTCATAACGGCCATTTATATCATTTTCAGCAATCACGCCTTAAAACGAAAAGTGATATCGTAATCGCTGTTATGTCTGGAAACTTTCTACAACGCGGAGAACCTGCTTTAGTGGATAAATGGACAAGGACTAAAATGGCTCTTGCAGCAGGCGTTGACATAGTAATTGAACTCCCTTACGTTTTTGCGACCGCTCAAGCTAGCGATTTTGCTAAAGGAGCTATCTATTTGTTAGATGCATTAAAATGTACCTCTTTTTGTTTTGGTAGCGAAGAAGGCTCTCTAAATGCGTTTCATCACACGTATGATTTATTATCTACCAAAAAGGCTGATTATAATGCAGCCATTTCAAATTTAATCAAACAAGGTATCAGCTATCCAAAAGCATTGAACGAAGCGTATAAACTAATTTCAGCACATTCTACGATACCTTTAGTTGATTTATCGAAGCCAAATAATATTTTAGGATATCACTATATAGAAGCAGCGCATAATTTACAGGCGGCCATTAAGCCCGAAACAATTCAACGAGTAGTTTCTAATTATCATGATGATGTAAAAACAAACGAAACGATTGCAAGTGCGACAGGCATTCGAAAAGCGCTATTTGAAGAACAGGCACTTGCTCCCGTTCAACACTTTTTACCGAATACAAGCTATAACGAATTAGTTACGTGGAAAGAACATCAGCAAGCTTTTGGCAGCTGGGAGCAATTTTGGCCTCTTCTTCGCTTTACTATATTAAGACATTCTAAAGCTCAGCTAGCTACATTTTCTGAAGTAACGGAAGGCATGGAAAATGCCATTTGGAATGCCGCACATAAATGTGAAACTTTTGTGGAGTTCATGCATTCGATAAAATCGAAACGATTTACTTGGACAAGAATTCAACGGATGTTAACGCATATATACACAGGATTTACACGGGAGCAATTAAAACAATTCAACTTACCAACTTATATCCGTCCTTTAGGTATGAGTAAAAACGGTCAAGCTTATTTGCAATCAATCAAAAAAGACTTGCAACTCCCACTTATTAGTAGGGTAGCTGCAAGTAAAGGAAATGACATGCTAGAGTTAGATATAAAAGTCACAAATTTATATTATTTAGGGTTACAAACGACAACTAGCCAAAAACTAATTGGAAACGATTATCGTACGATTCCCATTATTCGTTAGCTACTTATTTTGGTTCTAATTCCTCTAAATAAGCAAGTGCGTCATCAATCGTTTTCACAGGTACAATTTTCATTTTTGTACCTATTTTTTTTGCCATTTTAAGTGCTTCTTCATAATTTGATATTAAATTAGGGTTATTAGCAAGTATAACTGGATCAATTTCGTCATCGGGAGCAAAAAGAATATCGATTCCTTTTCGTTCGGCTGCTACAACTTTTAAATCGATTCCGCCGATTCTTCCAACAGTCCCATCCATTCTCATTTCACCAGTTCCAGCAATATTATGCCCTTTCGAAATATCCTCTGGTAGCAATTGATTTAAAATTTCTAGCGTAAACATAAGACCTGCGGATGGGCCGCCAATTTCATCTGAATTTATATGGACAATTGGCGTTGTTGTCACTATTTTATCTTCCGTATAAGAAATACCAATACCCGGTTTTTCTAAAACACCTGGAACTGTTTTAAGCGTAACTTCTTTTTTTACTTCCTTCTCTTTTCTTTCTACAGTTAATTGAACGACATCACCTGCTTGTTTATCGCTTAAATAGGTTTTGATCTTTTCTTCCGTTAAATCCACTAAATTATCCATTCCAAGTATTTTATCACCTGGTTCTAAAACACCGTCTGCTGCACTATCCTTTACTACATTAAAAATAAATATGCCACGGTTTGTTACTTCATATGGCTTATTGGCGCGATCATAAGCTACGGTAATAGCATTAAATTGAGAATCAGACATAAGCTTTAATTGACGAACATTATATTCTTTGTCATCCTCGTCTTTATTTCTTATTTGATCTACTTTGTAAATTTTTTGATTGTCGACCATTTTGGCGTATATGTATGTAAGTGGTGTTGCTTTCGCTAAGGCAATCGTTAGAAGGCTCAACGTTCCAACATCGTCTTTATCGCCATCCTCTACTTCTACAAGTGGAGATAACTCATAAGCTCCTCCAGGTTTTGAAATATACGATTCCATCGGATAAAACGCTAATGTTGATACGAGTGCTAAGACTAAAAGAAGGATTATCGGTTTCATCTTCTTCATAAGCTATCCCTCTCTTTCTTTTCTATATTCACTTTTATAAGTTTAGCACTTCCATTTTTTCCTGACAAAACAAATGATAGATAAAGGATGAAATAATATGCATAAAATAATTACAATTGCTAGTTGGGCTCTCATTATACTGCTTTTTTTGCAGCCTGGCATAGCTCATAAAGGGGCTATGGAAGGTATGCGTATCTTCACAACCGCACTTCTCCCTTATTTACTCCCTTATTTAGTTATTACCCAAATGTTTATCCGTACTCAAAAAACTTTTTTGCAAAGTACTAACAAATTTAAACTATATATGAATGTTTATTTGCTCAGTACAATTGGCGGTTTCCCAAGTGGTGCTGCTATTATTTCATCTTTAAAAGAGATCGGCACTTTAAATAATCGAAACGCTAGCTGGCTTCTTGCTATTTGTCATGCACCTAGCCCTATGTTTGTTATTGGATTTGTTGGCATAGATATTTTCCATGCGGAAGTTGCTGGTTTGAAATTATTGATTGTGATTCATGTCATTAATATTATTTTTTTATTCGTATTTATCTTCTTTTCCGATTCAATTCAATTAACCCATGAGCAAACTAAGCTATCTACTTCTCCATTTCAAGAAAGTGTGAAAGAAACATCTCAAATATTATTACTAATCGGTACTACCGTCATCTTTTTTACTACTGTTAGTATTATTGTATTTGAATCATTCAAGGAAATTTTTCCTTCTATTTCTCCTTTATTGCTAGTATTTATCGCTTCTTTTTTTGAAATGACCGGAGGAATTAGCTTGGCTGGAAATATATTATCTGGAAATGATATGTTGCCAATGATTGTTGCGTTTATTGTTGCGTTTAGTGGATTGAGTATACATATGCAAGTAATTGTTTTAGCTCAAAAGGCTGGAATATCCATTAAACGATATATACTTTTACGAGCACTTCATATGCTACTTATTCCCCTGTTTTTTTTATTTTAATATACTTAGTTGTGCAGTTTTTGGCTCGCTCCAGGCTTCACATTGAGCTATACGATGAACGGAAAAGTTTAACTTATTGTAGGTGGCTACGCCACTTACAATAAGTTTTTTAGTCGGTCATCGTATGGCAAATGTTCGCCTTTCGATCTCTGGAAACTTCCGTGCCAAGTTGTTAAATACTTTTGGCAATGGGAGAAGCAAGTTACCATTCTTTCTATTACACAGGCTGCCAAAGATGCAATTTTGGCAGCTTTTTGTAGGTTTTTAGAAAGAGACGCTTCTACATTTGAATATAAAGTGGAGAAGTAGATGACAAACTTACTTTGTACGAAAATTGTAGATCTATTTCTAACTAGAAGTGTCGATGAACTATTTCCTCTTATTCTTACATGAAATGGCCTAGGTAGAAATAACATGAATACACTCCCATAAACAGAATGGATGTAGTGAAAAGCAGCGAAACGGGATAAGCGTTAGTCGAAGACCCCATAGTGGAGCTTTAGCGACCGAAGAGACTGAGCCAACGCCCTTAGTACGCGTCTGCTTGTAATGAAATCCACTCCTATAGCTTTCTTATTCTAAAAAAAATCCCTGTGAAAATTCACAGGGATTTAGAAAATTATTTTGTATTATACTTTAACTTTAACGCAGATTCCACATGCTTCGGAACAAGTTCACCAATATATCCGCCATATTTTGCTACTTCTTTCACAATACTAGAACTCAAAAACGAATATTGATTTTTCGTCATAATAAAAAACGTTTCAATCTCATCATTCAACACTCGATTCATCGAAGTAATCTGCATCTCATACTCGAAATCAGATACTGCACGCAATCCACGAATAATAACACTCGCATTTACACTCTCCGCGTAATCGATTAACAGTCCTTGAGAAGTTTCTACCGTTACATTCGGAAGATGTGCCGTCGCTTCTTTAATCAACTGAATCCTTTCCTCTACAGAAAAAAGAGGATGCTTCGAAGAGTTATTTAATACAACAACATATACTTTACCGAAAATTGCTGATCCACGATTAATAATATCTAAATGTCCATTTGTAATAGGATCAAAAGTCCCTGGTACTACTGCAATTTTACTCAACTGAATTCTCCTCTTCTGTACGTTTACGATAAATAGAAATAACCGTACTACCGTATGTTTCCCGTCTAGTAAGTGAAAAATCTCCTAAATCATCATCCAGCTTCACAGTTTTTTCGTGTTCACACACAATAATAGCAGAATCCGTCATACAACCATTTTCAACAATTTTCTTTGCAAAATCATAAAAAACGACTTTATCGTACGGAGGATCAACAAATAATAAATCGATTTGAAGCTCCCTTTTCTGAAACGCTTTTACTGCACGAGAAGCATCAATTCTAAATATCTCACTGGATTGCTCTAGACGACACTTTTTTAAGTTCTCTCCAATTGTTTGCACAGCTTTTTGATCTTTTTCGATAAAAATACAACTATCTATACCACGACTTAACGCTTCAATGCCTAAATTCCCACTACCTGCAAATAAATCCACCGCGATACCGCCATCAAAATAAGGACCAATCATATTAAAAATAGATTCCTTTACCTTATCAGTTGTAGGTCTTGTATTCGTGCCTGGAACTGCTTTTAATGGTATTCCTTTATTAGTCCCTGAAATAACTCTCATGCTATTTTCTCCTAGCTATCAAATTCGCATCCAATTAAAATAATGCAGATTGTGTTATATTAATTCGCTTCTCTTGTTTTTCAATTTCAAGTAAAAACAATCGAATTAACCACGCTTCTTCTACGTAATAATCTGATCCAATTTTCTCAAACGGATCTGACATTGCCTCGTATCTCTTTTCATTCAATACATAAAAAGGCTCTTGAACTGGAAAACGGAAACTTCTTGAAGCATTTTGTATATATAAACCTTTATTTGTTTCAGTAAAAGAATACCCTAGGTCCGTTAATAGCGGCTCAGCAGCATACAATACTCGTCCATCTTTAAATAAAACCTTCATATTTTCCTTCTGCAACTCATTAATATAAACAGTTCTAGAGTCCTCAAAAAGTAATGGGAAGTGCTCTTTACCGGATTCTAAGTTAAATGCAAAGAAAGATGTTTTTAAACCAATAATTTCAGATAAAAGGGCATCTAAATCTTGTCCTGTTCGTTTCTCATTCTCTGTGAGAGAAGATTTCCAAGTGCTTAATTGATCCTCCGTAAAATAATTATTCAATGTTTCATACACCCAAACGGCCTTTTCTGAACCAATTGGTCGATTTACTAAATAGCTACCAACAACTTCCGCTAACAATAAGTTATCCTCTAACCCATACTGCGTTAAAATAGTTTTGACTACTAACTCATACTCGATTGAGTTCGGATCATCGCCAGTTACTATAATACGATATGGATTAATGCCATGTTTATTTTCCGTTAATAGAACCGACATATGTTCACTGCCTGGCAAATGTAAATCAGCTAATTGTGTTAAAAGTTCTTCTGGAAGTACTTTTTTAGAATAAAACGTAAAATAATTATCTTCGTATATAACTGGAAGTACTTCTTTTTGCCAATATAAATCTGTAACTTTTCCAGCTCCAAACGCAAGTGTATAATCGATTAAATCTAAAGAAGTTTCCCCTATTATTGGAAGGCCACTAACCCACATCCCACCTCTTTTTAACTCATCTGTAATATGAAGCGTCGTGTAAGAAACTCCTCCATCATCGAGTTTCGCCATAAACTCTGTTAACGTTTTCCCATCCTCTAACCCATTTGCTAAAGGGATTTCATAAGAAATACTTTGCTTCGATGTTTCCCCTTCAAGGAAAGTAGTTAAATCCTCTGATAGTCGATCACAACTATTATTTTTACTTACATTACAGCTTCTATTTTCACTTAAAATTGGCCATGAAATAGTCGTCTCATCTTTTGGTAAATTACTAAAATGCTGTTTGACCACCATTTTGTCTGTTTTAAATTTCAATTCAATCTCTTGCTCATAAAAAAAAGATTGTTCACTATCAGCTAAACTAGAAGAGTAAACATTATATTGAAATAATAGCAACACGCTATTTACTACAATGAGCAATACAGATATAAAGGTTATAACAATTTTCATAGAATTGTCCTCCAACAAAGTGGTAAGATAAGTTCGAAAGGAAGTGTATTTCATTGATTCAACGTTTTATAGAACTTGGTGAGGGCTACGGAGATATATACGAACTTTGCGAACTCGCACGAGTAAACAAAGATCGAATACACCATGCATTTATCTTCTCATCAAAAAAAGATGATAAACAATATTATTCTATCGCAGTTGCCCTAAAACCAACTAATACAGCCAACTTCTTCCCAATCTACATATGTAGAGAAGGAATACCAAGTATAAGCCCTGTTTCCAAAAGACTTGCTGCTTTCCAAGAAACGTTAGACGAGCTAGAAATCAAACCGGTTCAAATGGATATAAGAAATTCTATATCCTTTGAGGACACAACTCTGTTTTATCAGTACTTAATTGGCATTTTACGTTTAAATCATTTAATTCCACCGCTACAAAATTAATTTACAAACCAATTTTATAGTCGTACTCTTTCGCTTTATCTGGTTTACTGTTTTCAAATTCAGTATTTAAAAATGGTCGATATGATTCTAAAATTTCTTTCACAAAAGGAAGTTTATTCATCTTTTGTTTAGCAGTTTCTATTTGATCTTGATCACAATATAAGACAACATATTTAAGTCTTTTCGAAATAAAATGGACATGTCCGTATTTTCTTAAAGACTTCGCTTGTTTTAAATGATGCACATAGACAACTAATCCTTGTCTTTCTGTCATACAATTTCCCCTCATTTCCTCATCTCAAGAATAACATAAGCATGAATTTGATAGCAACAACAATAGCTGACAGTTGCGTGTCATTTCGATATAATAAAAAATATCTTTCGTTTTAGAGGGGGAGAAAAAGGAATGGGAAAAAAAACTAACGTAGCAATTGCTATTGCAGCAGCTGCTGGAGCAGCCTGGGCAAGCACAAAAGCACTTTCAAAACCCCAAAGTCGCTCCACAAAAGAAGCACTCGAATACGGACATCCTATTGTTCTAGCGCATCGTGGTGGTTCTGCACTTGCACCTGAATGCTCACCAGCAGCTTTCGAAAATGCTGCGAAACTTGGAGTTCATGGATTCGAAATAGATTTAAGATTAACAAAAGATGAGGAAATCATCGTTTTTCATGATGAAAATACAGACAGAGTAACAAATATTTCCGGCAGAGTAGCAGATTTTACATTAAACGAATTAAAAGAAGCAGATTTAGGCTATCACTTTCAAAATTTAAATGGAGAATTTTCTTTTAGAGATCGCGGTGAACAAATAATGACATTGGGGGAACTAATAGATTTATATCCTCAAATGCTTATTAATATGGACATTAAAGACTCTCCACAAACATATGAAGGTAGCTTGATGCCATCTAAGCTATGGCGATTAATCGAAGAAAAACAAGCATATGACCGCGTTGTCGTTACTAGTTTTTTTGATGAACAAATTGATCGTTTTAATTTGTATGCACAAAACACCGTTGCTTTAGGTGCTGGTGAAAGAGAAGTGTTAAAAGCTTATTCTGCGTACACAAGTCAGTTTAAACATTTATACCATCCAAAAGCAGATGTATTTCAAATTCCGGTAAAATCGAATGTATTTCCATTAGATAGCGCAGGCTTTATAAAGTTTTTATCTTCTTTAAATATTCCTGTTCACTACTGGACAATTGATGATCCAGAAATAATGGAAAAATTGCTGCGCAACGGTGCAAAAGGTATTATTACCGACCGACCTGATTTAGCAATGGAAGCACTGAAAATCGACTAAAAAAGGATGTGTGCAAAAGCCATTGACTTTTGCACACATCCTTTTTATTTTTTGTTTAAGCAGAGCAAGAACAAGATCCACCTGTTCCACATCCGCTTCCACAAGAACTTGCTGAAGAGAAAAAGGGATTACTTACAGGTACTTTAACACCTTCTGAAACAGATTTACCGATCAACAAACTGACTTCATCTAGCAAGTCTTGCAACTCGTTTTCAGCAACTTTCAGCGTCGCTATTTCATCTACCATATCCAGCTTTCGTTTTGTTACTCGAATATCTTTCATAACAGTCGAATAATCTGGATGATATTTCCCAAAACGTTGTACCTCTTCGTATTGGTCTTTTAGTCTAGTGAAATGATTTATTTCACGTACTAAAGTAGAATTTGTATATACAGCACGATGTGCATCAGCGTATTGATCAAACTGCTCAGAGGAAAGAACCATTGTACATAGTGTATCTGACTGTTCCATTATTGTGGCCCATTCGTTCGTCATAATCATGTAACATACCTCCAATCCTTTTCATCATAACAGAAAAGGAATAAAAAATTAATCAAATTTGCCTCAACCTTAAAACTAAACATAATAGTTAGGAGAAATAAAATGTCTGAATTACAATTATTAATAAATCAAGTAACAGAAAATGCTTCAGAAGTAGAAATACAATTACTAACAAATTTTTTAAGAGGAATACAAAATAAACAACAAAACAATGCCCCAACTTATTTGAATGCTACTTTCCAAATGGACACATCATTTGAAGACGATAAATGCATTGTTACATTACCTATTACACCATTAACTTACAATAGTTTTAATATCCCACATGGTGGTGTCATTTCAACACTTGCAGACAACGCAATGGGCTTTTTAGTGAATAAAGATTTGCATGCAGAAGGGAAAGGTGCGGTTACTACAAACATGACGATTCATTTCGTTAAGGCAGCTACTGAAAAAACATTAATCGCAACTGCTACATATTTACATAAAGGCCGTCAAACAATCGTTTTAGAATGTACAGTAACGCAACCTGACGGCAAAAAGATTGCTTATGCAACTGGTTCATTTTTTGTTATAACACCGCCAAGCCCAAGCGCTTCAAAATAATCGCGTACGACTTCTTGATCAGAAAAAGGGACTGCGAGATCATGTATAATTTGTTCTTGCTCATGCCCCTTTCCTGCTATTAAAACGATGTCTCCCTCTGTAGCGATGCTTAAAGCTAATATAATCGCTTGTTTACGGTCCTTTTCGACCAATACCTTACTTTGTTCCACATATCTTACAATGTCCTCTATAATCGCTTCTGGTGACTCATTTCTTGGGTTATCCGAAGTAACAATTGTTTTCGTTGCATATTTCGTTGCAATTTCCCCCATCTGCCTTCTTTTCTGCTTATCTCGGTTTCCACCGCAGCCAAATACGACATACACATTCTTTTTAGCATATGATTGAATAGCTGATATACTAGCTTCTAACGCATCTGGCGTATGTGCATAATCGACTAATACGTTGATTCCTTTATTATTTTTTATTCTTTCTAATCTGCCCTGAGGTAACTTAACTTCTTTTATTTCTTCTAACGGAATATTGAAAGCATGCATCGTTGCAATTGCTGCCGCTAAATTCATGCCATTATAATAGCCACTATTATTCATCTCCACTTGCAATATTCGATCTTTTACTAAAAACTTGTATGCAATCATCTCTTTCGTGTAATCGGCCTTTTCGTAAACAATATCATTGCTTTCACACTGACCAAACCGAATGATAGGTAAAGGAGAATCATTCGCTACACTTCGACACCATTCGTCCTCTTGATTAATAATCAGTTTTTTGGAAAGTCGTGTTAGCAGCTGTTTCGATTTTTTATAAGGCTTTTCCCCACCATGAAACTCCAAATGATCTTTTCCTATATTTAAAAACACACCTACATCTACTGGATAATTGCCTAGTCGTTCCTCCAGCAAACCTTGAGAAGAAGCTTCTAGCACGATGTATTCAACTTGATGCACTGCACAATACGTCACGACTTGCATAAAATCGAAAAATGGTAGCGTCGTATTTTTGCGCAAAAACAAGTCTAACTTCTTCCCGTTTACATACACTCCTAGCGTGCCAATCATACAAACCGATTTGTTTTGTTGCATCAATAACTGGGCGATAAAAGAAGTCACCGTTGTTTTTCCATTCGTTCCTGTCACACCAACTACTTTCATATTACTTCCATACCTGTTATAGACATTTGTAGATATTCTTTTCATGAAAAGGCGCATATCTGTCGGAATAATAATTTGAGGTATAAAACAATCAGCAATAAACTTTTCGCTTACAACAGCGATTGCCCCTTTTTGAATTGCCTCCGCTACAAAAAGTCGATTACTCGTTTGGCAAACAAAAATATCCCCTTCTTTTATTTGTTTGGAATGATCAATGCATCTAGTTAAAATGACATGTTCGATATTTCCTACAACCTTGTACTGCAATCCTTTTAAAAGCTCTTTTAAAGGATAAATAGTTATCCCTCCCTACACCATTCTCATACTTCCGCATACAGTAAAACGAATTCCTTTTATCGTATGAACGGAGTGTTTGAAATGTCACGAGCAAAGTGGATAACGTCATGATTGTACAAAAGTATGGTGGTATCGCCATGCAGAATCAGCAAAATCGAGAATTAGTAATCGCTAGAATAAGAGCAACTATAAGCAATCGGCAAAAAGTGCTGGTCGTCGTTTCTGCAATGGGAAGAAAAGGCCAACACTATGCAACAGATACACTTCTAGAGCTAATACCTAATACTACCCAAAGCGTTGAATCTGATTTACTTTCTGCATGTGGAGAATTAATTTCTGCCTCTATTTTGAGTGCAGAGCTAAAAAATGAAGGGATTCCTGCAACAATTTTATATGGAAAAAACGCAGGGATTATAACGAATGAATCATATGGAAATGCAGATATACTGGATGTAGACACAACTAATATCATGAACGCATTCCAAGACTATCCGTGCATCATCGTTCCTGGTTTTCAAGGCTTGTCAGCCCAAGCAAACACATTTACTACTTTAGGTAGAGGTGGAAGTGACTTAACAGCAGTTGTATACGGCCATCATTTAAAAGCAGAGGTTGTGGAATTTTATAAAAATGTACCAGGAGTTATGACCGCCGATCCTTTCCGAGAGGAATCAGTCAACCTTATTCCGACTTTATCGTACGAAGAATTACAGAAAAAAATAAATGAACCAGTTGAAATCATACAAAAAAGAGCAGCAAAATTTGCTGCCCTTCACAAAGTACCCCTCCATATTCGCTCGCTATATGAAGAAACGAACGGAACATTCGTCTATCAATAATTACTCTTTTTGCTCTTTCTGAAAAGGTCTTTCGATAAAGTTTTGCGTATAATAATTGCCATATACTCCAACACCTATATGTGAATACCATTTTCCTAATAATGTATCCCTGTGATTCTTAGAATTTAGCCAACCATTTACAGCTTCCCCTGCATCTAAGTAAAATGCAGCAGTGTTTCCACCAGCACGCTCAAAAACAACGGAAGACTCGTTTAATTTATCACTAAATTTAGTAACTTCAAACGTATCATTGATGACAACATTATTTTTAGCCATTTCCTCACTATGAGATCTTGCTATTTGTTGGATAACGAAATCGGACTCTAGAACACTGAGTCCATGCTTGAAACGGTACACATTTGATATTTCAACTATTTGTCTTTCATTGGCTCTATCTACTGCGACTTGTAAAGATGAAGTCGGAGTAGTAGTGTCAATCATCGCACCATTATAAAAAATATCATATGGTTTATGTAATAAGAGTGTTTTGGGGTCTGTAAAACGAACAGCTTCTAATTGTTTATCTTTCACATCGATGTATAGCATTGCAAATAAATCTTCAAACTGAACTAAAATGCGTTTATTTATATCTTCTTCATTGAGAGAGAATGTATATGTATTCGAATCAATGGAGATAGTAATTTCAGATTGAATTATTGTAAAACGATAAATATCTTCAATTGACTGGCCAATTTCATACGGTGTTACATTAGTACCCGTTCCAAATGCGAACACTTGTGTCACAATTCCTTCCGATACACCTACTAGCTGATACGTTGAAAAAGATGAATTATATACCCACCATTCATATCCATACATGGAAGGCTCAATTCTAGTAGGTTTTCCTAACATTTCTATCGCTTCAGATGATGGTTGCCCAATTAAAGTTGAGCTACCTGTCTTTGGTCTTGTAAAAATACTATCCGATTCGACCATTTTCGACACTTCTTCTGGTATAATTTGTCCGGCATTATTAGAGCCTTTCAGTAGTTCATTTTCTTGAACTGGATTATCTAAATAGATAAATACAACTAGTACGATAGCAACAATCACTAAAATTTTCAACAGATTTTTCATCTTATTTATACTCCCCAATGTTTACTCCATTTTCCCTAGTATAACAAGCTTCTATACAAAGACACAATGTTGCCATTGCAACATTTTCGAATTTGAATTAATATTAATAGGAACGTATTCTTTGGTAATTGAACGTGAAGGAGGACAATTCAATGTATTTCGAAAACACAGGTATAGAAAACACTGTCATTGATCTTAATTTATTGGATGATCTTATGAAAAAGCACGGTTTAGTCCGCGCTGGCCAATGGGATTATGAACGTGTAACTTATGACAAAAAGTATGACATAAAAGAAGGTATATTCTACCTTCGAGTATTTGGTTTTACAAAAGACGGTGATGTAGGTGCACATGATGCAAACATCACGTTATTAAAACCAGTTGTTGGTAAACATTACTACCCTCATGGTGTAGAGTATGGTGATGGGGAAGTTTTCCCGACTCACTTACAAAAATCATGTGAAAAAACTTTATCTGCATTAAAAGCAGATCTAGCAGCTTTTGAAATTCACGCATAAGTTCACGTAGGAAATGTCAGAGTTTTTTCTCTGACATTTTTTATTTATGTTCAAATAGCAGAAAATTGTCTATACTAAATAAAATGATCTAGAAAGGAGTTGCTCTATTAATGGCCATAAAAACTTTCTACAAGAAATATATCAAATACATAATTCTTTTACTTCTACTCGTATTAATGGCAATTTTCATTTTACCGGTTTCCGTGCCAATTATTGTTGCTTTAATTACCGCAATTATTATGGAACCACTCGTAAAGTTGACACAAAAGACGTTTAAATGGTCACGAAAGCTTGCAGTTATAACTAATTTTTCATTCTTTCTAATCATTGTTTCTGTTATTTTATACTTTGCGATTACAAAGCTTTTCAATCAGTTAATATACACAACGAAAGTTTTCCCCCACTATTTAAATAATATATCCGGTTTCTGGATAGACATTCAAAATAATTTAGTTAAATTTACAGAAGGACTTCCTAAAGAAGTCGTTTCTTCGATTCAAACTAAAATAGATTCTACGCTAGCAAGCATGCAAGAATCGTTGCTTAATTTAATTAGCTATTCTAATATTACTTCACTATTCACACATATTCCTAGCTTCCTAGTTAGCTTCATCGTGTTTATTATTGCATTGTTTTTATTCATGTTAGACTTAGACAACTTACGCATGAAATTTTTTCATTATTTATCTGACAGTACCGCAGAAAAAGTGCGCTTTATGTCAAACGGCATAAAAAAATCCGTCATTGGATTTATGAAGGCACAAATATTAGCAAGCTTCTTCATCTTAGCTGCTGCTTTAATCGGTTTATATATAATTACTCCAAAATACGCATTAATAATGTCTCTCGTCATTTGGATAATCGATGTTATACCAATTCTTGGATCAATTATTATACTCGCACCTTGGTCGCTTTACCATCTACTGACGGGCGACGTTGTTCTAGGAACAAAGCTTGCAATTCTCGGAATTATATTGCTCGTTATTAGAAGAACCATTGAGCCAAAGCTAATGGGATCACATATGGGAATATCACCACTTGCTGTACTTATAGCGATGTTTGTCGGTGCTAAATTATTTGGCATCCTCGGATTTTTAATCGGACCTCTCATCGTTATCTTATTTATCACAGCGAAAGAATCAGGCATGATCAAACTGAATTTCAAAATATAATAAAACCGTTACAGCGATGCAGTTTCTAGCTCGCTTCAGGCTTCACATTGGGCTATACGATGAACGATAAAATTTTTAAAGCTTGTTGAAAGTGGCTGTGCCACTTTCAACAAGCTTTTTCGTCGGTCATCGTATGGCAACTGTTCGCCTTCCGCTCGCAAGAAACTTCCGTGCCAAGTACTTAAATACTTTTGGTAATTGGAGAAACAAGTCGGTTCTATATACTTTACAGGCCGCCAAAGATACAATTTTGGCGGCACTTTGTAGGTTTTTACAAAGAGACACTTCTATATTTTTATATAAAGTTGAAAAGTAGATAACAAATTTACTTCATACGAAAATTGTCGGTCTATTTCTAGCTTGAAGTATTGATGAACTTTTTTCTCTTCCTCTTACATGAAAGGAGTTAAGTAGAAATAACATGAATAGACTCCCATAAGCAGGATGGATCTAGTGCAAAACGGCGACTCCAGCGGAAACAGGACGAGCGGAAAGCGTCCGCTTGTCACGAAATCCACTCCACCCATTCCCATATTTCCTTACTCTCCATATGTACCGTAAACCCTGTCTTCATCGAACATTTTTTATATACTTGCCTATTCTAAAAAAAAGTACATCAAATTAACTTGATGTACTTTTTCTTATTATCCACCTATTATAGCTTTTATAACAGAAGTTGTTTCTCCGCCTTTATAAAATACATAAAGAAGTAAATATACAGCTACTCCAGTAATTGCAACGAAAAACCAAATCACACTTGTAATAGGTCCAATTTTACGATGCTTAGCTATATTATTTTTATAACCTAAATACAAAGTTACTAGCCCAAATACTGCACCTGTAGTTGCTAAAGTAATATGGAAAATCAAAAATACTGTGTAATAAATTTTAATATCATCTGGTCCACCAAATGCTGTGTTTCCGATAAATATAGTACGAGAAGCATAAATGATAAAAAATGATAATGCAGATATAGCTGCTGCAAACATTGTTTTCTTATGTGCTTCTATTTTTCTTTGCTTTATGAAAACCCAACCAATTGCTACTAATACAGCGCTTAATACGATAAAAAAAGTACTTATCGTCGGTAATACAGGTAAACTCATTGTCATTTCTCCTCAAACTTGTTTAATTCGTACGCTAGTACGTTACTAGTGCTTCGCTTGAACTTGTAAATCCGCTAAAGCTTTTGCTGTAATTTCATCTGCATTCTCTTGTTCACTGCGATACCATTTGAAGAATATCGATCCTAAAAATACTGCATAAATTATTTCTTGAATAATTTTCATCACAATTCCACCTAGCTGCTGATCTGCTAGAGGAGCCATATTCGTAAATAATTCAGGTCCAGACAAAGAAAGTCCAGATAGTGTACCTATAGGAACACATAATTCCATTGCTTTTAACCATGAATCAGCATTTGTATATGTTGCATAAAATGGGTTACTAGAAAAAATAATAAGCGCACATGCAGGTGTTATTAAAATTGCACTAGCAATAATATAACCAATTTTCTTTAAGCCATGTAGTCGTTTTCCTTCTTCTACAATATCTACAATATTCCACCACATAAATACAGCTGTAACAAACAAGATAAATGTAACAGTTCCGTGAAGTGCTTCATCTAATTTAATATAATCAAAAATTAGCGGAATATGATACATCGAGAATAACCCACAAAACACTATTAATGCTATCAATGGACTTGTAACAATCGGAAATATTCTACGTACTACTGGAAGTTCAATAACTACTTTCCATACCCACCAAGGAATACCTAACATTAGTACTGGTGGTATTAACAACAGTAAAATTGCCATTTGTACCATATGCACAGAAAACATAATATGACCTATTAAGTCAATCGGTGAACCTTTAATAATATATAAAAGGACTAAGCCAATTATAAAATAAGCAGCTTCTTTCTTTTTTAAAGGCTCTGATACTTTAAAATCTTTACGCCACTTTACGGTAATTAAAAAATATAGAACGGTTATAAAAACTAAGACACCGATCATGACTGGGCTCCATAATGCTTGAAAACCAAATATACTTAAAGGCATGTATCCTCTCTCCTTTTTGTTTCACTATTCCCATTATAAGACTCATTGCTTACAACTTCAATGAACGAACTATGACAAATGTGATTTTCATGTATTTAATCATGCGTGTTGATTAACCATTTTATTCAATTTAGTGGTTTCAGCAGGGATTTGCGCTACAGATGCCGCGGGCACGGCTTCAATCCAATGGAGCATGTCGAAAGCTGTCAGGCTATCCCTCTATTAAAGCTTTTTCTAACTAAACTTGCTTTTTCCAACTAAATATAATTCATTGAGAAATAGAAAATTGATCAGCACATTTTATCGTTAAGCACTATGATTACCAACCTATATAGATAGAGATTTACTTCATGCCTTAGCGCGTCGGGCCGAAAGAGCCGAAGTATGAGACCCACTTGGGCGCAGCACAAGTTGGCTCATATAAGGTACGGCAAGCGCAAGGCATAGTGGCTATTCACTAAGATGCCCTATTTAGCGGAAATTCCCAATAAATAGGATGATCAACAGACGTGATATTTTATAAAAACAAAAAGCCGAGACTAGTTAGAAGTCTCGGCTTTTTATTTATTAAATTAGCCCCACCAAACGATTGTTAAGAACGTTATGATGAAAACAAATCCAAAGAATGCACCTACATATAAGAAAAACGCTGGAACATTATGATTTTTTTCACTCATATGCATGAAATAATACAATTGTAGTACTACTTGCACACTTGCTAATAACAAAATAACTGGAAGGATAAAGTACATAGAGAATCCTGCAATAACTGTACTAAATGAAATTAGAGTTAGGAAAATCATAATTCCAAATGTAGTTACTTGTCCACGCATTGACTCTCTTCTTTTTTTGCGAGCATATTCATACTCAGTTTGTGATTTTACATATACATGAGCATCGTGTGACATATTAACCTACAACTCCCATCAAGTATACTACTGTAAAGATGAATACCCACACAACATCAATGAAGTGCCAGTATAACGAAGCAGTATAGTATTTCGGTGCATTATATAAGCTAAATCCACGTTTAGCATTACGGATAAGTAATAAGATAATCCATACTAAACCAATTACAACGTGAAGACCATGCGTACCAACTAGTGTAAAGAATGCAGATGAAAACGCACTTTGATTGTACGTAAACCCAATATGCACATAATGATAAAACTCATAAATTTCTAAACCTAAGAATCCTAAACCAAGAAGAACTGTTATCGCTAACCAAGTTTGCATTCCTTTAAAGTTATGGTTTTTCATATGATACATTGCATAAACACTCGTTAAAGAAGAAGTTAAAAGTAACATCGTCATTACAAATACTAATGGTAATTCAAAAAGAGTTTCAGTTGAGAATTCCATGCCACTTGGACCTTTGTTTTTTAGAGCCAAATAAGTAGCAAATAAACTAGCGAATAATACAGTTTCTCCACCTAGGAATAACCAAAAACCTAAAAACTTATTTTTACCTTCCATCGTAGCTTGCTCAGGATGTTCTGGCCAAGATTGTGGGGTATATTTCGTATTAAAGTCCATTGATTATTTCCCCCCCTTATCATTCATTAAATCCTCTTTATGAACATGGTAACCATGGTCATCTTTAAGAGAACGAACAGCCATTGAAACTACAGTAATTCCTAAACCAATAATGATTACTGGAACAGCCCATGATTTTTCACCGTTATATAGAGCCCCAAAAGCAGCTACGAATAAACCTAATGTCATCATGAAAGGAATAAATGAATTGTTTGGCATATGGATATCACCGATTGGCTCTGCATATGTCATACCTTCTTTATTTCCTTCTTGTTTCTCAATCCAGAATGTATCAAGTCCACGAACTAGTGGAGTTTGTTTAAAGTTATAAAATGGAACTGGTTGTGGAATAGCCCACTCTAGAGTACGACCATCTTCCCATGGATCATTACCAACTTTTTCATTTTTAACAACTGTAATAATGATGTTGATAACTAAAATGATAACACCAATTGCCATGAATATAGCACCTACAGAACTGATTAAGTTGAAAAGGTCCCAACCTTGGTCTGCTCCGAAAGTAAATACTCGACGAGGCATCCCCATTAGTCCTAAGAAATGTTGAATAAAGAACGTCATATGGAAACCGATGAAGAAGAACCAGAAAGTCCATACACCTAATTTTTCACTTAACATTTGGTTAAACATTAACGGCCAATATAAATGTAACGCTGCTAAGATAGCTAATACTACCCCACCAACAATTACGTAGTGGAAATGCGCTACGATAAAGTAAGAGTCATGTAATTGGTAATCAAGCGGAGCTGCTGCTTGCATGATACCTGTTACACCACCTGCTACGAATGAAGGGATGAAACCTAATGCATAAAGCATTGGAACCGTAACTTTAATACTTCCTCCCCAAATTGTAAGCAACCAGTTAAAGATTTTAACACCAGTTGGAACAGCGATAGCCATTGTTGCAACTGCGAAAATAGCATTAGCTGTTGGTCCTAAACCAACTGTAAACATGTGATGGGCCCAAACCATGAATCCTAAGAAACCGATTAATACAGTTGCAAATACCATAGATGAGTATCCAAATAAACGTTTACGTGAGAATAAAGAGAATATCTCTGAGAAAATACCGAAAGCCGGTAAGATTAAGATATAAACTTCAGGATGCCCAAATATCCAGAATAAATGCTCCCAAATAATCGTGTTACCACCCATTGTATGATCAAAGAAGTTTCCTCCAAACATACGGTCAAAGATTAAGAAGAACAACCCAACAGTAAGTGGTGGGAATGCAAATAAAATTAATGCACTAGCAATGAAAGTAGTCCAAGTAAATAGTGGCATACGCATGTATGTCATACCTGGTGCGCGCATATTAATAATCGTTACAAGGAAGTTAATACCACCGATATATGTTCCGGCACCGGCTATTTGAAGTCCGAGTGCATAGAAGTCAATACCATGTCCTTCTGATGCTAAAGATAATGATGCATATGATGTCCATCCTGCATCCGGAGCTCCACCCATAAACCATGAAAGGTTAAGGAAAACACCACCGAATAAGAATAACCAAAAACCAAGTGCATTTAAAAATGGAAACGCTACGTCACGTGCCCCAATTTGCAATGGCATAACTGCGTTCATAAATCCAAATAATATCGGCATCGCCGCGAGGAAAATCATCGTCGTACCATGCATTGTAATAATTTCATTAAATAAACCCGCACTCACGAAATCATTATCTGGTTTCGCTAATTGAATACGAATAAGCATTGCCTCTATCCCACCGATTACGAAAAACAAACCACCGGCAGCGAGGTAAAGGACAGCGATTTTCTTATGGTCTACTGTTGTTAAATAGTCCCATAGAGTTGCGCCAAAGCCTTTTTTCTTTGCGATAGAACTCACAACTTTAACCTCCTCTTTAATTATCTAGTTGAAATTACTTTTCAACAGATAGTCCCATTAAATATTCTGCAAGAGCATCTAATTGCTCTTCATTAAATTTTTCGCCATTATTAAGCGTTTCTGGCTGAGGCATTATATTGCCTGGCTTGTACTTTTGTGGATCATTAATCCAGTTTTTAAGGTTTTCTACATCATGTTTCATGAATCCAGCAACACGGTTACGATCCCCGAATGATGCTAAGTTTGGACCCATTCCACCTGCAGAACCATCAGCAGATGTAGCATGACATGCGATACAGCTTGTATTGAAAATTTCTTCCCCTTGTGTAGCAAGTTCACCTTCTGCTACAGGCACAGTTGTTTTCATTGACTCAGCCCATGCATTAAATGTTGCACGATCAACCGTTTTTACTTTGAAATCCATTAAAGCATGTGAAGGACCACATAGCTCCGCACATTTCCCGTAAAATACGCCATCTTTCAATCCCGCAGATTCTTTGTCGAATTCTAAGTAAAATTGATTAACGTTTTCTACGTTCGTATCCATCTTACCACCAGCTGTTGGAATCCAGAATGAGTGTTTCACTTCTGCAGCCGTTAGGTTGAAGTATACTTTTTCATTTGTAGGAATAACTAATTCTTGAGCAGTTACGATACCTAAATCTGGGTATTCAAACTCCCACCAGTAAAGTTTTGCAGTTACGTTTACAGTAACAGCAGTTTTATTCCCTGCTTCATCCACTTCTTCCATTGCAGAAACATCTGCATGTTTATACGTGTAATACACAGTTGGAACAGCAATAAGAATCAATAACAATATTGGGATAATTGTCCAAATCATTTCTAAGGTATGACTGCCTTCCACTTGTTTAGGAATAAAGTCTTCTCCTAGTTTTGAACGACGGAACTTCACGATAGCTAGTAGATAGATTACTACTACCACTATTATTACTAATGCCATAATTGCTGTAGTAAGTAATAATAAATTAAATTGGTCTCTTCCTACTTCCCCAGCAGGTGTTAGCGTAGATAGATATTCTTCGCCACAACCCGACAGAAAAATTGTTAGAGCTGCTAACAGTGAAAAAAGTCGCCATTTTTTAAGCCCTTTCATCATAGCTAAATCAAACCCCTCTTTCATAGTTGTATTCACGTTCAATTGGACTGTGGATCTGTTCTATTTGAATTCTTGTTGACTAAAGAAAGAATTCCAGTAGTTAAATAAACATGGAAAAGATAATCATTGATACAAATAGGATGGTCATATAGTTCAGCGAATAAACAAACATACGAGAAGCCCATTTCAGATCATCTTGCGCTCGGAAACCTTTAATCGCAAGTAACAACCAACCAATATTCAATGCCGTTGCTAATAAAATAAAGACAATTCCAAGTTCCATCAATAAAAACGGTAACGGGAACAATACAAGTACCCATAGAAGCATTGAACGCTTAGTTCGTTCAAAACCTTTTACAACAGGAAGCATTGGTATTCCTGCTGCTCTATACTCTTCCGTTCGTTTCATTGCAAGTGCGTAAAAATGTGGTGGTTGCCAAACAAACATTATTAAAAACAATGCTAAGGCACCTAAACTTAAGCCAGGTTCTACAGCAGCCCATCCAATTAAAGGAGGTATTGCTCCAGAAATACTTCCGACAACCGTGTTACTCACATGCTTTCTTTTTGACCACATGGAATAAAGAACTACATAACTGATAATTCCAGCCAGTCCCCAGACTCCCGCAGAAGTTGAAGCCATAAATAATAAAATCTCACCTACAACTAAAAAAGTTAGAGAAGTTATCAGCACGGCAGTAGGAGTAAATCTTCCAGTTACTGTTGGTCTCGATTTTGTTCTCGACATAACTGGGTCAATATCCCGATCAATATAGTTGTTCATAGCGCCAGAGCCTGCAATGATTAAAGCTGCTCCAAACAGTGTATAAAACAACAAGTCTAGTTCTTGGAGAAAGTTTTGATTAGTAAATTGAAAAGCTAACCAAATACCAGTAAACGTCGTTATCAAATTCGAATTGACAATCCCAATCTTAATAAGTGCTAGAAAGTCTTTAATGAAAGAAGTTGCTTCTGGTTTATTGTCGTTAGTAGCTGTCATTAAATGACTATTTGACATGCTGTCCCTCCTTTCAAAGTTGTAAGCATAATCCGCTACCTTTTACTATATCGAAAATCTTCTCTAATTTCTATAGGGAATATAGATTTTCTAATAATAGATGTCGAATGAGCTTATTAGAAATGCTTAACATATCAATAGTAAATCATTTCATCCTACGATTTGTGAAGGTTCATGCACGAATTTATGAACAATTTGTGAAATAACGGTACCTTCTTATACTTTCAAAGGATAAACATTGTAATTTTATCAATGTTTCGATATTATCAAAAAGCAGATACCGTCTTTTTAGACGAGCAACATACATAAAGTAGGTGACGTATTGCACATTCATAAATTATTAAAATGGTTAGCCGTTGCTTCTACCGTTGGCATGCTCCTTATCCTATTAGGTGGCGCACTCGTAACTAAAACCGATAGCGGAATGGGTTGCGGAAGACATTGGCCTGGTTGTAATGGTCAGCTTATACCAGATGTAATTACTACAGAAGTATTAATAGAATTCTCTCACCGAGTTGTTACTGGAGTAGTCGGCATTCTAATCGTCGCTTTTGCTGTTTGGGCTTGGCGTGCATTAGGACATGTCCGCGAAACAAAGTTTTTATCTTTTTTGGCTATTTTCTTTCTTGTGCTTCAAGCATTAATTGGAGCTGCACAAGTTAAATGGGGACAAGGTGACTTTATATTAGCCCTCCATTTTGGAATATCCTTAATATCATTCGCCGCAGTTTTATTACTAACCTTATTAGTTTTTGAAGTCGATCGAAAGTTTGACACGGACAAAATTAGAATCGGTAAAACATTAAAGTTTCATACAATTGGAGTTACATTATACTCTTATGTCGTAATTTATACAGGCGCTCTCGTTCGACATACAGATTCCAGTTTAGTTTGTATGGATTGGCCACTCTGTAGAAATAATGAGTTTTCATTGCCGACTAATATGTACGAATGGGTTCAAATGGGACATCGTGCTGCTGCTGGATTAATCGTTATTTGGATTATTATCATTGCGATTCATGTATTCAAAAATTACAAAGATCAGCGTGCTATTTATTGGGGCTGGATGATTGCTCTTATTCTAGTAGTTTCTCAAGCAACTACAGGTATGTTTGTAGTATTAACTAAATTAAATTTATATATTGCTTTACTGCATTCATTATTTATTTCGATGCTGTTTGGGTTATTATGCTATATGATTCTACTCTTATCTAGAAGTCACATGAAAAACAATTAAGAAAAGCATCTTAGCAACCTAGCTTTAGACTCGCTTCAGGCTTCACATTAGGTCATTCAATGAACGGTAAAATTTTAAAAGCTTGTTGGAAGTGGCTGCGACTCTTCCAACAAGCTTTTTTTCGGTCATCGTATGGCAGATGCTCACCTTCCGCTCGCAAGAAACTTCCGCGCCAAGTTGTTAAATACCTTTGAAAATAGGAGATGCAAGTGACATTCTATATTCTTTGAAGGCCGCCAAAGATACAATTTTGGCAGCACTTTGTAGGTTTTTACAAAGTGACACTTCTATATTTGGGCAAAAAGTGGAGAAGTAGATGACAAATTTACTTCGTTTGAAAATTGCCGGCTATTTCAACTAGAAGTGTTAATGAACTTCTTCCTCTTACATGAAGGAGGTTAGTAAAAATAACATAAAAACATTCTCATAAGCAGGATGGATGTAGTGAAAAGCGGCGACTCGCGCGGGAAAAGCAAATGTTTTCTGCGACGAGTAGCCGTAGGAGCACACGAAGCGACTGGAGCCGCGTCCGCTTGTAACGAAATCCACTCCATTCATTCCTATACTTCTTATTCTTTAAAAAGAGTGCCCAGTCATAAAATATGACTGGGCACTCCTTTTTTTCTACTATCTATCCATTTCGATCAATAAATCTCCTGTAGCGATTGCTTCACCAGCAATAACATGAATCTCTTTAATAACCCCGTTATAAGGAGCTTGAACAGTTGTTTCCATCTTCATCGCTTCTGTTATTAACAAATGCTGACCTCGTTTTACTTTGCTTCCGTTTGTTATAGCAACTTTTAAAACCGTACCTGGCATCGTAGCACCAATATGTCGCTCATTTGTTACATCTGCCTTCGGTTTAGACAAATGGCTTACTTCCACATTCATATCTTGAATAGAAATTTCACGCGGCTGTCCATTAAGCTCGAAATAAATAACTCTATTCCCATCATGAGTTGGTTCACTAATAGAAACAAGTTTAATAATCAAAGTTTTTCCTACTTCAATTTCCACTTCAATTTCTTCCCCAAGTCTTAAACCATACAAGAAAGTAAGCGTATCTAAAACAGAAACATCCCCAAAGTTTTGTTCTGTCAGAGAATATTCTTCAAATACTTTTGGATATAATGTGTAAGCTAAAATCTCTTGACTAGTTACTGGACGCCCTAATTTATTGAATAATTCTTCTTTTACCGCATTGAAATCAACTGGCTCTAGTAATTCTCCAGGACGAACCGTAATTGCTTCACGATCTTTTAAAATCACTTTTTGAAGTTCCTCAGGGAAACCACCAAACGGTTGACCAATATACCCTTCGAAAAATTCAATTACTGAATCAGGGAAATCAATCGTCTTCCCTCTCGTAATGACAGAAATTTCATCTAAATTATTTTGAACCATAAACAAAGCCATGTCCCCTACAATTTTCGAAGAAGGCGTCACTTTCACAACATCACCAAATAATAGGTTCACACGAGAGTACATTTCTTTTACTTCTTCCCATCTTTCCCCTAGTCCTACACCTTTTGCTTGCTGCTGCAGATTACTATACTGACCACCTGGCATTTCATGTACATATATTTCCGTATGCGGACTCATCATACCACTTTCAAAGTCTTGGTAATACTTGCGCACATCTTCCCAATAATAAGAGATTTTTTCGAAAGCATTTACATCCCCAACTACTTCTCTAACGTTACCTTTCATCGCATAGCTCAAAGTGCTCGCACTAGGTTGTGAAGTTAATCCTGCCATTGATCCAAGTGCAGTATCAACAATGTCGACTCCAGCTTCAATAGCCTTTGCATACATATAAATACCATTTCCACTTGTATCATGTGAATGTAAATGTATCGGTAAATCTACTGTGCTCTTTAGCTCGCTAATTAATCGATATGCTGCTTCCGGCTTAAGTAAACCTGCCATATCCTTAATCGCTAAAATATGAGCTCCAGATGCTTCCAATTCTTTTGCCATGTCTTTATAGTACTGAACTGTATATTTAGCACGGGAGTCGTCTAAGATGTCTCCTGTGTAACAAATCGCTGCTTCCGCTATCTTTCCAGATTGCCTTGTTGCATCAATTGCAACTTCCATTCCTTTAATCCAGTTCAAGCTGTCGAAAATACGGAATACATCAATACCTGCTTCCGCAGATTTTTGTACAAATTCACGAATTACATTGTCTGGGTAATTTGTATAACCCACCGCATTCGCACCACGGAATAGCATTTGGAAAAGTACATTCGGAATCATTTCTCTCATTTTCAATAAACGATCCCAAGGGTTTTCTTTTAAGAAACGGTATGCTACGTCAAATGTAGCTCCTCCCCACATTTCATAAGAAAACAAATTATGCATTTCTTGAGCCGATTCTTTCGCAATTCCAAACATATCATATGAGCGCACACGAGTTGCAAGTAAGGATTGGTGCGCGTCTCTAAATGTTGTATCCGTTAATAGCACATCTTTTTGCTCTTTAATCCATTTCACAACGCCTTCTGCACCATGTTGATCCAAAATTTGTTTTGTACCATCTTTTGGAGGCATATTCGTATCTATTATCGGCTTTCTAGCAACACCAAAAACAGGTTTTGATTTCTGTTCTACACCAGGGAATCCATTGATCGTTACATTTCCAATATAGTTTAGTAGTTTCGTTCCACGGTCTTTTCGATTCGAGAATAAAAATAACTCGGGAGTAGAATCTATAAAACTTGTATTAAATTGGCCAGATATAAAAAGTGGATGCTTCACTACATTTTCCAAAAAAGGGATATTTGTTTTAATTCCCCTTATTCTGAATTCTTGCAAGTTTCTGTCCATTTTAGCCGCAGCTTCTTTAAAAGACATGCCCCATGTAGATACTTTCACTAATAACGAATCATAATATGGTGTAATAACTGCACCTTGGAATCCATTTCCTGCATCTAAACGAACACCGAATCCTCCACCCGATCGATAAACCATTAATTTACCTGTATCCGGCATGAAGTTATTTAAAGGATCTTCTGTCGTTACACGAGATTGAATTGCAAACCCAAATAGCGGCATTTTTTCTTGACTTGGAATTCCCATCTCTTCACTATTTAACGCTAATCCATCGGCAATCTTAATCTGTGCATGCACGATATCGACACCTGTAATCATTTCTGTAATCGTATGCTCTACTTGAATACGTGGATTTACTTCTATAAAATAAAATTCATTTTCAGTAACTAAAAATTCAACCGTTCCAGCATTTATGTATGAAACGTTTTTCATTAGTTGAACTGCTGCTTGGCAAATTTTATCGCGAAGTTCTTTACTTAAAGAATTGGATGGTGCTATTTCTACAACTTTTTGATGCCTTCTTTGAATCGAACAATCCCGTTCATATAAGTGAAGTAAATTTCCTTGTGTATCGCCAAGTATTTGCACTTCAATATGTTTTGGTTGATAAACAAATCTTTCAACATATACTTCATCAGAGCCGAATGCCGCTTTTGCTTCGGATTTAGCTCGTTCATAAGCACTTTCTAACTCATCTTCTGTTTGGACAACACGCATTCCACGTCCACCACCACCAAGTGATGCTTTAATCATCAGTGGGTAGCCATGCAGTTTAGCAAACTCCCGAACTTCTTCTACAGTTTCCACAGGGCCATCAGTGCCAGGAATAACTGGAATTCCAGCTTTCACTGCTTGCTCACGAGCTTTTACTTTGTCACCAAACATATCTAAATGCCCCGAAGTTGGACCTATAAATATAATCCCTTCTTCTTCACATCGTTTGGCAAACTCAACATTTTCCGATAAAAACCCGTACCCTGGATGAATAGCATCTGCTTTACTTTCTTTTGCGATGCGGATAATATCCTCGATGTCTAAATAAGCATCGATCGGTTTTTTACCTTCTCCAACTAAATAAGATTCATCAGATTTAAAGCGATGAAATGAACCACTATCTTCTCTCGAATAAATCGCAACCGTTCGAAGATTTAACTCCGTACACGCTCGAAATATTCGAATAGCAATTTCCCCTCTATTGGCTACGACAATTTTTTGAATTTTTTTCATCACTTACACCCCTTAACCTTTAGTTTTTTCAATTTTCACAAACATTGAAACGTTAAGCAAAATACCCATAGCTACAGATAATAATATAACAGAGGTCCCTCCATAACTGATAAAAGGAAGTGGAACTCCAGTAAGCGGAATAATTCCCGTCATACCACCTAAGTTAACAAACGTTTGAAATCCTATAATACTGCCAATCCCAGCTGCTATCATTCGAGCTTGGGGGTCTTTCGTTGCTAAAGCAATTGAAAAAGCTTTAAATACGATAAAAAACAGTCCACATAAAACAAATAAAACACCTAGAATACCAAGTTCTTCTGCAATAATTGCCATGATAAAATCGGTGTGTGGCTCAGGTAAATAACCAAACTTTTGATTGGAATTTCCTAATCCTAAACCTTTCAAACCACCTGCACCTATCGCAATATAGCCATTTACAACTTGAAAGCCAAACCCTAGCTCATCATCAAATGGATTAAAGAAAGCCTGTAATCGACCAAGCCGCTTCTCTGTTATCAATTGGTCCTTCATAATATATATAGCAAATAGGCCCATTGAAATGACCATACCAATTAATCCAATAATTTTTGCAAATGATTTGAATTTTATTCCACTTGCTGCAATAACTGAAATTGCAACAAAGCTAATAATCATTGTATTTCCTACATCTGTTTCCATCATGATTGAAACGAATACAAAAAATAGAACGAGAAGTGGAGGACCTACTGACTCATTTAGTTTATCCAAAGTACCATTTTCATACTTCTTTGTAAATACCCCCGCAAAATATAAAACAATTACTATTTTAGCTACTTCAGAGGGTTGCAAGTTACCAAAACCTAAATTAATCCAACTTTGAGATCCACTTTCTCCTCCAACTCCAATGATATGAACTAAAAATAAAAGTATAAACATTACAACAAGCATTAATTGCATCATAAACTTACTTTTATAATGTTTATAAGGGAAAAAAGCAGCCAATAAAAAAACAGGAAACGCTACTAATAAATTTCTCTTTTGATCATTAAAAAATGCATCTGGTTCCCAATTATATTTCATTACTGCCCAACCCATACTTGCACTGTAAATCATAACTAATCCAAATAAGCACAATGCGATATATGTGAAAACTAACGGGTAATCAAAGTACTTTAAATATCTTTTAATATATGGAATCATAGTATAAACCTCGGTTTCATTAAATAAATCGTTAATTGTTAGAAAATTATAAATATATCATACCTAATATTGCTAGAAAAAAAACTCAAACAGTTTGTTTGTTTGAGTTTTACATCTTATTTTTCTGTGTGAACATCGTGTAGTGCCGATAGTTCGTTTTCTAGTGAAGCGAGTATTTCTTTCCCTTCGCTTCTCTCTAAAAGTCCTAACTTTACCGCAAAATCAATTTCACGAGAAAGCCCAAACATTTGAGTATCAAGAACCTCTTCATAAAGAGGACATTGAGGCATCATTAAATTGTCCATTTGCACTTTAATAAGTTGTGCAATTTTTTCCGCATCTTTTTTTAAAAGCTCTAAGGCTTTTTCTTGATAAGATGGCTTTATATTAGTATCCATGAGGACTCCCCCATTATTTGTAGTTTCTTTATTAACTCTTTACCTCCCTAAAGTGTATCTTTTGCGCTCAAAAATTGCAAGCGTTCTCTAACTTTCCTTTAATAGAAAGTGAAATATTCTTTAGAACTTTACAAATTAGCGTTATACTTAGATAGATTAGATAGTTTAGAGGAGGCAATTTTCTTGGAATTTATTATCCCTATAAAAGGTGCAGTTAAATTTAATATTACGTTAGACCCGTCGGTATGGATTTTTGATGATCGCAGAATTGATTTAGATGATTTTTTCTCTGGTAAATACGAATACAAAGACGAGTTAGAAGAGTATACAAAAGTCACTTCTGCACATTGGTCTCGTGAAATTATTGAAGGCTCTACAGTACCACCTACCTTAAAATCAGAAAAAAAGTATGAGCGCACAAAACTATTAACAAGTACTTTCGGAATTGATATGAAGCAATTCATTATTAACGCAGAGCCATTAATGGGTGTTACAAAAGTAGTCGTTGAAACGCCGGATGGTGAACATGCGTTTTCATTCGAAGAAATTGATTCACTTTTATTGAAATTTAGCCATAAAGGGAAGCCATTACGTGAAGATGGTCCCGTTCATATTCTTCACAAAGATGGTTCTAATATTAATAACCCTATTAAAAATGTCACTGCATTCCGAGTAGAATAGGAGCTGACTATATGAGAGTAAAATGTGTTATTTGCGATACAATTAATCAGCTTTCAGATGATTTACCGTTAGCAAAAAAACTAAGAAATCGTCCGATTCACACGTATATGTGTCCTACTTGTCACGATCGGATCAAAGAAAATACGGACGCTCGCATAGCAACAGGAAAATTCATCTTTTATAAAAACTCAAAGCTTATAGAAAATGAATTTTGACTATAATCTAAAAAAGGCGCAAACGTCATTTAAAATTAGAATACCATAGCAATACAGTTTCCCCCTCACTTTAGGCTTCACATTGAGCTATACGATCAACGGTAAAATTTAAAAAGCTTGTTGGAAGTGGCTACGCCACGGCCAACAAGCTTTTTCTTCGATCATCGTATGGCAAATGTGCACCTTCCGCTCGCGAGAAACCTCCGTGCCAATTAGTTAAATACTTTTGGCAATAGGAGAAGCAAGTTACATTCTATCAATTACGTAGGCTGCCAAAGATTCAGTTTTGGCAGCTTTTTGTTGGTTTTTAGAAAGTAACACTTCTACATTTGGTCATAAAGTAGAGAAGTAGATGAACAAACTTACCCCGTGCGAAAATTGTCGATCTATTTCTAACTAGAAGTGTTGATGAATTTTTTCTCTTCCTCTTTAAAGAGATTATGTAGAAAGAATATGAATACACTCCAATAAGCAAGAGGGATGTAGTGAAAAGCGGCGACTCCAGTGAGGAAAGTGCGAACTGAAAGCCCCGCAGGAAAGAATCTGGCCAAACCTTGTTTGGCTAACTTCTTTGCGACGAGTAATCGCAGGAGCATATGTTTTTTTCGACGAGGAGATTGAAGCCATACCCACGGAAAGCGTCCGCTTGTAACAAAATCCGTTCTATTTATTCCTATATTTTCTTCAAAAAAACAAAGCCCAGACTACATTTAAGTAGTTGGGCTTTGTTTTTTTTCTAGTCTCAAACGTATCTTATAAATGATTAAAATTAATGCCGCGACGATTAACCCCTCGACAACAGGAAGGAAAAATGCTAAAAATGTTAGCACTAAACATCCTACTAATAAAAATGTATATATAACGATATTTTGCCCAAGACGTAATTTTTTTGCAAATCCTAGCTTGTACACAAGCACTGACAACAAGAATATCGTTAGGAATAACACATATCCCGCTATATCGTAATTCGGCATTATTTCATATATATATCTTGATATACTAGACATTTTACCAAATACGAATTGCTGTTCCTCCAAGGTTTTTCACCCTTTCAGTTACTATTCTAGTTCTGCACTTTTCTTTTTCTTCGTAACACGTTCACGTTCGCTCTTCTCAAGAATTTTTTTACGTAAACGAATCGATTCCGGTGTAATTTCTAAATACTCATCATCACCTAAATACTCTAATGCTTCTTCAAGAGTTAGGATACGAGGTTTTTTAATAACATTCGTTTGGTCTTTGTTAGCTGAACGAATATTCGTTTTTTGTTTCATTTTTGTAATATTTACAGTGATATCACCATCGCGATTATTTTCCCCAACGATCATACCTTCATAAATTTCAGTACCTGGTTCTAAGAATAGAGTACCACGGTCTTCAATCCCCATCATACCATAAGTAGTTGATTTACCAGTTTCCATTGAAACAAGTACACCTTGACGGCGTCCGCCAACACGACCTGATACTACTGGCTGGTAGCTATCAAATGTATGGTTAATAATACCAAAACCTTTTGTAAGGGACATAAATTCAGTTGTATAACCAATTAATCCACGAGCAGGAACCATGAAGATTAAACGAACTTGACCATTACCACCGTTAACCATATCAACCATTTCACCTTTACGTGTTCCCATAGACTCAATAATCGAACCTACAGAATCTTCCGGTACGTCAATTTGAACGCGTTCAACTGGTTCACATTTTTTCCCATCGATTTCACGTATAATTACTTCTGGTTTAGAAACTTGTAATTCAAAACCTTCACGACGCATATTTTCGATTAAAATCGACAAGTGAAGCTCACCGCGACCTGAAACTACCCAAGCATCTGGAGAATCAGTATCTTCAACACGTAAAGATACATCCGTTTGTAATTGAGCACGAAGACGCTCTTCAATTTTACGTGAAGTTACCCACTTACCTTCGCGACCAGCGAATGGTGAGTTATTTGTTAAGAATGTCATTTGTAATGTTGGTTCGTCAATACGTAACGGCGTTAAAGCATCTGGATGGTCTGTAGGACAAACTGTTTCACCAACGTTAATTTCTTCCATACCAGATACGGCAATTAAATCTCCCGCTTTAGCTGATTCAACTTCTATGCGTTTTAAACCGAAGAAACCGAATAATTTAGTTACTCGGTAGTTTTTAATTTTGCCATCTAGTTTCATTAAAGAAACTTGTTGACCTACTTCAATTGTTCCGCGGAATACGCGACCAATACCAATACGTCCCACATAATCATTATAATCAAGTAATGCTACTTGGAATTGTAATGGCTCGTCTGAGTTATCAACTGGCGCTGGAATAGTTGAGATGATTTTTTCAAATAGACATGACATGTCTTCTTCTTGGCTAGCTGGATTAGCATCTAATGAAGCAGTACCGTTAACACCTGAAGCATAAACAACTTCGAAGTCTAATTGATCATCGTCTGCACCTAATTCAATAAATAATTCTAAAACTTCGTCTACTACTTCTGCAGGACGTGCTGAATCTTTATCTACTTTGTTAACTACAACGATTGGCGTAATTTTTTGTTCTAATGCTTTTTTCAATACAAAACGCGTTTGAGGCATACAACCTTCATATGCATCTACTACTAATACAACTCCGTCTACCATTTTTAGGATACGTTCAACTTCGCCACCGAAGTCAGCATGTCCAGGTGTATCAAGGATATTGATACGTGTGCCATGGTAATCTACAGCTGTGTTTTTTGCTAATATAGTTATTCCACGCTCGCGCTCAATATCACCTGAGTCCATAGCTCTTTCGTCTACATGCTCGTTCGATCTGAACGTTCCCGATTGTTTTAATAATTGGTCGACTAATGTCGTTTTCCCATGGTCAACGTGTGCTATAATTGCAATGTTTCTTAGATCTTGACGTAAATTTGTCATTTTTCCACTCCATATTCTTTTTTCGAGTCCATAACTGTGCTATTATATCACAAGTGAAACTAAAGTAATAATATTTTTTATCATTTTTTTTGAGGAGGCAGTAAAATGAACAATGTTAAGTGGATTTTTGTTTTATATTCTCTTGGTGCAATACTATCAATGGCATTGATTGGAATTGCAGTCGCACTTAGAAGTATTCCATTCATTATACTAAGTATTATCTTACTTATTGTCGTAATGGGATTTGGTTTTAAAGCAAAAGCAAAAATGCGTAAATTAGGATTATTATAAAATAAAATGGGTAAAGGATTTCTCCTTTACCCATTTTTATTTTAAACAAATATAATTATCAAGTAATTCCTTATGCAAAATCGGTTTAGCGATAATAAATGTATTTTGTTCCAATAAATTAATCGATTCATTCGAAAGATTTGTAACAACTGCTCCGACTTCTTTTGCTATAACCATTCCTCCTGCAATATCCCATGGTGATAAACGCATAGACATATAAGCATCTAATTTTCCCATCACTACATATGAAATTTCAATCGCAGCTGAACCATATGACCTTGTTCCTCTAACTGTCTGCATCAACTTGATCATCCCATCATGCTCTAAATACTTATTTGGAACAACCCAACTTGCATTTACCCCAATAACAGATTGTTCTATTTTTGAAGGCACTAACTTTGGGACACGAACATCATTAAAAAAGGCCCCCTCATCTAATGCAGCCGATAATAAATCGTCTTCCATTACATTATAAATGTATCCAAGCAACCCTACGCCATCCTTGTATATGCCTAAAGAAATAGCAAAGTTCTTTTTTTGATGAATAAAATTCATCGTGCCATCAATTGGATCTAGCAGCCATACATAACCATTTAAGTCTTGAATATCATCTCCAAATCCTTCTTCTCCAAAAATTCGATGATCTGGAAAGTTTTCTTTAATATGTTGAATAAAAAATTGTTCCGTTTCTTTATCAATATTAGTAACTAAATCATTTGCTTCAGATTTCGAATCGATAATAAGCTCGCTTGAAAAAGAAAATCGAATTCTTTCAGCAGCTTCTTTTATTAATGATTTTGCATATTTATCAAGTGTATGTATATTCACAATCAACCAACCTTTCCTAACGAGGTCTCTTCAGTATAAAGAAAAAAACACCGGCTGTCTTTCAATTAGCAGGTGTTTTTTAAGTGTATACAGTTGTAAAGCTTTTAATCGAGTGCATTTAATTCCTCCAAAAGTTGATGAATTTCTATTAGACGTTGTTTTGTATCATGTATTTCTTTTTCATTTTTACTATTCATTGCATCAAAAAGTGAAGCTAGTTGGTAGTCCAACTCCAATTTAAGTGTTTGAATTTTTTCTTTTTCAACATCGTTTTTTCGAATAATATGAACAATTTGTCTCATAACTAACACCCCTTCCCTCTTTTTTATTATAACGCAATTTTCTGAATTTTTTATACTTTATGTGAAAAAAATTATTTTGTCAACTCAAAAATCCTATATATAAGATTTTTACCCAACTTTCATATAAAATAAACATACAAGTGAAAGGAGTTTTAAAATGAGTAAAACTTTTTGGGTAAACAAAGATTTTGATGTATTTCAAATAGACGGGTTAGAAAATCGAATGGAAGCTTTAATTGCAAATGTTCGACCGAAATTTGAAGAGCTTGGCAGTCACTTTAGTCACTATTTTTCAGGAACTCTTGGAAATGAATATTTTCCACATGTTGCAAAACACGCTAGACGTTCTGTGAATCCTCCAAAGGATAGCTGGGTAGCTTTTGCTCCTTATAAAAGAGGCTATAAAGCATTGCCGCATTTTCAAATCGGCTTATGGGGTAGTCATTTATTTATAATCGTTGCAGTTATTTATGAGGCACCAGACAAAGTAGCAATTGCTGAGCGTTTATTGAAGAAAAAAACATTATTCAATAAACTTCCTGCGAATTATATTATTTCTGGAGATCATATGAAGATTGATACGACGCCTTTAAAGGGAGCTAAAAAAGAAGAACTTACGCAATTACTAACGCGACTTCGAGATGTGAAAAAGGGAGAGTTTTTAGTAGGTATACATATTCCGCGTGAAGAAGCTGTTACTTATTCCGATGAAGCGTTTCTACAACTTGCTGAGAATACTTTTGAACAGTTATTACCTATTTATAAAGAAATGGTTCAGATTAAATAAGAAAAGCGGAAGCGCCTATGTCTGCTCCGAAAGGCAAATGGGAAAAAGCGAGGAGGCAGCTCATCAGCCGCCGCAGTTATGATTATTGCGACGAGTAACCGCAGGAGCACTTTTCACATTTGACCCCGAGGGGCTAGGCGCTGAAGCTAGACAATTACTAAGTAGGAAACCTTATGCTTTCTTATTGGTTAAGAAAAGGTGCACCTCCAGTTGTTTATGAGCAATTGGAGGTGTTTTCCTTACTTGCGAATGATGCTGCCGTCTTCTTTTTCTTTCATTAGTTTAACGATTGGATAGCTTGCGTAACCACTTTCTTTTTCAAATTCACGAAAGTATGTTTTTTCTTCTGCGATTGAAGGTACGATTTCTTTAAATCGTCTATATTTTTGGAGTAGTTCCTCGCGTTTTACACCTTTTTCATACGCATTTTCAATTGCTTCAAAAAATTGTACTACAGCTACTATTTCATCTGTTGACCAGTCAGTGGAGAACGGATATGTATATTCCATGTTGTATTCCTCCTAAAATTAAATTTGCCATTTTTTTCGAACTTCAGTTGCTTCATTTACCATTCGAGTAATTAACTCTTCTGTGGAGGGGATATCTTTAATCAAACCAACTGATTGGCCAGCCCAACCAAAGCCAGCATCACTATTGCCTTCATAGATAAATTGCTTATTAGCTTCTCCACTAATATAATCCTTTAAAGCATCGTATGTTGGATTTTCCTTTTCCATACTTAAAATAGCTTCTGTCCAGCTATTTGTAATAGCTCTTGCCGGTGCACCGATAGATCGTTTAATAACAGTTGTATCTGTTTCTTCGCTCGTAAGCAATGCTTGTTTATAAGCAGCCGAAGCATGGATACATTCTTTCGTTGCGATAAAGCGTGTTCCCATTTCAATCCCTTCTGCTCCAAGGGCATGTGCAGCCATCCATCCTCTTCCATCTGCAATTCCACCTGATGCTATTACAGGTATAGAAACTGCATCCACAACTTGTGGAATTAAAACGATTGAACCGACATCATCTCTTCCAAGATGACCGCCACCTTCTTGACCAACAACCATTACTGCATCCGCACCAAGCTGCTCCGCTTTTTGTGCTTGGCGTTTAGCAGCTACAAGAACTAGTTTTTTTATCGATGTATGTGCAAGCTTTTCTAAAATAGGTGCTGGATTCCCTCCTGTCATTGATATTACAGGAACCTGCTCCTCTATTGCTACTTGCAACATATGTTCATAAGGTCTGCCCGTTTGACCGATAGCAAAGTTTACTCCGAACGGTTTGTTCGTCAGCTTTCTCACTTTTTGTATTTCCTCACGAAGTTCTTCAGGTGTTTGTAAGCTCATTGCAGTTACTTGCCCTAGTCCGCCAGCATTAGAAACAGCCGCACATAAATCAGAATACGCCAAATAAGCAAGCCCACCTTGAATAATCGGATATTGTATATCCAATAAATCAGTTACCCTTGTTTGAAAAGTCATCCTCATCCCTCCCGTTGCTTTAAGTGTAAAAGAATTAGCGTAATGATTCAATTCAGAATAATTTTTATAGTCACGAATGTTTGAAAGTGCTATAATTCACTTGTTTTTAAAAAATATTTGAAGAGGTGGTATGAGCGTTGTCACAATTAGAAACTCCTTTGTTCGATGCCCTACTTAAGCATCGAAATCGTCATCCTATCCAGTTTCACATTCCTGGGCATAAAAAAGGGAAAGGGATGGACCCTGCATTTCGAGAGTTCGTTGGAGATAATGTACTTTCCATAGATTTAATTAATATTGCCCCGTTAGATGATTTGCATTCTCCCAAAGGTGTTATTAAACATGCACAACAACTAGCTGCTGAAGCTTTTGGGGCGGATGAAACATTTTTCTCTGTACAAGGTACAAGCGGTGCAATTATGACAATGATCCTTACTATTTGTGGGCCTGGTGATAAATTATTAGTTCCACGAAATGTTCATAAATCAATTATGTCAGCAATCGTTTTCGCTGGTGCAATTCCAGTTTTTATCCACCCAGAAGTTGATAAAGAATTAGGCATTTCACATGGCATTTCTGCAGAATCTGTAGAAAAGGCTTTAAATGCACATCCCGACGCAAAAGGTGTTCTAGTCATTAATCCAACCTATTTCGGTTTAGCAGCTGATTTGAAAAAGATTGTTGATATATCACATAAACGAGGTATTCCTGTTGTAGTAGATGAGGCTCATGGAGTGCATATTCACTTCCATAAATCTCTACCTATTTCAGCGATGGAAGCTGGTGCTGATATGGCAGCTACTTCTGTTCATAAGCTTGGCGGCTCCATGACGCAAAGTTCCATTTTAAACGTTCGAAAAGGACTAGTTTCTACAAAACGAGTTCAGTCGATTTTGTCGATGTTAACGACTACTTCTACTTCATATCCTCTTCTAGCATCACTAGATACGGCTAGAAGGCAGTTAGCGATACATGGTGAGGATTTAATAGGAGATTCGATAAGACTTGCTAAAGACGCTCGAAAGCGCATTAATTCGATTCCTCATTTACGATGTGTAGGAGAAGAAATTTTACAGTCTTCTGCAACATTTGATATGGACCCAACGAAGCTATTAATTAATGTGAAAAATTTAGGCATGACTGGCTATGAGGCAGAAGCTTGGTTGCGTGAGAAAGCAAACATTGAAGTAGAGCTATCCGATTTGTATAATATTCTTTGTTTAATAACAATTGGCGATACTAAAAAAGAAATAAATTTACTTATTAATGCACTAACACGTATGGTAGCTGACTTTGACGTCGAGATTGTCGTAGCAGAACCTTCTGTTACATTGCCTGATATCCCTAAACTCGCTATGTCACCTCGTGATGCATTTTATGCCAAAACAGAAGCTGTGCAACTGAGTGAAGCAAGTGGACGTATATCTGCTGAATTCGTTATGGTGTATCCACCTGGTATTCCTATTTTTATTCCCGGGGAAATAATTACACAGGGGAATATTGATTATATACGCATGAATGTGGAAGCTGGTCTTCCTGTTCAAGGTCCAGAAGATGATTCATTAGAAATGATCCATGTTATTAAAGAACAACAACCGATTATATAAAAATTCAAAAAAGAGATGAAAGATAACCTTCATCTCTTTTTATATTAGAAGCCAAACAACGATTGGACAAATAAATGCCCCGACAACAGCACTTAATGTCATTGCAACTGATCCCATCGACAATGCCTGCTCCCCGTATTCAGAAAGCTTTGAAACACCGAATCCATGTGAAGCACTTCCAATAGAAACCCCTCTACTCACTGTCTTTTCAATACGAAATACTTTTAAACAAAACGGTCCAGCTATCGCCCCAGTTAAACCGGCAACCATAACAAACACTACAGTTAAAGCGGGGTTCCCTCCTACTGATTCACTAATCTGCATAGCTACAGGAGTTGTAATCGATTTAGATAAAAGCGAAAGTAATAGCTCATCTTCTAATTTCATTAACTTAGCAAATAAGACGATACTAATAATTCCAGAAAGCAAAGCTACGATTACGCTTGAAAAAATAGATACCGCATTTTTCTTAATGCTTTCCCTTTGTGTGTATAAAGGATATGCCAAACTTACAACAGCTGGCCCGAGCATAACATCAATCCATTTTGCTCCGCCCATATACACATCATACGGCACGGAAAAAATGCTTAATACTACAATGATAAGAATGGTTGCCGTTAGCACTGGAAATAAAAAAGGATTTCCAAAACGTGCATATAATTTTGCCATAAAAAAATAGATGACAATTGTCAATAAAATCATACAAAGAATAAGCATTACATCGGCTCCTTTGCGGACTCTTTATTTTCTAAGTATTGACAAATACGCCCGGAAACACCGATTGTGAAAATAGTACTTATAATAACGGAAATAACGAGCATCAATCCTTGTAAAGAAACCAACTCAGGATAATTCATTACGCCAACAGTTGCAGGAATAAAAAACAATGGCAATATAGCAAGTAAAAATCCTGCTCCATCTCTTATTAAATTCACTGGAATAATTTTAAACTGCAACGAAAGTAACAGCAATAACAGCCCTACGATACTACCCGGAAATTTTATATGTAACGATTCAACTATAAATGTTCCTAACAAAGAATATAAAAATAAAATGATAATTTGAGCGACTACACGGACATATTTGGACATTTTTTCACTATTTATTGGTCGATACCTTTAATCGTTTTTGGATCGACTAAGTCATAGCCTTTTGCACGAAGACCTTCTACGATACCCGCTAACGCCTCTGCAGTCCATTTACGATCATGCATTAATAGATTTGCTCCATTTGTTAGATATTCTGTATTTACCATAATATCTTGCAAACTTGCAGCATCCATATATTTCTTTTCCCAGTCATATCCGTAAGTCCAATTCATTAGAAGCATTCCTTCGCTTTGTACAAGCGCTCTACTGAAATCCGTGTTCACTCCAAATGGCGCTCTGAAAAATTTAGGTTTTTCTCCGATTACCGCCTCTACCACTTCGTTTACTTTCAAAATTTCTGCTTTTTGCTGTTCTTCTGAACTATTTTTTAAATTGGCATGCGTTTGTGTATGGTTTCCAATCGGAAAGCCTAAATCATAAATAGCTTTTAAATTCGCTTTTTCTTCATCTGTATCGATAAAATGACCATTCACAAAAAAGATCGCTGGTGCATTGATTTCTTTCAATGTTTTAGCCATTTCAAGTGCGTATTTATCTGGAGCATCGTCGATTGTCAATAAAACCACTTTTGGATTTGCATCACCGATTGGTTTTAACGTCCAGTTAGCTGGGCTCAATTCGTATAAAGCTTCCGCCACTACCTCTTCTTCTGCTGTTTCTTCTACTTCTACCACTTCTGGTTCTTCCACTTTCTCTTGCGGCACTGTTGCTTCTACTTTCGCTACCGGTTCTTCTTTAGCGTCTCCACATGCGGCAAGTGCAAGCATACATGTTGTTAGTATTACCCATTTTGTATATCTCAAGATGATCACCTGTCCCTTCCAACTAATATTCTATCATGGACAAAAGAAAACCGTGTAAAAAATTCTACACGGTTTGTATTTACTCGAATAAGATTAATGATGCATTCTAATTTTATCCAAAAGCGTATTTAATTCTTCTGTTAAAGATTGGAGCGATTGCGTTACTTTGTTTAATGATTCTGTTGATGTATATTGATCCTCAGCCGCATTAGAAATAACAGCTAAGTTTTGAACTACCGTTTCGTTTGAAACGTAAATCGTATTAAAAATATCATTCGTTTCTTTTGCCTGTCCAGCTACAACTTGTACGGCAGATGATATATGTTCGATTTCGTCTTCTACATCTTGCATTGAGTTTAAAATCGTATGGAATAGCTGAGCATTTCCGTTAATCGCCACACTGCCTTTATTGATTTCTTCCATCCCATCGTTCATTTGCGCTGCAATTTCTTGTACTTGTAAATCGATATTGTTTAAAACGGACTGAATATCTGTCGTTGATTGCCCAGAATTTGTAGCAAGTTTGCGAATTTCATCTGCAACGATTGCAAATCCTTTTCCATTTTCACCCGCCCTCGCTGCTTCAATCGATGCATTTAATGCAAGGAGCTTCGTTTGTTCAGAAATGCTCTCAATAACATCTAACGACTTAGTAATTTGTTGTGATTGATTTGCTAATTGAAGAACAAGATTATTGACGGATCGGATTGATGAACTGATTGCTTGCATTTGGGAAGATACGTTCGAAACAGATTCTTTCCCTAAATACGCTTGCTCTAAGCTTGATTTCGCTTTATCGGTTACATGGGTTGTTCCACCTTGAATTTTTTGTATTTCAGTTAATAGTATTTGATTTTGTGCAATACCTTGTTGTAATTTCACAGCTTCTGCCGATACATCTTCTTGATTGCTATGCAAAGCTTCCTTTATGTCATGACTAGCTTTCGTCATGACAATAGAATCATTCGCTAATACGAATGAATTCTCTGATACATATTTACTAATTTCATCTACTTCCTTCAACAAACTTTGCAACTTAGCTTCCGCCACTTGCTCCTTCTGTTGAAAATATTTTTCAGACTGCTGCGTTTTATAAATAATAATAATCGTCGCTAAGCTTGTTAATATTAAAAAAACTGCGTGAATAAGTAATAACGAAAACCCATAATTACTCGTCCCACAGAGAATTTCAGGAATTGTAAAATAGCCAAGTAAATGATGAATAGCAAAAATAACTGTACTCGTTACTACTAATGAAATACGTTGAAATGTTCCGATTAGTGCCAAAACCATAAATATAGAAAAATGGTATTCCACTAACCCATTACCTGTAGCAATTATTGCGATACTCCCAAATGTAAGTGTGAGCATTAAAATCCATTGAATACGTAAATCACTACTATCTTTCACATACATAAACCATCCAGCGATACACAAAATAATTGGTATGCTAATTAAGATGAGGACTATTATTTCATGTGATTTAGATACGTTTAATTGACCATTCATTAATATGATATGTTCTGTAAAAACAGATGATTTTCTATGTAAAAAATAGATTAACGATGGTAATATTGTTACCCCGGTCGATAACCATAATAATAATTTATTTTTTTCACGTACAATATGTTCCATTTTAAACGTCAGCCCCTATTCGATATACTAAGACTTTGTTATTATACAAATGACCACTAAACATTTACTTAACAAAAAAACAAGACCTTTGGAACTATTTGTATGTTTTAAAAAAACAAAATTTCAGCTATTTTTTCACATTATCATAAGAAAAGCCGAGAAAAAATATGGTTGGTCCTATTAAATCAAAACATCTTAGCGACACAGTTTCTGCCTCGCTTCAGGCTTAACATTAGGCTATACGATAAACGGAAAAAATTTTAAAGCTTGTTGTAAGTGGCTGCTCCACTTACAACAAGCTTTTAGTCGTCATCGTATGGCAAATGTTCACCTTCCGTTCGCCAGAAACTTCCGTGCCAAGTTGTTAAATATTTTTAGGCAATAGGAGAAGCAAGTGACATTCTATCTATTACCATGGTCGCCAAAGATACAATTTTGACAGCTCTTTGTAGATTTTTACAAATCGACACTTATACATTTGAACTTAAAGTGGAGAAGTAGAGGACATATTTACTTCGTACAAAAATTGTCGGTCTATTTCTAACTAGAAATGTAGATGAACTTTTTCTCTTCCTCTTACATGGGAGCATGAATACACTCCTATAAGTAGGAAGGATGTAGTGAAAAGCGGCGACTCGGGTAGGAAAAGCAGATGTTTTCTGCGACGAGTAACCGCAGGAGCACCGAGCTGAAGACCCTGGACTGATCGCCCAGCGAGGGAAGCGGCTGAAGCCGTGCCCACCGAACGCGTCCGCTTGTAACGAAATCCACTCTCTTCTTCTCTATATGCACGGTAATCCCTGGACTCATAGAACACTTTTTATACTTCTTTCAAAAAAACTCCTAGAGCATGAGCTCTAGGAGTTTTGTATATTATTTTGTAAGAATATGAATTGGGTGACCCATAACAACTTCCGCAGCTTCCATTGCAATTTCACCTAAAGTTGGGTGAGCATGAATAGTCATTGCAATATCTTCTACCGTCATACCAGCTTCAATTGCTAAACCAAGTTCAGCGATCATATCAGAAGCACCTTGGCCAACGATTTGTGCACCAAGTAGTAATCCGTCTTCTTTACGAGAAACAAGTTTCACAAAGCCATCTGTTGCGTTAAGCGCAAGTGCACGCCCGTTAGCTCCGAATGGGAACTTCCCAGCCGCTACATCATAACCTTGCTCTTTTGCTTGTGCTTCGTTTAATCCAACAGTTGCAAGCTCTGGATCTGTAAAGCATACAGCAGGAATTGCTAAGTAGTCGACAACAGAAGTTTGACCAGCAATAACTTCAGCAGCTACTTTTCCTTCGTATGATGCTTTGTGCGCAAGTTGAGGACCTGAAACAACATCTCCGATAGCAAAAATATTGCTAATGCTTGTACGACATTGCTTATCTACTTCGATTAAACCGCGTTCAGCAAATTTAATACCCATTTCTTCTAGTCCGATTTCATCCGTATTTGGACGACGACCTACAGTAACTAATACATAATCAGCTTCAACTTTTTTCTCTTCTCCGCCAACTTCATATGTTACTACTACGCCTGTTTCAGACTCTTCTACACCTTTTGCAGATGCTTTTACTGCAATTTCAACGCCTTTTTTCTTTAGACCTTTTTTAACGATTGCCGTCATTTGTTTTTCGAAGCCAGCTAAAATATCATCGCCGCCTTCAACGATTGTTACTTGAGAACCTAAGTTAGCAAATGAAGAACCTAGTTCCGTACCGATATATCCTCCACCGATTACAACTAAACGTCCTGGAATTTCACTTAAGTTAAGTGCACCAGTTGAGTTAATTACACGTTTTGTATATTTAAATGTTGGGATTTCAACCGGGCGTGATCCAGTTGCGATAATTGCATGTTTAAACTTATATGTCTGAGCAGATGTTTCATCCATTACACGAACAGTATTTGCATCTACAAAGTAAGCTTCTCCACTAACAACTTCGATACCATTTCCTTTTAATAAACCAGAAACACCGCTAGTCAGTTTGTTTACTACGCTGTCTTTGAAGGCTTGAGCTTTTGAAAAGTCAATTTTCACGTCAGAAGCAGTAATACCCATTTCATCTGAGTGTTTTGCTTGTTCAAAACGATGCCCTACAGAAATTAGCGCTTTAGAAGGGATACATCCTACGTTTAAGCATACGCCACCAATATATTCTTTTTCTACAACGATTACTTTTTGTCCAGTTTGTGCAGCACGAATTGCAGCTACGTATCCTCCAGGACCTGAACCAATTACTAAAGTATCTGTTTCAATCGGGAAATCTCCTACTACCATTTTTTACGCCTCCATTAATAATAGTTCTGGACTGCTAAGCAAACGTTTCATATGGTTCAACGCATGTTGCGCAGTCGCACCATCGATCATGCGATGATCAAAGCTCAATGATAATGCTAACACAGGAGCTGCTACAATTTCACCATTTTTTATTACTGGCTTTTCAGAAATTCGACCAATTCCAAGGATTGCAACCTCTGGATGATTAATAACTGGAGTAAACCATTGGCCTCCGGCAGATCCAATATTCGTAATCGAACAAGATGCACCTTTCATTTCTGCAACAGATAATTTTCCTTCACGTGCTTTAGTAGCAAGTGCATTTATTTCATTTGATACTGCAAATACGGATTTGCGGTCTGCATTTTTGATAACTGGTACAAGTAGACCTTTGTCTGTATCCGCTGCAATTCCAATATTGAAATAATGCTTTTGAATAACTTCGTTTGTTTCATCATCGTATGATGTATTTAATTGTGGGAATTCACGTAATGCACTTACAAGTGCTTTTACAACATATGGTAAGTACGTTAACTTAATATTTTTCTCTGCTGCAATGTCTTTGAACTTTTTACGATGAGCAACAAGTTCAGTTACATCTACTTCGTCCATCAATGTTACATGAGGAGCAGTATGTTTTGAATGTACCATAGCTTTAGCAATTGCTTTACGCATCGGTGACATTTTTTCTCTTGTTTCTGGGAAATCTCCTTCTAAAACAATTGGAGCAGCAACTTTTTGTTCTGTTGTTGTTGTTACTTCAGTTGTTTCTTCTACATTAACTTCTTGAGCTACTGCAACTGGATTTTGATCGCCAGTTAAGAATGCTTCAATATCAGCTTTTAAAATACGACCATTTTTCCCAGTACCATTTACTTCTGTAATATTCACTTCATTATCACGGGCAAATTTACGTACAGAAGGCATTGAAATAATGCGAACATTACCTTTTGCTTCTGTTTTTGGTTGTTCAGCTTCAGGAGTAGATTGTACTTGAGCTTCTGGTTGTTCAGCCGCTTTCGTATCTTCTGCATGATCTCCTTTAAACTTGATGTCTTCATAGCCAGGTGCATCAATTTTAATAAGTATGTCTCCAACAATGGCAACTGTTCCTTCACTTACTAATACTTCTGTAACTTTCCCTTTTACGGGAGAAGGAATTTCAACAACTGCTTTATCATTTTGTACTTCACATAATATATCGTCTTCCGCTACTTCGTCACCTGCTTTAACAAACCATTTAACGATTTCGCCTTCATGTATACCTTCACCTATATCTGGTAATCGAAATTCAAATGCCACAGTATTCACCCTTTCTTTTGCACAAATGTATTTATTAGAATGTTAATACTTTTTTAGCTGTTTCTACAATATCCTTAACGTCAGGTAACCAAACTGTTTCAGCTTGTGAGAATGGATATACTGTGTCAGGAGCAGTAACTCGTAAAACTGGCGCATCTAGGCTTAAAATTGCGCGTTCAGTAATTTCAGCAACTACGTTTGCAGAAATCCCTGCTTGTTTTTGTGCCTCTTGCACAACCATTGCACGATTTGTTTTTTCAACTGAAGCAATAATTGTTTCAATATCAAGTGGTTGAATTGTACGTAAATCTATTACTTCTACTGAATGTCCTTCTTTTTCCAACTCTTCAGCAGCTTTTAAACTTTCATGAACCATCGCACCATAAGAAATAATAGTAAGATCAGTACCTTCACGTTTTACATCTGCTTTACCAAGTGGAATTGTATATTCTCCTTCTGGCACTTCGCCACGGAAAGAACGGTACAATTTCATATGCTCTAAGAAAATAACTGGATCATTATCACGAATAGCTGAGATTAATAAACCTTTTGCATCATATGGAGTAGAAGGAATAACTACTTTTACACCTGGAGTTGATGTCATTAATAACTCTAAGCTATCTGCATGCATTTCTGGTGTATGAACTCCTCCACCAAATGGCGATCGAATCGTAACAGGTGCATTAAATGCTCCTCCTGTACGGAAACGCATACGTGCAAGTTGTCCACTAATCGAGTCCATTACTTCAAATACAAATCCAAAGAATTGGATTTCAGGAACTGGACGGAAACCTTGTAATGATAAACCTACTGCAAGACCACCAATACCTGACTCTGCAAGAGGAGTATCAAATACACGATCTTCTCCAAATTCTTTTTGTAACCCTTCAGTAGCGCGGAATACTCCACCGTTAACGCCTACGTCTTCACCGAAGACTAGGACGTTTTCATCATTTTTAAGCTCAGTACGGAGTGCATCCGTAATTGCTTGAATCATCGTCATTTGTGCCATCGGTTACTTCGACTCCTTCTCTGTATAAACGGCTAATTGCTCGTTTAAGTTATATGGATTTTCTTCATACATAATATTCATCAAGTCAGTTACTTTTTGTTTTGGAGCAGCATCTGCTTTTTTGATTGCATCTTTAATTTCTTCTTTTGCTTTTTCAATTACTTCTTCTTCTTTTGCTTCATTCCATAAGCCTTTTTCTTCTAAATATATACGGAAACGCACTAGTGGATCTTTCTTTTCCCAAGCTGAATCCGTTTCAGAAGTACGGTAGCGAGTTGGGTCATCACCAGCCATTGTATGTGGACCGTAACGGTAACACATTGTTTCAATTAGTGTTGGGCCTTCTCCATTAATCGCACGTTCTCTAGCGTCTTTTGTTACAGCATAAACTGCTAATGGATCCATTCCATCTACAAGTACACTTGGAAGACCAGCGGCAATCCCTTTTTGTGCAATCGTTTTTGCAGCCGTTTGCAATTCACGAGGTGTCGAAATTGCATATTGGTTGTTTTGAACGATAAATACTGCTGGTACACGGTATGCACCTGCAAAGTTAATCCCTTCATAGAAATCTCCTTGTGAAGAACCACCATCACCAGTATACGAAATTGCAATCGATTTCTTGCCACGCTTCTGCATTCCTAGAGCAACTCCTGCTGCTTGTATAAACTGTGCACCGATAATAATTTGTGGTGGGAATACGTTTACACCTTCAGGAATTTGGTTCCCCATGAAATGTCCACGAGAGAATAAAAACGCTTGCCATAATGGAAGACCATGCCATACGATTTGTGGCACATCACGGTATCCAGGTAAGATAAAATCTTCTTTTTCAAGTGCAAATTGAGATGCAAGCTGTGACGCTTCTTGTCCAGCAGTTGGTGCATAGAAACCTAAACGTCCTTGACGGTTTAATGAAATTGAGCGTTGGTCTAGAATACGCGTATAAACCATTCGACTCATTAGTTCTACTAATTCCTCATCACTTAGGTTAGGATTTGCTTCTTCGTTAACAATTTTTCCTTCCTCGTTTAAAACTTGGAACATTTCAAACTTTGCTTCAATCTCTTGAAGCGTTTTCTTCGGGTCTAACTGCGGTAACTTGTTTGCAGCCATAATAGCAACTCTCCTATTCTTCTGTATTAAAGATTCTTTTCATTCTTAGTAGTACAATAATAATTCTCCCTTAGTATACTCAAGAATAAATCTACGGTCAATCATATAAATTCACGCTTTAGTTCTGTAAGAAAATTAAGAACCTGTCGGGCTGTACCAGTCATTTATTACACCTGTATTATATCAGATTATCATTTTAACAAATAATATATAACAAAAAAAACAGCCTATTTTAGGCTGTCTTTTTGTTATATCTATTCATTTCTCATCTTGAAGAGCTGTAAAAACCTCTTCTTTTACTTCGTTTAAACGTACCGTTAGTTCATTAAATTGCTCTACATGCTTTTGAACAACTTCGTTTTGCGCGTTTACTTCTTGCACTTTTTCTTGAATCGAAGTCATTTCTGACCCTTCTTCTATTAAGAGGCTGTATAAATCTTCTTGTAAGCTCGCAAGTGAATTATATTGTGCAGTTAACTCCTCATAAGAAGCATATCGATTTTTTAGTACTTCTTCTATTTGTTTCAGTGCTGTCTTTTCTTTTTCTTCTTTAACTTCTGAAATAAGCTTTTCTAAATCTACCATTTTATCTGATGCTAGTTTAATAGAAGCTGCTTCTTTTTCTACAAGTGTCAATCGTTCTCCAAGTAGTTTTTCCGTTTCATCTACTAACTTGGTTAACTCTTCTTTTTGCTCCTGCGTTAATTCCATCATACGTTGAAAATTTGTTTGTTCCTTCTTCTCAAATCCCACTAATTCCGACTGAACACCTCTATAATCTGCTTCTGATTCATAGATTGTTGTTAATATGTTGGATAGCTTTTGATTGGTTGATTCTCCAAAAGAACATGCCGATAATAATGTAAGAAAACATAAAGATAACATAACTACTATTTTTTTCATGAAGCAACCTCCTATTTCCATTCAACTATAATTGTTCTAGCTCCTAAATTCAACTAACGATTTAGCTGTTTTTGTTTAGCAAATCATGACTTTTCGATTATAATAGGATTATGAACACGGAAAGGACGATTATAATGATACTAATGAAAGACATTGTAAGAGACGGACATCCCGCTCTTCGTAAGAAAACAAGTAACATGACATTTCCTTTGTCTGCCGCAGATCAACAGTTAGCAGCAGACTTACTAGAATATGTAATAAATAGCCAGGATGATGAAATGGTCGAAATGTACAAAATAAGACCAGGCATCGGAATAGCCGCACCTCAAGTAAATGAGGATAAAAGAATGTTTGCGATATATTTAATAGACGAAGAGGATAAAGAAGTCAGCTTCGTCGCAGTAAATCCTAAAATTATTAGTCATTCTGTAGAAAAAACATATATTTCTTCAGGAGAAGGTTGTCTGTCTGTTGATGAAGTAATAGAAGGATATGTCCCAAGATATACACGCATTACAGCGACTGGTTTCCATCCAGACGGTACCGCATTTAAAATGCGCCTTAAAGGTCTTACGGCAATTGCATTCCAACATGAACTTGACCATTTAAACGGCGTCATGTTTTATGACCATATTAATAAAGTAAATCCATTTGCAGATATACCAGACGCAGTCCCTTACGACCGAGTATAATACACCAAGAAAAATCGAGTAAAATGACACCAGGTCCTTTAACTTAGCGCCGCAGTTCCCGGCTCACTCTAGGTTTCATATTGTGCTATAAGATGAACGATAAAATTTTTAAAGCTTGTTGTAAGTGGCTGCACCACTTACAACAAGCTTTTCTTCGATCATCGTATGGCAAATGTTCGCCTTGCGCTCGCCAGAAACTTCAGTGCCTAGTAGTTAAATACTTTTGGCAATAGGAGAAGCAAGTCGGTTCTATCTACTTTGCTGGTCGCCAAAGAGACAATTCTGGCGGCTATTTGTAGGTTTTTACAAAGAGACACTTCTACATTTGAACGTAAATTGGAGAAGTAGATGACAGATTTACTTCGTACGAAAATTGCCGGTCTATTTCTAATTAGAAGTGTTGATGAACTTTTTTCTCTTCCTCTTGCATGAAAATGATTATATAGAAAGAACATGAATCCACTCTCATAAGCAGGATGGCTGTAGTGAAAAGCGGCGACTCTAGCGGGAGTAGCGGATGTTCTTTGCGACGAGGAGATTGAAGCCGTGCCTGCCGAACGCGTCCGCTTGTAACTAAATCCCCTTTCCCATCCTCACTTCCTCTCTATAGGTACCGTAACCTCTGTGTTCAGGCTACATTTTTATATACTTTCTTATTTTTTAGATAAGATTTAATTTTTTCATAGCATTAACAAGCCCGTTTTCGGACACATGATCTGTAACAAATGTTGCTTTTTCTTTAAGTTCCTCTACCGAGTTCCCCATCGCAACGCCAGTTCCTACATACTCCAGCATCTCCAAATCATTTAAACCATCCCCAAAAGCAATTGCATCTTCGGGTGTTTTATTTAAATGAGTTAAAAGCAATTCAATTCCTTTTGCTTTCGAAACACCTAACGGTAAAACATCGCATGATACTCGATGCCAGCGAACAAATTTCAAATGAGGAAATGCTTTTTCATATTCTTCTTGAGCAGCAATATCACAAAAAATTAATGCTTGATGCACATCGTTTTCCAAATAGAAATTTTCTTCCGCTCGTGGAAAATCAATTTTCAAAGTAGAAATACTTTCATGTATATCATTATGCTCCAGCAAATTAGAAACCATTTCATTTGTGCCCATATAAACTAACGGCTGTTGTCTTTCCGATGCAAAATCTGTTAAGCGTTGAAGCGCTGTTCGATCAATAACACCACTATGGATAATTTCACCTTTAAATTGAACAACTTGACCATTGTAACAAACGAATGAGTCTATGTTTAACTGTTCAAATATAAATGATGCAGTAAAAGCCGATCTACCCGTCGCAATAACAACTTCATGACCATTTTCTTTCGCTTTTTGTATTGCTTCTACTACTCCGTCCGGGATTTTCTTGTCATGATCCAAAATTGTTCCGTCAATATCAAAAAATAAAATTTTATTCCCCATTAAAAAACCTCTCCCCTTAAATGCGAATAATTTGACTTTTCGGAGCAAATCCTTTACACAACCTATTTCTCCGTATATAATAAGCTTTGAGGAGTGAACAGCCATGTTGAAACGTCTAAAAAAGAAATTATTAAGACGACTCGGTGGATTACTCAGAAAAAAAACGATCGCATAAATTCTTATGCCCTTCATGATTTGGAGGGCTTTTCTTTATTTTAAATAAGTTGCGTGATAATATAAAGAGAATTGAATTATATTGAACGTGAAAAGGAGACTATAAAATGATTTTTAAAGTTTATTACCAAGAAAACGCACTACAAGTACCAGTTCGCGAAAACACACTAAGCCTATATGTGGAGGCAGAAAGCGAGCGCGAAGTTCGTGCTTCTTTAAAAGAGCGCAAGTACAACATCGAGCTAATCCAACTGCTTGAAGGTAATCATTTAGAATACGAACAAGCAAGTCAAAACTTTAAAGTAGAGAAAATTTAAATCATGAAATTTGTAAAGAATGATCAAACAGCTGTTTTCGCCCTCGGCGGACTAGGTGAAATCGGCAAAAACACTTATGCAGTTCAATTTCAAGACGAAATTATTTTAATCGATGCAGGGATTAAATTTCCAGAAGATGATTTATTAGGAATCGACTATGTCATTCCAGACTATACTTATTTAGTAAAAAATGAAGATAAGATTAAAGGACTTTTTATCACACATGGTCACGAAGATCATATTGGTGGAATTCCTTACCTACTGAAGCAAATTAATGTTCCAGTTTACGGTGGAAAGCTTGCACTTGGCTTGCTTCGCAATAAATTAGAAGAACATGGCTTATTACGCCAAACTAAAATGATTGTCATTGAAGAAAACGATATCATTAAGTTTAGAAAAACAGCTGTAAGCTTCTTTAGAACAACTCATAGTATTCCAGATGCATATGGAATTGTCGTAAAAACACCACCTGGAAATATCGTTCACACTGGTGACTTTAAATTCGATTTTACTCCAGTGGGAGAACCAGCCAACTTAACAAAAATGGCTGAAATCGGTCGTGACGGTGTACTTTGTCTATTATCAGATAGTACAAATGCTGAAATTCCAAACTTTACTATGTCAGAACGTAAAGTTGGCGAAAGTATGGATTCTATTTTCCGTAAAGTGAATGGACGTATCATATTCGCTACTTTCGCTTCGAATATTCATAGACTTCAACAAGTAACGGATGCCGCTGTGCTGCATAATCGCAAAATTGCTGTTTTCGGTCGAAGTATGGACAATGCGATTACAATCGGGCGTGAACTTGGTTATATTACTGCACCAAAAGAAACATTTGTAGATACGAGTGCATTAAATCGTCTCCCTGCAAATGAAGTACTTATTCTTTGTACAGGTAGTCAAGGGGAACCAATGGCAGCTCTTTCACGGATTGCTAACGGAACACATCGCCAAATTCAAATCCAGCCTGGAGATACAGTAATATTCTCGTCTTCTCCAATTCCAGGAAATAGAGCAAGCGTTAATCGCACGATCAATCTTTTATACCGTGCTGGTGCAGAAGTTATTCATGGTTCATTGAACAATATCCATACATCTGGTCATGGTTCACAAGAAGAACAAAAGCTAATGCTTCGTTTAATGAAACCAAAATTCTTTATGCCAATTCACGGTGAGTATCGTATGTTAAAAATTCATACAGAGCTAGCCGTCGATTGTGATGTTCTACCAGAAAACACGTTCATCATGGAAAATGGAGATGTTCTTGCTTTAAGTGCAAATACTGCAAATGTTGCAGGTCGTATTCCTTCTGGAGATATTTATATTGATGGTAGCGGAATTGGCGATATCGGTAATATTGTACTTCGTGATCGACGTATTTTATCCGAAGAAGGATTGGTTATTGTTGTAGTTAGTGCCGATATGGAAAAGAAAAAAATTGTTTCTGGACCAGATATCATTTCTCGCGGATTCGTTTATATGCGTGAATCTGGAATGATGATCAATGAAGCGCAACAAATGTTAAACAAACACTTACGCCTTACTATTCAGGATAAACCAATTGAATGGTCTGAGCTTAAAAATGAAATTACTGATGTATTAAGCCCTTATTTATATGAAAAAACAAAACGACGTCCAATGATCTTACCGATTATTATGGAAGTATAAAAAAAACGCTCGAGGAATTTATAATTCCTCGGGCGTTTTATTAAGATAAGAAGTTATAGCATGAACATTAGGTTAAAGGATGGATAGAATGGATTCCGTTACCGGTGGGCACGGCTTAGCCACTTCCCTCGCGTCGCTCAGTCCAGGGTCTTCAGCTCGGTGCTCCTGCGGTTACTCGTCGCAGAAAACATCTGCTTTTCCCAACTGAGTCGCCGCTTTTCACTGCATCCAGCTAGTTTAGAAGAATGTAGTGTTTTATCGCAGTACTTACTATTCTATTTTTTAGACAGTAAACAGCGAATCGAATCTTTTGAGAAAGAGAAAAATTTATCATTCGGTCTTTCTTGCTAAAAATGAAAGGTCCATTTTCATATGCAGCAAATACTCTTTCTCTTTCTAAACAATGGATAGGCATATAGAAGTGTCCCTTTATAGAATTCTTCAAAGAGCTGCCAAAATTGTATCTTTGGCGGCCTGCAAAGTAGATAGAACCGTCTTGCTTCTCCTATTGCCAAAAGTATTTAACTACTTGGCATGGAAGTTTTTGGCTAGCGGAGGGCGAACATTTGCCATACGATGACCGAAGAAAAACCTTGTTAGAAGTGGTGCAGCCGCTTCCAACAAGGTTTTTAAAATATAGCTCAATGTAAAGCCTAGAGTGAGCCAGAAATGGCGTCGCTAAGATGTTTTTTCTTTAAGATAACACTTTCTTTTCAAATCGAATCATATCCACATCTGCACCAATAATAATTAACACATCATGCAGTAACAGCTTTTCTTCTGCAGGCGGAGAAACGATTAAATTTTTTCCTCTTTTCACAGCGACAATATTTATACCATACTTTGCACGAATATCTAAATCGACTAACGACTTCCCGGCAATTTTATCATTCACTTTAATTTCCATAATAGAATGCTCATCAGAAAGCTCTAAATAATCGAGTACATTATTCGATAAAATATTATTCGCAATACGAATTCCCATATCACGCTCTGGATGAACGACTTGATCTGCCCCAATTTTGCGCAACACTTTTTCGTGATAATCATTTTGCGCTTTCACCGTAATTTTTTTTACACCGATCTCTTTTAGCATTAACGTTGTTAAAATACTCGCTTGAATATTATCGCCTATTGCGACAATAACATGTTCAAAGTTTCGAATGCCTAGAGACTTCAGTACTGCTTCATCTGTCGTATCTGCAACAACTGCTTGTGTTGCGATCGTTGCAAACTCATCTACACGCTCCGACACGATATCTATTGCCATCACGTCAGCACCTTGCTCGACTAATTCTTTTACAATACTTCCTCCAAATCGACCTAATCCAATTACAACGAATTCTTTATGCATAAAAAAACCTCCTAGCGATTCGAATGAACTTAGTTTAACATAGCCGAAATAAAAAAAGGAGGTTCACATGATTATTTTTTACCTTCATTGATCATGCGAATAATGCGTTTTTCCAGCATCCACATTCCTTGTTCACCAGATTGGTAATGTCTCATCAATCCATTTTTATCAAACAAATAAAATGCTGGCACAATACGATTTTGAAATTTTTTCGTCATTACTAATTCATCATCTAAGCAAATGGGATGATCTATTTTGAATTGCTGCGCAAGTGTCCTAACTAATTGAACATTGACATCCTCTTTTGTTCTTGGCATATGCACAGCTATAATTACTAAATCATTTTCATACTGCTCTTTCCATTTATGAATGCTACTCATCCCATCTTTGCATAAAGAACAGCTGACAGACCAAAAATGGACTAGTATTGGAACTCCCCCACCCACTTGGCCTTTTCGTATACTTCCGTTTATCCACTCCAAATTACGAGGAAATTCCGGTAACTCCTCTTTTAACTTCATATGCAGCCCCCATCCTCATTCAGATTAAATATGTCCACAATTATCATATGCTTCCTCACAAATATTGACTAATTGCATTACCTCACGGTCTATTTTTAATAAATCAACGTGCCAGTTTATATTTTTTTGATTTTCTTAAAAAAAGTTGTTAAAGTAAACTTAAAGTTGTGTTAAAATAAACTTTGTCTGAAAAATAGACTTAGTTTTATTTCCGAAGGAGCTTAAAAATTATGCAAATAGGAAAGAAAATTAAACGGTTACGACTAGAAAAAGGACTAACGCAAGAAGAACTTGGTGAAAGAACTGACCTGAGTAAAGGATTCATCTCTCAACTAGAACGGGATCTTAACTCCCCTTCCATTGAAACTCTCTTTTCTATACTTAGTGTATTAGGCTCCAAGCCAAAAGACTTTTTCGATGACGAACATTCGCGTACTAAAGTCGTTTATGAGCAACAAGAACAAACAATTTTTGAAGACGAAGAAAAGAACTACAAACTTCGTTGGCTCATTTCAGAGTCAAATGAAAATGAAATGGAACCTGTTCATATTTCGTTAGGTAAGAATGGTCAATTCAAGCAATTTGAGCCTTCCCTATCCGAAACATTTATATATGTGCTACATGGCAGCGTAAAACTAACCCTTGGCAAGCAACAATATACAGCAAAACAGGGAGAATCGATTTATTTCGAAGCATCCGACCATCATTTGATTGAAAATGACTCAGAAGCAGAATCACAAATTATTTACGTTGTAACAAATTCTTACTTATAAAATTGGAGGGTTATTATGTCAGAAATACCTATCATTCGTTTCGAAAACGTCACGAAATATTATGATTCAGAAACGCTTGTACTAGATACTATTAACTTTGAGTTAGAACGAGGAAAGTTTTATACATTACTTGGACCTTCTGGGTGCGGGAAAACAACGATTTTGCGATTAATCGCAGGATTTATGCAACCTACGAGCGGAAATATTTACTTTGATGGCAAACTTATTAACGATGTCCCATCAAATGAACGCCAAGTAAATACAGTATTTCAAGATTATGCACTTTTCCCACATTTAAATGTATTTGAAAACATAGCATTTGGTCTGCGCATCAAAAAATTAGGCAAACAAGAGATTGAAGAAAAAGTAATTGAAGCACTTAATTTCGTTAACTTAGCTGGCTACGAAAATAGAGAAATTGCAGAGATGTCTGGTGGTCAAAGACAGCGTGTTGCGATTGCACGAGCAATTGTTAATGATCCTGAAATCATTTTACTTGATGAACCACTATCTGCACTTGACTTAAAGCTTCGTTCTGAAATGCAATATGAGCTTCGTGAGCTACAACAACGTCTTGGAAAAACTTTTATTTTCGTTACGCATGACCAAGAAGAAGCGCTAGCTATGTCTGATGAAATATTCGTACTAAATGCAGGACATATTGAGCAAAGTGGTACACCAATGGATATTTATGATGAGCCTATTAATCGTTTTGTTGCAGATTTTATCGGCGAATCCAATATTGTAACTGGAACAATGGTCGCAGATTTCCGTGTACAAATTGGCGGTAAGGAATTTGAATGTGTCGATCAAGGTTTAAACCCTAATGAAAAAGTCGATATTGTTATTCGCCCAGAGGATTTAGAAATTACGGCAGTCGAAAATGGAAGAATGAAAGTAAAAGTAGACACTCAATTATTTAGAGGTGTACATTACGAGCTTTCTACGTATGATGACGAAGGAAATGAATGGCTTGTACATTCCACTAAAAAAGCAGAAGTTGGGGAATTTATCGGATTAAATTTCGACCCTGAATCGATCCATGTTATGCGTCTAAATGAAACAGAAGAAGAGTTTGACAAGCGTTTGGAATCATATGGAGAAGACGCACATGCAAACTAAAAACACGAAAGCCTTCTACCTAGTACCCTATTTTGCATGGATTGTTTTATTCGTAATTGCACCGATTGCATTGATTGCATACTACTCGTTTTTTGATTTAAGTGGCAATTTCACATTCGACAATTACAAAAATTTTTTCACTTCTGTTTATTTGAAGCTAACACTTAGCTCATTTTGGTATGCATTTTTAATAACGCTTTTCTCATTAATCGTTGCATATCCAACTGCTTATTGGATTACTAAAACAAAGCATAAACAATTATGGTTGTTACTAATCATTATCCCATCGTGGATTAACTTGCTTTTGAAAACATATGCATTCATCGGTATTTTTGGTCTATACGGTCCTATTAATGCGTTTTTAAACGTTTTTGGTATAGGTGAAAAACAAATTTTATTTACCGATTTTAGTTTTATTTTTGTATCTGTTTATATTTTCATTCCATTTATGATTTTACCTATTTTTAATGCGCTCGATAAGTTGAATCCATCTTTAATCGATGCGAGTAGAGATTTAGGCGCTTCTAGCTGGACGACATTTACGAAAGTTATTTTCCCTTTAACGACGAATGGTGTAAAAGCTGGCATTCAAGCAGTTTTCATCCCTTCCCTGTCGTTGTTCATGATTACACGTTTGATCGCGGGGAATAAAGTAATTACACTAGGTACTGCCATTGAACAGCAGTTTTTAGTGACGCAAAACTGGGGAATGGGTTCTACCATCGCTGTTTTCTTAATCATTTTTATGGTCATTATTATGATTATTACAGGTCAAAAAGACAAGGGGGCTACTTCAAATGGGAACAGCAAGTAAGTCGACAAAATTTTATTTAGCCCTTGTTTTTATTATTTTATATACACCTATTTTGTATTTAATTTTTTATTCATTTAATAGTGCCGGTAATATGAATAACTTTGAATCGTTTACTTGGGAGCATTATGCTGCAGTATTTTCAGATACTCGCCTCCTTATGATTCTTATTAATACGGTTATTGTTGCTCTGCTTTCTGCATTGATATCGACGATAATTGGCGTATTTGGTTCAATTGGTATTGTGTATATGCGCAATAAATCGATTCGAAATGCAGTGCTTTCTTTAAATAATGTATTGATCGTTAGTCCAGATGTTGTTATTGGGGCTTCGTTTTTAATCCTATTTACGATGATTGGTGTTAAATTAGGATTTGCATCTGTATTAATCTCACATATTGCTTTTAGTATCCCAATTGTTGTATTAATGGTTTTACCAAAGTTACAAGAGATGAATAGTTCTTTAATTGATGCTGCTGCTGATCTTGGTGCAACAAAAAGGGAAATATTAACACGAGTTATTATTCCTTTCATTAAGCCTGGAATTTTCGCAGGATTTTTCATGGCATTAACGTATTCACTAGATGATTTTGCTGTAACTTTTTTCGTAACTGGGAACGGCTTCAGTACGCTTTCTGTAGAAATTTACTCGATGGCAAGAGCCGGTATTACGTTAACGATTAATGCATTATCTGGCATTATCTTTATCGTGACGTTACTTCTTGTTGTAGGTTATTATTTCATCAGTCAACGTGGTAAAAACCCTGTTGGAATGGGGGTTCGAAAATGAAAGATATTGTAAGGGCTATGCTCGCTATAGTAATTGTTTGCATTTTATTGTTTGTTGCGAATGATTATTTAAATAAAAGCTCTGGTAAAGCTAAAAGTGATACCGTTACGATTTATAACTGGGGAGAATATATCGATCCCGATTTGCTTACTCAATTTGAAGATGAAACAGGCTATCGAGTGGTCTATGAAACATTCGATTCCAATGAAGCAATGATGACTAAAATCGAACAAGGTGGGACGTCTTACGATGTAGTAGTTCCATCTGAATATGCGATTGAAAAAATGGCTGAAAATGATTTATTAGTGCCAATTGATTATGCTAAAATTCCTAACTTCAGCAATCTTGACCCATACTTTTTAGATTTATCTTTTGATCCCGATAATAAGTTTTCCATTCCATACTTTTGGGGTACAGTAGGAATTGTTTATAATCCTTCTTTGCTTGATGGACAAACTTTTGAAAGATGGGAAGACCTTTGGGACCCATCTTTAAAAGGAAAAGTTTTATTAGTCGATAGTGCCCGTGAAATTATAGGGTTGTCTTTAAATAATTTAGGCTATTCATTAAACTCCACAGATGAAAATGAATTAAACGAAGCAGCAGCTAATTTGAAAAAGCTAACACCAAATGTAAAAGCGATCATTGGTGATGAAGTAACACCACTTATGATCAATAAAGAAGCTGCCGTTGCTGTAACATGGTCTGGTCAAGCAGCAGATATGATGTTTGAAAATGAAGATCTTGACTATTCGATACCAGAAGAAGGATCCAATTTATGGTTCGACAATATGGTAATCCCTAAAACTGTAGCAAATTTAGATGGTGCTCATGCTTTCATTAACTTTATGTTGGATGCAGAAGTATCTGCCCAAAATGCAGATTATGTTGGGTATTCTATCCCGAATGCAGCAGCAGTTGCAATTATGGACGAAGAAGTAACTTCGGATGAGCGTTTCTATCCTATGGAAGAAGACCGAGCTAAGTTAGAAGTGTATAATAATCTTGGCCTCGAAATGCTTGGCGTTTATAATGAGTTGTTTTTAGAATTTAAAATGGCAGCAAATTAATGGTGAAAGTCGTCTTTTTATAGGCGGCTTTTGTTTTTATATGCCTATTTTTTTATTCGAGTTACGAAGTTTTTTATTCTTTCACAAATGTGGTAGAATCGATAGACAAATACAATTTTTTAGAAAGCAGGAAGTTTATGAAACAGAAATCAAGTAAATTCGCACTTTACATATTAATGTTCAATATGTTTATAGCAATGGCTGGAATCGGCTTAGTTATCCCAGTTATGCCACAATACTTAGAATCATTTGGTTTAGCAGGTCAAGCACTTGGATTTATCATTGCTGCCTTCGCTTTAGGCCAATTTATTTTTTCTCCAATAGCCGGTGATTTATCGGATTCACTTGGCCGAAAAAAACTAATTATATTTGGATTAATAGTATTCTCTGCTTCTCAATTATGGTTTGGCTTGGCAACACATGAGTGGATGTTATATGCTGCACGTTTTGTTAGTGGAATTGGTGGAGCTTTTTTAATCCCAGCTACGATGGCATTTGTTGCAGACATTACATCATTTGAAGAACGTGGAAAAGGTATGGGGCTTCTTGGGGCTTCGATGTCTCTTGGCTTTATGATAGGACCTGCATTAGGTGGTTTTCTAGCAAAAGTTAGCTTATCGTTCCCTTTTTATATGGCCGCCTTAGCATCCATTATATCCGCAGTTGTTTCTTTCATGATATTACCGGATATTAAAAACGCAATTAAGGAAAAAACTAAACGATTGTCTATGTTTGCACAAATGAAAAACTCCGTTAAAACACCTTATTTTATGATGCTTATCATTATTTTTGTGTTCTCATTTGGTATCGCAAATTTCCAAACAACTTTTTCCTTATATGTAGATCATAAATATCGCTACACTCCGCAAGATATCGCTGTAATATTAACGGTCGGTGGTTTTGTTGGGGTAATCATTCAAACAGTAGTGATAGGTAAGTTGTTTAAACGGTTCGGTGAACTCAATGTTATTCTAATAAGCTTAGTCGTTGCAGCAGTATCGCTATCAACCTTCTTTTTAGTAGATGGTTTTTGGCTTGTACTACTTGTAGCAACAATATTCTCAACAGCTACTACTTTAATTCGTCCAGCTGTTAATACGGTTGTTTCTAAGCTTGCTGGGAATGAGCAAGGGTTTGCTGCGGGTATGAATAATGCTTATATGAGTTTAGGTAATATGATTGGTCCAGCGCTTGCGGGAATATTTTTTGATATCAATATTAACTCTCCTTTTATCATCGGATCAGTCATTTTATTATGTTCATGGGGAATAACTTTAATATGGATTAAAAAGAAAAACCCAGTAATTCAGTAAAAAAACCACTTGAAGAATTTTCTTTAAGCGGTTTTTCATATAGAAAGTATATGAATGAATAGAGTGGATTTCGTTACAAAAGGACGCGTTCGGTGGGCACGGCTTCAGCCGCTTCCCTCGCGTCGCTCAGTCCAGGGTCTTCAGCTCGGTGCTCCTGCGGTTACTCGTCGCAGAAAACATCTGCTTTTCCCCACCCGAGTAGCCGCTTTTTACTACATTCTTCCTATTTATAGGAGTTCATTCATGTTCTTTCTACTTAAGCCCTCTCATGTAATAGAAGAAAAAAAAGTTCAACAATACTTCTAGTTAGAAATAGACCGACAATTTTTGTACGAAGTAAATTTGCCGACTACTTTTCCACTTCCTATCCAAACGTAGAAGTGTCTTGTTGTAAAAACATATAAATAGCCGCCAAAATTGTATCTTTGGCGGCCTGCAAAGTAGATAGAATGTCACTTGCCTCTCCTATTGCCAAAAATATTAAACAACTTTGTACGGAATTTTCTAGCTAACGGAAGGCGATCATTTGCCATACGATGACCGAAGAAAAAAGCTTGTTGGAAGTGGTGCAGCCACTTCCAACAAGCTTTTAAAATTCTACCGTTCATCGTATAGCCCAATGTGAAGCTTAGAGAGAGCCAGAAACTGCGTTACTAAGTGGTTTTTCTTATCGTCTTTTCTTCCCTTTAATAAGCTTCTCCATATTACTCGCCCCATTAGATACTACAACTTCATCCGTTTTCTTTCCATTCCTTCTAAACAACAACAAAATCTGTGTAGCACCAAACCTTCTAATCGTAATATCTAAAAAGAACAAAACAATCGCTGCAAGCACAAGAAACTGCTGAATAGACTGCTTTTCCAAACTCTTTTTATTCATATCCCTAAAAGCTTCTAGAGGGTCCGTCAGCACTTTTCCTTCCGCTCGGCTCGCAATCATTTCCAGAACTGTCGTATTCGCCTTCTGAACTTTATACTCCTCACTATAAGGAATTGAAATTCCTGCTTGATAGACAGCATTTTGTTCATTAGATACGCGGAAAAATACTAAGCCTGGTTCACTATCAACAGACACTCTTGATTTACCTGGTGCTAACGGCTCCGAAGTAACTGAGAGCTCCTCCCCTTTTTCATTCACAGCAGCAACTTCAATGAAAGAAGACTGGCCACTCGGATCGGTTACCGTATAACTGCCATCGCTCGCTTTTTGAATTGTAAAAGGCACTTCGCTATAAGCCGGTAAAAGGCGCGATACGGCAGTATTCCAAAAATCTCCCCAATTATTCCATCTAGCAAAATCGCCGCTCCATTCACCAGTAGAATCCGATGTAAAGGCTATCGTTCTTCCTAATCCATACATCCATTCTACTAATACTGGATCTTCTTTTTCACTTTCCGCAATAACCGAAGCCGTTTGTTTAGCTGTTGTCGCAATATACGCATTCATTTGTGGAACGCCATCAGCAAATAAACTCGTCCATGCTTGGTCCCCATAAATTTTCGGATAGAAAGGATTATCTTCAATATATGTCCGAGAAATCATTGCCGTTTCTCTTGCCATTATTGCTGGAACAGTAGATTCATCCATTACATCGTAAAAGTTTCCTCCGCCCATTTCAGCTAAACTTTCGAGTAAATTTCGATCCGCATCTTGACCAACCGCAACTGTTGAAATTGTTATTAAATCTTCCGCACCGTCTTCTATTAACGTTTGATAATCATTCGCTGTATACGACTGCCCATCCGTCAATAAAATAATATGCTTTCTTTGCAGCTTTAATGGAGATAAACGTTCATAAGCCAGTGCAAGACTCGCGTAAATTTCCGTACCTCCACCAGCTCCAACAGATAAAATCGTATCCACAGCCTCATGCTTATCCGAAAGCTGAGCTGTTTCGATAATTTCCCAAGGACGATCATCAAAAGCGATAAAACCAAGCGTGTCATCATCTCTTAGCATTTCTACGGAACGTGCAGCTGCTTCTTTTGCATATTCTAACTTCGATCCACTCATACTGCCTGAGCGGTCCATGACAATCATTAAACCTAATGATGGTATTTGATGCTTTCCTTTAATGTCCATTTCAACTGGCAGTAGCTTTTCAATTGGTGTTTTAAAATAGCCACCTAGTCCGTAACTATTATTTCCACCTACCATCATGAAACCAACGCCAAAGTTTTTCACTGCCTGTTCAATTACCGTCATTTTTTGTTCTCCAACTGCATGTCCAGGCACATTATCAAAAATAATCGCATCATACTCTAAATAATTTGAAAGATCAAATGGTAATGCAGTAGCATCGATTACATCGGTCGCAATAACCGCTTGATCGATAACAGTTGGTATATTCGACTGGCGTCCATCAAAGGTCACAACAAGCAATTTGGGTGAGCTTTCTACAGTCGTTACACTCGTCAATTTATTATTTTCGATTAACCCATCACCTGCAACTACTACTTGAACCTCATACTTTAATAATCCTTCTCCAACAGATGAATTACGGAACGTAAAACTATTTGTCCCTTGCTCTAATGCAATCGCTTCACGAGATATTAACTGATCATTTTGATAGAGAAGCAATTCGCCATTTGTATTTGCCGTAGCCTCTAGTTTCACATTTAACTGTTGCTGCTCTCCTTCAAATGCAATTGCTGGTGTTTCAAATGATGTAATCGCCACATCTTCTGATGCTATTCGGTCTAGCTGGACAACATCAATTGTGACATTTCCACCAGCAATTTTTACTAGTTCATCTGCTACGGAGCCAGTCGTTTCTAATGCATCTGTGAAAAGTACGATACGTGTTGCTTTATTCGACTCAACAATACCTGTTGCTAATTGTAAAGCTCTTGCAATATCGGTATTTCCAGAAGCTTTCATCGGTGTAAAAACAGGTAGCTTCACTTCGCCACTCGTTAAAGCTACTTCCGATTGAAAATCTTCGGCAAATGTATAGATACCAACTAGATGAGAATCTTTTCTCTCCGTTAAGCTTTTTTCGATCCACTCCGTCACTTGTCGATCTGTTCCTTGTACAGAAGCCGATCTGTCGACTAAGAACAGAACTTGTTCATCCTTTATTGGCAATAAAATATAAGGATTAGTTAAGCCTAGCAATAAACAAAAAATAGCTACTAGTCGCATATAAAATACAACTTTATGTTCTTTTTTAAAGCCCTTTTTATCTTTTCTCCACGTCCAATAAAAGTAAATAATAATCGGTACTAACAACAAGAGCCATAGTGGTTGGTCAATTCGTAAATCCACGTCGTCTTTGCACCTCCCACTCCATTACAAATAACAACAATAACACTACAAGTAAATATGGAACGAAAGAATATTGCGTATAATTTTCTTGTGCATCTACTTGCTGTCCACCGATTTCATATGAATCACCTTTGACAATTTCTTTTTCTTTTTGAGCTAAAGCAACTGCAAAGTTCTTCTCTTCCTCTTTCGAACGTAAAACATATAAGCCTGGTTCCTTTGGCGCTATAAATGCCCCACCATTTTCAATCGAATATTCATATGAATCGTCTTTCGTATATACTTCCCATTCGTTTGTCGTGCTCCCAAGTGATAAAGGCTTTCGTTCATTTGGCGAGAAAGTCCCTAAATACGTATTGCCCGCTGACAATTGCTCTTTAGCGCTCCACATGAACAATGGAAAAGATGGGTGCAGAGGCCAATCGGTCATTTGTATATCAGCAAGAACAATAATATTTCCTCGCTCTGAAACTTGAACGAAAGGATCTTCCCCAACAGTAGCTATCGTCGTATAGCCCTCTATTGGTGGATAAACAGCACGTACATATACATCGGATAAATTAGCAAACGAAAAAAGGGCGTGGTCTGTTGTTTGAATTTCCCCGTTTACCTCCTTAGCTTGTTGATCATTTCTTCCTATAAATAACGAAGGTCGCTCTAATTGATCGTCCAAAACAAGCTGGTTTGTAACGATAATTCCTTCCTCTTTCAACAAGTTCACTTGCTCTGCTTGTATACTACTCACTTCTATATCCATTGACTGAAAAGCTGTTCGAACTAGCGAATGCAAAGAATTATCTACAAACACTTTTGATAATTGATTTTGCATAAATACAGTCATTGAATTATCTAATGTGTATTGATCTTGTATAGGAATAAATGCTTTTAAATACGTAGACTCTTTTAGTTCATCGAATGATAAAGTGATTGTTTCATTCGGTGGAACTGTAATTTGTTTTTTGACTAACTCTTTTTCTTCATTTGATAAAATCACTTCTGTTTGTTGCTCTTTATTCGATTGATTTTCAACTTGGATTAATGCAGATATACCACTTGCTGTTGTCGTTGCACCAAAACGTTTTATAGACAAATTCAAAGCATCCGTCGTTAAGCCTTTTACATTCCAGCTAACAGTATCAAATTGTAACGGCAAGGATTGTCTGTCTAATTGATCCGTAAAAATATAAACAGAAGTTTCCTTATTTTGAAAAAAAGATTGTGCAAAGTCTAATGACTTCGACATATTTTCTTCCTCATAACTTATTTCTAATTTTGCTAGTTCTTCTTTAATAAGACCCAAATTCGTTTCTTGTCGTACTATTACGGAAGGCTGATTGCCCGTTGTAATAATAGTTAAAGGCTTTCCTGACAGTTGATCTACTAGTGTCATCATTTCTTTTTTATGCTTTTCAAATAAAGTTGTATTATCCGACGCTACCGCCATCGTAGCGGATGTATCCACGATAAATACAATTTGTTCCCCAGCTAATGCCTTTGTTTTCCAAAAAGGTTGAAGCAAAGCCAAAACTAATAAAAGCATTGCAAGCATTTGTAAATAAAACAATGCATTACGCTGTAAATGCTGCAAATACGGAGACGCTTTCGTTTCCTTCATCACTTCTTTCCAAAAAAGCGTGGAAGAAACAGGCTGCTTCGTATATTTTTTACGAAAAAAGTAATAAAGTAAAACAGCTATTGGAAAAATAGCCGTCCATAAAAATAATAATTGGTTAAAGCCCAAATGTTCTCACCTCATTGCACCCAGTTTGCACGTAAAAGTTGATGAAATAATACATGCGAAATACCATCTTCAGCATTTACTTGAAGCAGCTTCACTCCAAATTTCCTACATAATAGTTCTAATCCATGTTGATGTAAAACTCGCTCCTGCTCATATGCTTCTATTACACGAGAAGACATCGATACATTTAATTGCTGAGAAGTTTCCACATCTTCTAGCTGAATATCACCAGAATAATTTGGTACCAATTCTTCCCTTGTTACAACCTGCAAAATGCGAATATCGCCAGCAAATTTAGGCAGTTTTTGAAGCAGCTTTCCCCAAGATTCCAAGTTCTCTAATGCATCCGTAATAACAAATAATACGGTGCTATCTTTTGGAATAAATGAAACAGCACTTTCAGAAAAAGGTGTCGTCATCGTTGGCTGTTCTAATGCAGAGACCGTTTGTGTAAAAGCTTTTCGATACGTCGCACCTTTTCTTCTAAAAACAGGCTTGTTATCGTCTATTACAGCTGAAAAAGATAATCTATCATCCCTTTGTAAAACTAATAGTCCGAGTGACACCGCAAGCTGCTTTGCAAATGTCCATTTCACCGTATCTCCCATTGATTTCGTTGAATCGAGTAATATATGCACGCGCATTTCTTGTTCGTCTAGAAATCGTTTTATAAAATATTTATCCGTTCTCGCATAGACATTCCAATCAATTTGTCGCACATCATCTCCAAGATGGTATTCCCTAAAATCAGAAAAATCGAGTGATGAGCCAAAACGTTGAGAGCGATGGGAGCCTTTATGCTGTCCACGCAATTTCGACTTTGTTGCAATCGACAACCTACTTAATTTTCCTGCCCAGTCTTTCGGTACTAAATGTTCTGTACTCATACGGATTGTCCTTGTTTAATCGTTTGTAGCACGATATCAATTAAATCATCTGCTGTTTTGCCTTCTGCTTCTCCTTCGTAATTAAGTAATAAACGATGTCTAAGCACAGGTTTAGCAACTGATTTAATATCCGCAATAGATACATGATAACGCCCTGCAACGAGTGCACGTGCTTTCGCTAATTTAATAAGACTTTGCAATCCACGTGGTCCGCTTCCATACTGAACATATTGTGCAACTTCAGGAATAACCGCTCCTTCTGGATGTGTTGCCGCAATAATTTCTACAGCATATTCCAACATATCGTCCGCGATTAGTACTTCTTTTACCATTTGTTGTGCATGGACAAGCTCATCTGCATGCATGATTTTATTTAACTGAATTGTATCGCCACCAGTTGTACGTTTCGTTATTTCCATTAACTCTGCTTTTGATGGATAAGTAACGAGTATTTTACAAAGAAAACGGTCCATTTGCGCCTCTGGTAAAGGATATGTCCCTTCCATTTCAATTGGATTTTGCGTTGCTAAAACGAAAAATGGTCTATCCATTTGCTTCGTTTCGCCAAGTACAGTTACTGTTTTTTCTCCCATCGCTTCAAGCAACGCACTTTGTGTTTTTGGCGTGGCGCGGTTGATTTCATCCGCTAATACCATTTGAGAGAAAATCGGACCTTTTTGAAAAGTGAATTGTTGTTTGCCACTTTCTAATCGTTCAATCATACTAGTTCCAGTAATATCAGAAGGCATTAAATCAGGAGTAAACTGAATTCTTGAAAACGATAGATCCAGTACTTCCGAAATTGTTCGGATAAGCATCGTTTTTCCAAGACCCGGTAACCCCTCCAAAAGTGCATGACCATCAGCAAGTACACAATATAATGAAAACTCAACTGCTTCTTTCTGCCCGACGATAAAATGCCCTATTTCCGTTCGTACTTCTTCTAGCCGCTTGCTCATATTCGTATATTCTTCTGTTGTAAAAGACATAAGCTTCCTCCATTACTCACTATTTTCAACTGTTGAAAAATAATCTTGCACAATTCTTTGTAAATCAGAAGGCAATTGCATGCGTTCCGAACTTTTTATATACGAATCACTGTACTCATTCACAACTTCTTCATATGGTCTTGCAGTACCTCGAGTTACAGGAACTTCTCCGGTTTGCTCTCCAGCAGCTTGACCTTCTCCGATCTTACCGCCATCGACAGATGTCTCTCCTATTCCACCAATTCTCGTCGGAATAGATAAAAGATCTCTCCCTCCAGAGCCTTTTCCTGCTCCTTGTCCCTGCCCTTGTCCCTGTCCTTGTCCTTGTCCCTGTCCTTGTCCCTGTCCTTGTCCTTGTCCTTGTCCTTGTCCCTGTCCTTGTCCCTGGCCTTGTCCCTGGCCTTGCCCTTGGCCTTGGCCTTGGCCTTGCCCTTGTCCCTGTCCTTGCCCTTTGCCTTGCCCTTTACCTGGTTCCTTGCCGTCGCCAGGCTTCTTATCGCCATCTTGTTTAGAGCCTTCTTTACCATCTCCGTTAGAGTCCTTTGAACCCTTCGAATCCTTTGCATTAGATTCACTTTGTGCCAGTTCACTCGAAGCGAATGGGAGCTTTTTCCCCATTTTACTTAAAGCAGTTTGAGCAGTAGCCGCATTTTTTGATAACGAAGTAGTAACATTTTCTAAAGAAGCTAATTCCTTTTGCTCTTCAGCTGTTAAAGAAGAATTAGTCGAGCCATCATCTTTCTCGGAAAGTTCCTTCTTTTTTTGTAGTTTTTGCTCTTTTAACTCTAACTCTTTTTGCTTTTTTATTACTTCTTTTAAAGCTTTTTCTGTTGTTTCTGCTTCTTTTAGCTTTTCTTTTAACTCCTGTAATTCTTTTTTAACTACTTTTGATTGTTCTTTTTTCTCTAGTTTATCTACTTCTTTTTTCATCACAGTTACAACTTCTTTTTCTTTTTCAATATCTTTTGCTTCTAGCTGTGTTGCTGCTGGAAATGCATACAAGACAAGCGTAGCAGCAAGAGCAACTAATAATCCGATAATCCATTTCGTTTGGAAAAGTTGCTTTTCTCGTTTTTTAAACGCATCGTATGCAGCATTTGCATTTCGCTCTGCTTTCAAAATCAGTTCCTTCACAAGCGCCGATGTTTGCGAAAAAAATGAAACAGCCGTCACTAATAAATTATCAAAAAAGAAGGCATCTAGTTTATGAAGTGCCTCCTCTTTCGAAGGTCTTTTCCAAATAGCATAAAAAACCACCATGACAAAAGTGAAAGTTCCTGTCGCTATCGCAATTTGCAAATAATAAGGAAATACAAATAAGCGAGAAACAAGCAGAATAGCCGCTGCTAAAGTAAAGCCGTAAAACAAAGCTGCCTGTAGCATACGAATATAATGTTCCGTTGCAAGACTACGCCTAGCTTTTCGTATTAGCCTCCATAACTTTTGTTGGCTATTCATCATCGTCCCCTCCTCATCTCATTTTCTTCATATTAACACGCAACTTTTTCACCGCGATTAATATAGAACAAACCGTTATAAATATATAAAAAATGGTGTAGCCAGCCCATATCGGAAAATCAATATTTGTCGTTTGAGTGATAAAATCATCCGATTGGGTAGGCATGATTAATGTAAGTATTAATACAACTGGATTTATACTTGCGAAGAAATGAGCAATAGGTGCAGGTGAGGTTGCTAATGAACCCGTAGCCATCGTATTCATACCTGTAATAACGAGATATATGAATCCAGTAACACCTGCTAAGAAAATCATTGTTCCATATGTCGCAATCATCGCTACAATTGTTTTGCGAATAATAGTAGAATACATAATCCCTATCCCACCAACTGCAAGCATCGTCAAAAAGAAGAACAAGAAAATGATTCCTAATTGACCTGGTGAAACTCCTCCAAATAAAAACACTAAACTATAAATAGGAAGACCCGCCACTAGTAGTAGCAATAAAAAAGCGATAGAAGAAGTTAGTTTCCCTGTAATAATTTGAAAAGATGTTTGTGCAGTCGTGAGCAGTATATTCAATGTCTGCTTTTCACGTTCTGTACTAATCGCACCGGCCGTTAATCCGGGTGTTATGAACAATATAAGCCCTAATTGAATATACGTAAGCATCGTGAACATAAAGAAACTTTCTTCTGGTCTAAAATATCCAGTTCCAGTAAATGAAGTTGTTAGCATGATAAAACCGAAAACAAATACACACATCGCTAATAAATAAAAAATAATTCCAGTAAAGCTTTTCATTGAGCGAAAGCGAAGTTTTATTTCTTTTATCAAGACCGGGTTAGACAATGCCTGTTTCATCGTTATTTCGCTCCTTTCGTAATTTCCATAAAGACATCCTCAAGATCTGTTTCTGCTTCTGAGAAGGAAATAATACGCAACGAATGATCTAACGCTTTTTTCAGCAACTCAATTTGGTCCTCTTCTGAACCACGATATTTAAATGTAATACTATTTTTTTCGTCATTCATTTCTACTTTCGATACGAACGGATCTTCTTCAAAAAACGTCGATGCATTTTCTAATAATCCTTTTATTTTTACAGTTATTATTCTTTCTCCAGCTAATTGTGATTGAATTTCTGCAACCGAACCGTGGGCGATTAACTTTCCACCATCTATTACGCCAATTTCATCACACATTTCAGCAAGTTCTGGCAAAATATGAGAAGAAATAAGTATCGTCTTCCCCATTCCCTTCAGCTGCTTTAAAATATCTCTCATTTCTACACGTGCACGTGGATCAAGTCCTGACGCTGGCTCATCTAATATAAGTACTTTGGGATCATGAATAAGTGAACGAGCCAAGCATAATCGTTGCTTCATCCCTCTTGATAAAAGATCTACATATTCATAGCGTTTATGCGTAAGATTAACTAAATCTAATAATTGCGGGATTAAAATTTCTCTTTCTGCTTCAGAAATTCCATAGCTCGCTCCGTAGAAATCCAAATACTCATTTGCTTTTAATTGGTCATACACACCAAAAAAATCAGGCATGTAGCCGATTAACTTGCGCACTTCATGTGCATCCTTTTTCACGCTTTTTCCATTAATAAATGCATCACCAGCAGTAGGCTGAAGAAGAGTTGCCAATATGGAGAAAGTAGTGGATTTCCCTGCTCCATTAGCACCAACAAACCCAAATACCGTTCCTTCTTGTAACGTTAGATTTAAATCATTTAAAGCATAAAAAGAACCATATTTTTTCGTAAGTCCTTTGATTTCAATCATTTTGAAACCTCTCCTTTCAAACGTACTTCCGGAAGTTTAGTATACATATCTCCTTGAATCGCTTTTTTATGCAGTTTGTAGTAAACGACCCCGTCCGCATCTACATAATCTTGAATATTTTCATCAATCGTAACTCGGCTTTCCGCAATTTCTTCAAATGCCGCTGTTTTCACATTCCAAATTTCAATCGTTTGCGAATTTCTATCTGTATTTGCTATTTGTAACTGTGTCCAAGTTACTTCATCCATTGGAATTGTATCTGGGATTTTCCAATAGGCATTGTATGTTCCATCATCTAAATGCCACTCTAAATTAGCAGGAGATACTGGCTCCATATACTTGCCGAACTCTTCTGTATTTAAATTGACCGTAAACATTGTCGCTGGTAATACAAAATCTCCTGCAAAAATAACATCCGCTTTAAAAGGTTGAATGATTAAATGCTCTGCTGACATTTCTACTTTTTTGTCTTTAAGCTCAATTGGTATTAAATTGTCCTCCGCATAAGCAATAATAACCGGGCTCGTTCCAGCCTGATTAAATACTTGACTAGACCCAAGTAGCGACTGTCTTCTTTGCTCCACTAAATCTACTGGTGTATTTGTATTGGAAATATTGCCGTATCCATATCCACTATTCATATATGGATTCACAGTAGGTAGCAACATGACGGAGCCTAGTTCTTTATTGACATCTAACTTTTCTCCCGGTTGTAAATCTCCTAGCTCAATCAGTTTACTTCCCGACCAAATCGACACTTTTTTCAAGGCAAACTGAAAATCATTTTTAATCGTTCCAATCGCTTTACTTGCTTCTACTCGAATATCAACATCCATTTTCCCTACATCTTGCAATTGCGTTTCTCCATAAAAAGACGAAACAGACCAGTAGCCTACATCTCTAAAAGTAAGTTCACTATTCGATGCATGTTTTTCTAGCATAATATCTTCATATACATTTGCAGACTGTCCAGTTAACGAATTCGTTGATCTCTGTGCAATCATTGTAGTAGATACTGGTGCCTCAAATGAAAATTCACCACTTCTATTACTTAAAAGCGATTGTGCATAATAACCACTCAAGCTATTGTCTTCATTTACATATAAAAAGGAAGACTGCTGAACTTGTGGTCGAGCGATTCTATCTTTTGCGCCATAGCCAAAAATGGCAGCAGAAGCAATGATCGAAATAAGCGGAATAAACACCCACGCATACTCTCTTTTATCTTTTCTTTTTAAAATAATATAAAGCAAAGGACCAATTAATAGCATATAAATTACGACAATACCTATCATTAAAGGGGTAGACACTTTAAAAGAGCTGAATAATGAATTCGTCGATCCAAGTCCATAAACAAGTTCGTCTTTCCTATTGTTGCCATACATCATCATACTTGATGGCTTCACACCTACTGCTTGTAAAACAGTAGACATTAAATCGCTATAGACAGGATCTTTCGCTAAAGGATCATCTCCTAGTGAAAAGCTTGTTTGAATAATTGCACCACTCCCTAGCTGTTTTTTTGCAGCTAAAAGAGTTCCATCCATATTTAATAACTGAGTTGCTCCTTCATTTAAAGAAGCATCGTAAACAGTTAAATTATTCGATAATGTATTATTTGCTGTAACAGCACGAAGGAGTTCAGGTGATAAACTTGTTGTACTTGATTGAAAAGTAAGCGGTAAATACGCTCCTAGCGTTCCTAATTCAGCGACCGTATTATCAGAAGCACCTACAATGATATAACCACCAGCACTTACATAATCAATCAGTGCTTGTTGCTGTATTTCTTCCAAATCAGCTAATACGAATTCGTCAATAATAATATAATCCGCCATTTTCCAAGCTATTGCATCAGATGGAAATAGGAAGTTATTCAATTGAGCAATATGAATTACTTCATCATTTAATTGGTTTGGCTGTTTTAATTGGTTTAACACTTTCAAGCGATCTGCGCTATTCGTTAAAGTAAAATAAAAAATGGTATTCGGGTCTATAAAACTTGCTTTTAAATTTTTTGTTCCTTTAAAATCAATTGACTTTCCTTTTTCCCAACCACCTTCAAAAAAGTGGATTGTTTGAGCGTTTGACCCTTGATACATATAATCTTCGGTCAATCCAGCTACTGCAATTTGCACTGTTTTCGTCTCTCCAGCACCAATTTCAAAAGGAATTACTTGCCCATTTCCTAAGTTATACGATTCAATAATATCGAATACAAGATCCCCGGTAAATGCATCTCCTTTGTTTTCTACCGTTACTGTGATCGGCAAACCTTCTCCATATTTTGCTTTTCCGTTAAAACCAGTCGTTACTTTGACTTGCAAATTTGGTGCAGCTAGTGCATCCATCGTTGGCAGTATTGTAAAATATATGATTAATGCCGTGATAACCAACGCAAACTTTCGAATTCGCATATGTAGTCCTCCTTTGTTCTTATATGTATTAGTACGTTAATAAACAATCTAGGTTCCTTACTTTCTGACTTATTGGAACTTTTTTGCGTGTTCATTAACAATACTTACAAATGCCTCCACTTGCGGAAGCTCAAAGGCCGAGTCGTAACCTATTAACCAAGTATCTCGTGTTAGCTCAAATTGTTCTTCTTGATTCGTTAATGGTATTTTATTTACTTCTTCATGTCCGTTTAGCGTGATGGATGGAAGAATTGCATACCCTATACCATTCAAAGCCATCTGCTTACATGTTTCTATTTGATCAACAATAATTTGTCTTCTTGGATTTGTCGAAAAATGTTTTTGCCACCATTGTTGTATTTCTTGATAATAATTGGAATCACTTTTAAATTGAATAAACGGTTTGTCCGTTGTTAAAACATCATCAACCGAAGTCATTTCTTTGTCTACTAAGTAAAGCGTGTCACGAAAAAGATGCACTTTTGGCCCTTTCCAATCTGTTTGTCCTCGGACAATTCCAATATGAGCCTCTCCATCATATAAAGACTTAACAATTTCAGAGCTCCATCCTGTAAGCAATGAAATCTTTGCTTCTGGATACGTTTGAACAAAATCCTTCAATACTTTCGGCAGCCAATTTTGCCCAACGATAGAAGCACAAGCAATTTTCAATGTCCCATGTACTTTAGACGATAAAGATTGGATCATTTCATACGTTTCTTCTCTTTCCTGTATCATTTTAATCGCAAATTCGATTACTATTTCTCCTTCTGGAGTAGGAGTTAATCCTTTTTGTGAGCGGAGAAATAATTTGCTATTCCACTCTTTTTCAATTGATTGCAATCTTAATGACAAAGCTGGCTGTGATAAAAACAACCGCTCTGCCGCTTTTCGCATATTTTGTTCCTCTGCTAACACTTTAATAACAAGAAAATCAGACGTCATTTTTTTACCTCTTCCTTTTTTTACATACTTTTCAAAAACACCATAGTAAAGAGTTTCCGCTAGGATTTACGCTGCAGGGGTGGATGCTTTCCGCGGGCGTTGCCTCAGCCGCTTCCATCGCATGCGCTCGGTCCAGGGTCTTCGGCAAACGCTTTTAACGCCGGAGTCGCCAGCCCTTTCGCTTCAATCCAATGGAGCTTGCTATTTATTATAGAATGGAGGGACTATTTCTTACAAAAGAGAAAGTAAATGAAAGCTTTCTTTTCCAACCAAAATACGAAGCGTGGCAAATCTTGAGGCAAATGCAAATAGACAGCATTGAAAAAGTGCAGATCGAAAATTGCCCTTGCTAAATTGGAGATTAATCGTCACTTTTTATAGATAAGCCCAAATCTCCATAAAATAATAACCTGTATAAATAACGAAACACTAATTACCTAGTACAGCAAGGGTATAATAGCTGTTCGTTAAGAAGGTCTATTTTGCTCGCCATTGAAGTATGATCGTTTCACCTTGCGAAAATAGGGCTTTTACTCTAACTAAATAACCTGCCCTAGTGGTTTGAAACGAAAGGGAGGCGACTCCGGTGAAGCGGGACAGGTGAGACTCCGCAGGGCGCGCTAGCGACCGAGGAGGCTCACCGCCAGGCCCACGGAAAGCGTCCTCTCTGCAGCGAAAATCCCAGCGGAAGCTCACTAAGCACGCATTTTATATAGAAAACAGGATTAAGGCTTCCAATAGCCCGACACTAAATAGCGTTAAAAAAGGAACCATTGTAAGTGACTGGTCACTTGCAACGGCTCCTTAAAACCTTATACAAAGGCCTTTTATTGACTGATAAGAATGTATTTGCTTTCCTACTTAGTAATTGTTTAGCTTCGGCGCCTAGCCCCTCGGGTCAAATGTGAATAATCTGCGGTGGCTGTGGAACTGCCTCCTCGCTTTTCCCCATTTGTCTTCCGGGGCAGACATAGGCGCTTCCGCATTTTCTATTGTACTTGTGATTGATATAAATACTTTTTCATTTGTTTTAAAATAACTCTTCGCGTTAAAATTCCTAAAAATGTTTGTTCATCATCTATTACACATATATAAGGATTATTCACTAATAAATCCAAACCTTTTTGGAACTTTTCTTCTATATGAATGACAGCTACATCTGATTTCATAATTTCATCTACTTTTAATGATGGTAATCGTTCATATTCAATATGCTCCATGCCTAAAATTTCATCTGTAATTTGTTGAGCACTGATTAACCCTTGCAGTCTATATTTTATATCTAAAACTGGTATAGAAGAATAACCTGTTTTTGTTAATACTAATAAAGCATGTTCCGCATTATTCCCTAATTGGACATGCGCAACTTTTTCTGCTGAAATAATAAATTCCTTAATCGGAATTTGTAAAAAATCCTTACTAGTTACTGATAACATTGCATTCTACTCCTTCGTTTACATGAAAAAACTACGAAACCTATAAGTCTATCATAGCATACGAAGGATAGAAAAAACTATGAAATCGCTTTCATCTTCTCTACATTTTTAAAACGGGAATTGGTTCAAGCATTGACCGCCATCTAGTGTAACTATTTCTCCGTTCATATAAGTGGCCTTATCAGACATGATGAAAGCAGCAAGCTCTGCAATTTCTTCTGGTTTTCCAAGTCGCCCTAGTGGCACTGATTTTAATGTTCTTTTCGCCGCTTCTTCTGATTCCCAAAGCTTTTCTGCTCCACCAGTTCGTTCAATTGGGCCTGGAGCAATTCCGTTGACACGAATTCCATATTTAGATCCCCACTCTACTGCAAGTGTTCTCGTTAATGACATTACTCCAGCCTTTGCAGCTGCTGAATGAGCCACACCAGCTCCTGCTCCCCAAGCATATGTTGCAAGCATATTCAATATTGCCCCTTTGCTTTCTTTCGCTATCCAGTAGTTCCCAACTGCATGAGAGCAGTAAAATGATCCATTTAATACAATATCAATAACAGCTTTCCATCCATTCGGTGAAAGCTTTTCTGTTTCTACGATAAAATTTCCAGCAGCATTATTTACTAAACCATCAATGTTCCCAAATGTTTTATCTGTAAAAGCAACCATCGCTTCCACATGTTCTGGATTTCGTACATCCATTTGAAATACTTCAATCGTTTTTCCATAAGCCTCAATTTCTTTTTTGGCATTTTCTAGTCTTTCTAAATCACGCCCAGTAATAACGACATTTGCACCTTCTGCAACAAATTTCATCGCCATATACATTCCCATCCCGCTTGAACCACCAGTAACGATCATTGTTTTTCCTTGTAACATTATGCAGCCCCCCTTTTAATTGAATGAATATTCACTCATTATTCTATCATAATTTAAAAAGAAAAGCCGTAAATCTCTAAAAGAAATTTACGACCTTCCGCTTACCATATATGATTCATTAATATCCTGAATAGGCACAGGTCGACCAAATAAATACCCTTGTGCTTTTTGACATTTTGCTAATTTTAAAATGTCCACCTGAACATCTTTTTCTACACCTTCTGCAACAACTTCCATACCTAGACTATGCGCCAGCTGAATAATCGTTGTAGCAATTGCTGCATTTTTTTTATCTGTTTCCATATCCTTAATAAAAGATTGGTCAATTTTAATAATATCAATTGGATACTGCTTTAAATAACTTAAAGATGAATAGCCAGTTCCAAAATCATCAATGGAAATTACTACGCCAATTTCTTTTAACTCCTTAAGCATAACTAATGTATCCGTCATATCGGTCATTGCACTTTCCGTAATTTCAACTTCTAACGAACATGGACTAATTTTGTATTTATTAATTTTATCTCGAATTTTAATAGCAAAATTCTCTTGTTTGAATTGGTTAGGCGAAATATTTACAGCAACGCGTACAGCTCGATATCCTTTTTCTTGCCAATATTTCAACTGTTTGCAAACTTCTTCAAGCACCCAATCCCCTAGATGCATAATAATTCCCGACTTTTCTGCAAGCGGGATAAAATGCATCGGTGTGACATAACCGAATTTTTTATTATTCCATCGAAGTAACGCTTCAAAAGAATTGATCTCGCCTGTAGCAAGATTCACCTGCGGCTGATAATGAATGGAGAGCTCTTCTTTTTCAATCGCTCTTCTTAAATGGGATTCCATAAGAGCTTCATTTGGAAAAGATAAATTCATCTGCTCTTGGTAATAACGATAATGCGCTCTTCCGCGATCTTTCGCTACATATAAAGCCTGATCTGCTTTAATAAGTAACTCATCCATTTGGGAACCGTCGCAAGGAAAAATCGACATGCCGATGGAAGCTGTTACAAAATATTCTTGGTGGTTTAAATAAATCGGCTTCGAAAGTTCCTCTAAAATACTTTTAGCGAAGTCACTAGACTGTTCTCTCGTTTTGCCTTTTAAAATATAAACAAATTCGTCGCCACTTTGTCTATATAAACTACTTGTTTCATCCACATTTAAACCTAGTCGGTCTGCAATTTTTTTCAAAAACTCATCACCGTAATTATAGCCAAGTGATTCATTGATTAATTTAAAACGATCTAAATCAATTCGCATAATCGTCAAATATTCGTTTCGGCTAGTTGCATTCATTAAATTTTCGCGTAAATGCTCTTTTAAAGCACGACGATTCCACAGTCCAGTCAAATGATCGTGATATGCTAAATAATTTAACTGGTTTTGATCGTTCGTCAAACCTAATGTATTTCGTACAATCAAGTGAAATCCTTTTACACTGTCTCCCACTAAGATTGGCACTGTTTTCAAATACACTGGCAGATTATATCCTTTTTGGTGTTGCATTAAGCAACCATGCATTTCAGAAGCATAACCACTTAATGTTCGTTTCAGCATTAACTGAAAGTTACTTACTGACGCACTTTCAATAAGTTCTATAACTGGCTTTTCCAATAAATTTTTCCCCGTATAACCTAATATTTTAAAAGCAATCGAATTCGAGCTCTGAATAAACCCGTTTTCATCGATCGAAAAAACAATATCTAAATTATTGTTCACAATAGAAAGATACTTATCTTTCATTTCAATAAGCGCCGTTTTTTCATCTTCTTCTTTTGTTCGATTCATCATCAATATCCCATAAACCTGAGTCGCTGCTTCTTTTAGTTGTACGATGGAAATATCGAAAATATACAATTTGTTTTGTATTGTAATCGAATGTTTTAAAAATTTTTTTTGTTTTTCACCTGTGTCATATGTAAATAAAATATGAAATTGCTTCCAAACTTCTTCTGAAAAGAATGTTTTGGCATTTTGCAATTTATCTGTAAACATTTTTGCTCCAATGTCATTTGTGTATATGATTGAAAATTCACCTGCATCGTCTTCTTTCAATAAGAAAGTAAACTGTAGTGGATTTTGATGCAAAATATCAAGTAAATATTCACTAACAGCATGGTTTGTGTTTGCGGAATTATTCATAAAATCCTCCAATAGATGTACGTTAGCAAATTCTTTTTGGTACCATTTCTGTTCTTACTTTACCACAATACTTCGAGAATATGACAAGTTTTTTAAGTTATTAAAATTAAGCAAGAAGTCATTTTTTGATTTTTGTATACAATTCACCAAAAAATTGGTATGATATAGAAAATATACTAATTTTGAAAAGGGGGGATTTCATGACAACCACTATAGATGCCGAACAAATAGCCACAGCAATTTATACAGTCAATCGTCATGCAAAAACAGCAATTGATAATAAACCATTATACGACCTAAAGAAAAAAGCACTTTTAAAAATGTTAGCTGAAGAAAAAGCAACCAAAGTTGGACTTCATTTTGTTCGAAATCCTAAAAATAGTCAACAACAATCCTCCGTATTAATACAATGCGCAGACTATTATTTCCACACAATACCCGTGAAAGAAGATTTTAAAAATTTACCTCATCTTGGCCATTTAGATGATACGTATCGAAACCCCATTCGCAAGATGAATTTAAAAACGGCAAAACAATTACTCACTGATTATATTGGGCCCCAACCAAGTATCCGGAATTCCCCAAAACAATCTACGGTGTACTCTCAAAGATATGCGAAACCGATTAATAATAGTAGTTACAAAAAAAGTACGTCTTATTTAGATCGTTAAGTAGGTCTATTTTGCTCGACATAGGAGTATAATCGTTCCTTCTTGCAAAATAGCTAAGTAACCACCCTACTGGATTGAAGCGAAAGGGAGGTGACTCCTGTGGGTTTAAGCGAGACAAATGAGAACCCGCAGTGAAGCGAAACTTAGTTTTGCGACGAGTAACCGCAGGAGTACGAGCGACCGAGGAGGCTCACCGCCCGCCCCACGGAAAGCGTCCTCCCCGCAGCGAAAATCCTAGCCGAAACTCTCTACTACAACCCACTTTATCTAAAGTACAAATGAAAACGTAATGCAAGTCGAAAATGTGTGTTTTAGTATTAAAGGGTATTCATTTTTTTCCTATTAGCACAAATCTTCAAGAAATAGGATAATCAACAGACATGATAACAAAATGAAGGCCACCAAAGATACAAATTTGGCGCCTTCATTTTTTAATTGTAGATTGCAAAAAAAGAAACGGATGCACAATGAATTTTGCATCCGTCTTCTCCTACAATATAAACTTATCTATCTTTAACACTAACTCTGCAATTTCTGGCTTACTAATTTGATCTTCTGCGCCTACTTGATCACCCTTATGACGCAAATCATCCGTGATTAAACTAGAGAAAATCAACACAGGAAGCTTCGTAAGATTTGGATTTTCTTTTACTTTTCTCGTTAAATGATGTCCATCCATTTGAGGCATTTCAATATCCGTTACAAGCATTTGAACATGCTCTGCAATATCAGACGTTACTTTCACTAAACCTTCTAAATACTCTAACGCATCTTTACCGTTTTCAAAAAACTCTAAATTCATATAGCCTGCTTCGTTTAAAGTATCATGCAATAGTTTTCTTAAAAGTGGAGAATCTTCTGCAATTACAATTTTTTTATCCGATCGTTCTCGTTTACCTAACTTTTTAACAGACTCGACATTAATACCAGACTCTGGATTAATATCAACAATAATTCTTTCAAAGTCGAGTAATAAAATCATTTCGTCCTCACGTTTAATAACGCCAATTACATGAGAAGAAGAACCTTGATAAATATCAGATGGTTTTTCTATTTGATTCCATGAAATACGATGAATTTGCGTTACATTGTCTACATGGAAAACAACTCTTTGTTTATTAAATTCCGCCACGATATACTTTTCTTGTTCATCTCTCGTGTTCGTTTGTAAACCAAGCACTTTTGCCATATCAACGACTGGTAAAACTTCACCACGTAACTGAACAATTCCTTCGACATTCGGATGCGCATGAGGAATATATGTAACCGTGATTGGCTGAATGATTTCTTTCACTTTTATAACGTTAATACCAAACTTATTCGTACCAACTTGAAACTCAACGATTTCTAGCTCATTCGTACCACTTTCAAGTAAAATTCCTTTATGATTGCTCACTTGAATCTTCCTCTCTATTAACATATCTATTAATCCGATTGTATCATATTAGGAGTAGTTTATAACTAGTATACGCACAATTATTTATATATTGTAATTAATGCTTGAGTCCCATTATTCTCATATCCTTCAGCAACAAGCTCATCATACATGGACTTCGCAAGTTGTAAGCCAGGAAGTTTTAAATTCATCTTGTCTGCTTCGTCTAAAGCAATCCCCATGTCTTTTACAAAATGTTTCATATAAAAACCGGGCTCATAATCTCCTACAATCATTCTTGGGGCTAAATTGCTTAATGACCAAGAACCAGCCGCTCCGGTTGAAATAGAACATAAAACTTGCTCTAAATCTAAACCAGCTGCTTTTCCATATGCAAGTGATTCACAAACGCCAATCATTGTAGAAGCTATTGTAATTTGATTGCACATTTTTGTATGTTGACCAGCACCAGCGGGACCTTGATATACAATTGTTGTTCCGAAGTAGTTCAAAAATGGAAGCACTTGATCGAAAGTTTCTTGATCTCCTCCACACATAATCGAAAGCTTACCTGATTGAGCACCAATATCTCCTCCAGAAACAGGGGCATCGAGTGATAACATCCCTTTTTCTTTTGCAGCATTATCTATTTTTTGTGCAAGCGTTGGTGTCGAAGTTGTCATATCAATTACAATTAGCCCTTCATTATCCACTCTAAAAATACCATTTTCACCGAAATAGATTTCTTCCACATCATATGGATAACCAACCATTGTAAACAAAATATGTACATTTTTAGCTACTTCACTCGGGTTATGTGCGTATGTCGCCCCAAGTGTTATTAAATCTTCTGCTTTTTCTTTTGTTCTTGTGTAAAAAATTACCTCAAGCCCTGCATTAAGCAAATGTTTTACAAGACTTTTTCCCATTACACCTGTTCCAATAAAACCAACTTTTCTGTTCTCTGCCAATTTAACTCCCCCACAATCCATTTTTACTAATTACATTGTATCAAAAAAAGAGGACCATCCATATACTTTTGGATGGTCCTTAAAAAGGGGGAAATGAGAATGTTGCTGTGTTCTTTATTACTATTCCCATCTGTCCAATTTTTAAACATCTTTTTTGATAAAATAGTTCGTTTTTGTCATTTCTAATGTTTGGATGAACAATTCAGCTTTAGAAGATTCGATTGACTGACCTCCGTACCTCACTGTTTCATAAATACAAAAAAACTGTTCGTCGACAGACCAATCCATTTTTCCAAACCACTCTCGAACTGTTTCGCTTTTTGCTCGTTCGAATCCTACTGTTTTCGCTTCCTGTTCAAATTGTATATATTGCTCTCTCAATAAAGAGGTTTCAACTTCATAAAAAGATGGGTCCGGTTGTTTCTTTTCTTTTTCTGCCGTAATTATTGCTTCACGTTCGTATTGTATATTACTTAACTCTACCTGAAAGTTTTCTCGTTTTCTTTTCATTATTAGCACGATTAAAACAATTAAGACGACAGCAATTAGTGCAAATACAAGCCATTCAAAAGGAAAGTTAACTGCGCCTCCTTCCGAAATAGTATCCCTTTGCTCAATTTCAGATGATTGTCCTACGGGCACTCGATCTCCAAGTTCTACTTGTTGAATACTTAATCCATTTACAACAGCCATTAAATATTCAATGAGTGGTCCAAATGGAATGATCAATACTCCTACAACCAATTCAATGAGCACATCAAATAGTTCACGAATATCATCAATAACGATATAAACAATCCAACTTAACGAAAATAGTGCAAAAACACCTGCCAAATATCCCGAAAATAATTTCAGCATAGACGATTTGCTTGAACTCATACGAATCGTAAACATCCGTATGCCAGCAAAAAACAAAACTCCACTAACTAAAAGTATAAAAAGTGGCGCACTATAATCTTCATACCTCATGAAAAAAAGAAAAAAATACACACATAGAAAAGTAGCAAAAAGAAGTAATGTAAAACCGCTATCAAGCTCCACTTCATTTTGCACAGTATTATATCTTACATACGCACGCCAATTTGATACACCCAATAAAATGATATAAAGCAAAAAAGAAGCGTCCACACTAAATAGTAAAAAGAGAATAACTGCTGGTACAATGAATGCGATGAAAATATTTGGTCCCATTTTGCTATAAATCACTTGCAGCAAAATGGTGATGACTATTTGCAAAGCAATCCAAACAAATGGCAATGACATAGTTGTTTCATGCTGAAATACGACGAGTACTAGTGCAATAATCCATATATCTTGTAAATAGTTACCAAATGATTGTATTTGTACATGTATAGAGCGAGTATCATTCATCTCTATTATTCCCTCCTTGTTGCACTTCAGAGCGATACATAACGTTCGTACGCTCCTCCCAGTGCTGAAGTAAGGGTTTATATTGCTCTAGACGATGTGTCATAATATGAATGGCAACAGGCAGGTCCTCATGCGACTCTAAGTACGTAATAATTTTCTCGAAAGGTATGAAACTATCATTTTTCGATAAAATAGAAAGAAGCTCTAACGCCTTTATACGATGTGCATCTCCACTTCCAGATGGCAGAAAGACAAACGGCGTCTTACCAAACGTGCGTATATTAATCGCGAATGCGAAAGGAATATTTTGTTTATAACAAGCATCTATATGCGAAGCTAGCCATTCAATTTTATCCTCAAAGTCCGCAACAACACTATACTTTTCCACAACATTTACGACGAACAATACAGAAACATTTGCCACTTTTGTAAACACCTTTGTTTGTAGCTGCTGCATTTTTGCACTAGCCTTCCAATGAATATGATGAAATTGATCTCCTGGAACATATTCTCTTGTTCCAATCGGGAAAAAAGGATCGTCGAAAAGAGATGAAGACAACTCTAAATCTCCTTGCTTAAATTTTGATGGAAGAAGCGTTTCTTGCATTTTATTAATCTGTGGAAATACAATTGCATCCACTAGAATAAGGCGTTGATAATGTAAAATAACAGAGCCTGCCGTTAAAGGATGTGGTATTTGTACTTCTAATTCCTTTATTTTCGAAATGCCCCGTTGAACTCCTTCAATTGGAACTTTCACCGTTATTCTTTTTTTATAGCCAATAGACAGTGGAATGCGAATCTCGTGTAAATGAGTTGTATTTACTTGCGTCCCGATTGGTGCAACGGCAGTTTGAAAAGCAATGATTACGCGGCTATTCCATATTGGTAAGCCTTTATTTTCGAAAGTAAGTTCAAAAAAATTAGCAGAACCTTTCATTAAACGAACTCTTTTCTTTACGTTCACTAATTCCAGCTTTTTTCCGACATTCCGATAATAATAAACTTGCATAAATCCGACCATTAACAATAAAAAAATAACAGCAACAAATACATACTGCTTTAAAAGTACGCTTATCAAAAAAGAAACGACGAGTAGTTGAACGTACATTTTCGTGTTTCTCATTCCAAAATCTTGCCGAGACCAAATCATTAAACACTCGCCTCTACTGGCGCTTCAATCGAATCTACTATTTCTTTCATAACTTCCGAAAGCTCATGAATAAGCATTCCTTCAGAAGACAGCTTCATACGATGCAAAGATACTGGCCCCACCACTTTCTTCACATCATCTGGCGTTATATATGTTCTATTGTTTATAAAAGCACTTGCTTTAGCCGCTTGTAACAACGCGAGTGATGCTCTGCTACTGAGCCCAAGCTCTATGTATGGATGATTTCTCGTTTCATGCACAATCCGAATAATATACGTCATAATATCATCATGAACCTGTACATCTTTCACTTGCTCCGACCATTGTTGCACTTCTTCTAAAGTAACAATTGGAGTCGTTTTCACTTCCCCAGGAGAACGACCGAATTCTTTTAATATAATTCTTTCTTCTTCCATGGAAGGATAGTCTATTGTTAATTTAAATAAAAAACGATCTAGTTGCGCAGCTGGTAAAGGGAATGTCCCTTGCTGAGATTCTACTGGATTTTGCGTTGCAATAACCATAAAAGGAGTTGGCAGTTTAATCGTTTCTCCGTCAATCGTTACTTGTTTCTCTTCCATCGCTTCTAGTAAGCTCGATTGCGTTCTTGGTGTAGCTCGGTTAATCTCATCCGCTAAAAGTATATTGCTCATAACAGGTCCAACTCGTAAAATAAATTCTTGCTGTCGTGGATGAAAAAAGCTGATTCCTGTTACATCTGAAGGCAGTACATCGGGTGTAAATTGCAATCGTTTAAATTCCCCTTGAATCGCTTCTGCAAACGTCTTTGCCATCATTGTTTTTCCTGAACCAGGTACACTTTCAAGTAATACATGACTTTGAACTAATAACCCCATTAACATTAATTCGATTTCTTTCTCTCTACCAATAATCGATTTATTCAATTCTTCTTGAAGTAATTTTAATTTTTGCATGAACATATTCCCCTTTTTGATCGTTAAACGTCTCTGTCATCCTCTAAAAATTGAAATTCATTTAATAGTGTATCTAATTCCGTACTTAAACAAATAGTCTTTTGATCTAAAACTCCATTTTCTAATGCAGATTGAATCATTTTTTCCCTTGTACTCTCCACTCGCCTCAAAAGCGATTCCAGCATACTATCCGCCCCCACACATTAAATGCTTTCCATTTAGTATACATTTTATTTTCCTTATTTAATCATATTTATTATCGACAAAAGACGACAAACTAGCTTCTTTCGACACTTAAATATGTATAAATAACATGTCCTCCTTGTGCCGCACTTCCAGAAAAGTGTTTAAAATCCTGTCTTTTGATCAATACTTCTCTAAATGCAAGAAAGTCATTTTTCGACACTTCCAATGATTGTATGTCACCATTTTGTAATAAGTTTAATTTTTCTTCAAATGAATTCATCCGAATCACTTCTTTCTTTTTCAAAAATGTATTTCTTGTAGTTAAAATACTTTACGTAGACCTTTTTTTAAGGCAAACTGTATTGTATCAAGTTCTTAAAGGGAGGGGTCATCTATGCAAATTGCAGAGATAGGTAATATTATTGAGTTTAAAGATGGTCTTCAAGGTATAGTTGAAAAAGTTTATGATAATTCGGTTATCGTTAATTTGACTTACATGGAAAATTTCGAAGAATTAGCTATGGAAGAAAAAACCGTTATTAATCATAAGCATTATAGAATATTATATAGCAATGTAGAATAAACGTCATTCCGTTCTTCTCATAATAGAAGAACGGTTTTTTACTTAATTTACTTATCTCTGTGGATGTTGGATATAAGCCATTGAGAATTTGATAAAATTATTAGGATGTGCTTTTTTATGAATCGACAATCACCCAACTGGTTACTAATCCCAGCATTATTAACTGCTTATGCACTTACTTGGGTAACTTTTTCAAACGAAAAAGTTTTTTGGTATTTTTACACTTTTACGATCCTTTTTCTCATGTCATTAGTGTTCTATTACGCTAAAATTGAAGATAAGGTAAAAACTTTAGAGTATCTGTTATATGGAATCGCCTTTGGAATACTCCTATATGGAGTACTTGCAGCGGGATATAAAGCGTTAGAGCTTGTTCCTAGCTTTTCTACAACTACTGTAGATCGCTTTTTCCAAAAGTTTGGTCCTACATCACTTTGGAACTACTTATTACTAGTGTTTATAATAGCGCCTGGAGAAGAATTATTTTGGCGGGGTTTCATTCAGCAACAGTTAAAACGCTGGCTTTCGCCTTTTTATGCTATTGTTGCAAGTTCCATGTTATTTGGCCTTTCGTTACTTTTTAGTGGTTTTTGGTTAGGTATGCTTGGAGCTTTCGTTATCGGCCTTATTTTGGGTGCTTTATACGAGTGGAAGAAAAGTATGCCACTTATCATCTTGGCCCATATTACAATGATTGTCTTACTATTTTTAGTGCTACCATTTACGTGAAACCTTTACCTGTACATCTCGTCTATTTTACAAAGGAGCTGAACTGCAATGAAAAAAATAACTTCTTGGTTATCCATTTTGTTACTGACAGGAATACTAGCAGCATGTAATACAACAACAGGATCAGAAAATACTTCTTCCGAGCAGCCACCTGATACAGAAGTAAGTGAAACAACTTCTGGTAATACTTCTGAAACGCTTGAAGGCACATTAGTTGAAAGTGATAGTCAAAATTATTCTATTACTGTCGTAGATGGCTTTGAATTAACTGGCGAAGAACCAAACAAAGATATGCTTATGTATACAGCAAATAATCAACAATCGATGCGTATTGAAACTTTTGATATAAGTGAAGTAAATATAAGTGATATTACAAGTGATGTATTGGCTGGAATTGAAGCTTCTAATGAGCAAGAAGAAGCTGTTGAGATTACAGATGAAGTTTTACTTCCGAGTGGGGAAGGCATTGTAGACGTAAAAGGTTTCCAAATCAAAACTAATGATGGGAATGTTTCAGGATACGCTTATGAAAAAGGAGACTTAATCGTGAAGTTGACGATTTTCGACCTAACAAAAGAACCATTAACAAAAACGTTTATACAAATGGCAGAAACGATTAGTTCTAAGTAATAAAAAACGTGCTGTAAGTAGATTTCTACTTACAGCACGTTTTTTTATTGTTTATCAGCAAACCGTTTATTTCCACTGAGATTTTCTCTACAGGGGTGGACGCTTTTCCCGCTGGAGTCGCCACCCCTTTCACTCCAATCTAATGGAGAATGCTCCTGCGATTACTCGTCGCAAAAAAGAATGCTCCTGCGATTACTCGTCGCAAAAAAGAATGCTCCTTATTTAAAATTGAAAATGAACGGGAAATGAGAAACTAAAAGTATATAACAAGTGCAACTTGCAAGATGAAATATCACATATTTTATAAATGGGCTGCCGTGATTACTAACCTATATAAATTGCGTAATACTTATTACCTAACGCAGGAAAGATATAATAGCTGTTCGTTAAAAAGGTCTATTTTGCTCGACATTCTTCTTGCAAAAATAAGGCTTTCATTCTAACTAAATAACTTGCCCTAATGGATTAAAGCGAAAGGGAGGCGACTCCTGTGTGATTAAGCGGGATAAGTGAGACCCCGCGGTGGCGCTAAACTTAGTTTTGCGACGAGTAACCGCAGGAGCACGAGCGACCGAGGAGGCTCACCGCCCGCCCCATGGAAAGCATCCTCCCTGCAGCTTAAATCCTAGCGGAAGCTCTCTACTACGACGTGCTCTATTATATTTCTATTCTTTTATTCAACAAAAAATCCCTGCGACTTTTCACAGGGAAATCGTAGATAATTATTTCATTAATAAGAAAGATCTTTTATCGACAAGCCTAGCTTTTTCACAAGCTCTATTGCTTGTAGCTTCTCTTCTTCTGAAAGTGCACCCATCAACTCAACTAATTGTTCCTCATGCTTAGGAAACATTACATCCATAAATGCAGTTCCTTCTTTTGTAATCTCCGCATAAGTAACACGTCGATCCGAATCACTCGAAACCCTACTAATATATCCTCTGCCTTCTAACTTATCTACTACATATGTAATAGACCCGCTTGCCAACAGAATTTTATTGCCGATTTTTTGAAGAGGCTGTTTACCTTTGTGATATAAAAGTTCTAGCACAGCAAACTCTGTTGGATTCAAACCATTTTCTTGAAAAAATTGAAACGTACATTCATGAATTACTTTATGAGCACGCGACAATACAATAAATAGTTTCAATGCATTGCTCGATTGTTCATTTGTCATTCCTCGTCATCCTCACCTATTGAATACATTACCTACCATTATATATGGGATATCATTATATTGTCAAAATAGGTTAATATCCAATCTCTGTAGGAATAATATATTTAAAGGTAGTACCTTGTCCAATTGCACTCTCCACTTCAATTGTGCCATTATGCTTTTCAATTACATCCTTTGCATGTGACAAACCAAGTCCTGTCCCAGCAGATTTCGTCGTAAAAAAAGGATTGAATATTTTCTTTAAATTGTCCTGATCGATTCCACAACCTTGATCTTCAATTGAAATAGTAACGTAATTAGCTACTAAGTCGTTTATAAGTATGTTAATGGTTCCGCCATTAGGCATAACTTCTATTGCATTTTTTATAGAATTCATAAACACTTGCTTCAACAAACTTCGATCAGCAACTATTTTACATGCACTTGTGATATTAATTTGAATAATAAGTTCAATTCGTTGCATTAATGCTTGTGGTGCCATAAAATTAGCTACTTCTGTAACTAAATCTTGCACATCGAAATACGTATATTTATATTCTGTCGGTTTGGAAACTTCCAAAAACTCCGTTAGTATTTCTTCCATCCGTTTTATTTCATCATCAATGACAGATAAGTATCTTCTACTATCTTCTGTTGCGGTCTTGTATAATAGTTGAGTGAAACCTTTTAATGAAGTCATTGGGTTTCGGATTTCATGTGCAATACTCGCTGCAAGTTGACCAAGTGTGCTTAATGACTCCGTATGGTCTAATCGTTGTTTTAAATGCACTTTTTCCGATTCATCTTCGACAACTGTTAAATACACATTCGCATCTTTTTGTTTGGAAACACGGATATAGATATATCTTGGTTCTCCAAGGAATGTTTGCATTTCGCATTTAAATTCTGCTTCGCCATGGTGAATCAATTCTTTTAAAAATTCTTTCTTACTTGTGAATGAAGTCCCTTTAAATAACTCAATAATACTTAATACATTCATACCAATTAATTCGGTTCTGTTGATTTGAAATATTTCTTCTATTTGGGAATTTACTTCTAAGATTTCACCTTTACCATTTAAGAAGATAAGTCCACTTGAAAAAAGTTGAAAGACATGTTCAAATTTTTGCTTATACTCATATTCCACTAGCACAAACGTCACCAAACCTCTCATCACCTTTGAATATAAAAAATAACAATAAATCAACCTTTTATTTAATATTTCTATTAATTCTGATTATTTCATAACATTTTCAATAAGGAAATAATCATATTTACCTATATTGTCGACAATGAACATACTTGATACAATATATACTAGAAAAAGGAGCTATAAAAAATGAATATTATTTTAGCAACACTGAACGCAAAGTTTATCCATACCAATTTAGCACTTCGCTGTTTAAAAGCATATGCAGAACCCGAGTTTTCACCAATAATAGCGGAATATACGATTAAAGATCCTACATTCAATATCGTTTCTGACCTATATCAGAAAAAACCTCAAGTAGTTGGTTTTAGCTGTTACATTTGGAATATAGAAGAAACGATTAAAGTCGTTAAAATGTTAAAAACAATTGACCCTTCTATCATCATTGTCTTAGGCGGACCTGAAGTCTCATACGATACGAATATATGGTTAAAAAAAATAGTTGAAATAGACTATATCATCGTAGGTGAAGGGGAACAATCTTTTAAAGATTTATTATTATTTTTAAATGCTACAAAAACGTTAAAAGAAGTTCCTGGTGTAGCATATGTAACAGAAGACAAGTTTATACTTCACCCACTACCACCAAAATTAGATTTAAGAGAATCACCGTCCCCTTATCGCTTTCCTGAAGATTTACCAAATCTATCGAAGCGAATCGTCTATATCGAAACAAGTAGAGGCTGCCCTTTCTCTTGCCAGTTTTGCTTATCTTCTATCGAAGTTGGAGTCCGATATTTTAACCGAGATAAAGTAAAGGAAGATATTCGCTTTTTAATGGCTAATGGTGCAAAGATTATTAAATTTGTAGATAGAACTTTTAATATAAGTAGAAGTTATGCAATGGAAATGTTCCAGTTTTTAATCGATGAACATCAACCAGGAGTTGTTTTTCAATTTGAAATAACGGCTGATATTATGCGACCTGAGGTTATTCAATTTTTAAATGACAATGCTCCAGCTGGACTGTTCCGTTTTGAAATCGGTGTTCAATCGACAAATGATTTAACGAATGAACTTGTTAAACGAAGACAAAACTTTGAAAAACTAAAACGCACAGTAACAATGGTTAAAAGTGGTGGAAAAATAGACCAGCACTTAGATTTAATCGCTGGATTGCCAGAGGAAGATTATCATTCCTTTAGAAGAACGTTCAATGAAGTATTTGAAATGCGCCCTGAAGAATTACAACTTGGATTTTTAAAATTACTTCGTGGAACTGGTTTGCGTGTCGAAGCAGAGAAATATGGCTATGTTTATGTCGATCAAGCACCTTATGAGATCTTCTCTAATAATGTTCTAACATTCGACGATATTCTACGTATTAAACAAGTAGAAGACGTTCTAGAGAAGTATTGGAATGCACATCGTATGGATAATACACTAGAATATTTATTCGCCTCTGTTTTTGAAACACCATTCGACTTTTTCCAACAGTTCGGAACATTTTGGGAAAATAGAAATTGGTCAAGAATCGGGCATCAGCTCGAAGATTTATATACAAGATTAAATGCATTTTTTGAAACAGTAGAAAATATTTCATTGCCAGTCGTACAAAGTGTTATGAAGCTCGATTATTTATCTAAACAAAAATTCCAACCACGTAAGCCTTGGTGGGAGTCCGATATGACGAAAGAGGAGCAATCTTTCCTTTATAAGCACCTGTTGCAAAATCCGTCTATTGCTGGAGAAGAGTTTACTGCACTTGGGCTAAATGAGCGTGATTTATACAAACAGACATTTATTACGCCGATTTCGATTTGTGTAGATTCTTATAAACAAGGTATTGTGAAAGAAAGAAAAGGCTATTTATTGGCTACATTTGGTCAAGGTAACAGTCCTCACTTTTCTTTTATCGAAGCAGAAATAACAGATCTGGTTTTATCCTAATAATAAGAAAAAACATCTTAGCGATGTAGTTTCTAGCCCGCTTCAGGCTTCCCATCGGGCTATACTATGATCGGAAAATTTTAAAAGCTTGTTGGAAGTGGCTGCGCCGCTTCCAACAAGCTTTTTCTTCGGTCATCGTATGGCAAATGTTCGCCTACCGCTCGCTAGAAACTTCTGTACCAGGTAGTTAAATGCTTTTGGCAATAGAAGAAGCAAGTTTCTTTCTATTTAGTAAGTTGGCCTCCATAGATACAATTTTGGCGACTCTTTGTAATCTCTTTTGCGACGAGTAACCGCAGGAGCAGGTTTTTACAAAGCGACACTTCTACATTTGAATATAAAGTGAAGAAGTAGATGACAAATTTACTTCGTATGGAAATAGCCGGTCTATTTCTAATTAGAAGTGCTAATGAACTTTTTCTCTTACATGAAAGGGCTTAAATAGAAAGAGCATGAATTCCACCCATAAACAGGATGGATGTAGTGAAAAGCGGCGACTCGGGTGGGATTAGCGGACAGGTGAGACCCCGCAGTGAAACGAGAAGGCTCACCGACCGCCCCACCGAAAGCGCCCACTTATAACGAATTCCACTTCACCGGTCCCTTCATGGAACATTTTTATACACTTACTCTTTGAAAAAAAGCAACCTAATCTTGGAATGGATTAGATCTCTTTTTTTATCCAATAATAACACGCTCTTTCGGATAACGATATTTTGTTTTATTACTCTTTCCTCCTAATGTAAACAAGAAGGAAATTAACCCAACACGGCCGATAAACATAAGAATCATAATGATTACTTTACCTACACTAGACAAATCACCTGTTATACCTAGCGTCATTCCACAAGTACCGAAAGCCGATGTAATTTCAAAAATTAAGGAAGTAATCGGAACATCTGGTTCTGTTACAGTCAACAATATAGTCGCCGTAAAAACCATGATTAACGCTACCGTTATAACCGCAAATGCTCGAAAAACATCAATTAAATGAATTTCTCGATTAAAAATTTGAATATTTTCTTTCCCTCTAGAAAAATTAATCAAAAATAAAATAGCAATTGCAAAAGTTGTTGTTCTAATTCCCCCACCAACCGAGCTAGGAGACGCTCCTATGAACATTAGCACACTCATCAAAGAATGGGTTCCCTCATTAAATAATGTTACGTCAAACGTTGTTAAGCCCGCTGAACGTGTTGAAACAGAATGGAAAAAGGCAGTAAAAAACTTCTCATGCCAAGGCATTCCTTTAAAAGAGTTAAACATTTCTAATAAGAAAATCATGAAAGTACCAAATAGTAAAAGGATACCATACGTCAATGTTGTTAATTTTGTAAATAAAGAAAAGCGAAAGTTTTTATTTTTATTGGACAAAAATTCTTTTACTTCTATTAATACAGGAAATCCAATTGCCCCAAATACGATAAGGAAGCTCGTAATAATTTGGATGAAATAATCATTATGGTAAGCGGCTAATGATTCTCCTGTAATATCAAACCCTGCATTTGTCGTAGCCGATACGGAAGTAAAGATTCCGTGCATCATTGCCTCTTCAAATGAATCATAATACTGTGTAAAATATAATGTTAATAACAATGCACCTAATGCTTGAATTAATAAAAGGATTTTCACAATTTCTCGGATTAAGTGAACTACCCCTGACAAACTAGACTGATTATGGTCAACCATAATTAGTTGTCTTTCTCTTAAACCAATTTTCTTCCCTGAAATAAGCCATACAAATGTACCTAGTGACATAATTCCAATTCCACCAAGTTGTAAAATAAGAATGATCATCACATAACCAAATACACTATATGTTTCTGATATATCAATAGCCGTTAATCCCGTTACACTTACGGCACTCACTGCTGTAAACAAACTATCGATAAAATCTACTCTTACTCCTGGCCTATGAACTCCTGGTAACCTTAGCAATAAAACGGAAACAGCGATTGCCAAAAAATAATAAATGACAATCATTTGTGCTGGTGTAAATTTAATTTTTGATTTAAACTGCAATTGCTTCATACATTTAAATTCCTTTCAAACAATCCTGTTTCCTCATTGTAAGAAAAAAAAGGATAAAAAGATAGTCGTAATACACTATCTTTTTATCCTTTTCATTTTTTATATATTTTGTTCTTTTTTGTTTTTTACTACACCAAGAATATAACCTCCAACTGCAATACTAAGTAGTACAGTCCAGAAAATGATAGTCCAAGTTGTCGAATGAGGGAAATCCTCGCTTAATACTCCTAGTTTTGGATGAGCTAAAGTTAACACTGCAAGTTTTACCCCTACCCAACCAACGATTAAAAATGCCGCTGTTTCTAATGAAGGCATTTTTTCTAGTAATTTCACAAATTTATGTGCAGCAAAACGCATGATGATTAATCCAATGATACCGCCAAGTAACATAACAGAGAACTGACCACCGTTAATACCACCAATTTCAAAATCACCTAAATGAGGCAATGTTAAAGCAATCGCTACAGCTGCAAGCATAGAATCAATCGCAAACGCTATATCTGCAAGCTCTACCTTTAATACCGTGAACCAAAAACCAGAACCTTTAGAATTAGCTGTTTCTACCTCTTGCTCTTCTTCTTCTTCTTTCTTGCGTTGATCATAAATATGTTTAATCGAAATGAATAGTAAATATGCAGCTCCAATTGCTTGTACCTGCCAAACATTTACCAAAAACGTAATCATAAATAATGCTAAAAATCTAAATACAAACGCACCTAGTAAACCGTAGAACAGTGCTTTCTTTTGCTGCACCTTCGGTAAATGCTTCACCATTACTGCCATAACAACCGCATTATCGGCTGCAAGTAGCCCCTCTAACCCAATTAATACAAGTAGTACCCATGCATATTCTAATAATATCGCTTCCATTTTCTTCCTCCTTTTTTACATATAAAAAGACCCTTGCCTTGGATAAGGCAAAGGTCTTGCTAAGCAATTAGTATAATTGCTATCATAACCGGTGGTAAAAACCACGTAATGACGACTATGAAATAGGTTTCCCTATAGCTACTCCCCTTTGACAGAAGTCAAAAGTCTATTTAGTTATGTAATATAAATTAATATACCACACGATTTATTTTTTGTAAATTATTTTTACTTTATGGGAATATGAAATGAGGGATCTTCTTTATGTTTATTGTAAAAGTCAATCATAGATGGGATTGATGAGATAAAATCCGCACATTTAATATTTCCTTTTTGTAAAATACTTTCTGCTATTGTTGTATCAAAAGTTGATTGCCAAGTTAAGTAATCTAGCGTTTCTTTCTCGACTTGTAAGATTTTACGAATTGGGTAAAGAGAAACGGATGCTTTTGCAATGATTAATGGAATTCTCCCTTTCGGATATTTTCCTGTAATCTCTTTTACAAATGCACGGTATACCTCTTCTACTGGATATGGCTTTGGATCAGTTAAATGAAGGGTTTTCGAAATCGCCTCTTCACTAAAACTACAATAGATTGATCCTTTCGTAATATAGTCACTCGGTACTACATTAATATAAGCATTGCTCTTCCCTAAATAAGGGAAAATAGGAAGCTTTCGAAGATGGGTAATCATATTTACAAAGAAATACGGACCATCGAATTTAATCGTTTCTCCTGTTATGGAATTTCCGCGCACAATGCCTGGACGAATAATCGTAACAGGTAACTTGTCTTTTAATTGTTCCACAAGTAGCTCTGCCTCATATTTTGTTTCTTCATAATGATTTTTAAATCCCATAGGTTTTATTAGTTCCGTTTCTAATAGTTTACCTTCTCTTTTACCAGCGACATACGCCGTACTAAAATAAACGTATCTTTTCAGATGAATAAACTGCATAACAAGCTCATTAAACAATTTTGTTCCCTGCACATTAACTCTCCAGGCAATATCCTTTGGTACAGCTAAATCGTAAATAGCTGCTAAATGCCAAATATATTCGACCTCTTTTACTAATTGTTGTAATATTTCATTGTTAATATTAGCATTTGGGATTGTAATATCCCCTTCTATGATTAAGATCTGTTGCTCTACTTTTCCGTCTGTATAAATTTCTTCTATCATTTCTTTTGCCTTATCTACTTGATATGGCAGAACAAGAACGTAAATTGTCGAAAATACTTGTTGAAGACGAAGCTCTTTTACTATATTTTTCGCTAAAAATCCTGGAAATCCCGTTATTAATGCCGAAGTCATATACATCATTCCCTTTCCAATAACCAGCTGAGCTAAATTATACAAAAAAAGGGTCTCCAATTGAAGACCCTTCCATTAAATATTTTCAGATTTTTTCGTCATCATTGTTTTATTATCGAAAAAACTATAAATAATAGGAACAATGTATAGCGTAAATAGAGTAGAACTTAATAAACCACCAATAACTGTTATAGCCATTGGTTGATTGATCTCAGTACCTTCTCCTATCCCTAAAGCTAGTGGTACTAAACCAAGTATCGTTGTTAAGGAAGTCATCAATATCGGCCTTACACGATCTCGTACAGAGGTCGTAATCGCTTCAAGAGATTCCATACCTTGCTGCTTTCGCTGATTGATATAATCGACTAAAACAATTCCGTTATTTACAACAATCCCAACTAATATAAGAATCCCAATAATCGCCGAAACACTAATTGGTGTACTGGTAGCAAACAAACCGATGAATATTCCTATCACGACTAGTGGAACGGTAAACATAATAACAAATGGATATTTAAACGATTCAAATTGCGCTGCCATGACAATATACACTAAAATAATCGCTAATATAATTGCCATGATCAAATCATTTTTCGCATTATCAAGCAATTCACGATCTCCCCCAAATGTTATAAAAACATTCTCGGGCAAATCAGCTCTTTCAATTGCTTTATCAATGAATGAAGACATTTCTCCAAGCGAAAGAGTCGAATCATATTTGATCGTATACGAAACTGCATTTGCTTGATCGACTCGTCTAATAGCTACAGGTCCTTTAGCAACTTCTATATCCGCAACTTCTTGCAGCTCAATATACTGACCAGAAGGTGTTCTTATCTTTAGTTTTTTCAATTGTTCTACACTATCTCGATATACTTCATCATATTTTACATATACACCGTAAACATCTTCTTGTTCAGAAATAATTTGTGTTGCAAAAACTCCTCTTGTTACATTGTTTATAGTTTGTGCTATTTGAACAGGTGCTAAGCCTAATTCAGTCGCGGCTTCTCTATTTACCGTCATTTGCACTTCATCAATTGTTTCTGTTAAATCATTCGATAAATTCGTAATTCCTGTTATTTTATTTATTTCTTCATTAACAGAGTTGACTGCATGATCCAATAATTCATTGTCTATTGAATACATAGTAAACGAAACAGTATTTGGAGCTGACCCAGCCGCCGATTGCAGGCTAAAGTTAACATCCACGTTGTCACCCGCTGCTTCGACGATTTTAGGTTGAACTTCGTCTACAAATGTGAATACAGAACGATCACGCTCATTTAGCGGATTTAGTTTTACGTAAATTTCTGCAACATTGGACTTCGCAGTTCCTCGGGATTGTGCTTCCTGACTACCTCCAACAAAACTCACATATACATCCACATCTTTTTCTTCTTTTAATATATGTTCCATTCGCTTTACGACCGCATCCGTAGCAGAAAAAGCAGAGCCATTTTCAAGCTTCACTGCGATTGTCACCGAACCTTCATCTGTAGCAGGTAAAAATTCTACCCCAACTCTTGTTAAGCCAAATGCCGATACTCCCAACAATAACACCGTAATACATAAAATAATTGCACGATGAGACAACGCCCATTTCACCGATCGCTCGAAATTATTATACGATTTTGAACGACGTCTTTTCGCCTCTATATTCCCTTTTGGCTTTTTCAACATTTTACTAGCCATCATCGGAATAACTGTAATAGCAACAATCAATGAAGCAAATAAACTAAAGGAAATAGTTAAAGCAAACTCCGTGAAAATTTGTCCAATCAGGCCAGAAAGAAATATTACTGGAACAAAAACAGCAACTGTTGTTAAAGTTGACGCAGTAATTGCTCCTGCTACCTCTTTTGTTCCGACAAATGCAGCTTCTTTTGGCTCCTTACCTAACCCTAAATGCCTTTCAATATTTTCAATAACGACAATTGAATTATCAACGAGCATTCCAATACCTAACGCCAGTGCGCCTAACGTCATAATGTTTAAGGAGAATCCTGCAAAGTACATTAACACAAATGTAACAATGACAGAATAAGGAATTGCAACCCCTACAATAATTGGACTCCTTACACCTTTTAGAAAAACAAACAGAACGAGCATTGCTAAAATGCCTCCACCTATAAGTGTTTGTCCAATGTTTGCAATAGCAAGCTTCACATAATCCCCTTGGTCAAACATTATATCCGCAGTAACACCTTTAAATTCTTCTTTTTCAAGCTGCTTTTCTAACGCTTTTTTAAACGCTGTTGAAACACTTGCTGTATTTGCACTCGATTCCTGCAATACAGAAAGTAAAACGGCTGGCGTATCGTTTGCTCTCGTCTCAGAAGATGTTTCTTGCTCTGTCAATGAAACAGTCGCAACATCTCCAATCGTTATTTTTGTTCCATCGAGAGGATTAACCGTCACTACTAAATTTTTTATATCGTCTACAGTCGTAAGCGTACTAACTATTCGAGTAGTTAATGATTTTGCATTTTCTGTTTCGACTGGATTCCCTTGAAAAGAAATATTATTTGCTTGAATTAATTGAACAATATCGTTTTGAGTTAATCCTTTTTCTTCTAAAACTTGTTGATCCAATAATATTTGAACTTCTTCTACCAAGGAGCCAGAAACATTTACGCTAGCGACTCCTTCTGTACTAATCAGTTCCTTTTCTAATCTTTCCGCTATTAATCGAATATCTGTAGCGGAATTATCTGCACGCAAAGATAGCTGAATAACTGGAAATTGGGATGGGTCAAACTTTAAAAACCTTGGCTTAGTTGCTCCATCAGGTACAGAAATCGTGTCAATTCGTTGCATAATATCTAATTGAATATCATCCATATTTGTTGCCCAATCAAATTCTAATAAAAGAAAGTTTGCACCTTCTGATGAGCTACTACTAACTTTTTTTATGCCTGGTAAAGTGCCTAATGTTGATTCTAGTGGTTTTGTAAGTTTTTCATTTACTTCTACCGGGCTTGCACCAGGATAGCTAGTTACGACAACAGCAATCGGCGGGCTTAAATTCGGTATGAGTGTGACTGGTACTTTAAAAAATGAAACTCCGCCTAGTATAATGACTAAAAACATAATAACAGTTGTGAATATTGGCCTTTTTATAGAGAAATCGCTTATTTTCATTTTTTTGACCACCTTTTTTTCGCTATTTCTATCATATGCGCTTATTCACCATAGTTCAAATATGAATTAGGTTACTAGCATCCTGCGCTAATTATTTTTCCAACTAAACCTCTCATTTTTCCAACTTAGAAAAACATCTTTGTTTCCCAGTTTCTGGCTCGCTTCAGGATTCCCATTGAGCCATACGATGAACGGTGAAATTTTTAAAGCTTGTTGGTTCTATCTCCTTTGAAGGAATTTATAAAGTGGCACTTCTACATTTGGACAGAAAGTGGAGAAGTAGATGACAAATTTACTTCGTATGAAAATAGTTGGCCTATTTTTAATTAGAAATGTTGATGAGCTTTTTTCTCTTACATGAAGGAGGGAAAGTAGCAAGAACATGATTACACTCCCATAAGCAAGATGGATGTAGTGAAAAGCCGCGACACCAGCGGGAACAGCGGATGTTTTCTGCGACGAGTAACCGCAGGAGCACCTAGCTGAAGACACTGGACTGAATGCAGCGAAGGAAGCGGCTGAAGCCGTGCCCGCGGTAAGCATCCGCTTGTAACGAAATCCACTCCCTTCCTTTTTAAATATGTACCGTCCCCTGTGTTCTTGGAGCATTTCCATATACTTTCCTTTTCTCAACTAAAAAAGACTACCTCGTCAAAGGTAGCCTTTCTTCTATATTACAGTAAATTATACAACTTAATATGCTCATATTTATCTTGGAACCAACGAGTTGCAAACTCATTTTCAAACAAAAATACATAACGATCATAACGGTCTTTTACTAACATGCTTCTTGGACCAGTCATCGATTCTTTCACATCTGCTTCATTTTCAATCCATCGAGCTACTTTCGAACCAATAGACTCCATACGAACTTCCACATTATACTCATTATTCATACGGTGCTCAAACACTTCAAATTGAAGCTGACCAACCGCTCCTAAAATAACTTCTTCTGTATGAAGCGTTTTGTAATATTGGATAGCCCCTTCTTGCACTAACTGTAAAATCCCTTTATGGAAATGTTTCGATTTCATAACGTTCTTCGCAGTTACTCGCATAAACAGTTCTGGCGTAAATTGTGGTAGTTTTTCAAATAAGAACGTTTTTTTACCACCAACAACTGTATCCCCAATTTGATAATTACCTGTGTCATACAATCCAATAATATCTCCTGCAACTGCCGTATCTACTGTTTCACGGTCATCTGCTAAAAATTGTGTAGACTGAGTAACTTTAAATGATTTGCCTGTTCGTGAAAGCGTCATATTCATCCCACGCTCAAATTTACCAGAAACAATACGTACAAATGCAATTCTATCTCGGTGAGCAGGGTTCATATTCGCTTGAATTTTGAAAACAAAACCTGAAAATTCTTCATTTAACGGATCAATAATTTGCTCATCTTCCGTCAATCTTGGCTCAGGAGTTGGAGCAAATTGTAAATATGTTTCTAAAAATGTTTGTACACCAAAGTTTGTTAATGCACTACCAAAGAACACTGGTGTCAAATCTCCTGCAAGTACTTTTTCTTTATCGAAATCATTACCTGCTTCATTTAACAGCATGATGTCATCCATCGCTTGCGTATAGTAAGACGTTTGTTTCATCGAATGTTCAACAGCCAATTCTCCCTCGACATCTAAAGGAAGATATCTGTCCTTTTCATCTGTGCGGAATTGCTCAATTCGATTGTTGAAACGATCGTAAATTCCTAAAAACTCTTTCCCCATACCGATTGGCCAATTCATCGCATAAGATTGAATGCCTAATACTTCTTCTAGCTCCTCCATTAACTCAAGAGGCTCTTTCCCTTGACGGTCAAGTTTGTTGATAAACGTAAAAATTGGAATACCTCTCATACGACAAACTTTAAATAATTTTAATGTTTGTGCTTCAATACCTTTTGCTGCATCGACAATCATCACTGCGCTATCGACAGCCATTAATGTACGATACGTATCTTCACTGAAATCCTGATGTCCAGGTGTATCTAAAATGTTAATACGACAATTATTAAAATCAAACTGCATAACGGAAGAGGTCACTGAAATTCCACGTTGTTTTTCAATTTCCATCCAGTCAGATGTTGCAAATTTCCCTGATTTTTTCCCTTTTACTGTTCCTGCATCACGAATTGCTCCACCAAAGTATAGAAGCTTCTCTGTAATAGTTGTTTTACCAGCATCCGGGTGGGAAATAATTGCAAAAGTTCTTCTTTTTAATATCTCATCTTGTAATTTAAAATCCATTCTGTTATATCTCCTTCTTATTCACTTATTTATCATATGGATTTAACGCCAAAAAAACAAGTAAAAAAGAATCGGTTTTAGCCGATTCTTATAAAATGTTTGTATTCACATATGCATATAAAAGTTGTGCAGTGTTTTTCAGTGAATCTACATGTGTACGTTCGTATGCATGAGAAGACTCAATACCTGGTCCAAATAGCGCATGCTTCACATCATAACCTGCACGAATAGCTGCTGATGCATCTGATCCATAATATGGATAAACATCTAACTTATAGTCAATACTCTCTTTTTTCGCAAGCTCTACTAATTGACGTGTTAGTTCATAATGATATGGTCCTGATGAATCTTTTGCACAAATCGATACAGTATACTCATCTGATGTTTGGCCGTCACCTATAGCTCCCATATCAACTGCGAGATATTCAACTGTTTGGTCAGGAATATTCGAGTTACCACCATAGCCAATTTCTTCATTGTTCGAAATATAAAAATGTGTCGTATGCGGTAAAGTAATCGCATTTTCTTGAATTGATTTGATAAGCTGAAGCAATAATGCTGTACTTGCTTTATCGTCTAAATGACGTGATTTAATAAAGCCTGTGTCCGTTTGTTCAAAACGTGGATCAAACGACACGAAGTCGCCTACTTCGATTCCTAACGCAAGTGTACCATCTGCAGTAGTTACTTTCTCATCTACACGCACTTCTATATTTTGTTCGTCTCTCTTCAAGTCACTCGCATTTCTGTAAACATGCACAGAAGTTTGGTGCATTAGAATTGTGCCACGGATTTTTTTGCCCGAAGCTGTATGAATTGTACAATATTCGCCTTCCACTGCGTTCCAGTTGAAGCCGCCAACCATCGTCAACTTCAAACGCCCGCTTGCTTTCACTTCTTTTACCATAGCACCTAGCGTATCTGTATGGGCAGTTAATAAACGATGCTTATCGTCATTTTCCCCTTTGATTGTTGCAATAAGCGCACCTTTATTTGTGCGTATATAGGAAACTTGTAAATCCTTTAATATATTCTCCATAAAATCCATTATTTCTTTCGTAAATCCTGATGGACTTGGAATTTCCACTAATTGTTTAAGTAATGAAATCGTTTCTTGTTCTTGAAAAGTAAATGACATGCTAACTCCTCCTTTTATTCTATTTTATCTTAACAAATTCTAACATTTTCATAAAGGAATAAATAAGATATTATCATTATACAGTCTATATTACTTGGGGTGGAAAATGAATTTAGAAATTTTAAATAAAAAGAACAAAGTCATATTTTTAGCGATTATTAGTTGTTTTACAGTTACACATCTCCTTCTTTCTATTTTTCTTCCCTTAAGCTTTACGGAGTCCTTCTTTTATTGTTGCATCATGCATTTATTGCTATTGGCATTTTTATTTTCAGGTTATAATCGAAGTCCTTTAATTCGACCATTTTTGTTAGTTGTTTTAAATATATATGGCTTATATTTAAACATACATGGCGATAGTATTATTTTCCTTATCACTTTAACTTTTCCGATTTACATTTCACTGCTTTATCGCTCAGTTCTTTCAAGTATTACTATTACTGCAATAACAATGGTAGAGATGAGTATGGTAATTTACTACAAGTATGAATTATCGTATCTCCAAACATCTCTAAATGATATTATCCATCTTTCAATTTTTTTATTGTTATTAATTACCACTTCTATTTTCTATTTGGGAATTGAAAAAAAGCATTGGATTACTATTTCCAAACAGAACGAGATGATGCGACAAGAATTACATTCTCGAGATAGTTATTTGCAATTATTTTTTGAAAATGCGAAGGATAGTATTGCAGTATTTGATTTAAATAATAAAGTAATCGAAGCGAATCAAGCTTTTGAAAAACTTTACGGCTGGAAGCGTGAAGAAATTATTGGTCGTTCTATTGATCTCGTCCCTCCTAAAAATATCAATGCTGCTGCAGAACGTCAGAAGGAAGTACTTAATGGCAATAGTCTTCATTTTGAGACAGAAGATATGAAAAAAGATGGAAGTTTCTTTGATGCACAAATTACCCTTTCTCCTATTTACGACCATGCCAACAAACTAATTGCCTCGTCTGTTATTACAAGAGATGTAGGCTACAAAAAAGAAGCGGAGAGATTGCTCATTCAATCAGAAAAGCTTAATATAGCTGGTGAATTGGCGGCAGGTGTTGCCCATGAAATTCGCAATCCAATGACTGCCATTTCTGGTTTTATCCAACTAATGAATCAAGATAAAAGCCAACCTTATTATGAATATACAAAACTAATAGCGTCCGAAATTGAACGAATCAATTATATTATTGGGGAATTTTTAGTTTTAGCAAAGCCGCATGTAGCCATGTCTAGGAAATATAATTTCAAGGAAACAATAGATGATGTGATCATGCTATTCCAACCAGAGTTGAATTTGAAAAATATTAAGTTGTCTAAACAAGGGTTATCCGAAGATATGTTTATTTTTGGGGAAGATAGCCGAATGAAACAAGTGCTTATTAATATTATTAAAAATGCCGTTGATGCTATTCAAACGAATGGAGAGATTTCAATCATTGGGACTATTCTTTCGGATAATGGATTAATGATTAAAATTATCGATAATGGTATTGGAATGGACAAGGTGACGTTGGAAAAGTTTTTTGATCCTTTCTTTACGACGAAAGAAAAAGGAACTGGGCTAGGTATGATGATTTCTCAAAAGATTATTCATCAGCATGGCGGCAATGTGTTCATAGAGAGTGAACAAGGCATAGGAACGACCATTACAATTCAACTACCTTATCAGACATAAACTCAAACAAGCATTGGAAATACAAGAAAAGTGGAAACATCCTTTAAAACCAAAACATTAGTTTACGGCTCGCTCTAGGCTTCTCATTAGGCTATAAGATGAACGGGGAATCTGTTAAAAGAGAGTTCATCGTATGGCAAATGTTCGCCTTCCGCTCGACTTTAACTTCGACGCTAAGTAGTTAAATACTTTTGGCAATAGAAGAAGCAAGCCCATTCTATCTAGTAAGCAAGCCGCCAAAGATACAATTTTGGCGGCTATTTGTAGGTTTATAGAAAGAGACACTTCCACATTTGGACATAAAGTGGAGAAGTACATGACAGATTTACTTTGTACGAAAATTGTCGATCTATTTTTAACTAGAAGTGCGGATTAACTTTTTTCTCTGCTCCTTAGATGAAAGTATTTAAGTAGAAAAAACATGAATACATTCCTAATTAGCGGTATGGAAGTAGTGAAAAGCGGCGACACCAGCGGGAATAGCGCGAGCTGAAAGCCCCGCAGGAACGCAGTGACGAGGAGATTGAAGCCGTGCCCACGGTACGCGTCCGCGTGTAAGGGAATCTACTTCTCCCATTCCTTTACTCCATTTCTATATGTAGCTTAAACCCTGTGTTTGTGGAACATTTTTATATACTTTTTTACTGATTAATCGTATAAGTCGGCACTTCTTCTGCTCTCATTGGTTTTGAATAATAAAATCCTTGCACAGAGTGACAATTATGCACTCTTAAGAAATCAATCACTTCTTTATTTTCAACACCTTCAGCTACTACATCTAGCCCTAAACCTTGTCCAATTCGAATAATAGAAGAAACAATCACTTCATCTCGATTTTCTAAAACTCGCTTCATGAACATTCGGTCTATTTTGAGCGTATGAATCGGCAACTCGCTCAAATATCGGAAATTCGAAAAGCCTGAACCAAAATCATCCATTGCAATTTTAATCCCTATTTTCGTTATATCTAACAATACATTTGTTAAACGATCTATGTTTTTCATTAATACATTTTCCGTAATTTCTATTTCCAAATAATAAGGTGGTAATCCTGTTTCTTCTAACACCGCCTGTAAATTAGTTAGAAAATCATTTTGCTCTAGTTCAGCAGGACTAATATTAATCGAAATTGTGTTAAATTCAACTCCTAATTTTAACCACTCAACTGCTTGTCTACAAGCTTCTTTCAAAACAAACTTGCCAATCGGAATAATCAGTCCAGTTTCTTCGGAGAATGGGATAAAATCATTCGGAGATATAATGCCATCTGATTTTTTATTCCAACGGATTAATGCTTCATAGCCGTCAATCGTGCCAGTTTGTAAATATACTTTTGGCTGGTACATAAGAAAAAATTCATCATTGTCGAGACCAGCTCGAATATCACTTTCTAATTGAACTTTATTCACAAATCCTTCTCTATGTTCTTCCGCAAATAATACAGCATTTCTCTTTCCATTTTCCTTCGACACATTTAAAGCTAAGTCGGCCGAACGGTGTAAGGAATGATATGTAGTTCCATCTGTCGGATAATAAGAAATACCAATAGAACAAGAAATATATACTTCCATTTCATCAATGTAAAATGGCAATTCCACTTCTCGAATAAGCGCTTCCGCAAACTGAAGTGATGAAGTTTCCATTTGGTCTTCATCTATTAAAACGACGAATTCATCTCCGCCGATTCGATAAATCTCCCCACTCGTTTGAATGAAGTTATTTATTCTCCTTGTTACTTTTTGTAATAACTTATCTCCGGTTACATGCCCTAAAGAATCATTAATATTTTTAAATCGATCTAAATCCACGTAGATGAAATGAAACGGATTTTTAGATTTAATCTTCTCTCTTACATCTCTCTCTAAAGCTGCAGTATTCGGTGTGTTTGTTAAATGATCATAATAAGCAAGTTCGTTTAGTTTTTTGCGCGTCGATTCAAGCTCCGTTATATCATTTCCAAAACCAACTGCTCCGACAACTTCTCCATCTTCCATGACAGGAGATAACGTTATATGAATACACTTATTATCCATCCATTCGTTATAAGACACTTCTGTCCCTTTACACACTTCCATCAAATGGATTGTTAATCGATTAGCCATATCTTTTGGCAATAATGCATTGATTGATTTATAATGGGCTGTACTATTGACTTCGTGTCCATTTTTTGGAGTTTGAATAATCGAGTTTCCTCTTTTAGCTAAAAACTCCCCTGCAATTTTCCCAGTAAACATGGAAAAAACAAAGCTTCCAAAAGTATCTTTTTCTACTTTAAAAACTAAGTTATTTACTTGATTCACCACTGTTTCAAAAGAGGAAACAATCGATAGTTGGAGCAACTTTTCTTTTTCTTTCTCCGATGTAATATCAGTTCGGATAGATAAAAAATAAGATTCTTTACTGTTTATGTATACAGGTAATATATATGTTTTTACCCAATATAATTCTCCATTTTTTCGTCTATTACAAATTTCACCCGTCCACGGTTCCTCACTTAAAATAGTTGACCACATTTCTTTGAAAAAAGACTTTGGATGGACATTTGAATTGACGATATTATGCGTTTTCCCAACAAGTTCTGATTGGCTATATCCAGAAATTTCAACGAAGCGATCATTTACGAATAATATTTGCCCTGCTTTATTCGTAACCGCAAAAATCATCGTTTCATTGAAAGCATAATCCATTAATTTCATTTTGAAAAAAGCATTCTCGAGTTTTTCTTGAAGCGATATGTCTTCTGCTAGTGAGTAATCAAAAATAGCTGTTTTCACTGTATGTAAGAGTTCATCCGAATTTGCATCAAAAATTGTGTTCATCATTTCTTTCGATTCCTTTCCCACTGTTCTTTGCCAAAACCATTATAGTTCTTTCGTTCCAATAAAAAATAGAAGTATATTACTATGTATCTAACATAACATATTTAATATATACGTTGTGTCAAAATCTTCGATATTAATAAAAAATTTCAGTTACTATTTAAAATATAATAAAAAGCATCCACAATCTTGTAACAATTGTGGATGCTGAAAGTTTATTTCAATAAAGTCCTTACTAACTTCACCTTATTTTTATATGGCGGGAATACTATATTAACCGGTAATTTCGTATTCTTTTTCATAATGGACTTTTGATGTGTAAACAAAGTAAAGCTTGATTCCCCGTGATAAGCTTGCACACCAGAATTTCCTACTCCGCCAAATGGAAGATGCGCACTACCTGCATGAGAAACTGTATCATTAATACATCCTCCTCCAAATGATAGCTCTTGTAAGAAATAGTTTTGTGCACGTTCATGCTCACTAAACATATACGCCGCTAATGGTTTTGGCAACTTACGAATTTGCCTAATGATCGCTGGAAGATCCGTATACGTCATAATTGGCAATATTGGTCCGAAAATTTCATCCTCCATTACAGGACTTGAAAAACTTATATTGTCTAAAATCGTTGGCTCTATATAAAGATCAGCTCTATCCGTTTTACCACCAAAAATAATTTGCTCTTGTTCTTTGTCGATTATTGCTTTTAAACGATCGAAATGACGATCATTTACAATCCTACCTAAATCCGTACTTTCTTGAATAGATTCTCCGTAAAATTGATGAATTGCTTGCTTTACAAGCTCGACAAATTTGTCTTTAATACGTTCCTCCACTAATACATAGTCAGGAGCAATACAGGTTTGACCAGCATTCACTAGTTTCCCCCACACAATTCGTTTCGCCGCCACTTCCAAATTAGCTGTATGATCAACAATTGCAGGACTTTTTCCACCTAATTCTAACGCAATTGGTGTCAATCTTTCAGCAGCTGCTCTCATCACAAGTTTTCCTACATGAACACTGCCCGTGAAAAAGATAAAATCAAATGGCGCATGTATTAACAAAGAAGTTTCTTCTTTTTCTCCTTCTACTACGCGAATATATCTAGGATCAAATGCTTCCTCCACGATTTTTTTAATAATTTGCATTGTATGAGGTGTCGCTTCTGATGGTTTAATCATCGCACAATTCCCACCGATTATTGCTCCCATTAAAGGCTCCATTACTAATTGGAACGGATAATTATACGGACCAATAATTAAAACTGTCCCGTAAGGATCATGGACGATAAAACTTTTAGACGGCATTAAAGCAACAGGCGTTTTCACTTGCTCCGGCTCCATCCATTTCTCTACATTTTTTTTCATATACGAAATATTGTCATACACTAGCCCAATTTCTGTTACATATGACTCAAATTCACTTTTTCTTAAATCATCATGTAGCGCTTGAATTACTTCTTTCTCATATTTTTTTATTGTATTTTTTAATATATCTAATTGATTAATGCGGAATTTTGCAGTTCTCGTTATTCCAGTGTAAAAAAACGCTTGATGCTCTTCTATCATTTCATTCAACTGCTCGGAATTAAAATTCATCTAAACATCCCCTTTTCTGCTTTAAAATCATTATTTTTCTTAATAAAATCATACTATTCTTTTCTAAAATAGGAAAGAATATTACGTTTGAATGTGGAGATACTTATATCATAGCCGAATTGATTTTGGACTAATTAGGGCTAGTAGTCTATAAGACTTATTCTCACATGATTATTGATTCATTTTTCAGTAAACTAGTTTATCTTTAATTCTTTTTAGGGTATATTTTGTTTAACTTGAAAAAAAGTACAAAGGAGGAAATTAAAATGACTCAAACAGAAACTTGGTGGGAACCTATTTTTACTGGTGTATTTGAAATGGGTCTAAACAAAGAACGGTTATACGAATTAGACGAAGAAGCCTTTTTATATTTCAAAGAAGTTCAAGAAGAAACGGAGAGTCCTAATTGAATATTACCGCCACATAAATCAGCTTTCCCTTACATACAAAGGAAAAGCTGATTTTGCATTATTCAATATTTCTCCATAAATATAAAGCAGCATAACTTAAATAAGGTGACCACTCATCAAAATGAGCGGAAATTTCTTCTTTTGAAGGTTTATTTTCCATTTGCCAAACTTTCTTCAATGAATTTTGAAGACCAACGTCCGCAACTGGAAATAAATTTTCTCTACCAAGCCCAAATAGTAAAAAGCTTTCAGCAGTCCACGGGCCAATCCCTCGATATTTTGTTAATCGTTTAATGATTGTTTCATCCGTTTCTGTAGATAGCCTTTCTAAATGTAATTCGCCTTCTGCAATCGCAGTTGAAACGCCAATAATATATTCCGCTTTTCTCGAACTAAATTGCATATTTCTAAGCGTATCCACATCTAGCCTAGCAATATCTTCAGGCTTTGGATATACCCATACTCCCTCTACTTGTCTACCAAATGTTTGGACAAATCTAGTAGTAAGCGTTCTTGCAAATGAAAGATTAAGCTGCTGATGAATGATGCTTTTCATGATATTTGCGTATAAAGAAAAGTCTGTAACAATTGGCGTCCCGTCAAACTTTGTAAATAACCCCTTTAAATTAGTTTCCGCAAAATGGGCAGAAATTGGCTCTAAGCTGCGATTAAAATGAAAAATAGACATCATTTTTTGGAGCTGCTCATCCGATTCCACTCCTGTAAGAGTAAATGCTGGCTCTTCGAATGTTCCTGTACTTTTGAGCGTAATAATCGAAGTTTCTAGCGGAATTTTTACTGTTTTATTTTCCAAATCTACAGCATTAAGTGGATCTAATGCTAATCTTGTCATCATCTCTTCGTACTGATATTTAAACGGTAATTTTATAAACTGTGTCAAGATTATTACCCCTTTCAACTATATGTTAAACTATGTTTGGTGATGAAAATGAAAAAATGGCTTATTTTACTCCTTGCCTTCCTGCTAATTGGCTGTGAAGAAATACCAGCAAACGGAGTTACACAAACAACTGGAACAACCGATCAAATTCCAGTAGAGCTTGTAGAAATAACTGACGGAGATACAATTAAAATCAAGTATAATGGAAATATTGAAAAAGTACGATACCTGCTTATTGATACCCCCGAAACGAATCATAAAACGCTTGGCAAACAACCTTTTGGGGACGATGCAAAAGTACGAAACAAAGAACTGCTAAATAGCGGAGATTTGACGATTGAATTCGATGTCGGCAATAGAGTCGATGATTATGGACGGATGCTTGCGTATATTTATGTAGATGGAGTTAGCGTACAAGAAACACTTCTTGCGGAAGGACTTGCTCGCGTAGCGTATGTTTTCCCTCCAAATACGAGATATTTAGATAATTTCGAAGCTGCATCTGAAGTGGCGAAAGTTGCAAAAATAGGCGTGTGGGAAACAGAAGATTACGTAACATCACGTGGATTTGATGCATCGACAATTATTTCGAATAAAACGAATGATGATGTTGATAAAAAATGCGCGATTAAAGGAAATATCAACCAAAAGGGAAATAAAATTTATCATATGCCTGGTGGAAAAGATTACGACAACACGAATCCAGAGCAGTGGTTTTGTACAGAACAAGAAGCTTTAGAAGCTGGCTTCAAAAAAGCTGGTGCTTAGTGTTTTTAAAGGAGATTGATCGATTGTTCCCAAAGATCGACCGATTCCACCCCCGCCAGCACAAAGAATGCCGAAACACTGTGAATTCAGCGTTTCGGCATTTTAAAATTTATTTAGCTCAAGTACGAACGCCTTTAATTTTTGACTCTGGTGCCGTTTCTTCTGGAGGAATATCATCAAATGTTTCATTCGCTTCTTCCAAATCTCTTGTGCGATGCGCTAACCGAGAAGCAGCACTTGCCGCAATACTAGCTACTAAATCATCTAGAAAAGTATGCACACTACCCTCTTTTGTATCAAGCTTCGAAATAAGCCCCATTTTATTTTTATCCAAATGTCCAAAAGTCGTAACAGCAATACTTCCATACGTATATACCGACCCAAGTGCAATCGTTTCATCTACACCAAATAACCCCTCATCTGATTCCACAATTTGCTGAAGAGGCTGCGATAACATTTTCTTCTCTGCTAACTCATCTAACTCAATACCAACTAAAATGGCATGTTGCATTTCTCTTTTTTTCAAAACACTTTTAACCGACTCCATACAATGTTCAATCGTAAGTCCTTTATTATATGGAATTTGCATTTCATATACGATTTTCGCTACTTCCTCTATTGTTACGCCGCGTCTTCTTAAAGCTTCATTCGCAGCATTTTCAACCGTTCTTGAATGAACTCTCGATGTCTGTTTATCCACTGTAATTATCCCCTTTTTCTAACGTAATAATGTTTATTATACCTCTGTTCATGTATATGTTACAATTTCAGTACAACATGACTGCTAAAAAGGAGGAACAACGATGAACCGGGGTGTCGTACAAGATTTAACACTATTTAGCAATGCACTTCAAGAAGAAATGCAATTGCTCATTTATTTACCACCAAATTATTCGCCATTATACAAATATTCCATTCTGATCGCATCCGACGGAAAAGACTATTTTCAACTTGGGAGAATTTCTCGCGTTGCGGATGAATTATACGACCAAAAAGAAATAGAAAACCTTATTATTGTAGGTGTACCATACAAAAATGTAAAAGATCGCAGAGAAAAATATCATCCTGAAGGCTCTAAACATGAAGCCTATATTCGTTTTCTTGCTCAGGAATTAGTTCCTTATTTGGATACCAATTATCCAACATATCAAATAGGCATGGGACGTGCATTAATCGGCGATTCTCTTGCCGCAACAGTGTCGTTACTTGCTGCACTGCAATATCCGAACACATTTGGAAAAGTTATTTTACACTCGCCACTTGTAAATGAGCATGTTTTGTCTAAAATAGAAAACCATAAAGAAATCCATGCTTTCTCTCTTTACCATGTTATCGGAAAAGGTGAAACTGCCGTGAAAACGGGAGATGGATTACTTGATTTCCTTACTCCTAATAGGGAAATGCATAATTTATTAATAAAAAAAGGATTTTCAACATTCTATGGCGAATTAGATGGAGACCATACTTGGAAGCTTTGGCAGCCAGATATGAAAAGATCCCTACAAAAAAATTTCAGCTTGTAGATAATTTTGTTATAATGAATATGTGACTAGTTTGACAAATTTGAGGAGGTAATGAAAAATGAAATATGGTATTGTAGCTTTCCCTTCAAAAAAGGTGCAAGATTTTGCAAATTCTTACAGAAAGCGTTATGATCCTCATTACGCTCTTATAACACCACATATGACTATTAAAGGTGTATTTGAAGCAGATGAAAATGAAATTAAAATAATTGCCGACAAAGTAGCTAGTATTACCGGTAAACATAAACCATTTACACTAAAAACTACTAAAGTAAGTTCTTTTGCACCAGTAACAAATGCGATTTATTTTAATGTAGATCATACAGATGAAATTACTGCCTTACGCGAAGCTTTGCATACAATTGAATATAACGACGAAGAAAATTATGCATTTGTACCTCATATTACAATTGCGCAAAAACTTAAATCTAGTGAGCATGATGATATTTATCCTCAGTTAAAAATGATTGGTGCCGAATTCGAAGAAGAAATCGATCGACTTCATTTGCTATATCAATTAGATGACGGTTCTTGGACAGTATATGAAACATTTAGATTGTCAGGGGATGTATAATAATTGGTTTTTGCTAAAATTGTTGAATCTGAAAAAGAATATCAAGATGCGATCAGCATCCGAAGAATAGTATTTGTGGAGGAACAAGATGTACCACTTCATCTTGAACTAGACGAGTATGATCAAGGCGCGGTTCACTTTATAGCATATGATGGGGAAACGCCATTTGGTGCAGGAAGAATCCGTGAAATTGACGACCATATAGGAAAAGTAGAGCGTGTATGTATTTTACCGAGTTACCGAGGTAAAAGTCATGGTAACTTAATGATGCAATGCATGGAAGATTATGCTGCGTCAAAAGGCTTCCATAAGTTAAAACTCCATGCACAGAGCCATGCTTTAGCATTTTACGAAAAAAGAAATTATACGATTACGTCTCCTGAATTTTTAGATGCCGGTATTCCGCATCGTGCAATGGAGAAAAACATCGAATTAAAAGAAATATAAATAGTAAAAGAGGATGATTTTGAAAATCATCCTCTTTTCTTATGTACAAATAAAATAGATCATGAGGAGATAGTGATATCCTTATTGAGCACAAGCTCGAATTTCCAAAACTGATTAGTATTAGTTTATATATAAAATAGTTTAGCAGAAAATATTTTTAATTACGATTTTCCCGCTAAACTAAAACTTCATATGAAACGAAATGGTTAATTCTATATAGTTAAAGTTAATGTTAAGCGATAGACTTGGAAGCCCATTGAAATCAAAATTCGTTATGCCCTTCATCCCTTCATGTAAGATAGATAACATTTTATTTGTAGGTATCTTTGTCTTCATGTAGTGCTTTAACAGTAATCATAAACTCATTTTAATGTGCAAAAACTATTTGTATCCAAAAATATAATAAAGTTAAAGTTATAATTGTCGTTATAGGTATGACAATCACCGTTACGCTTAAATAATCTTTCCAAGTAACTTTTATCTTATTTTTTCTTAATATATGCATCCAAATGAGAGAAGCAAGTGTACCTATAGGTAACAGCAATGACCCCATATCACTACCAATAATGTTTGCAAGATAGATAGTCTTCAATGTGATTGGATCTAACCCCATTTCAGTTAATGTAATAGTACCAATCATTAAAGCTGGATGATTATTAAAAAGGTTTGAAAGCACTGATACTAATCCTCCCATTATAAAGCTTGCTTGGAATAGCCCTTGATTTACTATCGGCTCAAACCACTGTACCAATAATCCTGTAAGCCCTACGTTATTTAAACCATATATAATTACGTACATGGAGAAAGCAAAAATAAGAATATGCCATGGTGTTTTCTTTAAAATGTCTACTGGATTTGTTCGTAAATGATACCATCTCCACACTAGCAGAACTACGGATCCAAGAACTGCTACAAATTCGATTGGTACATTAATGTAGGATGCAACGAAAAGTAGACAACGCATAACAAAGACAAACAACAGTATTTTTAACATAAACTTAGTACGTTTTTGTTTTGACTCTACTGAGATTTTCATTTTTAGTGGATGAAAAGTTTTTGTGAAAAAAGCCTCCTCAATATCTATTGCGGAATTTGGTAATGTTTTCGGTAGTTTTTTCCTTACTACGATATACATCAAGTATGACATGGATAACAAGCCTAATGTAGCGGGGACAAACATCATTGCTGTGTGCATCCAAAGAGACATATGAACGATATTTAATGCGATTAGATTAACGATATTACTTACACCAATCGGTGCACTAGAAGCAGTTGCAATTAGTGCTCCACTCAATAAATATGGAATTTGTTGACTGGGTTTTAGTCTTAGATTCTTAAGTAGTAAAATTAATATTGGTGTTGTTATTAAGATACTTCCATCGTTATTAAATAGTAACGTCATCGAAAAACATAACAACTGGATATACCAATATAAACGGTGGCCAGAACCTTTTGCTAAATTGGCTAACCTTGCAGCTGCCCAATTGAAAAATCCGAAACTCTCTAATATTACAGCCATAACAATCGTTGCCATAATTGTTATAGATGCTCCACCAATTTTACTAATGATGTCCAAAATATCTTCTTGGGATACAATCCCTGCTAGTAAAATAATCACCGCACCTATTGATGCAGGCCACGCTTCATTCATTCCCCTAGGTCTCCAAAATATGATTAACATAGTCGTAAGGAATACCAAACTGGCGATTCCAATCTGAAAACTCATACATATACATTTCCCTTCTTTTCTATAAAATTAATTTTTTTGACCGTTTCCTAGTATGTATATTCGCTCTGCTTTATAAGAAAAGAGGTGTATGTCCATGAATATAAAATATATATTTTTCGATATGTTAGAATTCTATCTTTTAATAGAAAACACCCCGAAAAAGTAGAGGCATGGAATATTCCATGCCTCTACTTTTTCGGGTATATTGTATTGAATATCATATAAGTAAAATATTTAAATGAAAGTGACTACTTGATTTATACCTGATGGAGTGTTTTAATATGATCTAAATTTAGGTAAAAGGGAGCTGATCTTGCCCTTTGAATTTCTACGACTTGTTTTTCGATATTTTTTATTTTTCCAATATAACTTTTATTTCCACCTATATTTAGCACGACAAGTGTATTTTTATATTTTTGAACTTGTTCTTCAAAACTTATTGCTAACGAATGATTATTCGACTGTACTGGGACATTTGGGACATTCATGTCGTAGAGACATTCATTTTGGGGATAAGGAATCAGCCATTTCAAATGTTTCATAGAAATATACATCGTTTTATAAATAGGTGAAAAGAATACAATATAATCATTCATAATACACGTAATATGACCATGAAGTAGCTGACCATCTGTTACATAAATTTCAACATTTTTCCCTGTTGCTTGCGTAAGAACTTCTTTAAAAGATAAATCATCTTTGTTTTCGTCCGCAATGATGAGGGAAAACTCTGATGGGTCCTGTATATCATTTTCATTATTACGATCAACAACAAAACTTTGAATATGATTTAAAGGGATGTACACAAAATCTGTACCATTAAAAAGCACTATCATATCGCTACCCAAATCAACTAAAGTGCCATTAACTAGTTTCTTCCCCGAAATTTCTATTTGAACGACTTCCTTGATTAGACTTTGAATAATTTTATTCAAGTCTGCATCTCCTTCCAAAAAAATTTTTAGTGTTGTCGATAGATAGTAAGCATGTAATATTTCGACTTTTTCTATTATGTTAAGCTCTCAACAAAAAATAAACAGTCTTATTTTCCGCTACTATCACTCTTAAATTACTCTATTTAATAATCTCTCAATTGACGATACATCTTTGCTGCATGCCTCATTAATGAAAGATACTGTTTCTCTAATCTAACTATTTCTTCTTTTATACTTTTTGGCAGATGAAAGGAGTTTGTTGCTTCAGATTCAAGACTTTGAACTATATTCCCATAACTTGCTGTTCCCGTCTTTGTTTTATTAGCATAAGTCGGTTGAATAATGGAATTAAATCGATGTTCCAATTTAATTAAGTTTTCTTCTGCATGCTTCATTAAGGCATAGTACTGCTTTACAAGCATTGCTTTTTCTTCTTTTGGGTTCTTTCGTTTCTCCAACTCTTGGCACACATTAGTTTCATCAGGCAGCGGCGTATCACCCGAACACTCTATTAGTTTATTGTTTTTTAATTCACTAAAGTATTTCTCTTGAATGAATGATATATTAAATTCTGCAATAGGTTCCATCTGTATGGAACTCTCATCATGAACAATAAGTTTACTTTTCTCAGAAGTTTTTTTCAAATTGGGAAGTGCAGATGGATCATGATTCATTGGACTCCACGCAGTAAGAAGGATTCTTTTTTCTTTGTCACTTGTGGGATGACTAGTAATACTATTTTTATTAGGCTCCAAAATTTCCTCGTGATTTTCTAGAATGTCATTGCTGTTCAATTGGAATAAGTTTGCTTCTTCTTCAACTTCTAGTTCTTCTTCTGTCTGTTTATCTGTAATAGGAAGCTCAATACTTATATCAAATTCATTATTGCTTAACGACTCTAAATGAAGAAAAATTGCTTGTTCCCCTTGGTGAGGTTCTTGCATGTCTTCTTCCAATAAGGATTCCGTCTGTTTTTTTGCATCATTTTGATGAAAAAAGGAGACTTTTTCGGGAATGGTTTCTACATAATCGTCATTATTCGTAGGAATCCATTCAGTTAGTAGTATTCTATTATCCCTTTTAATACTTGAAGATTCTTCTAGGGTAAAGTGTTCCTCACTGCCAACACTTTCATTTGTTAGATGCGCTTCGAGATATTCATCAGTGGGTTGTTTCTCATTAATTAAGATGATTTGTTCTTTAGGCAAAATGCTATAAATACTTGATATATATGATTTTGGAACATAGAGTAACTCCATATTATTGATTAAGATAATATGATCCTCCAATATGCTGCTTAATACACCAAAAACTTCTTGATTACTTAAGCTATTAATCGATACCCAGTTATATTTCATAGCTTTCAATAGATCAGTTAAGTGATTTTTGTTGAGGTGGGGAATAATTCTAGGAGATATTAGAAAATCTTTCGCATTTTTAGAAAGAGCGTGAATTTGTTGTAGTGGGAGGTAATATACTTTTTGAGCTACTTCAACGACAAGATGATCTTGTTTAACATCTACTAAAATACCTTTTATAAATTGATTGTTCTTTAGAAACAAACCAATTTCCGTGTTTTTCATGGCGCATAATACTTGTTCAAAGGTTTGCTCTTTCAATTTTGGAGCGCCTCCTTCATAGAATATTCGTCGCTTCTGACATACAAACAGTAGCGACGAAAACCTCTTTTAGTTATTCACTTTCTTTTTCTGAGTTTTCGTGTTTATGAGGCTCTTCTCTCTTCTCACGATCCTTATCCATGTCTTTATTTCCTTTATCCTCTTTGTTTCCTTTGTCATCTTTGTTTCCTTTGTCGTCTTTGCTTCCTTTGTCTTCTTTACTTCCTTTGTCGTCTTTACTTCCTTTGTCGTCTTTGCTTCCTTTATCGTCTTTGTTTCCTTTATGATCAGGCTTCTTTTTGTCATCTTTTTTTGCCTTTTCAACATGCACTCCGTAACTAATATTTCGTATATGGAACAATGAAATTCTGATAATCTCTTCATTGGAAACAATTGTAATGAAATCGTCATCCACATAGTCCATTACACCTTCCAAAGTCTCTGGCCCACCACGGTTAATCTTGACCCAACGAAGTGTCAATTTCTCCAAAATCCCCTTGAAGTCTTCTGCTTGGTAATATACAAACCCCTCAGGAATTTCCACACTAAGGTGAACCTGGTTTTTCGTATTATAAGTTAAGCTTTTTATATGCTGCGTATTATAATAAACGATTCCATCATCTTCTGTAAGCAGCGTAAAGTGATCATCTGCGGCTGAAAGTAGTAAACCTACACGGGATTCAGGTCCCCCTCTGTCCACTTTAATTACTTTATCAACTAGAGAAAGTATCATTTTTTTATTCATTATTGTTTACCCTCCTTTTTATAGTATCCTAATATTTATATGTATCTTAGGATGTCAAAGTATCGGTCAAACGCCTATATTAGATTAATAGTTCAAGCACTTTAATTTTGATGATCAAACACCCTTATAGAAGAATGTTTAGTAACTGATACGACAAAAAATGCCGATATAAATACCGGCATTCTAATTAAATATTTTCAAAAGCTGATTTAAGATACTTTGACCTAGTCAAAGATTCCTGTTTCTATATATACAGATTAATATTATTTCCTTTTCCACTTACTTCGGCAATAATAGCAGATAGGTTTGCAGGATTTGGCTGAATAAAGTTTTTATAAAGCGGAGCATGAGATAATTCTCTTGACTCAAGTACTTGTTCTTCTTCACTATCTTCTTGTTTTTTATACTCTTTTTCTTTTGCTTCAAGTTTTTCTTCAAATAATGATTTCATTTTAATGCCGTGAACATTACTAATATAAGCAAAATTATAATCATCCATTAGCATTCTGTTTGCATACATTTGCGATTGTATTGGTTGTACTGGAATAATATAGCCCATTTTCTCCGCCTCCTTTTTTTATTCTTATACCTTATGCTTGCTCTTTAACCTTTCATTCTTTATATCGCCTGATTTTTCAGTTTCTTTATAGGGTTACATCATTTTTTGAATATCAGATAAACTTAACGAACTTCCACTTTGTAAAATGGAAGACGTTAGTTCATCTTCTAATTCCTTTGATACCGGCTTTTTCGCAAGCACCCCTACTTTGCGAACTATTTTACGCACTTGCTTTTCATCTGTAAAATCTGCATTGGAAATTGTATTTACAAGCGTAAATAAGTCATCCATCGTTACACCTGTTTTATTTTCAATTGCTTTAAAAAAGTTATTTTGCATTCTACTTCTCCCCCCATTTCACATCATTTTTTTAGATTAAGGGAGAAAGCTTGCGCCAACGATGATTAATAATATAAATAAAACGACGATTAATACGAAAGTTGAAGAACTTTTTCTTCCACCACCATATCCTGCTCCACCGCCATAACCGTATCCAGAGTATCCACCACAACAGTAGTCATTCATATTCTTTCCCCTCCTCTCCTCTTCAACTTAATGTATGCAGAAGGTGATCGAGGAAAAAGGGCGAATCAACTAATATGTAGTTTTTCGTTTTTGAAAAATAAATGCACCAATGACGCCAAATAATATAGCAGCGCTAATACCAGAGCTTGTTACTTCAAACATTCCCGTTAAAACGCCAATCAAACCATGTTTTTCGGCTTCTGCAAGCGCCCCATGTGTCAATGAATTACCGAATGATGTGATCGGTATCGTCGCACCTGCACCCGCAAAATCAATTAGCGGCTCATATAAACCAAAGCCATCTAAAATAGATCCACTTACTACTAATGTGCTTAGTGTATGCGCGGGTGTAAGTTTAAAAGCATCCATTAGCACTTGGCCAATTACACAAATAAGACCACCAACAATAAATGCAGTAATGAGTGATGAAATCATATTATCCCCTCTTTTCCATTCGACATTCAATAGCATGTGCAATACAAGGAATCGTTTCCCCTTGTTGGTATGTCAAAGGGGATAAAAGTGCTCCAGTTGCAACAAGTAATACCCTTTTAAATACGCCACTTTTTAGTTGCTCATATATATGACTGAAAAAAACGGCTGCTGAACAACCGGCTCCACTCGCACCAGCATTAAAAAAATCATTTTCTCCATAAAACTGAGCACCAGCGTCTTGTAAAATAACATGGCTATCTGTATCGCTAAACATCTCTTTTAAAATGGACAAGCCTATTTTTCCTAAATCTCCTGTCATAATGACATCATAATCTGCCATCCTACTATTTGTATTAACTAAATGCCTTTCAATTGTATCCCTAGCCGCAGATGCCATCGCCGCTCCCATATGTAAAGGATCCGTTTGCCCGCCATCCACCACTTTTCCAATCGTTGCATGCGTAATAATAGGTGCATTTTTTGCATGCTTTTGTAACATAGCAAAACCAGCCGCAGTGACGGTCCATTGAGCAGTTTTTGGCTTTTGCGCCCCGTACTCTAATGGATATCTAAATTGCCTTTCCACAGTAGGATGGTGGCTAGATGCACCAGCTAAAACCGATTTTGCATTGCCAGCTTCCAATAAAAGACTACCAACAATAACTGCTTCCATAGAGCTTGCACAAGCAGAAAAAACACCTAAAAACGGCAGTGCTAGCTCTCTTGCTGCAAAATTCGTTGGAGAAAGCTGGTTGATTAAATCTCCTCCTATAAGATAGTCAATAGTATTCATCTGCTCATGTCCTTTTTTAACCGCAAGTGCGCAAACTTTTTCAATAAAACGCCTATTTGCTTGTTCATATGTTTCATCTTTTTCATTTTCTAATAGAAGTATTTCATCAAAAGATGCAGCAAAAACACTATCCTTTTCCATTGGACCTGCAATAACAGCTGTACTGGCGATACTTGGCTTTTCTATAAATTGAATAGTCCCTTTTGTATTCACCATGAAAGCACACCGACTTTTACTAATATCGTTTTAATAAGTGCTACAAAAAATGCAGATAGTACGCCAAATACAATGACTGATCCAGCAAGTTTGAATATATTACCACCGATACCAAGCACATATCCCTCTGATTTATGCTCTATTGCAGCGGAAATAACCGCATTACCGAATCCAGTTACCGGAACTGCAGATCCAGCTCCTCCAAATTGTGAAATCTTTTTATATAATCCTGTACCTGTTAAAATCATTGCGAAAAATACCATCGTTGCCACTGTTGGATTGGCAGCAGTTCGTTCCGTAAAATCAAAAAAACGAATATAAAAAAAAGAAACAAATTGACCAATTGTGCAAATAATTCCTCCAACGAAAAAAGCTTTTAACATATTTATGAATAATGGAGCTTTCGGTGTCTGTTTGTCTACAATAGTTTGAAATTGTTTTTGGTCCATTATGTCTCTTCCTTTGATAAAGATTTTATATTTTCAATAGCCTGATTTAATTCTTCCCCTTGCAGTTGATGATCAATTATTTTTGCTAGTTCCCATTTAATTTTTATATCCGCGGTGACGATTATTTCTTTACCTGGTAACTTTTCTTCTAAGTACTTCTTCACCTTGTTTTCGATTTTTTCTTTATTGAATCGTTTTAACCTTTGTATATCAATCGAAACAATTACATCGTTTCCTTCTAATACACTGGTGTACGCCATAACATCCGAATAATTATCTAACTCACTTTCCACTTCCTGAGCTTCTTTCGTTTGCTTTGCATCATATACGGTATCTTTAGATGCGTCCGAACATCCAGTTAATAGGAGGAACATGACGAGTACATACAGTTTTTTTTTCATATGCATACTCCTTTTCGAATAGTATGAGCTGTTCATTTGAAAATATGCAAAACGAATAGAGATATTTGCCCTAGTCACAATCGTGGGGTTACATAAGTTAGAAAGAGATAAAGAGGAGGTGAAAATTAATGGGGTGTGGAAGAATGGATGATATAACTGATGTTAAAAGATCAGGACGCTGCGTTTGTGATGTTGTTCGAGCAATTAAAGATATTCAAGAGCAAGCGGTAAACAATGAATGTCCGCCATGTCCAACGAACTGCTTTTTAGAGCCACTTGGCGGTTTAGTTAGCCCTGCTCGTGTTCAAGCAGATACTCGTGTTTTCATGCTACTAACAGAGGATGGTACACCGTTTAAAGCGTTTTTCCGCGATAGAGATAGATGCGATCATGATTGTATTTCTGTCTTTTTCAGAGTAGAAGATATTTTCGACGGATGCTGTGCAACTTTACGAGTATTAGAACCACTTGATCGCGAAAGACATGAAGTAGATCTATTGAATGATGATGGTACAAAAATTGATCTTAGAAAACTTTGTAAAGTGCGTCATTTTGCTTTAACTGGTAGCTGTATTACTGTCGATTTGAATTGTTTCTGTGCAATTGAATGTGTGGCAGATGTATTTTTAGATGTATGTGATTGATCGTTTCCTCCTTGCAGTGTCTACTCCGTTCGGGCATCCCCCGAGCGGTTTTTTATATGGAAGTTTTCTTATACCGTAAACCATCTTAGTGACGCGGTTTCTAGCTAGTTTCTGGGCCAAGTAGATAAATACTTTTGGCAATAGGAGAAGCAAGTCTCTTTTTATATTCTTTGAAGGCTGCCAAAGATACAATTTGGGCAGCCCTTTGTAGTTTTTGACAAGCGACACTTCTATATTTGATTATAAATTGGAGAAGTAGATGACATATTTACTTTATACGAAAATTGTTGGTCTGTTTCTAATTAGAAGTGTTGATGAACTTTTTTCTTTTCCTTCCTCTTATATGAAAGGGTTTAAGTAGAAAGAACATGAATATATTCCCATAAGCCGGAAGGATGCAGTGAAAAGTGGCGACTCATCGACCGCCCCACCGAAAGCGTCCGCTTGTAACGAAATCCCCTCTTCCCATCCTTATACTTTCAATAAAAAAAGCTATCCCAAATTAGGATAGCTCATTTCAATATATTGCCTCGCCAAAATATTTTTTCGACTTGATCTATTCGATAAGTCATCGCTTCCCCCGACCCAACAACAAAAGTAACAAACTCATCATCTACACTCTTCACTTCTCCTTGAATCAGCTCGCCATCTTCTAAATGGAACACCAATGGGCGATACACTTTTCGTTGGAAAGGATTCGAGAGAAAATGCAACTGTTCTAAAATTGCCTCTGTTTGCTCAGACATACTCTTTGGCTTTTCGTAAATAGAAGTACTCTCTTCTTGTATATCCGCTGGTCGATGGGCTACAGGAGGAGCTTTCACAAAAAGCAAAGGATCATTTAAATAGCTCATAGGCACATCCTTTTTCCTTTACTTTATGCTCAATTGTTCCAAAATGTGAAAACGTACTAACTCACAACGAAGAAATAAACAACGTCGCAAGACCAAGGTAAATTAAAATACTAATAACATCATTAATCGTCGTTATAAAAGGTCCAGACGCAACAGCAGGATCGATCTTCATACGATGTATTAATAGTGGGATAAACGAGCCAGCAATTGTTGCCACAAAAATAGAAACAAAAATAGCTGCTCCAACTAATAAACCAATAAGTAAGTCATGCTGCCAAAAGAACACAATTCCTACTACGATCACTCCACATAATAAGCCCGTGATTAAGCCAGTTCCAGCTTCACGAAACAACAGTTTAATTTTACTTTCCTCTTCAATATCCCCTGTTGCAATCCCTCGTATCGCAACGGCTAATGCTTGCGTTCCACTATTCCCAGCTGTACCCGCTATTAAAGGAATAAACACTGCAAGTAATGCAACCTGCTCCAATGTTTCTGTAAAAAGACTCATCAAATTAGCTGTTAGCATACCTAAAAACAACAAAATAATAAGCCAAGGCAATCTTTTCTTAGCTGCCTGGAAAGGGCTTTTATCAAATGTATCCATATGAGAAACACCGGCAAGTTTAGAATAGTCATCGGAAGCTTCTTCATCTAAGACGTCGATAATATCATCTACTGTAACGATTCCTAGTAAATGCTGATTATCATCCACAACGGGTACCGCTAGGAAATTATAATCTTTAATCGCTCGTGCAACTTCTTCTTGGTCTTCACTTACTAATACACTAACAACGCGATCATTCATAATGTCTTTTATCAATGTATCTTCTTCTGCAATGATTAAATCACGCAAAGAAATAACCCCTGTTAGCTTATGTGATTCATCTACAACAAATAAATAATAAATCGTTTCTGCATTCGGTGCTTCATTGCGTAATATAGTCATGGCAGAACGGCATGTAGATGTTTCTGGAATTGCTACATACTCGGTCGTCATAATTGAACCAGCTGTGTATTCTTCATAGTGCAACAAGTCTTTGATCTCTTGTGCTGATTCTTCGTCCATAATATTCAAATAGCTAGCTACTTGATCTTTTCCTAACTCATTCAGTACGTCGACGGCATTATCTGCATACATAAATGACAGCATACTTGCGGCATAAATTGTATCCATTTCTTGCAAATACATTTCATATTGCTCATCATCAAATTTAGTTGCTTCAAACAGTTCCGCCATTTCTTTAGGAGAGAGGTAGTGAAAGATCTTCTTTCGTATATCTGGCTCCACCTTTTCAAAAAATAATGCTTGGTCATATGGGTGAAGTTGCATAAATTCTTCTCTGAATTTATCCATAAAATCATTGCTAAGGAAATCGATTAAATATGCTTCGTCTAATGGAAGCTGATTCATTTCTTCTTTCACGTTAGTCCCTCCTTTCTGCGGTTGTCATTCTATATTGTATGGGCTTTAAACTGATTAAGCAACTCGATTATAAAAAGCGGTATTATTCCCTGGGAAATAACTATCAAAAAAACACTGTGATCACCCTTCATAGGTAATCATCAGTGATTTATTCGCATAGCAGATCGTTCATATCATCGGGATATGGAGCAATAATATGTATCATCTCTTTTGTAAAAGGATGTTCAAGCTCTAATTCTTTTGCGTGAAGTGCTTGTCTATTTATCAGAACTCTACTTCCTTCGTATAAATCATCGCCAATTAACGGATAACCAACCGCCTGCATATGTACACGAATTTGATGCGTTCTTCCAGTATGCAACTTCAACCTCACATGTGTTAACGCTTCACCATTCATAGAAAACCGACGAATTACTTGAACGGAAGTTCTCGCATCTTTACCTTCAGCAGAAACAAACCGTTCAATAATACTGCCATTTCTTCGCCCAATTGGAGCATTAATCGAAAACATATTTGCTTCTACATGACCGTGTACAATTGCTTCATAGGTACGGTGAAGTTCTCCAGACTTTTGCATTTCGCTCAATAAATGATGGGCGTGGCGATGCTTTGCAATACAAATAATTCCAGAAGTATCCTTATCTAGTCGAGTGGCAATATGAACTGTCGCTGACAGCCCTTGCTCCTCTAAATAGCCTGCGATTAAATTAGCAACTGTTCCATTCGGATGCTCTCTAGAAGGTATCGTACTCAAACCTGCTTCCTTTGAAATAATGAGCAAATGATCGTCTTCAAACAAAATCGGGAACATCCCTTTTTCCGCTATTAATCCTTCACTTTTCTTCTCTAATGGAAAAATAATTGTCACAACATCTCCAAATTGGAGCAAATGACGTACTGTTTTTTCTTCCTCATTAACAAGAATTTTTCCACCTTCGAATTTAATACTCGTTAATGCTTTTTTCGAAATGCCAAATTGCTTTATGGCATCTCTTACTAAAATCGTTTGTTCTTTTACTGGAAAGGATAACTTAATTTGATTGTTATTCATGTTTATACATCACTGTCAATGAACGAATCATGCACACGTTTCCAAAATGGGAACGCTCTAAATCGAGCAAAACGCACCTTTTCATCTGCTACTCGATACAAAATAGAATGGACATCCTTATGCAATAATTGCAAATGATCTACTGTCACCATAAAATCCGGTCCTTTTACTGGTTTCAATAAACAAGAATGGTGCTTTGGTAAAACTAAAGGTGAACCAACTGTTCGGAACACACGATTATTAATCGATGCTATTTCCGCTAATTGCATTGCTTCTAAAGACGGATGGACAATTGCCCCACCAAGTGCTTTATTGTATGCAGTACTACCGGATGGTGTGGACATACATAAGCCATCTCCTCTAAAACGTTCAAAATGGCTTCCATTTAGTTCCACATCCATTACTAATGTAACATCTGGTGACTTAATCGTTGATTCATTTAATGCCAGATAGCTTGCACTATCTTCCCCGTGCTGATAGTTAATCGTCACTTCCAGCAATGGATATTCAATTACTTCAAACTCTTTTTTCGCAATACTTATAACTAATTTTTCAATTTCAGATGGTTTCCAATCTGCATAGAAGCCTAAATGTCCTGTGTGAATACCGACAAAAGCAACAGAAGCAGTTAAATGTTTATACTTATGAAATGCATGTAATAGTGTTCCATCTCCACCAATCGATAACACGATATCAGGATTAACTTCATCCAATATTAAGCCAAAATCAATTAAATACATTTTGGCGTTTTCCATCAATTCATTAGATAGATCGTCATTTCGAGACTGTATGAAAAATTTCATCGTTCACGTGACCTCTCTTCCTTATGACTTTCATGTATTTTAGGTGTAGATAGTTCTTTGTTTTCGCTAAAGTATTTTTGTGCTTCTTGAATTTCTCCACGTATTAAAGACATTTCTTCATCTAAACGAAATGCAGCTTCGGCGGCGTATTGCAATCTTTTCTTAATTTCTTCCGGAAAAATCCCTTTATATTTATAATTTAAGGAATGCTCAATAGATGCCCAAAAATTCATCGCCAATGTCCGAATTTGGATTTCAGCAAGTATGAACACTTCCCCATGAATAGTTTGTACTGGATATTCAATAATCATGTGATACGATCTATATCCACTTTGTTTTTTATGAGAAATATAATCTCTTTCTTCCACAATTCGAATATCTTTTCTTGCACGTAATATCCCCACAACCGTTTCAATATCATCTACAAATTGACACATCATTCTTAGTCCAGCAATATCAGGTATTTCTTTTGCAAGTGTTGAAGAAGGTTCAAAGATGATTCCTTTTTCAAGCGACTTATCATAAATACTTGCTAACGGCTTAACTCTGCCTGTGACGAACTCGATCGGTGAGTTTGTATTTTCTATTTCAAATTGAGAACGCATTCCCTTGAGCTTTATTTTCAGCTCCGAAACTGCTTGCTTGTATGGCTCTAAAAACCTTTCCCATTGCCCCATAAGCTAGACCTCCACTTCACTTGAACTATTGCGCTGATGTTAAAATTTCCCTAAATGCATTTTCAACTGCTTTGGAAAAATCTGCACCGTAATTATCATTTCCTTCAATATTGAATATAAGCATTTCTAATTCTTCTTTAAATTTATCTAAAATGAACTCCGTTTCACCAAATTGTAATTTCGGGTCTTCTGAAAGCTGAAGTGAATTTACAAGCATTGGCCAAACATCTTGTCCAAATTTCACATAATGATAACCTGATTCATCTTCTAATAAATAAACAAATGCAAGGGAATCTGAATCCGTAATCATTCGGCCTCCTGCAGTTATATTTTCATTCATTGGTTTTTCTTCTAAAGTAAATCGGATGTCATTTTCTAATTGCACACCGCTATGTACTGTAAATGTAATAGGCAAAATCAATCTTTCCTTTCTAACCATTCTCCCACTATTTTAACATATTGAATGTCTTTGCAAACGGTCTATAATAGAAATAATATCACGCCTGTTGATTATCCATTTTATTCAATTTTATATTTTCGTTCGTTTTCTACATATAATGCGTCTTAATGGTAGTTTCCGCTACAGGGGTGGACGCTTTCCGCG